>NZ_JANUXN010000048.1 GCF_025699485.1 Thauera carbonicopians | reverse complement strand
ACAGATCAAGTATTCCCCTGACACCGGCCCCGGGCCGGTGTTGTTTTACGCAGCTTCCATCATCGGCACTTCGGGCTGCTCAGTGATGCCTGCCATGAAGGCCTGAATCGGCGTTCTGCCCTCCATCATCCGCCCTTGATGGGGCCGCTCATGGTTGTAGTGATGCAGATAGCGTTCGAGGTCTTCCTGCATTTGATCGACAGACTCGTACCCTGTCGTGCGCCCGGCCACCCGGAAGTGCTCGTCGAGCAACGTGCGGTGCAGCCTTTCAACGAAGCCGTTGCTCTGCGGCCTGCGAACACGCGTGGTGCGATGTTCGATGCCTTCCAACTGCAGGAACAGCTCGAACGGATGATGATCGGGCCGGCCGCAGTATTCGCGTCCGTTGTCCGAGAGGACCGTCTCGATTCTCACACCATGCTGTTCGAAGAACGGCAGCACGTCGTTGTTGAGCACATGGACGGCGGTCAGCGGCAGCTTGCTGGTGTAGAGCCGACCAAAGGCGAAGCGGCTGTAGCAGTCCAGCACCGTCTGCAGATAGACCTTGCCCACCCCCTTGAGGCTGCCGACGAAGAAGGTGTCGATGGCAACCAGTTCGCCGGTGTGATGCACTTCGATCTGCCGTTCCCGGAACTCGGGACTGAAGCGTTCGAGCAATCGAACCTGCTCTTCGAGCCAGGATCGACGCCTCGATCTCCGGCGCGACCCGGTTCGGGTGGGCGCCCTTGCAGCCCGGCAGTTTGTCCAGCAAACCGGCTGAGCCGTAAGTCTGGTAGTTGCGCCGGATTTCATAGAACTGCTGACGGCTGTAGCCCATCACCTTGCAGGCCTTGCTCACGTTGTGAAGCTCTTGCGCCAGGTCCAGAAGACTGAGCTTGCGACGTGCTATTTTCTCTTCGGTGGTCATGCGTCCTTCTCCAGGTCATGAACAGGTAGGGGTACCCGTTTCATAACCCGGCTCGGGGTCGTATGACCACCCCCCAATGTGGTCAACTGTCAGGGGAATACCGTATCAGCACA
>NZ_JANUXN010000047.1 GCF_025699485.1 Thauera carbonicopians | reverse complement strand
GGCTTTCCCCACAGCCGCAGTCGGGAGACGCCGCCGTCGGGGAAGATGTTGAATCGCACGTGGGTGATGGTCCCGAGCTTGGCGATCTGCTCGGTGAAGGTATGGATCGCATCCATCTCGAGCTTCTGCTCGGGCAGCAGGGTCTGCCAGAACATGGACTGGGTGGTGATGGAGCGGTCGGTACCGCCGGTGACGCAGGCGGCCTGGACCGAGCAGCGGTCGGGGTAGTTGCCCTTGAAGAAGGCGGTATCGACCTCGATCCTCTCGACCGTGCCGGGCGCGCCCAGCTCGAGCACGCACCAGTCGTTGCCGGGCTCGCGGCGGCGGCGGGTTTCCCAGCCGTCGCCCATGTTCATGCCGCGGCCGGGCAGCAGCAGGGCGGCGGCGGACGAACCGAAGCTGGCGTCGTTCCAGGACACGGCGCGGCCGCCGTTCTCCATCGCCACCAGATCGACCAGTTCGCCGGCGGCGGCGGAGAGCGAGCCGACCGGCCGGCCATAGACGCGCAGCCGGGCGATGCCGCCGTCGGGGTACATGTTCACCCGCAGGTGGGTCCAGGCTTCGGCGCTGGCGCACTCGACGATGTGGTGGCTGTTGGGGCCGCAGGGGGTGGCGGGCAGGATCTCGGTCCAGTTGGCGGCCTTGAGGGTTTCGGCGTCGTCGGAATCGGAGACGCAGGCCTCGATGGAGACGGCGGGTGGGTAGTTGCCGGTGAAGTGGGAGGTATCGATGTCGAAGCCGCGGATGAGGCCCTTGACGCCGAGTCGGACGATGGCCCAGTCATGGCCGGCGACGCGCTTGCGTCGGGACTCCCAGCCGTCCATCCACTTGCCGTTGGTGTCGAACTTGCCGGGGACGAACTGGGCGGGTTCGGGGTTGAGCATGCGAGAGACTTCGGCGAAGAAGTCGTCGGAGGTGGCGATCGCCTTGGCGCCGAGGCGGGGGTTGGCGAGATCGACCGAGCGCAGGGCCCAGTCGGGCAGTTCGGCGGGGGCGGCGAAGACGGGGGCGCCGGGGGTGTGGCTGGCCAT
>NZ_JANUXN010000046.1 GCF_025699485.1 Thauera carbonicopians | reverse complement strand
TTCAATCTGAAGACGCGAAAGGGGAAGTCCAAATGAATGCTACGACGATCGGGGTGGATCTGGCAAAGAACGTGTTCGTGGCCTGCGTGGGCGACGGCACGGGGCGGATGATCGAGACACGCGAGTTCAACCGTGCAGGCTTCGTCGCTTGGCTGGCGACGCTGGCGCCGGGTACGGTCATCGCGATGGAAGCGTGCAGCGGCGCACACTTCTGGGGCCGTACGATGGCGGCACTGGGGCTCGAGCCGCGGCTGATGGCCGCTGACTTCGTGCGCGCTTACCGCAAGCGCCAGTCGGTCAAGAACGACCGGGCCGATGCCGCGGCGATCCTGGCCGCGCTGCACGCGCCGGGCATGCGCTTCATCCCGGTCAAGACCGAAGCCCAACAACAACGATTGGCATGGCACAGCCTGCGCCTGGGCTGGATCGAGGAGAGAACGGCGCTGCTCAACCGTATTCGTGGCGTGCTCGCCGAGTTCGGTCTGGTGATCGAAGCGGGGGCTACGCGGCTGCGCTGCTGGTTGGCCGAACATGAGTTCGACACCGCCCAGCCGATGATCCTGCGTCATCTGATCCAGAGCGTGCGCGATCAGCTCGATGCGCTCGATCAACGCCTGACCGAGTGTGACCGGCAGATTGCCGCACAGCAGGCCGAGGATGCGGCTGCCCGGCGGGTGCGCGAATTGCCCAGCGTTGGCAATCTGACGGCCGATGCGGTCACCGCCAGCGTCGGTGACGCACGGATGTTCAAGAACGGCCGACAGTTTGCCGCCTGGCTGGGGCTCACGCCGAGCCAGTACTCCAGCGGCGGCAAACCGAAGCTGGGACGCATCACCCGCCGCGGCGATGCTTACCTGCGAAGTCTGCTCGTACAAGGCGCGCGCAGCGTGTTCGCGGCCACCTTGCGCAAGGCACGCAGCAGTCCGGAGACGCTCACCCGGCTGCAACAGTAGATCGTGGGCTTGAATGCACGGGTCGGGTATCACAAGACCCTGGTCGCCATTGCCAACAAACACGCGCGGCAGTTGTGGGCCGTGCTGGCC
>NZ_JANUXN010000045.1 GCF_025699485.1 Thauera carbonicopians | reverse complement strand
CTGAGTAACCGTCTTAGAAGTCAAGCATCGTGAAGCGATTTGTCCCAATGTTTGCCTGTGCGGACCATGGCGTTGAGCGTGGTCAGCAGCTTGCGCATACACGCCACCAAGGCGACCTTGGGGAGCTTGCCAGCGGCCTTGAGTCGTTCGTAGAAAGCCTTGATGGCCGGGTTGTAGCGGGTTGCGGTCAAGGTCGCCATGTAGAGCACGCGCCGGAGCTCGAAGCGTCCGCCCTGCACGCGTCGTCTGCCCTTGCTGCTGCCCGAGTCATGGGCCATAGGGGCCACGCCCACCAGCGCAGCGATCTCGCGGCGGTTCAGCCGGCCCAGCTCAGGCAGTTCGGCAATCAGTGTGGCGCTGGCAACCGGGCCAATTCCTGCAGCCGATTGCAACAGCTGATCCAACTCGCCGAAGTGCTCATGCACATGGCTGACCATCTGCGCCTCGATCTCGTCGAGCTGAGCCTTGATCGCGGCCACGATGGCCTCGATGCTGGCGTGCAGCTTCTTGGGCGTGATTTGCAGCCGCTGGCGCTCCGAATGCAGCATGGTCAGCAACTGACGCCGGCGCGTGACCAGCGCTGCCAGCCACTGCTGGCGCTCGTCGGCCAGCGGACGCAGGAAGCGATCGAGGTCCTCACGGCGCACCAGCACAGCCGCCAGTTCAGCGAGCATGCGTGCATCGACCGCGTCCGTCTTGGCCAGGCGGCCCATCGACTTGGCAAAGTCGCGCGCCTGGCGTGGATTGACCACCGCCACGGGCAGGCCCGCTGCCTGCAGCGCACAGGCCAGCGCCGCCTCGTAGCCACCAGTCGCCTCCATCACCACCAGGCCGACACCAAAAGGCTGCAAGGCTGCTGCCAACACCGAATGGCCTTCGGCATTGTTGTCCAATCGCTGGGCGTCGCTTTGGGCGCCCAGCACACAGACATCCACGTGCGCCTTGGCCACGTCGATGCCTACCGTCACTGAGGAAGCAGACATGATCTTCAGATCCCTTTCTTGTGCATGCGCGCTGATTGAAGGCGCACGTAACCGTTCGGGCTTCACGAAGACCCGCGCGGCGACCGTGCGCTCTCTACTCAGTCACGGGCTCAATCACCCCAGAGCCAATCAAGCTGCACCGGCCGGTTTGACTGCCTATACGGCAGTCAAACTCTACCGCGCGGGTCTGGTTTAAAGATACAAG
>NZ_JANUXN010000044.1 GCF_025699485.1 Thauera carbonicopians | reverse complement strand
GGAAGCGCTGAATAAATCGCTTTCATCGGTGCTGAATCATTTCTAAGCATGCTTCGTCGCTGGCTCCATCAATGCATCGGCACTTTTTGTTCGAAGCAATACCCTGTGCGCAGGCCTTTCGCCCTGCTTTTGTGCCTTGGCCGCGCCATCAGGACGCACCTCGAGCACGTTGTGGCAACAAACCCCGACGCGCCAGGATCAGATTGGCCAAGCCGAACAAGGAGAACAGGTGTGCTTCGTTCTTGGCCAAACCGCGGTAGCGTGCCTTCTTGTGCTTGAACAGGTTCTTCACAATATGGAACGGATGCTCGACCTTGGCTCGGATACTGGCCTTGACGCGTTCGAGTTGCTCGAGCAGCTTGCCCAGCCGATCGGCCGGCAGCGCGCGGCGCTTACCGCGTTTCATGGCCACATGCCAAACAGCCTTGTTGCCCTGGTTCTCCTGACGCTTGCCCACACCCTGGTAAGCCGAATCACCGAGCACTTCCGTCTCCTGACCGTGCAACAAGGCGTGCGCCTGGCTGATGTCGCTCACATTGGCCGCCGTCCCCACGACCGCATGGACCAAGCCCGACTCGGCATCGACGCCAATGTGCGCCTTCATCCCGAAATACCACTGCTTGCCCTTCTTCGTCTGGTGCATCTCGGGGTCACGGGCCTTGGTGCGGTTCTTGGTCGAAGGCGGTGCCGCGATCAGCGTGGCATCGACGATCGTGCCTTCGCGCATCATCAGGCCCTTATCGGCCAAGTGTGTCTTGATCGCCTCGAAGATCCTGCCGGTCAGTCCATGTGTTTCCAGCAAACGACGGAATTTCAACAGCGTCGTCGCATCCGGAGCCGCTTCCCGAGCCAGGTCGATCCCCACGAAGCTGCGGATCGACTGGCTGTCATAGATCGCGTCTTCGATCCCTTCGTCCGACAGCCCGAAACATTGTTGCGCGACGTACATCCGAAGCATCCGCGACAGACCGATCGGACGCCGACCGCGGCCTTCGCCCTTCGGGTAAAACGGTTCGATCTCAGCCTCGAGCGCCACCCAGGGCGTCACCGCATCGATCTCGCCAAGGAAGCGGTCGCGACGCGTCTGCTTCTTCTTGGCTGCGTACTCCAGGTCGGAAAAGCTCGATTGCATCGCTTCACGGCTCCAGTCTGCGTAGGCGACAGTGTCTCAAACAGCTCTGCCATCAGGAAGGCAGGCTGGTGAAATAATCAGTGTTTCC
>NZ_JANUXN010000043.1 GCF_025699485.1 Thauera carbonicopians | reverse complement strand
ATGAACAAGATCAAATGCGCGCTGATCGGCCCGGGCAACATCGGCACCGATCTGCTGTACAAACTCAAGCGCAGCCCGGTGCTGGAGCCGGTGTGGATGGTGGGCATCGACGCCAGCTCCGAAGGGCTGGCGCGGGCCCGCGAACTGGGCCTCAAGACCACGTCGGACGGCGTCGACGGCCTGCTGCCGCATGTGCTGGCCGACGGCGTGCAGATCGCCTTCGACGCCACCTCGGCCTACGTCCATGCCGAGAACAGCCGCAAGCTCAATGAGCTGGGCGTGCTGATGATCGACCTCACCCCGGCGGCGATCGGCCCCTTCTGCGTGCCGCCGGTCAATCTGGCCGAGCACGTCGGCAAGGGCGAAATGAACGTCAACATGGTCACCTGCGGTGGCCAGGCGACGATCCCGATGGTCGCCGCAGTCTCACGCGTGCAGCCCGTGGCCTACGGCGAGATCGTCGCCACCGTGTCATCGAAGTCCGCCGGCCCCGGCACGAGGAAGAACATCGACGAATTTACCCGCACCACCGCCGGTGCAGTCGAGAAGGTGAGCGGGGCGAAGCAGGGCAAGGCCATCATCATCCTGAACCCGGCCGAACCACCGCTGATCATGCGCGACACCGTGCACTGCCTGACCGAGACCGAACCCGACCAGGCCGCGATCACCGCCTCGATCCACGCCATGATCGCCGAAGTGCAGCAATACGTGCCCGGCTACCGCCTGGTCAATGGCCCGGTGTTCGACGGCAAGCGGGTGTCGGTCTTCCTCGAGGTCGAAGGCCTGGGCGACTACCTGCCCCGGTACGCCGGCAACCTGGACATCATGACCGCGGCCGGTGCGCGCACCGCCGAGATGTTCGCCGAGGAGATCCTCGCCGGGCGCCTGAAACTCGAATCGAACCGCGCAACGATGGTGGCCTGAACGGCCGCCCGATGAAGGAGATGAACATGGAACTTCGCGGCAAGAAAGTCACCGTGCACGACATGACGCTGCGCGACGGCATGCACCCCAAGCGCCACCTGATGACGCTCGAACAGATGAAGGCGATCGCCACCGGGCTGGACGAAGCGGGCGTGCCGCTGATCGAAGTCACCCACGGCGACGGCCTGGGCGGCAGCTCGGTCAACTACGGCTTCCCGGCGCACAGCGACGAGGAATACCTCGGCGCGGTGATCCCGCTGATGAAGCAGGCCCGGGTCTCGGCGCTGCTGCTGCCGGGCATCGGCACCGTCGATCACCTGAAGATGGCGCACGAGCTGGGCGTCGCCACGATCCGCGTCGCCACCCACTGCACCGAGGCGGACGTCTCGGAACAACACATCGGTATGGCGAGAAAGCTCGGCCTGGACACCGTCGGCTTCCTGATGATGGCGCACATGAACAGCCCGGAAGGGCTGGTGAAACAGGCCAAGCTGATGGAGAGCTACGGCGCCAACTGCATCTACGTCACCGACTCGGCCGGCCACCTGCTGCCGGAGACGGTCAAGGCCCGCCTGAGCGCGGTGCGCGAGGCACTGAAACCCGAGACCGAACTGGGTTTCCACGGCCACCACAACCTGGCGATGGGCGTGGCCAACAGCCTGGCGGCGCTCGAAGTGGGCGCCACCCGCATCGACGCGGCCGCGGCCGGGCTGGGCGCGGGCGCGGGCAACACGCCGATGGAAGTGTTCATCGCGGTGTGCGCGCTGATGGGGATCGAGACCAGCGTGGATGTGTTCAAGATCCAGGACGTGGCCGAGGACCTGGTGGTGCCGATCATGGATTTCCCGATCCGCATCGACCGCGATGCGCTGACGCTGGG
>NZ_JANUXN010000042.1 GCF_025699485.1 Thauera carbonicopians | reverse complement strand
ACCGCCGCCGGCCCGATCAACTGAGCATGGCCGAGTTGCAGGCCTATCTGCTCCATCTGATTGTCGACAAGAAGCTCGCCTACGCGAGCGTCAATCAAGCCGCCTGCGCGTTTCGCTTCCTGTTCCGCGAGGTGCTCGGCGAGCGCGAGCTCTGGCTCGAGATTCCGATGGCCAAGGTGCCCAAGCGCCTGCCGCTTGTGCTTGCGCGCAACGAGGTGGTGCGCCTGTTCGACGCCTGCGCGAATCCACGCAATCGCACTCTGTTGATGACGACGTATGCGGCGGGCCTGCGTGTATCCGAAGTGTGCGCACTGCAGTTGGCCGACATCGAGAGTGCGCCCGATCGAATGTGCATCAAGGTCCGCCATGGAAAGGGCGGCAAGGATCGCTACACGATCCTGTCGCCGCAACTGCTGACGACCCTTCGCGAGTACTGGCGCGCCTATCGGCCGCGTGGCTGGCTGTTTCCGGGCGCGTCGAGCGACTCGCCGATCGCCATCAATACAGCGCAGCGCATCTACTGGGCCGCGCGCGATGCCGCCGGACTGCCCGCTGGTGCCGGCATTCACAGCTTGAGGCACAGCTTCGCGACCCATTTGCTGGAGGCCGGTGTCGACGTGCCGACGATCCAGCGCCTGCTCGGCCACGGCTACATCTCGACCACGATGCGCTATCTGCATCTGGCCCGCTCGCGGGTGACGGGTACCCCCTCGCCACTCGATCTGCTCGTACGCGGCTGATCGGCCGTGTCCCGTTCCCCGGGACTGGCTGGGGTGATCGAGGCGTTCGGCGCTGGCTACCTCGACACCCACGCACTGAGCGTCGCCCAGGCCAAGGCGTGGCGCGCGATCGTGGCCTGCCGCACCGCCGCGCTGGGCGGCCACGTGCAAACCTGCGACGCGTGCGGCGTCTCGCGTCACGTCTTCCACTCCTGTCGCAACCGGCACTGCCCAGTGTGTCAGATGCGGGCCAAGGAGGCGTGGCTGGCTGCGCGCCGGCGCGAATTGCTGCCCGTGCCGTACTTCCACCTGGTGTTCACGCTGCCGCACGCGTTGCACGGCCTGGTCGCTGGCCATCCCCGCCGACTCTACGAGACACTGTTCAAGGCTGCTTCGGCCACGCTTACCGAGTTTGCGGCGAGCGACCGGCATCTCGGCGGCGAAGCCGCCTTCACGCTGGCGCTGCATACCTGGCGCCAGGATCTCGCGCGCCATGTCCATGTGCATGCGCTCGTCGCCGGCGGTGCGTTCACAGCCGCCGGCACGTGGGTGCGCCCCAAACGCGGCTTCCTCTTTCCAGTGAAGGCACTCTCGCGCGTGTTTCGCGGCAAGTTCGTGGCCGCGCTGGCCTCCCAACGGGCAGCGGGCCATTGGCCAACCGTGGCTGCTGACACCGCCTGGGTGCAGCTCAAGGCCGCCCTCTATGCCCACGACTGGGTGGTGTACGCCAAGGCTCCGCTGGGTGGGCCGGCACAGGTGCTCGAGTACCTCGCGCGCTACACCCACCGGGTGGCGATCTCCAACGAGCGTATCGTCGCCATCGGCGAGGACGAGGTGGCCTTTCGGGTCCGCGCGCAAGCGGCCACGGGCACGAAGCGCACGGTGCGGCTTCACGGTCGCGAGTTTCTCACACGCTTTCTCACCCACGTATTGCCGACCGGCTTCAAACGCATCCGCCACTACGGATTGCTCGCACCGGCGCACAAGCGCCACCGGATGGCCGCCGCACGCGCCGCCCTCGACATCCCCGAGCCTGCACCCACGCTCATCGAGTCGGTACAGGCATTCCTGAAACGGATCGACCGCGCCGATTGGCTCGCCTGCACGCACTGCGGCCGCGGCCACTTCGCGGTGAGCGCGCCGCTACCGCCCGTACGGGCACCCGTGCCCGGCTCGCGCGGACCGCCCTGCCCATGAGCCTCAAC
>NZ_JANUXN010000041.1 GCF_025699485.1 Thauera carbonicopians | reverse complement strand
AGCGCGGTGGGCAGCCAGGTGGAGATGATGGGCACGTAGGTGACCAGCATCAGGAACACCAGCATCGTCACCAGCCACGGCCACACCGCCTTGGACATCGCCGTGAGCCCCAGCTTGCTGATGCCGCTGGCCACGTACAGGTTCAGCCCCACCGGCGGCGTGATCAGACCGATCTCCATGTTCACCGTGATCATGATGCCGAAGTGGATCGGGTCGATCCCCAGCGTCATCGCGATCGGGAACAGGATCGGCGCCGTGATCAGGATCACCGACGAGGGCTCCATGAAGCTGCCCAGCACCAGCAGCAGGATGTTGACCGCGATCAGGAAGCCGATCATCCCCATCCCCGAGTCCATGATCCACTGCGCGATCCCCTGCGGAATCTGCTCGTTGGTCAGGATGAACGAGAACAGCACCGCGTTGGTGATGATGTACAGCAACATCGCGCTCATGTTCGCCGAATTGAGCAGCACCTTCGGCACGTCCGACAGCTTCAGGTCCTTGTACACGAAGATCGCGATGAAGAACGCGTACATCGCGCTCATCGCCGCGGCCTCGGTCGGCGTGAACATGCCCGAGTAGATGCCGCCCATCACCACGATGATCAGCGCCAGCCCCCAGATCGCCCGCCGGAACGCCACCCACACTTCAGCGAAGCTGCGCTTGGGCTCGCGCGGGTAGTCGCCCTTGCGTGCCACCCACCAGGTGGTGAAGCCGAGCATCAGCGCACACAGCAGCCCCGGGATGACCCCGGCCATGAACAGCGCGCCGATCGAGCTGTTCGTCGACACCGCGTACATCACCATCACGATCGAGGGCGGGATCAGCACCCCGAGCCCGCCGGCCGAGGCGACCACGCCCGCACCGAACGGCTTCGGGTAGCCGACCTTCATCATCGCCGGGATCATGATGCTGCCGATCGCCACCACCGTGGCCGGGCTCGAGCCCGACACCGCGGCGAACAGCGCGCAGGCGAACACCGAGCTCATGCCCAGCCCGCCGCGCAGGTGCCCGACCATCGCCGTGGCGAAGTCGATCATGCGCCGCGCCACCCCGCCGTGGGTCAGGAAGTTGCCCGCCAGCACGAAGAACGGGATCGCCATGATCTCGAACTTCTCGATGCCGGTGAAGAGCTTCAGCGCCACCGATTCGAGCGGCACTTCGGTGAAGAAGAACAGGAAGGTGAGCACCGTCAGGCCCAGCGAAATGGACACCGGCATGCCGGTGAGCATCAGGACCGTGAGCAGCACGAAGATGATCGCGGCGGTCATTTCTTGCCTCCCTTGCCGCCATCGCGGCCAGCGTCGCTGTCATACGGCGGGTGCTTGTGCTTGAGGTCGTGCGGGTGCAGGTCGTCGTCCATCTCGAAGTAGTTCACATCGACCGGCACGTGCCCTTCCTCGTCGATGCCGTCGACGTGGCCGTGGTCGTGGTGCGGCAGCTCGCCCGTGCGCCAGAAGCTGGCCGTGACCTGCAGGAAGCGGAAGCACATCAGGTAGGAGCCGAGCGGGATCGCCGAATACACGATCCAGGTGGGCCACTCCAGGTCGGGCGTCACCGGGCCTTCGAAGAAGTTACCCGTGTCCGCGCCCAGCGTGCTCAGCACCGCGTAGGCCATGCCGTTCTCCCACACGAAGTGCGCGCCCAGCGTGCCGATGATCCCGGTAAACAGCGCACCGGCCAGCAGTCCGAAGATGATGAACTTCTCGCGCACCGCGTCCGACAGGTGGTTGATCAGCACATCGACGCCGACGTGGATGCCCGTACGCACACCGTAGGCCGCGCCGAACTTGGCCATCCACACGAACATGATGATGCACAGCTCCTGCGCCCAGCCCAGGTTGATGTCCAGCAGCACGTCCTGCAGCCCCGGAATGTCGAACCCCGACATGTAGCGGTGCACCACCGCCACGAAGATGATCACGGTCGCCGCCCCGATGAAGAAGGCGACCAGCATCTCTTCCAGGCGGTCCAGTAGTTTCAATACCATGGCGATTCCCCCATGAGGCCCGCCGTGACCATACGGGCACGGCGGGGTATCAGCCGGTCAGCGATCAGAACTTGCTGGGATCGAAGCCGGTGGCGTCGTAGATCGACTTGATCGTCGCCGCGCCCACGCGCGATTCCATCTTCTTGTGCACCGGCA
>NZ_JANUXN010000040.1 GCF_025699485.1 Thauera carbonicopians | reverse complement strand
GCGCTCTACGTCGATGTCTCGCACGACGCGCTGTTCCGCGACAACCGCCTGCACCACAGCCGCTACGGCACGCACTACATGAACGCCTACGACAACGTCTGGGAAGGCAACGACAGCTGGATGAACCGCGGCGGCCTGGCGCTGATGGAAGTGCGCCGCCTGACCGTGCGCAACAACCGCGCCTGGGCCAACTCGGACCACGGCATCATGCTGCGCACCATCCAGGACTCGGTGATCGAGCACAACGTCGTCGCCGGCAACCAGCGCGGCTTCTTCATCTACGACGCCGAGTACAACGAGCTGCGCGGCAACTCGGTGATCGACAACCGCGTCGGCATCCACCTGTGGGCGGGCTCCAAGAACAACAAAGTGGAAGGCAACGACTTCATCGCCAACCGCGAGCAGGTGCGCTACGTCGGCGCCCGCGACATGGTGTGGGGCGAGCAGCAGGGCAACCACTGGAGCAACTACCTCGGCTGGGACCGCGACGGCGACGGCGCGGGCGACGTCCAGTACGAGGCCAACGACATGGTGGACCGCCTGTCCTGGCGCCACCCGATGATGAAGCTGCTGCTGGCCAGCCCCGCGGTGCAGACGCTGCGCCTGGTCGGCCAGCAGTTCCCGCTGCTGCGCGCGCCCAGCATCGTCGATCCCAAGCCGCAGATGCAGCCGCACAACCCCGACTGGAGCCAATGGCGTGGCCGATATTTCCCCCGCTCCGAGTGACACGACCCGCGCAGTGATCGCCGCCCGCGGCGTGCGCAAGCACTATGGCGCCATCCACGCGGTCGATGGCGTCGACCTCGACGTGCACGAAGGCGAACTGTTCGGCCTGATCGGCCACAACGGCGCCGGCAAGAGCACGCTGTTCAAGATGATGCTCGGCCTGATCCCGCTTTCCGCCGGCGAGATCCGCATCGACGGCGCACCGGTGGATGGCGCCGGCGGCGACTTTCGCGCCGTGCGGCGCAAGATCGGCTACCTGCCCGAGAACGTGGTGCTGTACGACAACCTCACCGGATTGGAAACGCTGCACTTCTTCGCCAAGCTCAAAGGCGTATCCGGGCAGAATCATGCCACCCTGCTCGAGCGCGTCGGCCTCGCCCACGCCGCCCGCCGGCGCGTGCGCGAGTACTCCAAGGGCATGCGCCAGCGCCTCGGCTTCGCCCAGGCCCTGCTCGGCAACCCGCGTATCCTGTTCCTCGACGAACCCACCACCGGCCTCGATCCGGAGGCGATCCGCGGCTTCTACGCCATCCTGCGCCAGTTGAAGAGCCAAGGCGTGACGATGGTGATCACCTCGCACATCCTCGCCGAGATCCAGGAGCGCGTCGATCGGCTGGCGATCATGACCGCCGGCAAGGTGCAGGCGAGCGGCACGGTGCAGGCACTGCGCGAGCAGATGGAGCTGCCCTTGTGGTTCAGCGTGCGCGTGGCGCCCGAGGACTTCGAGGCCGTGCGCGCCGCGCTCGGTTGTCTGCCGGTCGGTGCGATCGAGGCGCGCGACGATCATGTCGCGGTGCAGTGCCCGCGCGAGGCCAAGATGGCGGTGATCGCCGCGCTGGCCGCGCTCGGCGACAAGGTGCGCGACCTGAGCGTGCGCGAACCTTCGCTCGAAGACGTGTTCTTCGGCTTTTCGGACTAAAGGGGCGGACCATGGAGTTGTCGCAGATCGCCGCCATTGCCGGCAAGGAATTCTGGGATCGCATCCGCAACCGCTGGGTGCTGGCGGTGGCGCTGGTATTCACCGCCTTTGCACTGTCGATCGCTTATTTCGGCGCCGCCCAGCAGGGCGCGGTGGGCTTTCGCTCGATCGAAGTGACGATCGCCAGCCTGGTCAGCCTGGTGATCTACCTGATCCCGCTGATCGCGCTGGTGCTCGGCTTCGATGCGATCGTCGGCGAGCGCGAGCGCGGCTCGCTCGATCTGCTGCTGTCGATGCCGATCACCCGGCTGGAGCTGCTGCTGGGCAAGTACCTGGGCCTGGCCGGAGCGCTGGCCTTTTCCACCATCGCCGGCTTCGGCCTGGTCGGGGTGGTGCTGTCGGCCCAGCTCGACCTCAATGCGCTGTACCACTACCTGGGTTTCATGCTCAGCTCGGTGCTGCTCGGCTGCGCTTTCCTGAGCCTGGCGGTGATGCTGTCGGTGTTCGCCGCCGACCGCACCCG
>NZ_JANUXN010000003.1 GCF_025699485.1 Thauera carbonicopians | reverse complement strand
TCCAGTCTGCGTAGGCGACAGTGTCTCAAACAGCTCTGCCATCAGGAAGGCAGGCTGGTGAAATAATCAGTGTTTCCTTAAAATTGTAAGTCAGGAGACTCAATTGCCATCGAGGATAATGAACGCATGAGCTTGCGCATCTCGGCCGTCGTAAAGACGAAGGTGATATGCGGTGCCACGCTCCACAATACTGATCTGACCAGTTTTGTGACATTGCGGGCCCAACAGACAGGCCGCCATAGATGCTTTGCGGGTGCGCACACTCGCAAACAGCCCGCCTTTGTTGCATTATGTCGGCATCTCGCGCGTAGCTGCCACTGTGGGCATGGACACTGCGTCCTTCATTCTTCTGCCTGACGGTCGTCATCTGGCGTTCAGCACCACTGGCGATCCTTCCAGCACACCAGTGGTGTTCCTTCATGGGGCACCTGGTTCGCGACTTCTGGGTGATCTGAATGCACTCGCGCAGCGTTGTCAGGCATACATCATCGCTCCCGATCGGCCCGGGTACGGAAAATCTGACCCTACCCACGCATCGTCCGTACTCGCCTACATCACCGACCTAATAGCCCTTGTCGATGCGCTCTCGCTTCACACCTTCCATGTGGCAGGTATATCGGCAGGTTGTGCCAGCGCATTAGCCGCCTGCTTCGCTATACCGAACCGTGTACGGTCAGCCACGCTGATTGCGGGCATTGTGCCAACGGACACGAGTCCTTGCACAACGCGACACAGTAGCCTTGAACTCACTATTGCCAGCGCCTGCCTCGCTGTACCCATCACCAGGGCCCTCGTCGACCGGCGTCTGCGGTCTTTCATTGCGCGGCCGGAAGCATTTATCAATACGCTGGCACCAGGGTTGAGCACCTGGGATCGCCAATGGCTCTCCGATCGTGCCGATCCGATCGTCAAGGCCCGCTTCCTCACGCATACGCTGGAAGGATTTCGACAGGGCTCCGCCGGCTTGCGTGGAGATCTGCCACAATTGTGCAAAGGATGGGGATTTGCCCCAGAAGCGGTATCGACATCGGTAACGATCTGGCACGGTACCGCGGATCGCATCGTGCCGCCCCGCAACGCGGAGGCGCTGGCCCGTAAACTGCCAGCGTGCAAACTTCAACTGCTAGACGGAGTCGGCCACTTCGTACTGCTAGATGAAACCCTCCTGGAGGCTGTGCTGCACGATACCGTACGGACACAACCGGACTAACACCCGCCGGAACGCTCAGGCTGCCACGCTCTTCAGCCACGTCAGGGCCGCAAGATAGATGAACACAGAAGCCGCCAGCGCCAGCATGGGGATCATTACCTTCCTCAAAGTGAAACCCTCGGCAATTTGCTTGTCATCAGATTCTCGTCGCCGAATCTCGCGGGCGATCTTGATGATGTCGTCGAGCAGTACTCCACCGACTACGGATAGGAGCACAAACACTTCCAACATCCAAATTTTGTCGAGCTCTGAACCACCCCGCTGAAACGCCGGCAGTAGTAGCTTATCGATGAGCCAAACAACTAGGATCGCCAGGCCCAGCGCGACAGCCGCAATAATGGCATCGTGATATTTCGGATTCATGATTACCCTCAGCCGAACACGATCGACAGCAGGATCAGCAACTCGTACAAAAGCAAGAGCCCCGCAAGATAGAGAAGCACTTTCTGCAAGGCGGAGCGGTTGTTCTTTCTTGATTCGCCAAGTATGGCCTGGATAGAAATGGCACCACAGGCAAGTGCTGCAACAAAAAGGGAATGCCGTGGAAATGCGATTAGCAACTGGGAAACAAGGAAGATGACCAGCGCAACCGCCAGCAAGACTGCCGCAAGCAAGCCGAACGATTCCGAGCCACTGGATTGAGTACATCCGCTCAACAAGCCCAAGCTCATGCAAGATAGTATCCGTTTGCACACTTTGACCTTCCTCCCTTGATCACTCGACAGATGTAGCCGGAGTAGCTTCAGAACGACTCCCATCTTTACACCATGACCACAGATCATTCCAGACGAATGGCGTAAGAAGCTCCATGCCCTAGTCTATCCAGCAGCAAGGGAAGCCATAACCTCTTCACTCTAAAACACTTGCTGAAATATTTCACGAGACTAGGAAAGTAGACCTGCCGCAAGTGATCTTGCCCCCGAATATCGGACTTCACCGCATCGGCAATGGCGGGCATCGCGCGGGCCGAGGACAGCACGCCGTCGAGCTGGCGGCCGCCCTGGTTGGAGACGATGATGCCGTCGGCGCCGAAGCGCACCGCGTCCTTGGCATCTTCGGGGTCGAGGATGCCCTTCTTCTCGGCGGCGACTGCGGCCAGGGTTTCGCCGCGGCGCATATGCTACTGGCGCCGAACTGGCTCAACCGAGCACGCCGGTCACGCCACCTGACCCGGCCCCTGCCCCTGCCCGCAGCATTCGCCCCAGCCGCGATGCTTGCTGGTGTGGCCGATGCCCGGGTTGAAGGTATTGGTGGGATCGAGCTTGCGGTAGAAACCCGCCAGCGCGGGCTTGGCCACATACAGATGGCCAACGTTGTGTTCCGCCGGATACTCGGCGCGGCGCGCGTCCAGCAGTTCCCACATGCGGTGCTCCATCGCCAGCGGATCGACGCCCTTCCTGACGATGTAGTCCTGATGGAAGACGTGGCAGAAGAAATGGCCGTAGTAGAGCTTGTGGAGGATCTCGCCCTCCAACTCGGCCGGCAACTGCTCGACCCAGTCACGATCGTTGCGGCGCAGCGCCACGTCCAGCGCGACGATATCCCCCACGCTGGCGGGGTGCGCCTCGCGGTAGCGGATCGCCGCGCCGGCGATGGCGAAGCGGTGCAGGAAGGCCTTGCGCCCTTCCTCGGCATCGCATTCGAAATAAGCACCCGAAGTCCGGCCGCCGAAATACTCGGCCAGGAAAGCCCGTGTGGCATCGGCGGTGTCGTTGGAGACACGCACCAGCAGATGGTGCTCGAAGCGCTGGCGCCATTCGCGCATTCGCGGCGGCAAGTGGCTGGGCAGCAGATTCATGCATGCCTGGATCACGCGGTCGGAGATGCCGCGCAGACCGAAGCGCTCGAAGAAGCCATCGACACGGCTCTTGAATGCGAACATCTTCGGCACCCTGACCGTGCCGAACCTGTCGATGAACAGGAAGGTGTCCTTGCCGTACTTCTCACCTATGTCGTAGGCGGCGCGGTGGATGTATTCACCGGCAATCGGCAGGCGCGGCAACTCCGTCAGCAGATGCCGGCGCACTGCCGTCAGGTCGTCGGGATCGTTGCTGCCGAGGTAGAACACGGTGCTGGCTTCCTTCGGGAAGGTGTCCAGCCGCACCGCGAACAGGCACAGCTTGCCGGCCGACCCCGAAGCCTCGAACAGCCGCGACGGGTCGGCGTTGAAGCGCGCCGGTGTGTCCGCATCGACGTCGCGCACGTGCGTGCCGTAGCCCGCGTCGGATGCGGCGCGCGCCGGATCGTTGGCGATGTCCGCCGCGCCGTACTCGCCCTTCTGCAAACGCGCGAGGATCTGCTCGGGCGTGTCGCCCAGCGCGATGCCCAGATGGTTGATCAGCTCGATCCGGCCATCCTCGGCCACGCGCGCGTACAGTGCCAGTTCGGTGTAGGCCGGGCCGCGCCGCACCAGCGCACCGCCGGAGTTGTTGCAGATCCCGCCCAGCACGGAAGCGCCGATGCAGGAGGAACCGATCACCGAGTGCGGCTCGCGACCGAACGGCGCCAGGGCCTGCTCGAGCCGGTCCAGCGTGGCGCCGGGCAGGCAGACCACCTGTGCGCCGTCGTTGATGACCCGGATGCCGTCGATGCGCAAGGTGTTGATGAGTACGATCTCGCGGTCGTAGGCATCGCCATCGGGCGTGGAACCGCCGGTCAGGCCCGTGTTGGCAGCCTGCATGATGACGATGCGGCCGGAGGCCACCACCGCCTGCAACACCTGCCATTGCTCCAGCAGCGTGCCCGGCCGCACCACGGCCAGCACCGGCCCTTCGCCGGTGCGGATGCCTTTGCGGAAGCGCCGCGTACTCTGCTCGTCGGTGAGCACATGACCATCGCCCACCAGTTGACGCAATTGCGCCAGCAATGCATCGCTGGTCACGGATGGAGAAGCTGCAGGGATTGCGGCGGCCGTGGTCATTGCTCAACCCTCCTGATCAGGCCTATTGGACCAGCAGATCGCCGGTGATTTCGGAAACGCTCTTGACGCTGGTCAGCGTCATGGCGACACGCATTTCCTTTTCCAGCAGATCGAGCAGGTTGGACACGCCAGCCTGGCCCTGGGCGGCCAGTGCGTAGATGAAGGCGCGGCCGATCATCGTGCAGTCGGCGCCGAGGGCGAGCATGCGCACCACGTCCAGGCCGTTGCGGATGCCGGAGTCGACCAGGATCTTGATCTGGCCTTTCACCGCATCGGCGATGGCGGGCATCGCGCGGGCCGAGGACAGCACGCCGTCGAGCTGGCGGCCGCCGTGGTTGGAGACGATGATGCCATCGGCGCCGAAACGCACCGCGTCCTTGGCGTCTTCGGGGTCGAGGATGCCCTTGATGACCATCGGGCCCTTCCAGAAGTCACGGATCCATTCCAGGTCCTTCCACGAGATCGAGGGGTCGAAGTTGGCCCCCAGATAGCCCATGTAGTCTTCCAGGTTGATGTCCTTGCCCTTGTAGGTGGAGATGTTGCCCAGCGTGTGCGGCTTGCCCTTGAGGCCGACGTCGATGGCCCAGTGCGGGTGCAGCACGGCCTGGATGTAGCGGCGCAGGGCGGCGTTGGGACCGCTCATGCCGGAGTGGGCGTCGCGGTAGCGGGCGCCCGGCACCGGCATGTCGACGGTGAACACCAGCGTCGAGCAGCCTGCGGCCTGGGCGCGCTCGAGCGCGTTCTGCATGAAACCGCGGTCCTTGAGCACATAGAGCTGGAACCACATCGGCCGCTTGAGCTTGGGCGCGACTTCCTCGATCGGGCACACCGACACGGTGGACATCGTGAAGGGGATGCCCTTCTTGTCGGCGGCGACCGCGGCCTGCACTTCGCCGCGGCGCGCGTACATGCCGGTGAGGCCGACCGGCGCCAGCGCGACCGGGATGGAGAGTTTTTCGCCGAACAGCTCGATGCTGGTGTCGAGCTGGCTCATGTCCTTGAGCACGCGCTGGCGCAGCGCGACTTCGGCGAGGTCGTCGACGTTGCGGCGCAGGGTCTTTTCGGCGTAGGCACCGCCGTCGATGTAGTGGAACAGGAAGGGCGGCAGGCGCTTTTGCGCGGCAGCCCGGTAATCACTGGCAGAAGAGATGATCATTGCGTTTGTCTTCCTTGATAGCTGGATCGGGCTGGCGAAGCATCAGCCCGGTTCATCGGGAATCAACGTGGGCACACGCGCTTCCTCGGGCAGGCGGCCGTAGCGGGCGCGCCTGGCGGCGTCGTCGTCGAAACGGCGAACGGTGTCGCGCACGAAATCGAGGTGGTTTTCGATCTGCGCACGCGCCTGCGGTGCGTCTCCGTCGAGGATGGCCTGCATCAGCGCGCGGTGCTGGTCGGTGAGTTCGTTGATGGTTTCCGCCGAACTCAGCGTGAACATGGTGCGCCGGCTGTGCATGACGTTGGAGAACACCAGTTCGAACAGGCTGTGCATCACGCGCAGCAGGACCACGTTGTGCGAGGCTTCGGCGATGGCGAGGTGGAACTGCGCATCGGCGCGCGCGGACAGCTCGGCGTGGCCGCTCTGCTGGTGGCGCACCATGACGTCGTAGCAGCGCCGGATGCGGTCCTTGTCGGCCTGCGTCGCGCGCAGCGCGGCATGCCAGGCAGTGCTGCTTTCGAGCGCATGGCGGGCTTCCAGCACGTCGTAGCGGTATTCGGGGTCCGCGGTGAGCAGGTTGGCCAGAGGCTCGAAGGTGCCCGACAGCAGAAAACCCCGGTTGCGCTCCTGGACGTAGGTGCCCGCGCCCCGCCGGCTGTGGAGCACGCCCTGGCTGACCAGCTTCTGGATGGCTTCCCGCAGGGAAGGCCGGGAAACCCCCAGTTGCTCGGCAAGCTGCCGTTCGGCCGGCAAGCGCTCGCCCGGCTGCCATTTGCCTTGCCGGACGAGGGTATGCAGTTGCTCGGCGATCTGATCAGCCAGGCGCATCACGTGCTTCCTATCCTACTCAGTGCGCCGCATGGACGACCGGGATCATCCACGGGAAGACGTAGGCCTGCAGCGTCGTCATCACACCGATGATGGCGGCGAAGATCAGGCTGTGCTTCACCGTGAAGCGGAACAGGTCGGACTCCTTGCCGGCCAGGCCCACTGCCGCGCACGCGATGGCGATGGATTGCGGCGAGATCATCTTGCCGGTCACGCCGCCCGTCGTGTTGGCCGCCACCGTCAGCACTTCGGGCAGGCCCAGCTGCTGCGCCGTGGTGGCCTGCAGCGCGCCGAACAAGGCGTTGGCGGAGGTGTCGGAACCGGTCAGGAACACGCCGATCCAGCCCAGGAAGGGCGAGAAGAACACGAAGGCATCGCCGGTGTGGGCCAGCGCCAGCGCCAGCGTGGCGGACAGGCCGGAGTAGTTGGCGATGAAGGCGAACGCCAGCACCATGCCGATGGAGTAGATCGGCCACGCCAGGCTCTTCAGCGTGTCGGCGAAGGTCTCGATCGCCTTGGCCGGCTTGAGGCGCAGGAAGATGATGGTCAGCAAGGCGCCGATCATGATCGCGGTACCGGTCGCGGAGAACCAGTTGAACGAGTACACCGCGCCATACGGCGTGGCTGCCCCGACCACCGGCGGCATCTTCTCGACCAGGTTGTGCAGCAGCGGCACCGGGATATTGACCACCCAGTCGGCCAGCGCGCCATTGGCGGCGAACAGCGCCTTGAAGGGCTTCAGGCTCCACAGCGTCACCATCGCGGTCAGGATGATGAAAGGCGACCATGCCTTGAGCACCGTGCCGAGGGTCAGTTGCACCTCGGGCTTGGCCAGGCCGGCTGCGCCGCCTGCCGCGCCCGGGGGCGGCGTGCCGTCCTCGAGTTCGAAGCGGAAGATGCGCTTGGGCTGCCACACCTTGAGGAAGGCGGTCAGCGCCACCAGCGAGACGATCGCCGAGGTGATGTCCGGCAGTTCGGGGCCGATGTAGTTGGCGGTCAGGAACTGCACGATCGCGAACGAACCGCCGCCCACCAGCACCGCGGGCCAGGTTTCCTTGATGCCGCGCCAGCCGTCCATGATGGCCATCAGCCAGAACAGCACGATGATGGTCATGAACGGCAGCTGGCGGCCGGCCATCTGGCCGATCGCGAACGCATCCACGCCCGACACCTGCCCGGCGACGATGATCGGAATGCCCATCGCGCCGAAAGCCACCGGCGCGGTGTTGCCGATCAGGCACAGGCCGGCGGCGTACAGCGGCTTGAAGCCCAGGCCGACCAGCAGCGCGGCGGTGATCGCCACCGGCGCGCCGAAACCGGCCGCACCTTCCAGGAAGGCACCGAAGCAGAAACCGACCAGGATCATCTGCAGGCGCTGGTCAGGGGTGACCGACAGGATCGAGGAACGGACGACGTCGAACTGTCCGGTCGCGATCGAGACCTTGTACAGGAACACCGCGGCAACGATGATCCAAGCGATCGGCCACAGGCCGTAGAAGAAGCCGTAAACGGCCGAGGCCAGCGCCGCCGAGACCGGCATCTGGTAGAAGATCAGGGCTACCGCCAGCGCCAGCAGCACGGTGATGGTGCCGGCCACATAGCCTTTCAATCGCAACTTCGTCAATGCCAGAAAGAAGAAGATGATCGGTATCAGCGCGATCAGCGCCGAAACCCATACGTTCCCGGCGGGATCGTAGTTTTGTTGCCAGATGTGTTCCATTTTTGCCTTGCCTTCCTTGGTCGATGAACACGGCCTCTGAAGTTATTGCTCTTCAGCTTGGCCCTTCTGCGCGCCAGCTACCGAGGGCAGTTCGCCGCATTGGGCAAAACCCGCTCCCGCGCCGATCATATTGGTCATACCAAAATCATGCCTATCGCGCTGCGCGATTATATGGAGCCAGTTCCCTGGCAGGCATATCGGCAAGGTCGAAAAATACAGTTATTGGCACCCATTAGCAATTATTATCGAATTGGTCTGACCAAACAGCTTACTGATTCGCCTTCTCATCACACTGGAGGCTGAAAAACGCAGGGCCGGCGCCGCTCGGTTCGAGCGGGCCGGCCCTGGTGGTCAGGCTGGCGGTGAAGCGGGAAGCGGGTGGTCAGCCCACCAGCGCGCGTCCGATCACCAGGCGCTGGATGTCGCTGGCGCCCTCATAGATCTGGCATACCCGCACGTCGCGGTAGATGCGCTCGACCGGGAAGTCGGTGACGTAGCCGTAGCCCCCATGCACCTGGATGGCGTCGGAGCACACGCGCTCGGCCATTTCCGAGGCGAACAGCTTGGCCATCGAGGCCTCCTTGAGGCAGGGCCGGCCGGCGTCCTTCAGGCTGGCGGCATGCCATACCAGTTGGCGCGCCGCTTCCAGCTGCGTCGCCATGTCGGCGAGGCGGAAGTTGACCGCCTGGTGCTCGAAGATCGGCTTGCCGAAGGTCTCGCGCTCCTGCGCGTACTTGATCGCCGCTTCCAGCGCGGCCCGCGCCATGCCGAGGCACTGGGCGGCGATGCCGATGCGGCCGGCTTCCAGATTGGACAGGGCAATCCTGTAACCTTCTCCTTCAGCGCCGATCACCGAGCCGGCCGGGATGCGGCAGTTCTCGAACAGGATCTGCGTGGTGTCCGAGGCCCGCTGGCCCATCTTCTCCTCGATGCGCCCGACCTGATAACCCGGCGCATCGGCCGGCACCAGGAAGCAGGTGATGCCTTTCTTGCCCGCCGCCTTGTCGGTGACGGCGAAGACGATGGCGACGTCGGCGTGCTTGCCGGTGGTGATGAACTGCTTGACGCCGTTCAGCACCCATTCATCCCCCTCCCGCACCGCGGTCGTGCGGATGGCGGCGGCGTCGGAACCGACATGCGGCTCGGTGAGGCAGAAGCAGCCGAGCTTTTCGCCGCGGGCCAGCGGCCTGAGCCAGGCTTCCTTCTGCGCCTCGGTGCCGAAGCGGTTGAGGATGCCGCAGGGCAGCGAGTTCTGCACACTGAGGATGGTCGAGGTGGCGCCGTCGCCGGCGGCGACTTCCTCCAGCGTCAGCACCAGGCTCATGTAGTCCATGCCAGCGCCGCCCCACTCCTCCGGCACCACCATGCCGAGCGCGCCGAGTTCGGCCAGCTCCTTCAGCGCCTCGCGCGGGAAGGTGTGCTTGCGGTCCCATTCGGCAGCGAAAGGCGCCAGGCGCTCCTGGGCAAAGGCGCGCATCGAGTCGCGGACGAGTTCCTGTTCCTGGGTCAGAATCATGGTCGATGCTCCTTTCAGCCGCCGCAGCCGACGGCCGCGTCGACTTCGATCGCAACCGCCGTCGCCTCGCCGCCGCCGATGCACAGGCTGGCGACGCCGCGCTTCAGCCCGCGCTTGCGCAGCGCGCCGATCAGCGTCACCAGGATGCGGGCGCCGGACGCGCCGATCGGGTGGCCCAGCGCGCAGGCGCCGCCATTGACGTTGACCCTGTCGTGCGGCAGCTTCATCTCGTGCATCGCCGCCATCGTCACCACGGCGAAGGCTTCGTTGATCTCCCACAGGTCGACTTCGTCGCTGCGCCAGCCGGCCTTGTCCAGCACTTTCTGCATCGCGCCCACCGGCGCGGTGGTGAACCAGGCCGGTTCCTGCGCATGGGTGGCATGACCGACGATGGTGGCGACCGGCTTCAGGCCGAGCCGGTCGGCAGTCGATCTGCGCATCAGCACCAGCGCCGCGGCGCCGTCCGAGATCGAGCTGGAGTTGGCCGGCGTGACCGTGCCGTCCTTGCGGAAAGCCGGCTTCAGCGACGCAATCTTGTCGATCTGCGCCTTCAGCGGCTGCTCGTCCTTGTCGACGACGACCTCGCCCTTGCGCCCGGACACCGTCACCGGCGCGACTTCCCAACTGAAATCGCCGTTGTTGATCGCGGCCTGGGCGCGAGTGGTCGAGGCGATGGCGAACTCGTCCTGCGCCTGGCGGCTGAAGCCGAAGTGGCCGGCGCAGTCCTCGGCGAACGTGCCCATCAGGCGGCCCTTGTTTTCCTTCGAATAGCTGTCTTCCAGGCCGTCGAGGAACATGTGGTCCAGCGTCTGGCCATGGCCGAGGCGGTAGCCGGCGCGCGCCTTGGGCAGCAGGTAGGGGGCGTTGGACATCGACTCCATGCCGCCCGCGACCATCACCTCGTTGGTACCGGCGAGGATCAGGTCGTGCGCCAGCATCGTGGCCTTCATGCCCGAGCCGCACACCTTGTTGATCGTGGTGCAGCCGGCCGACAGCGGCAGGCCGGCGCCGAGCGCGGCCTGGCGGGCCGGCGCCTGGCCTAGGCCGGCGGGCAGCACGCAGCCCATGATCACTTCCTGCACCTGCTCCGGCGCCAGGCCGGCGCGCGCGACCGCCGAGCTGATGGCGACGGCGCCGAGCTGCGGTGCGCTCAGGCCGGACAGATCGCCCTGGAAACCGCCCAGCGGCGTGCGGGCGACGGAAACGATGACGACGGGATCGGACATGCTGTTCTCCTCATTGATGTTTTGTTGCCGGCCGCGCTCAGTGGCGGAGCGCGTCGAGCGCCGCCATGTAGCGCGGCATCAGATCCTGCGGGCGACCGACGTTGAGGCCGAGATCGCGGATCAGGCCGTTCTTCAGGCCGTAGATCCAGCCATGCACGGTGAGCGGCTGGCCCTTGCTCCAGGCGTCCTGCACGACCACGGTCTGGGCGACGTTGACCACCTGTTCGAGCACGTTCAGTTCGCACAGGCGGTCATGGCGCAATTCGGGCGGCAGCGTATCGACCGCCTGCAAGTGGCGCAAATGCACGTCCTGCACGTGGCGCAGCCACAGGTCGACGAGGCCGACGCGGGCGCGGTCGAGCGCCGCCTTGACACCGCCGCAGCCGTAGTGGCCGACCACCATGATGTGCTTCACCTTCAGCACATCCACCGCGTACTGGATCACCGCCAGGCAGTTCAGGTCGGTGTGCACGACGACGTTGGCGACATTGCGGTGGACGAAGACTTCGCCCGGCAGCAGGCCGACGATCTGGTTGGCCGGCACACGCGAATCGGAACAACCGATCCACAGGTATTCCGGGCTCTGCAGATGGGACAGCTTCTCGAAGAAGCTCGGATCGAGCTGCTGCATCTGGCGCGACCAGGCCTGGTTGTAGTCGAACAGGTGCAGCAGGCTTTCGTTGTTCCCCTGCTCCTCGGACCACTGCGCGAGGTCGAGCGTCAGGAAGATCGTGCCTTCGATCGGGCTGGGGTAGTAGGCCGGCGCTTCGGTGAAGCCCAGCTCGCGGTACAGCTTCACGGCGATGCGCATCGCCGGCAGGGTGTCGAGCAGGATGCGGCGGTAGCCCAGCGCCTGCGCCGCCTTGATCGCCGCCAGCGCCAGCTTGCGGCCCACTCCGTGGCCGCGCGCCTCGGGGTCGACGTACAGCCGCTTCATCTCGCAGACACCGTCGGAAAAGCGCCGCACGCCGACACAGCCAGCCGGACGGCCGTCGAGTTCGGCGAAGAACAGGCGCCCGTCGGCCTCGCCGTAGGCACCCGGCAGGTTGGCGACTTCGTCGGCAAAGCCCTGATAGCTGAGATCGACGCCCAGCCAGGCGGCGTAGTTGCGGAAGAACTGGCGCACCTGCTCCAGTTCGGCCGTGTCGGACGGCGTCAATGCGCGCAGGCTCAGAGACATGTGAGTTCCTCGGGTCGTGGTGGCATCAGTCTTCGGACCCTCGACCCTGGCGCTCGTTCTTGCCCTGCATGGCCATGATGGTCTGCTGCATGATCGCGCACAGCGTCCAGCGCTCGTCGCGGATCGCGAACACTTCGGCCTTGGTGATGATCAGCGTGCGGCCGGGCTTGATGACTTCGCCGCGCGCCACCAGGCGCTGGCCGTCGGCAGGGGCGACGAGGTTGAGCTTGTACTCCACCGTCAGCACGCTGGTGTCGGCGGGCGTGAGCGTGTTGGCCGCATAGCCGGCAGCGGAATCCGCGATCATGCCGACCACGCCGCCGTGGATGTAGCCGTGCTGCTGGGTGATTTCCGGCTTGCTGGGCAGGTGGATCTCGGTATAGCCCGGCTCGATCACCGCCAGTTGCGCACCGATCAGGGCCATGGCCTGCTGCAGCTCGAAACTCGCCCGCACGCGGGCGGCGTAGCCGGGGTCCTTGGGCTGAAACTGCGGCATTTCCGGGCGCATGGCGGTCTCCTTGGCAGGGCTCTTGTGTTCCGGCGCGTATTTTCTTTGTTTTTACGTTTACGTCAACGTAATATTAAACCCGATGGAGCGGAAGCGCGGCATACCACTCAGTCGGCATCGGCACCGACACCGCCAGTACCGACACCGTCGATGTGCCTAACCAGCTTCGCCCTTGCCGCCGCGGCACCTGCGGCATTGTGGCCGAGCAGGGCATGGCATTGCTGTTCGAGCATGTCGATCTCGAGCAGCACCGCCTCGATGTCGAGCCGCTGCTGTTCCAGCGCCGCACGGCGCTCCTTCAGCACGTCGAGAAAGAGTTCGAGCTGCGAAGCGGAATTGTGCACGCCGCCGTACATGTCGAGCAGTTCGCGGATCTCGGCAAGCGACAGGCCCAGGCGCTTGCCGCGCAGCGTGAGCTTGAGGCGGGTGCGATCGGCCTTGGTGTAGATGCGGGCACGCCCGGCGCGGGCCGGGGTCAGCAAGCCCTGGTCTTCGTAGAAGCGAATCGCGCGGGGTGTGATGTCGAATTCGCGTGCGAGCTCGGTGATGGTGTAGGTTTGTTCGTCGCCCATGGGTCGTCCGGGTGGCCGCTGACACCGCATGAGGCGCGGCACAAACAGCAAGATATTGTTTTATAAACAAAAAATTATACAAAACAGCGAAAGTTAAGCAGATTTCGGCAGTTTGAGCAACGCCAGGCCGCCGCAAGCCGCTAAAGCACGAGCCCAACAGGAAGACAGACCGATGTCCCCACTGCACTACCCCTTTCCCGACCTCCCTGCCGCCACCCATGCCACCGAAGTCGCCCCCGGCGTGCACTGGGTGCGAATGCCCTTGCCCTTTGCGCTCGACCACATCAACCTGTGGCTGCTGGACGACGGCGACGAACGCGTGATCGTCGACTGCGGCTACGGCTCGGACGACACGCGTCAGGCCTGGACCGCCGTGCTCGATGCCGATCCGCGCCCGGTCACGCGCGTCGTCGTCACCCATCACCATCCGGATCACGTCGGCCTGGCGACCTGGCTGGCCGCGCGCAATGGCGCCAGCATACACATGACGCTGGGGGAGTATCTCCTCGGCCACGCCATCTGGCACCAGTTGCCGGGATACAACGTGCAGGACATGGTGGCCCAGTTCCGCGCCCACGGCCTCGACGATGCCCCGGCGACGGCCCTGGCAACGCGCGGCAACGCCTACCGCCGCGGCATCCCCGAATTGCCTTCGCGCTACGAGCGCCTGCGCCACGGCAGCATCCTACCGATCGACGGCCGGGAATGGCGCGTCATCGTCGGCTACGGCCACGCTCCCGAGCACGCCAGCCTGTACTGCGCCGAGCTCGGCGTGCTCATCTCCGGCGACATGCTGCTGCCGCGCATCTCGACCAACGTCAGCGTCCATGCTGCAACGCCGCATGACGACGCCCTCGGCTATTTTCTCGACTCGATTCAGGAACTTTGCAACTTGCCCGATGACACGCTCGTGCTACCATCGCACGGCAGGCCTTTCAAGGGTATCCGGTCAAGAGTGGAGCAACTCGTCGCCCACCACCGTGAGCGCTGCGCAGCACTGCAGGCCGAGTGCCGCAGCGCACGAACGGCGGGCGAAGTGCTGACGACACTGTTTCCGCGCGAGCTGGACACCCATCAGGTCATGTTCGCCATGGGGGAGGCCATTGCCCACCTCAACTACCTGGAGGAGCGGGGAGAGCTCCGCCGGGAAGTCGGCGCGGACGGCCTGATCCGTTTCATCGACAGCAAACAATGAAGAAACCAGCCGGAGAGACATTCCGGTCGCCAACCAGGAGTTCAAACTAAGATGGCTGCACCTTCCACCGAAACCCCTCGCGCCGAATTGCCCGATCCGCAGGAGGTCGCCAAGACCTACGCCGACGTTGCCCGCCGTGCCTCGCACCTGATCAGCGATCACGTGAACCGCCAGTTGAAGAAGGGCATCACCGCCCCCGCCGACGAACTGGGCATCGCCCAGGCCTTCATGGACATGATGGCCAAGCTGCTGTCGAACCCGTACAAGCTCGCCCAGGCCCAGATGAACCTGGTGTGGGACTACTTCTCGCTGTGGCAGCACTCGATGATGCGCTTCGCCGGCCTCAACGCCTCGCCGATCGCCGCCCCCGAGAAGACCGACAAGCGCTTCAAGGACGAGGAATGGGAGCAGCACTTCCTGTTCGACTTCATCAAGCAGTCCTACCTGATCGCCGCCCGCCACATCCATGACACCGTGTGCTGCGTCGACGGCCTGGACGAGCAGACCCAGAAGAAGGTCAACTTCTACACCCGCCAGTACATCGACGCGCTGTCGCCGTCGAACTTCGCCGTCACCAACCCCGAAGTCTTCCGCGAAACCGTCAAGAGCGGCGGCCAGAACCTGCTGAAGGGCCTGAACAACCTGCTGCGCGACGTCGAGGACGGCGGCGGCCAGTTGCGCGTCAAGATGACCGACACCACGGCCTTCGAGCTGGGCAAGAACGTCGCCACGACGCCGGGCAAGGTCGTGTTCCAGACCGACATGATGCAGCTGGTCCAGTACACGCCTAGCACCGACAAGGTGCTGAAGAAGCCGCTGCTGATCGTGCCGCCCTGGATCAACAAGTTCTACATCCTCGACCTGCGCGAGAAGAACTCCTACATCAAGTGGTGTGTCGACCAGGGCCACACCGTGTTCGTCATCTCGTGGGTGAACCCGGACGAGCGCCATGTGGACAAGCTGTTCGATTCCTACCTGCTCGAAGGCACGCTCGCCGCGCTCGACGCCATCGAGCAGCAGACCGGCGAGAAGTCGGTCAACGCCGCCGGCTACTGCCTGGGCGGCACCCTGCTCGCCACCACGCTGGCCTACCTGGCCGCCAAGAAGCAGTCCAGCCGGATCTCGGCCGCGACCTTCTTCACCACCATGACCGACTTCTCCGATCCGGGCGAACTCGGTGTCTTCATCGACGAAGGCCAGATCTCCAGCCTCGAGAAGAAGATGTTCGAACGCGGCTACCTGGAAGGCTCGGAAATGGCCGGCACCTTCAACATGCTGCGCGCCAACGACCTGATCTGGTCCTTCGTGGTCAACAACTACCTGCTCGGCAAGGACCCGTTCCCGTTCGACCTGCTGTACTGGAACTCGGACTCCACCCGCATGCCGGCCAAGATGCACAGCTTCTACCTGCGCAAGCTGTACATGGAAAACCGCCTCGTCGAGCCGGGCGGCATCAGCGTCGACGGCGTGCCGATCGACCTCGGCAAGATCAAGACGCCCTGCTACTTCATCTCGACCATCGAAGACCACATCGCGCCGTGGAAGAGCACCTACATGGGTGCGCGCAACTTCGGCGGCCCGGTCCGCTTCGTACTGGGTGGCTCGGGCCACATCGCCGGCATCGTCAACCCGCCGGCGGCCAACAAATACGGCTACTGGATCAATCCGGCCGCCAAGCTGCCCGGCAACGCCGACGACTGGCTGGCCGGCGCGCAGCAGCACCCGGGTTCGTGGTGGACCGACTGGCAGGCCTGGCTGACCGCCATCGACAGCGAGCAGGCCGAGCCGCGCGACCCCGCCAAGGGCAAGCTGAAGGTGCTGGAAGACGCACCGGGCTCCTTCGTCAAGATGCGCATCGACGCCACGCAAGCGGCCTGATCGCAGCAAAGCAGCCGGAAGCAAGCGGGGAGGGGCGACCCTCCCCGTTTTTGTTGCCGCCGCCCCCACGCCTTCCATGCCCCCCCGGCTCGTCCTCGATACCAATACCATCCTCGCGCTGTGGATGTTCCGTGATCCCCGCCTCGCTTCGCTGCGTGACTGGATCGAAGGCGGCGCCTGCACGCTCGTGTCGCGCGAGGACGCGCTGACCGAGTTGCGACACGTGCTCGCCTATTCCCAGTTCAGGCTCGGCGAGGATGCGCAGCATGCGCTGCTGGCGGACTATCGCAGCCGGGTCGAGATCCTGCCGGAAACGGCCGCAGGCGAAGCGCGCGCGCTCCCCGTCTGCCGCGACGGCGACGACCAGAAATTCCTCGAAATCGCCTTCGACGCCGGCGCCAGCCACCTGCTTACGCGCGACAAGCTGCTGCTCCGGGCCGGCCGGCACAGCCTGCTGCGCGGCCGCTCCCGGGTGACGACACCCGAGCGCTTCATCGCCGAAACGCTCGCCCCGGCAGCGCCACCGGAACGCTAGTCGGTCGCCAGGCCGGCCAGCCGACGGCGCAGCGCGATCAGGTAGCGCAGCCCGGCGACCGCCCGGTTGCCGTACCAGGACACCATCTCACCATCGATCAGCGTCGCGGGGCGCTTGCCGAGCGCCTCGACTTCCGCCAGATGGCTGTCGTTGAAGTGGTAGGGCTCGGACGACAGGAAGACCCGCGCAGCCTGCTCCGCCAGCGCCCACTCGAACTCCGGATAGCGTTTCTGCGCCTCCTCCGGCAAGCTGCGCCAGCCGACCGTCTCGAGCATCGCCGCGATATAGGTGTCGCGCGCCACCGTCATCCACGGCTGCCGCCAGATCAGGTACAGCACCGCCTCTTCGGCCAGGCTTGCACGCAGCGCGGCGGCATCGTCCAGCGCGGCCTGCAGTGCCGTGCACAGCCTTGCCGCCTCGGCGTCGCGGTCGAACACGCCGCCGAACAGGCGGTAGAGCTGAAGATTGTCGGCCGGCGTGCACGGATGCGTGACGATCACATGCGGCACGAATGCCGCCAGCTCATCGACCGTTTCCTTGCGGTTCTCGTCGATATTGACGATCAGGTGCGTCGGCGCGAGCGCCTTCAGCACGTCGAGCTTCACGTCCTTGGTGCCGCCGACCTTGGGCACCGCACGCAGGGCCTCGCGGGGATGGATGCAGAAGCCGGTGCGGCCCACCAGCCGCTCCCCCAGGCCCAGTTCGAAGATCAGCTCCGTCAGCGACGGCACCAGCGAGACGATGCGGGCATCGGGCCCTGCCGGCGGGTGCGCATGGCCGAGGGCGTCGATGTTGGTCCGGCAAGTGGCCACTCCTGCCCCGCCTAGATCAGCGACGGCCCCGACACGATCGCGGCCGCATCCTTTTCGGTGATGCGGACCGTCGCGGTCATCAGCACGTGGGCGATCAGCCAGTCGCGCAGGCGCTCGGCGCCATCGCCGTCGAGACTGGCGAAGGAACAACCGGCCTGCGCCGACGCCGCGAGGAAGTTCACGACCACGGCGCGGCCGCGGATTTCGTCCGGCACGCCCTCGCGTTGCAGCACGAAATCGAATGCCTCGCCGCTGGCAGGCGGCGTTGCCGACGGATACGAGAAACCGTCGGCGGACAGGTCGTTGAGCGGGATGCGCACCCCGTCCATCACCACCCAGAAGCAGGGCTCGCCCCGGCGCCGGGCGACGAAGCGCTGGCAGCCCCGGCGCTCGGCCGGAGCCTCGTCAACCCGGGACGGCACTGGCGCGGCGCGCGTCTCGCTCATTTCCCGCCGCGCTCCTTGCGGATCCGCTCGACCAGTTGGTCGACGACCTGCAGCGCGCCGTCGTGGCTGCCCGCCATCGAGGCCGAGGTCAGGAAGCGGCCATCGACGGCCACCGTCGGCACGCCCTGGATCTTCATCGCGCGCGCGAGCTGATCGGCCCGCTGCAGCTTGGAATTGACGCCGAAGGACTTGTAGGCCTCCATGAACTTGGCCGGATCGGCCACCTTGCCGTCGATCCACTCGCGCACGCCGTCCTCGGTATGCAGCGGCCGGCGCTCGTCCTGGACCGCGACGAACACCTTTTCATGCAGCGTCTTCAGGTCGCCCGAAGCTTCGGCGGCGTAGAACAGCCGCGCCAGCGCGGCGAGCTGCGGGTTGTTCCAGATCGCCGGCACGTGGCGGAAGCTGACATCCGCCGGCAGCTTCCTGCTCCAGGCCGCGACCAGCGGGTCGAAGTCGCGGCAGTGCGGGCAGCCGTAGTGGAAGAACTCGATGATCTCGATCTTCGACGGATCGTCGGTCGGCTGAGCTGGATTCAGGACCACGAACGGATCCTTGGCCCAGGCGAGATTGGCGAGCGGCAGGGCTGCGGATACGGCGGCAAGCTGCTTCAGGACATCACGGCGGTTCATTCAGGCTCACTCCAAGTTCGATAACGGCCTTCAGACGCCGGCAACGCCTTCGCGTTCCCGGCGATCCGGAAAGTATCGGGCATCACGGTGCGCTGCGGCTCACCGAGGCATTGAAGCCGGCTTCGGCCAGCCGCGCGCGGGTCGGGTTCATGTCCTCGGGCCGCGAGAACGGGCCGATACGCACCCGATGCACGACCCGGCCGTCGGCCAGTTGCGCGCGCTGGGCGCTGGCTTCGATGCCGGCCAGCGCCAGGCGCGCCTTCAGGTTGTCGGCCTCGCCCGGGTTCTCAAACGCACCCACCTGCAGGTACAGGCGCTCGGCCGGCTTCACCGACACTTCCTGCACCGGCGCCGGCGCCTGCTGCGCAGGCACGTTCACCACCGGCGGTCGCTGCGGGCGCGCCGGCGGCTCGGCCGGGGCGGGCACGTTGTCGCCGTCGGGCAGGATCTTGTAGAACTCGAAATCCTGCTTCGCCACCGGGCGGTCGCCCGGCTTGCCGGGCAGTGCGGCCGGCGCCTGGCGCTCGCTGGGCGGCATGCGCGAAGCCGTCGGTGCCGACTGGAAGGGATTGGCGCGGGTGAAATACCAGGCCGCGCCGGCGGCGATCAGCGCGCCGAACACCAGGCCGATGAAGATGCCGATCAGGGTGCTGCCGCCGCTGCGCGACGGTGCGCGCGCAGGCTTGCGGGCAGATTTGCGATCACGACTCACGAAACTCTCCGAAACTCACATCGATTCCGGCGCCGACACGCCGAGCAGCGCGAGGCCGCTGGCCAGCACCTGGCGCACCGCCCCGGCAAGCGCCAGGCGGGCGAGCTTGAGCGCCTCGTCCTCGACCAGCATGCGTTCGGCGTTGTACCAGCTGTGGAAATCGGCGGCGAGATCCTTCAGATAAAAAGCCACCTGGTGGGGCGCATGGTCGGCTGCGGCGTTCTGCACCAGTTCGGGGAAAGCCGCCAGGCGCGCGCACAGCGCCAGCTCGCGTTCGTGCTGCAGCAGGCCGAGGTCGGCACCTGCCAGCTCGGACGCTTCGCCGCCCCATTGGTTCAGCACCGAGCACACGCGGGCGTGGGCGTACTGCACGTAATAGACCGGGTTCTCGTTGCTCTGGCTCTTGGCCAGGTCGAGGTCGAAGTCCAGATGCTGGTCCGACTTGCGCAGCACGTAGAAAAAGCGGCAGGCGTCGTTGCCGACTTCCTGGCGCAGCTCGCGCAAGGTGACGAACTCGCCCGAGCGGGTCGACATCGAGGTTTTCTGGCCGTTGCGGTACAGCACCGCGAACTGCACCAGCGCGACTTCCAGCTTTTCCGGCGGCAGGCCGAGCGCGGCGATGGCGCCCTTCACGCGCGGGATGTAGCCGTGATGGTCGGCGCCCCAGATGTCGATGATGCGGTCGAAGCCGCGCTCGTACTTGTTGAAGTGGTAGGCGATGTCGGAGGCGAAATAGGTGTATAGCCCGTTCTCGCGCTGCACGACGCGGTCCTTCTCGTCGCCGAAGGCGCTGGAGCGGAACCACTTGGCGCCGTCCTGGACGTAGATGTGGCCCTGCTTCTCGAGCTGCTCGACGGCGCGCTCGACCAGGCCGGTGTCGAACAGGCTCTGCTCGGAGAACCACTTGTCGAAGCGCACGCCGAACTCGCCGAGGTCGTCGCGGCCATCGCCGAGCTGTTCGTTCAGCGCGAAGCCATGCACCCAGGCGTAGTCGTCGCCGAGCAGGCGCTTGGCATTGGCGATCAGCGCGTCGAGGTGCTCCTCGCGCTGCTGCTTGGCGTCGTCGTCGTTACGCTCGGCGGGTGGCAGGCCCGGCGTGCCGGCCAGCACCTGTTCGGCGCTCACGCGGGCAAAACGGTCCTGATGGGCATCGCGCATGTCGCGGCCCATTTCGGTGACGTAGTCGCCCTGGTAGGCATTGGGCGGAAAGGCGACCTCGATGCCGAACAGCGCCAGGTAGCGCAGCCAGGTCGACAGCGCCAGGATGTCCATCTGGCGGCCGGCGTCATTGACGTAGTACTCGCGCGTGACGTCGAAGCCGGCGAAGGCCAGCACGTCCGACAGCGAGGCGCCGTAGGCCGCGCCGCGGCCGTGGCCGACGTGCAGCGGCCCGGTCGGGTTGGCGGAGACGAACTCCACCTGCACCTTCACGCCCTTGGCCGCGCCGCGGCCGAAGTCCGCGCCCCTGGCCAGCACGTCGGCGACGACCGCGGTCTTGGCATCGGCGGCGAGGGTGAAGTTGATGAAGCCCGCGCCCGCCACTTCGGCCTTGGCCACCAGCTTCGACGCCGGCAGTTCGGCCAGCAGCATCGCCGCCAGATCGCGCGGGTTGCGCTTCAGCGGCTTGGCGAGCTGCAGCGCGAGATTGGTGGCGAAGTCGCCATGGCTCGCCTGTTTCGGGCGCTCCAGCAGGATGGGGGTGTCGGTGTGATCCGGTGCCACGCTCTTCAGCGCGGTTTTCAGCAGGTCGGTCAGCAGGGCTTTGGGATCGGCGCTCATGGCACTCGGCTGGAAATCTAAACCTTGGATTATAGCGGATCGCCTTCCACGCTCCGCGGCAGGCATGTGAGCGCGAATTACAGGAAGCCGGAAGCATAATTCGTCACTATCGCAACAATGTTGCAAATAAAGCGCAACCCCCATAAAATCCAGCCATGCCTCCCGCCTCGGCCATTCCACCCCACATCCGCTGCGCCGCCGCACCACCGCGCAGTGCCGCTTCGTGGGCATGCGCGGGCAGCGTCATGGCCCGGCTGACATGGGCACTGGCATTGGCGCTGGCCCTGCTTGCGGTGCAAGGCGAGGCCCGGATCCACCTCATCGGCCATGCCGGAGAACTGCTGCAAGGCGGGAACGCCGGCAGCATGCCCGGCACATCCGGCGAGGCCGAAAGCGACGGCGAGCACGTCGCCGGTGCCTGCCTCGAATGCCTGGCGCTGAGCGGCATCGACATGCCGCTGGGCGGCCCTTCTCCCGCCCGCACCCATCACGCCGCGATGCTGCGGCCGCCGGAGGCCGCAGCACTCCCCGTCCCCGACGCTTCCCCGCTCCGGCCGCGCTGCCGCGCGCCGCCGACATCTTCCCCGTCCGCCCTGCTGGCTTGAACCGCCACTCCGCTTGAACGCCCGCCGCGCCTGCATACCGCCGGGCCGCGGCATTTCCACTGCCGGCACCGCCGGCCGGTGGGGTTCGCTGCCGCCCGCCGGCCCCGTCGGGGGCAGGCGCACGCCCCGCCCGGACCACAAGGGAACTCCGATGTCCACCACGCTTCACCCCAAGCCCCGCTCCGCTTTCCCCGCCCGCCGCCCCCTCGCCGCCGGCCTGCTGCTCGCCGTCGCCCAGGCGCCGGCCTTCGCCGACGAGGCGAGCGACGGCAGCACCACGCTCGCGCCGGTCACCGTCTCCGCCAGCGCGCTCGCCCTCGGCACCGACGCCATGAGCACGCCGACCAGCGTGCTCGCAGGCGACGCACTCGTCCTGCGCCGCGGCGCCACGCTGGGCGACACCCTGATCAGCGAACCCGGCATCGCCGCCAGCCACTTCGGCGCCGGCGCCAGCCGGCCGATCATCCGCGGCATGGACGGCCCGCGCGTCAAGGTGCTGTCCGACGGCGCCGAGATCATGGATGCCTCCAGCATCAGCCCCGACCATGCCGTCGCGCTGGAGCCGATGCTGAGCCGCCAGATCGAGGTGCTGCGCGGCCCGTCGGCGCTCGCCTACGGCGGTGGCGCCATCGGCGGCGTGGTCAATGTGCTCGACGACCGGGTGCCGACCGCGGTGCCGGAAAAAGGCGTCGAAGGCAGCATCGAGCTGCGCGCCGGCAGCGCTGCCCGCGAGGGCGCCGGCGCCTTCGCGATCACCGCCGGATCGGGCAACGTCGCCGTCCACGCCGAGGGCCTGAAGCGAGACGCCAACGAATACCGCGTCGGCGACGGCTGGCACGACGGCCGCCGCGTCGACGGCAGCTACAACACCACCGACAGCGGCAGCCTGGGCCTGTCCTGGGTCGGCGAACGCGGCTACCTCGGTGTCGCCTGGAGCCGCCAGCGCAACGACTACGGCCTGCCCGGCCACAACCACGAATACGAGGACTGCCACCCGCACGGCGACCACCTGCATTGCGGCGGACACGGGCACGGCCACGACGACGATGACCATGGGCATGACCACGACCATGAGCACGCGCACGGCATTCCCTACGTCGAGCTCGACAGCAAGCGCTGGGACCTGCGTGGCGAGCTGTTCGACCCGCTGCCCGGCTTCACCCGGCTGCGGCTGCGGGCCGCGCACACCGACTACGTGCATGACGAAATCGAGAAGGAAGACGGCGAGCGCCACGTCTCGACCCGCTTCCGCAGCAAGGCGCACGACGGCCGCCTCGAGCTCGAACACGCACCGCTCGCCGGCTGGCGCGGCGTCGTCGGCCTGCAGACCTCGCGCCGCGACTTCAGCGCCAATGGCGAAGAAGCCTATGTCCCGCCGACGCTGACGAAGAAGCACGCCGTCTTCCTGATCGAGGAATACGCGCTCGGCGACTGGCGCTTCGAAGCCGGCCTGCGCCACGAATGGCAGGACATCGACGTCGACTCGGCACAGCGCGACCGCAGCCACCGCGGTAATTCGCTGTCGCTCGGCGCAGTGTGGAACTTCGCCCCGCAGTACGCGCTGGGCCTGTCGCTGTCGCGCACCCAGCGGCTGCCGAGCGCCGAGGAGCTCTACGCCAACGGCATCCACCTGGCGACCAACACCTGGGAAGTGGGCAACCCCGACCTGAAGGCGGAGACTTCGCGCAACATCGATCTGTCGCTGCGCAAGACCGAAGGCGCCACCACTTTCTCGGTCGGCATCTTCCACAACCGGGTCAAGGACTACATCTACGCCAACACCCTGGACGTGCACGAAGGCTTCCAGCTGATCGAGTACGCCCAGCGCGACGCCCGCTTCACCGGCATCGAAGGCCGGCTTCGCCAGCAGTTGAACCCGATCTTCGGCGCCACCGTGTTCGGTGACTATGTCCGCGCCCGCCTCGACAGCGGTGGCAACCGCGACCTGCCGCGCATTCCCGCCCACCGCATCGGCCTGCGGCTGGACGCCGACTGGAACGCATGGAGCGGCGAAGCCGAGATCTACCGCGTCGGCCGCCAGAACAAAGTCGCCGAGTTCGAGAGCGAAACCGCCGGCTACACGATGCTGAACCTCGGTGCCAGCTACCGCGGCAAATACGAAGGCATGCCCTGGCTGCTTTACGTCAAGGCCAACAACCTGACCGACAAGCTGGCCTACAATCACAGCTCCTTCATCAAGCACGTCGCGCCGCTGATGGGGCGCAACGTCACGGTCGGCGTCAAGCTGGACTTCTGACCGCCGCACGGCCCGCCGCTCACGGGCGGCGGGTGACCGTCTTCACTCCGCTGCCCGCGCCGCTCAGGTGCCCAGCCAGGCCCTGAGATTCATCGCCATGTGCGTCGCCCACAGCACGGGAAACGCCAGGCCCGGCAAGACGCCATCGACCGTCTCCAGCACACCGATGCAGATGAACAGGCACACGAAGCCGCCACCCGCAAACACGGCAGTGATGGCCAGCAGGCCGAGGGCGAAGAGCAGGAACGCCTGGCGCTCGACCCGTCCGCCCCTGCTCACCGACAACACCCAGCGCCAGACCAGAAAGTGCCCGAGCCTGACGACCGCGTCGGGGTCGCTGCCACACTCGTCGAGCACACGATCCATTCGCGGGCAAGTCACGACGTCCTTCAGGCGGTACCGCCCGAAATCGAGATAGGTCCGGCGGCGCCAGTGCCCTTCCCACGCCATCTCTTCCGTAACGGTCCTCACCGTCCCCCGGAAAGCCACCCTGAAGTAGGGGGGCCGCTGCTTGCCTGCCATCGTCGCCGCTTCCTTGACATCCGCGCCCGTCGCGGCGCTGCCGCGATCAAGCATTCCGCATATGCAGCCGCACTATACTTCCGGTCGACGAAAAAACATATACCTTCAGACGGTACCGTGATTGCTAGCGTTGCGTTCATGCAACCCTACCTCGAACGCGATGCCTTCAGCACCCGCCTGCGGGAAGCCCTCGCGCGCGTCGCGCCCGATGTCGCACGGCCGACGGCACTGGCTCGGGAATTCAACCGCCGCTACGCCGGAGAGCCGGTGACACTGCATGCCACCCGCAAGTGGCTGAGCGGCGATGCCATCCCGGCCCAGGACAAGCTGCGCGTGCTGGCCGACTGGCTCGGCGTCAGCGCCGAATGGCTGCGCTTCGGTGCGGGAAACGCGGCTTTCGTCGCCAGGGAAGCGGAAGCCGTGTTCGACTACCAGTTGATGCGCGACATCGCGGCGCTCAGCGACGCCCATCAGCAGGTCGTCAGGGATCTGGTCAAGTCGCTGCACCAGGCGGAAACCCGCTAGAACACGGCCGTCGCGTGCCCGCGCTGCGCCTGCGCCCACCCCCACCCGTTCCCCGCCCGGCGCTTTCCGGCTAAAGTCCGGCCTTTGCCGCCGTTTCCCCTCCCGCCGTGCGCCTCTTCCGCCTCATCAAGATCGTTTCCGTCAGCCTGCGCTTCGGCCTGGACCGCCTGATCCTCGACGCCGACAGCAGTGGCCGGCTGGCGCGGGTCTGGCAGGCCGTGTTCTTCTGGCGCAGCTTTGCCGAACCGCGCGGCGTGCGGCTGCGCCAGGCGCTGGAGTCGCTCGGGCCGATCTTCGTCAAGTTCGGCCAGATGCTGTCCACCCGCCGCGACCTGCTGCCCCCCGATCTCGCCGACGAACTGGCGCTGCTGCAGGACCGCGTGCCGCCGATCCCGATCGAGCAGGCGCTCGGCGTGCTGGAAGGCTTCTACGGCCGGCCGATCGACGAGGTGTTCCGCAACTTCGAGCGCACGCCGGTGGCGTCGGCCTCGGTCGCGCAGGTGCATTTCGCCTGCCTGCCGGACGGCACCGAAGTGGCGGTCAAGGTGCTGCGGCCGGGCATCGACCGCGTCATCGCCCACGACCTCGCCCTGCTCGAAGCGGCGGCGATGCTGCTGGAAAAGATCTGGCCGGAAGGCCGGCGGCTGAAGCCGCGCGAAGTGGTGGCCGAGTTCGACAAGCACCTGCACGACGAGCTCGACCTGATGCGCGAGGCGGCCAACTGCTCGCAGCTGCGGCGCAACTTCAAGGATTCCTCGCTGCTGCTGGTGCCCGAAGTGCATTGGGACTGGTGCGGCAGCCGGGTCATGGTGATGGAGCGGATGCACGGCGTGCCGATCTCGCAGACGCCGGCGCTGATCGCCCAGGGCAACGACCTGAAGGCGCTGTCGCGCGCCGGCGTCGAGATCTTCTTCACCCAGGTGTTCCGCGACGGCTTCTTCCATGCCGACATGCACCCGGGCAACATCTTCGTGCACCGGGACGGCCGCTACATCGCGCTCGACTTCGGCATCATGGGCACGCTCAACGAGGTGGACAAGAACTACCTCGCGCAGAACTTCCTCGCCTTCTTCAAGCGCGACTACCGGCGCGTGGCGCTGGCCCACATCGAAGCCGGCTGGGTGCCGGCGAAGACCCGGGTGGATGAGTTCGAGGCGGCGATCCGCACCGTCTGCGAACCGATCTTCGACAAGCCGCTGAAGGACATCTCCTTCGGCAAGACCCTGCTGCGCCTGTTCCAGACCGCACGCCGCTTCGAGATGGAAGTGCAGCCGCAACTGGTGCTGCTGCAGAAGACCCTGCTCAACATCGAAGGCCTGGGCCGCCAGCTCGACCCGGAGCTGGACCTGTGGAAGACCGCCAAGCCCTTCCTCGAACGCTGGATGGACGAGCGCATGGGCTGGCGCGCCCTGGTGCACGGCGTCAAGGAAGAAGCGCCCGCCTGGGCCGGCGCGCTGCCGCAGCTGCCGCGCCTGATCCACCAGAACCTGAGCGACGCCGGCAGGCAGCAGGCCGCCCAGCAGCAGCGCCTCGACCAGCTCGCCGCCGGCCAGCGCCTGCAGGGACGCATGCTGGCCGTGATCGGCGCGCTGGCCGCGGCCCTGCTCGGCCTGGAGCTGTACCGCCTGTTCGGCTGAACGAATCCCCCTCGCCCCCGTCCAATTTCGCAAAACGGCCTGCCAGAACAATCCAGCGGCGCCCGCGCCAAAGCGGGACGGGAGGTGTGCAATGGAGAAGACAGCGCTGCGGCCGTCCGCGCCGCGTTCCCCACTGAAGATCATCGGCGCCGGCTCCGCGCTCGGCGCCCCCCACCCCGGCAGCGCCGCCGCGCCCGAAGCATTGCGCCAGGGCGGGCTGGCCGAACACCTGGCCTCGATCGGGCTCAGCGTCGAATGGAACACGACGCTCGAAGCACCCGCCGCCGCGTCGGCCGCTGCTGGCATGGCGGCGCGCCTGCAGGCCAACGGCGACTTCGCCCGCCGCCTCGCCGACCAGGTCGCGGCGCTGCCGGCCGATGCCACCGCGCTGGTGGTCGGCGGCGACCACGCCGTCGCCACCGGCACCTGGCGCGGCATCGCCCGGCGCGCCGGCCATGCGCCCGGCCTGATCTGGGTCGATGCCCATCTCGACAGCCATACCGCCGCCACCACCCATTCCGGCAACATCCACGGCATGCCGCTGGCGGCGCTGCTGGGCGAAGGCGATCCGGCCCTGGCCGGCATCCCGGGCCCGCGGCTCGAGCCGGCACGGGTCTGCATCGTCGGCGCACGCGCCTGGGAAATGGAAGAATTGCAATTGCTGCAAGGGCTCGGCGTGCGCATCTTCGACATCATGGAAGTCCGGCGGCGCGGCCTGGCGGCAGTGTTCCGCGACGCGCTAGGCATCGCGCGCGCAGGTGGCGGTGGTTTCGGCCTCAGCCTCGATCTCGACGCCCTCGACCCGCAGGCCGTGCCCGCCGTCACTTGTCCCGAAGCCGATGGCCTCGACGCCCGCGAACTGGCCGACGCACTGCTGGCGCTGCGCGCCTGCGACGATTTCCTCGCCCTCGAGATCGTCGAGTACCGCCCCGATCTCGATGCCGACGGCCGCAGCGCGCACTGGGCGCTCGAATTCGCCGCGGCGGCGCTGGGCCCGGACGGCAGCGATCTGCGCGAGCGCGAACGGCGTCATGGCGCCGCCAACTATGCGCCGCTGCCGGTGGTGTTCCAGCGCGGCGAGGGCGTGTGGCTGTGGGACGTGGAAGGACGGCGCTACCTCGACATGATGAGCGCCTATTCGGCGGTCAGCTTCGGCCACGGCCACCCGCGCCTGCTGCGCGCGCTGACCGAGCAGGCGCAGCGCCTGGCGCTGACTTCGCGCGCGTTTTCGAGCGACCGCCTGCCGGTCTTCCTCGAACGCCTGTGCGCCACCTTCGGCTACGAGCGCGCGCTGCCGGTCAATACCGGCCTGGAAGCGGTCGAGACGGCGCTGAAGGCGGCGCGCAAATGGGGCTACAAGGTCAAGGGCATCGCCGAGGACGAAGCCGAGATCATCGCCTGCGACGGCAATTTCCACGGCCGTTCGATCATCATCGTCGGCTTTTCCTCTCATCACCAGTACCGCGACGGCTTCGGCCCTTTCCCGCCCGGCCTGCGCCGCATCCCCTACGGCGACGCGGATGCGCTGGAAGCGGCGATCACGCCGCGCACCGCGGCTTTCCTGGTCGAGCCGATCCAGGGCGAAGGCGGCATCGTCGTGCCGCCGGCCGGCTACCTGGCCCGCTGTGCCGAGATCTGCCGCCGTCACGGCGTGCTGCTGATCGCCGACGAAGTCCAGACCGGACTCGGCCGTACCGGCCGCTTGCTGGCCTGCGAACATGAAGGCGTGCGGCCCGACGGCCTGATCCTGGGCAAGGCGCTGGGCGGCGGCCTGCTGCCGGTCTCGGCCTTCCTCGCCGATAACGCGGTCATGGACGTGTTCCGCCCCGGCGACCACGGCTCGACTTTCGGCGGCAACCCGCTGGCGGCGGCGGTCGGCACCGAAGTGCTCGCGCTGCTGGCCGAAACCCGGCCCTGGGAGGCGGCCGAACGGCTGGGTGAAACGCTGCGCGCGCAGTTGAGCGCCGCCGCGCTGCCCTGCGTGCGCGAGGTGCGCGGCAGCGGCCTGCTGGTCGGCATCGAGCTCGACCCCGCCTTCAGCGCCGCCCATGCGGCCGAATGCCTGCTGGCGCGCGGCATCGCCACCCGCGACACCAACCGCAACGTGCTGCGGCTGGCGCCGCCGCTGGTCATCGACGAAGCGGTGCTGCGCGAAGGCGCGAACGTCGTCATCGACACGCTGGCCGGCCTGACGGGCTGACGGCGCCGGCACCGCCATGAGGGGTCCGGCGCGGCATGCCGGGCCCGCTCGGGGGCCGTTTCGGCGCCGCCGTCCGCGCATCCATCGCCGCCCCCTCCTGAACTCCGCTGCACGACAGCCGGAACAGAGGCAAATTGCACTGCAACACACGCCCGATTCATTGCTAGAATCCGCCGGTTTTGCCGTCGCCCCATCGGATTCGCCCCCCTTTTCCCCTGGCCCCTCTACCCGCCGCCTGGAGACGCCCAACATGATGCTCTGGCTCGTTGCCGCCTACCTGGTCGTGTCCATCGCGATCGGGCTCATCGCCGCCACCCGGGTGCACAACACCCAGGACTACGTCAATGCCGGCCGCAACCTGCCGATGGCGGTGGTGCTGGCCATGGTGTTCGCGACCTGGTTCGGCGCCGAAACGGTGCTCGGCATCTCGGCCACCTTCCTCGAGGAAGGTTTTCGCGGCCTGATTTCCGATCCGCTCGGCGCCTCGGCCTGCCTGGTGCTGTTCGGCCTCGTCTTCGCCCGCCCGCTGTACCGGCTCAACCTGCTGACGCTGGGCGACTTCTTCCGCATGCGCTACAACCGCACGACCGAGCTGGTGCTGTCGATCTGCATCGTGCTGTCCTACCTGGGCTGGGTCGCGGCACAGATCACCGCGCTGGGGCTGGTGTTCAGCGTGCTGTCGGACGACGCCGTGTCGATGAACCAGGGGATCATGATCGGCTCGGCGGTGATCCTGGTCTACACCCTGTTCGGCGGCATGTGGTCGGTGGCGGTGACCACTTTCGTGCAGATGATCATCATCGTGCTCGGCCTGCTCTACGTCACCTGGCTCGCCGGCGACATGGCGGGCGGCTTCGGCCCGGTGATCGCGCGGGCAGCGGCGGAAGGCAAGTTCGAATTCCTGCCCTCGCTCGACATGCTCGACATGCTGGCCTGGATCGCCGCGTTCGCCACCATGGCGCTCGGCTCGATCCCGCAGCAGGACGTGTTCCAGCGAGTCAATTCGTCCAAGTCCGAGAACATCGCGGTGTGGGCGACGGCCCTCGGCGGCGTCAGCTATTTCTTCTTCGCCGCGGTGCCGCTGTTCCTGGCCTACACCGCCAACATCATCGACCCGGCGATGGTCGAACGCCTGATGGAACAGGACTCCCAGCTCATCCTGCCGACGCTGGTGCTGCAGTACATGCCCTTCTACGCCCAGGTGATCTTCTTCGGCGCACTGCTGTCGGTGATCATGAGCACGGCTTCCGGCACGCTGCTGGCGCCGTCGGTGACCTTTGCCGAGAACGTGCTGCGCGGCTTCATTCCGGACATAAAGGATCGCCAGTTCCTGTGGTGCACCCGCGTCACCATCATCGTGTTCACCGCGCTGGTGGCCTGGTACGCGACCAGCACCGACGCGTCGATCCACCACATGGTCGAGAGCGCCTACCGCGTGACGCTGGCCGGCGCCTTCGTGCCGCTGGCCGCCGGCCTGTTCTGGAAACGGGCGAACAACCTGGGGGCGGCACTGTCGATCGGCTTCGGCCTGGGGACCTGGCTCCTGCTGGAACTCTTCGTCGCCGAAGGCGACATCGAGCCGCAGCTCTACGGCCTGTTCGCCAGCGCCCTGGGCATGCTGATCGGCGGCTATCTCGGCCCGCGCCCGGCGTCCGGCGTGCATCGCACCACGCACTGAGCGAAACCGCGGGCAGCGCCGGCGAGCGCCGCCCCTCCCGGCGCCCGGCTTTGATGGTGATCAACGAACGGCTCGCCCCCCTCGTCTAAGGTGGCGGAGTTTTTCCCGTTCCGGACACCATCATCGTGCCTGCCCCGATCGAGCTCGTCTGCCCCGCCGGCAGCCTGCCGGCCCTCAAGACCGCCGTCGACCACGGCGCCGACTGCGTCTATCTCGGCTTCAAGGATGCGACCAACGCGCGCAACTTCACCGGCCTGAACTTCGACCCGCCGCAGATGCGCGAAGGCGTCGCCTATGCTCACGCCCGCGGCCGCAAGGTGCTGCTGGCGCTCAACACCTACCCGCAGGCAAACAACTGGCCGAGCTGGACGCAGGCGATCGACCGCGCCGCCGAATTCGGCGTCGATGCGCTGATCCTGGCCGACCCCGGTCTGATGGACTACGCCACCCGCACGCATCCGCAACTGCGCCTGCATCTGTCGGTGCAGGGCTCGGCCACCAGCTACGAGGCGATCAACTGGTACGCCGAGCGTTTCGACATCCGCCGCGCGGTACTGCCGCGGGTGCTGTCGCTGCCCCAGGTCGCCCACGTCGTCGCCAACACCGCGGTGGAGATCGAAGTCTTCGGCTTCGGCGGCCTGTGCGTGATGGTCGAAGGCCGCTGCGCGCTGTCGGCCTACGCCACCGGCGAATCACCCAACTGCAACGGCGCCTGCTCGCCCGGCAAGCACGTGCGCTGGGAAGAGACCCCGAAAGGCATGGAAACCCGCCTCAACGGCATCCTGATCGACCGCTTCGCCGACGGCGAACGCGCCGGCTACCCGACGCTGTGCAAGGGCCGCTTCGAGGTCAACGACGAGACCTACTACGCGCTCGAGGAGCCGACCAGCCTCAACACGCTGGAACTGCTGCCCGAGTTGGCGCGCATCGGCATCCGCGCGATCAAGATCGAAGGCCGCCAGCGCAGCCCGGCCTACGTCGCCCAGGTCACCCAGGTGTGGCGCGCCGCGCTCGACAAACTCGCCGCCGGCGGCGCCGACGCCTTCAGCGTGCTGCCGGGCTGGATGGCCGAACTCAACAAGGTATCCGAAGGCCAGAGCCACACGCTCGGCGCCTACTACCGTCCGTGGAAATGATGGGAACCCACCCGATGAAACTCGCCCTTGGCCCCCTGCTCTACTATTGGCCGCGCCAGAGCGTGCTCGACTTCTACGCCGACATCGCCGACAGCCCGGTCGACAGTGTCTATCTCGGCGAAACCGTCTGCTCGCGCCGCCACGAGCTGCGCCTCGACGACTGGCTCGAAGTCGGCGACATGCTGAACGCCGCCGGCAAGGAAGTGGTGATCAGCACCCAGGGCCTGATCGAATCCGAATCCGACCTCAAGGTGCTGCGCCGCATCGTCCGCCAAAGCGCCGAAGACCGGCCCGGCTTCCGCGTCGAAGCCAACGACATGGGCGCGGTACGGCTGCTCGGCGAAGCCGGCGCCACTGATTGGGTCGCCGGCCCGACGCTGAACATCTTCAACCCGGCGACGCTGCAACTGATGATCGACGCCGGCGCCACGCGCTGGGCGGTCGCGCCCGAGATGTCGGGCACGGCACTCGCCGCCGTGCGCGCCGCGCTCGCCGCAGCGATCGAGACCGAAGTCTTCGCCTACGGCCGCCTGCCGCTGGCGCATTCGGCACGCTGCTTCACCGCCCGCCACTTCAACCTGCAGAAGGACACCTGCGAATTCCGCTGCCTGGCCATCATGGACGGCATCACGCTGCGCACCCGCGAGGGCGAGCCCTTCCTGACCCTGAACGGCGTGCAGACGCAGTCCGCCCGCGTGCACAACCTGCTCGGCGACCTGCCGGCGGTACGGCAGAACGCCGAAGTGCTGCGCATCAGCCCGCAGGGTTCGGACACCCGCCGTGTCGTCGAGCTGTTCCGCGCCGCCCTCGACGATGCACAGACACCGGCCGCCGCGCTCGCCGCCAGCCGCGAACTGATGGTGGAAGCGCCGTGCAACGGCTTCTGGCACGGCCGCGCCGGCGCCGAGCAGTACGTGGCGGCGTGAGCGCAGCAGCCCGAATCGGCCCGCTTTCTGCCGCATATCCGCCCTGAGAACATCCGGAGCCCGAACATGCCCGCCCTGCCTTCCCTGCCCTTCCCGCCGCCGGCCGTGTTGCTGCCCGGCAACCTGCGCCGCCGCATCGGCGAGCGCCTGGAGCACTTCCGCGTGCCGGATTTCACCGTGCCCGCCGCACTGGCGAAGCTGGCCGGCCGCCTGCCGCAGCAGCCGCCCACGATGGCGCTGACGCTGGCGCTGAACCTGGCGCTCGACCGCATCCTGCCGCGCGACACACTGGCGCCGCTGAGCGGCCGCCACCTGCAGATACGAGTGCTCGATGCCGGCCTCAGGCTCGACTTCACGCTGGGCGACAAGGGCTTCCAGCGCGCCGCGCCGGCGGCCGGCGACGGCAAGCCCGATCTGGTCATTTCCGCCACCACGCGCGACTTCATCGCCCTGGCCCTGCGCGAGGAAGACCCCGACACGCTGTTCTTCAGCCGCCGCCTGCGCATGGAAGGCGACACCGAACTGGGCCTGCTGGTCAAGAACACGCTCGATGCGGTCGATTGGGATGCACTGAAGGCCAGGCTGGGCCTCGGCCGCTGACATCGCAGCCGCCGGGGCGGCGGTCACCGCCTTGCCGTGCGGCAACCCCGGCACGGCCTGCGGCTTCGCCCCTCCTTCCCGCTTCGAGGGCAGGCCGGCATGGCACGCCGGCGAGGGCGGCGGACGGAGCGGCGGCATCTGCGTTAAGCTTGCGCCCCCGTCTCGCTGCCGTAGCCGCTCGCTGCACCATGCCCTCCGCCTCGCCTCCACAGCCCGCCACCGCCTCCGAGTTCGACCTGATCCGGCGGCATTTCAGCCGCGGCACACGGCATACCGATCTCGCCGGCGGCGACGATGCGGCGCTGCTACGCGCACGGCCGGGCATGCAACTGGCCGTGTCGACCGACATGCTGGTGTCCGGCACGCACTTCTTCGCCGGCACCGACCCGCAGGACCTCGGCTGGAAGACGCTGGCGGTCAATGTGTCGGACCTCGCCGCGATGGGCGCGGAACCGCGCTGGGCCTTCCTCGCGCTGGCGCTCCCGTCGGCCGACGAGGACTGGATCGCCGCCTTCGCGCGCGGCTTCTACGCCTGCGCCGACGCTTTCGGCGTGGACCTGGCCGGCGGCGACACCACCCGCGGGCCGCTGAACCTGTCCGTCACGATCATCGGCGAAGTGCCGGCGGGCGCAGCGATCGGCCGCGCCGGCGCCCGCGCCGGCGACGATTTGTGGGTTTCTGGCCAGCCCGGCCTGGCTGCGCTCGGCCTCGCCGCGCTGCGCTGCGAAGTCGATCTGAACCTGCCCGGCCGCCAAGGCTGCATCGCCGCGCTGCAGCGCCCGCAGCCGCGCATGGCGCTGGGGCTGGCGCTGCGCGGGCTCGCCAGTGCGATGCTCGACGTCTCCGACGGCCTGCTCGGCGACCTGGCCCACATCCTGGCGCAGTCGGGCGCCGGCGCTGTCATCGATAGCGCGGCCCTGCCGCTGGCGGCGCTGCTCGCGACCGGCGCGTCCGAGGACAAGGCCCGCGCCTGCCTGCTGGCGGGCGGCGACGACTACGAGCTGCTATTCACCGCAGCGGCCGCCGCGCGCACCGACATCGACGCGCTGTCGCGCCGGCTCGCGCTGCCGCTGCACCGCATCGGCCGGATCACCGACCGGGCGGGCGAATGCCTGCTGCGCACGGCCGACGGCGAGGAGCAGGTCCTGCACCCGGGCGGCTACGATCACTTCACATGAACATCGCTGCCGCCGTCACGCCCGTTCTTCCGCACACCCTATCTTCCGGAGCGAGCCGATGCGCCCCACTCTGAAACTGATGATGAGCCACCCTGCCCACTTCATCTCGCTCGGCTTCGGCTCCGGCCTGTCGCCATGGGCGCCGGGCACGGTGGGTACGCTGCTGGGCTGGGCGCTGTATCCGCTGCTCAGCGCGCCGCTGTCGGAATTCGTCTTCCTGGCCTTTCTTGCCAGCCTGTTCATCGTCGGCGTGCTCGCCGCCGAACGCACCGGCCGCACGCTCGGTGTGCCCGACCACGGCGGCATCGTCTGGGACGAGATGGTGGCAATCTGGCTGGTGCTGGCATTCACGCCGGCAACGCTGGGCTGGCAGGCGGCCGCCGTGGCGCTGTTCCGCTTCTTCGACATCGTCAAGCCGCCGCCGGTGCGCTGGGCCGACCGCAGCTTCAAGGGCGGCTTCGGCGTGATGTTCGACGACATCATCGCCGCCGGCTACACCCTGCTCGTGCTGGCCATCCTGGTCCAGCTGTTCGGCCGCTGACCGGCCCCAATCCCCCTCCGGCACACATGCGAACGATGGATAGCGAACTGAACGAACTCTCGGCCGCGGCCGGTGCCGCACTGGCCGCACGGGGCTGGCTGCTGGCCACCGCGGAATCCTGCACCGGCGGCTGGATCGCGGCGACCGTCACCGCCACCAGCGGCAGCTCGGCCTGGTTCGACCGCGGCTTCGTCACCTATTCCAACGCGGCCAAGACCGACATGCTGGGGGTCCGCGCTAAGACGCTCGAAGCGTACGGTGCCGTCAGCGAGGCGACCGTCACCGAAATGGCGGAAGGCGCGCTGGCCCACAGCACGGCAAACGTCGCGATCGCCGTTTCCGGCGTCGCCGGCCCGGGCGGCGGCACGCCGGCAAAGCCCGTCGGCATGGTGTGCGTGGCCTGGGCACGGCGCGGCGCGGCCACGCTGGTGCAGACGCTGCAACTGGCCGGCGACCGCGAGGCAGTGCGGCGCCAGACCGTCATCCAGGCGCTGCGCCGCTTGATCGAACTGGCTGGCGCGGATATTGCGTGACATATTTGCTGTATATAAATACAGATGCTAAGCTGAGGCCGTCAGAGACCTTGTTCACGGCTGCGGCAGCTCGCCGCCGAAAATCCCTGCAAGCTCTGTGCCATAATCAGCCCATCACTCAGGAAAAGTTTTCATGGACGACAACAAGGCCAAGGCACTCGCCGCCGCGCTCTCGCAGATCGAAAAGCAGTTCGGCAAGGGTTCGATCATGCGCATGGGCGACGGCAACGTCGAGCGCGACATCCAGACCGTCTCCACCGGCTCGCTCGGCCTCGACATCGCGCTCGGCCTCGGCGGCCTGCCGCGCGGCCGCGTGGTCGAGATCTACGGTCCTGAATCCTCCGGCAAGACCACGCTGACGCTGCAGGTCATCGCCGAGATGCAGAAGCTCGGCGGCACCGCCGCCTTCATCGACGCCGAGCACGCGCTCGACGTCGGCTATGCCGAGAAGCTCGGCGTCAACATCGAGGACCTGCTGATCTCGCAGCCCGACACCGGCGAACAGGCGCTCGAGATCGCCGACATGCTGGTGCGCTCGGGCGGCGTCGACATCGTCGTCATCGACTCGGTCGCCGCGCTGACGCCCAAGGCCGAAATCGAAGGCGAGATGGGCGATCAGTTGCCCGGCCTGCAGGCCCGCCTGATGTCGCAGGCTCTGCGCAAGCTGACCGCCAACATCAAGCGCACCAACACGCTGGTGATTTTCATCAACCAGATCCGCATGAAGATCGGCGTCATGTTCGGCAGCCCCGAGACCACCACCGGCGGCAACGCGCTGAAGTTCTACGCCTCGGTGCGCATGGACATCCGCCGCACCGGCACGATCAAGAAGGGCGACGAAGTGGTCGGCTCCGAGACCCGCGTCAAGGTCGTCAAGAACAAGGTCTCGCCGCCGTTCAAGGAAGCGCACTTCGACATCCTGTACGGCGAAGGCATCTCGCGCGAAGGCGAGATCATCGACCTCGGCGTGGTGCACAAGATCGTCGACAAGTCCGGCGCCTGGTATTCCTACAACGGCGACAAGATCGGCCAGGGCAAGGACAACTCGCGCGAGTTCCTGCGCAACAACCCGGCGCTGGCGCGCGAGATCGAGAACAAGGTCCGTGCCGCCGTCAGCCTGCCCGAGATGCCGTCGGGCGGCGCAGCCCCGGCCGTCGCGGCGGACGAGGTCTGATCGGCTGCCATGGCCGAACCGAGCCTGCGCGAACGCGCCCTGCGCCACCTCGCCCGCCGCGACCACTCTCGTGCCGAACTGGCGAAGAAGCTCGCGGCCCACGGCGACGAGGACGAGATCCGTGCGGTGATCGAAAGCCTGGGCGAGCTCGGCCTGCAGTCCGACGAGCGCTTCGCCCAGGCTTTCGTGCGCAGCAAGGCGGCGCGCTTCGGCGCCAGCCGCCTGCGCAGCGAAATGGCGCGGCGTGGCCTCGACCGTGACCTGGTCGACGAGGCAACCGCCGGCGAATGTGCAGAATCGGAATCAGAGCGTGCGCGCAGCGTGCTGCGCAGCCGCTTCACCGCGCCGCCCGCCGACGCCCGCGAATGGGCGCGGCAGGCGCGCTTCCTGCAAACCCGCGGCTTCGCACCCGACCTGATCCGCAAGCTGCTGAAAGAGCCCCACGATGAGTCTGCTTAAGGTCGCTGGCCTGCAAAAGCGCTACAAGGCACGCACCGTCGTACATGACGTCGGCTTCGAAGTCGGCTCGGGCGAGGTCGTCGGCCTGCTCGGCCCCAACGGCGCGGGCAAGACCACCTGTTTCTACATGATCGTCGGCCTGGTGCGCGCCGACGGCGGCCAGATCGGCCTCGACGGCAAGGACCTGACCCACCTGCCGATCCACGCCCGGGCGCGGCTGGGCCTGTCCTACCTGCCGCAGGAAATGAGCGTGTTCCGCAAGCTCACGGTGGCCGAGAACATCCGCGCCGTGCTGGAGCTTCAGGGGCTGGAGAACCGCCAGGTGGACGAGCGCCTGCAGGAACTGCTCGAAGAGCTCGGCATCGGCCATCTGCGCGACAACACCGCCATCTCGCTGTCGGGCGGCGAGCGCCGCCGCTGCGAGATCGCCCGCGCGCTGGCCACCGACCCGCGCCTGATCCTGCTCGACGAGCCTTTCGCCGGCGTCGATCCGATCGCGGTGATCGACATCCAGAAGATCATCCGCTTCCTCAAGGAACGCGGCATCGGCGTGCTGATCACCGACCACAATGTCCGCGAGACGCTCGGCATCTGCGACCGTGCCTACATCATCAGCGAAGGCCGCGTGCTCGCAAGCGGCCAGCCGGGCGAGATCATCGCCAACGAAAAAGTCCGCCAGGTCTACCTCGGCGAGCATTTCCGCCTCTAGTCCAGGATGAAACCCAGTCTCCAGCTCAAGCTCTCCCAGCATCTCACGCTGACGCCGCAACTGCAGCAGTCGATCAAGCTGCTGCAGTTGTCGACGATCGAGCTGAACCAGGAGATCGAGCGCTTCCTGCTCGAGAATCCGATGCTGGAACGCGAGGAATTCGACGAGCCGCCGCCCAGGCTCGAGCCCTCGACCAGCACCTCTCCGGCCGAGCGCGAACGTGAGCAGCAGCGCGAAGCCGACACCAACGCGGGCGGCGACGCCGACGCCGGCAGCGCAGCCGAGCACGAAGGCGGCGACGAAGGCATCGACTGGTCGAACGTCGGCACCGGCGCATCGGCCAAGCGCGACGATGACGACGACGTCGACTTCCAGGAAATCCAGGCCGCCGAGCTGTCGCTGCGCGAACACCTCGACCAGCAGGTCGCGCTGTCGCCGCTGAACGATCTCGACCGTGCGCTGGTGCGCTTCATCATCGAAGCGCTCGACGACGACGGCTACCTGTACCAGCCGCTAGAAGAGCTGCTCGAACTGCTGCCGCCCGAGCTCGAGATCGACCTCGACGATCTGTCGATCGCGCTGCGCCACGTGCAGAACCTCGATCCGGCAGGCATCGGCGCCCGCACGCCGCAGGAATGTCTGGCGCTGCAGCTGCGCGCGATGCCCGAAAGCTCGATCCAGATGCTGGCGCTCGAGATCGTCGATGCGCACCTCGAACTGCTGGCCGAACGCAACTTCGTCCGCCTGAAGAAGCTGACCGGCTGCAACGACGACGAACTGCGCGCCGCGCACGCCCTGATCTGCAGCCTGGACCCGCACCCCGGCCTGCGCCACTCGGCTTCCGAGACGCGCTACGTGCTGCCCGACGTCGTCGTGCGCAAGGTTCGCGGCCGCTGGACCGTCAGCCTGAACCAGGAAGCGATGCCGCGCCTGCGCGTCAATCGCCTGTACGCCAGCCTGCTGCAGCAGAACAGGGGACAGGGCGGCGGGCTCACCGGCCAGCTCCAGGAAGCGCGCTGGCTGATCAAGAACGTGCAGCAGCGCTTCGACACCATCCTGCGCGTGTCCCAGGCCATCGTTGACCAGCAAAGACAGTTCTTCGATCATGGTGATGTGGCGATGAGGCCACTGACCCTCCGGGAGATCGCAGACCAGCTCGAACTGCACTAATCCACCGTATCGCGCGTCACGACGCAGAAGTACATGGCGACACCGCGTGGCGTCTTCGAACTCAAGTATTTCTTCGGCAGCCACGTTTCCACCGACACCGGCGGAGCAGCTTCCTCAACGGCAATCCGCGCACTGATCCGCCAGCTGGTGGACGCAGAGGACAGGAAGAAGCCCCTGTCCGACGCACGAATTGCAGAAGTTCTGGGCCAGCAGGGTATCGTGGTCGCACGTCGCACCATCGCGAAATACCGCGAATCACTCAATATCCCGCCGGTCAGTTTGCGCAAATCGATCTGACAACAACAGGAGTTAGCATGAATCTCAACATCACCGGGCGCCACGTCGAAGTCACGCCGGCCATTCGCGACTACGTCGGCGCCAAGCTCGACCGCGTCATCCGCCACTTCGACAACGTCACCAGCGTGGCGGTGATCCTCTCCGTCGAGAAGCTGCAGCAGAAGGCCGAAGTCACGCTGCACGTGCGTGGCAAGGACATCTTCGTCGAAAGCGAGGATACCGACCTGTACGCCGCCATCGACGCGATGGCCGACAAGCTCGACCGCCAGGTCCAGAAGTACAAGCAGAAAATGACCGACCACAACCACGAAGCCCTGAAGCACCAGGCGCCGCCCGAGGCCTGATCGCCTATTGCGGTTTTCCTTCCGGGGTGTGGTTATAATGCGCGCGTTTTCAAGACGCGGCTTCAACGCACCCCGGTCCAACCCCCGTCGCCCAGCGTGGCGCCAGCGGTAACGGCGCTGCGCAAGCTCCATAGCGAATGAGCCTGATATCTCAACTCCTGCCACTGTCGAACGTGGTGGTCGATCTGGACGCCAGCAGCAAGAAGCGCGTCTTCGAACAAGCGGGCCTGCTGTTCGAGAACCACCAGGGCATCGCCCAGAGCCTGGTGTTCGACAGCCTGTTCGCCCGCGAACGGCTCGGTTCCACCGGCCTCGGCCAGGGTATCGCGATTCCCCACGGCCGCATCAAGGGCCTCAAGGACGCGGCAGGCGCCTTCCTCCGCCTGGCGGCACCGGTGCAGTTCGACTCGCCCGACGGCAAGCCGGTCAATCTGCTGTTCGTGCTGCTCGTGCCCGAGCAGGCCAACGAGACCCACCTGCAGCTGCTGTCCGAACTGGCGCAGATGTTCAGCGACCGCGAGTTCCGCGAAGCCCTGCTCGACGCGCCCGACGCCGCGCACATCCACAAGCTGTTCGTGAACTGGGGCGCCGATGAATGAGGCAGACCAGCGTCGCGCGGCTGTTCGAGGCTGAACGGGAGCTCCTTCAGCTCAGCCATGTCAGCGGACGGCTGGATGCCGTGCTGGCCGTGGCCGAAGAGCGGATCTGGCCGGCCGACCTCGTCGGCCACCTGAACCTGATCCACCCCACCCGCCTGCAGATCGTCGGCGCCGCCGAACTGGCCTGGGCCCAGCGCCAGACCACCGACAAGGTCACCCACCACCTCAACGAGATCCTGTCCAGCCAGCCGCCGGCGATCATCGTCGCCGACGGCTGCACGGTATCGAACATCATCCGCGGCGTCTGCGAAGCGCACGACGTCGCGCTATTCACCACACCCCAGCCATCGGCCAGCGTCATCGACCAGTTGCGGCTCTACCTGTCGCGCGAACTGGCCGAGAAAGCCTCGCTGCACGGCGTCTTCATGGACGTGCTCGGCGTCGGCGTACTGATCACCGGCGACTCCGGCGCCGGCAAGTCCGAGCTCGCGCTCGAACTGATCTCGCGTGGCCACGGCCTGGTCGCCGACGACGTCGTCGAGTTCGCGCGCATCGCCCCGACCGTGCTGGAAGGCCGCTGCCCGCCGATGCTGCAGGATTTCATCGAAGTCCGCGGCCTCGGCATCCTCAACATCCGCACCATCTTCGGCGAGACCGCCTGCCGCCGGAAAATGCGCCTGCGCCTGGTCTGCCACCTCGAACGCCGCTTGCCCGGCGACGGCGACCCGAGCCGGCTGCCGGTGCAGCAGGAAGTGAAGGACATCCTCGGCGTCAAGGTCATGCGCGTGGTGCTGCCCGTCGCCGCAGGCCGCAACCTCGCAGTGCTGCTCGAAGCCGCCGTGCGCTCGACCATCCTGCAGTTGCGCGGCATCGACGCGATGCAGGAATTCATCGACCGTCAGATGCAGGCGATGAGCGCCGCCGACAGCGACGGCACGGTGTAAGCACGCTCCGGCCGGCAAGCAGCCCACCAGCGGCGCTATTGCCGCAGTGCCGCATCGGCTGCTACCCTCGACGGCTTTGCTGCCCCGCGAGCCTTCGATGAGCACCCCCACGGATTACCTCGAGCGCATTCTCAACGCCCACGTCTACGACGTCGCCGTCGAGACGCCGCTCGATCTCGCCGCCAACCTGTCCGCACGCGTGCACAACCGCATCCATCTCAAGCGCGAGGACATGCAGCCGGTGTTCAGCTTCAAGATCCGCGGCGCCTACAACAAGATGGCGCGGCTGTCGCCGCAGGCCCTGAAGCGCGGCGTGATCTGCGCCTCGGCCGGCAACCACGCCCAGGGCGTCGCCTTGTCGGCGGCGCGGCTCGGCACCCGCGCCGTCATCGTGATGCCCAGCACCACGCCCCAGATCAAGATCGACGCGGTCAAGGCGCGCGGCGGCGAAGTCGTGCTCGCCGGCGAGTCCTATTCCGACGCCTACGCCCATGCGCAGGAACTGGAAAAGAGCGAGAAGCTGACTTTCGTCCACCCCTACGACGACCCGGACGTCATCGCCGGCCAGGGCACGATCGGCATGGAGATCCTGCGCGCCCATGCCAAGCCCATCCATGCCATCTTCTGTGCGGTCGGCGGCGGCGGGCTGCTCGCCGGCGTGGCGGCCTACGTCAAGCGGGTGCGCCCGGAGACGAAGATCATCGGCGTCGAGACCGTCGACGCCGACGCGATGACGCAGTCGCTCGCCACCGGCAAGCGCGTGGCGCTGGAACAGGTCGGCCTGTTCGCCGACGGCACCGCGGTCAAGCAGGTCGGCGCCGAGACCTTCCGCCTGTGCCAACAGTACGTGGACGAGATGATCGTCGTCGACAACGACGCCATCTGCGCCGCGATCAAGGACGTCTTCGAGGACACCCGCTCGATCCTCGAACCCTCGGGCGCGCTCGCCATCGCCGGCGCCAAGGAATACGCCAAGCGCCACAGGCTGCGCGACAAGAACCTGGTCGCCGTCGCCTCCGGCGCCAACATGAACTTCGACCGCCTGCGCTTCGTCGCCGAACGCGCCGAACTCGGCGAACAGCGCGAAGCCGTGCTGGCGGTGACGATTCCGGAGCGGCCGGGCGCCTTCCGCAAGTTCATCAGCCTGCTGGGCAACCGCAACATCACCGAGTTCAACTATCGCTACGCCGACCCCGAGCAGGCCCACATCTTCGTCGGCGTGACGGTGCATAACCGCAACGAAGTCGGCCGCCTGGTGGAAATGCTCGAACGCCACGAACTGCCGGCGATCGACCTGACCGACGACGAACTGGCCAAGACCCACGGCCGCTACATGGTCGGCGGCCGCTCGCCGCAGGCCGAGAACGAGGTGCTCTACCGCTTCGTCTTCCCCGAACGGCCGGGCGCGCTGATGAATTTCCTCTCCAAGCTGCATTCGGACTGGAACATCTCACTGTTCCACTACCGCAACCACGGTTCGGACTACGGCCGCGTGCTGATCGGCATGCAGGTTCCGCCCGAGGACACGCAAGCCTTCGAGGACTTCCTGCAACGGCTCGGCTACGAGTACGTGGCCGAGACCGGCAACCCCGCCTACCGGCTGTTCCTCGCTGCCTGAGCCCTTCCGTCGGGTTCCCGGCGGCGTATTGCACGCGTCTCAGCGGCTGGCGCGGGCCGCGCCGGTGGGTACCGCGCCAGCACGGGCTGCCCCAGCATGGGCCGCCCCAGCTTCCGTGACGATCCAGTCCATCGGCCGGTCGTGCGGCTGCGGCAGCACGCTCGGCACCCGGCCCAGCTCGAAGCCGGCGCCGATCGCGACCACGTCCATCCCCGCCAGCGTGCGGTCGAAGTAGCCGCCGCCGTAGCCCAGGCGGTAACCGGCCGCATCGAAGGCGTTCAGCGGCACGATCACGACCTCGGGCGCCACCTCCTCCGGCGTCGCCGGATGCGGGATGCCATGGCGGTCGAGCACCATCCCGGCCCCCGGCGTCCAGCGGCGGAAATGCATCGCCGCTCCTGCTGCGACGACCACCGGCAAGGCCGCCACGCGCTGCGCATCGCCGGCCAGCCAGTCCCGGACCCAGTCCCTGAGATCGGGCTCGGCACGGAAAGGCCAGCAGAAACCCAGCGTGCGCGGTGCCAGTTCGTCGATCACGCCGCCGAGATGGCCTGCCAGGCGCGCGGTGAGCCATGCCCGCTTCGCCTCGTCCAGCGCCTCACGCGCCTGGATTGCCTGCTGCCGCAGGAATCTGCGGCGTTTCTCGATGTCATCGGCGGGGTCGGAAACAGGCTTCGTCACTGTGGTATGGTTGCTTGCAATGAAGAGCAGGGGAAGTATGAAAACGGGCTTGATGGCGGCCGCGCTCTGCGCGGCCGGGATGTTGCTGCCGGCAGCGGCGCCGGCCCAGGTGTCGCGGGCTTTCGGCGACGACCGCATCGTCGCCGCTCACGAGGCCGTGCGCAAGGGGGACCGCGACACGCTCGACGTGCTCGCCGCCGAGTCCAGCCCGCACGTACTGGATGCCTACGTCCGCTACTGGCGCTTCGTCAATGTGCTGGCGCGCCCCGAACTGCCTCCCCCGGCGCAGGAACTCGACGCGTTCCTGCAGCGGGAAGCCGGTACCGTGCTGGCCGAGCGCCTGCGTGCCGAATGGCTGCGCCGCCTGGCGACGGACGGCGACTGGACACGCTTCGCGGCGCTCTACCCCGGCCTGCAGAATCCCGACCGCGAAATGCGCTGCACGGCCTGGACCGCCCGCCTGATGACCGGCGACACCCGCGCGCTCGACGAAGTCGCGCTGGAATGGCGCACACTGGACAATGCGCCGGCGGCCTGCGACACCGCGCTGCGCGCCACCCATGCCACCGGCCGGGTCGATGACGACGCGCTCTGGCGCCGTGCGCGCCATCAGGCCGACACGCGCAAACCCGACGATGCGCTGCTGAGCTGGAGCTGGCTACCTACCGAAATCGCGCCGGCCGCCGCCGATGCCGAACAGGCCTTGCGCTCTTCCGCCGCCTGGCTCGACCGCCTGCCGGCCAATTTCGCCGTCACCCGCGCCGGCCGGGAGCTCGTCCTCGCCGCGCTGACGCGCATCGCCTGGCAGGACGCCCGCCTCGCCCACGCCTGCCTGCTGCAGTTGCAGGACCGCCTCGGCAGCGAGGAGCGCGGCGACATCCAGGCCGTCATCGCCATGCATGCCGCCATCGACCAGATGCCCGAGGCGATGGCCTTCTATCGTGCGGTGGGCAATGCCGAGCTGACGCCGCTGCAGCGCGCCTGGCGCGTGCGCGCCGCGCTGCGGGCCGGAGACTGGGCCGCCGTCCGCACGGCCATCGAAGCGCTGCCGGAATCCGAGCGCCAGCAGCCCGAATGGACCTACTGGCTCGGGCGCGCGCATGCCGCGACCGGCCGCGCCGGCGACGCCGAGGCGCTGTTCAGCCATATTGCCGCCGAACCGCATTTCTACGGCATCCTCGCCGCCGAGGAACTCGGCCGGCCCTTTGCGCTTCCGGCGAGCGGGGACTCGCTTGCCGTGCCCCCGCTCGACGAGGCCGAAAACGATCCCGCCCTGCGCCGCGCCCTCGCACTGTACCGGCTCGGCCTGCGCACCGAAGCGACCCGTGAATGGAGCTGGGCCCTACGCGGCCGCGACGAAACCTTCCGCCTTGCCGCCGCCCACCTCGCGCTGCGCAACGAGCTCTACGACCGCGCCATCAACAGCGCCGAACTGTCCAACCCGCGCGCAAACTATGCGCTGCGCTTCCTGACCCCCTATCGCGAGCTGATCGAGCCGCAAGTGCATATGCAGGGCCTCGACCTGGGCTGGGTGTACGGCCTGATGCGGCAGGAAAGCCGCTTCGTCGTCCCGGCCCGCTCCAGCGCCGGCGCCCAGGGCCTGATGCAGGTGATGCCGGCAACCGGGAAATGGGTGGCGAACAAGATCGGCCTGCGCGGCTACCATCCCCGCCAGTTGAACGACCCCAACACCAACGTGCTGCTCGGCACCAGCTACATGCGCCTGATCCTGAACGACCTGGACGATCATCCGGTGCTGGCCAGCGCCGGCTACAACGCCGGCCCGGGGCGTGCCCGCCGCTGGCGCGACGACAAGCCGCTCGAAGCGGCCATCTACATCGAGACCATTCCCTTCAACGAGACGCGCGACTACGTCAAGAAGGTGATGGTCAATGCAATCATCTACGGCGCGATGTTCGAGCACCGGCCCCAGTCGCTGAAAACACGGCTGGGCGTGATCGGCCCGCGTCCGGCCAGCGAATGAACACAGCTTTTCCGATCGAGCAACAACAGCGAGTCCCTGCCATGAACATCAAACGCGTCGTCCTCATCGGCGGCACCGGCTTCGTCGGTCATGCCGTCGCCAACCGCCTCGTCGAAGCCGGCGTCCAGGTCGTCGTCCCCACCCGCCGCCGCAGCCGTGCCGGCCACGTCGTGCTGCTGCCGACGGTCGAGGCCGTCGAAGCCAATGTGCATGATCCCGCCACGCTGGAACGCCTGCTCGCCGGCGCCGACGCGGTGGTCAATCTGGTCGGCATCCTGCACTCGCGCGGCGGCGAGCCTTATGGCGCCGATTTCGCCCAGGCCCACGTCGAACTGCCGAAGAAGATCGTCACCGCCTGTCGCAATACCGGCGTGCGCCGGCTGGTGCACATCAGCGCGCTCGGCGCCAGCGCCGACGGCCCGTCCGGCTACCAGCGCTCCAAGGCCGCAGGCGAAGCGGCGATCCGCAGCACCGGCGCCGACCTCGACTGGGTCATCCTGCGGCCCTCGGTGATCTTCGGCCGCGACGACCGCTTCCTGAACCTGTTCGCCGATCTCGCCTCGACTTTCCCGATACTGCCGCTGGCCGGCGCCGATACCCGCTTCCAGCCGGTCTACGTCGAAGACGTCGCCGAAGTCGTCTGGCGCAGCCTGGACACGCCGGGCGCGGCCGGCCAGATCTTCGACGTCGCCGGCCCCCGGGTTTACACCCTGCGCCAGCTCGTCGAATACGTTTCCGCCCAGATCGGCAAGCCGCGCCCGGTGATCGGCCTGCCGGAAGGCCTGGCGATGCTGCAGGCCAGCCTGCTGGAGCTCGCCCCCCAGCCGCTGATGAGCCGCGACAACGTCCGCTCGATGCGCGTCGACAACGTCACCGACGGCGCGCCGCTGCCTTTCGGCCTGCAGCCGACCGCCATCGAAGCGGTGGTGCCGAGCTGGCTGGGCGATGGAACCGTCCGCTCGCGCTACTATCCCTTCCGGCGCCACGCGCGACGCTGACGCGCGTAGCTGACACGCATCGCAGCCCACCACCCTCACCACCCGGAGTCGGCCATGAAACTCATCATCGGCAACAAGAACTACTCGTCCTGGTCCCTGCGCGCCTGGCTCGCCGCGCGCGAAGGCGGCTTCAGCTTCGGGGAAATCGACATCCCGCTGTTCATCCCGGGCAGCCGCGAGCGCATCCTGGCGCACTCGCCCTCGGGCAAGGTGCCCTGCCTCAACGACAACGGCGTGCTGGTATGGGATTCGCTGGCGATCGGCGAATACCTCGCCGAGAAGCAGCCCGCGCTGCTGCCCGCCGACGCTACCGCGCGTGCCACCGCCCGTTCGGTCACCGCGGAAATGCACTCCGGCTTCCAGGCCCTGCGCAGCAAGATGCCGATGAACATCCGCAAGGACTACCGCGGCTTCGGCCACACGCCGGAAGTCGATGCCGACATCGCCCGCATCACCGCGATCTGGAACGACTGCCGCGCCCGCTTCGGCCAGGGCGGCCCCTACCTGTTCGGCCGCTTCAGCCTCGCCGACGCCGCCTTCGCGCCGGTCTGCTTCCGCTTCCAGACCTATGGCGTGCAGCCGGACGGCGCCGCCGGCGAATACCTCGCCACGATGCTGGCCAACCCGCACATGCAGGACTGGGCGGCGGCGGCACGCGCCGAAACCGAATCGATCCCGGCCGAGGACCTGTACGACTGATGCAGTGCTACGTGGTGGGCGGCGCGGTGCGCGACGCCCTGCTCGGGCTGCCGGTCACCGACCATGACTGGGTGGTAGTCGGCGCCACTCCCGAGGACATGCTGACCCGGGGCTTCCGCCCGGTGGGCAAGGATTTCCCGGTCTTCCTGCATCCGCAGACCCAGGAGGAATACGCCCTCGCCCGCACCGAACGCAAGTCAGGCAAGGGCTATGCCGGCTTCGTCTGCCATGCTTCGCCCGAGGTCACGCTCGAAGAGGATCTGCTGCGCCGCGACCTGACGATCAACGCCATCGCGCGCGACGCCGACGGCAGCCTGATCGACCCCTACGGCGGCGTCCGCGATCTCGAAGCCCGGGTGTTCCGCCACGTCTCGCCGGCCTTCGCCGAGGACCCGCTGCGCATCCTGCGGGTGGCGCGCTTCGCCGCACGCTACGCCGACTTCGACACCGCGCCGGAAACGCTCGCGCTGATGCGCCGGATGGTCGAGGCCGGCGAAGTCGACCACCTCGTCGCCGAGCGGGTGTGGCAGGAGTTCGCCCGCGGCCTGATGGAGGACAAGCCTTCGCGCATGATCCGCAGCCTGCGCGACTGCGGCGCCCTCGCCCACATCCTGCCGGAAGTGGACAAGCTGTTCGGCGTGCCCCAGCCCGCCCAGCACCACCCCGAGATCGACACCGGCGAGCACGTCATGATGGTCATCGACCATGCCGCCGCCACCCGGCAGCCGCTCGCCGTGCGCTGGGCCTGCCTGCTGCACGATCTCGGCAAGGGCGACACGCCGGCCGGCATCCTGCCGCACCACTACGGCCACGAGCAGGCCAGCGCGCGGCGCGCGCGTGAAGTGTCGATACGGCTGAAAGCGCCGGCCGACTGCCGCGACCTTGCGGAAATGGTCGCGCGCGAGCACGGCATCTTCGGCCAGGCGGCGATCCTGCGGCCCGAGACCATGGTCAAGGTGCTGGAGCGCTGCGACGCCTTGCGGCGCCCCGAACGCTTCGCGCTCGCGCTCGATGCGGCGGCTTGCGATTACTTCGGCCGCGGCGGCGGCCCGCGGCCGGAATGGGCGCCGCGCGCGGCCTGGCTGGCGGCGCTGGACGCGGTGCGCCGCCTCGACGCCGGCGCGATCGCGCGCGGCTGCGCCAACAAGGAACGGATACCGCAGGCGATCCACGCCGCCCGGGTCGACGCGGTGCGCGCGCTCGGCCTCCGCGCTTCTGCCGCCAGCCCGAATCCGGCAAACATTACGCGAACGTGAACCACTCGGCTTGGCGCCGTGGCAGGCTGCGTGCAAGAATCGGCCTGCGATTTCAGGCGCAACAGCGCAGACACCACAGCGGATACGACACCCCTCAAGAACAAAAAGCGCATCACGCCTCTTCTCCGCCGAGCACGAGCGCCCCTGCGCCGTGCCTGCCGCCCTCTTCCCCAGGAGCCCAAATGAACACTCGCCGCTTCGGTGATCTCGAAGTCCTCTGCCACTCGCCCGCCACCCCGGTCCATTCGACGCCGCTGCTGTTCGTGCACGGCGCCTACGTCTCGGCCTGGTGTTGGGAAGAGCACTTCCAGCCCTGGTTCGCCTCGCGCGGCTGGACGTCCTACGCGGTGTCGCTGTCCGGCCACGGCTTCAGCCGGCAGCGGGAGCATCTCGACACCTACTCCATCGACGACTACGTGCGCGACGTCGCCGAAGTGGCCGCGTCGCTGCCGGCGGCGCCGGTGCTGATCGGCCATTCGATGGGCGGCCTGGTGGTGCAGAAATACCTCGAGCGGCACGACGCGCCCGCAGCCGTACTGATGTCCTCGGTACCGCCGCAAGGCCTGATGAGTTCGGCGCTCGGCCTGATGATGCAGCGCCCCACGCTGATGAGCGACCTCAACCGCATCATGGCCGGCAACGACATCGACATCAGCAGCCTGCGCGAGGCGCTGTTCCACCAGCCGGTGGACGCCCGCGACCTGCAGCGCTACTACACCCTGTGCCAACCCGAATCGCACCGCGCGATCTGGGACATGACGCTGTTCAACCTGCCCAACCCGATGCAGGTGCGCAAGGTGCCGATGCTGATCCTCGGCGCCGAGCACGACACCCTGATCCCGCCCGACCAGGTGCGGATGACCGCCATGACCTACGGCCGCCAGGCGGAAATCTTCCCCGGCATGGGGCACGGCCTGATGCTCGAGCGCGACTGGGAAAAAGTCGCCGAGCGCATCGCCGCCTGGCTGCAGGAACAGCGCTGCTGAAGCGGCGTGCCGCCGGCGGCACGCCTACAGGGTGTGCAGCCGGTCGCCGCGGGTGAAGCCCCGCAGCGGTTCGGCCATGCCGCGGCCGAGCGCCAGCACCTTGAACAGTTCGCCCATCTCCTGCGGTGCCGTCAGCCGCTGCACCGCCCGCGCTGCGCGGATGTAGTCGGCGCTTTCCTGCGGGCCGCGCCGCGCCAGGCAGTCGAGCACGCCGCAGTTGAACAGGAAATGGGCCTGGGAGGTGTAGCCCAGCACGTCCAGCCCCGCCGCGAAGCCCGCTTCCGCCACCGCGGTGAAATCGACGAAGGTCGTGATGTCGTTCAGCCCCGGCCACAGGAAGGGATCGCCGTGGGCATGGTGGCGGTAGTAGCACAGCAAGGTGCCGCCGGAGCGCGAAGGCAGGTAGTACTCGGCGCGCGGGTAGCCGTAGTCGATCAGCAGCATCGCCCCGCGCTCCAGCCGCTCGGCCCAGGCCGCCACCCAGGCGCCTCCGGCCAGATTCAGCTCGGTCACGTATTCGCCGCTGGCGGGTGCGGGCAGCTCCAGCGCCTGCGCGGCATCGCGCACCGCGCCGGCCGCCGGCACGTCGGCCCAGCACAGGCGGCGCCCGCCGGCACCGTCGTCGGCAAGCCCCACGCCGCGCTCGAACAGGCCGTCCGCGCGCGAAGCCAGCAGATGCACCGGCATCACGTCCAGCACTTCGTTCGCCACCACCGCGCCGCTGAAGCGCCCGGGCAGTTCGTCCAGCCAGCGCACCCGCGCGGCCAGATGCGGCGCCTTCTGCGCCAGGGTGTCGAACTGGCGCTCGCGTAGTTCGCCCGACAGTTCGAGAATGCCGTAGTGCTCGGGCAGGCAGCCGCGGCGCTCCAGTTCGAGCAGCAGGTCGGTGGCGAGCAGGCCGGTGCCGGCGCCGACTTCGATCACCTGCGGCGCGCTCGCCCGCATCACCTGTTCGACCTGGGCGGCCAGCGCCTGGCCGAACAGCGGCGTGAGTTCGGGCGCGGTGATGAAATCGCCGCCGGGGCCGAACTTTCGCGCGCCGCCGCTGTAATAGCCCAGGCCCGGTGCGTACAGCACCCGCTCCATGTAGCGGGAAAACGGCAGCCAGCCGCCGGCAGCATCGATGTCGGCCTCGACGAGTCGGAGCAGGCGGGAGCTCTGGTCGAGCGCATCGGCGGAGGGCTGGGGCAATGAGGACATGGGCGCGGCAGGCAGTGAAACGGAAGTGCGGGATTGTACCGGCAAGCCCGATCGTCCATGCTCATGCCGTGGGCAGACCAAAACCTTCGACAGCTCGATCCGACATGACGCTTTTCGATCCTTCCAAGACCGATCCGAACGCACCCGCCACGGGCAGCGCACCCGTCGTCCTCGTCACCGGCGCCGCCCGCCGCGTCGGTGCCGAGATCGCCCGCCAGCTGCACGCCGCCGGCGCCCGCGTCGTGCTGCACTACCGCAACAGCGGCGACGAGGCGGAAAGGCTCGCGGCGGAACTGAACAGGCAACGCGCCGGCTCGGCCGCCACCGTCGGTGGCGATCTCGCCCGTTTCGGCGCCGCCGACGAAGTCGCCGCCGCCGCCCTCGCCCGCTTCGGCCGCATCGACGGGCTGGTGAACAACGCCTCCAGCTTCTTCCCCACGCCGCTCGGCCACATCGACCGCGCCGCCTGGGACGAACTGGTCGGCTCGAACCTGATGGGTCCGCTGTTCCTGTCGCAGGCGCTGGCGCCCGAGATCCGGCATCGGCACGGCGCCGTCGTCAACATCGTCGATATCCACGCCGAACGGCCGCTGCCGCACTACCCGGTGTACAGTGCGGCCAAGGCCGGCCTGGCCGGTCTGACCCGCGCACTGGCGATCGAGCTGGCGCCCGAAGCGCGCGTCAACGGCATATCGCCGGGGCCGATCGAATGGCCGGAAGACGGCCAGTTCTCCGCCGAGGAACGCCGGCGGATCATCGGCGACACCCTGCTCAAGCGCATCGGCTCGGCGGCGGACATCGCCCGCACGGTGCGCTTCCTGATCTTCGATGCGCCCTACGTCACCGGCCAGATCATCGCCGTCGATGGCGGCCGCAGCGCCCACCTGTAGGCCAGCCGGGCAGCGCCAAGTGTATAATTCTTCGCTTTTTTCGCCGACCGAGCCGACCCGTGAGTGCAGCCACCGCCCCGCTTGAAACCCTCGCCCCCGCCGTCGATGCCGGGCCGGAAACCCGCCATTCGAACACCTTCCTGCGGCTGAAGAAGAAGCTCGAACGCAGCGTCGGCGAAGCGATCGGCGACTACGACATGATCGGCGACGGCGATACCGTGATGGTCTGCATCTCGGGCGGCAAGGATTCCTACACGCTGCTGTCCTGCCTGCTGGCGCTGCGCGAACGCGCACCGGTCGACTTCCGCATCGTGGCGATGAACCTCGACCAGAAGCAGCCCGGCTTCCCCGACCACATCCTGCCGGCCTATTTCGAATCCATCGGCGTCGAATACCGCATCGTCACCGAGGACACCTATTCCATCGTCAAGGACAAGATCCCGGAAGGCAAGACCACCTGCTCGCTGTGCTCGCGCCTGCGCCGCGGCATCATCTACCGCACCGCGAAGGAGATCGGCGCCACCCGCATCGCGCTCGGCCACCATCGCGACGACATTCTGGAAACCCTGTTCCTGAACATGTTCTTCGGCGGCAAGATCAAGGCCATGCCGCCCAAGCTCGTCAGCGACGACGGCAACCACGTCGTGATCCGGCCGCTGGCCTACTGCACCGAAGCCGAGATCGCCCGCTTCGCCCGCGCGATGGACTTCCCCATCATCCCGTGCAACCTGTGCGGCTCGCAGGAGAACGCCCAGCGCAAGCAGATCAAGGCGATGCTGCAGGGCTGGGCGCGCGACTTCCCCGGCCGCATCGAATCGCTGGCGACCTCGCTGAAGAACGTCGTGCCCTCGCACCTGGCCGATCAGCGCCTGTTCGATTTCACCGGTCTCACGCAGCAGACGGAAGTGGAGGAAGGCGACACCGCCTTCGACCCGCCCGAACTGCCGCGCCTAGTGCCACAAGCCGTCCGGATCGTGTCGCGGCTGCAGGATGCGGACTGAAGCCGCTGCCCCGGCGAGGGCTTGCGCAACAGGCCGCATTTCAACATCATTGGACGCTGCCACGCACGCTCCCTGCATCCAGACGACATCGAAGCCATGCCCGACCGCAAGAACCTCTGCGTGCTCGCCGCCAATGCGCTTGCCGACGACAGCTTCGTCGCACGCCTCGGCAGCACGGAAGCCAGCCATGCGGCCGAACGCTGCCTGAACCGCATCGAGCGCGCGATCGCTGCACACGGCGGCCGGATGCTGCAGCAGCAGGGCCGCTCGATCGTCGCGGCCTTCGAGCGCTGCGACACCGGCGTGCTCGCGGCGAGCGACATGCTCGAGCGGATCAGGAACCTGCCGAGCATGAACGGGCTGCGCCAGCCGGTGCGGATCGGCCTGCACTACGGCATCGTCGATCCGTCGCAGGGATCGGGAGAAGGCATCGACATCGCCCGGCGCATCGCCGCCCACGCCGAATCGGAGCAGGCGCTGGCCAGCAGCACCGCCGTGCTGCTGCTGACGCCCGCCGCCCGCCACACCGCAAGCGCCCATCCGCTGCAGGCACCGGCGCTGCAGGCGCTCGACTGGCCGATCTACGCCATCGGCCAGCGCATGGGTACGGTGACGTCCATCCCGCCCACCGCACGACTGTCGCAGCGCCTGCGCCTGCGCCACCAGCAGGACGTCGTGTTCGTCGAGGAACAGCGGCCGGTCCTGCTGCTGGGCCGCGAACTGGGCAACGACATCGTGATCATGGACCCTCGCGCCTCGCGCCAGCATGCGCGCATCGAGCGGCAGCGCGAGGGCTTCACCCTCATCGACGAAAGCACCAACGGCACTTTCGTGTCGGTCGAAGGCGGCGAGGAACGCCGCATCCGTCACGACAAGCTGGTGCTGCGCGGCCCCGGCCGGATCGGCTGTGGCTTCTCCGCCGATGAAATCGAGCGCGACCTGGTGTTCTTCGACATCGTCTGAGACCGCGCCCCCGCCACGCCCTCTCCCGGCGCCCACGAAGCATTGCGCCGCCTTCCCGCCCTTGGCGGGTCGGCGGCGCATGTCGAGAAAAAACCTGTCAGGCCTTGGTGCACTCGGCAATGAAAGCCTTGCGCTTGGCGCCGGTCAGCGACTGCTCGGTCGCCGCCTGGTTGCAGGCCTTCTTCTTGTCGACACCGTCATCCGGCATCGCAGCCCGGGAAACCGGCTGCTCGTCGGCGACCGGCACAGCGGCTGCGGCCCCCGTCTCCGCCGCGACGTGCTTGCCCTTCAGGCAAGTGCTCATGAACGCTTTCCGCTCATCGCCTTTCAGCTCCTGCGCCTTGGCTTCGGCATTGCAGTTCCTCATGCGCTCGTGCTGCGGATTGGCCAGTGCATCGGCAGGAGCCAGCATCAGGACGGCAAGGCTGGCGACAAGAGCATGCAATGTGTTCTTCATCATCGAATCTCCTCTGGTTTGCGCAGCATGGCTGCGGCCAGATTCTGCTTTTGTCATATTCATATGTCAATTAAATTGAATCGAATGTCATCGTCAACAGCACACCGCCGCCCCTGCCATGGGCGCTGACACCGATCTCGCCCTGCTCGGCTCGCTGACGCTTGCCGCCTTCCTCGCCGCAACGCTGCTGCCCGGCGGCTCGGAAGCGGTGTTCGCCGGCCTCGTCGCCCTTCGGCCGGACCTGAGCCTGCCCGCACTCGCGCTGGCGACCCTCGGCAACACCGCAGGCGGCATGAGCACCTACGCCCTCGGCCGCCTGCTGCCGCGCAAGGAGCTGCCGCCGCGGCTCGAACTGGTGCGCCGCCACGGCAGCCTGATCCTGCTGCTGTCCTGGGTGCCGCTGATCGGCGACGCGCTGTGCGCCGCAGCCGGCGTGCTGCGCCTGAACTGGCTTGCCTGCATGGCCTGGATGGCTCTTGGAAAGGGTTTGCGCTACGGTGCGATCGCCTGGCTGATGGCGTGAGGAAGCCTTGCAAGCAAGCATCGCGCACTGGAGCCTGGCCCATACTGCCCCACTGACAGGAGCCTCTTCCGCATGGAAACCGTGGACGTCGTAGTGATCGGCGCCGGCGTGGTCGGCCTCGCCTGCGCCAGCGCGCTGGCCGAGGCCGGCCGCGAAGTGCTGATCGTGGAGCGCGAGCACTGCATCGGCAGCGGCATCAGTTCGCGCAACAGCGAAGTGATCCATGCCGGCCTCTATTACCCGCCCGGCTCGCTGAAAGCACGGCTGTGCGTGGAAGGACGGCAACGCCTGTACGCCTATTGCGCGCAGCGCGGGGTAGCCCATGCCCGCTGCGGCAAGCTGGTGGTCGCCAGCCGCGAGGCTCAGCTCGATGCACTGCAGGAGATCGCCGGCCGCGCACGCCAGAACGGCGTGGACGACCTGCGCCTGCTCGATCGCGCCGAGATCGCCGAACTCGAACCGGCACTCGACGCCGAAGCAGGCCTGCTGTCGCCCTCCACCGGCATCGTCGACAGCCACGGTCTGATGCTCGCCCTGCTCGGCGATGCCGAAGACCACGGCGCAATGCTGGCACTCGGCAGCCCAGTGGAAGGCGGTGCCGCCGACGGCGGCGGCATCGTACTGGAGATCGGCGGCAAGGCGCCGATGACGCTGCGCACGCGCTGCGTGATCAATGCGGCCGGCCTGGATGCGGTGGCACTCAGCAGCGCCATCCGCAGCGCAGCGTCGGCGCAGGCGCCGCAGGCTCATTTCGCCCGCGGCGTGTATTTCGGCTACAGCGGCAAGGCACCGTTCTCGCGCCTGATCTATCCGATTCCCGAGCCGGGCGGGCTGGGCGTGCATCTGACCCTGGATCTGGGCGGCCAGGCCAGGTTCGGCCCGGACGTCGAGTGGATCGTACACCCCGACTACCATGTCGACCCGGCCAGGGCCGCGCGCTTCGCCGACGCGATCCGCAACTGGTGGCCGGCGCTCGACGCCGATCGCCTGCAGCCCGGCTATGCCGGTGTGCGGCCCAAGATCGTCGGCCCCGGCCAGGCGGACGCGGATTTCCGCATCGACGGTCCGGCACGGCACGGTGTGGCCGGGCTGGTCCATCTGTACGGCATCGAATCGCCCGGGCTGACCGCTTCGCTGGCGATCGGCGCCCACGTGGCGAAGCTGGTGAGCGGCTGATCCCCACCGCACGCTGAACCGGCTCCTGCATGCCGATGCGTGCCCACGCTCCCGGTAAGGTCTTGTTTTTTGCTGCATGGTGCACTGCGGTCGGCTAAAATGGCACGTTCCCCAGCAGCAGCTCTCCCGGTATCCCGATGACCCAACGCCTGCGCGAAATTCCGTACAACTACACTTCGTTCTCGGATCGCGAGATCGTCATGCGCCTGCTCGGCAGCGAAGCCTGGGCGGTGCTCGATGAGCTGCGCGCGGAGCGCGTCACCGGCCGTTCGGCGCGCATGCTGTACGAAGTCCTCGGCGACATCTGGGTGGTGCGCCGCAACCCCTATCTCGAGGACGACCTGCTCGACAGCCGCGAACGGCGCGAGGCGCTGATCGGCGCGCTGAACCACCGCCTCAACGAAATCGAGAAGCGCCGCCAGGGCAACGACCGCGTGACCTTGCTGATTGCGCGCACCCGCGATGCCATCTCCAGCTTCGAGAGCTGGTTCGACGCCACCGCGCGGCGGCGCAAGTCGGTGCTCAAGGCGCTGTCGCGCCACACCCGGCGCGACAACATCTGCTTCGACGGCCACGCCCGCGTATCGCACGTCACCGACGCTACCGACTGGCGCGTCGAGTACCCCTTCGTCGTGCTCTATCCCGACACCGAGGAAGAGATGGCGCCGCTGGTGCGCGAGTGCATCAGCCTCGGCCTCACCATCATTCCGCGCGGCGGCGGCACCGGCTACACCGGCGGCGCGGTGCCGCTGGACGCCGACTCGGTGGTGATCAACACCGAGAAGCTGATCGCCATCGGCACGGTCGAGGACATGGTGCTGCCCGATGCCGAAGGCAAGCCGATGGATTCGCCCTACGCGACGATCCGCACCGGCGCCGGCGTCGTCACCGAGCGCGTGTCCGAGGCCGCCGCGCTGGCCGGCCGCGTGTTCGCGGTCGACCCGACGTCGGCCAGCGCCTCCTGTGTGGGCGGCAACATCGCGATGAATGCCGGCGGCAAGAAGGCCGTGCTGTGGGGCACCGCACTCGACAACCTGGCGTGGTGGAAGATGGTCACGCCGGACGGCAACTGGCTGGAAGTCGAGCGCCTCGACCACAACTTCGGCAAGATCCACGAACAGCACACCGCGCGCTTCCGCCTGCGCCGCTTCGACGGCTTCACCTACGCGCCGCTGGGCGAGGAGCTGCTGTCGATGCCTGGCGCCCACTGCCGCAAGGACGGCCTGGGCAAGGACGTCACCGACAAGTTCCTCGGCGGCATCCCGGGCGTGCAGAAGGAAGGCACGGACGGCCTGATCGTCGCTGCGCGCTGGGTGCTGCACAAGATGCCGCCGATCACCCGCACCGTGTGCCTGGAGTTCTTCGGCCAGGTGCGCGAGGCGGTGCCGGCGATCGTCGAGATCACCGACTGGTTCAAGCCGGGCGGCGCCGGCAACCTCGCCGGCGTGCTGCTGGCCGGCCTCGAGCACCTCGACGAGCGCTACGTGAAGGCGGTCGGCTACGCCACCAAGGCCAAGCGCCACGGCCGGCCGAAGATGGTGCTGATCGGCGACATCGTCGGCTTCGACGAGAACGCGGTGATGCAGGCCGCCTCCGAAGTCGTGCGCATGACCAACAGCCGCGGCGCCGAAGGCTTCATCGCCGTCAGCCCCGAGCAGCGCAAGCGCTTCTGGCTCGAACGCAGCCGCACCGCGGCGATCTCGCGCCACACCAACGCCTTCAAGATCAACGAGGACGTGGTCATTCCGCTGCCGCGCATGGGCGAGTACTGCGACGGCATCGAGCGCATCAACATCGAACTGTCGCTGCAGAACAAGATCGAGCTGTGCGACACGCTGGAAACTTTCCTGCGTGGCGAGTTGCCGCTCGAGGTCAAGGACGAGATCGTCGACCGTGAGACGCTGATCGCCGATCACCGCGCCCAGGCGCTGGCCTACGTCGCCGCGGTGCGGCGGCGCTGGCAGTGGCTGCTCGACAACCTCGACCTGCCGCTGGCCGAAGCCGAGCCGCAGTTCGCCGACTACGGCATCGACGCCGGCGAGCTGAGTAACCGCGCCGCCGATCCGGTGCTGTTCCACCGCCTGCAGGATTACTCCATCCGCGTGTCGTGGAAGACCGAGCTGCGCCCGCTGCTCGAACAGGTCTTCGACGGCGCGCTGTTCGCCCGCATCCTGGCCCGCATCGCCGACATCCACCGCGAAGTGCTGCGCGGCCGCGTCTTCGTCGCGCTGCACATGCACGCCGGCGACGGCAACGTGCACACCAACCTGCCGGTCAACTCCGACCACTACGAGATGCTGCAGACCGCCAACCGCGCGGTCGACCGCATCATGGCGCTGGCGCGCAGCCTGGACGGCGTGATCTCGGGCGAGCACGGCATCGGCATCACCAAGCTCGACTACCTCACCGACGAGGAGATGGCGAGCTTCTGGGCCTACAAGCAGAAGGTCGACCCCGAGGGCCGCTTCAACCGCGGCAAGCTGATGCGCAAGGGGCCGGTCAAGGGCAACCTCGACAACGCCTACACGCCCAGCTTCAACCTGATGGGGCACGAGTCCCTGATCATGGAGCAGACCGACGTCGGCGACATCGCCCACGACATCAAGGACTGCCTGCGCTGCGGCAAGTGCAAGCCGGTGTGCTCGACCCACGTGCCGCGCGCCAACCTGCTGTACAGCCCGCGCAACAAGATCCTGTCGACCTCGCTGCTGATCGAGGCCTTCCTGTACGAGGAACAGACCCGCCGCGGCGTGTCGCTGGCGCACTGGGCCGAGTTCGAGGACGTCGCCGACCACTGCACGATCTGCCACAAGTGCGAGAAGCCCTGTCCGGTGGACATCGACTTCGGCGACGTCTCGATCAAGATGCGCAACCTGCTGCGCAAGCAGGGCAAGAAGTCGTTCAACCCGGGCAAGGCGGCGGCGATGGCCTTCCTGACCATCAAGGACCCGGCGACGATCAAGGCCATGCGCGTCGGCATGATGGGCTGGGGCTACAAGGCCCAGCGCTGGGCGCACGGCATGGCGAAGAAGTTCGGCCTGATCCAGCCGCAGCTGAAAGCGCCGCCGGCGACGCTCGGCAAGCCGCCGGTCAAGGCCCAGGTGATCCACTTCATCAACAAGCCGATGCCCGGCAACCTGCCCAAGCGCACCAGCCGCGCGCTGCTCGACATCGAGGACGACAAGGTCATCCCGGTGATCCGCGACCCGCGCAAGGTCAACGGCCCCGACTACAACGGCGACGCCGTGTTCTACTTCCCCGGCTGCGGCTCCGAGCGCCTGTTCAGCCAGGTCGGCCTGGCCACCCAGGCCATGCTCTACCACGTCGGCGCCCAGACCGTGCTGCCGCCGGGCTACCTGTGCTGCGGCTACCCGCAGACGGCCGCCGGCGAAGACGAAAAGGGCCAGAAGATCACCACCGACAACCGCGTGCTGTTCCACCGCGTCGCCAACACGCTGAACTATCTCGACATCAAGACCGTGATCGTGTCCTGCGGCACCTGCATGGATCAGTTGCAGAAGTACGAGTTCGAGAAGATCTTCCCCGGCTGCCGGCTGCTCGACATCCACGAGTACCTGATGGAGAAAGGCGTCAAGCTCGATGGCGTGCAGGGCGTGAAATACATGTACCACGAGCCCTGCCACACGCCGATGAAGGTGCACTCCGGCATCAAGGTGGCCAATGAACTGATGGGCACGCGCGTCGACCTGTCCGACCGCTGCTGCGGCGAATCCGGCACGCTCGCCGTCGCCCGCCCCGACATCTCGACCCAGGTGCGCTTCCGCAAGCAGGAAGAGATCGAGAAGGGCGCGGCCAGGCTGCGCGAGGACGACCCCGACGCCCGCATCAAGCTGCTGACCTCCTGCCCGAGCTGCCTGCAGGGCATGCACCGCTACGCCAACGACGCTGGCGGCGTCGAGCCCGACTACATCGTGATCGAACTCGCCCGCCACCTGCTCGGCGAGAACTGGCTGCCCGACTACGTCAGCAAGGCCAACAACGGCGGCATCGAGCGCGTGCTGCTGTAGGCGGAGGCGACGCAGCAAAACAAAGGGCCGGGATCGCAAGACCCCGGCCCTTTGCATTCGACCCTGCTACAACAAGGCTGGACGAGCCAGCCATCGCGCCGGGCAGCGCAGCTTCAGCCTTCGGCAGCTTCGCTGGGGTGGGTGCGGTCCCACAGCGCACGCAGCGCTTCGCTCGCGGTCAGGCGCAGGCGATGGCGGACGATGCTGCTGACCTCGGTATCGCCCGGGTTGATCTCCACCGTCGGCACGCCGTCCTGCGCCGCCCATACGACGGGCCCGGCAATGTAGGGAAAGACGCTGGTGGTGCCGATCGAGACCACCAGATCGAGCCCCTGCTGCAGCACGTGCTCCAGGCGCTCCAGCGCATGCTGCGGCAACTGCTCGCCGAACAGCACGATGTCCGGCCGCATGATGCCGCCGCAGCGCGGACATTCGGGCGGGATCTGCAGCCCGGCGTAGTCGGCCACCCGGCGCGCATTCATGCAGTCGTCGCAGCGCAGGCGGTGCACCGTGCCGTGCATCTCGATCAGCTTGCGCGAGCCGGCATCGGCATGCAGGCCGTCGACGTTCTGCGTCAGCACGCAGACCATCGACTTCTCCTGCTCGAGCGCGGCGATCAGGCGATGCGCGGTATTGGGGCGGGCGCCGCGGCAGTTGGCCTCGATCTCGGCGATGTATTTCCACGAGACCTCGGGCCGCAGCGCCATCATCTCGCCCGACAGCGCTTCCTCGATCGTCAGCCCTTCGGCCGTCAGGCGCTCGTGGTACAGGCCGCCGATGCCGCGGTAAGTGGGCAGGCCGGAATCGGCCGAGATGCCCGCGCCGGTGATGAAGAGAATGCGTTGCGCCCGGGCCAGCAGCGCGGCGACGCGGTCCAGTTCGGAATCCGGATGATCGCGGTACATGGCGGGAAGAGCTCAGTGCCCCCCGGGCTGCGAGGCAGAAGAGGCGGGCGAGGTCAGCTCGATGTAGCGCTGCCGGTCTTCGTCGAAACGGTCGAGTATCGCCGAGCGCTCGCGCATCTTGGCATCGATCACGCTGCGCTGGGCGACGATCTCGCCGTCCAGGCTGCGGATGTTCTCCTCGATCACCGGATCGGCCTGGCCCTCGCCCGCCCGCGACGCTTCCTCGATCAGCTCGTGCTGGCGCTCGATCAGTTCGGCCTCGCGCTGGCGCAGGACCTGGATGGACTTGTCCAGCGCACCGATTTCCCGGTCGCGCCGCTCGTCGAGATGCTGCAGGCTGCGATAGGTTTCGAGCAGGGCCTCGTCCATGCGCTGCTGCTTCAGGCGAACCGCCTCCTGGGCGCGGCGCTCCCGTTCCAGCGCATTGCGCCGGGCGATCTCCTCGGTGGTCAAGGGTGCCGGCACGATGCGGCGCACGGTACCCGATGGATTCATCTCGCGATAGGCGCGGCCATAGCAGACAGGGGGCAGGATGTCGCCGCAGACCGCCTGGCTGCCGACGTCGCAGCAATAGATCACGCGCCCGCCTTGCGCCTGGGCCAGCGCCCCATCGACCGCCATCAGCGCCGCAGCGGCCAGCACGCCCGCCAGCACGCCCCTGCCGGACGACTGCTCAGTTCGACGCAATGCCATATTGTTCGCGGTAGGCCTGCACTGCACCCAGGTTCGCCGCAAGCTCGGGACTGTCGGCCAGGTAGGCGATCAGGTCTTCGAGCGTCGCCACCGCGATCACCGGAATGCCGAACTGCTCGCGCACTTCCTGCACCGCCGACAGCGCCCCCTTGCCGCGCTCCATGCGATCGAGGGCGATCACCACGCCTGCCGGCGTCGCGCCCGCGGCACGGATGATCTCCACCGACTCGCGCACCGAAGTGCCGGCCGAGATCACGTCGTCGAGGATCAGCACGCCGCCCTTCAGCGGCGCGCCGATCAGGGTGCCGCCTTCGCCATGGTCCTTGGCTTCCTTGCGGTTGAAGGCGAAAGGCAGGTCGATGCCTTCTTCGACGAGGCGGATCGCCGTGCCGGCGACCAGCGGGATCCCCTTGTAGGCCGGGCCGAAGAGCATGTCGCAGGCCACGCCCGAAGCACGGATCGCCCGCGCGTAATAGCCGCACAGCTCGCGGAAGGAGGCACCGTCGTCGAACAGACCGGCATTGAAGAAATACGGCGAGTTGCGCCCCGCCTTGGTCACGAAGGCGCCGAAGCGCAGCACCCCCTTGCGACAGGCAAGCGCGATGAAATCCCGGCTAAAATCCACGGCTGTCCGGCTGCTGTGCAGCATTTCTGGAAAGTATCCATGTTACGCATCATCTCCCTCAACCTCAACGGCATCCGCTCCGCAGTCAGCAAGGGTTACCTGGAATGGCTGCCCCGCCAGCAGGCCGACATCGTCTGCATGCAGGAGCTGAAAGCGCAGGCCGGCGACCTGAGCGCGGAGATGCGCGCGCCGGCAGGCATGAAGGGTTGGTTCCATCACGCCGAGAAGAAGGGCTACAGCGGCGTCGGCATCTACAGCCGCATCGAGCCGGACCGCGTCGTCGAAGGCCTGGGCATCGCCGACATCGACGCCGAAGGCCGTTTCCTGCAGCTCGATTTCGGCAAGCTCTCGGTGGTGTCGCTGTACCTGCCGTCGGGCTCCAGCTCAGAAGAGCGGCTGCAGATCAAGTTCGGTTTCATGGACCGCTTCCTGCCGCACATGGCCGCGCTCGCCGCCAGCGGCCAGGAAGTCGTGGTGTGCGGCGACTGGAACATCGCCCACCGCGAGATCGACCTGAAAAACTGGAAATCGAACCAGAAGAACTCGGGCTTCCTGCCCGAGGAACGCGCCTGGCTCAGCCGCCTGTTCGACGAGCAGGGCTGGATCGACGTCTATCGCCGGCTGCACCCCGAGGCCACCGATGCCTGCTACACGTGGTGGTCGAACCGCGGCCAGGCCTGGGCGAAGAACGTCGGCTGGCGGCTGGACTACCAGATCGCCACGCCCGGCCTGGCCGACACCGCCGCCGCCGCGGCGATCTACAAAGAACAGCGCTTCTCGGACCACGCGCCGCTGACCGTCGACTACGACTGGGCGCCATAGGGCGCACCGTTTCAGCGGCGGCGCGCGATCACGAGCTGGTAGAGGCCGCCGAAGCGGGTCTCCTTGTGCCATTCGAAGTCGCCCGCCTCGTCGGCGAGCGTTTCCAGCGGCACGTCGAGCAGGGATTCGGCGAAGGGCTCGAGCCAGCGGAACACGCCCGCCATCACCGGCGCCAGCGGATGCCAGGCGCGCGGCCGGTGGTAATCAACGAACACCGCGCGGCCGCCGGGCTTCACCGCCGCGAGCAGATTGGCGACGATGCGCCGCCGCTCGGCCTCGGGCACCTCGTGGAGCAGGAAGAAACAGCACACGGCGTCATGGCGTGTGGGCAGGGGATCGACGAGGTCGGCCACTTCGGCGTCGGCCTGCGGCAGGCCGGCGAGCTTGCGCCGCACGTTGTCGATCTGGATCGGCGCCACGTCGCGGATCGACAGGCGCCCCTGCGGGCCGACGCGCCGCGCCAGCATCGGCGAGAAATCGCCATACACGCAGGCCGCCTGCAAGACATGCTCGCCCGGCGCGAACTGCGCCGCCGCCCAGCGCATCAGGCGGCCGGCGTTGCCCCACAGGATCGCCGACACCACCGGCGCCCGGTCCAGCCAGGGCATGGTGCGCGGGCTCAGGTAAGCCCAGGTATAGGTGCGGCGCAGATATTCCGGCAGCTTCGCGCCGGACATCTTGTTACCGGCCAGCGGCACGGATTCGGTATGTATGCTCATCGGGCAGAGGGAAAGGGAATTGCTGCCTGGCTGGCCGCCCGCCACACGGATGGCGTATCCGGACGATGCCGTCAGGCTGTTGGTCTTCATCGGACTATACGCGGTTTTGCGCCGCACCAACCCTCCGGCGCCAGCACTGGCGCCCATTTCAGGGCACGCGCCCATTTTTTGTTACCCGCTTTTGCATTGCCTTTGCCCCCCTGCGGCGTTAGCCTGTGGATGGGCGCGCAGAAGCGCGATCATTCATGACGGATGAACAAGGAGAGATACCATGGCCAAAGCTGCAATCCCCTCGAAAGACAAGCTCGTCGATGATCTCAAGGCCATCATCACCGACGCTGAAGATCTGCTTGCCCTGACCGCCGACCAGACCGGCGACAAGCTGGGCGACCTTCGCGGCCGCATCACCGAACGCCTCGCCGCTGCCAAGGACAAGCTGTCCGACGCCGAAGCCGCGCTGATCGATTCGAGCAAGAAAGCTGCCCGCGCCACCGACGACTACGTGCATGAGCACCCCTGGCAGTCGCTGGGCGTCGCCGCCGGCGTCGCCTTCCTGCTCGGCCTGCTCGCCAGCCGCCGCTGACGCCGAAGATGGAGCAGGCCCGCAAGCCGCGCCTGGCCGGACGCCTGCGCGGCATCGCCGATGCCGCGCTGCAGACACTGCAGACGCGGCTCGAACTGCTGGCGCTCGAGGCGCAGGAAGAAAAACTGCGCCTCGCCCGCCTGGCGATCAACATCGTGCTGTGCGGACTGCTGCTGGGCTTCGGCCTGGTCTTCCTGATGGTGTTCCTGACCGTGCTGTTCTGGGAGGAGCACCGCCTGCTCGCACTCGGCCTGTCGACCGCGATCTGCCTCGGCGGTGCACTATTCACCGCCACCAACGTGGCGCGCGAATTCAAGCAGGGCAGCCGGCTGTTCGCCGCCAGCCTCGCCGAACTCGCCCGCGACCGGGATGCCCTGCGCGCACCCGACGACGACAACTGAACGGCTTTCCGCCATGGACCCGCGACTCGTCGACATCGCCCTGCGCAAGCAGCGCCTGCAGCTTCGCGCCGAGGCCCAGCGCGAAGACATGACGGCACGCCTGGCCGGCATCGAAGCCGGCCTGTCGCGCCTCGACGTCGTGCGCGACCAGTTGTCGTGGGCGAAGGAGAAGGTACCGCTGCTGTCGATCGGCGTGATCACCGTGCTGCTGTTCAAACCTCGCCTCACCTTGCGCCTGGCCCGGCGCGCCTGGCTGGGCTGGCTGCTGCTGCGCCAGGCGCGCGGCAGCCGTCTGCTGCCGTTCGCCGTCCCGGTGCTGCGGCGCCTGCTGCGCTCGCTGAAGCGCGCGCTGTCGGCCTGAACGGCGCCATCGTTTCCCGCTTGCCGCCCGGCCGGCGGCCTCATTGCCCGGAAACAAGGTCCGCCACGGCACGCCGCAGATCAGTCGTGGCGTGTGCCGAAGATCTTGTCGCCCGCATCGCCGAGCCCGGGAATGATGTAGCCTTGCTCATCGAGGTGGCTGTCGATGCTGGCCGTGAAGACATCGACATCCGGATGCTGCGCGTTCATCAGCGCGATGCCCTCGGGCGCCGCCACCAGTACCAGCGCGCGAACCTGCCTGCAGCCCTTGCGCTTGAGCATATCGACCGTCGCCGCCATCGAGCCGCCGGTGGCCAGCATCGGGTCGATGATCAGCGCCATCCGCTCGTCGAGCTGGCCGACGAACTTCTCGAAGTACGGCACCGGCTGCAGGGTTTCCTCGTCGCGTGCAATACCGACCACGCTGACCTTGGCGCTCGGCACCATGTCGAGCACCCCGTCGAGCATCCCCAGCCCCGCGCGCAGGATGGGCACCACGGTGACCTTCTTGCCCTTGATCCGCTCGATCCGGACCGGACCCGCCCAGCCGTCGATTTCGACCGTTTCCAGCGGGAAATCCTTGCAGGCCTCATAGGCCAGCAGGCGCGCGATCTCGGCCGTGAGCTCGCGGAATTTCTTGGTGCTGATGTCGCCTTCACGCATCAGGCCGATCTTGTGGCGCACGAGCGGGTGGCGGATTTCGTGGATGGGCATGGCGGTTCCAGGCAACAGGGCAAAGATCCGCTTCTTCTACCGCACAGCCGGAACCCACACAAGGACATGCAGCACCATATGCCGCCGCCGTTTCCAGTTCGGCGCTAGAATGACGAGCCCGAACATTCGCCAGGCGCGGCTCCGCGGCCCATCGACATGCAAGCAGATCTGGAAGAAATCAAACGCGCCCGCGAGGAAGCGGACTGTCTCGCCGACGGTGCCACCGTGGAAGCGGCGCTCGACCGCATGGCAGCGGAAATCACCGCGCGCCTGGCCGATCGCAATCCGCTGGTCTATACGGTGATGAACGGCGGCCTCATCCTCGCCGGACGCATCCTGCCACGCCTGCTGTTCCCGCTCGAAGTCGCCTACCTGCACGCCACCCGCTACGGCCATGCGCTGCAGGGCACCCAGCTCGACTGGCGCGTGCGCCCGACCCAGGATCTGCGCGGCCGCAGCGTGCTGGTGCTGGACGACATCCTCGACGAAGGCCACACGCTGAAGGCCATCATCGAGCACCTGAAGGAAGAAGGCGCCGCCGAAGTGCTGTCCGCGGTGCTGGTGCACAAGCTGCACGAGCGCAAGGCCAGCCCCGGCATGCGTGCCGATTTCAGCGGCCTCGACGTCGCCGACCGCTTCCTGTTCGGCTGCGGCATGGACTACAAGGGCTACTGGCGCAACGCGCCGGGCATCTACGCCGTCAAAGGCCTGTAAGACCGACCCTGACCACCAGGAGAATCGCCATGCTCTACACCTTCAAGTCTTCCGCCAGCGCCGACGTGCTGATGCTGGGCGACTCGGCGAAGAAGCTCATCGCCATCATGGGCAAGGACGCTGCCGACAGCCAGGGCATCGTCACGGTCGAACAGTTGCCGGACGCGATCGTCTGCCTGCGCACCGCGATCGAGGAAGACCGCGCGCGCCAGGCCGAACTCGAACGCCAGCGCACCGAACAGGATGTTGCCGCCGACCGCGAAGCCGGCCGCACCGGCATGGCGGCGCCGGTCGGGCTCGCGCAGCGCGCCTGGCCGCTGCTCGACATGCTCGAAACCGCGCAGAAGGAAGCAGTGCCGGTGACCTGGGGGACTTGAGCCGGCGTGCGTGCGGTACCGCGGCATCAGACCCGCTGCCCGCAGCGGGTGCAGAAAACCTGGCCAGGCGCAATCCGGTGGCCACAGGCGACGCAGAACTGCGGCCGCGCGGGTGTAGGCGGCGCGGCGGGCGCCACCAAGGCCTCGATCGCTGCCGCCAGGCGCTTGACGCCGTCGGCGAAGTAGGGCTCGGGCGGGATGATCACGGCATTGATCGAGGGCAGCGCCGCGAGCGAGGCCGGCAAGTCCTCGCGCGCGGGCATCCTGGCCTGCTTGACGAGCACCGGCACCAGTGGCAGCGCCAGGCCGAGCGCAGTCTCGAGCTCGAAGCGCACCGGATCGTCGGCCTGATCGAGGCGGCGGCGGCCCTGGCGATCGGTAGCCTCGGCCCATTGCGGACCGATGATCGCCACCATCGCATGCGCGACCCGGATCGTTTCCTCGACCTTGCGCACGAAGTCCATGCCGGCCGGGATCGAGTCGACGTCGCGGAAGATCGCGTGTTCGCCGAAGCACATGCCGAGCCGGTCGCGGATACGGCCGGTGATGTGTTCGGTGTCGTCGCGGCGGTAGGACAGGAAGATCATCGGCTCGGCGCTCGCCTGCAGGCGCGGCGGAGGCGTGATGCGGTCCGCTGCTGCGGTCGCGGAGCCGGCTGCAGGCGCCTCGGCCACTTCGGTGCCGACGACGCTCAGGTAGAAATAGTCGCTTGGTGACAGCATCGAACCGAACGCTGCGCCCAGCCCGCGCAAGGACAGTCCACTCTGGCCGAGCAAGGGCGCTCTTTCGCCGCATTCCAGGCGCACGGTCTGGCCCGCACGCAATTCGAGCATCAGCGGCAGGCTCTTGTAGAAATCCATCTCCACACCGATCTCGTGGGCGCCGGCCGGCAAGGCATAGCGCCGCGTAGCACCCGCTTCGAGGCTGTCCACCTTGCGGCCATCGATGAGCACGCCGTAGCTGCGCAGCACGTTCACCGCCGCGCGCGGGCGGGTAAGTTCAATGGCGGCCAGCGGGGCACTCACGAGTCCGGGCTCCCTCAATACTGCTCGGTACCGAGCAAAAGGTAGAAAACAGTGATGCCGAGGCCGACGAAGAACCAGGTCTTGCCGAGCGCCAGCTTCTCCGGCGACTCGGCACGCATCCAGTAATACAGCCCCATGCCCATGCCGACGATCGGGAACACCACGCTGGCGGCGATCACCCCCCATTTGAGCCCCGGCGAGACAGCGGGGCCGGCGCGGCTGAGATCGACGATACGCACAGGCTCGCCAGGCGCGACAGGGCGTCCCGGCGCCGGCGGGGGCTCGGGTGCGGGTTCGCCGACGGCCGCGCCGCAATGGCCGCAGAATCGTGCGCCCGCCTCGTTCTCCTTACCGCACTGGGGGCAGAACATGATGGCATCCTCCGCACTGGGGTCGGTTCCAGTATAGCCAAGGAAGCCGGTTCGTGAGCCGGTGCACAGCCAGGCGATCGGGTGCCGGGCGCCCACTGGAGCGCCGCGCTCGCCTGCCCCGCCGGATTGCGGAGGTCAGTTGCCGCCGCAGTCAACTATCACAACTCGCAGCGAGCCAGCGCGCCGCGGTTTCGACATCGAGATCGCCTTGCGTGGAGCGCATCGTCACCCGCGTGGTGAAGCGCTCGGGGCTATCGACCTGGGCCCTGAACCGGCCGGTCGCGTCCGGCCCGGTACACTTCAGCGTGCCGGTGACCGCATTGCCGGCCTTCGCGACATCGCTCAGCGTGCAGTTGCCTTCCACCTTGCCCGAATAGATCGTGTCCTGGCGCGCCTGCTCGGGCGTGATACAAGTGCGGGCGGAACCGTCCTGGCCAAGGCTCACGCCGCGCTGCGCCATCTCCTGTTCGAGCATGCGGCGGGTTTCGGCGGGCAGGAGCTTGAGCTGCTGCTGCAGTTGGGCCATCTGCGACGACATGTCGGGCAAACCGCCCAGGCTCAGGTGGGTGGAGCGGAACTCCCACAGGCCGGGGCGGATGTCGTCGACCGCGTGGGCAGGGAGCGAAAGGCCGGCCAGGGCCAGCAAGAATGCGGCGGATGCAGCGGGGCGACGAGAGGGCATGAACGGTGTCCTGTGGTGTGGGCTCGGTTATGGGCCGCAGACGATCGAAACGATGGAATTATCTCCGGCAGGGGCAGCGCGTTCCATGCACGCGCACCTTCCGTTGGTGAGCAAAGTTGTCCGCCAAGGCGCCCGACGCCGGCGGCCACTGCCGGATCGGCCCGGCAGGATGGTCGCCGCCGGCCGCGTTGGGCGTATTCTCCCGGGCTCGTCCGATCGACGACTTCCTGCACAGGCCGCGAGCCCTGCGCCGCGGCCTGTGCGGCACGACAACCCTGAACACGCTGAAGATGCCCGACGCCACGCCCGCCCCGCTCCGCCGCCTCCACGCCGACATCGACGCGCGTGTCGCGGCCATCCGTCAATCCCACCCCGACTGGCAGTGCGCGCGCGGCTGCGCCACCTGTTGCCGGCAGCTGGCCGATGTCCCGCGGCTGAGCGCGGCCGAGTGGGCCTTGCTGAAACAAGGCCTCGCCACCCTGCCACCGTCGCGCCTGGCCGGGATCGGCGACAAGCTCGCCCGGCTTGCCGCCGCGCCGTCGCGCCCCATCGTGTGTCCGATGCTGGACGAAATCGAAGGCGCCTGTCCGGTCTACGCCCAGCGCCCGGTCGCCTGCCGGACCTACGGCTTCTACGTGCAGCGCGAACTCGGCCTGTATTGCGGCGACATCGAACAACGCGCCGCCGGCGGCGAACTGGCCGACGTGGTGTGGGGCAACCACGACGCTGTCGACCGCGCTCTCGGCGCGCTCGGCGAACTGCGGCCGCTCACCGAATGGTTTGTGCGGGACACGCCAGGGGTCGAGGATGCCGGGCAAAACGTGCCGGGTTCCTCCGCGAAGACCTGACCGACAGGATCGCCACTTCCGGAAGCCGCCACTGCGCAAGGGCCTCCCAGGCCGGAACCTCCCTTCGCGGCCGGGCGGCAGCCCGCAGCCGGTCGCCCGCAGCCAGCCGCCGGGAACCGCCAGCTCAGCCGGCCACCAGCATGCCCTGGCGCTCGATGAAGCCGATGATCTCGACCAGCCCCTGCCCCGTCTTCTGATTGGAGAAGACGAAGGGGCGCGGGCCGCGCATCTTGCACGCGTCCCGTTCCATGACGTCCAGCGATGCGCCGACCAGCGGCGCGAGGTCGATCTTGTTGATGACCAGCAGGTCGCTGCGGGTAATGCCCGGCCCGCCCTTGCGCGGGATCTTGTCGCCGGCGGAAACGTCGATGACGTAGATCGTCAGGTCGGACAGTTCCGGCGAGAAGGTCGCCGCCAGGTTGTCGCCGCCGGATTCGACGAAGATGATGTCCAGCCCCGGAAAGCGGGCATTGAGGCGATCCACCGCCTCCAGGTTGATCGAGGCGTCCTCGCGGATCGCGGTATGCGGACAGCCGCCGGTCTCGACGCCGATGATCCGCTCCGGCGCCAGCGCCTCGTTGCGCACCAGGAACTGGGCGTCCTCGGCGGTGTAGATGTCGTTGGTGACGACGGCGATGTCGTACTTGTCGCGCAGCGTCAGGCACAGCGCCAGCGTCAGCGCGGTCTTGCCCGAACCGACCGGGCCGCCGATGCCGACGCGCAAGGGGCCGCGCCGATTGGGGACATGCATGTTCATGATCTGAAAAGCCTCGTGTATTGGGTTTCATGCCGACTGCTGGCGATCGCCAGGCCGGGGGTGTAGTTGCTCCAGCGCGCCTCGGGCAGGCACAGCGCCACCTCCACCAGCGGCACGATGCGCTCGCCCAGCGCGGCGAGCAGGCGCTGGCCGGCGCTCTGGCCCAGCGGCACGCATTTCACCGCCGCCATCACCTGGTTCTCGGCCCAGGCCCACAGGTAGGCGGCCAGCGCCTGCGCGGCCGGCACCTGCCAGGCCGCGGCGGCCGCCGACCAGGCGGTCGGGAAGGCCGGCGTGTCGATGGCGAGCAGGCGTTCGCGCCAGCCGGGCAGCGTGGCGAAGGCATCGAGCTCGGCCAGCAGGCGCACCAGCGACCAGCCCATCTGCACGGTTTCGGCGCGCAGTTCGGCGCTCTCGCGGCTGGCGAGGAAATCGTCGTTGAGGCGCGCGACCTCGGCATCGTCGCCCCGCGCCCAGGCACCGATCTGGCAGGCCAGCAGCGGGGCCTCGAAACGCGCCAGGCTCCATTCGAGCAGGTCGCCGATCCATGCCGCGGCATCCGCCTCCTTGCCCACGACACCGCTTTCCACCGCCCATTCCAGGCCTTGCGAATAGGTGTAGGCACCCACCGGCAGCGCCGGACTGCTCAATTGCAGCAGGCGCAGCAGCGGCAGCAGGCCGCCGTTCAGTGCCGGCGGACCGGCGGACATGTCCACGCTCAACGCCCCGCCATCATATGGATGCGTGCGCCGCTGCCGTCGCCGGGGTGCTGATGGCCGTGGGCATAGGCGCCGGCCTCGGGCTCGAACGGCGCATTCAGCTTCACCAACTGCGCGCCCAGGCCGGCGAGCATGCCTTCGAGCACATGGTCGTCCTGGATGCGCAGCCAGTCGCCGCCGGCGTCGCTGCCGACCTGCACCGCGACGTGGCGGTTGCCCAGGTGGTAGGCCGCACGGGCGAGTTCGACCGCCGAGGCACAGCGCGCTTCGATCAGCTCTTCGGCCGCGGCGCGGACTTCGACGATGCGGCCGTCCCTGGCCCGCAGCTTCTGCCCGCCGCGCAGGATGGTGCCGCGCGGCAGGAACAGCCCGGCCTCGGCGCCCGACACCAGCTTCGCGCGCAGCCGGCTCTTGGTGCGGTAGTTGAAGTCGAGTTCGAGCACCTCGGCCGCCGCTTCGCTGCCCTCGTAAAGCGATTCGATCAGCAGCACCGCGGCGGTTTCGGCCCGGGTATCGTTGGCCGGCATTCCGGTGGCCGGCGCGCCGGTGTCTGGAGTCAGGATAGTCGTCATGGCTGGATTCAGAACAGGAAATAGCGCTGCGCCATCGGCAGCGTGTCCGCCGGCTCGCACACCAGGTGCTCGCCATCGGCGCGGACGACGTAGGTTTCGGGATCGACTTCGATCTCCGGCGTGGCGTCGTTGAGCACCATGTCGCGCTTCTGCACCGTGCGGCAGCCTTTGACCGCGACCAGCGGCTTGCCCAGGCCGAGCGCCGCCACCGCCGGATTGGCCAGCGCGGCCTGCGACACGAAGGTCACCGACGTCGCCAGCGCCTTGCCGAAGGCGCCGAACATCGGCCGGTAATGCACCGGCTGCGGCGTCGGGATCGAGGCATTGGGGTCGCCCATCGCCGCCACCGCGATCATGCCGCCCTTCAGCACCAGGCTCGGCTTGACGCCGAAGAAGGCCGGCCGCCACAGCACCAGGTCGGCGAGCTTGCCTTCCTCGATCGAGCCGACGACGTGTCCGATGCCGTGCGTGATCGCCGGGTTGATGGTGTATTTGGCGATGTAGCGGCGCACGCGGAAGTTGTCGTTGCCGCTGCCCTCGTCCTCGGGCAGGGCGCCGCGCTGCAGCTTCATCTTGTGCGCGGTCTGCCAGCTGCGGATCACCACTTCGCCGACCCGTCCCATCGCCTGCGAATCCGACGACATCATCGAGAACGCGCCGGTGTCGTGCAGGATGTCCTCGGCGGCGATGGTCTCGCGCCGGATGCGCGACTCGGCGAAAGCGACGTCCTCGGCGATCGCCGGGTCGAGGTGGTGGCACACCATCAGCATGTCGAGGTGCTCATCGATGGTGTTGACCGTGTAGGGACGCGTCGGGTTGGTGGACGACGGCAGCACGTTCGGACGGCTGATCGCCTTGATGATGTCCGGCGCATGGCCGCCGCCCGCGCCTTCGGTGTGGAAGGTATGGATGGTCCGGCCCTTGAACGCCGCCAGCGTGGTCTCGACGAAGCCGGATTCGTTGAGCGTGTCGGAGTGGATCGCGACCTGCACGTCCATCTCGTCGGCCACCGTCAGGCAGTTGTCGATCGCCGCCGGCGTCGTGCCCCAGTCCTCGTGCAGCTTCAGGCCGATCGCACCGGCCACCACCTGTTCCTTCAGCGGTGCCGGCAGGCTGGCGTTGCCCTTGCCGAAGAAGCCCATGTTCATCGGAAAGGCATCGGCCGCTTCGAGCATGCGGTGGATGTGCCACGGCCCCGGCGTGCAGGTGGTGGCGAAAGTGCCGGTCGCCGGCCCGGTGCCGCCGCCCAGCATGGTGGTGACGCCGCTGGTCAGCGCTTCCTCGATCTGCTGCGGGCAGATCCAGTGGATGTGGCTGTCGATGCCGCCGGCGGTCAGGATCATGCCCTCGCCGGCGATGACCTCGGTACCGGCGCCGACCGGAATCGTCACCCCCGGCTGGATGTCCGGGTTGCCTCCCTTGCCGATGCGCCAGATGCGCCCGTCCTTGAGACCGACGTCGGCCTTGACGATGCCGGTCACCGCATCGACGATCAGCGCATTGGTGATGAGGGTGTCCGCGATGTTGGCCGCCACGTCCTGGCCCTGGCCCATGCCGTCGCGGATCACCTTGCCGCCGCCGAACTTCACTTCCTCGCCGTAGATCGTCCAGTCCTTCTCGACCTCGATCACGAGTTCGGTGTCCGCCAGCCGCACGCGGTCGCCCACCGTCGGGCCGAACATTTCCGCATAGGCGCGGCGCGATATCCTTGCCATCTCAGGCCTCCTGCCGGGCCGCCCCGCGGGAAGCCTGCGCCCCCATGGATGGCAGCGAATGCAATGAGCGCGGGGGCTCGCCCAGTGCTCCCATGACCTGGCCGTTGAAGCCATACACTTCGCGCTCGCCGGCCAGCGCCACCAGCTCGACGGTGCGCGACTGCCCCGGCTCGAAGCGCACCGCCGTGCCCGCCGCGATGTTCAGCCGGAAGCCGCGCGCCGCCGCGCGATCGAAGGCCAGCGCAGCATTGGTCTCGGCGAAGTGGTAGTGCGAGCCGACCTGGATCGGGCGGTCGCCGGTATTGCTCACCGCCAGACTCAGCGTGGCGCGACCGGCATTGAGTTCGATGTCGCCGTCGGCGACGAAGAATTCTCCGGGGATCATGCTATTTCTCCTTGAATCCTTGAAGCATGGTCAAACGTATGTCCGGCATGCGGGTGGAGGCGTATTGGCAGGAGCGGACGGTGAGGCCATCCAAAGGGGGTCAGACAATCGGTGCATGCACGGTCACCAGCTTGGTACCGTCCGGAAACGTCGCCTCGACCTGGATGTCCGGGATCATCTCCGGCACCCCTTCCATCACGTCCTCGCGTCTCAGCAGCGTCGCGCCGTGGCTCATCAGTTCGGCCACCGTGCGGCCGTCGCGCGCACCTTCCAGGATCGCGCAGGTGATCAAGGCCACGGCCTCCGGGTAGTTCAGCTTCAGGCCCCGTGCGCGCCGCCGCTCGGCCAGCAGGCCGGCGGTGAAGATCAGCAGCTTGTCCTTCTCGCGTGGCGTCAGTTCCATCGTCCTCTCCGCGGCGCCCGGCGCCGCCTGCAACACAATTGATCAGGTATTCCAGATGCGCGGGGTCTGCGCTTCCCGCCCCGCCACCACCGGCCGCGCCGCAGCCCACAGGCGCGCGAACCACGCCCGCCCCGGCTCGCAGACCGGCCCCAGCCAGCGCGCCAGCAGCAGGCCGGGCAGCAGCGTCACCGCGCCCTGACCCGCCTCGGTTTCGATGCCGCGCCAGCATTCGAGCAATGCACCATCACAGTGCGGCGAAGCGACGACGAAGCTGCCGCCGACCGGCTGCCCCTGCATGCCGACCGCCACGCCGAGCAAGGCGCTGCCGCCCGCCAGCACACCGCGTTCGAGCCACAGCGGACGGCCGTCGCGCTCGATCCGGGTGCGCATCGCCAGTTCGCCATGGTTGAAGCGCTCGCCGGACGCGGTGCGCCCGAAGCACAGCATCTCGCTGCCGACGAAGCAGGCGTCGCCATGCAGGCGCACGTCGGTAGACAGCTCGCCCAGCGCGCCATCGAAGACGATGCTCTCCTGCGGCAACCATTCGCAGACGCCGCCGGCAGCGACTTCGATGCGCTGCGCCAGCGAGCCCGTCTGCCCCGCACTGCGGTACCACTTGCCCGCGCCCGGGGTGGTCACCAGCGCATGCGCGCCCGGCCCGACGTCGAGATCGACGCTCAGGCGGTCGCCGCCCGCAATCCCCGCCGGCGGATGCACCAGAATGGTGTGGCATACCGCCTCTCCTTCGGGATACAGCGGCCGCTGCACCACCAGCGGTCCGACATGTTCGCGGCGCGCCAGCACCGTCCGCCCGCCGCGCCGCTCATAGCCAAGGCGCAATTCGGCCCGCCAGCCGCGGCCGGCGAGCTGCTCGGCCAGGGCATGGGTTTCGGGCGTGCTTACGGCGTTCATCCCGGACGATAAGCAAACGGCGTTCCAGCACTGGCAGGAAGGCCGTATCTGCTTGTCGATCAAGGAAATTTCAGCGCCACTCCGGCACCGGAACGGTCGATGGCAGGCAGTCGGACAGTCCGCGATCGAAGACTTGCACCATCTCGGTGCATGAACTCGATCGGCGTCTAGGGACAAGGCCGCCGAGTGCATCGAACCTGCTGCCGTGTCCCAATCCCGCAGGCCGAAGCCGCAGCGGCCGGCGCCCTGCCTTAGGGCGTGTCGCCGCCCTGCGCTTTCTTCATCAGCGCCACGTCCTTGCACGGCACTTCGCACAACCAGCCGAAACGATCCGCCAGCCAGCGGAAGGTCGCCTCGCGGTAGAACACCACGTGCGTCGGGTCGCGGCGGTAATGCCAGCCGGCGAAGCGGGCATCGTCGGTCTGGAAACAGGTCATCACCGCCAGCCAGCCGCCGGGCCGCAGCAGGCCGTCGAGGCGGGCGAATTCGGCTGCCGGATCATGGAAATGCTCCGCGACCTCGGTGCAGGTGATGAAGTCGTAGCTTCGCGCCAGCGCGGTGGCATCCGGCACGAAGAAGGGGTCGTACAGCGCCACCGCATGCCCGGCTGCGCGCAGCATGCCGGCCAATGCCGGGCCGGGGCCGCAGCCGTAGTCCAGTCCCGTGCTCGCCGGCGCCAATCGTGCCAGCAGCGGCGCGGCCAAGCGGCCGAGAAAACGGCGATAGGCTGGATCGGCGGCATCGTTGCAATGCAGCTCGTACTCCGCCCGCTCGGCTGCCGCCGCAGGGTGCTGCGCGGGCAGCAGGAAAGTCGCCTCGCAGCGTCCGCAGCGCAGATAGTCCCGCCCTTCGACGCACATGAAGGGGCGCACGTCGGCGCCCCGGCACACCGGGCAGACCGCGGCGGATGCCGGCGGGACGGCTTCAGCCCTTGCGTTGTCGGGCACGCCTGGCCGCCGACAAGGTGGTGATCGCCACGCCGGCCAGCACCGCCGCGCCCGCCAGCCAGCGCTCCGCGCCAAGGTGCTCGCCGAGCATCATCATGCCGAGCAGGGCACTGAGCACCGGCACGCTCAGTTGCACCGAACCGGCGGCGATCGCGGTCATCCGCACCCGGACCCAGTACCACACCGCATAGCCCAGCCCCGACATCACGGCGCCGGACAGCAGCGCGTAGGCCACGCCGACGCCGTCCAGCCGGATGGCGTCGCGCTGCAGGAACATCAGGCCGAGCGCCAGCGGCAGGGCCCAGATGAAGCTGCTGGCGGTGTTGCCCACCGGCGTGTCCTGGCTGAAGCGCCCGAGCAGCGAGAAGCCGCCCCAGGCGATGCCGGCGATCGTCATCAGCCCGGCGGGCAGCAGCGCCGGCGCCGACGCGCCCGGCGCCAGGAAAGCCACCAGACCGGCGAGTGCCAGCAGCACGCCCGGCAGGCTGGCACGCTCGCCGCGGGCATAGCCGTAGGCGATCATCGTCAGTTGCGCGCTGGCGAACAGCAGCAGCGCCCCCGCGCCGGTGTCGATGCCGCGATAGGCGAAGGAAAAAGCCACCGCATAGATGAACAGCAGCACGGCGGACGGCCATGATTTCTGCAGTGACGGCAGCCTGAGGCGCTGGAGCATCACGATCAGCGCCAGCATCGCCGCACCCGAGGCGAGGCGGACGACGATGAAGGATGTCGGGTCGATGGATGTCGTCTGCAAGGCCAGCCGGGTGAGCAGCGAATTGGCCGCAAAGGCCAGCATGGTGGCGACCGTCAGCAGGACGATGAGCGAGCCATGCCTTTCCGCCCCGGCGGCATCCTGCGATGCCGCGGTCTCGTTGCCATTCATCGATGATGTCTCCTCAAAGCGGGCGGCCTTGGAGGCTGCCTCATGTCTGCGACCTCGCCCGCTGGCCTCGTCCTGCGGCCGCGGTGCCAATCATCCGGCGAAGTTCGGGATACGGCGCTCAGCCCGGCGGCGGCCGCTCATGAGGCCGCGCGGATTCATCCACACCCGCGATGCGCAACAGGATGCCGGTATCGAAACGACCATCGCCTTGCAGCACCCAGTCGACGAAGCTCGCCCCTTCCATCTGGCTGAGAAGCTGGTGCGCACGGGTCCTGGTGTCGATGCCCGAAGGGATCTCGCTGCGCTTCACGCCCTCGTCCAGCACCTTCGTCAACCAGTCGATCTGGAACTGGAAGAAATGCCGGGTCAGCAGCTGCAGCCGCTCCGGCAGCACGGCCATCTCTGCCGCCAGCGCGCCGCACAGCGGCAACTGGCCCTCCTGCTTGCCAACCTTGAACACACCGGCAAAAGCCTCCAGGCGATCCGCAACCGCAGCGAATTCGGCCTCGATGCCGGCGAAGGTCTGCACGACGCCTTCGACATAGGCCTCCACCACCGCCACACCCAGATCCTCCTTGGTGGGAAAGTGGTAGTGGATGCTCGCCTTGCGGATGCCGATCGCCTGTGCAAGGTCGGCATAGCTGAAGGCCGCATAGCCCTTGGATCGCAGCAGCGACTCGGCCGTCTTCAGCAGGGATTCGCGGGTGCCGGGAGCGCTCATCGGATGCGTCGTATCGGATTGGTCGGCGCGATACTACCTACTAGTTGATAGGCAATCAAGGCAAACAAAACGGGGCGAGCGCCCCGTTTCCGATCAAATGCTCCTGCGAACCTCTCAGAAGTGCAGTTCCATCTGGAACATCGGCGCCGTGGTCTTGATGCCCGGCTTCTGATCGCCATTGGCGAAGGCATGGTTGCCGAATTTGTTGCGCCAGTATTCGTAGCCCACGCCCATCAGGAAAGTGTTCTTCTTGCCCCAGGCCATCTGGCCGACGTCGACCATCAGCGAAGTGCGCATCAGGGTTTCGGTCTTGGTCTCGACGCCGGCGTAGTCCTTGCCCTTTTCGCTGTTGACGTTGATAAAGCCCTGGAACTTCAGCGGCACCGGACCGGCGTTGAAGGGGATGCCCCAGGCCGCGCTCAGGATCCATTGCGGGTCGAAAGCGATGTCGCTCTTCGGGCAGGCGGGCGAGCCGAGGCCGCAGTGGTTCCATTCCTTGCCGTACAGCAGGCTGACGTCGAGGAAGCCCGGCACGTCGAACTTCAGCGTCGGGCCGATGACCAGCAGACGCTTGCGCGGCGCGAAGGTGGTGTTCTTGGTGTTGAGGTCGAAACCGGCGGTCAGCGCGACTTCCTTGACCGGACCGAAGGCGAGGCTGCGGTCGAAGATCTTGCTCAGATGGAACTGGTGACGGTAGGTCAGGTAGAACTCGGTGGCGCCGTTGCTGCCGTTGCGCGTCGTCGGATCCTTGTCGTCGGACTGGAAGACGTCGAGGTTCACGAAATGCTGCCCGATCGAATAGCCGCTGGCATGGGTGAGCTGCAGCACATGCTTGCGCACCTTCTCGGTGTTGTTGGGCTCGCGGAAGTCGGTACCGTAGCGATAGCCGATGAAGGTGTCGCTCCAGGTCGCCGCCTGGGCGACGGCCGGCAGGGCGGCAAAGGCACAGACGATGGCGAGCGTCTTACCGCGAGGGTGTCTCTTTATCATTTTTTGGCTCCGGAGAAAGCTGTGGGTGGCAGGAAAAAGAAGCGGAACGGGAATCGGGCAAATCGATGGCAAACAGGCCGGCGAACGACTTTGCGTGCGCTTTTCTCAAGTTAACAGCACACTTCGCGTACGGAAATCACACAGCCGTGATAGCGCGCATCAGACTTGCCTGATACCGTGCATCCTGCTGCGATGCACAAACCATGCCAATCGCACATGCAGTATGCGTTTGTACTGCCACCCACAAGACGAAGCACCCCTATCGAGGGAATTTCCCACAGCCACGCAACTCGATAGACGTGTATGGTGTCGGGGCTTTTTCGACCGCAAGGCGCGCGAACCCAGGTTCGGAACGCAGCGCAGCCATAAGGAGGAAACACCATGAATGCGACCGCCGCCGACTCCCTGCCGAGCGAAGCCGAGATTCGCCAGGCCCCCGCCGACGACTACATGTCCGCCCGGCAACTGGCTTTCTTCCGCGCCCTGCTGGAGCGCGAGCGCGACGCGCTGCTGGAGTCCGCCCACCGCACCACCCTGCACCTGCAGGAGTTCGAGAGCACGCCCGACCCGTCCGACCGCGCCTCGCTCGAAGAAGACCACACGCTGGAACTGCGCGTGCGCGACCGCGAACGCAAGCTGCTGCACAAGATCGACGAGGCCCTGGCCCGCATCGACAACGGCAGCTACGGCTGGTGCGAGGACACCGGCGAACCGATCGGCATTCCCCGCCTGCTGGCGCGGCCGACCGCCACGCTGAGCGTCGAGGCGCAGGAAATCCACGAGGCACGGCGCAAGATGCAGGGTGGCTGAAGACCGCTCAGGGACGTGCCAGCCGCGCGAACTGGGCGACCGCGGCGGTCCGCGTTTCCACTCCGAGCTTCTCGTAAATGTGCTCGAGATGCTTGTTGACGGTGCGCGGGCTCATGTCGAGGATTTCCGCCACGTCGCGGTTGGTCTTGCCGCGCGCCACCCATTCCAGCACGTCCATTTCGCGCGGAGTCAGCGGATTCGGCAGCAGGCCCGGTGACGCACTTTCCGCCGACGCCTCACTGCCGCGGGCGCTGATCGCGGCATTCATTTCTCGCGCGACACGCAGATGGGCCTGCAGCCGGGCAACCAACTCGTCGGGTACCACAGGCTTCACCAGGTAGTCGATGCCGCCGGCCGACAAACCTTCGACCAAGCGCTCGGTTTCCGCCAGCCCGGTCATGAAGATCACCGGCACGGTGCGCATGCCCGATACCTGCTTGAGCCGGCGGCAAGTCTCGAAACCATCCATGCCCGGCATGCAGGCATCGAGCAGCACCGCGTCGGGAATGACGCGCCCGACCCGCTTCAGCGCGGTAACGCCGTCGGTTGCCACCAGCACGGTATAGCCGGCGTCGTCGAGCGCCTCGGCGATCATGCGCACCGTGTCGGGCGCATCGTCGATCAGCAGCACGACCGCGCGCTCACGCGCAGTGGCATTCGTCTCAGTCATCGGCAGCCTCATCCAGCACTCGCAGCAGGGCGTCGAAGCGTAGAGCGAGTGTCATTTCACGCAGCGAGGCAAGCGGCGCCTGCAGTTCGGGGTGCAGCACCTCGAGTTCGTCGAGGCGGCGGACCAAGCCCTGCAGGTGGCCCAGATCGGCCAGGTCGCGCAGCTCGGCACGGACGCGTGCAGACAGCCCCGACAGCCCGGAGTCAGGTACCGCAGAGAGGAGATCAGTGACCGTCAGCAAGGCATCGCCGGCCACTCCCATGCTCCGCTGCAGTGCATGCGGCACCGGCGAAGGCACCGGCATGGTATGCCCGGCGCCCGCGCCGGTCTCTCCGCCCGCCTGGGCGTCCGCATAGATCCAGCGCAGCCCCAGCCAGGCGCTCAGGCACGCAAAGAGTTCGGTTTCCAGCACCGGCTTGACGATGAAGTCATCGCAGCCTGCCGCCTCGCGCCGCTGCGGCAGGTTCTCGTAGGCATTGGCCGAAACCATCACGATCGGCATGCCGTGACCGGCGTCGCGCAGCCGGCGGCACAGCGTCCAGCCGTCGAGCACCGGCATCGACACATCGAGGAAAACCAAGTCGGGCTGCAAGCTGCCGAGCAGGCCCGGCACTTCGTCCGGATGCCGGCATTCATGCACCAGGAAGCCGCGCGGCCGCAACATGTCGGCGATCAGCCGGCTCTGGCCGGGCTGGTCATCCACCACCAGCAGGCAGCGGCGGCGGCCGGCATAGCCGCGGATCTCGCGCTCGGGCCGCAGCGCCAGCTTCGGCCGGGCAACGCGCGGCAGGTGAAGCTTGACGCGGAACACGCTGCCGCGCCCCGGCGTGCTGCTGACGGTGAGCTGGCCGCCGGCGAGTTCGACCAGCAGGCGGGTGATCGTCAGCCCCAGGCCCGTGCCGGGTACGCTGGCCACGCCAGCACCGGCGCCACGCTCGAAGGGCAGGAAGATGCGCTCCATGTCCTCCTGCGCGATGCCGCAGCCGGTATCGCAGACCTCGAACACCGCGGTCTCGCTTCGCCAGGCGATCTTCAGCCGCACTTCGCCGCGCTCGGTATAGCGCACCGCGTTGGCGAGCAGGTTGATCAGGATCTGGCGCAAGCGGCCGGTGTCGCCCTGCACCACTTCGGGCATGCCGTCGCTGAACTCGGAGCGGAAATCCAGCCCCTTCCTCACCGCTTCGAGACGGAACATCTTTTCGATGTGGGCGAGGAATTCGCCGAAGCGGATTTCCTCGCGCCTGAACTGCAGGCGGCCGGCCTCGATGCTGGCGATGTCGAGCAGGCCGTCGATCAGCCCCAGCAGGTGCTCGCCGCTGCGCTGGATGGTGGAGATCGCGTCGCGCCGCCGGCGCGGCAGGTCGGTGTCGCGCAGCATGATCTGGCAGTAGCCGAGAATGGTGTTGAGCGGCGTGCGCAGCTCGTGGCTGATGCCGCGCACGTAGCGGCTCTTGGCCGCATTGGCGGCCTCGGCGTCTTCCTTGGCCTGCTGCAGCTTGGCGTCGGTGTCGCGGTGGGCCTCGATCTCGCGCAGCAGCAGCTGGTTCTGGCGCTCGGACTCCTCCTGCGCCACCCGCCGGCTTTCATTGACCAGGACCAGCCACCAGATGCCGAGCGCGGCGAGCAGCACCAGCACCGCGAAGATGCGCACGAAGGCGATGCCGAGATCGGTTTCGCCGGCCTCGGCGGCGATCAGCTCCTGCTGGTAGACCAGCGCCACCACCGCGGCCAGCACCAGGCTGCAGACCGAGAACACCAGCAGGAACTGCCCCACCCGCCGCGCCACCCGCGCCGAAGCCGGCGACGGCATCCAGCCTGCCATCCGCGCCGCCAGGCGCCCGAACAAGCCAGGTGCCGGCTTGCAGCGGTCGCGGCAGCGCGCATCCAGCGTGCAGCACAGCGAACAGATCGCGCCGCCGTAGGCTGGGCACTGCGCCATGTCCTCGGACTCGAAGCGGTTCTCGCACACCACGCAGCGCAGTTGCTGCGCCGGCCGCCACTGCGTTTCGCGCGGCCGGGCGAGGTAATAACGGCCGCCGCTGGCCCAGGCGATCAGCGGCGCCAGCACGAAGGCGGTGCCGAGCGAGATGAAGGGCGCGAAAGCCTGCGCCGCGGCGCCCAGATGGCCGCCGAAGGCGACGATGCCGAGCACCGAACCGGCCAGCATCGAACCGACGCCGACCGGATTGATGTCGTACAGGTAGGCGCGCTTGAACTCGATGTGGCGCGGCGACAGGCCGAGCGGCTTGTTGACGACGAGATCCGCCACCACCGCGCCGATCCAGGCCACCGCCACGCTGGCATACACGCCGAGCACCTGTTCCAGCGCCTCGAACACCCCCAGCAGCATCAGCATCAAGGCGATCAGCACGTTGAAGATCAGCCATACCACCCGTCCGGGATGGCTGTGGGTCAGGCGCGAGAAGAAGTTCGACCAGGCCAGCGAGCCGGCATAGGCGTTGGTGACGTTGATCTTGACCTGGCAGATGATGACGAAGACGCAGGCCAGCGCCACCGCGGCGCGCGGATCGTCCACCACGTGGCCGAAGCCGGCCAGGTACATCTGCGTCGGCTGCAAGGCCTTGTCGGGCGGCACCATCGCCTGCAGCGCGACAAAGGCGAGGAAGGCGCCGCCCAGCATCTTCAGCGCGCCGGGGATGATCCAGCCCGGCCCGGCGGCGATCACCGACGCCCACCAGCGCAGCGTGTTGCGCCTGCCCGGCGGCGGCAGGAAGCGCAGGAAGTCGACCTGCTCGCCGATCTGCGAGATCAGCGCCACCGCCACGGTACAGCCGGCCCCGACCGCCAGCCAGTCGAAGCTGTTGCCGTGGCGGCCGCCGAATTCGGTGAAGGCCACGTACAGCTCGGGCTCGCGCACCAGCATGAAGAAGAAGGGCGTCAGCAGCAGCACGACGAACACCGGCTGGGTCCACGCCTGCAGGCGGCTGATCCAGGTGATGCCGTGCGTGACCAGCGGAATCACCACCAGCGAACTGAGCAGATAGCCCCACTGCAGCGGCAGGCCGAACCATAGTTCCAGCGCCAACGCCATGATCGCCGCCTCGATGGCGAAGAAGATGAAGGTGAAGGAGGCGTAGATCAGCGAGGTGATGGTCGAGCCGATGTAGCCGAAGCCGGCGCCGCGCGTCAGCAGGTCCATGTCCAGCGCCTCGCGCGCGGCGTAGTAGCTGATCGGCAGGCCAGTGAGGAAGATCACCAGCGCCACCAGGCCGATCGCCCACACCGCGTTGGTGAAGCCCCAGTTCAGCGCGATGGTGCCGCCGATCGCCTCCAGGGCGAGAAAGGACACCGCGCCGAGCGCGGTATTGGCGATGCGCGAGAACGACCACTTGCGGAAGCCGAGCGGCGCATAACGCAGGGCGTAGTCCTCCAGCGTCTCGTCCGCGACCCAGGCGTTGTACTCGCGGCGGATGGGGAGAATGCGCTGGGTGGCAGGAGCGGTCACGGCGATAGGCGGCGAGAGAAAAGGATCGGGGCAAGCCCGAGGTTCAGCAAAAGGCGTTCCCGTACGGCACACGGGCCCCGGGGACGGCACCGCGGCCCTCCACGGTTCGCAGCGCGCGCCGGTTCGCACCGTGTCGGCGCATCCTGCCCGCGCTCATGCACCAGTATGGAAGACGAATGCCCGCGCGCGGCGCCTGTGCGCTGCACAAAACCATAGCGCCGCCGCCTGCGCATCCCCATACGTCGTTTGACGTATTCGCCGCATGGCGCCCGATGGGTAGTTTGTGCACCGCAGCGAGACGCCGAGCCGTCCCGCCTCCCGCACCGCCGCCCACCCATCAAGGAGCGATCCATGTCCGACCAGCACCTGCCCTCCTCCCAGCGCCGCAAGTTCATGCTCGGCGCCGCAGCCCTCCCGCTCGCCCTGGCGATGTCCCGCATCGGCCATGCCGCCGCGCTGCCCACCGCCCAGGTCAATACCACCGGCCTGGCCGTCACCGACACCGAGGTCGTGGTCGGCCAGCTGCACTCGGCCACCGGCACCATGGCGATCTCCGAGACCGGCTCGATCCAGGCCGAACAGCTCGCCATCGACCAGATCAACGCGATGGGCGGCATCCTCGGCCGCAAGATCCGCGTCATCAAGGAAGACGGCGCCTCCGACTGGCCGACCTTCGCCGAGAAGTCGCGCAAGCTGCTGGTCAACGACAAGGTCGCCACCGTGTTCGGCTGCTGGACCTCGGCCTCGCGCAAGGCGGTGCTGCCGATCTTCGAGAAGGAAAACGGCCTGCTCTACTACCCGACCTTCTACGAAGGCCTGGAGCAGTCGAAGAACGTCATCTACACCGGCCAGGAAGCGACCCAGCAGATCCTCTACGGCCTCGACTGGGCCAAGCAGGAAAAAAGCGCCAAGACCTTCTTCCTGATCGGCTCCGACTACATCTGGCCGCGCACCTCGATGAAGATCGCGCGCAAGCACGTCGAGGCCTTCCAGGGCGGCAAGATCGTCGGCGAGGAGTACTACCCGCTCGGCCACACCAACTTCAACTCGCTGATCAACAAGATCAAGATCGCCAAGCCGGACTGCATCTTCGCCGCGGTGGTGGGCGGCTCGAACGTGGCCTTCTACAAGCAGTTGAAGGCGGCCGGCATCACCGGCGCGAAGCAGTTCCTGCTGACGCTGTCGGTGACCGAGGACGAGATGCTGGGCGTCGGCGGCGAAAACTTCGCCGGCTTCTATTCCTCGATGAAGTACTTCCAGTCGCTCGACAACGCCAACAACAAGGCCTTCGTCGAAGCCTTCAAGAAGGCCTACGGGCCGAAGGCGGTGATCGGCGACGTCACCCAGGCGGCCTATCTCGGCCCCTGGCTGTGGAAGGCGGCGGTCGAGAAGGCAGGCAGCTTCGACGTCGACAAGGTCGTCGCCGCCTCGCCGGGCATCGAGCTGCCGACCGCGCCCGAAGGCTACGTGAAGATCCACGAGAACCACCACCTGTACAGCAAGGCCCGCATCGCCGAAGGCCAGCCCGACGGCAGCTTCAAGGTGGTGGCGGAATCGCCCGAGCTGATGGTGCCGGACCCCTTCCCCAAGGGCTACCAGTAAGCCCCGCCGGCCGCCGCGCCGCTCACGGCGCGGCGGCGCTGCCCCGTCCGACTTTCCCCGGAGAAGCGCCATGTCCTTCGACGAAATCTACAACATCACCCTGATGCAGGGTTTTGCCGGCCTGAGCCTGTTCGCGGTGCTGCTGCTGATGGGGCTGGGCCTGGCGATCATCTTCGGCCAGATGGGCGTCATCAACATGGCGCACGGCGAGTTCATGACCATCGGCGCCTACACCATCTTCCTGCTGTCGACGCTGACCGAAAGCTACGCGCCGGGACTGATGCAGGCCTATTTCCCCTTCGCCATCGTCTGCGCTTTCATCGTCGCTTTCATCTTCGGCTGGCTGGCGGAATGGGCGCTGATCCGGCACCTGTACAAGCGCCCGCTCGACACCCTGCTCGCCACCTGGGGCCTGTCGCTGGCGATGCAGCAGGCCTTCCGCACCCTGATCGGGCCGAAGGAAGTCAGCCCCACGCTGCCCGACTGGCTGATGGGCTCGTGGGAAGTCACCGAAGGCCTCGACATCCCGATCAACGGCATGTTCGTGCTCGCCCTCACCCTGCTCGTCACCGGCGGCGTGCTGCTGGCGCTGTACAAGTCGCGCTGGGGCCTGCGCGTGCGCGCCACCGTCGCCAACCGCGCCATGGCCAACGCCACCGGCATCAACACCACGCGCACCGACCGCGTCACCTTCGCCATCGGCTGCGGCATCGCCGGCGTCGCCGGCGCGGCCTTCACCACCATCGGCTCGACCGGCCCGACCAGCGGCTCGCTGTACATCGTCGACGCCTTCCTGGTGGTGACCTTCGGCGGCGCCGCCAGTCTGTGGGGCACCGTGGTGTCGGCCTTCGGCATCGCCCAGACGCAGTCGATCTCGGAGTTCTTCCTGTCCGGCTCGATGGCCAAGGTGCTGACCCTGCTGCTGATCGTGACCATCCTGATGCTGCGCCCGCAAGGCCTGTTCGCATCCAAGGTACGCCGCTGATCCGGCGCCCCGACACACGAGAACCCACGGAGAGCCAATCATGGATGCACTCAAAACCTGGCTGGATCGCAGCGGCCTCGCCAGCATCGCGATCCTCGCCGTCCTGCTGCTGGTGGTGTTCCCGCTGGCGATGGACAGCTTCCGCCTGAACCTGGTCGGCAAGTACCTGACCTACGGCTTCGTCGCCATCGGCCTGGTGATGCTGTGGGGCTACGGCGGCGTGCTGAGCCTGGGCCAGGGCGTGTTCTTCGGCCTCGGCGGCTACGCGATGGCGATGTTCCTGAAGCTGGAAGCGTCCGACCCGCAAAGCACCGCCATCCAGTCGACGCCGGGCATCCCCGACTTCATGGACTGGAACCAGCTCACCGCGCTGCCGCTGTGGTGGGAACCGTTCAACTCCTTCGGCTTCACCCTGTCCGCGGTGGTGGCGGTGCCGGTGCTGCTGGCCTTCGTCATCAGCTACGCGATGTTCAAGCGCCGCGTCGGCGGGGTGTATTTCGCCATCATCACCCAGGCGGTGGCGCTGATCCTGACCGTGCTGATCATCGGCCAGCAGGGCTACACCGGCGGCGTCAACGGCATGACCGACCTCAAGACCCTGCTCGGCTGGGACATCCGCAGCGACGAAGCCAAGACCGTGCTGTATTTCGTCACGACCGCGCTGCTGCTCGCCGCCGTGCTGCTGTGCCGCTGGATCCAGCTCAGCAAGCTCGGCACGCTGCTACTGGCGATGCGCGACAAGGAAGACCGCGTGCGCTTCTCGGGCTACGACGTGTCGATGTTCAAGGTCTTCGCCTTCTGCCTGGCGGCGGCGCTGTCGGCGATCGGCGGCGCGCTATTCACGCTGCAGGTCGGCTTCATGTCGCCGACGCTGATCGGCATCGTGCCCTCGATCGAGATGGTGATCTTCGCCGCGGTGGGCGGACGCATGAGCCTGGTCGGCGCGGTGTATGGCGCGCTGCTGGTCAATTTCGGCAAGACCTACTTCTCCGAGACCTTCCCCGACCTGTGGCTGTTCCTGATGGCCGCGCTGTTCATCGGTGTCGTCATGGCCTTCCCCAACGGCCTGGCCGGCCTGTACGAGAGCCACGTCAAGCCCTGGCTGGCGCGGCGCAAGGGCGGTGCCGCCGAGGCCGGCGGACCGCCGGCCGGCACGCCGGGCGAAGCCGGCCAGCAGGCTGCCGCCCCGATCGCATCGCCCGGCCCCTCGGCTTCCCCCGCGGCCCCACATTCCACACCCGCGGTCGCCGCCGACCCCGGCCTGGGCCTCGGCACCAAGGTCAGCAGCCAGTCGGCCTGACGGCACAGGGAGACAGACATCATGAGCAACACCGACTTCGTCCTCGCGGTGGAAGACCTGACGGTCTCCTTCGACGGCTTCAAGGCCATCGACGGCCTCAACCTCTACGTCGATCGCGGCGAGCTGCGCGTGGTCATCGGCCCCAACGGCGCCGGCAAGACCACGCTGCTCGACCTCATCTGCGGCAAGACCAAGGCCTCGGCCGGCAGCATCAAGTTCAAGAACCAGGAGATGACCCGGCTGCCCGAGCACATGATCGTGCGCGCCGGCATCGGGCGGAAGTTCCAGACCCCGTCGATCTACGAAAACCTCAGCGTGTTCAAGAACCTGGAAGTGTCCTACCCGCGCGGCCGCGGCGTGTTCGGCGCGCTCGGCTTCAAGTGCGATAAGGAAGTGAAGGCCAAGGTCGACGAGATCGCCGACATGATCGGCCTCGCCGACCGTCTCGAGCTGGAAGCCGGCCTGCTGTCGCACGGCCAGAAGCAGTGGCTGGAGATCGGCATGCTGCTGATGCAGGACCCCGAGCTGCTGATGCTCGACGAACCGATCGCCGGCATGAGCGCGCGCGAGCGCGAACTGACCGCCGAGCTGCTGAACCGCATCTGCCGCAACCGCTCGGTGATCGTCATCGAGCACGACATGGAATTCGTCGCCCGCATCGCCCACAAGGTCACGGTCATGCACCAGGGCAGGATCCTCGCCGAAGGGCCGATGGACAAGGTGCAGGCCGATCCCAAGGTCATCGACGTCTACCTGGGCCATTGATTGCGGCCACGCCCCCACTGGAGAACACCATGCTCAAGGTATCCAACCTCGTCGTCAATTACGGCCAGAGCGAGGCCCTGCACGGCATCTCGTTCGCCGCGCAGCGCAATGAAGCCGTCGCCATCATGGGCCGCAACGGCATGGGCAAGACCACCTTGTTCAAGTCGCTGATGGGCGTGCTGCCGCTCAGGTCCGGCAGCGTCGAGGTCGACGGCGTCGAAGTCGGCAAGGACGAAAGCTACCGCCGCGTCGCCAAGGGCATCGCCTACGTGCCGCAGGGCCGGATGATCTTCCCCACCCTCACGGTGCAGGAAAACATCGAGACCGGGCTGGAGAACGCCAGGGTCAAGAAAGTGCCCGAGGAAATCTACGCCCTGTTCCCGGTGCTGTGGGACATGCGCCGGCGCAAGGGCGGCAACCTGTCGGGCGGCCAGCAGCAGCAACTGGCGATCGCCCGCGCGCTCGTCACCGAGCCCAAGGTGCTGCTGCTCGACGAGCCCACCGAGGGAATCCAGCCCTCGATCATCAAGGACATCGCGAAGGCGCTGAACGAGATCCGCAAGATCCGCCAGATCACCATCGTCGTGTCCGAGCAGGTTCTTTCCTTCGCGATGGACGTGGCCGACCGCCTGTTCGTCATCGAAGGCGGACGCCTCGTCCATGAAAGCGCGCGCGCCGACACCGACGAAGCCCACATCAAGCAGTTCCTCTCCGTGTAACCCATCCAAGAAAGAGGTGTGCCATGCCTGAAACCCTGATCAAGGTCGATCTGAAGCAGTCCCCCTACGAAAACGAGATGGTGCACAACCGCTGGCACCCGGACATCCCGATGGCGTGCTGGGTCAAGCCGGGCGACGACTTCGTGCTCGAAACCTACGACTGGACCGGCGGCGCGATCAAGAACGACGACGATGCGTCCGACGTGCGCGACGTCGACCTGTCGACGGTGCATTTCCTGTCCGGCCCGGTCGGCGTCGAAGGCGCCGAGCCCGGCGACCTGCTGGTGGTCGACCTGCTCGACATCGGCGCCAAGGACGAGAGCCTGTGGGGCTTCAACGGCTTCTTCTCCAAGACCAACGGCGGCGGCTTCCTGACCGAGCACTTCCCCCACGCGCAGAAGTCGATCTGGGACTTCGAAGGCATGTTCACCAAGAGCCGCCACATCCCCGGCGTGCGCTTCGCCGGCCTGATCCACCCCGGCCTGATCGGCTGCCTGCCCGACCAGAAGATGCTCGACACCTGGAACGAGCGCGAAGTGGATTTCATCGCCACCCAGCCCGACCGCGTGCCGCCGCTGGCCAACCCGCCCGCGCCCAGGACCGCGCACATGGGCAAGCTCAAGGGCGAGGCGCGCGACAAGGCCGCCGCCGAAGGCGCCCGCACCGTGCCGCCGCGCGAACACGGCGGCAACTGCGACATCAAGGACCTATCGCGCGGCGCACGCGTGTTCTTCCCGGTCTACGTCAAGGGCGCCGGCCTGTCGGTGGGCGACCTGCACTTCTCCCAGGGCGACGGCGAGATCACCTTCTGCGGCGCCATCGAGATGGCCGGCTGGGTGCACATGCGCGTCAGCCTGATCAAGGACGGCATGGCCAAGTACGCCATCAAGAACCCGATCTTCAAGCCCAGCCCGATCACGCCGAGCTACAAGGACTACGTCATCTTCGAAGGCATCTCGGTCGATGAGCAGGGCAAGCAGCACTACCTCGACGTGCATGTGGCCTACCGCCAGGCCTGCCTCAACGCCATCGAGTACCTGAAGAAGTTCGGCTACTCCGGCGCCCAGGCCTACTCCATCCTCGGCACCGCGCCGGTGCAGGGCCACATCAGCGGCGTGGTCGACATCCCCAACGCCTGCGCCACGCTGTGGCTGCCGACCGAGATCTTCGAGTTCGACATCAACCCGAGTGCCGCCGGCCCGACCAGATTCATCGACGGCGCCGTCGACATGCCGATCGCCTACGACAAGGCCTGACCGCCACACGCCAGACGGACCGCCGCCCCAATGCGGCGGCCCGCTTAGGGAGCACACCATGCCGACCTACGAATACTTCTGCGAAGACTGCGGCGACTTCTCCGCGCTGCGCCCGATGAGCGCCCGCAACGAAGCCTGCCCCTGCCCCCGCTGCGGCACCGCCGCCTACCGCGTGATGCTGAGCGCCCCCACGCTGGCCACCCTGGACAGCGCCAGCCGCAGCGCCCACGCCACCAACGAACGCGCCGCCCACGCACCGATGACCAGCGCCGAATACGCCACCCGCCACAAGCACGGGCCGGGCTGCGGCTGCTGCGGCGGCAAGCCCTCGAAAGCCACCCTGCGTGCGCCCGACGGCTCGAAAGCCTTCCCGACCAAGCGGCCGTGGATGATCAGCCACTGAGGAAACGACAGCAGGGGCCATCGCCGTCTTCCGACCAGCCTGCACAGCCATCACGGCACGCTCCCCTGACACTCAAGGCTTCCGGCGCGGCGCGAGCAATTCGGATCGACCGATCTCCGTTCGAGCGCTCTCGGGTGGCTCCGGAGCGGAGAAACCCGCTGCGGCAATGGCCGCATCCAGTCCTCTGAACACCACCGATTTCTTCGGGCCGCGCAGGGACGACATGCCTTCGTTCCACGCATGCACCATCTGCTTGGCGACGACATGCCAGCGCGGCTCGTTCCTTGCCGCCTCGATCACTTCGTTGCCCACCTCCACGGCCGACTCGCACAGGCGCTCGACCATTTCGGCGTAGCGCCGCGGCGGCACTCCCAAACGTGTATTGAAGAAGCGCTCCAGCGTCTTGCCCGCGACCCAGGTCTGGCGGCCATCGACCGGCAAGCCCGGGGGATTGTTCGCGTAGCGCGGATACGCCTGAGTGGTCACGACATCGTAGACCGGGGAATAGCCCACGTCGGCCAGGCTGGTGTAATGGAGCGCGATGTTCTTCGCATGGCAGTCGGCATTGCGCACCACATAGTTGAGCAGCAGATGCCAGCCGAACTGCTCCAGTTGCCTGCGCGCCTGCGCAGGCGGCAGATAGGCGCGCGTGGCGTTCAGCACCTTCTCGGTGGTGGTGGCGTACTTCTCGTGCGGCGGTAGCCCCAGCAGGCCGCAAGCATCCTCGAGCCCATGGGTGGGCACACCATCCGCATCGACGTCGAAACGCTCGACGACCAGAACACGGCCATCATCCGACATCCGGGCCCTGGCGACGGGCACGACATCCAGGCGCTCCAGCACGCGCAGGCTGTAGAACTCATTGAAACCAAGGTACGGCGTACTGTCATCCGAACCCTTGATGATGTGGCGGCTCGTGCGCAACGTGGGCTTGCCCAGCGGATCTGCCTGCCCGTTCGACGGGCTGTCCGGTGCGATGAACTTGGGGACCATGCCCGAGATCGATGCACGCGCATATCGGCGCACCAGCGATGCGAAGTGCTCCGTGGTGTTATCGGCCTTCAACAGGGTTTCGATCTGCAGAGGCTCCATCTCCGCACCGGGCTGGCCCCCCTCGGTCGTGACCGTGACGCGGCCGATGCCAGCGCCGCCGACGACCGCCAACAGGGACAGATCGGTGCCATCGAGCAGAGGGCCGAAGACCTCGCGAATGATGTTCAGCAAATAGCCTTCCGGCAGGTTCTGGCGAAAGAACGGATGCAGGTCCCGCGGCCAGCGCCAGGGCTCTTCGCGCACCGGCATGGTCAGGCTCACGAAATGGGCCGGATCGGTGCCGGGGAGATATTTCAGGACGTACTCATCGCGCTCTCGATAGAGTTGGGCGACGGTTTTTCCGCTGACCTGGACGTCGAGTTTCATCACGCATCATCCTGGCGCTGCTCGGCCAGGATGTCCTCGACCGTGCGCACGTGACCGGCCTTGACCAGCTTCAGGTCATAACCCGCCGCTTCGAGCAGGCGCACCAGAACCGACACGCTCATGTCCCCCTTGGACAGATTCTCCATCCGCGCCACAGTCGTGCGCGCAACGCCTGCCCGCTGGGCCAGTTCATGCTGGCTCAGCAGCGCTTCGCGGCGAGCGCTCCTGAGCATCTGGGCAACATCGGAAAGTGTAGTCATTGTAGCCCTCAGGCATCTTTTTCCATTTTTTCATCAAAAATGTAGCCCAAGGGATACAGAACAGCAAGAGAGATCAGGGTGCTTGATGCTGACCGCGTACACTGGCGAACATGAGGAAACCAGACGCAACCGGGCACGCAGTCCGGTAGCCCAAGCGCGTCAACGCTGCAAATCCTGCGCCACGCTCTTCACCACGGCGCGGAAGAATGCCGCGCGCGGAAAATCGGCTGGCGAAGCGATGGTGCGAACCAGCAGGCTGGGATGTCCCGACAGCGGCAGCACATAAGTCCAATGGTCGGACTTCACTTCGGCCAGCAGCGTCGATCCCGGCAGCAGGCTCCAGCCGGCGATCACCTGCCCGTCGTTCATCGGGTCCAGCGTGGCCAGCAAGTCGTGGAAGTGGCGCAGGCCCGGAGAAACCGCGTCGCGCTCCGCATGAGCGACCACCGAATAAAGCGCGATGCGCTCCGGCAGGCGCCGGGCGACGAGCCAGGGCAGGCGCTCCCGTACCGTGAGGCTCGCCACCTCGCCGCCGGCCGACTGCGAGCATCCCAGCGGCGCAAACAGTGGCGCCAGGCTGTCGTGCAGGCGCTGGTAGCGATCCGCGATCGGCGTTCCCAGCAGCACACCCGAGATCGACACCAAGGCTTTCAGCTCCGACGGCAAGCGGCCTTCGCGCCGCAAGGTGTCCAGCGCCAGCAGCGCATCCGGCAATCCCTTGGAGTAGGCCACCAATACGATCACCTCGACATCCGCGCGCCGGGCCTCGGCCTGCACTTCGTCGGCAATCAGCACGGCATTGCTCGCCGACGAAGCACGTCCGCTCAACTGGATTGCGCGCACCGAACCCAGCGATGCCCGGTAATGCGCGTAGCCTTTGGTGTAATTCGCCGGCCGTTCACGCTCGATACCATCGCTGAAGGGCAGCGACTGCTCGTCCACGCAATCGCCGAAGATGCCGGGGACGAGCAGCACACTCAACCCGCCGGGGATCGCCTCCACAGGTAATGCCTTACCCGCCGCCTCATCGACATGATGGAGCCAGTGCGACGGATTCGCGGAGTAGCCATCCGCCTCGAGCTCGCGGGAGAAGCGCGCCGCAAATGCTTCGCGGCCGTCCTCGATCCCTGCTGCCTGGAAAGGCAGCGTCGCCAACAACGGATTTCCGGGGACACGCGGTACGGACAGCGAGGTACAGGCGGCACACAGCACGGCTGCCAGCGGCAGGCCCGTACGCAACAGGCAGTGGCGCATCATTGCTCCGCCTCTCGAGCAGCCCCGTCATGAGTCATGATTTCAGACGTTTCTTCAGGGCGTTTTCCAGAGCCTTCAGTTCGGCTTCGTCCCGCTCGTCGGCCTGACGTGCCTCGTCCTGTTTGCGGCGCCGGTCATAGTCCAAATAGCGCAAGCCCGTGGCGCGCTCCATCTGCGCATGGCTCACTTTGCCCGCATGCGCGAGCACGGAAAAGCCATTGCTGCTGATGATCTGGTCCACGTTCTGGCGCCAGAAGCTCATGCGAATCTCCTCGCGGCGTCTGGTACATTGCGCCGCACCCGGCGGGAAGCTTCGGTTTGAACTGTCAAGGATTCCTTGACAGTTGCCGCCGGGTCCAACTCTCCGTCGCCAAAGATGTTCTTCAGGTGCAGCGAAATGTTCTGCTTGGTAGCGTCGAACAACTCGGCCATTTCAAGCTGGGTCAACCAGACCGTCTGCTGCTCGGCCCTCAGCTTGATCTGGCTGCGTCCATCTTCGGTAGTGTAGAGGATCAGTTCGCTCATACGGCCAGCGCCTCGTTGATATGGCATCCGAGAATTCTATCTTGAGTCATCTACAGAGCCTCATGCTGGTGATGCGCAACACCAAGGATTTCGCCGGCCTGTACAGCGACTCCCCACGGCCTCACCCGGCTCAGCCCCCAATACGTCAAACGACGTATTTGTGCAGCGCACAAGCCTTCCGACAATGTCTCCAGGCCTTTCGCCCCCCCCCCCCACTTTCCACCGGAGACCCCGCCGATGAGACACGGAGACATTTCCAGCAGCGCCGATTGCGTGGGCGTTGCCGTCGTCAATTACAGGATGCCTCGCCTGCATACCCGGGCGGAGGTGCTGGACAATGCCCGCAGGATCGCCGACATGGTGGTCGGCATGAAGCAGGGCCTGCCCGGCATGGATCTGGTGATCTTCCCCGAGTACTCCACCCACGGGATCATGTACGACCCCAAGGAGATGTACGACACCGCCGCCACCGTGCCCGGCGACGAAACCGAAATCTTCGCCGCCGCCTGCCGCAAGGCCAAGGTGTGGGGCGTGTTCTCGCTGACCGGCGAGCAGCATGAGGAGCATCCCAACAAGGCGCCCTACAACACGCTGATCCTGATGAACGACCAGGGCGAGATCGTGCAGAAGTACCGCAAGATCATGCCCTGGGTGCCGATCGAGGGCTGGTATCCGGGCGACTGCACCTATGTGTCCGACGGCCCGAAGGGCATGAAGATCAGCCTCATCATCTGCGACGACGGCAACTACCCCGAGATCTGGCGCGACTGCGCGATGAAGGGCGCCGAGTTGGTCATCCGCTGCCAGGGCTACATGTACCCGGCCAAGGACCAGCAGGTGATGGTGTCGAAGGCGATGGCGTGGATGAACAACTGCTACGTCGCGGTCGCCAATGCCACCGGCTTCGACGGCGTGTATTCCTACTTCGGCCATTCCGCCATCATCGGCTTCGACGGCCGCACACTGGGCGAATGCGGTGAAGAGGACATGGGCATCCAGTACGCCGAACTGTCCACCAGCCTGATCCGCGATTTCCGCAAGAACGCGCAGTCGCAGAACCACCTGTTCAAACTGCTGCACCGCGGCTACACCGGCAAGATCAACTCCGGCGAGGATGCGGCCGGCGTCGCCGCCTGCCCCTACAGCTTCTACGGCGAATGGATCAACGATCCGGAAGGCACGCGCAAGAAGGTCGAAGCCCTCACCCGCTCGACGGTGGGCACGGCGGAATGCCCGATCGACGGCATTCCCAACCAGGAAAGCCAGCACCGCTGAACGCCCCGCCTGCCGAGCCGCACATGGATCTCTCTTCCTGGCGCATCGCCGCCGAGCCCTACTACCGCCCGACCGGCCACGAGATCGCGCTCTACGGGCACGCCTATGCCCACCGCCTGCCGCTGGTGCTGAAGGGCCCCACCGGCTGCGGCAAGACGCGCTTCGTCGAGTACATGGCCTGGCGTCTCGGCAGGCCGCTGATCACGCTGGCCTGCAACGAGGACATGACTGCCGCCGACCTCGTCGGCCGCTACCTGCTCGACGCCGACGGCACCCGCTGGCACGACGGCCCGCTCACCACCGCGGTGCGCCACGGCGCCATCTGCTACCTCGACGAAGTCGTCGAGGCGCGGCAGGACACCACCGTGGTCATCCACCCGCTCACCGACAGCCGCCGCATCCTGCCGCTCGACAAGAAAGGCGAGATCGTCACCGCCCACCCCGACTTCCAGCTCGTGGTGTCCTACAACCCCGGTTACCAGAGCCACAGCAAGAGCCTCAAGCAATCCACCCGCCAGCGCTTCGCCGCGCTGGAATTCGACTATCCCGCCGCCGCGGCCGAAGCCGACATCGTCGCCCACGAGGCGAACATCGAGCCGACGCTCGCCGCGCGCCTGGTGGACATCGCGGTCAAGTCGCGCCGGCTGCGCGAACGCGGGCTGGAGGAAGGCATCTCCACCCGCATGCTGATCTATGCCGGCATCCTGATCCGCGACGGCCTGCCGCCGGTCGACAGCTGCCGCATGGCGATGACCGCGCCGATCACCGACGATCCGGACATGCAGGCCGCGCTGGACGCGATCCTGGAAGCGACCTTCTGACGGGGCGTGCCACCATGCCCCCGGCGCCGACCAGCGATGTCCTTGCTACGCACCTGAGCCGGCTGAGCCACCTGCTCCACGCCTTCGGCGTCGAGGATGGCCAAGTCCAGTTGCTAGAGCGCCCGCCGCAGGACGGCCCGCCGGCACGCCCGGTGCTGCACGGCGCCACCCTGCTGCTGCCGGCCGTCCCCAGCAACTGGCGCAGCGACGGCGGCCACTTCCAGCTCGCCGCCACGCTGCACGCCATCGGCCACCTGCTGCATTCGCCGCGCCGGCAGCCGACCGGCAAGCGCAAACCGATGGGACTGGCGCTCGCCGCGGCGATCGAGGACGTGCGCGTCGACCGTCTGCTGATGGAGCGCTATCCGGGCGTCGCACGGCTGATCCGCCACCTGGTCCGCACCCAGGACGAACCGGCGCAAGTCGGTTTCGATGCCCGTATCGCGCGCCTGCAGCGCGTGCTGCTCGATCCGCTCGCGGCCGCCGACAACGATGACGATGCCTGGGTACGCAAGGGCCGCAGCCTGTTCGAGGAGCAGGGCGAGCGGCTGGACGACCCGGAAGCTTTCCGCCCGGTGATCGACGTACTCGCCAACGACCTCGGCCAGTTGCGCGTGCGCATGAACCTGCAGACCTATGCCCCGCCCTTTCCCTGGCACGACGACAACAGCCACCTGTGGGCCCACGCCGCCGACGCCGAGCAGGCGGACACGCCGCTGCGCCGCCCGCCGCCTCCCACCGGAGAAAGCAGCGCTGCCACAGCACAGACATCGGCCCCGCCGCCTGAAACAGCGGCGCTGCCCGAAATCGCCCGCCACGACTATCCCGAGTGGCACTACCAAATGGCGCGAATGCGCGACAACTGGTGCACCGTGATCGAACGCGCCGTGCCGCCTCCAGCTCCGGACGAAAGCGGGATACGGACGAGCGACAGCCTGCGACTGCAACGCGGCCTGCGCCTCGACCGCCGCGAACGCATCCGCCGCCAGTGGGAAGGCGAGGACATCGACCTCGACGCCGCTACCGAAGTTTTCGTCGACCGCCGCCTGGGCCTCGCCCCCGACCCGCGCCTGTTCCGCCGCACCGGCCGCAGCCCGCGCCATGCCAGCATCCTGCTGCTGCTCGACCTGTCGGCCTCGACCGCCGACTGCCTCGCCGACGGCCGCAGCGTGCTCGGACTCGAACACGAAGCCGCCGGCATGCTGATGACGGCGCTGCGGACAGGCGCCGACCGTCTGGAAGTCGCCGGTTTCGATTCCGATGGCCGGCAGGCGGTCAACTACCTGCGCCTGCTCGACTTCGGCCAGCCGATTCCGGCCGAGCCGGCAGCGGTCCTTGCCCATGCGCGCAGCGGCCTGTCGACGCGCATGGGCGCCGCGATCCGCCACGCCACAGCGCGCCTGGCCACGGAACGCAATGACTCCCGCGTGCTGATCCTGCTGTCGGACGGCGCGCCGTCCGACATCGACGTCTTCGATGAACGCCACCTCATCGAAGACGCGACCTTCGCCGTCGGCGAAGCGAGGCGCAAAGGCATCCGCTGCTTCTGCCTGACGCTGGACCGCCAATCCGAAACCTATGTGCGCCGCATCTTCGGCCGCGACGGCTACCGCATCGTCGACGACGCCCGCAGGCTTGCCCGCGTGCTGCGCGAGACCTGCGCGCGGATGGTGGACAGCAGCTGACGCCCCAAGGAGGTGCCGAAGAACCTGACCGACAGCGGGCCTGGCAGCCCCCGGACAGCCGCCATGCACACAACTGATGCCGACGCGCTCGGCAGGCCCTCGTTTTGCGCACGACATTGGTGCGCCGCAGCGCTTTTTCAGCCCGATGCACCGTTCGAGAGCATGAAAGCTCGAACCGCAGAATCCTGCCGCACCGCCGCAGCCAAAGGCTTGCAGGCGAATGGCACAGGCTTTGCTAAAGGGTCATCGAGCCCGCCAATCCGGCGGCATTCAGCCCTTTGGAGGACATCGTCACCATGCGTCACCTCACCCTCAAGACTCTCACCGCCGCCCTTGCCGTCGCCGGCCTGTCCTTCTCCGCACAGGCTGCGGACACCATCAAGGTCGGCGTGCTGCATGCGCTCTCCGGCACGATGGCGATCTCCGAAACCGCGCTGAAGGACATGGCGCTGATGACCATCGAGGACATCAACGCCAAGGGCGGCGTGCTGGGCAAGAAGCTGGAGCCGGTCATCATCGATACCGCCTCCAACTGGCCGCTGGCGGCGGAAAAGGCCAAGCAGCTCATCGGCCAGGACAAGGTGGCCGTCACCTTCGGCTGCTGGACCTCGGTGTGCCGCAAATCGGTGCTGCCGGTCTATGAAGAGAACAACGCGCTACTGTTCTACCCCGTCCAGTACGAAGGCGAGGAACTGTCCAAGAACGTCTTCTACACCGGCGCCGCGCCCAACCAGCAGGCCATTCCCGCGGTGGAATACCTGATGAGCGAGGACGGCGGCGAGGCCAAGCGCTGGGTGCTGCTGGGCACCGACTACGTCTATCCGCGCACGGCCAACAAGATCCTGCGCGCCTTCCTGAAAGCCAAGGGCGTGGATGACAAGGACATCATGGAGACCTACACGCCCTTCGGCCACAGCGACTACCAGACCATCGTCGCCGACATCAAGCGCTTCGCCGCGGGCGGCAAGACGGCGGTGGTGTCCACCATCAACGGCGACTCCAACGTGCCCTTCTACAAGGAACTGGGCAACGCCGGCCTGAAGGCCACCGACGTGCCGGTGGTCGCCTTCAGCGTCGGCGAGGAAGAGCTGCGCGGCCTCGATCCCAAGCCGCTGGAAGGCCACCTGGCGGCGTGGAACTACTTCATGAGCGTCAAGAACCCGACCAACGACGCCTGGATCAAGCAGTGGAGCGACTACGCCAAGGCCAAGCGCCTGCCCGGCCAATCGACCAAGCCGCTGACCAACGACCCGATGGAAGCCACCTACGTCGGCATCCACATGTGGAAGCAGGCGGTCGAGAAGGCCGGCAGCGTCGATCCCGACAAGGTCATCGCCGCGATGGCCGGCCAGAGCTTCGAGGCGCCCAGCGGCTTCACGCTGACGATGGACGAGAAGAACCACCACCTGCACAAGCCGGTGCTGATCGGCGAGATCCGCGGCGACGGCCAGTTCAACGTGGTGTGGAAGACTGCCGCGCCGGTGAAGGCCCAGCCCTGGAGCCCGTACATCGAAGGCAACGACAAGAAGAAGGACGAGCCGGAAAAGCAGTAAGCCTCCTCTTCCGCCTCTCGCCCTGGCGGGTCGCCCGGGCACGGCGTGCGCCGTGCCCGCGGCCCCCTCGTGCCCCGACACCGGTGCGTGCCGCGCCACTCGCCGCAATCCGCTCGTGGCCTGGCTCATACCGCTCGCCGCGCACCGCTAGGCGCAAGCCGCACCGTTTCTTTTGAGTGTTCCCCATGACTGGATACTTGCGAAAGCTGGCCCTGCTGGCCTGCCTTGCGCTGCCCGGCTTGTCGCACGCGCTGGCGCCCGACGCCGCCCTGGCGATGGCCAAGGGCGACAGCAACAGCCGCATCGCCGCCATGCAGGCGGCCATCGCCGACGACCCCGACGAGCGCACCGCGGCCTTCCTGCGCGCGCTGGCCGCCAATGAAGTGGTGGTGACCGACGACCGCGCCCTGATCGTGCGCAACGGCCAGGCGCAGGACCCCGTCAGCGGCGAAACCCTGGCATTGCCCGCGGGCGCGGAAAGCGTGATGAACAACAACCGCATGCGCGGCGCGATCAGCGCCGCCCTGGCCGCGCTCGACCTGTTCGCGGCCGACGCCGGCCAGCGCCTGAAGGCCGCGCAAGCCATGCGCCAGAGCGCATCGGCCGAGCGCCTGCCGCTGGTCGAAAAGGCGCTTGCCCAGGAAACGGATTCACGCGTGAAGCAGGCACTGGAGCAGATCCGCGCCTCGGTGCAGTTGAATGCCGAGCTGCCCGCCGCACGGCTGGCCGCGATCGACACGCTGGCCGCCGACGCCAGCCCCGCCACCCGCCTGCTGCTCGACGAGCGTCTGGCCGCCGAAAGCGACGACCAGGTGCGCAGCGAGCTGCAGCGCACACTGCGCAAGATCGACGACAGGCTGGCCTGGGGCGAGCGCCTGGGCGTCGCCTTCACCGGCATCAGCCTCGGCAGCATCCTGCTGCTGGTGGCGCTCGGCCTGGCGATCACCTACGGCCTGATGGGCGTCATCAACATGGCCCACGGCGAACTGATGATGATCGGCGCCTACGCCACCTACGTGGTGCAGGACCTGTTCCGGCAATACCTCCCGGGCGTCTTCGACGCCTACCTGCTCGCCGCGATCCCGGTCGCCTTCCTCGCCTCGGCGCTGGTCGGTGCGATCCTCGAACGCAGCGTGATCCGCTTCCTGTACGGCCGCCCGCTGGAAACCCTGCTGGCGACCTGGGGCATCTCGCTGATCCTGATGCAGCTGGTGCGCACCGTGTTCGGCGCGCAGAACGTCGCGGTTGAAAACCCCTCGTGGATGAGCGGCGGCTGGCAGGCGCTGCCCAACCTGACGCTGCCCTACAACCGGATCATCATCATCGGCTTCGCCTTCGCGGTGCTGGCGCTGGTGGCCTGGATCATCTCGCGCACCCGCATGGGCCTGTTCGTGCGCGGCGTCACCCAGAACCGCCCGATCGCCTCGTGCATGGGGGTCAATACCGCGCGCGTCGACACCATGGCCTTCGCGCTCGGCAGCGGCATCGCCGGGCTGGCGGGCTGCGCGCTGAGCCAGGTCGGCAACGTCGGCCCGGACCTGGGGCAGAGCTACATCGTCGACTCCTTCATGGTCGTGGTGCTGGGCGGCGTCGGCCAGTTGGCAGGCACAGTCTATGCGGCGCTGGGCCTCGGCATCCTGAACAAATTCCTCGAAGGCTGGACAGGTGCGGTGCTCGCCAAGATCGCCGTGCTGGTGTTCATCATCGCCTTCATCCAGAAGCGCCCGCAGGGCCTGTTCGCCATGAAAGGCCGCAGCGCGGAGGCATGACATGCAAGCTACGACTTCCTCGACTCCTGCCGTGCAACTCCCGGGCCGCAGGCCACTGCTGACGCGCAAGGGCTGGGGCGCATTCTTCGCCGCGCTGCTGGCGGTGTGCGCGCTCGCCCCGCTGCTCAACCTGTGGGTGCCGCCGGACAGCGCCTTCCACCTGTCGGACTACGCGGTGGCGCTGCTCGGCAAGATCATGTGCTACGCCATCTGCGCGCTGGCGATGGACCTGATCTGGGGCTACACCGGCATCCTGAGCCTGGGCCACGGCCTGTTCTTCGCCCTTGGCGGCTACGTCATGGGCATGTACCTGATGCGCCAGATCGGCACCGAAGGCAACTACGGCAGCGAGCTGCCCGACTTCATGGTCTTCCTCGACTGGAAGGAGCTGCCCTGGCACTGGATGCTGTCCGACAGCTTCGTCGCCACGCTGATCCTGATCGTCGCGGTACCCGGGCTGCTGGCCTTCGTGTTCGGCTGGTTCGCCTTCCGCTCGCGCATCAAGGGCGTGTATTTCGCCATCATCACGCAGGCGCTGACCTACGCCGCGATGCTGCTGTTCTTCCGCAACGAGACCGGCTTCGGCGGCAACAACGGCTTCACCGACTTCAAGCGCATCCTCGGCCAGCCGCTCGCGACGCAGGAAATGCGCATGCTGCTGTTCGTGCTGACCGGCTGCACCCTGCTCGGCTTCTTCCTGCTGGCGCGCTGGCTGGTGCGCAGCAAGTTCGGCCGCGTGCTGCAGGCGATCCGCGACGCCGAAAGCCGGGTGATGTTCTCGGGCTATTCGCCGCTGCCCTACAAGCTGACGATCTGGGTCATCAGCGCGATGATGTGCGGCGTCGCCGGCGCGCTCTACGTGCCGCAGGTCGGCATCATCAACCCCGGCGAGATGAGCCCCGCCGCCTCGATCGAGATCGCGGTGTGGGCCGCGGTGGGCGGGCGCGGCACGCTGATCGGCCCGATCGCCGGCGCCTTCCTGGTCAACGGCGCGAAGAGCTGGCTGACCGTGGTGGCGCCGGAATTCTGGCTCTACTTCCTCGGCGCGCTGTTCATCGCCGTCACGCTGTTCCTGCCGCAAGGCATCGCCGGCATGGCGCGCAAGCTGCGCCGCAGCGGCGGCGAAGCCCGGCCCCTTGCAGGCACACAGGCGGAAGACCGCAGCCCCGCTGCCAAAGAGGAGACGCGCGCATGACGCCCGAACTGATGAAGGCGGGCACGGCCCGCTTCGAACGCCACCTCGAACGCGAGGCCCAGCGCCGCGCCGCGCTCACCGAGTCGGGCGGCCGCAGCGCCGGTTATGCCCGCCACGCGCTGGCCGGCGAAGTGGACGTCACCCACGGCCGCATCCTGTACCTGGAGGACGTGCATGTCAGCTTCGACGGCTTCAAGGCCATCAACGGCCTGAACCTGGACATCGCCCCCGGCGAGCTGCGCTGCATCATCGGCCCCAACGGCGCCGGCAAGACCACGATGATGGACATCATCACCGGCAAGACCCGGCCCGACAAAGGCACGGTGTTCTTCGGTTCGACCATCGACCTGCTGCGCCACAACGAGCCGCAGATCGCGCAGTTGGGCATCGGCCGCAAGTTCCAGAAGCCGACGGTGTTCGAGCAGTTGAGCGTGTTCGAGAACCTCGAGCTCGCGCTGAAGACGCACAAGGGCGTCAAGCACTCGATGTTCTTCCAGCTCGACAGCGCCCAGCGCGACCGCCTCGCCGAAGTGCTGCACACCATCCACCTCGCCGGCAGCGTCGGCCGCATGGCGGGCGAGCTGAGCCACGGCCAGAAGCAGTGGCTGGAAATCGGCATGCTGCTGATGCAGGACCCCAAGCTGCTGCTGCTCGACGAACCCGTCGCCGGCATGACCGACGAGGAAACCGCCCGCACCGCCGAGCTCTTCCTGCGCCTGAAGGGCAAGCACTCGCTGATGGTGGTGGAGCACGACATGCACTTCATCCGCGCCATCTCGGAAAAAGTCACCGTGCTGTGCGACGGCTCGGTGCTCGCCGAAGGCACGCTCGACCAGGTCCAGGCCGACGAGCGCGTGATCGAGGTCTATCTGGGGCGCTGAAGCCCCGGCATGCCCTCTCCCGATGGATAAGCGATAAAGACCGAACCATGCTCAAAGTCCACAACCTGCACCAGTACTACGGCGGCTCGCACATCCTGCGCGGGGTCGGCCTCACCGCCGAGCCGGGCCAGATCACCGTGCTGCTGGGCCGCAACGGCGTCGGCAAGACCACCCTGCTCAAGAGCCTGATGGGCCTGGTGCCGATCAAGGACGGCAGCATCGAATGGAACGGCCAGTCCCTGCTCGGCCGCGCACCCTACGAACGCACCCGCGCCGGCATCGGCTTCGTGCCGCAGGGCCGCGAGATCTTCGGCCGCCTGACGGTGGAAGACAACCTGCGCATGGGCCTGGCCTACAAGAGCGCCAGCACGCCGATCCCGCCCGACCTATACGAACTCTTCCCGGTGCTGAAGCAGATGCTGCACCGCCGTGGCGGCGACCTGTCCGGCGGCCAGCAGCAGCAACTGGCGATCGCCCGCGCGCTGGCGCCGGGGCCCAAGCTGCTGATCCTCGACGAACCGACCGAAGGCATCCAGCCCAGCATCATCAAGGACATCGGCCGCGTGATCCGCATGCTCGCCAAGGAGCGCGGCATGGCCGTGCTGCTGTGCGAACAGTATTACGACTTCGCCGAGGAACTGGCCGACGCCTACCTGGTGATGGAGCGTGGCGAGGTCATCGCCCATGGGCCGGGCAGCGAGATGCGGGAGAAGAACATCCAGGGCCTGGTGGCAATCTGAGGAAGCGCGGGCCTGAAGAACCAGCCTGCGTTCCCCATTCCTGCCAAGCCGCCCGAGAAGAGCCGGCACGATATGCATGAGTTGAACTGTGCAGCAACTGTGCATAAAATGTTCACGTCGTCTGATCTTCCACAGGAGCCTGGTCATGGCAGCCATCCTCTCGGACGTGCTCGAATCGGCCCGCGAACCCGGCACGTCGCGGTTTTCTGCATCGAGCATCGCCGGCATTCTCGGCCTGCAGCAACAGGATCTGGCCGAACTGGCTGGCGTTCACCGCAATACGCTGCGCACCCATCCCGAGTCCCCGCGGCTGCAATCGGTGCTGCGTGATTTGATGCGGGTGCTGTCGGCCGCCACGGTGCTGCAGCCGGACCCGCAGCGGGCGATCTTCCTGATCAAGAACGAACCCATCCCTGCCTTCCGCCACAAGACTCTGTTGCAGTTGGTGCAGGAAGGGCGAACGGAGGATGCGATCGATTACCTGGAATCGGTCAGTTCCGGGTTCGTCGGATGATTCTTCAAGATCTGCCGCCCGGCACCACGCTGTTTCGGGCGCACACGCCGCAATGGGCCAGTCGGCCCGTCAGTGGCGAGGGAGCTGCGCGCAAAGGCGGCCGCTTCAATCGGCCCGGGGTCGCGGCCTTGTACCTGTCACTGGACGAACTGACGGCACTGCGCGAGTACCAGCAGACATCACCTTTCCTGCCCCCCGTAGCACCGCGATACGCGCTTCCATATCTGTACGCTCTTCAGGCGCCCTGGCCAGCCACCAGTGACGCACGTTCGAATTGTCCAGCGGCACCAGCCAATCGCCGTGAGCAGCACGCACCTGTTCGGGGAAGCCATTGCGCTCGCCGCGCACATACCTGTCGAAGAAAGTGCGCACCATGTCTTTCTGCAGGCCGATCATCGTGTGCGGCGGCACCTTCCCCAGGAACATCTGGCCCAGCGGCGGGCGGACGAACACGGTGAAGTCGGAGAAGCCCATATGCAGCGCGTCCCTGATCTGAAAGCGATGGACGTGATCCGATAGTCCAGCGGTTTCGAAACGCTCGTAGGAAAACTGGTTGAAGCTCTGCGGCGGCTGGCCGAAGCGCCCCAGCTCGGAATGCAGCATCAGGAACGGCACCGGCATGTCCGCATTCAGGGTCTGCAGATGATAGCTCAGCCCGTCGAGGTTCACGCCCGCTGCGCAGCGCGTATCCGTCATGCAGAAACCACCCGTCGTCGAGCCGCCGAAGGACATGCCGATCTGGCCCGTTCTCGACACGTCGCTGGCCGCGACGATGTCGGCAATGGCTTCCGGCACCTCACCTGCCGCCAGCCGGTCGAGCAGGAAGCTGCGGTCCTGCACCCATATCGCCGCGCTCGGCCCGACCATGCGCCCGTCCTGTTCGGGCAGCAGCAGATGCCCTCCAAAGCGTTCATTGAGCGTCTTGCCACCAAGGATGGCACTCATGCCCTCTGGGCGCCTGGCATCGTGACGACGCTTCAGTTGCGTATCCATCGGCGCGACGTCGCCATCGGGGAACACGGTGTCGGAAGCATCGTAGGTGTGCTGGATCGAATAGACGATATAACCGTGGCTCGCGAGTTCTTCCATCAGCGCGGTGTGCTGCCCCAGAAAGGACATGTAGCCATGGCCATAGACGACGACCGGGCGCTTGCCCGGCGCCGGCCGCAATGGCGCGTTTTCGTAGGCATTGGCGCGCACATGCTTGAGATGGCTCAGCAATTGGGGAAAGCCGATCAATTCCCCCAGGCCATGTGCGGTGCTGCGGGCCTCGGCGGCGGAGAAATACGGTGCAGGTCGCGCGTCGCCCGCAGGCGTGGTGGCGGGATACCAGACCCGCAGCAATAAACGGCGTGGTGCGTCCGGTGCGGCGGAAAAAACGCCCGGTCGGCTCGGATCGTCCAGTTCGAAGGTCCGCACACCGACTGCCTCCGGCCCGCCGGGTTTCGGCAGGGCGGTGACGGGAAACATGTAAAGCACCAGCCCTGCGCAAACACTCAGCAGCGCCAGCAGCGTCCCCGACACGAAAGGCACACCCCGTGTGCGCCCCCGCGCGATGAACATCGCCAGCAGGCAGACCAGGGCCACCACGCCGCCGACGGCGGCCTGCCAGCGCTCATCGAGTACCCCCCACAGACTGGCCGCCATTGCAACGAAAGCCGCGACCAGCAGAACCGTCCCCCGTTCGGGCAGCCTGGCAAGCCACCAGACGATCACGAAAACGGCAAGTGCGGCAATCAGTACGACATCGGAAACGAGCACGACGGTTCTTCCTCGGAAAATGAATGTACAGGCCGCTTCAGAAGCGCCGCTCCGCGGTCAGCATCCACTGCCGTACCGTACGCGAGTACAGCTCGGCGATGTTGCTGTCCACCTTCTCGAACTGGAAACCCAGCTTCGTCTCGAAACCCGCCATGTTCAGCCCGGCGTGGCCGATGTTGAGCATCGCGTTCAGGCGGCGGTCGCGGCGCTGGTGCGCAAACAGCGGATGCACACCCTCATGGCGGCGAAACGCCAACTGCACGTTGCCGCTCAGGTTCAGGCCCTTGTCCCACTGCGTCGAGAAGCCCCCATTGAGACCGCGCTGCTCGAACGACTCCGTCCGGACCGACACACGCTCGCGCTGCCAGACCAGCCCGCCGAACACTGCCGTGTTCGGCGAAATCACCCGCAGCAGCCCCGGCACCACGCTCAGCGCATGGCCGTCATAGTCGTCCAGCGCCTCGTCCACATAATCCTTGTCCATCCAGCGCACATGCAGCGTGGCCTGCCAGCCTGGCGACAGCCAGCGGCCATGCCCCGCGGCCACGCCGTGGCTGTTCACGTAGCGCTTCCCGTCCAGCCAGCGCAGTTCCAGCACCGGCCCCGCATACAGCCAGGAGCGGGCATCCTGCCAGCGGTAGGCCAGGTTAAGCGACACCGCGTTCTCGTTGAATTCCTGCGCGCTAGAATAATGCAGCCCGTCGGCCGAAAGCTCCCAACTCAGGAAATGGTTGCCCTGCAGGTTCCACTCCTGATCCAGCGTCAGACCATAGTTCAGCCCAGCCGACGAGCGCGGCATGAATTCCGCGTTCTTCTCGAATATCCAGCCGCCCAGTTCCAGATAACGATCGTCGCTCGCCTGGTTCACATTGTAGTTGTGCAGCAGCCTCAGCCGCAGGCGCTTGTTCACCCGTTCGCGCTGCACAATCTGCGCCAGGTACTGGCGCGCCATTTCCTGAAAGTTCCGGTCCACCAGCGGGTTGCCGACCGTATCGGCAAACAGCTCGCGCGCTTCGCGGTGCTCGCGGTTCTCGAACAGCATCGCCGCCAGATCGAAACGCACATAATCCAGACCGGCATCGCGCGCCAGCATCCCGCGGTACTGCTCGATCGCCTCCGCCTGGCGGCCCTGCTGGCGCAGCAAGGCGCCTTCCACATAGCTGACCATTTGCGCATCGTGCCGGAACGACTGCCGGTACAGCGGCAGCACCCGTGCCAGCGTCGGCCAGTCGCGCTGCTGCAGCGCGGTGTTGATGATGATCTCGGCAATCTGCGGGTTGGCCTTCACGTCCTCGTCGCTCAACTCGACGGGTTTGTCCGCGCCGGCTTCGGCGCTGCCCGCCGCGTCAGGCGCCGCGTGCTCCGGGGCACGATACTGCTCGGACCAGTCGGGCGAGAGAGTGCGCAGGTTGTCGATCGGTTCGCCCAGCGTGGCCGGCAGGCTCGGCTGCGCCAGCGCACTGCCGCTGAAGAGGCCGCCCCAAGGCAGGACGAAAACCAGCAAAAGCGGAATGCACCAATGGACGGCGCTGCGGCCGGTTTGCCGAAAAAAACGAAGAAAGTGCATCGGAATGGGCACCAGGCCGTGCATGCCGAACTCAGCCTGCATGCAGCCCCTGTAGCAATGAGGAAAAAAAGAAAAAGGACGCCGGTCGATGCATCGAATGACCGACGTCCAACACTTGGCCAGGCAAGGATGGAGCATCCCTGCCTGGCTGTATGCCATGGATTTGGCTGTTCAAATCAGGCTTTTGTCACTGCTGCTGGTGGCAAGCCTGAATCAACGCTTGCCGGCGAAGGCGTAGCCGCTGATTCGGGGCTGAAGCGTACCGCCGTAGATGCCGCCGGCAACCTCCTGGGCATTGGGGCCGAAGACACCCAGGTCATACTGGGCAGTATGGCTCTCGGAACCCGTTGCATTGCTCGCCGTGGCGGTGACGTTGCCACCGCTGACGCCCAGGCGTCCATCCGGTTGCGTCGTGATGGCTGCGGAATGCAGAGTGCCTGCCAGGGTGAAATTGCCGATACCTGAGCCACCGGAGCCTGTCACACCGCTGAACGAGCCCTGGCCTGTTGCCGCACCCGCCGCATTGACTGTGATGGTGTAGGCAAACGTGCCTTCCGTGCCCGGAATATGATTGAACGTCACCCCGCTGTAGTTATACGTCACATTGCTGGGAAGCGAAGTGGTGAACTGGCCAACCACGTCCTTGACGAACTGGCGGTTGGTAGCAGGAGCGGGAGGGAATGGGAAAATAGGAGCGGAAGCGATGTTGCCAATCACCGTCGAAACGCCTGCTTGTAGAAGCGGTAGGACACAGTTCTAAGGGCGCCGTCAACAACCTGCAGAGAAGTCGCAGGAGTGGTGAAGCCGCTGGGCAGACTATTTACATTAAACGTGCTGCCAGCACCATAGGTATTGCCACCATAACTGAATGTGCCGAGGTAATTGGTGCCGAAAGTGAAGGCCGTCTGATTCTGGGAAAAACCAACCCCAGCCGATGCGACAGCGGAAACGGCGGAAAGAGCGACAACTGCGGCCGCCTTGAGTGCGAATTTACGCATGAGAACTCCAGGAAAATAGGAAAACGTAAAACAAAAAATGCTTGAGTGTGTCCTGCTATGCGATAGCATCCTCCTTGTTTCGGTTTAGAAACTGGCATTTAAGGAGAAGGTGTAGCTTCTGGGCGAACCGTAGTAACTGCCGGCATAATCCATTTTGTAGACCTTGTCGAAGACGTTTCCAATATTCAGACCAGCGGTAATGTTCTTGCTGATCCGGTGCCGCGCCATCAGATCAAGAACGGCATAGCCCCCTTGATCAGCAAATCCGTTGTATGTGCCAGGACGGTCGGTACCCATACGAGATTTGCTCTTGAAGCGCCAACGGCCGCCCAATGTCAGCTTTTCGTCGAGCTGATAACTGGCGCCGATGTTGACCGTATGCCTCGGCCGGGCATAATCCATCGACTCCCCGTAATTGAAATACGACGAGTGATCGGGGAGAGCGCCATCGAGATCGACATGCAGATAGGTGTACCCCGCATTGAGCATCAGTTTCGGCGTCGGCCTGCCTGCCACCGAGAGATCAATGCCCGTTATTAGCGGGCCTTGATTGTTGTAATTAAGGTCGCAGTACCCGCCGTTCACCGGGTGCGTGCAGCCTTGTACCGGTGCTGGCACAGCGTCGCTGTACATGGTTGCGACTTTCTTCTGTTTCATTCGGAACACCGCTGCATGCAGGTTCAAGGCGTTGTCGTACAGCGCGCTCTTGATGCCGGCCTCGAAGGAATTGCCCTCCTTGGGCTCCAGGAGGTAATAACCCCGACCGGCTTTCCAGCCCACCTGGCTCTGCGGGTTGTAGGTGCCGGTATAGCTGGCATACATGGACGTACTCGGACTGATGTCGTAGATGGCACCGACGTAGGGAATGAATTTTTGATTGGGTGCTTCGCGGTAGGATCTGTTGAAAAACCACTGCGTACATCCAGGTGCATGTTGAGTACCGCAACCTCTGAGGTAGGCATCGGAAGCGCGTTCATAGTGGCTGTAGCGCGTACCAAGGATGAATTTAAGCCGCTCGATCGGCTCGAATTTGGCGGTGAGAAAATAACCCCATTGCTTGTCCTTGACGTCGGTATAGAACGTCTGCACACCCAATACATCCCTGGGCAATGAACTTTGATGGGTAACATTCTCCGGCCAAGGCTGGACACCATTGTTCCATTGATCCTCGAAAATCACATCACCATAGAGATTCAATTGGCCGGGATAGCCTCGCACCAAGGTGTCACCTTTGTAGCCATTGACGCCAAACGCCACCTGTGCCTCGCGCCCGAACCACTCGAACGTGCCGGTCGCGGTCAGATCCAGGTTGTGCAATTTGTGTTCGTTGTTGGAACGCCCATAGCCGTAGCCGAACACCCCGTAATCCGACCAGTAATTGGTCAACTGGCCATAGACTTGGTCGTTCGTGCCGCGGGTATGCTGATAGCTTGCCTGTACCTTCCATCGATCGTTGAATTCGTGCTTCAGATCAATGAAGACATTCCGGCTGTTCAGATCCACATAAGACCACTGTGTGGCGGCATTGAAACTGCGGCCGAAATCCACGGTGCCCACGGTTTCAGCAGTCATGGGATCCACGTTTAAACCGGAGACGCCGCCAGACTTCGCCGCGTCATCCAGCCGCTTCTCGAACCAGGTGCCGCCCAGGGTCAGAGTGCTCCTGCTGCCCAGGTCGGCCTCGACGACGCCATAAAGCAGCTTGCTCTTGTCTTCCACCCGGTCGATCCAGTGGTCGCCCTGGCCATACGCGGCCACCAGCCTGCCGCGCAGGCTGCCGTCTTCGTTGAAGGGGCGTGACAGATCCACCTCTGCCCTCGCCTTGTTCCAGCGCCCGTAGCTGAGCTTGGCGCTGCTTTGAGGCGTATAGCCGGGACGCTTGCGCACGAAGTTGATGCTGGCCGAAGGGTCGCCGGTGCCGCTGGACAGGCCGGTCGAGCCGCGCACGATCTCGACCCGCTCGTAGATGGCCGTGTCGTGGCCGGCCAACTGGCTCATGCCGCCGCCGAAGGCGCCGCTGCGGGTGGGCATGCCGTCGATCATCAGGTTGGTGATCTCGTAGCCGCGCGAGTAGAAGGTGGTCTCGCCCGCGCCAGGCACGCCGGTCTGCACGACGGAGATGCCGGGCGTGGATTCGAGGATGTCCTGCACCGAGGTGAGGTTCTGCTCCTCGATCTGGCGCTGGGTGATGATAGTCATGCTCTGCGGCGTTTCCTTGATGGAAAGGTCGAGCTTGGTGGCGCTGGTAGAGCGGCTGACGGTGTAGTTGGTCCGGGCTTCTTCCGCCGGGCTGGGCGACAGTGCGGGTTCGGTGACGACCACCGCGCCCAGCGTGCTGATACCGCTGGAGGGGATCCGCTGCAGGGTGTATTCATTGCCGGTGCCGCGCACGGCTTGCAAGCCGGTACCGGCAAGCAGCCGATTCAGGGCCTGCGGCGCGGAGTGATTGCCGCTCAACCCCGGACTGCGCAGGCCAGCCGTCAAGCTGCCGTCGACGACGATCTGCATGCCTGACTGGCGGCCGAAGCGGCTCAGAGCCTGGTCCAGCGGCCCTGCGGGAATGTCGAAGCGGTGTGGCGCGACGGCGGCGCTTTCCTGCGCCATGGCAACACCGGGCAGCGAGATCGCGGTGCAGGCGCAGAGGCTGAACAGGGCATGGGCGACCGGCGTGAGGATGGATGGCTTCGCTGGCGAGCGGCGCAGCGGGCGATGAAGCGGCATGTGCGGATCCTTGGGGGCTGCGTGGTTGATCCCGCCCCATGGGGGCGGCCGACACGCTGGATGCCGCATGGCGTTTCAGCCCTTCGCATCCAGCGTTCGGAAGTACAGCCGGACGAAACGCAAAAAACTGCCGTTTTTTTCAGGGGACCTGCTTCCCTCGCCTGTTTCAGGCTTCCGGCCGGGCCTCGATGCTGATCCAGTAGCGGGTCAGGCGAAGGATGAGCACGGGCAGGTGTTGCTCCAGGGAGACGAGGATGTGGCCGGTGGGGTCGGCCGGGTCGGGTCCGTCCAGGGGCCAGGCGCCGGTCAGGCGCAGATCGGCAACGTTGCCGGCACAGCGCAGGCGGCCAGGGCGGTAGCGGCCCAGGTCGGCAAGGAAGTCGGCGAGACGCATGCCTTCCGCAGTGATGAAGCCGTCGGTCCATGCCAGGCGCGATTCGTCCAGCGGCGCCGGCGGTGCGGAGTGCGTGGGCGTAAAACGGGTCTGCAGTCCTGCGGCAAGGCGCAAGCTTCTGCCGGCTGCGGCGGGGTGGATGTCGACCGCGCCTTCGACGACGGCGACCGAGCAGGTGCCGCTGTCTTCGCGGCGTACGGCGAAGCGGGTGCCGACCGGGCGGAGCAGGCCGGCAGCGGTGTCGACGACGAGGGGGCGGGCCGGGTCTGGCGCGGTAGCGACCAGAATTTCGCCCTGATGCAGGATGATGCGGCGCTCTTCGGCGGTCTGGCGGATGTCGATGGACGTGGCCGTATTGAGCAGCAGTTGGGTGCCGTCATCCAGCATTCTCCGGCTGCGCTGCCCTGTCGCGGTGCGGGCATCGGCCAGCATGCTGTCCAGATGGCCGGACCATGGCGGCTGCCCGTGCAGGACGTGCAGCACGGCAGTGCTTGTGCCGATGGCCGCCAGGCCGTAGAGCAGTGCGCGTCGCTTGCCTTGCAGGCTTCCGGCACGATTCAGGGCGTCGCGGGCAAGCGGCGACGGAACCCGAAGGGCGCTGTCCTGGAGGCGGCTGCCGATGCCCAGCATGCGCTGCCACGCCACAGCGTGGTCCGGGCTGGCATCGTGCCAGCGAGCAAATTCGACATTGCCGCCTTCATCGCGTGGATTGGACGAAAGGCGGACATACCAGGCGATGGCTTGTTCGACCACGGCTTCCGGCAGTTTGCCGCCATTGCCGGCGGAGTCGGGCAACGGATTCATGGTGACGGCGGCCGGTGGGCAGTGGGTTCACCGCTCAGCATGGGTAAAGTACCCGGTAGCAATTGACCAGCGCCCGGCTCATGGCTTTCTGCACGACATTGACGGTGGTGCCGAGTTGGGCGGCAATCTGGGGATAGGTGAGGCCGTCGAGCTGGGACAGCAGGAAAATGGTGCGCGTCCTCGGCGGCAGGCCATCGAGCAGGCGGGAGATTTCTTCCAGGGTCTCGATGATCAGGCTGCGCTCCTCGGGCGAGGGAGCGAGCGGCATGGGTTGCGCAGCGAGCGTTTCCAGCCAGGCCTGCTCCAGGGCCTGACGGCGCCAGTGGTCGTCGAGAAGGCCGCCGCCGATGCGAACGAGATATGCCCGGGGTTCGCGAATCTCGCCGATGTCGTGCGACTTGCCGAGTATGCGCACGAAGACGTCATGCGCCAGATCGGCTGCGCGGTGGCTGTTGCCGAGCTTCTTGCGCAGCCAGTTCTGCAGCCAGCCATGGTGTTCGATATACAGTTCGGCGACGCTGCCTGGAGAAACAGTGTTGTTTGCAGAGGACATGGAAAGAACCTGTGTGTCGGACAGCATGCCCGGGGGTTGAGGGACAGGCTGGTCGGAACACGCTCGTCACGAATTCGGCTTCCGGTGTTCCTGAACATAGAGTCCTTGCGAACGGCGCTCGAAAATTATTCATTACGATGTAAATAATGAGAATTATTTACATCGTCAAGCGGATTCTTTCTTGACATCGCTCTGCTGTCAAGACGATGTGATGTGCGCAGGGTACGGTAGAAATTGATACCGCCTTGTCTTACCAGTAAGACAAGAATAGGATGAGCGGCAGCTTCCCCCTCGGAGTACGCCATGACCACGGTCATCCTTTCGTCCAAAGGCCAACTGGTGCTGCCCGCCGAGGTGCGGCAGCACTTTGGCCTGACCCCCGGCAGCCGGCTCGAACTGGTCGAGGAACCGGACGGCATCCGGCTGATCGTTCCCCATCCTGCGCCCCAGGCAGACGTGGAGTCCGGCTACGGCATGCTCAAGCCTAGATCCAAGGGCAAGCCGCGGCGTCTGGCGGATTTCGATGCCGCCGGTCTGCTTGCCAAAGCCAAGCCATGAAAGCCGTCGACACCAATGTGCTGGCACGCTTCTTCGTGGATGATCCGGACGACCCGGAAGCCGCGCGCCAGCGCCCTGCGGCGCTGGAGGCCATGCGGGGCCGTGTGTTCGTTTCCGTGACGGTGATGCTGGAGCTGGAATGGGTGCTGCGCGGCTTCTACGAATTGCCGCGTGCTTCCATCCACCGCGCCCTGAGCGCGCTGTGCACGTATGGCAACGTCGTCGTCGAAGACCGTGCCCGCGTGCTGGCTGCCTTGCAGGCGTTCGAGCAGGGACTGGACTTTGCCGACGCGCTGCATCTGAGCCGCGCCGCATCCTGCACGGCGCTGCTGACGTTCGACAAGCGCTTCATCAAGCGGGCGTCCAGCCTGCCGGATGCCATTCCATGCGAGCAGCCTCGCTCGTCCTGATGATGCTCCCGTGTGAGGAAACGCGATGTTCTGGCAGGCTCTGACCACGATGCGCGATCTGGGGCGCTTGCACGAAATCGCCTCGATCCTGGTCCGTTACGGATTCGGCGACATCGTGCGGCGGATGGGGCTGGCCAACGCCCTGGAGCGCACGGGGACGGCGCTGCACTGGAGTGAAGCGGCCGACTTCGCCCACATGACGCCGCCCGAACGGGTGCGGCGGGCGCTGGAAGACATGGGGCCGGCCTTCGTCAAGCTCGGCCAGGTACTCGCGACCCGGGTCGATCTGCTCGAACCCGAATGGATCGCCGAATTCGGGAAACTGCAGGACAGCGCGCCGCCCGCCCCCTGGGCTGCCGTGCATCAGCAGCTCAGCGAAGACCTCGGCGCGCCACCCGAGGAAATCTTCGCCGCGTTCGAGCCCGAGCCGCTGGCAGCCGGCTCGATTGCACAGGTACATCGAGCGCGCCTCGACGACGGCAGCGAAGTCGTGGTCAAGGTGCGGCGGCCGGGCATTCGCCCGATTCTGGAAGCCGACCTGCGCTGGCTTGCACGCCTGGCCGAACTCGCCGAGGCGGAGAGCCCCGAATGGCGTGTCCTGCACCCACGGGAGATGGTGCGCCAGTTCGCCCAGTCGCTGCGCAACGAACTCGACTTCGCCGGCGAATGCCGCAATGCCGATCGCATCGCAAGAAACTTCGCGGGCTATGCCGACCAGGACTCGGCTGCTGCCGTTCCCGGCAGCGGGGAGCCGGATTCCGCCGGTGACCCGGCCATCATCGTCATTCCCCGCGTCCATTGGCAATGGACCGGCGAGCGGGTCTGCGTACAGGAATTCATCGGCGGTATTTCCGGGCGCAGGCTGCAAGCCATCGACCAAGCCGGTCTGGACCGCAAGCTTCTCGCCCGGCGCGGCGCCAATGCCGTACTAAAAATGATCGTCGAGGATGGGCTGTTCCACGCCGACCCTCACCCGGGCAACGTGTTCTACCTGCCGGGCAATCGCATCGCCTTCATCGACTTCGGCATGGTCGGCAGGCTGTCGGAGGAGCGCCGCGACGAGCTGATCCGGCTGATGCTGGGGCTGGTGAAGAACGACGCCCGCAGCGTCGTCGACGTCATGCTCGAATGGGCGAACGACGGTGCGGCAAATGAACAGGAGCTGCTGCTGGAAATCCAGTCCTTCGTCGATCGCTACCACGGCGTGCCACTGAAGCAGCTGCGCCTGAGCGAGATGCTGACCGATCTGGTCGCAATCCCGCGCCGGCATCATCTCGTGCTGCCCAACGATCTGGCCTTGCTGGTCAAGGCCTTCGTCACCCTCGAAGGCCTGGGCCGCGAACTCGACCCCGGTTTCGACATCGCCAGCCAGGCCCTGCCCCTGCTGGAGCGTGCCATGCAGGCACGCTACTCCCCGGCCGCACTGCTCAAACGGGGAAAACAGTCAGCAACCGAGGTGTTCTCACTGCTGGCGAGCTTGCCCCAGGATCTCTCCCGCCTGCTGCGCCTTGCCCGTCGCGGCCGGCTGGAAATGCACATCGACGTCCCCCACCTGAAACGGCTCGGCGATCAACTCGATCGCGCCGCCAACCGACTCGTACTCGGGATCGTCGTCGCCGCGCTCATCGTCGGCTCGTCCATCGTCATGACCGTGCCGGGCGGGCCGACGCTCCTGGGCTTGCCGGTCTTCGGACTCGTCGGCTTTCTCGGCGCGATGGTCGGCGGCGTATGGCTTCTGCTCTCCATTCTGCGCAGCGGAAAAGGGCCATGAGTGCTGATGGGGCGACAAATGCCTGCAACGCGGTCAAATCTGGTGCAGGCACTCGCGGGGATGCGGGTCCATGTAAGCGGCATCCGCCAGCCGCACGCCCCTACGTCGCCGGCAGCCGCCGGACGAGCGAATCCATGTAGCGCTCGAACAGCAGGTCCGGATTCTGCCTGAACAGCCGGATCCGCCCGGTGTTGTTCAGCACCAGCACACCGACGATGTGGGCGAACGCCGCGGTGGTCTCGGCCACCGCCTCGTCGGCATCCAGGCCCAGCACCATCAACTGCTGCTCGACCGGCTGCAGCGCGGCCATCAACCGTTCGTTCAACTGCTGGTTCAGTGCCGGCGTCAGGCCCCGCGGCTTGACGCCGTCGAACAGGTAGAAGCCCAGATCCAGCTCCTTCGGGTTGTCGCGGTAGAACACGTAGAAGGCGGTGGCCTTGGCCCGCAGCAACTCGACCGGCCCGGCGGCGCCCGCCCCCGCCGCATCGACGACGCCGTTCAAGCGCTGCAGCGACTCGCCGAGCAGCGCGCCGTAGATCTCTTCCAGGTTGGCGAAGTAGCTGTAGATCGCGCCCGGCGTGTAGCCCGCCCGCTTTGCGATCTCCCGCAGGCTCGCGCCATCCAGCCCCAGCTCGAAGAAGGCCGAGCGCGCCGCATCCAGGATCAGTTCGCGGCGCGCCTGGTTGAGGGTGTTCTCCCTGAGTGCCTTCGATTCCGCCCGCGACTCTGTTGTCGACTCGGCTTTGGCTGCGCGGGCGCGCGCTCGGGGCGGATTCTGGCGAGTAGTCGTTGACTTGGGCATGAGCAGAATTCTACACTGCACGACACATTGAACACTGTTCAATACAATCAACGACACTCAGAAAGGAGCCACCATGTCTGCCACCAACACCAGCGGCCTGATGGACGGCCGGCAATTCCGGGAATCCCTGCGGAAGTACGAGCCCGTCGTCTATGTCGATGGCCAACGGATCGAATCGGTTGTCGATGCTCCTTCGCTGCAGCCCGGCATCAACGCCCTCGCCGTCACCTACGACTTCGCCCACGACCCCGCGCTGGCACCGCTGATGCTCGCGAAGCAGACGGCCTCGGGCAAGACGGTCAACCGCATGCTGCACGTCAACGAATCGGCCGGCGATCTGCTCAACAAGCTCGAAGCGGTCCGCGTGCTCTGCCAGGAGACGGGCTGTGCGCAGCGCTATCTGGCGCACGACGCCCTCAACGGCATCGGCCAGGCGATGGCCAAGCTGGACGATGCCAGGGGTTCGACCGAATACCGCGCGAAGTTCGCCGCCTATCTGCAGAAGGTGCAGGACGAAGACCTGACGCTGGGCATCGCGATGACGGACGCCAAGGGCGACCGCAGCAAGCGCCCCAACCAGCAGCTGAACCAGGACGTCTATGTCCACGTCGTCGAACGCAATGCCAAAGGCATCGTCATTTCCGGCACCAAGGCCATCGTCACCGGCGCGCCCTACGTGCATGAATTCCTCGTCATGCCCTCGCGCAACATGCGCGAAGACGACAAGGATTTCGCCCTCTGCTGTGCGGTGCCGGTCGATGCGCCGGGCATCACCATCGTCGCCCGCCCGGCCGGACGCCCCGGCGAGAAGCCCGAGCACGGCGCGCCGCTGTTCTCGCGCAAGTACGGCCAATCGACCGGCGTGGTGATCTTCGACAAGGTCTTCGTGCCCTGGGAGCGCGTGTTCCTGGCCGGCGAGTGGGAATTCTCCGGCGACGTCACCTACAACTACGCCACCCACCACCGCCACAGCTGCATCGGCGCGCGGGCGGGTTTCGGCGACCTGCTGATCGGCGCCGGCGCCCTGATGTGCGAAGCCAACGGCCTCGACCCGGACAGGAAGGCCAATCTGCGCGACCCGATGGTCGAGCTGATCAAGATCACCGAAGGCTTCTACGCCTGCGGCGTGGCCGCGAGCGTCTATTCGGTGCAGGACCCGTACTCGAAGAGCTTCATGCCCGAGCCGGTGTATTCGAACATCGGCAAGCTGCTGCTCTCCACCCAGATCTACGACATGCACCGGCTCGCCCACGAAGTCTCCGGCGGCCTGATCGTCGCCCTGCCGGGGCCGGACGAGGACCACAACCCGGCCACGGCGGCGACGCTGGCCGAAGTGCTGCGCGCCAACCCGGCCGTCCCCTACGACAAGCGGATCGAAGTATCCCGCTTCATCGAAGACCTGACCGCCTCCTACCAGGGCGGCTGGTACTCCCTGATCAGCCTGCACGGCGGCGGCTCGCCGACCGCGCTGAAGCAGGAAATCTGGCGCAACTACCCGGTCGGCAACAAGGTCGAGTTGGTCGAGCGCCTGCTCGAACGCGGCGTGCTGGCCGAGGACGGCCGTTCGATCAGCAAGAACAAGCAGCCCGGGCGCTGCTGCGACGCCGGCTGCAGCCAGCCCGGCCAGCCGGTGATGGTGCCGCTGCCGAAGGTCGGCAAGGACGCCTGAAAACCGGCGCCAGCATCAGCCGGCGCCGGGAGGCAGCCGTCAGTCCGTGGCGGCTGCCTCCGATGCGTCCGTCTGCTTCGCTTCGGCCAGGATCCAGTCGATCAAGGCCTGGGCGCCCTTCGACGGCTCGCCATCCCGCTGGAACAGGTAGAAAGCCTTGCTCGACTGCGGGCCGGGCCGGCGCGTCGGTAGCGCAATCAGACGTCCATCGTCGAGCATCGGGCGGATGAACTGGCTGCGGCCGAGGGCAATACCCTGGCCCGCGACCGCGGCATGGATCATCTGATCGAACAGATTGAAGCGGATCACCCCTTTCGGCCTGATGCCCGCCCAGCCCTGCGCCTCGAGCCAGGCATCCCAGTTCCAGCAGGGCGACGAATCGCCCTCGAATTCGAGCAGCACCGAGCGCGCAACGATCTCCGGGTCGTCCAGCCTGCGGATGCCCAGGCTCGGGTGTGCCACCGGAAAGATCGTTTCGCCGAAAAGCCGCCGCGCGCCAGCCGGCATCTGTTCCGGTATGCCGTAGCGGATCGCGATGTCCAGCCCTTCGCGGCGCAGGTCCATGATGCTGTCGCTGGCCGACAGGCGGACCTCGACCTTTGGATGGTGCTGCTGAAACTGCGGCAGCCGAGGCAGCAGCCACAGCCCTACGAAGGAAATGCTGGCGGTCAGCGTGACCGGCCGCTGCGCAAGCAGGCTGGCCTGCAGCGCACCGACCGTGTCCTGCAACTGCTGCATCGCGCTGTCGGCGCTGACGAACAGGCGCTCGCCTTCGGCCGTGAAATGGATCGCGCGGTGCGTGCGCTCGAACAGCTTCATTCCCACTGCCGCTTCCAGCGCATGGATCTGGCGGCTGACGGCCGACTGGGTCAGGAACAAGTCCTGTGCAGCCAGCGTGATGCTCATGCGCCGCCCCACGGCGACGAAGCTGCGCAGAAGATCCGGCGAAGGGAGCCTGGCAAGTGAAATTGACATTCCGTCACCGCATGCGAACTGCCGAAAAACTCGTTTGTACCAACTTCACGCATGAATTCAAATGAAGCTCCATGCATAAAAGGAGCTTCAGGCATGCCACACGCCATCGATCCCGACTTCACCGTCCGCGTCCGTGAGAGCTTCGAACGCCAGAACGTCATGCACCTCATCCGAGCCACCCTGCTGCCCGTCGAGCCGGGGCGCACCAAAATCCACCTACATCGCAAGTAAGCGAGGACGACGATGATCCATCTCTACAGCTGGCCTGCCCCCAATGGGCACAAGGTGCAGATCCTGATCGAGGAACTGGGCATTCCCTACACCCTCGTCCCGATCGACATCACCAAAGGCGAACAGCACACGCCCGCTTACCGGGCGATCAACCCGAACACCAGGATTCCGGCAATCATCGACGACGAGCCGCTGGACGGTGGCGGACCAATCACCATCTTCGAGAGCGGAGCGGTCATGCTCTATCTCGCCGAGAAGACCCGGCGCTTCATTCCCGCCGAACCGCGTCGGCGCATCGAGATGCTGCAATGGCTGTTCTGGCAGGTCGGCGGTCTCGGACCGATGATGGGGCAGGCACAGCATTTCTTCCGCTATGCACCCAGCCCCGTTCCCTACGCCATCGAGCGCTACCAGAAGGAGACGCGGCGGCTGCTGACGGTGCTCGACCAGCGGCTCGCCGGCAGGGACTACCTCTGCGACGACTATTCGATAACCGACATGGCCTGCTTTCCGTGGGTCCGCATCCACAAATACACCGGCGTCGGCCTCGACGATTTCGCGAACGTGCAGGCCTGGTACGGCCGCGTGCGCAGCCGGCCCGCGGTGGGCAGGGGCCTCGACCTGCTGCGGGAGCGCTGGGTGGACGTGACGACCTCCGACGAGGCCAAGCACAACCTGTTCAAGGCGGGAGACGGCGCATGAGTGCGCAGGAAACCCCGGTGGTCGATGCTTTCATCGATCTGCGCAGCCCGTATTCCTATCTCTCCCTCGGGCCTGCGCGTCGATTGGCCGAACGCACCGGCGCGCGTTTCGACTGGTGGCCGTACATCACGGATTTCCGTTCCGCTTACGGCGGAGAAGTCGAAGCACGCAGCAGCCGCGATATCGCCAAGGTGAAGTACCTGTACATGGACTGCCGCCGCCTGGCAAAAAAGCAGGGCCTGACGATCCGCGCCACGACCAAGCTGTGGGAGCCGACGCTGGGCTGCCAAGCCCTGCTGTTCGCCATGTCGCACCACCGGCTGTGGGCCTTCCTCGATCCGATGCTCGCTGCGTTCTGGCGCCGCGAATTCGATCTCGAATCCCATGCGGAGATCGAGGCCGCGCTGCAGTCGGCCGGGCTGGACGCGCAGGCATGGCAGGCCTACCTTGCCACCGATGCCGGGGCGGATCTCGCTGCGGCGCATGCGAAGGCGGAAGCGCTCGGCGTGTTCGGCGCTCCGACCTTCGTTTACCAAGGCGAGCTTTTCTGGGGAAGCGACCGTATCGACCTGCTTGCCGAAACCCTGACCGGGGCGGCGTGACTTTTCCCGACTACATACCGCGCGACCGGACATGCTTGGTCCACCTTCCCGCCGCATATACGATGCCCGACACCCCGTGACCGAGGAAACAAATCGTGAGCACTGCCGAACCCACAGCCAAAGCCATCTTCTATTTCGACGTCATCTCGCCCTGGGCCTGCCTGATGGACCAGGCCCTGCGCCGCGAGCCGCTGCCGGTCGAACTCGAACGGCGCCCCGTGCTGTTCGCCGGGCTGCTGAACGCCTTCGGCCACAAGGGGCCGGCCGAGATCGAGCGCAAGCGGCGCTTCACCTACGAGCTGTGCACCTGGACGGCCCAGGAACAGGGCTTCCCCTTCGTGATGCCGGCCGTGCATCCGTTCAACCCCCTGCGCTACCTGCGCCTCATCGTCGCGCTGGGCGCCACGCCCGCTGCGGTGTCGGCGGTGTTCGACGCGCTCTACACCACCGGCTGCGACCCCGAGAGCGCCGAAGCCTGGCAGGACGTGCTCGGTCGCCTGGGCGTCGACGCAAGCACGCTGGATCTGGATGCACCCGAGGTCAAGAACCAGCTCAAGGACAACACGGCCCAGGCCGCCAGCGATGGCGTCTTCGGCGTGCCGACGATCGTGGTCGGCGAACGCCTGTTCTGGGGGCTGGACGCCTTGCCGATGCTGCACGCCCATTTGCGGAATGATCCCCGGCTGACATCGCCGGCGATGCAGGCCGCAGCCAAGGTCCGTTTCGGCGCCCGCCGCGCCTAGCCGCTGAAACACGCGTCATATGCCGCGTGATCCGGCAGCGCCGTTTTGGGAGCCGCCGGCCACGCGTGCTAGGCTGCATGGCACTTGTTCATCGACGAGGAACGATCGACATGTCATTCAGGAATGCTTGCGCTGCATTTGCTCTGTTCTCAGCCGCCATTGCCCCCGCGCAGGCCGGCGACATCATTCGTCATCCGCTTCCCAACTCCAACTTTCCGATCCTGCAAGCGGTCGAAGTACCCGCAGATAAAACCGTCGTCTATCTCAGCGGCGCCGTGCCCAGCGTCATCAACAAGAACGCCGACATCAACAGCGTCGAAGCCTACGGCACCATGGAAGAGCAGACCGTATCGGTCATGAAGCGGATCCAGGCCCAGTTGCAGGAGCTGAAGCTGGATGTCGGCGACATCATCAAGATGCAGGCCTTCCTGGTTGCCCCGGAGGGCAGGGCCGTGGACTTCAAGGGTTTCATGGCCGGCTATTCGCAGTTCTTCGGCACCGCCGAGCAGCCCAACCTGCCGGTTCGCTCCGCCATGGTCGTCGATGCGCTGGTCAACCCCGGCTGGCTGGTGGAGCTGGAAGTCACTGCCGTACGTCCCTGACGGTTTTTCCGTCCGACCGCCGTATCCTGATCATTCCAACAACTGCTCCGCAAGGCGCCGATGGCGATCAGGTCATCGCTGCCCCCGAGATCCGCGCAACGATACGGGGTATTGCCTGGCGTTTTCGGGAAGAGCCGGATCAACACCGCAAGGCCAACCGTGAACAACGACATCACCCCCGCCAAACGGTGCGCATGCCGACAGGCATACAAGAATACGCTCACATCAACGCATGGTTGGCGGCGCGTAGCACCTGCCAACAACCCGAAAAATCGACTCTTGAACCCCCAATAACGTCTGTCAGAGCCTCTTTCCCCCTGACTCCCATATGCCGAAGCCGGCTCCATCGTGCCGGTCAGTGACAAGGAGATCCAGGGCAGCCTGATTCAGTCTTGCGTCCATGATCAAAGGTCTTGCTGCTTCAATCACCGCGTCCGTGCTGTTCGGCGTGCTCTACTACTTGGCGCCCCTGCTGGTGCCGCTCGACGGTGAGCAAATCTTCGGCTGGCGCATGTTGTGCACCATGCCGTTCACAACCATGCTGCTCTTCTCGAAAGGGCAATGGCCGCTCGTGCAACAGCTGGCACTGCGGGTTCGGCGGCAACCGCTGCTGGCCCTGGGGCTTGTGGGCAGCTCGGCCCTGCTGGGAATACAGCTCTGGCTGTTCCTCTGGGCGCCGCTGCACGGGCGGGCGCTACCGGTGTCACTGGGTTATTTCCTGCTGCCGCTGGTGATGGTACTGACCGGGCGCGTACTGTACCGCGAGCGCCTCTCGCTCCTGCAATGGCTGGCAACTGCGCTCGCGACCGTGGGAGTGACGCACGAGGTGGTACGCACAGGTGGCATGCCGTGGGAAACCTGGCTCGTCGCACTGGGCTACACCGCGTATTTCGTGTTGCGCCGACGCATGAACACCCATCACCTGGGCGGACACTGGCTGGACATGCTGCTGCTCGTGCCCGCCGCATCGTGGTTCGTACTGCGCACACCCTCGTCGCTGCCGCTGATGGCGGACAATGCGCACCTGTGGGCGCTGATGCCGGCGGTAGGCATGGTGAGCGCGGTGTCGCTGGCGCTCTACATGGCGGCCAACCGCCTGCTGCCGCTCGGACTGTTCGGGCTGCTCGGCTACGTGGAGCCGGTTCTTCTGGCCATGGTGGCGCTACTGCTGGGCGAGAGCATCGGCGCGGCGCAGTGGCCGACCTACGGACCCATCTTCGCGGCTGTGGCGGTGCTGATGATCGACGGGACGCTGCAGCTACGCCAACACGGCCAGCGTCCTGTCCCAGTCTAGCACTCGCCCCCTCGACACATCTCACGGCAGGCTTGCGCTCCATCATGATGTGAACTATCGTTCACTCAATGAATCACGATTCACTTCATCATGGCCTATCGCAAGACAGAACGCATCGAAGCACGCCTTGCCGACAACCGGCAGCGCATCCTGGACGCCGCGCGCAGGCTGGTTTCCGAGGGCGGCTGGGCCGAGGCGCAGATCAGCCACGTCGCCTCCGCCGCCGGCGTGGCAACCGGCTCGGTGTATCGCTACTTCCCGTCCAAGGTGGATCTGTTCGTCGAAGTGCTGTCCGTCGTGTCCCAGCGCGAAGTCGACGTGCTGGAAGCCATCGCGGAGAGCGACGATGCGCCCTGGCGGACCCTTCACGTCGCGGTTTCGACTTTCGTCGAACGGGCGATGCGCAACCGGCGACTGGCCTATGCCCTGATCGCCGAACCCTGCGAACGGGAGCTCGATGAAGCCCGGCTGGTGTATCGCCATGCCATCAGCAAGCAGATCATGCGCATCGTCAAGGATGGCCAGGCGCAGGGCGATTTCCGTGCAGACCTCGACCCGAGCATTGCCGCCACGGTGATCGTGGGCGGCTTCATGGAAAGCCTGATCGGTCCGCTTTCGCCCCTCAACGCCGATTTCGACCGCTCGGGCAAGCAGACGCCCGACGCGGTTCATGCCCTGGCCAGCCAGATTGCCGATGTCTGCTGCGCGGCCGTCGTCGCGCAGGACGGCAAGCTTGCTTCATTCGACGCCACCCGAAGGAGACAGAAATGAACGCCCCGATTCCCTCGAGCAATGCACTCGAGCCGGCATCCGACCGCCATTCCACCCACATCGTCAGGAACCAGGCCGCGATGCCGACCGGTTTCAGCGCCTTCGACGACGACGTGGTGCTGAAGGCCGCAATCGAACGCGAGGCACCGTGGGCTGCGTCGCGCTGCTCGGCCATCGGCAAGCTGGCAGGCGACGATGCGGTGCAGGAGCTTGCCCGCCAGGCCAACCGCAACGATCCGGAACTGAAGACCCACGACCGCTTCGGCAACCGCATCGACTGGGTCGAGCTGCATCCCGCCTGGCACGCGCTGATGTCGCTGGCCTGGAAGCACGAAGTACCGACGCTGTCGTGGACCAGCAAGGAGAAGCAGCCGCATTTCGCCCGCGCCGTGCTTTCCTATCTGTGGAACCAGGTCGAACAAGGCACCGGCTGCCCGACCGGGATGGCCTATGCGTCCTACGCCGGCTTCCGCCACGAGCCGGCGCTGAAGATCTGGGCCGAAAAAAGCCTCGGCACGGTCTACGAGAACAGCCGCCGCGAAGTGGCCGACAAGCCCTCGGTGGTGATCGGCTACGCGATGACCGAGAAACAGGGCGGCTCCGACCTGCGCGAAACGCAGACCACCGCGGTGTTCTCGCACAGCGCCGACTACCACGGCACCACCGCCCACTGGTACGAACTGACCGGCCACAAGTGGTTCTGCTCGGTGCCGCAGTCCGACGGCTTCTTCACCCTGGCCAAGGTCGATGGCGGCGTCACCTGTTTCTTCCTGCCGCGCACGCTGCCCGACGGCAGCCATAACCGCTTCTTCATCCAGCGGCTCAAGGACAAGGCCGGCAACCGCTCCAATGCCAGCAGCGAAGTGGAATACAGCGGCACCCTGGCGATCCGCGTCGGCGAAGAAGGCGCCGGCCTCAGGGAAATCCTCTCCCACTCCCACCTGACCCGGCTAGACTTCGCCGTCGGCTCCGCCGGCCTGATGCGCCAGATGCTGACGCTGGCGCTGAACCACGCCACCACCCGCAACGGCTTCGGCTCCAGCCTGGCCCGGCGCCCGATGATGGCCAACGTGCTAGCCGACATGGCGGTGGAAGTCGAGGCCGCGACGCTGATGGCCCTGCGCATCGCCAGGGCGACCGACCATATCGACACCGATCCACAGGAAAAGGCCTTCGCCCGCGTGACGACGCCGATGGCCAAGTACTTCAACTGCTCCCGCGTCGTCGCGGTCGCCAACGAGGCCCTGCAATGCCACGGCGGCAACGGCTTCGTCGAGGACGGCCCGATGGCCCGCCTGTACCGCGAAGCGCCGCTCAACAGCGTCTGGGAAGGCACGGCGAACATGATGTGCATGGATGTCCGCCGCGCCATGCTGAAGGACGCCAACTGCCGCGACGCCCTGTTCGCCGAACTGGCCGACGTGCGCGGTCAGGACGCACGCTTCGATGCCTACGTCGCCGCGATGGGGCCGCTGCTGGACGCCATGCTGCAGGACGAGTTCCTCGCCCGCCCCGCGTCCGAAGCCATCGCCCGCTCGCTGCAGGGCGCCGAGCTGCTGCGCCACTCGGCACCGGAAGTGATCGACGTCTTCATGAAGACCCGGCTGGGCGGGAGCGTGAACGGCTGGGGCGCCATGTTCGGCTCACTGGGCCCGGGCGTGACTCAGGCGCAGGCGGACATCATCGTCGAACGGGCGCGGGTCAAGCGCTGAACGTTGCTGGTCGCGTTTTCCATGAATTGATGCTGCCGACCACCTGCGCAAGCACCAGAATCGCGTGGGCGACCGGGGGCGTCAGCACTCGACCGCGCCGACCACCACGATCTCGATCCGGTAGGCCGGGTTGGCGAGTTGCGCCTGCACCGTCGCGCGCGGCGGGGTGTGGCCGGGCACGATCCACTCGTCCCAGACGGTGTTCATCGCGCCGATCTCGCTGATGTCGGCCAGGAATATCTGGCATTGCAGGATGCTACGCCTGCTGGAACCGGCTTCTTCCAGCAGGCGCTCGACGTGGCCCAGCACCTCGCGGGTCTGGGTGGCGATGTCGGCGCCGGGGCTGTTCTCGGGGATCTGTCCGGCCAGATAGACCACGCCGTTGAACACGGCGCTTTCGGACAGGCGCGGGCCGACGTGGCGGCGTTGCAGGGCGGATTCGGGTGTGGACATGGCGGGTTTCCTTTCCTGGGTTCGATGGCGAACAAGCTTACATCCTGCCGGGCGAGCAGGTGGCGATGCCGGGGAACAAGCACAGCAACACCAGGGCCGCGATCACCAAGCGGAAATGGCGCACGGCCCGGCGATGCCGCTGTGATCTACTTGCCTGCCATGCTTCGATCGTCAGGGTTCACAGCCAACGCGGGGTTCGCTTGCAGAAGCTCGCGTACGCTTCCGGGAAGCGAGCGGACAGATGCCGTTCCTCCGGCTGGATCTGGAATCGCGTGATGTAAAGCATGAAGGCCGGGACGGCCACGAAAGCCGCAGCATTGCCGAGGTATAGCGCCCATCCCAGCAGGATTACGGAGTCGCCGAGGTACATCGGGTTGCGGGTATGGCGATAAATACCGGATGTCACCAGGCTCGTGGCCGACGCGGGCCGGAGCGGATTGAAGGTCGTACCTGCGCGCAGAAAGGCGAGTGCAGGAAGAATATTCAAGGCCAGGCCTACAAGGACCAGCGCAATCGCGAGAGTGGTGCGCAGCGCAAATTCAAAGGAGAGTTCAGGCAGCAAAGGTGCGACGCCATAAACGACGGCACCAAGCAGCACCATGACGACCGGCGGCGGAATTTTTGTCTCGAGCCACTGCATTGTTTGAACGAGGCTTCAAGTCGCGCCGCACGACAACGGCGACCCGAGGCAGCTTACTACCGACTGCCCCCACCCACAAACACCGGCTCTGCCTCCAACATCACGCCGAAGCGCCCCTCCACGTCGGCCACGATCGCCCGCGCGATCCGCTCCACGTCCGCCCCCGTCGCCCCCCCCCGATTGACCAGCACCAGCGCCTGGCGCTCGAAGCAGCCCACCGGGCCGAGGTCGCGGCCTTTCCAGCCAGCCTGTTCGATCAGCCAGCCGGCGGCGAGCTTCTCGCGGCCGGCTGGCTGCGGGTAGTGCGGCATCGACGGGTGCGCTGCCAGCAGGCGAGCGCAGTGGGCGGCGTCGACCACCGGATTCTTGAAGAAGCTGCCGGCGTTGCCGATTTCGGCGGGGTCGGGCAGCTTGCGGCGGCGGATGGCGACGACGGCGTCGGAGACGTCGAGCGGCGTGGGCGCGGTGATGCCGGCGGCGGCCAGCTCGCGTTCGACGTCGGCGTAGCGGGTCACGGCCTGCCAGGGTTTCGGCAGGCGGAAGCGCACCGCCGTGACCAGCCAGCGGCCAGGGTTGCGCTTGAATATGCTGTCGCGGTAGCCGAAGGCGCAGTCGACCAGGGTGAAGACCCGGCGTTCGCCGGTTTCGAGCTCGATCGCGTCGAGCGAATCGAAGCGGTCGGCGGTTTCGATGCCGTAGGCGCCGACGTTCTGGATCGGCGCCGCGCCGGCGGTGCCGGGAATCAGCGACAGGTTCTCCAGCCCGGGCCAGCCCTGCTGCAGCGTCCAGCGCACGAAGTCGTGCCACAGCTCGCCCGCACCGGCCTCGACGATCCAGGCATCGGTATCCTCGCGCACCAGGCGGCGGCCGGCGATTTCCACCTTCAGCACGGTGCCGGCGAAGTCGCCGCGCAGCACCAGGTTGCTGCCGCCGCCGAGCACCAGCCGCGGCTCCGACGTCCAGCCGGGCGCAGCGATGGCAGCGGCAAGTTCGTCCACCGAACGCAGGCGCAGCAGCTTCGCCGCGCGCGCGCGCAGGCCGAAGGTGTTGAGTGCGGTGAGGTCGGCCTGCACCTCGACGCACGTCGATGCACCGGGCATCTCAGCGCTCCAGCCTCACCGTGTCGCGCTCGGGGGCGGCAGGCGTGTCGGGGATGGGGAACAGGCGGTCGTAGCCCATGTTGAACAGCAGCGCGTACACCGTGTAGGTGATGGCGAGGAAGATGTCGGCGATCGCCGCCTCGATCCAGCCCATGCCGGTCCACCAGACGATGATCGGCAGCGTCATGCCGAACAGGCCCAGCTCGAAGCCGACCGCGTGGATGCAGCGCAGGCGGAAGGGCCGGCGGTCGGCCTGACGGCCGGTGAGCCGGCCTTCGAGCCAGTCGAAGCTGGTGTTGTAGCAGCCGTTCCAGATCGCCGCGATCAATGCCAGCAGCGCCAGCAGGCCGAGCGATTCGGTGATGGGGACGCCGCTGCCCCAGGCGAAAGGCGGCGTGACGATCAGCAGCCCGCCGATCTCGAACATCGTGATCTGGCGCAGCCGGTCGCCCAGCGAGCGAAGTTTGGGTTTTGAAGACACGGTGAAATCCTGCAATGAAGATGCGACCCCGAGGGTTGAACCCAGGGGGGTTGCCGTCAGCACGGGTCGTCCCGTGGGTAACCGACGGTCGCTGCGTCATTGCGCATGGCGGGCGGGGCCGTCCCCGCGTCGGAACACGAGGTCCACTGGCGCGGACCAGCGAACCTTTTAGCAAATCCCCCTCACTTCTGGCAAGCGTGGCACGCAGCGGCGGGTGCGGCATCACGCTGCTAAAATATAAGCCATCACTGATTCTGACCCCGCCCCGCACAGAGAAGGAGCACCGCCATGAAAACCGCTCATGACCTCGTCGTCACCGCCAAGGCCCGCGTCGCCGAAATCACCGTCGATGAAGCCGAAGCCGCCGTCCGCGGCGCCGATTTCGTCATCGACGTGCGCGAAGCCGACGAGTTCGCCGCCGGCCACATTCCGGGCGCCACCCACATTCCGCGCGGCCTGCTCGAGTTCAAGCTCAGCGGCGCACCGGAGCTGGGCGCACGCGATCTCGACGTGGTGCTCTACTGCAAGACCAGCGGCCGCGCCGCGCTGGCCGCCTGCGCGATGCAGGACATGGGCTACACCCGGGTGCGCTCCATCGCCGGCGGCTTCGATGCGTGGGCGGCAGCCGGCAAGCCGGTCGAGCAGCCGAGCCTGCCATCCTTCGAGTAACAAAGCGCCACATGGGCGGTTCCCGTTCCACAACGCACGCCGGCTAAACTATTTGCCCGAATAGTCGTCAAGACGTGCTTGTGCCGGCACCGCCGGTCTTCGAGATTCCGCCCATGCTCCCTACCCTGCTGCCGATCGGCTCCCTGCTCACCGGCATCGCCCTGCTGCTGCTCGGCTCCGGCCTGCTCAACACCATCGTCGCCCTGCGCGGCGGCCTGGAAGGTTTTTCCGACACCACGCTTGGCCTGATCGGCTCGACCTACTTCCTCGGCTTCTTCCTCGGCGCCTTCGTCGCCCCGCGCCTGATCCGGCGCATGGGCCACATCCGCGCCTTCGCCTTCTTCGGCGCCGCGGTGGCCGCCTGCATGCTGCTGCACGTGCTCGTCGTGCACGCGGCATTCTGGATGGTGCTGCGCGTGATCACCGGCGTGGCGCTGGTCGGTTTCTACACCGTGATCGAAAGCTGGCTCAACGAGCAGACGACGTCCGAGCGGCGCGGCCAGGTATTCGCAGTGTACATGGTGGTCAACCTGCTGGCGCTGGCCGGCGCCCAGCAGTTGCTGCGGCTCGACGGGCCAGGGAACTTCACCCTGTTCGCGGTCGCCGCCATCTTCGCCTGTCTGTCGCTGCTGCCGGTGACCATGACCCGCCTGCCCCAGCCGCAGCTCGGGCACACGCCCAAACTCGACTTGCGCATGGTGTGGCGCGCGGCGCCGGCAGCCTTCGTCGGTGCGCTGTCGTCGGGCATCGGCATGGGTGCGTTCTGGAGCCTGGGGCCGATCTACGGCCAGCGCATCGGCCTCGACCCGACCGGCATCGCGATGCTGATGAGCAGCGCCATCCTGGGCGGTGCGCTGCTGCAATGGCCGATCGGCCGCCTGTCTGACAGCGGCGACCGCCGCCGCGCACTCGGCCTGGTCGCAGCCGCGGCCGCCATCACCGGCGCCGTGATGGCGGCGCTGGGCGACGTCACCGGCAGTATCGAAGCCGTCGCGCTGGCCGGCTTCTTCATCTTCGGCGGCGCCGCGTTCACCATCTATCCGGTCACCGTCGCCCACCTGATCGACCATGTGCACCAGCAGGACATCCTCGCCGGCAACACCGGCATTCTGTTCCTGCATGGCGTCGGCGCCGCCATCGGCCCGATGATCGCCGGTGCCTTGCTCGGCTTCGCCGGCCCTGCCGGCCTGCCGCTGCACTTCGCCATCGCCTTCGCGCCGCTGGCAGTCTTCGCGCTGCTGCAGGCCCGCCGCGGCAGCGACGAGATCGTCGACGAGGCCGCACACTTCTCGCCGATGCTGCGCACCTCGCCCACGGCGCTGGACATGGTGGCACCGGATGCGGAAGCAAGCACGAAGACGCAACCCGACGCCGGCGACCAATCCGCCAGCGCCTCCCTCGACGCGTCCGCGGACGGCACCACGGACACCGCTGCCGAACCCTTGGTCGAAACGGTCGGCGCTCCCAGGACTGCCCCCACGCCGAATTCCTGAGCAGCCGGCCGGACGGCTGCTCCCGGCCATCACCCCATTCACATATACTGTGCGCCGTTTTGCGACGCATCAATGACATGGACGCGATGGCCTGTACATGCGGCGGCGCCCGACTGCGGCCCGCCACGACCTCTTGACCGGAAAAAGGAAACCCCCGGATGAACCGCCCCACCAAGATCGCAGCCGCGCTGGCCGTGATCGCCCTGAGCTACCCCGCCGCCGCATGGTTTGCCGGCCAGAAGATCCAGACCATCCTGGATGAGCAGTACGCCGAGATGCAGTCGCACCCCACGCTGAAGATCGCCGAACGCAGCTACGAGCGCGGCCTGTTCTCCAGCACCGAGAAAGTCAGCTTCGAGATGGCGATGCCGCTCGTCGCCGAAGACGGCACGCTGCAGGCGGGCGAGCCGTTCCGCATGCATGCCATCAACCGGATCGAGCACGGCCCGCTGCCGGGCTTGTCGACGCTGGCCGCAGCGACGATGGACACCGAGCTCGTGATCGACGGCGAACAGGGCGAGAGGCTGGCAGCGGCGCTGAATGGCAGGGCACCGCTGACGGCCCGCACGGTGTTCCAGTTCGACGGCAGCGGCCGCTCGGCGGTCGACAGCCCCGCACTGGAATTCGGCATGCCCGACGGCACCGGCAACGAACTGCGCATCAGCCTCGGCGGGCTGAAGGCGGACGTCGCCTTCAGCGCCGGCCTGCGCAGCTACACCACCAAGGGCACGGCGGAAAGCATGTCGATGGAAGACCCCAACATGCGCATCACGCTGTCCGGGCTGAGCTTCGACGGCGACCAGCGCCGCCTGTTCGACGACGAGCCCTGGCTGCATGTCGGCAGGCAGCGCGCGACAGTGGCGTCGATGGACGTCAGCGGCAAGGAAGACAGCGAGCTCGACGGCATGGCCTTCCAGCTCGAGCGCATGAGCTACGACATCGACGCTCCAGCCGAGGGCGACTACGTCGACGTCAAGGCACTGATCGGCACGGAAGTGTTGCGCATCGGCGATGCCGACTACGGCCCCGCGCACTATGACTTTTCGCTCACGCACCTGCACGGACGCACCCTGGTCGAGCTCTGGCGCAAGCTGGTCGAGATCGGCTCCGACCCCACGGCACTTGCAGCCCAGGCCGAAGACCCCACGGCAATCTTCGCTCCGCTGGCCGAGCCCGCCATGGCCTTGCTGGGCCACAACCCGGCGTTCAGCATCGACCGTATCAGCTTCACCAGCCCGCACGGCAAGACCGACCTGTCGGCACAAGTCAGGCTCGACGGCCTGCAGCCCGAAGAACTGGCCAATCCGATGATGCTGATCGCCAGGCTGCAGGCGGCGGCCGACCTGTCGGTGCCGCAGGCCCTGTTGCTGGCCTTCGGCACCAGCCAGGCCGAAAACGAGGACGAAGCGGCATTCGCGGCGGCACAACTCGACGCCCAGCTCGGCGCGCTGGAAGCGCAAGGCTATCTGCAGCGCAACGGCGGCATCGTCAAGACCCAGGCGGCCTTCCGCCAGGGCCAGTTGACGGTCAACGGCAAGCCCTTCAATCCCCTGGCACTGGGCGGGCACTGAGGCCGACGCCGGGCAGGCGGAGCGGAGCGTCGTCCTTGGACAACAGCCACTCCGCCGCCCCTTCGTGGGTGGGCGCCCACCACCGCCACTGCCCCTTGCGCGATTTCTTGATCGCGTACAGCGCGAGATCGGCCCGCTGCAGCAGTTGATGCAAATCCGCCGCCTGCTCGGGATAAATGCAGGCGCCCATGCTCGTGGTGACATGGACCGTCCGGTCCGCCAGGACGATGGGTTCGCCGACCAGGTCGACGATGCGCTGACAGATGTCGTCCATCCGCTCGAGCTTTCCCGGCACATCGAGCAGCAGGCCGAATTCGTCCCCGCCGAGCCTGCACACCAGGTCGGAACCGCGCACCACCCGCTTCAGGCGCTTCGCCACCGTGCACAGCACGGCATCGCCCACCAAGTGGCCGTGGGTGTCGTTGATCGGCTTGAAGCCATCCAGATCCAGCATCAGGAAAGCCAGGCGCCGCTGCTGCGGACCGGAGGTCGCGTCGCGCCAGTGCTCCTCCAGGCCCCGCCGGTTGGCGATGCCGGTGAGCGGGTCGAGAAAGGCGAATTCCTTGAACAGCAGGCTGTCGCGCTTCAGCCTCGTGATGTCCTTGCAGATGGCGACGGCCAGCCTCTGCTCGTGCAGGATCAGGCCGCAATGCAGCGCCGTGCGAACCTGGCCATCGCCACCGCGGATGTCGATCTCGATGTCCGGCACGACGCTCACGCCCTCGGCATCCCGGCGCCACAGGGACATATCCCAGTGCTGCCGCAGCAAGGCCTTCTGCCGCTCATGGACGCAGGCGCTCGCGATCAGTTGCCGCGCTGACCTGAAGTGGCCGGACGGGTGACCCAGCAGGCTGTCGAAAGCATGGTTGCTGTAGCGGATCCGGGCATCGGGCATGGTCGCCACCACGACGGCGACGGGCAGCGCTTCGAGAATGCGGGTGAACAGCGCATCCGGCAGAAATTTCATCCGCCCATCCCCGGGCAAGCCTCCACGACGCCCGACGCCGCGGCGGCCCGGAAGCGTTCGAGCCACGAGGGAATGTCCTGGGGGCTGAGCGGGCGGGAGAACAGGTAGCCCTGGACGACCGGGCAGCACTGCCGCCTGAGCAGTTCGCATTGCCCCACGGTTTCCACGCCTTCGGCAACGACCGTCAGGTTCAGGCTGCGGCCGATGCCGATGACCGCCGTCACCAGCGCCTGCAGGCGGCTCTCCTGCAGGCATCTGTCGATGAAGCTGCGGTCGATCTTGACCTCCGTCACCGGCAGGCTGGCCAGATTGGACAGGCTGGAGAAGCCGGTGCCGAAATCATCCACCGACAGGCCCACGCCCAGCGCGCGGATGCCATGCACGATCTCCAGCATTTCCGGGGTCAGCACCATCGCCGCGCTCTCGGTGATCTCGATGGTCAGGCTTTCGCCAATCAACGCGTATTCCTGCAGCAGCCCGGCGACGAAATCCGGCAGCGCGCGGCTGCGGAAGCTGCGCGGCGACAGATTGACCGACACCACGGGCACGTTCACGCCCTGGTCGCGCCACGCCGCCATCTGCCGACAGGCTTCGCGCAGGGCCCAGTGCCCGATGGCCTCGATCTCGCCGATCTCCTCGGCCAGCGCGATCATCCTGCCGGGCGGGATCTCGCCGAAATTGTCGTCGTGCCAGCGCGCCAGCGCCTCCACGCCGTACAGTTCGCCGTCCTCCGCACGCACCTGCGGCTGGTACACCAGGCGCAGGCCGGCCCCGGCGACGGCCCGGCGCAGCGCCGTCCCGAGCAGCAGGCGCTCGCGCGCGAGTTCGTTCATGCCGGTATCGAAGAACAGGATGCCGCCACCGTTCGACGCCTTGACCTCGTCCATCGCACTCTTGGCACTCTGCAGCAGTCCATCGCGGTCGCGGCAGCCTTCGTCGGGATAATGGCTGACACCGATGCAGGCCGACAAATCCAGCAGCACGCCGGCGATGTCGACCGGTTCGCCGATGACCTGCTGGATCTGCGAAGCCACCTGCGCGGCGCGGGATGGGCTGCAGTCGGAAACGACCAGCACAAAGGTGCAGCCTTCGAGCCGCGCCAGGAAGGCACCGCCGCTCAGGCGGGATCGCAGGCGATTGGCGATCTCGACCAGCATCTGGTCGCCCACCCGATGGCCCAGGGAGTTGTTGATGTCCTTGAAGCGGACCAGCCCGACGCAGAAGAAGGCAACCTCCTGCTCCACACCGGAAGCCAGCAGATCGTCGGTGTAGCGATATAGATTGTTGCGGTTCGGCAATCCGGTCAGGGCGTCGTAGTGGACCAGCTGGTCGAGCTGCTGCCGGCTTTCCTCGCGCTCGATCGCCAGCGCGCACAGGTACATGCTGACGTCCGCAATCCGCCTCAGATAGGCGTCCTGCGGGGAATCCTGGCGGAGATGGAGGGCGAAAATACCGATCACGCTGCCGTCGCGCCGCTTGACCGGATAGACCATGCACGCCCGGCAACCGACCGGCGGCATCCGCCCGCAGTAGGCCGAGCGCAGCGGTTCGGCCTTGATGTCGGCCAGCATCACCGGCTCGCCACGATGGGCGCAGCTACCGTAGCCCGCCACACCTTCGCCGATCTCCACGTCATCCCAGCCGGCCGCGTACGAGGCCTGGAAGCTCGGCGCGGCCCAGTGCCGCAGCCTGCGCCCGACGACCCTGAACACGGAGACCAGCACGCCCGGCGCAATGGCTTCGATGCGCTGGCAGATGAAGTTGCCCAGCCCCGTGAAGGACAGGTTGCTGGTCAAGGCCTCCAGCACGTCGCGCTCGAGATCCCTGATCCGCCGTGCTTCGGTGATGTCGGAGATGGCAATGACCTGGTTGCGCAATTGTCCGCTGTCGTCGTCGAGGACGGGGTTGACCGAAATCTTCACCCACATGTCCCGGCCGTCCTTGCTCCTGACCAGGATCTCCTCGTTGAATCCTTCCGTGCCCTCCCGGGCCTTGCTGCGTACTCGCTCCAGCGTCTCGGCATCGGTGTGCGGGCTGGCCAGCAGTTCACTCGGCAAGCAGCCGATCGCCTCGTCGGCGGCATAGCCGAACAGATCGCTGAAAGCACGGTTGATCTGCACGATGCGGCGCTCGCCATCGACGACGAACAAGGGACGCTCGGTATGGTTGACCGCCAGCAGCAGCAGGCGATTCTGCTCGCGCCGGGACACTTCGTCCGACACGTCGCGCGCGAAGGCCAGGTAGTGGATGCGGCCCGACAGGTCGATCTTCGACAGCGAGAACGACACCCACAGCCGCCGGCCATCCTTGCGCTCCACCAGCAGGTCGCGGTTCATGCCGACGGCCCGGGGCTTGCCGCCCTCCCGGTTGCTGCGCATGTAGTTGCCATGAACGGCCTGCAGCGCCTTCGGCAGCAGCGGCTGCATGTCCCGGTCGATGATTTCCTCGCGCGCATAACCCCACAGCCGTTCGGCAGCGGGGTTGAAATAGCGCACGCAGTTGTTCTCATCGACCAGCACCGCCGCCATGATCGACTGCTCGAGCGCCGGGAGCAGCATCCCGTACACACTCGCATCCGGCACGCTCATTCCCTGCTCTCTCCGGCCATGCGCACCGGCTCAGCGGCTCAGGCTGCTGGCGAAATGGCTGGCGAGCACCCGCAGATTGGCGATGTGCTCGCCCAACCTGGCGGTGTGTGCGCTGAACGTCGCGCTGGACTCGATCGCCTGGTTCGCACTGCTGCGCAGCACTTCCATCTGCCGGCCGGTCTGCTCGCTGATCAGGGACTGCTCCCGCATCCCGGCATCGACGTTGCCCGCCAGTTGGTTGATGTTGTCGACCGACTCCAGAATCACGCCGAAAGCCCGGTCGGTCTGCCCGGCGACATCCACGGTCTGCTGTGAAACCGCCACGCCGCTGCCGATCGCGCTCACGCACGCCTGGGTGCCGTCCACCAACCCCGAGATGATCTCGCGAATGTCGCGTGTCGCATCCTGGGTACGCTGCGCCAGGTTGCGCACTTCGTCGGCGACGACCGCGAAGCCGCGACCCGCCTCGCCGGCACGGGCAGCCTCGATCGCCGCATTGAGCGCCAGCAGATTCGTCTGGTCGGCGATCGCGGTGATGACGTCGATGACCCTGGAGATGTCGCTGCTGCGCTCGGCCAGCGCACCGACGGTATTGCGCGTTTCCTCCAGCCCGGATGCCAGGCGATCGATGGCCCCCATCATCTGCGCCAGTTGCTCCCGCCCCTGCGCGGTCGCACGCCGCGACTGCTCGGCCGCCTCCGCCGTGTGTGTCGAGGCTTCCGCGACCTGGCGCTGGCTGTCCAGCATGCGCGTCATGGCCTGGGATATTTCCGCCACTTCCTGGCCCTGCCCCTGAACGGCCTGGTTGGCCTCATCCACGCAGGCGTCGGCGTTCTGCTTGGAATGCGAAATGAGCTGGCAGGAGTTGTTCAGACGGGCGACGATCGCGCGCATCTCGGAAGCCCGGCTCTGCAACAACTGCATGATCGTGCCCAGTTCGTCCTTGCGGCCGCTGTACAGATAGGCGAGCGCCGGATGGCCGGTCGCGCCGCGGAAGCCGCGCACCATGGCGCGGAAGGGCTGCAGCAGCATCGCGGCGGATGCGCCCGCCGCCACGGCCATCAGCAGCGCGGCGGCAGCCAGCACCGACTCGCCGCGCCACAGCGCAAACGCCGCCACCGCCAGGCCCGGCAGGGCAGCCACCGACACCAGCTTCGTCGCCAGCGACAACAGCGGCGGCCGCGAACCGGCTGGCGTACCGCCGGCTCGCCAGCGCCGATACTCGCGCTCGGCACGCGCCTTCGCCGCCGGCGACGGCAGGGTCCGTACCGACTGGTACTCGACGACGACACCATCCTTCACGATCGGCGTCACGTAGGCATCCACCCAGTAGTAATCGCCGTTCTTGCAGCGATTCTTGACCAGGCCCTTCCACGAACGACCGGATTTGATGCTCGCCCACAGGTCGGCGAACGCGCCCGGCGGCATGTCCGGATGACGGATGACGTTGTGATGCTGGCCGACCAGCTCCTCGCGGCTGAATCCCGACACCGCGATGAAATCATCATTGACGAAGGTGATCACGCCTTGCAGGTCGGTGGTCGTGATCAGGTGGGCGTCATGCGGATAGCTGACCTCCCTGTCGGTCACCGGCAGATTGGTTCTCATGCCAGCGCCCCGCCGCGATACGCGACGGCCTCCCTGCTTCCCGGACCGTACGGCGTTTCCGCACGGACATGCGTTGCACACATGACATCTCCTCCCTCATTCTTGTTTTGGCCGGATCGGATACACGATCCTGCGTGGACTGAAAAAATGTACCCATAACAGGTACATTAACAGTGCCAAAGGCCCGGCACGGTGACAAACCGCACGATCGAGTCGATCAAGTGATTTGCGGGATGGATGCTACCCGTGTGACAAGGGATGGACCGCCTGTCGGGCATTTGGAGTTGCCCATTTCGGGGCGGAACCGTCGGCGACGGCAACGCGGCCCGCATGACATGCAGAAAACGACGGCTTCAATTGCCGTCCGGTGCATCCCCGGCGGGGCGGAGCTCACTCCTTGCCCCACTCCGGCATGTTCTCGGCGCACTTCAGCACCAGGCCCAGGCCTTCGCCGGGCTCGGCGTCGAGCGCCCTGCAGTACCAGATGTATTCGACCACATCCAGCCGGCGCTCGCCGGACTCGACCTTCTGCACGTAGGAATGCGCGACGCCCAGGCGCTCGCCGAGTTCGCGCATGGTCAGGCCCCGGCTCTTGCGCCTCTCGCGCAGCCAGCGGTTCAGACACGACATTTCCGGGGTGTGGATACTTTTCGTCACCTGTACCTTTTATCGGCACAGACTGATGTACCCAACTTGGGGACACGACGAGAAACTACCCGCTCATGCGGGCGGAGCCGGTATGGACGAAGCCGGCGGACGGAGGCAGCCTGCATCGGCCTCCGGCGTCAAGTGCGGCACCAGCACCGGCGCCATCGACTTCAGGATCTGCACCGGCAGCGCCGAGGTGAAGCGATAGGCGGCGGCGCCGGGACCGGTGACGTAGGCGGTCAAGGTGCCGAAATGGCGCGGGCCGAGATAGAAGACGAAAGTCGCGGTGCGATTCAGCGCGGTGCCGGCGCGGCCGCCGATGACGATGCGGTTGTCGCCGGTGCCGGTCTTGCCGCCCAACGCCAGCTCGCTGCCGTCGGCCAGGCGGAAGCTGCCCGCCAGCCGGCGCGCGGTACCGCTCTCGACCACGTCGGACAGCGCGTTGCGCAGCGCCGCCGCCACTTCCGGCGCCATCACCCGCTCACCGTCCTCGGCGCGCAGCGTGAAAGCGGTTTCGTACGGCGTATCGACGGCAAAATCGATCCGCTCGATGCGCTGCATCGGCAGGCGCAGGCCGTCGTTGACGATGATGCCCATCAGTTCGGCCAGCGCCGCCGGCCGGTCGCCCGAACTGCCGAGCGCGGTGGCCAGCGAAGGCACGAGATGGCCGAAGGGATAACCCAGCCGCGCCCAGCGGCGGTGGATCTCGAGGAAGGCTTCGACTTCCAGCATCGTGAAGATGCGCGAATCCTGCGCATTGCGCGAGCGGGTGCGGAACAGCCAGCGGTACACCGCCTGGCGCTCGCCCTCGCTGGCGGCGATCGCTTCGCCCAGGCTCGCCTGCGGATTGCGCATGCGGTAGCCGACCAGCCACAGCTCCAGCGGATGCAGGCGCGCGACGTAGCCGCGGTCGGGCAGGTCGAAAGCCTCCGGCGCGTAGCGGCCGTAGAGCCGGGCGATGCGCGATTCGGTCGGCAGCGCCTCGCCCAGGCGCTGGCCGAGGAAGGCGGCGAGCGCCTCGGGCGGCGCATCGGGTTCGAGATAGCGGAACACCGCGGCCAGGCGTTCGGCGCCGGGACGCAGGCCGTCGAGCAACAGCGCGCGCATGTCTTCCGCGCCCAGGCCCTGGTACTTGCGCCAGAAGCGGCGCAGGAAGACCTGGCCCTCGCGGTCGGCGAAGCGCGCCAGGTATTCGGCTCGACGCGGATCCTGGGCGTCCTCCAGCAGTTGCGCGGTGCTGCCCGGCACCTGGTACATGGTGTGGCGCACGATCTCGCGCATCAGCCGCACGAAGGGCAGGTTGATCGACGCCTGCAGCGCTTCGCGCAGTGTCGGCATGCGCACATCGTCGCTGCGGTTGAAGTTGCCGAAGCTGTGCAGCCCGCCGCCGGTGAAGAAGCCTTCGCCCGGGCTGGCGGAGAAGCGCCGCTCCAGCGCCGCGTCCAGCATCGCCGGCAGGCTGCGGTCGCTGGCGGTGGCGAGGTGGTCGATGGCCCAGCGCGTCAGGTTGTCCTGGCGGGCGACGTCGACCCGGCGCAGCGCCGGCATGTCCAGCTCGGCCAGTTGCCCGTGCAGTTCGGCGACGATTTCCAGGTAGGTCGCCAGCACGCGCAATTTGGCGGTGGAGCCGAGTTCGAGCTTGCTGCCTTCGTTGATGTCGAACAACTGGTCGGAGGTGTCGGTCTGCACCCGCACGCGGTTGCCGCCCGGCGTGCGCTCGACCAGGGTGAAGCTGTAGCGCACGGCGCCGAGCGTCGCCGGGTTCAGCATGCGATCGCCGACCAGCCCCTGGCTGCGGGCGAAATCCGCATCGGCCAGGCGGCCCAGATAGTCGCCGACCGCCTGCTGCAGGCCGCCGTGCAAGCTCGTGCCGACTTCGGCATCGAGCCGGTCCAGGCGGTACAGCGAAATACCCAGCATGCCCGCCAGCCGCGTGCGCACCGCGGTCGTGCCCTTGCCCGGACGGGCCGGCAGCACCGCCGGATCGGCTGCCAGGTCGCGGAAAACCGGTCGCTGCGACAGCGCGGCATCGCGCAGCGCGGCGCCGATGGTGCCGGCCTCGGCGAGCAGGCGCAGGTAGGCATCGGTGCTGCGCACCAGTTCGTCGCGGCCGCGCGCCAGGTACCACGACGGCCGGCGGTGGGCGATCATCAGCGCCACCACCTGGCGCAGCGCCAGCCCTTGCTCACGCAGGATCTCGCCCTGCCCCGACGGCGCCGACAGCAGCGCATTGACGCGGTCGAAATCGGCGCCGAACCACACCCACAGGCCGTCGCCCAGGCCATTGACTTCGCCATGCCCCGGCGCCGCCGACAAGGGCACGGTGTTCAGGTAGTCGAGCACCAGCCGCTGCCGCAGCGGCAGGGTCCGTTCGCCTTCGCGGTAGGCGCGCACGCTGGCCGACACCATCTGGCGCAGCTTTTCGCGCGCATCGACGGTGATGCCATCGGGCGAGTGGCGGTACTTCTCGATCTGCGTCGCCAGCGTGCTGCCGCCGGGGGCGTCGAGGTCTTCCTTGACCATGCGCCCCAGTTGCGCCGCCGCCGCGCGCGCGAAGCGCACCCAGTCGACCGCCGGGTTCAGCGTCGGCCGGCTGTCGTCGAGCAAGTCGCGGTTCTCGATGAACAGCAGGGCCTGCGCCACCACCGGCGGCACGGCGGCGAAGTCGGCATAACCGCGATACGGATAGCGGAAGTCGTACAGCGGTCCGCCGCGGCAGTCGAGCACGTCGAGGCCGGCGCGGGTCTTCTCGCGGTAAGGTGGAAACAGGCCGCGATCGACGTAGTCGATGAGTTCGGGGCTGAAGCGGGTCTGCGCCACCAGGTCGAAGCCGCGCGCCTGCAGCCGTTCGATGAAATCCGGCAGTTCAGTGTAGCCGAGGCGCTGGTCGAAGGGGCCGTGCGTCGGGTAGCGCAGCGCATCGCTGCGGCCGGCGACGCGCTGGTAGTCGAGCTTCGCCGCGAAACGCGAGATCTCGCGCGCCTGCAGGCGCGAGCTGTGCAGTTCGTGGACGAGCAGCACGGCGCCTGCCACCAGTACGACCAATACCAGGATGAACAGCCCGGCACCGAACAGACGCCAGGGACGCAGGCGGTGCCGGACAGAGGGAGCATCGGCTTCTTGCGCGGCGGGTGCTTCGGCTTCGGAATTCACATCAGGGTGCAGGGCAGGACGAATCGATATTGCATCGCCACGATTATGCGTTTTTCGACGCAAGAAAATGACACTGTTACAGAAGCGCCACAGAGCCGGGCACGGCGATTCGAAGTGCCCCTGCCAGAAATGGAATAAGCAATCCGTTTTTTCTACGTTCAGGTTATGAAGCAGGAAGGCTAGATTTCCGCCATCGCAATCGACACTACATGGAGAAACCTCGATGGCCTTCAACCCCCTTCGGTCCACTCGCCGCGGCCTGCTCGCCCTGGCGGTCGCCGCCAGCTTCGCCGGCGCAGCCCAGGCCCAGACCACGCTGCTCAACGTCTCCTACGACCCGACGCGCGAGCTCTACCAGGAGTTCAACCCCGAATTCGCCAAGCACTGGAAGGAACAGACCGGCGAAACCGTCACCATCAAGCAGTCGCACGGCGGCGCCGGCAAGCAGGCGCGCGCGGTCATCGACGGCCTGGAAGCAGACGTCGTCACGCTGGCGCTGGCCTACGACATCGACGCCATCGCCGAACAGACCGCCAAGATCCCCGCCGACTGGCAGAAGCGCCTGGCGCACAACAGCTCGCCCTATACCTCGACCATCGTCTTCCTGGTGCGCAAGGGCAATCCGAAAGGCATCAAGGACTGGGGCGACCTGGTGAAGCCCGGCATCGAAGTCGTCACGCCCAACCCGAAGACCTCGGGCGGCGCGCGCTGGAACTACCTCGCCGCCTGGGCCTACGCGCTGCAGCAGCCGGGCGGCAACGAAGACAGCGCCAAGGAATTCGTCGGCCAGTTGCTGAAGCACGTGCCGGTGCTGGATTCGGGCGCACGCGGTTCGACCAACACCTTCGTCCAGCGCGGCATCGGCGACGTGCTGCTGGCCTGGGAGAACGAAGCCTTCCTGTCGATCAACGAGCTCGGCCCGGACAAGTTCGAGATCGTCGTGCCCTCGATCTCGATCCTCGCCGAACCGCCGGTCACCGTGGTCGATGGCGTCGCCGACAAGCGCGGCACCACCAAGGTCGCCCAGGCCTACCTGGAATACCTGTATTCGCCGGTCGGCCAGAAGATCGCCGCCAAGCACTACTACCGGCCGTCCGCACCGGAACATGCCGATCCGGCCGACGTCGCCCGCTTCCCCGAAGTCAAGCTGGTCACCATCGACGACCTCGGCGGCTGGCAGGCGGCACAGAAGAAGCACTTCGCCGACGGCGGCGTGTTCGACCAGCTCTACGCCAAGTAAACGGGAGATTGACGATGGCAATCCAGGCAATCAACGTCCGCAACCAGTTCCGCGGACGGGTGAAGGAAATCATCCGCGGCGACGTCGTCAGCGAAGTCGATGTCGAGACGCCTTCGGGCATCGTCACTTCGGTGATCACCACGCGCTCGGTGGACGAGCTGGGGCTGAAGCCCGGCTCCGAAGTCGTCGCGCTGGTGAAATCCACCGAAGTGTCGATCGCGACGCTCTGAGCCCGCCGTGCGCCACACGATACTGACCGTGCCCGGCTACCACGGCAGCGGCGCCGGGCACTGGCAGACCTGGCTCGAAGGTGAACTGCCGGAAGCGCGCCGGGTCGGCGGCATCGACTGGGAAGACCCGCTGCTCGCGCGCTGGGCCGGCGAGGTCCGGCGCGAGATCGACGAAGCGCCCGGCGCGGTGTGGATCGTCGCGCACAGCTTCGGCTGCCTCGCCAGCGTCGTCGCCGCGGCGGACCGGCCGCAGAAAGTGGCCGGCCTGCTGCTGGTGGCGCCCGCCGACCCGGAACGCTTCGACCCGCTCGGCCTGCGTGCCGATGCCGGACAAGGCCTGAGCCTCGCCGACTACCTGCCGCAGACCGCGTTCGACTGTCCCAGCATCCTGGTCGCCAGCCGCAGCGACCCCTGGCTGAAGATGCCTGCCGCCCGTACCTGGGCCGAGCGCTGGGGCAGCCGACTGATCGACGTCGGCGACGCCGGCCACATCAATACCGACTCCGGCTACGGGCCGTGGCCGCAGGCGCTCGAGCTGCTGGCGCAGTTGCGCGCGGCCGCCGACACCCCGCTCGGCGCGATCGCGTCGCGCAAGCAGGCCCGGCGCGGACGCATGGGCGCACTGGCCCGGCTGCGCCACCAGACCCGGCGCCTGATCAACGGCGAAGCCCGCGTACCGAGCCGGCCATAGAACTCGGCCACGAACCGGCCATCCGGGGGCCGGCCGTCCGGTTGCCGGGAACGCCGGATTCTTATTCACCGCACGGGAATCCATTGGAATTTTTGTTGGTTCGGATGCGGACGGGGCAAGCGTAAGGTTTGCGTATATCGACACAGGGCAAAACGCCCGAAGACACAGGAGGAAGGAAGATGGCCATCAGTGCAAGCACCGCAGCCCCCACCAGCCCCGTCGCCTCGCAGCCGGCGCAGGCCGGGCCGCTCCACCCCATTCTCGAGCGCGCCCTGGTCCATGCGGCCGACGAAGGTCTGCCTTATGCGGGCGGCGTGACCCCGGCCGAGGCCTGGGAACTTGTCTCGGCCGGCGAAGCCGTACTGGTGGACGTGCGCAGCGGCGAGGAACGCAAGTTCGTCGGCCACGTACCGGAATCCATCTTCGTGCCCTGGGCCACCGGCACCTCGCTGACACGCAACCCGCGCTTCGTCCGCGACCTGGAAAGCAAGACCGGCAAGGACGCGGTCGTGCTGCTACTGTGTCGCAGCGGCAAGCGCTCGGCCCTGGCGGCCGAGGCCGCCGCAAGGGCAGGCTTCAAGCATGTGTTCAACATCCGCGAAGGCTTCGAAGGCGATCTGGACGACCAGCAGCGCCGTGGCTCCTTCAACGGCTGGCGACACGCCGGCCTGCCCTGGGTCCAGGACTAATCACACGGAAACAGGAGTCACATCATGTCGCACTGGTACACCGACAACGCGCAGTCCATCGGCCATACGCCGCTGGTGCGCCTGAACCGGATCATCGACGGCGCCCCGGCGACCGTGCTGGCCAAGATCGAAGGCCGCAACCCGGCCTACTCGGTCAAGTGCCGGATCGGCGCGGCGATGGTCGAGGATGCCGAGAAGCGCGGCCTGCTCGGCCCCGGCAAGGAGCTGGTCGAACCCACCAGCGGCAACACCGGCATCGCGCTGGCCTTCGTCGCCGCCGCCAAGGGCATTCCACTGACGCTGACGATGCCCGAGACCATGAGCATCGAGCGGCGCAAGCTGCTGGCGACCTTCGGCGCCAAACTGGTGCTGACCGAAGGCGCCAAGGGCATGCCCGGCGCAATCGCCAAGGCCGAGGAGATCGCCGCCGCCGAGCCGGACAAGTACGTGCTGCTGCAGCAATTCAACAACCCGGCCAACCCCGCCATCCACGAGGCCACCACCGGCCCGGAGATCTGGGACGACACCGACGGCGCGATCGACATCCTGGTCTCGGGCGTCGGCACCGGCGGCACCATCACCGGCGTGTCGCGCTTCATCAAGCAGGCCAAGGGCAAGGCCATCCAGGCCGTCGCGGTCGAGCCCACTGCCAGCCCGGTGCTGACGCAGGCCCGCAGCGGCGAGCCGCTGAAGCCCGGCCCGCACAAGATCCAGGGTATCGGCGCCGGCTTCGTGCCGAAAGTGCTGGAGCTGGAACTGGTCGACAGCGTCGAGCAGGTCAGCAACGAGGACGCGGTCGATTACGCCCGCCGCCTGGCGCGCGAGGAAGGCATCCTGTCCGGCATCTCCAGCGGTGCGGCAGTGGCCGCGGCCGTCCGCCTGGCGAAGAAGCCGGAGAACGCCGGCAAGACCATCGTCGTGGTCCTGCCCGACTCGGGCGAACGCTACCTCAGCTCGGTGCTGTTCGAAGGCCTGTTCAACGAAGCAGGACTGCCGGCATGAGCGACCGTCCCGTGAGCCTCGCGCCGCTGGCGGCGGTGGCGCCTTCGTCGATACCCCATCTCGATTTGCGGGGCATCGTCGCCGGCCTGCACGAGGCGCGGGACCGTTGGCGTGCGCAACGCAAACGCGGCGGCGAAGGCGGCGCGCGCGAGTTTCCGTCGCGCGACGCCCTGCGCAGCATCGCCACCGACTTGTGCGGCGCGCTGTTTCCGATGCGGCTCGGACCGCCGGACCTGCACGTCGAAGGCGAGGATTTCTATGTCGGCCATACCCTGGACCGTGCCCTCACCGGCCTGCTGGCCCAGGTGCGGCTCGAGCTGGCCTGCCAGGCGCGCCACGACGAAACGCTCGCGCCCCAGGTCGATGAGCGCGCCGCCGGCATCGTGCGCAGCTTCGCCGCCGGCCTGCCGGCGCTGCGCGCGCTGCTCGACACCGACGTGCTCGCCGCCTTCGACGGCGACCCCGCGGCACGCAGCGTGGACGAAGTGCTGCTGTGCTACCCCGGCGTACTGGCGGTCATCCACCACCGCCTCGCCCATGCACTGTACGAACTCGGCGTGCCGCTGGTGGCGCGCATCCTGGCCGAGCTCGCGCATTCGGACACCGGCATCGACATCCACCCGGGCGCGCAGATCGGCCCCGGCTTCTTCATCGACCACGGCACCGGTGTGGTCATCGGCGAGACCGCGGTGATCGGCCAGCGCGTCCGCCTGTACCAGGCCGTCACGCTCGGCGCCCGGCGCTTCGAAGTCGACAGCGACGGCCATCTCGCCAAGGGCGGCGCGCGCCACCCGATCGTCGAGGACGACGTCGTCATCTACGCCGGCGCCACCGTGCTCGGCCGCATCACGATCGGACGCGGTTCGAGCATCGGCGGCAACGTCTGGCTGACGCGCAGCGTGCCGCCGGGCAGCAACGTCACCCAGGCTGGCCTGCACCACGAACGGCTGGAGGAACGGGATGGGGCCGACAGCTAACTTCGGCCCCGTCGTCCGCAGCCTGCGCCGGCGCCAGCGATGGTCGCAGGAACGCCTGGCCGAGCTGGCGGACCTCGACCGCACCTATATCGGCGAGATCGAGCGCGGCGACGTCACACCTTCGCTGCTCACCGCGCAGAAGCTCGCGACCGCTCTGCAGACCCCGCTGTCGGCGCTGATCGCGTGCTGCGAGCACGACGCCTCCAGCGCACTCCACTCCTGAATTTGATGGCGATAGCCGGTTGAGACGGCCCCGTCCGGGGCAGGACACTTGCTGCGTCCCGCTTTTCCATTCCATATGGTTTCTGACAGAAAGGAGTCGACCATGGCAGCAACAGAGAAGGTGCATCACGCGCTCGGCGACACGGCAGCCCGCCAGCTCGCCAACGCCACCAAGACCGTCCCCCAACTCGCCACCATCACGCCGCGCTGGCTGGTGCATTTCCTCGAGTGGCTGCCGGTCGAGGCCGGCATCTACCGCCTGAACAAGGTCAAGAACCCGCAGGACGTGCGTGTGTCGTGCTCGCAGCGCGAGGACGAAGGCGATCTGCCGGAGATCTTCGTCGACTACGAGGACCAGCCGCGCGAATACTTCCTCAACGCCGTCACCACGGTGCTGGACGTCCATACCCGCATTTCCGATCTCTACAGCAGCCCGCACGACCAGATCAAGGAACAGCTGCGCCTGACCATCGAGACGGTCAAGGAGCGCCAGGAGTCCGAACTGATCAGCAACCCGGACTACGGCCTGCTGGCCAACGTCGCCGACGAGCAGCGCATCTCGACGCTGACCGGCGCGCCGACGCCGGACGACCTCGACGACCTGCTGACCCGCGTGTGGAAGGAACCGGCCTTCTTCCTGACCCACCCGCTCGGCATCGCCGCCTTCGGCCGCGAATGCACCCGCCGCGGCGTGCCGCCCCCCACCGTGTCGCTGTTCGGCTCGCAGTTCCTGACCTGGCGCGGCATTCCGCTGGTGCCTTCGGACAAGGTGCCGGTCGAGGACGGCAAGACCAAGATCCTGCTGCTGCGTGTCGGCCACAAGCGCCAGGGCGTGTCGGGCCTGTTCCAGCCCGGCGTCGCCGGCGAGCAAGGGCCGGGCCTGTCGGTGCGCTTCATGGGCATCAGCCGCAACGCGATCGCCTCCTACCTGATCTCGCTCTACTGCTCGCTGGTGGTTCATTCCGACGACGCGCTGGCCGTGCTCGATGACGTTGAAGTGGGCAAGTACCATGACTATTCCGCACTCGATACCTACAAGTGAGGGGCTGGCCGCCATCGGCGGTCCACCGCCCGGCTTGCCTGCCGGCCTGCCCGAGGAAGCGCTGCTGAGCCGGCTCGCGGGCGAGTTCTTCGCCCTGCTGCCGAGCGGCGCGCCGGACGCGCAGCTGCCCTTCGGCCAGCCGCCGCAGCCGCCACAGACCGAGATCGCGCTCGGCAACCGTGCGCCTGCGCTGGCGCCGCTGCCGGGCACGCCCCACGCGGCGCCGGACGAAGCCGTCGATGCCGCGCCGCTTGCGGGCCGGGCGGCCAATCCGGTGCTCGGCGTGCCCGAAGCCCATGCCGCGGCGCTGCCGCCGCTCGCGCCGCCACCGGCGGCGACCGTGCCGGGCGCACCCTCGACGCCCTACTACTTCCTGGGCGAAGCCAGTGCCTGGCCGTCGCAGGCTGATCCCGGCGCTCCGGAGCACATCGGCCCGGGGCACGCCAGCCCGGCGCCCGGCACCTTGGCACACGCCAATCCGGCGCAAGAGGACCGCATCACCGCGCGCTCCTTCGGCCTGCCGGGCGAGGCGGAGCTGGCACGCCTGCTCGGCGATCTCGACCGCGGCCAGCGCAGCCCTTCGCCGGCAAGCAACTCCGGCCCGGGCTTCTACTTCCTCGATCCGGCGGTGGAGCAGCAGGTCCCGGCCGTGCCGGCCGCCCGTGCGCCCTTCGACGTCCATGCGGTGCGCAAGGATTTCCCCATCCTGCAGGAGCGCGTCAATGGCAAGCAGCTGATCTGGTTCGACAACGCCGCCACCACGCACAAGCCGCGCGCGGTCATCGACCGGCTGGCGTACTTCTACGAGCACGAGAACTCCAACATCCACCGCGCGGCGCACGAACTGGCCGCGCGCGCGACCGACGCCTACGAAGGCGCGCGCAGCAAGGTGGCGCGCTTCATCGGCGCCGCGTCGCCGGAGGAGATCGTCTTCGTGCGCGGCACCACCGAAGGCATCAACCTGATCGCCAAGACCTGGGGCGTACAGAACGTCGGCGAAGGCGACGAGATCATCGTTTCCCACCTCGAACACCACGCCAACATCGTGCCCTGGCAGCAGCTCGCCGCCGCCAAGGGCGCGAAGCTGCGGGTGATTCCGGTCGATGACAGCGGCCAGGTGAAGCTCGATGAATACGCCAGGCTGCTCAACCCGCGCACCCGCATCGTCTCGGTGACGCAGGTATCGAACGCGCTCGGCACCGTGGTGCCGGTCAAGCAGATCGTCGCCATGGCGCACGCCGCCGGCGCCAGGGCGCTGGTCGACGGCGCGCAGTCGGTGTCGCACATGCGGGTCGATGTGCGCGACATCGACGCCGACTTCTTCGTCTTTTCCGGCCACAAGGTGTTCGCGCCGACCGGCATCGGCGCGGTCTATGGCAAGCGCGAAGTGCTCGAGGACATGCCGCCCTGGCAAGGCGGCGGCAACATGATCGCCGACGTCACTTTCGAGAAGACGATCTACCACGGCCCGCCGACCCGCTTCGAAGCCGGCACCGGCAACATCGCCGACGCCGTCGGCCTGGGCGCGGCGATCGACTACGTCGAGCGCATCGGCATCGACAACATCGCCCGCTACGAGCACGACCTGCTGGTGTATGCCACGCACGGCCTGCTCGGCGTGCCCGGCCTGCGGCTGATCGGCACCGCCGCGGACAAGGCCAGCGTGCTGTCCTTCGTGCTGAACGGCTACACCACCGAGGAAGTCGGCCGCGCGCTCAACGAGGAAGGCATCGCGGTGCGCTCCGGCCACCACTGCGCCCAACCCATCCTGCGCCGCTTCGGCCTCGAAGCGACGGTGCGGCCTTCGCTGGCCTTCTACAACACCTGCGAGGAAGTCGACACCCTGGTCGCAGTGCTGAAGCGGCTGGCGTCGGGCAGGCGGTCGTTGCGCTGAGTTACGCAAGCCGGCAGCGAAAGGAAAGAGCCATGGCGCAAGCCGTGGCTCTTTTCACATGTACGCGCGCGAGCTTCGTGCTGCCGTTTACTATTCGACGGCCCTGGGCTAATGTACATACACGTACACTCATCTCGAGGCCGACATGCACACCACTCGCGTCTTCAAGAACGGAAACTCACAGGCCGTCCGGATTCCGGCCGATCTGGCCTACGAACGCACCGACATCGAGCTGGAGATCGAGCGCAAAGGTGACGAAATCCGCATCCGCCCGGCTCGCCGCTCGCTGGCTGGCGTGATGTCGAAATTTGCCCGCTTCTCTCCCGATTTCATGGCGGAAAGCCGCGGCGAGCACGAGCAGGCAGAACGGGACGCACTGTGATGCCGCGCTACATGCTCGACACCAACATGTGCATCTACTTGATGAAGAACCAGCCGCCTGCAGTGGCGCGCAGGTTTGCACGCTGCTACGTGGGCGATGTGGTGATGTCGGCCATCACCTATGCCGAACTGAGCTACGGTGTCGCCGTCTGTGCCGACCCGGAACGAGAGCAAGCCAAGCTGGCTGCACTCATCGAAGACATCCCCGTAGTGCCATTTGGCGCCGAGGCCGGAAGCGCCTCTGGTCCGATCCGCTTCGCCACACGGGAAAGCAGGAAAGACCAGCTCGACAAGCTGATCGCAGCCCACGCGGCCTCGCTCGGCATGGCCATCGTCACCAACAAGGTCAAGGATTTCTCCAAATATCCTGGCGTGAGCATCGAGAACTGGCTGGAACCGGACAATGATGACATGCTACATACGACACGTTGACACGCCGGGTCCGTGTCATTGAATCCACTTCGCCTCTCTGCATCACCTCTAGTAAGAAGCGCAAGATCGTCTCCATCATTGAAGATGTGAAACATGTCCCATCGGGGCGCAAATACTTGTTGCTACAGATACAACCCCGAAAATAGCATCATGGCTTAAATTGCATAAGGGGAGGTGTCATGGAGTTCATCGACAGGCTGACCGGCCTTGCAGCAAAGATCCGGCAACAGGGCGGAGCAATTCAAACTGAAGAGGCAACGAAAACTGCCTTTGTGATGCCTTTCATCCATTCTGTGCTCGGCTACGACGTCTTCGATCCCACGGAAGTCATCCCTGAGTATGTATGCGACATTGGAACAAAAAAGGGAGAAAAAATCGACTATGCAATTCTAAAGAACGGCGATGTTCAGATTCTAGTCGAGTGCAAAAAGGTGGGCGAGCCTTTGAGCATTAACCATGCAGGCCAGCTTTTCCGCTACTTCCATGTAACAAACGCTCGCATCTCGATCCTTACAAACGGGCAGGTCTACAAATTCTTCACGGACCTCGATTCGCCCAATAAAATGGATGAAAAACCATTCCTCGAACTTGATCTTCTCGATATTGACGAGCACGTCGTACCCGAGCTATTGAAGCTCACCAAGACAGCTTTCGACGTCGAATCAATTATTAGTGCGGCAGGTGAACTGAAGTACGTCAGTCAAATCAAGAAAATCATAGCCGCTCAGCTGAGCACACCCGATGATGATTTCATAAGATTCATTGCCTCCCGTGTATACGATGGCATGATCACACAGAAAGTGCGCGAGCAATTCAGCGAGCTCACCAAGAAAGCCGCCTCTCAATTTCTAAGCGATCAGATAAACGAACGTTTGAAATCAGCCATGAGCGGAACCGTCCACATCCCCGCCCCGACTCCCGCTCCGGAAGATATCGCCGAGCCAACAGAGAATAACGAGGAGGAAGACAAGATCGTTACGACACTCGAGGAGATGGAAGGCTTTCATATCGTCAAGGCGATTGTTCGCTCAATTATTGACGTGAAGCGTATTTCAATTCGAGACACACAGAGCTACTGCGGCATCCTGCTTGATGACAACAACCGGAAACCCATTTGCCGACTTCACTTCAATCGCAGCAAAAAATATCTTGGATTATTCGACCAAGAGAAAAATGAAACCCGGCACCCGATTGAATCCGTAGACGATATATACAATTTTTCAGACAAACTTCGAGAAACAGCCGCTTATTATCTATAGCGCGTCATGCATCACCGAGATCAAACTCTCCGTCACGGCCCGTGAATATATCCCGATCATCCGGCTTGCGAATCACGATGATGGTCACGGCCGGCGGAGCATGAGGGAAATCATCCTTCAAGTGCTGCTGCACCGGTGGGAACAATCGCTCCCATAGCTCAAAGGAGTTCTCGATCGCGCCCGGCAGCGCCAGGACCGCCGTCAGCATGGCGACCGTCGCTTGGTCGGCCAGCGCAGAGACCACGCGCTGCTTCGCCTTGACCAGAACTTTCCAATCGAAGATGTAGCTTCCGCGCCGCAGGCCGGTTCCCACGAACTCGAGATCGTAGAGCAGTGCCAGCGCGGGCTGCTGCCGCCTGAATTCCCGCACCAGCAGATACTGAAAACCCCTTGCGGCGACCTGCGCATCGCTGAAATCCTCGCCCGGAACATGGAGCGAAACTTCGATCACCGCCAGTATCTTCTCGAGCGCCAGTGCTTCGGAATGTACGGTGCCAGAAACAGGTTCGTCGGACTGCGTAGTCATGATCTGCTCTCCCGGTGGTCGAAGCGCTCACTCACCCGAGCCCGCGCCGCCTCTACCAGGCAATCATAGAACAACGCCAAACGTAGTCCAGGCGGCAAAGCGGCATTCCGTCGAAGGAGCCTGTCAATGGACGCGAGCAGCTACCCGCGACAGCTTGTCGCGCAGTTCCACCACCGAATGCCGGCAGAACACCAGCACCAGATCGCGGCTCGCCGCCTGGCGCTTGATGCTGTACAGCAGGTCGTGGCTGACCCGGTTGCACAGCACGACGACGACACGGGTGTCGATGGGGATCGGCTTGCGGTTCTGATGCACGTGCCGTCCCGACCAATGCTCGGCGCAGGTGATGCCGAGATGCGCCGAGCGGATGAGTTCGTTCCTGATCGCGTCCACCCGGTCCGCGCCTACCACGAGTGCTCTCATTTTCTTCTCCGCCGATACTGGACTTCGATCCATACCTGTCCATGTGCATTTCCATTCCGGAATTGGCAGGGACATTCATGAATGCCGTGGAGAAAAGATAAGCAAGAAGCGCCGGGCAACGAACCAAGTTAATCTGATTTTCATTTCCAGATTCCGGAGCGGCCTGCTTTTCACAAAGCGCTCAGAAAGGCCAGCAGCGCGGCCTTTTCCGCATCGGTCAGCCCCAGCGGGCGTAAATGGGATGATTTACGCGCAATAGCCATATACAGCGGATGGGCAGCTTCAGCCGGATTGCGTGCCCACGTCTCGCCGCCGCCCCGGTCATACAGGTTGATGACGCCTTCCAGGGTACGGAACAGGCCGTTGTGCATGTACGGTGCGCTCTCGGCAACATGGCGCAGGCTCGCGGTGCGGAAAGCACCGGCATCCGCCCTGCGGCCGGTGACGAGGTAGCGGCCGAGATCGGCCGACGGTTCGCCGAAGAAGGCAATGCCCAGATTGTGGAAACCACCATCGGTCAGCAAAGGGCCGAAGTGGCAGTTGGCACAGCGGGCCTTGGTACGGAACAGATGCAAGCCTTCGATTTCGGGATCGGACAACTGCCGGAAGTCGCCGGCGGCAAAACGATCGAAACGGCTTGGCTTTTCCAGCGAGCGCAGAAAGGCGGCGAGCGCGTCGCCGAGCTCGGCCGCGCCGATGCCGCCATCGCCGAAATGCTCACGGAACGAGGCCACGAGAGTGGTATCACTGCGGATGCGCGCCAGTACCTGCTCGAGGCTGTCGTTGCCCATCTCGTGCGCCAGCGTCAGCGGCAGGAGCGTCTGGGCCGCCAGGCCGGCGCCTGCACCGTCCCAGCCAAGCCGGGCTTGCCAGGCTGCGGCATATAACGACGGCGGATTGCGCCTGCCGAGCCTCCCCCCATGTCCCCGCGCCACCGCCGCGGGAATGCTCCAGCCATGCTGCGGCTGGTGGCAGCCGGCGCAGGCAGGCGCGCCATCCGCAGCAAGGCGGCCATCATGGAACAGGCGCCTGCCCAGTTCTGCCTTGGTGCCTGCAACCGGCAGCGCCAGCGCGCCAAGCTCGACGTAATCGACCTCGGCATCGATCCACGGCGCCGGCCAGCGCTCGGGCGGCTGCTGATAGGCAGCGCGCAGTGCAGACGACGTGTCCGAGCTGCCAGCAGTGGCCAGGGACGACAGCAGCAACGCCACCAGCAATGCGGCAGCAAGAACACGCTCCATCAATGGCAATCGGGGCCGATCTGGTCGAAAAAGACTTCGAAAGCAACATTGGAAGCCCATTGGTCGGCCCGTCGCTGCCAGTGCGCGGAACCGTCCAGCGCCTTCAATGCCCGGCGCAGCGCGGCTTCGACGGTAGGGTTTTCCGGCGGCAGCACCAGCCGCAGCACCGCTGGCTGGCGCGCCCCCAAGCTCGCCGAAAACTTGCGCCATTCGTCCTTTCCGCGCAACGCGTCCAATAGCACGGCATCGTGCAGCGAGGCGTCGCACTGCCCGGTTCGCATCGCCACCAGGGCCTGCGCGGGCGCTTCGAACGAAAGCGTTTGCGCGCCAAGGACATGGGCCAGCGCCTGCGCCTCGGCGTGCGCGCTGGTCACGCACAGCCTACGCCCGGCAAGCTGATCCCAGCGCCTGATCGTGGTGTCGGAGCGCATCAGCACATCGAGGCCGGAGGTAAATCCGGTGTCGACCAGCCTCGCACCCGGTGGCAACTCAGCCGGCGTGCCGCGCACGAGCAGCGCATCGACCTCGCCGCTACCGAGCGCCGCCTGTGCCTGTCCTGCAGGCAGCGGCACCAGTTCGACCACCACGTCCAGGTGGCGCCCGATCTCCTCCGCGAACACGGGTTGGAGGCCATCCGCGGTGTAGTCGCGGCTATCGCTGCGCGGCTGGGCGATATCGACAAGGCCGATCCTCAGGACGGTATCGGCAGGCAGGCGCTCGGCGCTGGCCTCCCGGGGTATCCCGCCAGGAATCACCACCGCCATGGCCGCAATGGCGAGCAGGGCCATGACGAGAATCGGCTGCCAGGTAAGCTGCTTTCCTGAAATGAGGTCGCCACGATCCGGCGGCCTTCCACCGGAAGGCGGCGACAATACGGGATCATCCTGCTCGGAATTTGAATTCAATAGCATTGCACTCCAGAGAATAAGGCCTATTCATTTCATGGCATGCCGAAATTAGCATCTCCGTGCGCGGCCTGTGGAATAAGAAATACGGGAATACTTATCTGCAAATATTCGTTCCCCGCCGCCAGGCCCATCCCTAGACTTTCCCCAGCCCGATCGACACGGCAGCCGGAAACAAATCGGCATTGCCGGTCATGAATCGATGCAGGCCGCAAAAAAAACCCACCTGAATCCGAATGGATGAAATCCGTTCCAGGGCCGCTTTTCCCCATTCCCCACGGAGATCGAGAATGAAAACGTCCAGTAAACGCAAAACACCGGTCCGCCGGCATCTGCTGGCCCTCGCGGCGCTGGCCGGCGCAATGCTGCTGCCGGCCATTCCGGCCACGGCCGCCGCCGAGACCCTGCCCGCGATCAATCTCCAGCTCTCGCCCTGGACCGTGATCGCGCGGGAAAAAGGCTTCTTCAAGGAAGAATTCGAGCGCATCGGCACCAGGCAGGTGAACCTGATCGCTTCCGGCGCCGCCGACCTGCTCGGCGCCGAGGCCGCTGCGGTCGGCAACGGCGCGATCGCCATCGCACAGCGCATGATCTATCCTGCGACGGTGCACCGCGCCAACGGACTGGACGGCGTCGTCGTCTGGGCCTCCGAGCCGTCCAACCGCTACCGCGCGCCGATCCTGACCCGCGCCGACGACGACAGCATCAAGACGGTGGCGGATCTGGACGGGCGCAAGTTCGGCAGCAGCCGCATCAGTTGCTACTGGTCCTCGCCTTTCGAGCAACTGCACAAGGCCGGCCTGCCGCTCGATTCGCGCGCCGAGCGCGGCCGTGTCCGCTACGAATCGATCGACAACGGCGTGGTGGCGATCTCGGCCGTGCTGTCGGGCGCCACCGACGCCACCACCGCGCACCTGGCGGCGACCCAATTCACCGGCGCATGGCTGTCGGGCAAGCTGAAGGTCGTCGGCCATTCGCCCGACGACGGCGTGTACGTCAATCATGCCGGCCGTGTCACCTACTTCGCCCGCCGCGACTTCGTCGACAAGTACCCCGAAGTGGTCAAGGCCTTCCTCGCCGCACGCGAGCGCACGCTGGCATGGACGCTGGACAACGTCGATGAGGCCGCAAAGATCGTCGCCCGCGACACCCGGGTGCCGGTTGAAGTCGCCAAGTTCCAGATCACCCATGCAGGCCAGTGGGAGTTCATGGCCGGCGAGCCGAATGCCGAGCGCGCCCGCAACGCGATCAGGACCTTCCAGGAATGGCACATCGCCAACGGCGACGACATCCTGTCCGAACGCCAGTTGAGCGATGCGCAGATCCACGCCTTCATCGACGAGCGCTTCTTCGTCGGCGGCCAGTACTCGATCTATCAATGACCCGCGTGGCGGGCCATCGCGCCCGCCCCAACCGAGCACAGGTAATCCCCATGAGTACAGCAGAAGTCGTCGACGGCAGGCTGGCCGCCGGCAGCGCCGGCCCTTCGCGCCTGTCGCGCATCCAGTCCTTTCTGGCCCGCCTCGACCCCATCGGCCTGATCCTGCCGGTGCTGATCCTGGCCTTGTGGCAGCTATCGTCCTCGCGCGGCTGGGTCGACCCGGTCTTCCTGCCCGAACCGCGCACGGTGGCCAGCGCCTTCTGGAAGATGCTGACGGAGCAGGATCTCGCGCTGGACTTTCTCGCCAGCGTGACCATCGTCGGCCAGGCCTTCATCTACGGTTCGCTCGCCGCGGTCGTGCTCGGCATCGCCGCCGGCCTGTCCCGGCGGGTGGAGCGCTTCCTCGGCCCGACCTTCGACACCATTCGCCACATTCCCGGCATCGCCTGGCTGCCGCTGATCGTGCTGTGGCTCGGCCTGGGTGCGCCGGCCAAGATCCTGGTGATCGCCAAATCGGTGTTCTTCCCGGTGTTCCTCAACACCCTGCAAGGCATCCGCAACGTGGACAAGGCCCACATCGAACTGGCGCAGGCGCTGACCCTGACGCGCTGGCAACTGGTGCGCAGGATCATCATTCCGTCGGCCATTCCGAACGTCATGGTGTCGCTGCGCTATGCCGCCGGGCTGGCGTGGGCGCTGGTGGTGGTGGCCGAAGGACTGAGCGGCCTGGAAGGCCTGGGATTCCTGATCTTCCGCGCCCAGGGCCTGCTGCTGACCGATCAGTTGCTGGTGTGCATGGTCGTCATCGGCGTGGTCGGCTTTCTGATCGACCGCAGCATGTACCTGCTGCAACGCCGCGTGCTGCGCTGGAAGCAGGGTTTCGAGGGCTGAACCCGCCTCTTCCCCACCAAGCATCACCCTCATTCCGGAGAAAACCCAATGGCAGAACCTTCGCGCCTGGAGATCCGCAATGTCTCCAAGCACTACGACGTCAATGGCAAGCGGCGGCTGGATGTGCTGGCCGGCATCGAGCTCATCGTCGAGCCCGGCTCCTTCGTCTCCATCGTCGGCCCGAGCGGCTGCGGCAAATCGACCCTGCTGCGCCTGATCGCGGGCCTGGACACCGACTACCGCGGCGACATCCTGCTGCACGGCAAGCGCGTTTCCGGCACCAGCCTGTCGCGCGGCATCGTGTTCCAGGATCACCGCCTGCTGCCCTGGCTGACTCTGGAAGAAAACATCGCTCTCAGCCTGGAGAACTCGGGCTGGAGCAAGGCCAGGCGAACCGAGGCGGTGCGCTCGCACATCACCCTGGTCGGCCTCGGCGGCTTCGAGAAAGCCTATCCGCACCAGTTGTCGGGCGGCATGGCACAGCGCGGCGCGATCGCCCGCGGCCTCGTCGGCCAGCCCGAAATCCTGTTGCTGGACGAACCGCTGGGCGCACTCGACGCCCTCACCCGGCTGCGCCTGCAGGAAGAACTGCAACGCATCTGGCGGGCCGAGGGCGTCAGCATGATCCTCGTCACCCACGATGTGGACGAGGCGCTCTTCCTCAGCGACAAGGTGGTGGTGATGAATGCCGGGCCGGGGCGCATCGTGCGCGAATTCGAACCGAGGCTCGCCCACCCGCGCGAGCGCGGCAGCCACGCCTTCGGTCAACTGAAAGGCGAGATCCTGGCCGCGATGGGCGACAGCATCCACGCCGAGGCGCTGGCTGCATGATCGCCACCGTCTTCGTCCGCCGGCGCATCGCCGCGCTTGCGCTGCTGGCCGGCCTTGTCTCGAGCGGCAGCGCCGGGGCGGCCGACATTCCGCCAGCGACCGATCTGCCGGATCTCGCCCCCATCCGCGCCCGGATCTACGCCGGCGAGTTCGACGACGCGGCTGCCGCACTGCTCGCGCTGAGCGCGAGCGTCCGCCATGCCGACGTCTACAACCTGCTCGGCTTCAGCCTGCGCAAGCTCGGCCGCTACGAGGAGTCGGGCCGCTGGTACCGCGAAGCCCTGCACTTCGACCCCGGCCACCGCCCCGCGCTCGCCTACCAGGGCGAGCTCTTCATCGCCCTCGGCGACATCGAATCGGCGCAGAAGAACCTGCGCTATCTGGAACTGCTGTGCGCCCCGCCCGCCTGCCTCGAACGCGACGAACTGCTCGCCGCGCTGGCGCAGGCCGGCCATGCACCTGAATGAAAAACCCCGGAACCATGGACATCCCCCTGGACGGCATCCTCGCCCGCCTGCACGCCACCGCCGTCGAGCGCGACGCCCGCGGTGGCCATGCCGCAGCCGAAAAAGCCCTGCTGCGCGATGCCGGCCTGCTGCGGCTGTCGATTCCGCGCGCCTTCGGCGGCGAGGAACGCAGCTGGCAGGAAATCTACGCGATCGTGCGCCGGGTCGCTGCGGTCGACAGCGCGCTCGGCCACGTGCTCGCCTTCCATCACCTGCAAGTGGCGACCGTGCTCATCTACGGCGACGCCGAACAGGCCGAGCGCCTGCTGAGCCACACCATCGCCCACCAGTGCTGGTGGGGCAACGGCATGAACCCGCGCGACCGCCGGCTGGCGGCACAGCGTACCGGCGACGGCCTGCTGCTGAACGGCATCAAGTCCTTCTGCTCCGGCACGGTCGGATCGCATTTCATGACGCTGTCGGCCGTGCTCGGCGATGCGCCGCGGCCGCTGCTGGCGGTCGTGTCCACCGCTCATCCGGGCGTCCGCATCCAGGACGACTGGGCGCCGATCGGCCAGCGCCAGACCGACAGCAACTCGGTCGTGTTCGAGCAGATGCCGGTCGCCGAAGGCAACGTGCTGCTGTGGCCCGAGCGCGAGCCGACGCCTTTCCACACCTTGCGCAACTGCCTCGCCCAACTGGTGCTGACCAACCTCTACCTGGGCATCGCCGAAGGGGCGTTCGCCGAAGCCAGACACTACGCACACACGCAGGCCCAGCCCTGGCTGGCCTCGGACGCCGCCCACGCGGTCGACGACCTCTTCACCCAGAACCGTTTCGGCGAGATGCATGTGCACATCGCCGGCGCCCGCGCACTTGCCGAACGCGCCGCCGAACGGGTCGACCGCGCCTTTTCCCGCGGCCAGGCGCTCACCGCAGCCGAGCGGGCCGACGTCGCGGTCGCCGTCGCGGAATCGAAGATCCTCGCCCACCGCGCCGGGCTCTTCGTCAGCCAGGAACTGTTCGACGTCACCGGCGCACGCGGCACCAAGGCGAGCCTGGGCTTCGACCGCTTCTGGCGCAACGTGCGCACCCACACCCTGCACGATCCCATCGACTACAAGCTCAACATGCTCGGCCGCTGGACGCTGAAGGGCGACCTGCCCGACCCGCAGCTCTACGCCTGAATCCATTTCATTCCTGCCGCCTTGCCGCGGCACCGCCTGAACGCCCAGATCCAACAGGAGCCCCCATGAGTACCCCCATCAAGGTCGTCGCCGTATCCGGCAGCCTGCAACGCCCGTCCCGCACCCTGAGCGTGGTCGAGGCACTGCTCGACGAACTCGCCGAACAGGCCCCGATCGACACCCGCCTGATCGAACTCGGCAACATCGGCCCGCGGCTGGCCGGCGCACTCTATCCCTCGCAACTGCCGGACGACATCAAGGCCGACATCGCCGCCATCGAGTCGGCCGACTTCCTGGTGGTGGCGAGCCCGGTCTACCGCGCCTCCTTCACCGGCCTGTTCAAGCACCTGTTCGACTTCGTCGACCAGCACGCCCTGATCGACGTGCCGGTGCTGCTGGCCGCCACCGGCGGCAGCGACCGCCATGCGCTGGTCATCGAACACCAGTTGCGGCCGCTGTTCAGCTTCTTCCAGGCCCACACACTGCCGATCGGCGTCTATGCCAACGAAGCCGAGATCCGCGACTACAAGGTCGACAGTCCCTCGCTGCGCGCCCGCATCGAGCTCGCTGCCGAGCGCGCCCGCCCCTTCCTGCGCAAGCGGGCCACCCCCCTGGCGGAGGCGCCGAAATTCGTGCGCGCCGCCGCCTGAGCGAGGACACACCATGAGCCTGGACATCTTCTGGTTCCTGCCGACTTCCGGCGACACCCGCTACCTCGGCAAGTCCGACTCCGGCCGCCCGGTCACCATCGATTACCTGCGCCAGATCGCCACCGCGGCGGACGATCTCGGCTACGACGGCCTGCTGATCCCGACCGGCAGCGGCTGCCTCGACCCCTGGGTGGTGGCGGGCAGCGTCGCCCAGGCGACGCGCAAGCTGAAGCTGCTGGTGGCCCTGCGCACCGCGCTGACCAAGCCGGCCGCCGCCGCGCGCATGGCAGCCACGCTCGACCAGGCCACCGGCGGGCGCCTGCTGCTGAACGTGGTGGCGGGCGGCGACTCGTCCGAACTGGCCGGCGACGGCATCTTCCTCGGCCACGATGCGCGCTACGACGAAGCCGACGAATTCCTCTCCATCTGGCGCCGCCTGCTGCAAGGCGAGACGGTCGACCATGAAGGCGAGCACCATCGCGTGCACGGCGCCCGGCTGCTGTTCCCGGCGGTGCAGAAGCCCTATCCGCCGCTGTACTTCGGCGGCTCCTCGGACGCCGCCCACGAGCTCGCTGCCGAGCACGTCGACGCCTACCTGACCTGGGGCGAACCGCCCGCCGCGGTGGCGGAGAAGATCGCCGACGTGCGCGCCCGTGCCGCCCGGCGCGGGCGCAAGCTGCGCTTCGGCGTGCGCCTGCACGTGATCGTGCGCGAAACCAACGAGGAAGCCTGGGCCGCCGCCGACAAGCTCATCAGCCGGCTGGACGACGACACCATCGCCAAGGTGCAGGCCCGCTTCGCCTCGATGGACTCCGAAGGCCAGCGCCGCATGGCCGCGCTGCACGGTGGCAGCCGCGACAAGCTCGAAGTCAGCCCCAACCTGTGGGCGGGCGTGGGCCTGGTGCGCGGCGGCGCAGGCACGGCGCTGGTCGGCGACCCGCAGACCGTCGCCGCGCGGCTGAAGGAATACGCCGACCTCGGCGTCGACACCTTCGTGCTGTCGGGCTATCCGCACCTGGAAGAAGCCTGGCGCTTCGCCGAGCTGGTGTTCCCGCTGCTGCCGGGCAAGAAGCCGGTGACGATCCAGGACCAGGTGATCACCGGCGGTCCCTTCGACACCAGCACGATAAAAGTACCCGCTGAAGCAGCCGCTTGAGCGACACCGGCTCGCCTGGCCAGCATCACCGTTCGTCTCCACCCGCGGCAATTCCGACCCTCCCCCTCGCTTTGCCGCCTTCCCCCTCGTGCCCGGCACGAGGGGATTTTCTTGCCGGTACGGCCCTCCCGAAGGACAGCCCCATGTCACGACTGCCCCTGCAAACGCTCGAAACCGCCCCTGAAGCAAGCAAGCCGTTCATCGAGCGAGCCCTCGCCAACAACGGCTTCGTGCCGAACCTGATCGGCGTGCTGGCGAATGCCCCGGCCGCGGTGGAAACCTATTTCACCGTCGGCGAGATCAACGGCCGCGGCAGCCTGACGCTGGCCGAACGCGAAGTCGTGCAGATCACCGCCGCCAGCGTGCATGGCTGCGAATTCTGCGTCAGCGGCCATTCAGCGCTCGCGCTGAAGAAAGCCGGGCTGGACCGCAGCACCGTCATCACGCTGCAGCAGCGCGGCACCACCGGCAATGCGCGCTACGACGCCCTCGTCGCCTTCACCCGTGCCCTCATCGCCAGCCGCGGCGCGGTCGGCGATGGTGAGCTGAAGGCTTTCGTCGACGCCGGCTTCACCCCGGCGCAGGCGCTGGACGTCGTGCTCGGCATCAGCCTGGCAACGCTGTGCAACTTCGCCAACAACCTGGCCAGGAGCGAAATCAATCCGGAGCTTCTGGATTTCCGCCCCGGAGTGCTGCAGCCATGAGTGCAGATACCGGCAAGCACATCGACACTTCCTGGCTCGTGGACGATGCCGAAGACCATGATCGCGGCACGACCGACGCCGATCGCCTGCTGACCGCGCTTGGCGAACGCGGCCTGTTTCGCATCGGCGTGCCGCAAAGCCAGGGAGGTTCCGGCGGCGGCACCTATGACGGCGTGGAAGCCATTGCCGCCATCGCCGAACGCTCGTTGACCGCCGCCTTCGTCTTCTGGGGTCAGCGCACCTTCATCGAATACCTGCTGCAGTCAGCCAACACGACGCTGCGCGAGCGCTGGCTGCCCGCGCTGCTGGCGGGCGAATTCGCCGGCGCCACCGGCCTGTCGAATGCGATGAAATTCCTGTCGGGCATCGAATCGCTGCAGATCACCGCAACGCCATGCGATGGCCGCTGGTGGCTGGACGGTTACCTGCCCTGGGTCACGAATCTGCGCAAGGCCGGCTTCGTCTTCGCAGCCGCGGTGGCGAACGCCGGCGACGCTTCGCCGATGGTGGTCGCCATCTCCGACGATCAGGCCGGCGTCATCCGCGGTGACGATCTCGATCTGATCGCACTGCGCGGCAGCAACACCGCCGCGATCGACGTCCAGGCCGTCGACATCGGCCCCGAACACATCCTGCACGAAGATGCGCGCATTTTCTGCCCCGAGCTGCGGCCGGCCTTCCTGTCGCTGCAACTCGGCATGTCGATCGGGCTTGCACGCGTTGCGCTGCGCTCTGCTTCCACACAGGGTCAGGGCGCACGCCGCATCCTGCTGCCGCGCATCGACGGCATCTCGAGGGAACTGGAAAATCTGGCCGGCGCCCTGCGCAGCGGCCTGGCGGACCGCCGCTTCGCCACCGACCCGGCAGCGCTGTTCCGCATCCGCATCCGCCTCGCCGAGATCGTGCAGATCGCGCTCGGCCTGGAACTCGAGGCCAGCGGCGGCAGCGCCTACCTGCGCGACAAGAGCCTCGGCTTTGCCCGCCGCTGGGTGGAAGGTGCATTCATTCCGGTGATCACACCCAGCCTGACCCAGTTGCAGGGCGAACTCGCCAGGCATGTCGGAGCCTGCACCGCATGAGCGTCCGCCCGGCGGCCGCAGCCGCGCCCGACATGGTGCTCAGCGCCGAAGGCCTGTCCTTCGCCTATGCGACGTCGGGCACGACCTTCTCCGGCGTTTCGCTCGGCATCCGCCGGCGGGAGATCGTCAGCCTGCTTGGTGGCAGCGGCTGCGGCAAATCGACCCTGCTGCGCGTGCTCGCCGGTCTCGAGCCGGCGAGCAGCGGCACGCTGAGCTTCCTCGGCCAGCCGCTCGGCCGGCCCCACCCGCGCAGTGCGCTGGTGTTCCAGCAGGCGAGCCTGCTGCCCTGGCTGAACGTATTCGACAACGCCGGCTTCGGGCTCGATTTCAGGCACCAGCCCCGGATCGATGCGCACGCACGCAAGATCCGCGTGGAAGACGCACTGGCAGCCGTCGGCCTGGGCGGACGCGAACACGCCTGGCCGGCCGAGCTGTCCGGCGGACAGGCGCAACGGGTGACGCTCGCACGGGCATTGGCGCGCGAGCCGGAACTGCTGTTCGCCGACGAGCCGTTTTCCGCCCTCGACGCCATCACCCGTGCCGAGATGCAGATCTTGCTGGTGGACCTGGTGCATCGCTGGCACACCGCGGTGCTGCTCGTCACCCACGACATCGACGAAGCCATCCTGGTCGCCGACCGCATCCTGCTGATGGCCGGCAGGCCCGGCCGCATCCAGCGCGAGTGGAACGTCGCAATCCCCCATCCGCGCGAAGAGCACCCCGAAGCCGTCACCGCACTACGACTGCAGATACTGGCCGCGCTGCGCGACACGCGTGCCGACGCCGCTGCAACATCCCCTTCCTGAACAGGAGCAAGCATGGATTCCAGACCCGTCTCCCGCCCGCACATCTGCCAGTCGCCCGCTTGCGGCTGCGGCCTGAACCGCCGCGACTTCCTGCGCCTGTCCGCACTGACCGGCGCCAGCCTGGCGGTGCCGATGCTGCGCGCCGGCGACGCCGCGGCACAGAGCGCCAGAGGCGACGACGTGCCGGTGAAGATCGGCTACCTGCCGATCACCGACGCCACGCCGCTGCTCATCGCCCACGCGCGCGGGCTGTTCGAGGCCGAGGGCCTGCGCACCGAAGCACCGCGCCTGTTCCGCAGCTGGGCGCAGATCGTCGAGGCCTTCGTCGCCGGCCAGGTGAACGTCATCCACCTGCTGTCGCCGACCACGCTGTGGGTGCGCTACGGCACGAAATTCCCGGCCAAGGTCGTGGCCTGGAACCACATGAACGGCTCGGCGCTGACCGTCGCCCACGACATCGGCAGCGTGGCCGATCTCGGCGGCAAGACGGTGGCGGTGCCGTTCTGGTACTCGATCCACAACATCCTGCTGCAGAAGCTGCTCGTCGCCAGCGGCCTGACGCCCGTCACCCGGCCGCGCAATACGGCGATTGCCGCCACCGAGGTGAACCTGATCGTGCTGCCGCCGGCGGAAATGGTCTCGGCACTGGCCGGCAAGGGCATCGCCGGCTTCATCGTCGCCGACCCGTTCAATGCCGCCGCCGAACTCAACGGCATCGGCAAGATCCTGCGCTTCTCCGGCGACGTGTGGAAGGACCACGCCTGCTGCGTGACCTTCCTCGCCGAGCGCGACATCGCCGAACGGCCGCAATGGGCGCAGCGCGTCACCGACGCCATCGTCAAGGCCCAGTTGTGGACGCGCGGCAACCAGCTCGACGCCGCCAAGCTGCTCGCCGCCACCGGCGACAAGCGCTACACGCCGCATTCGGTCGAAGTGCTGGCGAAGGTGCTGTCCGCCACCGACTACGCCGGCTACGAAGCGAGCGGCGTGGCCCGCAACAAGGGCTGGCACCAGCGCCGCATCGACTTCCAGCCCTATCCCTTCCCGTCCTACACCGAGGAGCTGGTGCGCAGCCTGCTCACCACCAAGGTCGAAGGCGACGCGTCCTTCCTGTCCAGTCTCGATCCGGCCTTCGTCGCCCGCGACCTGGTCGACGACCGCTTCGTGCGCGAGGCGATCGCCAAGCTCGGCGGCCCGCGCGTCTTCGGCCTGCCCGACGATCTGCTGCGGCAGGAAACCATCGTCGTCTGAAACCCGTGCCTGCCAAGCTCATCCTGCCCGCGCTCGGGCTCGGGCTGGCCGCCGCGCTGTGGGCGGTCGCCACGCTGCTGCTGGCGCACGAGACGCCGATCCTGGCCAACTTCGCGCCCGCCGAGGCCTTCCGCGCCCTGTCGCGGCTGGCCGTCGATCCGTTGATGTGGGAACACATCGGCACCAGCCTGCAGCGGGTGGCCGTCGGCCTCGCCGCAGCGCTGGCGATCGGCGTGCCGGCGGGCGTGCTGACCGGGGTGTCGCGCGTGTTTGCGCAGACGACGACGCCGCTGTTCCAGTTCCTGCGCATGATTTCGCCGCTGTCGTGGATGCCGATCGCGGTGATGGTGCTCGGCGTCGGCGACGCCCCGGTGTATTTCCTGCTCGCCTTCGCCGCGGTATGGCCGATCCTGCTCAACACCGCCGCCGGCGTCACCCAGCTCGACCGCAACTGGCTGATGCTCGCCCGCAGCCTGTCGGCGACGCGCGGCGAAACCCTGCTGCGCGTGGTGCTGCCGGGCATCGTCGCCCACATCCTCAGCGGCGTGCGGCTGGCGATCGGCATCATCTGGATCATCCTGGTGCCGGCAGAGATGCTCGGCGTATCCGCCGGACTCGGCTATTTCATCCTCGACGCCCGCGACCGCCTCGCCTACCCCGAGCTGATGGCCGCGATCCTCATCATCGGCGCGCTGGGATTCCTGCTCGATTACGCTGCGCGCTGGCTGTACCAGCGGTGGCTGCATGCGCGTTGAGCGTAGCCGCACCAGCGGTAGAGCGCCACGAAGTGCCATCGCATCTGCTATCCTTCTGACCAATTAGTCACGAGAGCAGAATCATGCGAACGCTCACACTTGCGGAAACGAAGTCACATTTCTCCGCCGTCGTCGACCAGGTCGTCGCCGGCGAGGAAATCGTCATCACCCGCCGCGGCCAACCTGTCGCCCGCATCATCCCCGAGCGCAGGAAATCACCGCCCGAAGTGGCGGCGATCGTCGAGGAGTTGCGCGCCTTCCTCGCAGCCCAGCCTGCCCAATCCCGCCCGGCCACGGAGCTGGTGCGCGAAGTACGGGACAGCGAGCGCTACTGATGGTCTGGTATGCGGACACCTGTGTCCTGCTGTCCCTTCTTTTTCAGGATCGGGGTAGTCAGGCCGCGCTGGCCTGGCTCGAAGCTGCGGGTAGCGAAACGATCGCGATCACACCCTGGACGCGCACCGAGTTCGCCAGTGCGGCGGGCATCATGGCGCGCAGGGGAGACATTTCCGCCGGCCTTCATCGCGACGGACTCGCACGCTTCGACCGTCTGATCGACACTCGACTCGCCGTGGAAGCAATCGACACCACGGATTTCGATCGGGCCAGAGCATGGCTTGCCGACTACCGCTCCGGCCTGCGGGCGGGCGATGCGCTTCATCTTGCCGCATGCGTCCGCCTAAACGCCCTGCTCTGCACAGCCGACGAAACCCTCGCCAGGACGGGGCTCGCCGTCGGCGTGGCGGTTCACATGCTGCGGACGCCGGACTGACGTCCCTGCGCACCCCAGCCACTCAGCCCGCAGCCGTCCCGAACCGCTTCGCCACCCGATTGGCACACAGCTCCAGCGTCGAGCAGAAGACGTAATACACCAGCGCGACGAACAGGAAGATTTCGGTCGGGTAGACCATCTCGCGGTTGCTGACCTGGGTGGCGACGAAGGACAGTTCGCCGACGCCGATGACGTAGGCGAGCGAGGTGTCCTTGATCAGCGCCACCCACTGGTTGATGAAGGACGGCACCATGATCGGCAGCGCCTGCGGCAGGATCACCAGGCGCAGCGCCTGGCCGCGGCTCAGGCCGAGCGCGGCGGCGGCCTGCCACTGGCCCGGCGGCAGGCTGGCGATGCCGGCGTGCACCGAATGCGCCAGATAGCTGCCGCCGATCAGCGACAGCGCCACCACCACGGTGCCGGTGCCCGGTACGTCGATGCCGAACAGGATCGGCAGCAGGAAATAGGTCCAGAAGATCAGCATGATCACCGGGATGGCGCGGAAGAAGCCCAGCCCCATCAACAGCACGCTGTGCGCGGCGCCGCGCGTCATCGCCAGCGCGACGCCGAACACCAGCCCGAGCACGCCCGAAGCAATCGCCGACACCACGCTCAGCACCAGCGTCAGCGCGGCGCCGCCGAGCGGGCCGTTGGGCCAGGCGCCCAGCATGAAATAGCTGAAATTGTTGGCGACGACGCTGAAGTCCATGATGCGGAACCGCTCTCAGTGACTGGCGCCGGGTGCGGGCTTCCTGCGCTGCAGCCACTGCCCGGCGAGTTCGATGACGATGATGGTGAGGATGTACAGCGTGGTGGCGATACCGAAGGCCTGGAAGGTCTTGAAGGTTTCGGTTTCGACCTGGCGCGAGGCGTAGGACAGTTCGGCCAGCCCGATCGCCATCGTCAGCGAGGAGTTCTTGACCGCGTTCATGTACTGGCCGAGCAGCGGCGGCAGCGAGATGCGGAAAGCCTGCGGCATCACCACGTTCAGCCACACCTGCAGCGGTGTGAAGCCCAGCGCCTGCGCGGCGGCGATCTGGCCGGCGGGCACGCCGCGCACGCCGGAACGGAATTCCTCGGCGATGAAGGCCGCGGTGTACAGCGTCAGGCCGAAGAAGCCGGCGATGTATTCGAACGAGGGCCAGCGCACGCCGAACAGCTTCAGGTCCCAGACGTGCGGCGTGTTCAGCCAGATCAGCAGCTTCTCCGGCATCAGCGCACTGGCGCCGAAATACCAGAAGAACAGCTGCACCAGCAGCGGCGTGTTGCGGAACACCGACAGCCAGGCACGCGCCGGCCACGACCACAGCGGCGACTGCGCGACGCGGGCCAGGCACAGGCCAAGGCCGAGCACGGTGGCGGCGACCGACACCAGCGCCGACAGCAGCAGCGTGACGCCGAAACCTTCGATCAGCCAGCCCAGGTATTTCGGTGCGAGCAGTTCATCGAGCATGGTCGGCAGTCATGGCGAAACGGGTACGGACAATGGAAATGCCCCCGCCGGCCGGCGAGGCGGGCGGGGGCCGAAGCAGAAACGGCAGCAGCTTACCTGTCACCGATACGGAAGATGCGCGTCAGCGGCGTCCTGGAATCGGGGCCGAACCAGGTGTCGTAGATCGCCTGCGCCCGGCCGCTGGCTTCCAGCTCGCGCAGCGAATCATTGACGAACTCGGTCAGGCGCTGCTCGCCCTTGGGCAGGCCGGCGCCGATCAGGTCGTCGGAGATCGAGAACGGCGGAATCTCGTACTTGTCCCGATCCGGCACGTTGGCGAGCAGGCCGACCAGCTTCGGCCCGTCCTGGGTGATCGCCTGCACGTTGCCGTTGCGCAGCGCGGTGAAGGCGAACGGCGTGTCATCGTAGGCGACCAGCTTGGCGCTCGGGTACTTCTCTCGCAGCACGATCTCGTTGGTCGTGCCCTTGTCCACGCCGATGCGCAGGCTGCCGAGCTGCTCCGGCGAACTCAGCGTGCCCTTGCGGGCGATGAACTGCTGGCCCGAAGCAAAATAGGGAATGCTGAAATTGACCTGCTTGGCGCGCTCTTCGGTGATGGTGAAGTTGGCCAGCACGACGTCGACCTTGTTGGCGGTCAGCAGCGGGATGCGGTTGGCCGGATTGGTCGGAACCAGTTCGAGCTTCACGCCGAGGCGGTCCGCCAATTCCTTGGCGTAATCGACGTCCAGGCCGGCGATCTGGCGGGTCTGCGGATCGATGAAGCCGAAGGGCGGGTTGCTGTCGAAGGCGGCCACGCGCAGCACGCCGTTCTTCTTGATGTCGTCCAGGCGATCGGCCTGGGCGAGGCCGGACAGCAGGGACAGGGCGAGCAGGGTCGCCAGGCGCAGTTTCTTCATGTCGGGGACTCCGGATACGGTGGAAACATTCGGTCCGTCGGCCGTACATGGCCGAGGAGAGGCGCCGAGATTAATCGGCGCACTCCGGATATCCAACGAACAAGAAGTGATATGGATATGCGCGCCGACGCTTTCAGCCCGCCAGCGCCTGGCGCAGGTCGGCCAGCAGGTCGTCTGCCGGCTCGATGCCCACCGACAGCCGCAGCAGATCGGACGGGCAGCGCGTGCCCTCGCCCTCGACACTGGCACGGTGCTCGATGAGGCTTTCCACCGAACCGAGCGAGGTCGCGCGCTTGAACACTTGCACACGGGCGGCAACGTCGCGGGCCTTGGCCTCGCCGTCCTTCAGGCGGATCGACAGCATGCCGCCGAAGCCGCCGCTCATCTGCGCCGCGGCCACCGCATGGCCCGGATGCGAGGGCAGCCCGGGATAAAGCACCTGCGAGATGGCTGGGTGGGCTTCGAGCTCGGTGGCGAGCCGCAGCGCATTGGCGCAGGCGGCGCGCACACGCAGATGCAGGGTGCGCATGCCGCGCAGCAACAGCCAGGCCTCGAAAGGCCCGAGGATGCCGCCGCCGAGGTTGCGCATGGCGCGGATGCGCTGCCACAGCGGCGAATCCTCGCGCGTGGCCAGCGCACCGGCGACGACGTCGGAGTGGCCGTTGAGGTACTTGGTCGCCGAGTGCATGACGATGTCGGCACCGAGCGCCAGCGGCTGGCACAGCACCGGCGTCGCCACGGTCGAATCGACCACCGTCATCGCCCCATGCTCACGGGCGAGCGCCACCGCCGCACGAATGTCGGTGACTTCCCAGGTCGGGTTGGCCGGCGTCTCGATCCACAGCAGGCGGGTCGGCGCGGCGGCGAGTTGGGCACGCAGGCCATCCAGGTCGGTGTTGTCGTAGAAGGCGAGCTGAATGTAGCCGTGCTCGGCCCGGTCCAGCAGCCACTTGCGCAGTGCCCAGTACATCGAATGCGGCGCGACCACGCGCTCACCCGCATCCAGCGCCTGCAGCACCGCCGTCGCCGCCGCATGGCCGGACGCGAACAGCAGCGCCTGCGTACCGCCTTCGAGCTGGCGCAGCACCTCTTCCGCTTCGATGTAAGCCGGGCTGCCGTCACGCGCGTACAGCCGCCCGCCCGGATAGCTGCCGTCGGCCGCGCGCTCGAAGGTGGTGGCGAGGTGGATGGGCGGCACGATGTCGCGGTAAGGCTCGGCGACCTGACCGAGGCCATGCACGGTGAGCGTTTCGAGTGAGCGCATGTCGGGTTCCTGTCGGTAGGGCTGCGGCACGCGGCCGCGAACCCGGAAGGCTAGCGCTTCGTCCGGCGCACGCCAAGTTCAGCAACGCATCCGTGCATATCGAATGCATGAAATCTTGGTTTGCTGGAATAGCTCCCGCCGCTATGGTGGCAACGCCGAACTTTTGGACCCCGCATGACCTGGAGACTGCCGTGCCCCTGACCGAACTGGTGCACTATTTCAACAAGCACAGCCCCTTCGCACTTGCCGACAGCAATGCCGACTGCCTCGAATTCGACGGCAAGCGTGCCCGCGCCCACTTCGCCGGATACGTCCTGGATAGCCTTTTCCAGCCACTGAAGGACAGTGCCGGCGGCCGCGTGATCGGCCATGAAGCCCATCTGCGGATCTGCACGGATGCCGCACCGAAGCTACCCGCGCAGGCCGTCTTCCTCGAGGCGCGCACCGACACGGAACTGGTGCGCCTCGATCGCCTGGCCCGCACGCTGCATGCGCTGAACTTCCTGCTGCAGCGCGACCAGACGGACGGCACGCTGTGGCTCAACGTCCATCCCCGCCTGATCCGTGCCGTGCCCGAACAGCATGGGCAGATCTTCGAAAGCGTGCTGTCGCGCTGCGGCCTGACGCCCGAGCGGGTCGTACTCGAACTCACCGACGACGGCCTTGCCGATCCGGCGCCGCTGACCGCAGCCATTACTGAATACAAGGAAAGAAACTACCGCATCGCGATCGACAACTTCGGCCGCCATTCGAACGATCTCGACCGTCTGGCCGCCCTCGGCCCCGACATCGTCAAGCTCGATCGCAGCCTGTCCCGACGCGCCCAGGCTGCCCCCGCAGCAGCGAACCTCGTCGCCGGGTTGCGCCGCCGCAGCATCCGGGTCGTCGCCCAGCACGTCGAAACCGCCGAGCAGGCTCGGCACGCGAAGGAACTCGGCGTGGACTGGCTGCAGGGCTCCCTGCCCGGCGAGCCTGCGCCGGATTGCCGACCCATCGCCAGGCCAGGCAGCCACAGGCCGGACCGGGCCATCCTCGATCGCGCCGCACCCGGTCTGGCGAGGCCCGGCCTGGCGCGGCCCGGCAGGCTTCCGGTCGCAGCCTGAGCAAGCCCGAACAGCCGCAAGCGAGGGATTCCAGCGCATGTGCCAGCTACTCGGCATGAACAGCAACAAGCTCGCGAGCGTGCAGTTCTCGCTCGAAGGCTTCATCCGCCGCGGCGGCGAAACCGACGAGCATCGGGACGGCTGGGGCATTGCCTATTTCGAAGGCAACGCACACCAGTTGCTCCATGATCCCCTGCCGGCCTCGATCTCTCCTCTTGCCGAAACCATGCGCCGGCTGCCGGTCCGCTCGCGCAACATCATCGCCCACATCCGCAAGGCCACCCAGGGCGCGGTGGAACTTGCCAACTGCCACCCCTTCGTCCGCGAACTGTGGGGCTCGAGCTGGGTATTCGCACACAACGGCAACCTGGCGGCGCACGAACTACCGCTCCAAGGCCGCTTCAGCCCGGTCGGCACGACCGACAGCGAACATGCCTTCTGCTTCATGCTGCAGGAGCTGGAGCGACGTTTCGGCATGCGCCAGCCGAACATCGAGGCATTGCATGAAGCGCTCGAGGAACTGAATCGGCAGATCGCCGCGCTGGGCAGCTTCAACTATCTGCTGTCATGCGGCCAGGGGCTGTTCGCCCACTGCTCGACTTCGCTGTACCACGTCGAGCGCGCCTACCCATTCGCACAGGCCAGCCTGATCGACTGCGACCTGCGTGTCGACTTCGGCCGCCTCAACCATCTCGACGACAGCATCTGCGTGGTCGCGACCAAGCCGCTGACCACCGACGAGCGCTGGATCGCTTTCGAAGCGGGCGAGCTGCGCTACTTCAGAGGCGGCAGCTTCGCACCGGGTGGCCGCCTGCAGCAGCGACTTAATCTGGCCATTTAGTAAACAAGGGGAATCAGGTTTTAGTCCAAAAAAAGAATTTTGCATTGGACAGCGCCTTATATGCGCTTCAGCATAGGATGCAGGAATATCTTCGTTATCGCAAAAACCACCCCGCCCTAGAATTGGTCATGGATTTCAAAAAAGGAGTATTTCCATGTCCAATTCCGATTCTTCTACCGTTGCCGCAACGGTTGCCCTGGCAGAGCCAGGACGTGATTTTCGTGATGGCTTGATTCGGTGGCTGCCGTGGCTGGCACTAGTATTGGCTGCGAGCGGAGGCATTAGCTATTGGACAATACCCGACAGCGCCTGGGTGGAAATCGGTGAAGGCCTGTCTTCCAAAGGATTCTGGACAGCCGCGGCAGTCGGCCTGGCGGCACAGATCGTCGATGGGGCACTGGGCATGGCTTATGGCGTCACATCCACGACCTTCTTGCTCTCGACCGGCGTTCCGCCTGCGGCGGCATCGGCGTCCGTGCATATTGCCGAGATTTTCACCACCGGCTTTTCCGGGCTTTCGCATTGGAAGCTGGGCAATGTCAACAAGCAATTGTTCAAGCGGCTGCTTATTCCCGGCATCATCGGCGGCGTGACCGGCGCTTATATCGTCACGTCCATCGATGGCGACACACTCAAGCCATGGATTTCGGCGTATCTGCTGCTGATCGGCTTGTACATCCTGTCGAAGATCTGGGGGCAATTGCGCGTCAAGACCGAGCCGCCCACTTATGTGGCTCCGCTGGCTTTGACCGGCGGTTTCGTCGATGCCATCGGCGGTGGCGGCTGGGGGCCGGTTGTCACCACATCGCTGCTGGGCAGTGGGCAAGACCCGCGCACCACCATCGGGTCGGTCAATGCCGCCGAGTTCTTCCTGGCCATTGCCGGCGGCATCTCCTTTACGCTGCTGGGCGGATTCACGCATTGGACCGTAATTGCCGGTCTGGTATTCGGCGGCCTGTTCGCCGCACCATTTGCGGCAGTGCTGACAAAATACGCCCCGCCGAAAATCCTGCTGGCTATCGTGGGGACATTGATCACCCTGCTCAGCACATACAACCTGTACACGGCTTTTGCCTGATTCCGGACAATGATCCTGCGATTTCCGGTGAATGTTTCCGGAAAAAACGTAGTTCCTTGATGTCAGGATTGCTGACGGCCCGCCGCTTCTCGGGGGGCTGTTTTTTTTCGATCTCGTTTCAGGGCGTCAGAGAGCTTTCGGCACCGGCAACTCCAGGATGAGCACTGCTAAGCAAATGAAGAATGCTTCGTTTGGCCGGATCTTCCTGGTGCATACAATTCCCCGAACCGAAACCGCTTCAAGGATATTTCCATGTCCCGTTTTTCCTTCCGGCACGCCGCTGCAGCCCTCCTGCTCAGCCTGTCCGCGCTGCCAGCCTGGTCGCAGGCCTCCGCCCCCGAAGTACGCCTGGCCTGGGCCGGTGGTCCGCGCGTATGGGTTCTCGGCAAGATCGACGGCTCCTTCGACAAGGCCTTCGGCACGGAGACCAAATGGGTCCAGTTCGCCTCTGGCGCCGATGTGCTGAGCCTGTTCGCGGCAAAGGAAATCGACATCGCCCGCTTCGGCTCCAGTCCGGCAGCCGCGGGAATTGCGCGCAAGCTGCCGATCGAGCTCATCGGCACTCCCGAGATCATCGCCACCGCCGAACGCCTGATCGCCCGCGAAGGCATCCACGATCTCAAGGGGCTGGAAGGCAGGACGGTGGCCTACCCGGCCAATTCCACCGCGCAATATGCCTTCGAGCAGGCCATCAAGCAGGCCAAGGTGGATCGCAGCAAGATCAAGGCCCTTACCCTCAAGCCCGCGGAGATCGTGGCCGCCTGGCAGCGTGGCGACATCGACGCAGCCTATGTCTGGGGCCCCTTCACTCAGCAACTGGAAGCCAACGGCGGCAGGCAGCTCTACGCCACCAAGGATCTGCAGAAGCACGACGTGCTGGTATTCAACAACTTCGTCGTACGCAAGGAGTTCGCCGAGCAGCACCCCGAGCTGGTGGCCAGGTTCCTGCGCGTGGTGCAGGACAAGGTGGAGCAGTACAAGAACGACGAGGAAGGCTCGGTGCAGGCCATCGCCAAGCATCTGGACATCCCGGCGGATACCGTGCGCAGCACACTGGGCGGGCTGGAATACCCCTCGCTGCAGGAGCAGCTCACGCCTGCCTTCATCGGTGATGAAAAGACCAAGGACAGCAGCCTGATCGCCAAGGCCTACAAAGACTCGGCCGAGTTCCTGGCCTCGATCGGCGAGCTGCGCAAGCAGGAAATCCCGGCGAATTATGGCCCCCATATCAACACCACCTACCTGCAGCGCGCTGCGGCCGGCAAGTAAGCGCACCACCATGGCTGCACAGTCGCAACGACTTCGCCTGCAGCCGGCAGCCGCGCTCGCGACCGAGGCGCCGGCCGCCGTGGCGGCCGCGCCACGGCGCAGCCTCACTTCGGCCCGGCTGTCACTGGTGAGCGCGGCCGCGGTGCTGGGGGTGCTGCTGCTGTGGCAGGCCGGCGCCAGCCTCGGCTGGGTGGATCCGCTGATGCTGCCCTCGCCCATCGATCTGTGGCACACGGCGGTGGAGCTGGCCGAGGACGGCTATCGGCAGACGCCGCTGTGGCAGCACGTGCTCACCAGCACCTTGCGCGCGCTGGCGGCGTTCGCGGGCGCCGTCGTCGTCGGCGTTCCGCTCGGGCTGGGCATGGGGCTGTCTCCCACGCTGTCGGCGGCGCTCAATCCGTTCGTGCAATTCCTGCGGCCGCTGCCCAAGATTGCGCTGGTGCCGCTGGTGATCGTCTGGTTCGGCATCGGCGAAGGGGCCAAGTTCTTCCTGATCTTCATCGCCACGGTGCTGAGCATCGTCGTCGGCGGCGCTGCGGCAGTCGGCAACGTCAGCCAGGCCCGGCTGCGCGCGGCGCAGACACTGGGCGCCAGCCGCAGGCAGATATTCACGCACGTGGTACTGCCCAGTGCCGTACCCGAGCTGTTCACCACCGTGCGCCTGGCCATCGGCATCGGCTGGACTTCGCTAATCGCGGCCGAGATGGTGGCCGCCACCTCCGGCCTGGGCTGGATGGTCATCAATGCCGGCAGCTATCTGCGCACGGACGTGGTGATGCTGGGCATCCTGCTGCTGGGCCTGATCGGCTACCTGTTCGACTGGGGCCTGGTGCTGCTGCAGCGCCGCCATGCGCCCTGGGCGGGGAAAGACGCATGAACTCCGATGCACGCATCCAGCTCACGGGCGTGAGCAAGCAGTTCGCCCGCCAGGGCGAGGCGGATTCGCAACGGGTGCTGAACGATGTCTCGCTGGAGCTCCGGCATAGCGAATTCGTCTGCCTGCTGGGGGCCTCGGGCTGCGGCAAATCCACCCTGCTCAACCTGGTGGCGGGTTTCGAGCGGCCCGACCAAGGCCATCTGCTGTGCGATGGCCGCCCCATCACCGGCCCGGGGCCGGAGCGGGGCATGGTGTTCCAGCAGCCCACGCTGTTTCCGTGGCTCACCGTGCGGGAGAACATCGGCTTCGGCCCCCGCATGGCGGGCCAGCGTGAAGCGGACTATGCCGGGCGTGCCGACGAGTTCCTGCGCCTGGTGGGGCTGGCCGACTTTGCCGACCACCATCCCTGGCAGCTTTCCGGCGGCATGCGCCAGCGGGCGGCGCTGGCCCGTGCCTGGCTGCCCGAACCCGAAATCCTGCTGATGGACGAGCCCTTCGGTGCCCTGGACGCGCAGACACGGCTGGCCATGCAGGAGTTGCTGACCGGCATCTGGCAGCAGAAGCGCACCACCATCCTGTTCGTGACCCATGATGTGGACGAGGCGCTGTTCCTGGCCGACCGTGTGGTGATCCTTTCTTCGCGCCCCGGTCGGGTTCGCGAGGACTTGCGCGTTCCTTTCGAGCGCCCGCGCAGCTTCGAAGACCTGGTGGCCGATCCGCGCTTTGGCGAACTCAAGCGCGACATCCTGCATGTGGTGCGCGAGGAAGCCGCCAAATCCCTCCATGCCGCGGCTGCATGAACCGTGGTTTTCCAAAGGACATCCTGATGAGCCTCGCCTCCTTTGCCCGCGTGCGCTTCACGCAAGCGCCCACTCCGCTGCACCTGCTGCCCCGCCTGAGCGCGGAACTGGGCGGGCCCGACATCTACATCAAGCGTGACGACAACACCGGCCTGGCGCTGGGCGGCAACAAGACGCGCAAGCTGGAATTCCTGATCGGCGACGCGCTGCAGAAAGGCGCCACCCACATCGTCACCCAGGGCGCCACGCAGTCCAATCACGTGCGCCAGACCATTGCCGCCGCCAACCGCCACGGCCTCCGGACCACGGTGCTGCTGGAGGAGCGCGTGAGCGGCGCGCACGAGGACTACTACCGCAATGGCAACGTGCTGCTCGACCAGATCCTGGGCGCCGCCGCCATCGAGACCCGGCCCGCCGGCCTCGACATGAATGCCGAACTGCTCACCGTCGGCGAGCGCCTGCGCGCAGCAGGAGAGCTGCCCTACCTGATTCCCGGCGGCGGTTCCAACGCCATCGGCGCACTGGGCTATGTGGTGGCCGCGCACGAGATCATCGAACAGGCCGATGCCGCTGGGCTGCGGATCGATCAGGTGGTGCACGCCACCGGCAGCACGGGCACGCAAGCAGGGCTGGTGGCGGGGTTCGAAGCGGCCAACAGCCATATCCCCGTACTGGGCATCAGCGTGCGCGCGCCCCGCGACCGGCAGGAAGCCAACGTGCGCAAGCTGGCGCGCGAGACCTGGGCGCTGCTGCATGCACGCGGCGAGTTTCCCGACGACGCCGTGCAGGCCAACGCCGACTACGTGGGTGGCGGCTACGGCGTGCCTACCGAAGCAATGGTCGATGCCGTGCACCTGCTCGCTCGTACCGAAGGCATCCTGCTGGACCCGGTGTACAGCGGCAAGGGCTTTGCCGGGCTGGTCGATCTGGTGCGCAAGGGACGTTTCCGCAAGGGCCAGAACATCGTCTTCGTGCACACCGGCGGTGCCGTGGGGCTGTTCGCCTACCGCGACACCTTCGCGCCTGCACCCGCGTTCTGAGCATGGGCGGTACACCCCGCTTGATCGGCGTGCTGGGTGGCATGGGCCCACTGGCGACGCTGGATTTCCTTCACAAGCTGCTGCAGGCACGCGCTGCCCTACGCGACCAGGATCACGTACCTACGGTGACCTGGAACGTGCCGCAAATCCCGGACCGGCAGCAGGCGCTGGCGGGCAGAGGCGAAGACCCGCTGCCTGCGATGGCCGAGGGCGTGGCACGGCTCAATGCCGCGGGCGCCACCTGCATCGCCATCCCCTGCAATACCGCCCATGCCTGGCACAGTGCGCTGAGCGCGCGCAGCCGTGTGCCCATTCTCCATATCGTGGATGCCACGGTGCAGACTCTGCTCGCCGGCCATCGAGGTGGTGGGCACATCGGCCTCATCGCTACACGGGGTGCGCTCGACCAAGGTCTCTACCAGTCGCGACTGGAAGCCGCCGGGCTGGACTACCTCATCCCGACGCCGCAGGACCTCGACACCCTGTTCACACCCGGCTGCTACGCCATCAAGGCCAACGACATCGCCACAGGCGGCCGCCTGCTCGCGCGGTCTGCGCAGGCGCTGCTGGATCGCGGCGCGACACGGCTGGTTCTGGCCTGCACCGAAGTGCCCATTGGTCTGCAGCATGCCGCACCGCAACTGCTGGCGATCAGCGTCGATCCAGCCATGGCGCTGGCACAGGCGTGCATCCGGCATTGGGAATGGGGTGACACCTGAACCCGGTTCAACGTGCGAACCGGTCCAGCACGTAGCGTTCGGCACGCAGGATCGCAGCACGCTGCACCGGCAGGCCATAGGCGTAGCCCTGCAGCAGCAAGCCATCGGGCAGTTCGCCTTCCAGCTTGCGTTCGAGCCGGGTGGCGATGATCGTGGCACCTTCACGCAACCCTTCCAGCCAGTCCAGGCGACTGCGCCAGTCGTCGGCAAACAGCAGCCTGGCGCTATCGATCTTGACGAACTGGGCCGGCACCCGGCTGGCAAGCCATTGCCACTGCGCCGGCGAGTCGACGTTGATCGCGACCTGGAAGCCGTTGTTGCGGTAATTGCGCAGCACGAAGCCCAGCAGTTCGGGCTGGCTGCTGGCTTCGAGCGGGGTTTCGATGACGACGCGCTCGGGCGGCAGGCCGAGGGCGTCGAGTACCTTGCGAAAGGCCGCGCCGTGGTCGCCGGCGACTGCTGCCAGCAGGCGGCCATGCACGTTGAGGAACAGCAGGCTGTCGTCTTCGACCGAGGACAGGAAGTTCAGTGCATGGACGGTGCGCGCCAGGCGGTCGAGTGCGACCAGGCGGCCGTCGTCAGCGTTGGCCGAGAACAGTGTCCACGGCGACAGCGCGCGCTCGCCGCTGCCCAGGATGCGCAGGAAGGCTTCGAAGCCGACGATGCCGCCGGGCGGCGATACGATCGGCTGGAACACGCTCGACAGTTCGCAGCCGAACCAGTCCCCCACCACGCCGCCCTCCGCCAGACGGCGCAATTGCTTGCCGCCCTCGCGTTCGAGCGGCAGGCGGTCGAGAAACGCGCGTGCCCGCTCGGCGAGCGGGCGCTGGGAAAGTTTTTGCTGGGGCATGTCCTTCTCCGTCCTCTGCCGGTCCGGTCGAATGGAACCGAGTGTCGGATGCTCATGCATCCGGAGCAGAAAACGAACGAAGAAAAACTGCTTAGAAATCCATCGCCTGCGATTAAGGCGGGATGTGCGGGCAATCCGCCCATTCATGCATGCGGCGCAATGCCGGCATGGCCAACGGCCGTAGCGCCATCACGGCACGGACGCCTCGTCGGAGAGGCGCCCGCGACACTCAACTCAGTTCTGGATGGCTTCGAGGCTGATGCTGATCGTCACTTCGTCGCCGACGTTCGGGGCGTACTTGCCGGCGTTGAATTCGCTGCGCTTGACCACCGTGGTGGCGTTGGCGCCGATCGCGTCCTTCTTCATCATCGGGTGCGGCATGTTGGCGAAGTGCGTCACCTGCAGCGTCACCGGCTTGGTCACGCCCTTGATCGTCAGGTCGCCTTCGATGCTCACCGGCTTGTCGCCTTCGAAGTTGACCTTGGTCGACTTGAAGGTGGCGGTCGGATGGTTGGCGGTATCGAAGAAATCCGTGTCCTGGATGTGCTCGTTGAAGGTCTCGTAGCCGGTGTTGACCGACTTCATGTCGATGGTGATGTCGACCGCGCCGGTCTTGGCTTCCTTGTCCAGCGTGACGGTGCCGGTGGTCTTGTCGAACTTCGAGATCTGGGTCGACATGCCGAAGTGGCTGTACGAGAAGCTCGGGAAAGTATGGGTGCTGTCGATGGTATAGGTCTGCGGTGCGGCCAGCACCGGGGTGGCGGCAGCGGCGGAAACGGCCAGGACGGCGGCGAGCTTGGCGATTTGCTTCATGGGTTGGTTCTCCTCGGTTGGAAAGTACAGGAACTCATGCAACTCATTGTGCGGCAGCAGCGATGCGGAAGTTGATGCTGACATCATTGGCAACGATATCGAAGGCTTTCCAGGCGCCTTCGCCCACCGAGAAGTCGCCGCGCTTGATCGTCAGCGTACCGTCGAACACACCGGTGCCGCCTTGCTCGGTAAAGGTCGCGGGGACGACGACGTCACGGGTCGTGCCCTTGATCGTCAGCTTGCCCGCCACTTCGTAGCTGTTGCCGCCGAGCGCCTTGACACCGGTGGATTCGAAGCGCGCCTTGGGGAAGGCCGCGGTATTGAACCAGGTCTTGGCTGCGACTTCCTCGTCGCCTTCGTCGCTGCCGGTGTCGATGCTGGCGAGCTCGACCTCGACGACGGCCGAGGCCGCTTCCGGTGCGGCGGGGTCGAAGCGGAGCTGGCCGTCGAACTGCTTGAAGCTGCCGTCCATCGACACCCCCATCTGCTGGTAGCCGAAGCCGATCCGGCTCTGCTCGAGCAGCACCTTGCCGTATTCGGCCGCATGGGCGGCGGTGGCGAAGGCGAGGGTCGAGAACAGCGCGACTGCGAAACGTTTCATGATGGATAATCCTCTGGAGTCGGGGTGGGAATCACGGACGACTGCGCGGCAGCATGCGCGTCAGCACGTCGTCCTTGTCGAAGAAATGGTGCTTCAGCGCTGCCCCGATGTGGCCGAGCAGCACCGCGATCAGGATCAGGTTCAGGCTCAGATGCATGGTCTGCAGCAGGTCGCCCAGCGCCTTGTCCTTGTCCAGCAGGTCGGGCAGCGGCAGCACGCCGAACCATACCGTCTGGATGCCCTTGGCCGAACTCATCAGCCAGCCGGACAGCGGAATCGCGAGCATCAGCACGTATAGCAGATGATGACCGGCATGCGCGGCAAAACGTTCGATCGCGCCCATGTGCTGCGGCAGTTCCGGCGGGCGATGGCCGATACGCCAGGCCAGGCGGAACAACACCAGCAGGAAGATGGTGACGCCCGCCCACTTGTGCCACGAATAGATTTGCAGCTTGGTGGGCGACAGCGACAGGCCGGTCATGTAGAAGCCGAGACCGAGCATGCCGAAGATCAGCACGGCGATGCCCCAGTGCAGGGCTTTGGCAGTGGCGGTGTAATGTGTATTCATGTTCGGAGCCATGTCGGGATTCATCCGGAAGCGGAATCTGTTCGCCGCGGAATTCGCACTTTAGGCGTGTCGGGCGTGATGAAACAGCCCTCCATCGGCAAATCATTGTTGCTCGATATGGAACAATTAGCCTGTTTCCACCCCATTCATCCCTGCCACGGATTCATCCCGGCATGTCGCCCCATTTCCGCTGCGCCACGTATTCGGAAATGAACTCGGCGAAGGCCTGCGCGGCAGGCGAGATCACGCGGTCCCGCCTGGACAGCAGGTGGAACTTGCGCCGCACCACGGGCGCGCACAAGGGCTGAATCCGGAGCCCGTAGAGGTCCACCAGCGAGCGGGCATACGGCAGCGAGACCGTCACGCCGAGGCCGGCGCCGACCATGCTCAGCGCCGTCGTCATGAAGGCCACCTCCTTCTGCGGCGCGAAGTGCAGGTTCTCCGACGCGGCCTGCAGCTCACGGCGCAGTATCTGCGTGTATTCGCCCTGCAGCGAAATGAGCGGATGGCGCAGGAGCTCCGACCAGGCCAGCGGCCCGGCGCCCGCCAGTGGGTATTTCGACGGCAGCACCGCCATGAAGGGCATGTCGAACAGCAGCCGCGCGGCCACGTCCTGCTGCGCCGGGCGCTCCGGGCCGATGCCGAAGTCGACTTCGCCGCTATGCACCTTGGGCAGCACGTCCTCCACGACGCAATCCGACAAGCGGACTTCGACGCCCGGATACTCCTCGGCGAAAGCGCCCACGACTTCGGGCAGCAGCGTACACGCCATCAGTTGCGGCACCGCGATCCGCACCACGCCGGACTTCAACGCCTTCAGATCGGCGATCGCGCGGAAAGCTTCGTCCAGGTCCTGCAGGATGCGCGCGGTCAGCGGCAGGAACTCCCTGCCCACGCCGGACAGTTCCACCTTGCGCGTCGTGCGGTGGACGATCTGCACGCCCAGCGCCTGCTCCAGTTCCTTGATCAGGCCGCTCAGCGTCGATTGGGTGATGTGCAGGTCGGCCGCCGCGTCGGTGAAGCTGCCCGACTGGGCAAGGGCAACGAATGCTCGCAGTTGGCGCAAGGTCACGTTCATCGGAAACCCCCATGAATTGATCGAAATATTCCGTTTGTACGATAAGAGTATTGGATGTTCAATCCCCTGCACACAAGAAAAAAACCAGGAGACAAGAATGTTCGATCACCCGCATCGGGGTGTGTTGCCGTCCGTCCGTGCAGCGCACCGCCGCCTTTCCCGCCGGTCCCCGGATGCCGCCGCATCCGGCCTCGTTGGAGGGCTCGCGTCATGAGCGCCGCCAACACCATCAACATCGCCGAGGTCATCGACAACAACAGGCTCAGCCGCACCCAATTGTGGGTGCTGATCATGGTGGGCATCACCGTGGTCATGGACGGCTTCGACGTGCAATCCATCGGTTATGTGGCACCGGCGATCATCGCCGACTGGGGCATCAGCCGGGCGGAGCTCGGCCCGGTGTTCGGCGCCGGGCTGTTCGGCATGCTGGTGGGTTCGCTGACGCTCAGCATGCTGGCCGACAAGCTCGGCCGCCGGCCGGTGCTGATCTGGGCAACCGTGTTCTTCGCCGTCTGCATGCTGATCACGGCCTATGTGAACACCATCTTCCAGTTGCAGGTCATCCGCTTCATCACCGGCCTCGGTCTCGGCGCCATCATGCCCAACGCGATCGCGCTGGTCGGCGAGTTCAGTCCCAAGCGCAAGCGGGTGACGCTGATGATGCTGGTCTCCTGCGGCTTCACCGTGGGCGCGGTGCTGGGCGGCCTGGTGTCGGCCTGGCTGATTCCGCACTTCGGCTGGCGCTCGGTGTTCATTCTCGGCGGCGTCATCCCGATCGCCATGGCCATCCTGATGTACTTCTTCGTCCCGGAGTCGCTGCAGTTCCAAGTGCTCAAGGGCAAGAAGCTCGACAAGGTCAGGAAGACAGTGCGCGAGATCGATCCGACGCTCAGCATCGACGACGACACCCGCTTCGTCGTGCCCGAGACCAAGCAGGGCGGCGCGCCGGTGATGGAGCTGTTCCGCGACGGCCGGGCCAGGGCGACGCTGTTCCTGTGGGTGGTGAATTTCATGAACCTGCTGAACCTGTATTTCCTGTCGAGCTGGCTGCCGACCATCGCCGCCAGCGCGGGCCTGGACACGCGCACGGCCGTGATGGTGGGTACCGCGCTGCAGGTCGGCGGCGTGCTCGGAACGCTGCTGATGGGCCCGGTGATCGACCGCATCGGCTTCTTCAAGGTGCTCGTTCCCTGCTTCGTGGTTGCCGGCGGCACGATTGCGATGATCGGCCAGCCCACGATCGCGCTGCCGCTGTTGTTCGTCGTCGTGGCGATAACGGGTTTCTGCATCATGGGCGGCCAGCCGGCGGTCAATGCCCTCGCAGCAACCTACTACCCGACCACGCTGCGCTCCACCGGCGTGGGCTGGAGCCTGGGCATCGGCCGCTTCGGCTCCATCGTCGGCCCGGTGCTGGGCGGCGCGCTGATCCAGCTCCAGTGGAGCAACGCTTCGATCTTCATCGCGATGGCCATTCCCGCGGTGATCTCCGCCGTGATGCTGCTTCTCTTCGCCGGCGCCAGCAGGGGCGCCTCGTCCAGGCCCGGCGGTGACGTCGATATCCCGCACTGACGGGCAAACCGGACGCCCCCGCCCGTCGGCGGGGGAACATCATTGACTACAAGGAGTTGGAACATGACCGTGACGACCGAAGTCGAGTTCGGCAAGCTGAGCTACCTGAGCGGCTGGGGCAACGAATGCTCCAGCGAGGCCCTGCCGGATGCGCTGCCGACGGAACAGAACTCGCCCCAGCAATGCCCCTACGGCCTGTATGCCGAACAATTCTCGGGCACCGCGTTCACCGCGCCGCGGCACGCCAACCGGCGCTCGTGGCTGTACCGCATCCGGCCCACCTCGCTGCACCAGCCCTTCGAGCGCATCGACAACGGCAGGCTGGTCAGCGATTTCAGCGGCGTCGAGCCCTCGCCGAACCAGTTCCGCTGGAACCCGATGCCGATTCCGGCCGAGTCCACCGATTTCCTCCAGGGCCTGGTGACGATGGCCGGCAACGCCGACGTCGCCATCCACCTGTACGCCGCCAGCCGCTCGATGGGCCGGCGCGTGTTCTACAACGCCGATGCCGAGATGCTGATCGTGCCGCAGCAGGGACGGCTGCGCTTCACCACCGAGTTCGGCCTCATCGACGCCGAGCCGCAGGAAATCGTGATCATCCCGCGCGGCATCCGCTTCCGCGTCGATCTGCCCGACGGCAGCGCACGCGGCTACGTATGCGAGAACTTCGGCGCCGGGCTGCGCCTGCCCGACATGGGCGTGATCGGTTCCAACGGCCTGGCCAATGCACGCCATTTCGAGATTCCGGTAGCCTGGTACGAGGACGTGGACGGCGATCACGAACTGGTGGCCAAGTTCGGCGGCAACCTGTGGCGCGCGAAGATGGGCCATTCGCCCTTCGACGTCGTCGCCTGGTACGGCAACCATCTGCCGTGCAAGTACGACCTGCGCCGCTACAACACGATCGGCTCGATCAGCTACGACCACCCCGATCCCTGCATCTTCCTGGTGCTGCAGTCGCCGTCGGCGGTGCCCGGCGTGGACTCGCTGGACTTCGTGATTTTCCCGCCGCGCATCCTGGCGATGGAGCACACCTTCCGTCCGCCCTGGTTCCACCGCAACATCGCGGCCGAGTTCATGGGCCTGATCCACGGCATCTACGACGCCAAGGCCGAAGGCTTCGCGCCGGGCGGCTGCAGCCTGCACAACAGCTTCACCGGCCACGGCCCCGATGGCGACACCTTCGACAAGGCATCCACCGCCGACACGAGCAAGCCGGATTACATCCGCGATACGATGGCCTTCATGTTCGAGACCAAGGACGCGCTGGTCGCCACCCGCCAGGCGCTCGAATCGCCGCAACTGCAGCAGGGCTACGCGCAGTGCTGGCAGAACCTGAAGAAGAACTTCAACCCGAACCGCAAGTAAGAACACACGGGGCGCCCCGGAGCCGGGCCGGCGCCGCCCGGCTCATGCCGCAAGGACATCATATGAGCACACTGAACGAAACCCACGACCCCTCGCTCAAGAGCTGGGTCGAATCCGCCAACCGGGAAGACAGCGACTTCCCGATCCAGAACCTGCCCTTCGGCGTTTTCCGCCGCCGCGGCACCGCAGAAGCCTGGCGCGGCGGCGTCGCCATCGGCGATCAAATCGTCGACCTGGCGGCGGCATATGCCGCCGGCGTGTTCGATGCCGCCATCGCCCCGGCCGCCGCGGCCTGCGGCGAAGCCTCGCTGAACAGCTTCATGACGATGGGCCCGGCGGTCTGGTCCGGCCTGCGCCTGGCGCTGTCGCGCGCGCTGCGCGAGGGCTCGGCCCGGGCCGGCGTGCTGCGCGGCTGCCTGGTGGCGCAGGCCGATGCCGAATACACCGTGCCGGCGTCGGTGGGCGACTACACCGACTTCTACACCTCGATCCACCACGCCACCAACGTCGGCCGCCTGTTCCGCCCCGACAACCCGCTGCTGCCCAACTACAAGTGGATTCCGATCGGCTACCACGGCCGCGGCTCGACGCTCGGCGTGTCGGGCCAGGCCTTCCCGCGCCCGCGCGGCCAGCTCATGCGCCCCGGCGCGGCGGCGCCGGTGCTCGCCCCCTGCGAACGCATGGACTACGAACTGGAACTGGGCATCTTCATCGGCACCGGCAATGGCATCGGCCAAGCGATCCCGATCGGCGAGGCCGAATCGCACGTGTTCGGCCTGGCGCTGTTCAACGACTGGTCGGCGCGCGATTTCCAGGCCTGGGAATACCAGCCGCTCGGCCCTTTCCTGTCGAAGAACTTCGCCAGCACGCTGGCGCCGTGGATCGTGACGATGGAAGCGCTGGCGCCCTACCGCAGCGCGTGGACGCGGCCGGCCTCGGACCCCCAGCCCCTGCCCTACCTGGACGGCGCCAGGCTGCGCGAGCAGGGCGCGATCGACATCGCGCTGGAAGTGCTGCTGCAGACGCAGCGCATGCGCGATGCCGGCCAACCCGCCACGCGGCTGTCGCTGGGCAATTTCGCCGATTCGTACTGGAGCGTGTCGCAGATGGTGGCGCACCACACCGTCAACGGCTGCGCGCTGAACCCCGGCGACCTGTTCGGCAGCGGCACGCAGTCCGGACCGAAGCCCGAGCAGGCCGGCTCGCTGCTGGAACTGAGCCTCAACGGCAAGCAGCCGCTGACGCTGCCCAACGGCGAGCAGCGCACCTTCCTGGAAGACGGCGACACCGTCGTGATGCGCGCCTGGTGCAGCAGGCCCGGCGCCGCGCGCATCGGTTTCGGCGACTGCGCCGGCACCGTGCTGCCGGCCCTGGCCTGATCGTCCGCGGAGTCCCACCAGTGTTCAAGCTCTACACGTACTTCCGCAGTTCGGCGTCGTATCGCGTGCGCATCGCGCTGAACCTCAAGGGCCTGGCCTACGAGGCGATTCCGGTGCATCTGGTGCGCGACGGCGGCCAGCAGCACGCCGCCGGGTTCAGCGCGCTGAACCCGAGCGAGCTGGTGCCGGTGCTGCAGCACGACGACGCGGCGCTGCCGCAGTCGCTGGCGATCATCGAGTACCTGGAAGAACGGCACCCGCAGCCCGCGCTGCTGCCGACCGACGCCGTCGGCCGGGCGCGCGTGCGGGCGCTGGCCCAATACATCGCCTGCGACATCCATCCGCTGAACAACCTGCGCGTGCTGCGCTACCTGGAACAGCAGCTCGGCCTGGATGCCGAAGCGCGCCAGGCCTGGTACCGGCACTGGGTCGAGACCGGCTTCGCCGCCCTCGAACGCATGCTGGCCGAATCGCCGCAGACCGGCCGCTTCTGCCACGGCGACACGCCCGGCACCGCCGACTGCTGCCTGGTGCCGCAGGTTTTCAACGCCGAGCGCTTCGGCGTGGCGATGGCCCCCTATCCGACCATCCGGGCGATCGCCGAACACTGCATGACGCTGGAGCCATTCCGCCTTGCTGCGCCGCCGGCACAGCCGGACGCCGAATGAGCCCGACAACGGGAGGAGACCGAACAATGAAGACCATCTCGCTCAAAGGCCAGTCCGCACTGGTCACCGGCTCGTCCAGCGGCATCGGGCTGGGCATCGCGGCGGCGCTTGCCGAAGCCGGCGCCGACGTTATGCTCAACGGCAGCCGCGACGGCTCCGCCATCGAGCCCATCCGCGCCGCGCTGGCCGAGCGCCATGGCGTGCAGGTGCGGTATGCCCGCGCCGACATGTCCAGCCCGGAACAGGTCACCGCCCTGGTGCGCGAAGCCGAAGAGCGCTTCGGCCGCCTGGACGTGCTGGTCAACAACGCCGGCATCCAGTTCGTGTCGCCGGTCGACGAATTCCCGGCCGAGAAATGGGAGCAGATCCTGGCGATCAACCTGTCGTCGAACTTCCACGCGATCAAGGCCGCGCTGCCGGGCATGAAGGCGCGCAACGCCGGGCGCATCATCAACATCGCCTCGGCCCACGGACTGGTGGCCTCGCCGTTCAAGTCCGCCTACGTCGCCGCCAAGCACGGCGTGCTGGGGCTGACCAAGGCGGTGGCGCTGGAAGTGGCCGAAACCGGCATCACCTGCAACGCCGTCTGCCCCGGCTACGTGAAGACGCCGCTGATCGAAGGCCAGATCGCCGACCAGGCGAAGGCGCACGGCATGTCCGAGGACGATGTCGTGCGCAAGGTCATCCTGGCCTCGCAGCCCAACAAGCGCTTCGTCGAGGTCGAGGAACTCGGCGCGCTGGTGGTCTTCCTCAGCTCGCCGGCGGGCGCGTCGATCACCGGCATCTCGCTGCCGGTCGAAGGCGGCTGGACGGCGCGTTGAGCATGGAACCGCACGCCCTTCAAACCCCGGCGGCCCCGCTGCAGGCTTCCGAACGCGGCAAGATCGTCTCCGCGCAGGAGGCGGTGCGCCTGGTCCGTGACGGCGACACCATCGCCACCAGCGGCTTCGTCGGCATCGGCTTCGCCGAAGAACTGGCCATCGCGCTGGAACAGCGGTTCCTGGCCGAGAGCCAGCCGAAAGGCCTGACGCTGGTCTACGCCGCCGGCCAGGGCGACGGCAAGGAAAAAGGCCTGAACCACTTCGGCCATGCCGGCCTCGTCAAGCGCGTCATCGGCGGCCACTGGGGGCTGGTGCCCAAGCTGCAGCGGCTGGCGGTCGGCGGCGAGGTCGAAGCCTACAACCTGCCGCAAGGGGTGATCAGCCAGCTCTTCCGCGACATCGCCGCGGGCCGGCCGGGCCACCTGTCGCGCGTCGGCATGGGCACTTTCGTCGATCCGCAGCATGGCGGCGGCAAGCTCAACGGACGCACCACCGAAGAACTGGTCGAGCGCGTCGCCATCGCCGGCCAGGAATACCTGTTCTACAAGGCCTTCCCGATCCACGTCGGCATCATCCGCGCGACCACCGCCGACCCCGACGGCAACCTGACGATGGAGAAGGAGGCGCTGACGCTGGAGGCGCTGGCGATCGCAATGGCGGTGCGCAACTCCGGCGGCATCGTGCTGGCCCAGGTCGAGCGCATCGCCGAGCGCAACACGCTGAACCCGCGCCAGGTCAAGGTGCCGGGCGTACTGGTGGACTGCGTCGTGCAGGCCCGGCCGGAGAACCACTGGCAGACTTTCGCCGAGCCCTACAGCCCGGCCTTCGCCTCCGAGATCCGCGTCCCGGCCAGCGCCATCGAGCCGATGGCGCTGAGCGCGCGCAAGATCATCGCCCGCCGCGCAGCGCTGGAGCTGCGGCCCAACAGCGTGGTGAACCTGGGCATCGGCATGCCGGAAGGCATCGCCAGCGTGGCCGCCGAAGAGAAAGTCATCGATCTGATCACGCTGACCGCCGAACCCGGCGTGATCGGCGGCATCCCGGCCGGCGGCCTGGACTTCGGCGCCGCGGTCAACACCCAGGCGGTGATCGACCAGCCCTATCAGTTCGATTTCTACGATGGCGGCGGACTCGACGTGACCTTCCTCGGGCTGGCGCAGGCCGACGCCCAGGGCAACCTGAACGTCAGCAAGTTCGGCCCCAAGCTGGCCGGCGCCGGCGGCTTCATCAACATCAGCCAGAACGCCAAGAAAGTGGTCTTCGTCGGCAGCTTCCTGGCCGGCAGCATGGCGTTGAGCGTCGCCGACGGCCAGGTGCGGATCGGCAGGGACGCCACCGTGCACAAGTTCGTGCGCGAGGTGGAGCACCGCACCTTCAGCGGCCCGGTCGCGGCCGCGCGCGGCCAGCCGGTGCTGTACATCACCGAGCGCTGCGTGTTCACGCTGACGCTCGAAGGGCTGGAACTGAGCGAAGTGGCACCCGGCGTCGACGTCCAGCGCGACATCCTGGACAAGATGGATTTCGCGCCCATCGTGCGCCAGCCGCGCCTGATGGACGCGCGCATCTTCCGCGACCAGCCGATGCAGTTGCGCCGCCAGTTGCTGGCCGTGCCGCTGGAGCGGCGCTTCAGCTACGACCCACAGCAGAACCTGTTCTTCATCAACTTCGAGGGCCTGGCGGTCAACAACCCGGCCGACGTGGCGGCGATCCAGGCCCAAGTCGAGAAGCATCTGGCCGGGGTCGGCCGGCGCGTGCGCGCGATCATCAACTATGACAACTTCACCATCGCGCCCGATGTGCTGGATGCCTATTCCGACATGGTGCGCGGCCTGATGCAGGGCTTCTATTCGAGCGTGACACGCTACACCACCAGCGCCTTTCTGCGCAGCAAGCTGGGCGACGCACTGGAGCAACGCGCCGTCGCCCCGCATATCTACGAAAGTGCGGACGAAGCCCAGGCCCATCTGCACAGGCTGGGGAGCGCGGAACGCTGAATCCGCGGCAAGCAACAAGCGCATAACAAAATCGAATGGAGACGCATCATGGCAGATAACCTGAGAGACGCCGCACTCGAATACCACCGGCTGCCGACACCGGGCAAGATCTCGGTGACGCCGACCAAGGCGATGATCACGCAGCGCGACCTCGCGCTGGCCTATTCGCCGGGGGTGGCCGAAGCCTGCATGGCGATCGTCGACGATCCGGCGCAGGCCCGCGAGCTGACCGCGCGCGCCAACCTCGTCGCGGTGGTCACCAACGGCACCGCGGTGCTGGGCCTGGGCAACATCGGCGCGCTGGCCGGCAAGCCGGTGATGGAAGGCAAGGGCTGCCTGTTCAAGAAGTTCGCCGGCATCGACGTGTTCGACATCAAACTGGACGAGCTCGATCCCGACGCGCTGGTCGACACCATCGCACGCATGGAGCCGACCTTCGGCGGCATCAACCTCGAGGACATCAAGGCACCGGAGTGCTTCTACATCGAGAAGAAGCTGCGCGAGCGCATGAAGATCCCGGTCTTCCACGACGACCAGCACGGCACCGCGATCGTCGCCGCAGCGGCGATCCTGAACGGCCTGCAGCACGTCGGCAAGGACATCGGCGACGTCCGCCTGGTCGTTTCCGGCGCGGGTGCGGCGGCGCTGGCCTGCCTCGACCTGCTGGTCAGCCTGGGGCTGAAACGGCACAACATCACCGTCGCCGACAGCAAGGGCGTGATCTACGCCGGCCGCAGCGTGGCGATGGACGAAAGCAAGGAACGCTACGCGGTCGAGACCGAGGCGCGCACGCTGGCCGATGCAATGCCCGGCGCCGACATCTTCCTCGGCCTGTCGATGGGCGGCGTGCTGAAAGCCGGCATGGTCGAGGGCATGGCGCGCGACCCGCTGATCTTCGCGCTGGCCAACCCGACGCCCGAAATCCTGCCCGAAGAGGCGCTGGCCGTGCGGCCCGACGCAGTGATCGGCACCGGGCGCTCGGACTATCCGAACCAGATCAACAACGTGCTGTGCTTCCCGTTCATCTTCCGCGGCGCGCTGGACTGCGGCGCGACGACGATCAACGAGGAGATGAAGCTCGCCACCGTGCGCGCCATCGCCGCGCTGGCGCATGCCGAGATCCCCGAAGTGGTGGCGCAGGCCTACGGCGCCAGCGGGCTGCACTTCGGCCGCCACTACCTGATCCCCAAGCCCTTCGATCCGCGCCTGATCGAAGCAGTGGCGCCGGCGGTGGCGAAGGCGGCCGCCGACAGCGGCGTCGCACAGCGCCCGATCGCCGACATGGAGGCCTACCGGCAGCACCTCGGCAACTTCGTGTACCAGTCCGGCAACACGATGCAGCCGATCTTCGCCATCGCCAAGCGCAATCCGAAATCGGTGGTCTATGCCGAGGGCGAGGACGAGCGCGTGCTGCGCGCCGCCCAGGTGGTGATCGACGAAGGCATCGCGCGCCCGCTGCTGCTGGGCCGCCCCGAGGTCATCGAAAAGCGCATCGCCGAATACGGCCTGCGGCTGCGCCCCGGCGAGAACTGCACACTGCTGGACATGCACGATCCCGCAATCTACGGCGACGCGGCGGACGCCTACTACGAGACCCACAAGCGCGCCGGCGTATCGCGCACCATGGCACGTGCCGAGATGCGCAGCCGCAATACGCTGCTGGCGTCAATGCTGCTGCACAAGGGCAGCGCCGATGCGATGCTGTGCGGCACCTTCGGCCGCACCTCGGACCACCTGCAGGCGCTGCGCGAGGTCGTCGGCCTGCGCGACGGTGCCACGACGCTGGCGATGATGCAGATGCTGATGCTGCCCGAGCACCAGCTCTTCATCTGCGACACGCATGTCAACCGCGACCCGAGCGCCGAGCAACTGGCGGAAATCGCCCTGCTCGCGGCCGAGGAAGTCCGCCGCTTCGGCCTGGTGCCGCGGGTGGCGATGCTGTCGCATTCCAGCTTCGGCAGCTCCGACGCCCCCGAGGCGTGCAAGATGCGCGATGCCGTCCGCCTGGTGCATGCGCGCGATCCCGAACTGATGGTGGAAGGCGAGATGCGCGGCGACGCGGCGCTGTCGCCGTCGATCCTGGACCACGAGATGCCCGACTCCGGCTTCGCCGGACCGGCCAACATCCTGGTGATGCCGAACATCGACGCGGCCAACATCTCCTACAACCTGCTGCGCATGGCTGCAGGCAACGGCATCATGGTCGGCGGCATCCTGCTCGGCGCCGCGCGCGCCGCACACGTGCTGACGCCGTCGGCGACGGTGCGCCGCATCGTCAACATGACGGCGCTGGCCGTGGTCGACGCCGGCTCGCAGCCGGGACGCTGAGCCGGCCGACGCAGCGCCGGGCACGGCCCCACCCTCTGGGCCGTGCCCGGCGGGCAGCCAGCACTTCCGAACCTCCATCGGAAGCTGCCGCCGCCCGCCCGAAGCTAGATGGCATTCGCAGGCAAGAAGGCGAACCAAGGCCGAAACCACCGCAAGGCCGGTGCCCTGCCTCCGCGAGCTGTCCAGCAAACACCCCTCGAACGGCGCCCCGTCTTTCAGCCTCGGCAAAGCTCGAATTCCGCTAAGCAATCCAGTCTGCCCCGAATAAACAGCGCGGATTTTCTTCGTTCGTGATCGGACGGCGATGTGGCCTCATTGCGCCACCGGCCGGCGGCGAATGCCGGCTTTTCCGTCCTCTCACTCTGTTTCCATTCCGAGGCATCCGACCATGATCGTCACTCGCCGTTCCGCATTGAAGGGGCTGCTCGCCGCCGCCTCCATCCCCCTGTCGCTGTCATCCCCCCTCGCCCTTGCCGATTCGCCCGCGATCCGCATCGGCTGGCAGAAAGGCTCCACGCTGTCGATCGTGAAGGCGCGCGGCAATCTCGAAGCGCGCCTGAAAGCCGAAGGCGTCAAGGTGACGTGGACCGAGTTCCCCGCCGGGCCGCAGATGCTCGAAGGCCTGAACGTCGGCAGCATCGACATCGGCGTGGTCGGCGAAACGCCGCCGGTGTTTGCGCAGGCGGCCGGCGCCGACCTGGTGTATTTCGGCAACGAACCGCCGGCGCCGCGGGCGGAGAAGATCCTGGTGCCGAAGGATTCGCCGATCAGGACGCTGGCCGATCTGAAGGGCAAGCGCGTGGTATTGAACCGCGGCTCCAACGTGCATTACCTGCTGGTCAGGGCGCTGGAGTCGGCCAATCTGAAATACAGCGACGTCGAGGTCGCCTACCTGCCGCCGGCCGACGCCCGCGCCGCCTTCGAGCGCGGCTCGCTCGACGCCTGGGCGATCTGGGATCCGTTCGGCGCCGCCGCCGAAGCGCAGGTCGACGCCCGCATCCTGGCCGACGGCACCGGCATCGCCAACAACTACAACTTCTACATCGCCGCGCGGCCCTTCGCGCAGAAGTATCCCCAGGTTCTCGCTTCGGCGCTCGAAGCCATCAACGAGACCGGCGAATGGGTCGGCCGGAACCAGAAGGAAGCCGCCGCCATCGTCGCGCCGCAGATCGGCCTGCCGGTCGAGATCGCCGAAGTCTCGATATCGCGCTACGGCTACGGCGTGAAGCCGCTGAGCGACGAAGTGATCCGCCACCAGCAGCAGATGGCCGACACCCTGGCCGAACTGAAGCTGATCCCGAAGAAGCTCGACGTGGCTTCGGTCGTGTGGCGCCCGGCGCACTAAAGGAAACCCGTCATGAGCACACGCAAACCGCTCGACATCTTCTGGTTCCTCCCCACCCACGGCGACGGCCGCTATCTCGGCTCCCCGCTGGGTGCGCGCGCGGTGGATCACGACTACCTGAAGCAGATCGCACAGGCCGCCGACAGCCTCGGCTACGGCGGCGTGCTGATTCCCACCGGCCGCGCCTGCGAGGACGCCTGGGTGGTGGCGTCCAGCCTGATTCCGGTGACCCGCAAGCTGAAGTTCCTCGTCGCCCTGCGCCCGGCGACGACTTCGCCGACGGTGGCGGCGCGCCAGGCCGCGACTTTCGACCGCCTGTCGGACGGCCGCCTGCTGATCAACCTGGTGGCCGGCGGCGACACTTCGGATCTGGAAGCCGACGGCATCTTCCTCGGTCATGACGAGCGCTACGAGCACGCCGACGAATTCCTCGAGGTCTGGAAGCGGCTGCTGGCCGGCGAGCAGGTCGATTACGAAGGCGAGCACGTCAAGGTCAAGGACGCGCGCCTGCTCTTCCCCGCGGTGCAGCAGCCGCATCCGCCGCTGTACTTCGGCGGCTCGTCGAACCGCGCGCACGACACCGCGGCCAGGCACGTCGAGCTTTACCTGTCCTGGGGCGAGCCGCCGTCGGAAGTGGCGCGCAAGTTCGCCGACGTGCGGCGGCGCGCCGAGAAGGAGGGCCGCCAGGTGCGCTTCGGCATGCGCCTGCACGTGATCCCGCGCGAAACCGAGGCCGCGGCCTGGCAGGCGGCGGAAGAACTGATCAGCCAGCTCGACGACGACACCATCGCCAGCGCGCAGCAGTCGCTCGGCAAGATGGATTCAGAAGGCCAGCGCCGCATGCGCGAACTGCACGGCGGCGACCGCAGCAAGCTCGAAGTCGCGCCCAACCTGTGGGCCGGCGTCGGCCTGGTGCGCGGCGGCGCCGGCACCGCGCTGGTGGGCGACGGCAAGATCATCGCCGAGCGCATCGAGGAATACGCCGCGCTGGGCGCCGACACCTTCGTGCTGTCGGGCTATCCGCACCTGGAAGAGGCCTACCGCTTCGCCGAGCTGGTGTTCCCGCACCTGAGCGTGGCCGGCCGCGACGCCCCCGCCAACGACGCGCACCAGCCCGCCCGCCGCCGCGTCGCGCCGATCGGCGAGATCATCGGCTACGCCCAGGCTCCCAAGGCGGCGCAAAGCTGAAGGGAGCACATCCATGGCACATTCGAACGACACCTCGCGCACCGGCTGGCAGGGCCGCATCGGCCCCTGGCTGGTGCCGGCCGCGATCCTCGCCGGCTGGCAGATCGCCGCCCAGACCGGCTGGCTATCGACACGCATCCTGCCGGCCCCTTCCGCCGTGCTGGCCGCGCTGTGGGAGCTGGCAAGCTCGGGCGAACTGCTGACCCATCTGCAGGCCAGCTTCGCCCGCGCCGCGATCGGCTTCGCCATCGGCGGCGGCATCGGCTTTTTCTTCGGCCTGATCAACGGCTGCTGGCGGGTGGCGGAAAACCTGTTCGACACCACGCTGCAGATGGTGCGCAACGTACCCCACCTGGCGCTGATCCCGCTGGTGATCCTGTGGTTCGGCATCGACGAGGGCGGCAAGCTCTTCCTCGTCGCCCTCGGCGTGTTCTTCCCGGTGTATCTGAACACCTTCCACGGCATCCGCTCGGTCGATGCCGCGCTGGTGGAGATGGGCCGCTCCTACGGCCTGTCGGGCTGGGCGCTGTTCCGCCACGTGATCCTGCCCGGCGCGCTGCCCAACATCCTGGTCGGCGTGCGCTATTCGCTGGGTTTCATGTGGCTGACGCTGATCGTCGCCGAGACCATCGCCGCCAGTTCGGGCATCGGCTACATGGCGATGAACGCGCGCGAATTCCTGCAGACCGACGTCGTCGTGCTGGCGATCCTGCTGTACGCGGTGCTCGGCAAGCTGGCCGACGTCGCCGCCCGGCTGCTGGAACGCCGCCTGCTGCGCTGGAACAACGCCTATGCCGGCGCCTAGGCGGCGCTTCACATCCTCACGATCCGGAGAACAGCCGATGGGCTTCATCAACCTGAAGGAACTCGCCGAACTCGGCGAACAAGTCGCGCTCGGCCAACCCGTGCCGCCGGCCGAGCCGAGCCGCACTGCGCCGGATTCCGGTCGGCCACGCGACAGCGGCGTGCCCATCGCGCTGCGCGGGCTGGGCAAGGCCTATGGCGCACGCACGGTGCTGTCGTCGATCGACCTCGACGTCGCCGCCGGCGAATTCGTCGCCATCGTCGGCCGCAGCGGCTGCGGCAAGAGCACGCTGCTGCGCCTGCTCGCCGGGCTGGAGGCGCCTAGTCAAGGCAGCATCGCGCTGGACGGCCAGGCGCTGCGCGACACCCACGACGAGCTGCGCCTGATGTTCCAGGACGCGCGCCTGCTGCCGTGGAAGAGCGTGGCCGACAACGTCGCCCTCGGCCTGCCCGGTTCGGCGCGGGAACGGCGCGAGGCGGCACTGGCCGCGCTGGCCGACGTCGGCCTCGCCGACCGTGCCGACGAGTGGCCGGCGCGCCTGTCCGGCGGCCAGCGCCAGCGCGTCGCCCTGGCCCGCGCGCTGGTGCACAAGCCCCGCCTGCTGCTGCTCGACGAGCCGCTGGGCGCGCTCGACGCCCTGACCCGCATCGAGATGCACGCGCTGATCGAACGCCTGTGGCGCGAACAGGGCTTCACCGCGCTGCTGGTCACGCACGACGTCGCCGAGGCCATCGCGCTGGCCGACCGCGTGCTGCTGATCGAGGACGGCAGCACCGCGCTCGACCTGCGGATTGCGCTCGAACGCCCGCGCGACCGGACCAGCGCCGGCTTCACCGCACTGGAAGACCGGGTGCTGCGGCGGGTATTGCGGCATCCGCCGCTGGAAGAAGCACACGCCCCCGCTGCTGCCGCAGCGCCGTTCATCCAATGGCGCTGGGCGGCCTGAACCGGCCGTGCCTCACCGGCCGTACCCAATCAACTAAGCATAACCAGGCGCCTCCGGCCACACCTCGCCGGAGGCGCCTGGCCTGCCGGGGACTGCCCCGGGACCAGCCCCCCGATAGCAGAAAATCGAATAAGCAACGCTGGTTTCATTATTTCCACTGCGCGAGCGCCATCCCTAGACTCGCCCGCACATCACCCGTCCACCGGAGCCCGCAGTGAACACTTCTTCCCGCCAACCGAACGCCATCCGCCGCCTCCTGGCGACCCTCGTCCTGTCGCTGTCGGCATCCGCCGCGCTCGCCGACATCACGCTGCTGAACGTGTCCTACGACGTCTCGCGCGAGCTGTACAAGGACATCAACCCGGCCTTTTCCGCGCACTGGAAAGCCCAGGGCGGCGAGGCGGTCAGCGTCAACCAGTCGCACGGCGGTTCGAGCAAGCAGGCGCTGTCGGTGGCGGCCGGCCTCGACGCCGACGTGGTGACGATGAACCAGTCGCCGGACATCGACATCCTGGTCGAGCGCGGCGGCCTGGTCGCGGCGGACTGGCGCCAGCGCCTGCCGCACGAAGCCACGCCCTACACCACCACTTCGGTCTTCCTGGTGCGCAAGGGCAATCCGAAGAACATCAAGGACTGGGACGACCTCGCTCGCGACGGCCTGCAGGTGATCGTGCCCAACCCCAAGACCTCGGGCAACGGCCGCTACACCTACCTGGCGGCCTGGGGCTACGCGCTCGACAAGAGCGGCAGCGAAGCCGGCGCACGCGAATTCGTCGGCAAGCTGTTCGCCAACGTGCCGGTGCTCGACGGTGGCGGCCGCGGCGCCACCACCACCTTCACCCAGCGCGACGTCGGCGACGTGCTGGTGACCTTCGAGAACGAGGCCATCCTGATCGCCCGCGAACTCGGCGACAACAAGTTCGACGTGGTCTATCCCTCGCTGTCGATCGACGCCTCGGCGCCGGTGGCGGTGGTGAAGTCGGTGACGGAGAAGCGCGGCACGGTGAAGGCGGCCGAAGCCTATCTGGAGTTCCTGTTCTCCCCCGAAGGCCAGGCGATCATCGCCAAGCACAACTTCCGCCCGCGCGACGCCGCGGTGCTGGCACAGAACGCGGACAAGTTCCCGCCGATCCGCACCTTCACCGTCGATGAGAAACTCGGCGGCTGGCCGGCAGTGCAGAAGACGCACTTCGCCGACGGCGGCATCTACGACCAGATCATCGAGAAGCGCTGATCATCGGCGCTGGTGGCGCAGACCGATTCGCAAGAAGGCTGATCCGAACGTTTTCACGCCGCACCTTCATGGACGAGGTGCTGCGGGATCAGCAATCGATCTCTGGGCAAGACAGGCAAAAAGCCTCGCAAGATTTTCTTGCGAGGCTTTTTTTTTTCACTGGTACCCGCTTCCGGGCCAGCGCTACGGTCTCCGCGAGAGGAGCAAAACGCAGCCGCCATTGCTGCCGGTCCCCGAAAGAATGAAGCCGGCAGCGCGGCTGCGCCCGTTGGCTGTCTGTTTCTGCGGCTTGCCATTACACTGCCATTCGGCCCGGTCCATGAAGGGGCCAGCGCCGTGCGCTTCACCAGCGGCTCGGCGGTAAAAACAACAATCATCGGACGGGGCATGCCCCGAATATTCCCCGAGTGGATAAAGGAGACTGAAGTGAGGAAATCATTCCTGATCGCGTTTGCTTGCACGTTTGCCGTTCCCCAGGCGTCGGCCCAGGAAAAACCGACGGTGCAGTTGATTGCAACCGGAGGGACCATCGCCATGAAGATCGATCCGGTCAAGCAGGCACCCGTACCTGCAATTTCCGGCGAGGATTTGATGGCGACCGTGCCGAAGGTGGGGGAATACGCAAACATCGAGGTCAACAATCTTTCGAATGTGCCGTCCGACTACATGGACCCGGCCCGCTGGACGTCGCTGAGCAAGGCGGTGGCGGAAGCCTTGGCACGCCCCGAGGTTTCCGGGGTAGTGGTGTCGCATGGCACGGACACCCTGGAGGAAACGGCTTTCTGGCTGGATACGACGATACAGTCGGAAAAACCCATCGTTCTGATCGGTGCGCAGCGCAATGCCTCGGCGTCGGATTTCGACGGCCCCCGCAATCTTCTCGGCGCAGTGCGTATCGCGATCGATGAGCAGGCCAGGAACAAGGGCGCCATGCTTGCCATGAATGATCAGATCCATGCGGCCCGCTATGTCACCAAGACCCACACGGCGGCAGTGCAAACCTTCCAGTCCGGAAATTACGGCCAATTGGGCGAGGTCTATCCGGATCGGGTCGTGCTGGATCGCACGCCGGTCCGCCGCCAGCATATCCCCATCGTCGCCGACGAAATGCCCAAGGTGGAGATCGTCGCCATGTATGGGGGCGCGGACGGCAGCCTGCTGCGCAGCGCCGTGGATCAGGGTGTGAAAGGAATCGTGGTGCAGGCCCTGGGAATGGGCAATATGAACGTGCCCATGTTCGAAGCCGTGAAGTATGCCTTGTCCAAAAACGTGCCCGTGGTGATTTCGACCAGGGTGCCGAACGGACGGGTCTTGCCGAACTATGGTTTTGAAGGTGGAGGGAAGACTCTGGCGGACGCGGGCGCCATCATGGCGGGAGACCTGAGTCCCCAGAAGGCGCGCATCCTGCTGATGCTATTGCTGCAACAGGGCGTCACGGAAAAAACGAAGATCCAGCAAGCGTTCGATCTTTGACTTCCAGCCAGGGCCTGGCTCCCTGCAGTGTGCGCCGCATGCCCGCATCATCGTCACAAGGATGAATCCGGGCATGCGGCAGAAAACAGCTCGACTCGAAGGCGGAACGTATCTCTGCACCTCGACGTCGGCATCGTCGAACGGGAACCGCGCCATTTGCTCCGCCACGCATTTGAGGGCGCGGGCATAGGACAGCTTCAATCGCAAGCACATTCCGCCCGCGCGACGCCGCAGTGCTGACACAGAACGCCGGCAACCACCTGCGCAGTCCGGACCGGATCAATAAAGAATCACTCCCCGAACGCAGCCAGCGCCGCACGCAGCGCGGCCTCGTCCACACCTTCGGCCAGCGCCGCGACCTTCGCGCCATCCAGCCACAGCGTCTCGCCCTTCAGTTCGAAGGCGGCACCCTGCTTCAGCGCCGACACCACCGTACCGGCATCGCGCGGCGAGGCGAAGCCTTCGCCCTGCAGCAGCAGGCTGCCGCCGGCATCGACCAGCTTGAAGTGGAAGCGGCCGTCGGCCTCGCGGTATTGCTTGAACTGCGGTAGCGCAGCCTTGGCCTTTTCCGCCGCGGCCGCCGGACGGGCGATGTCGGACAGATTGCGCAGGCCGACGGCGTGGCGCAGCTCGGTGATGAAGGGCGTGGCGATCGCGCGCGCCTTGGCTGCGCCTTCGAGCAGCAGCTTTTCGATCTGCGAGGGGTCGGCGACCAGGGACTCGTATTTCTCGCGCATCGGCGCCACGCTGGCCTCGATCTTGTCGAACAAGGCCTGCTTGGCCTCGCCCCAGGCGATGCCTTCCTCGAACGCGGCGCGCATCGCGCGCGTTTCCTCGGCACTGGAGAAGGCCTGGTAGAGTTCGAACAGCGCGGAACCGTCGGCGTCCTTGGGCTCACCGGGCGCCTTCGAGTCGGTGACGATGGCGTAGATCACCTTCTTCAGCTCCGCCGGGCTACAGAACAGCGGAATCGTGTTGTCGTAGCTCTTGCTCATCTTGCGCCCGTCCAGCCCCGGCAGCGTGGCGACCGAGGCATCGATGGCCGCTTCGGGCAGCACGAAGTGCTCGCCGTACAGGTGGTTGAAGCTGCCGGCCATGTCGCGCGCCATCTCGATGTGCTGGATCTGGTCGCGCCCGACCGGCACCGTGTGCGCCTTGAACATCAGGATGTCGGCGGCCATCAGCACCGGGTACATGTACAGGCCCATGTTCACGCCGGCGTCCGGATCGACGCCTTCGGCGGTGTTCTTGTCGACCGCCGCCTTGTAGGCGTGGGCACGGTTCAGCAGGCCCTTGCCGGCGACGCAGCTCAGCAGCCAGGTCAGTTCGGGAATCTCGGGGATGTCGGACTGGCGGTAGAACCACACATGGCTGGTGTCGAGCCCGGCGGCGAGCCAGGTGGCGGCGATCTCCAGCGTCGAGCGCTGCACGCGCAGCGGGTCGGTGGTGCTGATCAGCGCATGGTAGTCGGCCAGGAAGTAGAAGCTCTCCACCCCCGCCTGGCGGCTGGCGGCGATGGCCGGGCGGATGGCGCCGGCGTAGTTGCCGAGGTGGGGCGTGCCCGAAGGCTTGATGCCGGTGAGGACGCGCTGGACGGAAGGCTGGCTGGCGGACATGGATCGCTCCGGCGGAAACGGGACAAAGACCGCGAGTTTAACGGCTTCCGCACACGGCTTGTAACGTGCGCCAGCCGCGAGCCTGCGATAAGGTAAGGCCCCTGCGGCAAGACTGCCGCCCCCAAACGCAGACGCAAACCCCTCCCCGGATAACAAAAAGGACTTCCCCACCCATGTTCGACCGACTGGCCCATCTCGACTGGATCCAGACCTACGCCCTGCCCTGGAGCATCAACCTGCTGTTCGCCATCGGCACCTTCGTCATCGGCCGCTGGATCGCCGGCGGCATCGTCGCGGTGGCGCGCAGGCTGCTGACACGCGCCCGCCTCGACGGCATCCTGGTGAATTTCATCCTGTCGATCCTGCAGGGCGTGCTGCTGCTGGTCGTCGTCATCGCCGCACTGAACCGCCTCGGCATCGACACCACCTCGCTGGTGGCGCTGATCGGCGCGGCCGGCCTGGCGGTCGGCCTGGCGCTGCAGGATTCACTGAAGAACTTCGCCACCGGCGTGATGCTGATCCTGTTCCGCCCCTTCAAGGCCGGCGACTTCGTCGAGGCCGGCAGCACCTCGGGCACGGTCGAAAAGATCAACATCTTCAGTTCCACATTCCGCACCGTCGACAACCGCGAGATCATCATCCCCAACGGCGCGATCTACGCCGGCGTGATCACCAACTACTCGGCCCGCCCGACGCGCCGCATCGACCTGCTGCTGCGCATCAGCTACGACGACGACATCCGCCGGGTCAAGGCGATCATCGGCCAGGTGCTGAAGAACGATGCGCGGATACTGGCCGATCCCGAACCCTTCGTCGGCGTGGCCGACCTCGGCGAACACAGCGTGAACCTGCACGTGCGCCCCTGGGTCGCCACCGCCGACCACTTCGCGACGATGTGCGACCTGAAGGAAAGACTGAAGATCGCCTTCGACGAAAACGGCATCACCATCCCCTATCCGCAGATGGACATGCACCAGCGCCTCGTGCAGGTGCCGGCCAACGACACGAAGGGGGCCTGACGAGGAGGACGCCGGACGCTGCCGAACCGACGGGCGAGGCGGCCTCCGGCAAATGGGCAGCACGGACCAGGCCGCAGCCTCCAGCAATCAGTTTCTGCGGCCGGGCGATCGATCAGGCGCCTGAGGCTGCGCCGCTGCAGACGGCTTCTTGTCAGCGTCGCACCGCTCTTTCAGCTTCCTTACTTCCGGGTAGGCCACATCGCTGACATATCGGTCCGTATCCGCCAATTGCTCGCAGGTCTCGGGGATCTCCTTTTCGTCGTCTTCATGCGCGCCGGGGTGGGCCATGGCGAACGGCGACGCGAGCGATGCGCCGGCCATGGCGGCGATCAGGAACGGACGAATCTTCATTTCACTATCTCCTGGTGGTAAAGCCCGATTCGCACGCCGGGCCGGGGAGGCCTTCGGCCGTCAGCCATACGCTCGGGGCCGGGAATCCCTTCGTGCCCGACAGAAGGGTCACGGAACACGCTTCATTTCCATGTACTGGCCACGTGCGCGCACGGTCACCGTCACATCGGCATCTCCGCGATTCCGCCAGAACCAGCCGTGGTTGCCGTCGAACGCGGCCTCGATGGTGCCGTCCTTCGCTGCTGCTGCGCGCCCTTTTTCATAGCTGATCGACTGTTCGCCGCCGTCATCGCCATGCAGGTCGAAATTCACCACGCCGCCCTCGGCAATCCAGCTGAACTGCGCCTGTTCGCCAGCCCGCATGCTCAGCTTTATCTCGGTCCCCTGGCCGGGCGCAAGCACCACTTGCATCTCGTCGCGCCAGGCAGAAGCGTCTGCCACCCGCGATGCCGCTCCGGGCTGCGCAGCCGCAGCAGCTCCCGCCGCTGGCGCGGCATTCGCATTCCGCGCGGCGTCGGCGGCGGCTTCATCGGCCAGTTGTGCCTTGATCTCCCCCATCTCCGTCAGCCCCAGTACGCGGCCGACCCCAGTGGGGTCGATCGCATATTCGGCGGGCAGAACGATGGTGACCAGAATCGCGATCGCGGCGGCGAATGCGACAAGCGTCGAGCGCAGCAATTGCCTCGAAGTGGGCAGTTCGTCGAGCGTCGGTTTGGAAACGTTGTACATGAGGTGCATTCTCCGCGTGCAAGTTCAGGCGACGAAATAGCCGGTGAGCTGGTAGCCGGTGAGGACGAATCCGGCACACATCAGCACGACGTTGGCGGCATAGGCATGGCGCCAGAAGCCCGCTGTCCGGCGCCAGAAGCCCATTACGATGAGAATCGCGCCGAGCGCGAGCAACTGCCCGATCTCGACGCCGACATTGAATGCCAGCAGATTCGGCATCAGACCGTCCGGCGAGATGTCGTATTCGATGATCTTCGTCGCCAGGCCGAATCCATGACAGAGTCCGAAAACGACCGTCGCGGCTCTGGTGTCGGGTTGAAACCCGAGCCAGCGCTGAAACGCACCGATGTTGTCGAGCGCCTTATAAACAACCGAAAGGCCGATGATCGCGTCGATGAGGTAGCTGTTGATCCCGATATTGAAATACACGCCGAGCAGCATCGTGGCCGAGTGGCCGACGGCAAACAGGGTCACGTACAGGGCGATGTCCTTCATCCGGTACAGGAAGAAGATCACGCCGAGCAGGAACAGAATATGGTCGTACCCTGTCGCCATGTGCTTTGCCCCCAGATACATGAAGGGCGCCGGATGGATGCCGAGGATCTCCTGGATGTAGCCCTTGTCGCCTTCGGCGACTGCATGGGCCAAAGCCCGATCGGTGCCCACGAGCAGGAAAAGTGCAACTACGAGCAACGGGAAAACCCGGCTCCAGGCCGGCCAATGGCAACCGGATGCCATTTCGGCAAACCTTCCATGCATCTGTGTCATGCCTCGCTACCCTTCGGAAACCCCGGTCGAACGGGATTCGTACGCGACCTCATCCACCGGAGCAACGATGAAGATTCGGCCAGAACGTGCGGCCTGCCGGGCGACAGGCCGCAATCAACAGGGCATGCGGAGATGCCGGCATGAAGCCGGCCAAGGATGCAAGCCGAAGCAGGAGGCCAAGCGTCGACATGGCGCCTGAATCGGTTTCCAGGCGCTTTCGAGTACGGCGATTTCCAGATCGCCCAATGCCGGTACGCTGCGATTGGTCAAGCAGATGGCTCCAGGTCAAGGCCAGCGCCCGGCAGTATCCGTTGCCGGGAAACCGATCGTCAATCGGTTTTCGAGCCGATCCACTGCCACCTCGAAGCCTGCACCCACCCGGCGAACCGGCTACCATTGCGCCTGCACCAAACGGGGGCGCCGCCCCCGCCCGCTCCAAACCCACCCGCATCGATCCCATCGTGAGCCTGCCCACACCCGAACGCCCCAGCGTGCCGACCATCACCGTCGGCCTGCGCCCCCACCCCTCGACAACGCCGGCCGACCCTGCGGATTCCGCCTCGCCGGTCGGCATGCTGCTGGCCACGATGTATGCCCCGCCGGAAGGCGGCGCGGTGTTCGAGTTCAAGCTCGAAGACAGCCGGTTCGACGCCATCCGCATCCCGCCCGAGGCCGAACCCGGCGCCGCGGACGAGTTGTGGAAGCACACCTGTTTCGAAGCCTTCGTCGGCGTCCCGGGTGAAGCGGGCTACCGCGAATTCAACTTTTCGCCATCCGGCCAGTGGGCGATCTACGACTTTCACATCCCGCGCGAGCGCAACGTGGACTTCCGGGCCGACGCCGGCCCATCAATCCGCTTCGCGCGGGACGGCGACGCCGCCTGGCTTGAAGCGCGCGTGCCCGCCGCCGCGCTGCCCGCGGCAGCGCCCGGCGCCGATCTCGAAATCGGCCTGGCCGCGGTCGTCGAACGCAGCGACGGCGAACTCGAATACTGGGCGGTGAGCCATCCCGCGCCGCAGCCCGACTTCCATGCCCGCAACGGCTTCGTGCTGGCGCTGAAGACCTGGGCCGCCGACACGCACGGGAAGCGCTGATGGGCGCAATCCGCTTCGGCCTCGACCGCCTGCTGACCGACGCCGCGCTGCGCCGCCCTCTGGCCGGCCGCCGCGTCGCCCTGCTCGCCCATCCCGCCTCGGTGACGCGCGGGCTGGCGCATTCGCTCGATGCGCTGGCCGCGCTGCCCGACCTCCGCCTGTCCGCCGCCTTCGGCCCGCAGCACGGCCTGCGCGGCGACAAGCAGGACAACATGGTCGAATCGCCCGACTACACCGACCCGCTGCACGGCATCCCGGTGTTCAGCCTGTACGGCGAAGTGCGCCGGCCCACGGCGGCGATGATGGACGGCTTCGACGTGCTGCTGGTCGATCTGCAGGACCTCGGCTGCCGCATCTACACCTTCATCACCACGCTGCGCTACGTGCTCGAGGAAGCCGCACGCCACGGCAAGTCGGTGTGGGTGCTCGACCGCCCCAACCCCACCGGCCGGCCGGTGGAAGGCACGCTGCTGCGCGCCGGCTGGGAGAGCTTCGTCGGCGCCGGCCCGCTGCCGATGCGCCACGGCCTGACGATGGGCGAACTGGCACGCTGGTTCGTCGCCACGCTGAAGCTCGACGTCGATTGCCAGGTGATCGGGATGGAAGGCTGGCAGCCCGACGACGCCCCCGGCCACGGCTGGCCGCTGGGGGAGCGCAGCTGGATCAACCCCAGCCCCAACGCCCCCAACCTGTCGATGGCACGCGCCTATGCCGGCACCGTGATGCTGGAAGGCACGACGCTGTCCGAAGGCCGCGGCACCACCCGCCCGCTGGAGCTGTTCGGCGCACCCGGGCTCGACGCCCGCGCCATCATCGCCGAGATGCACGCACTCGCGCCCGACTGGCTGCGCGGCTGCGTGCTGCGCGACTGCTGGTTCGAGCCGACTTTCCACAAGCATGCCGGCAAGCTGTGCAACGGCGTGCAGATCCACGTCGACGACCCGGTCCACTACGACCACACCGCCTTCCGTCCGTGGCGGCTGCAGGCGCTGGCCTTCAAGGCGATCCACCGGCTGTGGCCGGACTACCCGCTGTGGCGCGACTTCGGCTACGAGTACGAGTTCGAGCGCCTGGCGATCGATCTCATCAACGGCTCGCCGCTGCTGCGCGAATGGGTGGACGACCCCGCCGCCGCGCCGGCCGACCTCGACGGCCCGGCGCGCGCCGACGAAGCGGCCTGGCTCGAAACCCGCCGGCCTTTCCTGCTCTATCCCGCCTGAACGCCCCGCCATGCCCATGCACGCATACGACCGCTCCGCCATCATCGGCTTCGGCTTCAACCCGCTGGACCGCCTGTCCGACAAGCGCCAGGACGAAGACTACGTCCGCCAGGCCAGGCAGGCGGCGGCTACGCGCTTCGTCGTCCATGGCGGCGACGAGCCCCTGCTGATGCAGCGTGACGCGGCCTGCGACGCCTTGTTCGGCGTGCCGCAACTGGCCGCGCTGCAGGCGGCGCTGCCGCCCGGGCAGCATGAACCGGTCTGCGAAGTCTTCCTCGGCCGGCTGCCGGACGGCGCAGCGCTGTTCGCGCTGGATTTCGGCGCCGGGCTGGCCGATGCCGTCGCCGGCCTGCCGGGGCTGGCACTGCGCAGCCTGCGCACGGTGGCGATGCAGGGCGAACTGGACCACGCGCTGCTGGGCGAGCTCGGCGGCGCCAAGGCGGTGCTCGACTGGCACCGCCGCCACCGCTTCTGTGCCCAGTGCGGCGCGCCCAGCCGCATGGTCGCGGGCGGCTGGCGGCGCGACTGCGATGCCTGCGGGGCGCAGCATTTCCCGCGCGTCGATCCGGTGGTGATCATGCTGGCGATCGACGGCGAACGCTGCCTGCTCGGCCGCCAGCCGCGCTTTGCGACCGGCATGTATTCGACGCTGGCCGGCTTCGTCGAACCGGGCGAGACGATCGAGGACGCGGTGCGCCGCGAAATCCTCGAAGAAGCCGGCGTGCCCTGTTCCACGGTGCGCTACTTCGCCTCGCAGCCCTGGCCCTTCCCCTCGTCGCTGATGATCGGCTGCTTCGCTCAGGCGCAAGGCACGGCAATCACCATCGACACCACCGAACTGGACGACGCCCGCTGGTTCAGCCGCGCCGAAGTCGCCGAGATGCTGGCCGGCACCCACGTCCAGGGCTTGTCGGCGCCGCTGCCGTACGCGATCGCGCATCACCTGATGCGGGTTTTCGTGGATGAAGGCGAGGCCTTGTTGCGGTAGATCGTAGCCCGCCCCCCGCCACCATTTCGCTACTCCGCCGACTGCACCCGCCAGCGCCGCAACTGCTCGCGGATCGGCGCCGGCGCGGCGATCACCGGGCGCGAGTGCTCCTCTTCCGCCAGTTCCTCGCCCGCGCCGCCTTCGCCCTGGATGCCGGCGATGTCCTCGCGCTCCCAGGTTTCCACCAGCCCGCGTGCCTTGTCGAAGGCGTCGATGAAGGACACGCCGGGCGCGAGCGATTCCTTGAAGTAGGCGCGGCCGAAATAAGTGAAGTCGTTGTCGTCGGCGCAGCCGAACGAAGTCCGGTCGTGGCGGGCGGAAGTGATGACCAGCGTGCCTTCGTCGCCGATCGCGTCGACGAAGCCGCCGGAGTAGCAGGCCGACACCACCACCACTTTCCAGCGGATGCCGCTCTCGCGCAGCATCTCGCCCAGCGCTGCGGCCGGCAGGTCGGGCATGTCGACGCCGGCGAGCTTGAAAGTCAGTTCGTGCGCGTCGGAGCCGTGGCTGGTCAGGAAGAGGAACAGGATGTCCTGTTCCACATCCATGCTGTCCGCCACTGCGCGCAGCGCCCGGCGCAGGCTGGTCTGGGTCGCCAGCGGCACGGCATCGACGCTGCTGCGGCTGTTGACCAGGGTCAGCGAGCGGCCGGCCGTGCCGAAGTCGCGGTCGAACTGGCTGCGCACGAACTCGACTTCGCGGCGGAACACTTCTTCCCGGCCGTCGCCCGCCACTGCCAGCAGATAGAGGTCGATGCGCGCCGGATCCTGCGGCTGCAGGGCTTGCAGCTGGCGTTCGAGCAGGGCCGGCTGGGCGTACAGCGCGGTTTCGACGTTGCGCTGGCGCAGCGCCTCGGCCGCCGGATCATGCAGTTTGCCGCGCCGCCAGGTGCCGCTGTCGCGCGTGCGTCCGTCCGGCTTGGGCCGCGCATACGTCATCGTGCCTTCGCCGTCGTACAGGCCCCAGGCGAAGCCGCCGCGGTATTCGTCGCCGTCGGCATTGCGGAACATGCCCTGGCCGTGGAAGCGCCAGTTGTCGAAGTCGCCCTCGTAGCGGGCGCCGTTCTTCATGCTCGCCCTGCCCTTGCCTGTGAGCGCGCCGGCGACGAAACTGCCTTCGAAGACGTTGCCCTGGGCGTCGGTGAAACGGCCTTCGCCGTTCGGCTCCCAGTCGGCGAGCTCGCCTTCGTAGCGGCGATCGTCGTGGATGACCAGCATGCTGCCGACCGGCTCGTCGTCCTCGAAGCGGCCGATGTAGATGCGGCCGTCGGCCAGCTCCAGGCGGCCTTCGCCATGGAAGCGGCCCTTCCTGAAGCTCCCTTCGTAGACTTCGCCATTGGCGCGGACGTAGCGCCCGTGGCCGTCGAACTCGTCGGCGCGGAATTCGCCTTCGTATTCCGAGCCGTCGGCGAAGCGCATCCGCCCCTTGCCCTGCATCAGGCCGTTGTCGAAGCCGCCTTCGTAGCGCCAGCCCGACGCGCCGGCCGCCACCCCCACGCCATGCGACAGCCCTTCGACGAAAGCGCCTTCGCGATAGGCGCCGTTGCGCCACTCGATGCGGCCCTGGCCGTGCAGCTTGCCGTCGCGCAGGCCGCCGCGATAGACGCCGCCATCCGGCGTCACCGCGTCGGCCGCACGCACGGGCGTGGCTGCAGACAGCAATGCGGCAAGGAGCAGGCCGGCCAGCGCCGAACGGCGAAAGGGTGCGTGCCGGGCAGAAGGAGAAGCGGCCGAGACGGTGGCGGCAAACGGAACGGACATCGGCAAGGTCTGGCTGGAAAATCGATCCAGCCGGCATCCTACCCGCCGCGCCCCCTTCCCCCAAGACCCGAGTCGGAGTAAAAGAGGGCGCGCCGACGCATGCTGCCCACACGCAGCCGCGCCCCCGATCCACCCACACAAGCGAGACATCCCGTGATCGACCACGGCCTACAGATCTTTGCCGGCAACGCCAGCCGGGAACTTGCCGGCGAAATCTGCCAGCGGCTCGGCATCCGCCCCGGCCGGCTCGACATCTCCCGTTTCTCCAACGACAACCTGCGCGTGCAGATCCAGGAAAACGTGCGCGAACGCGACGTGTACGTGGTGCAATCCTTCACCGAGCCGGTGAGCGAGCACATCATGGAACTGATGATCACGCTCGACGCCATGCGCAGCGCGTCGGCCCGCCGCATCACCGCGGTGATTCCGTACTATTCCTACGCCCGCTCGGACAAGAAGGATGCGCCGCGCATCTCGATCACCGGCCGGCTGATCGCCGACATGCTGAAGACCGCCGGCGCCGACCGCGTGCTGACGATGGACCTGCACGCCGACCAGGTGCATGGCTTCTTCAGCGTGCCGGTCGACCACCTGACCGCGGTGCCGGCCATCGCCGAGCATTTCCGCCGCCACTACGACTTGTCGAACATGGTCGCGGTGGCGACCGACGCCGGCGGCGCCAAGCGCGTCGGCCGCTTCTCAGAGCGGCTGGGCATTCCGATGGCGATCATCGACAAGCGCCGCGTCAGCGACACCGACGTCAAGCACGGCGAAGTGGTCGGCGACGTGCGCGGACGCGACGTGGTGATCTTCGAGGACGAGATCTCGACCGGCGGCACGCTGGTGTCCTCCGCCGCGACGCTGCGCGCCGCCGGCGCGCGCAGCGTGCATGCCGGCGCGACGCACGGCGTGCTGTGCGGCCCGGCGATCGAGCGCCTGCGCGACGCGGCGATCGACTCGGTGGTGGTCAGCAACACCGTCGCCCTGGCGGTACACAAGCGTCTGCCCAAGATCACCTCGCTGAGTGTCGCGCCGCTGTTCGCCGCGGCGATCGAGCGCATCCACGGCGGCCAGAGCGTGGGGGCGCTGTTCGAATAGCGGCCCGGCGGCACCGAAGAAAAGAGGCCACCCGGTATGCAAGACAAATCCGCAGGCAAAGGACTAGAATGCCTCAGCCCTGATGCCTGTCGCATTGGCGGCACATAACCATAACTTTCCCCAAGCAGTGGCCCCGTGATGTCGAAGCTCCACACCAAGCCCGAAATCGATCGGCGCATGCTGGATGCCGCTGCGCTTTTCGGAGATCTGACGTGATATCCAAACTGGTGTGGTTGATCGTCGCCCTGGTCGGGGCGGCCGGCTTTGCCATGCTTGCCCTGAGCCGGGGCGAACATGTGAATGCAGCATGGCTGATCCTGGCGGCACTGTCGTGCTATTCCATCGCCTATCGCTTCTACAGCAAGTTCATCGCCGAGAAGGTGTTCGAACTCGATGACCGGCGCATGACGCCGGCCGTGCGGCGCAACGACGGCCTGGACTACGTGCCGACCAACAAGTGGGTGCTGTTCGGCCACCACTTCGCCGCGATCGCCGGCGCCGGTCCGCTGGTCGGCCCGATCCTGGCGGCGCAGATGGGCTTCCTGCCCGGCACCATCTGGATCCTGGTCGGCGTGATGCTGGCCGGCGCGGTGCAGGATTTCCTCGTGCTGTTCATCTCGGCCCGCCGCGACGGCCGTTCGCTGGGCGAGATGGCCAAGCAGGAGCTCGGTTCCTTCGCCGGCGTGATCGTCATGCTGGGCACGCTGGGGGTGATGATCATCATCCTGTCGGCGCTGGCGCTGGTGGTGGTCAAGGCGCTGGCCGAAAGCCCGTGGGGCACCTTCACCATCGCCGCGACGATCCCGATTGCGATCTTCATGGGCGTCTACATGCGCTTCATCCGTCCGGGGCGCATCGCCGAAATCTCGGTGATCGGCTTCGTGCTGATGATGGCCGCGATCATCTTCGGCGAGGACATCGCCCACCACGAGTACTGGGGCCCGTTCTTCACCATGACCGGCCCGCAGCTGACGCTGGCGCTGGTGATCTACGGCTTCGTCGCCTCGGTGCTGCCGGTGTGGCTGCTGCTGGCGCCGCGCGACTACCTGTCGACCTTCCTGAAGCTGGGCGTGATCATCGGCCTGGCGATCGGCATCCTGGTGTCGCTGCCCGACCTGAAGATGCCGGCGATGACCCAGTTCGTCGACGGTTCCGGCCCGGTGTTCTCCGGCAGCCTGTTCCCCTTCCTGTTCATCACCATCGCCTGCGGCGCGATCTCGGGCTTTCATGCGCTGGTGTCCTCGGGCACCACGCCCAAGCTGGTCGAGCGTGAATCGCACATGCGCGTGATCGGCTACGGCGCGATGATCGGCGAGTCGCTGGTCGCCATCATGGCGATGATCTGCGCCACGATCCTCGACCCGGGCATCTACTTCGCGCTGAACTCGCCGGCCGCCGTCATCGGCACCACGGTCGAATCCGCGGCGCAGGTGATCAACGGCTGGGGCTTCACGGTGACGCCGGAAATCCTCGCCCAGATGGCCAAGGACGTCGGTGAGCACAGCATCCTGTCGCGCGCCGGCGGTGCGCCGACTTTCGCCGTGGGCATGGCGGTGATCATCACCGACCTGTTCAACAGCAAGGCGATGATGGCGTTCTGGTATCACTTCGCGATCCTGTTCGAAGCGCTGTTCATCCTCACCGCGGTCGATGCCGGCACGCGTGCCTGCCGCTTCATGGTGCAGGATCTGGCCGGCACCTTCATCCCCGGCATGAGCCAGACCCGCAGCCTGGCCGGCAACCTGCTCGGCACGGCGGTGGCGGTGTCGGGCTGGGGCTACTTCGTCTATCAGGGCACGGTCGATCCGCTGGGCGGCATCAACACGCTGTGGCCGCTGTTCGGCATCGGCAACCAGATGCTCGCCGCGATGGCACTGCTGCTGGGCACCGCGGTGCTGTTCAAGATGAAGAAGGAGCGCTACGCCTGGGTGACGGTGGTGCCGACGGTGTTCCTGCTGATCACCACGATGACCGCCGGCTGGCTGAAGATCTTCAGCCCGGATCCGAAGGTCGGTTTCCTCGCGCTGGCCAACCGCTTCAACGAAGCTGCGGCCCAGGGCACCATTCTGGCACCAGCCAGGAGCATCGAGGAGATGTCGCGCGTCGCCTTCAACAACCAGATCAACGCGGCGCTGTGCGCTTTCTTCATGATCGTGGCGGTGGTGATGCTGGTGGCGGTGGTCATCAACATCCGCAAGGCGCTGGCCAGCACCACGCCGACGGCGAACGAAGTGGCGCCGGCCTACCAGGCCGAGCCCGCTCGTGCTTGATCTTTCCTACCTCACCGGCCGCAAGCCGGCCGGCGCCGCCGAGGCGCCGGCCGCGGTTGGAGCGGCCGCGGCGGAAGCGGGGCTGGACGACGCCTATGCGCGCTACGTCGCCGAGACGCGCGCGCAGCAGGCGGATGCGGTGCCGATGTCCGAAGCCGAGTTCGAACGCTACAGCCTGGGCTCGAACTGGCTGTCGGGCCTGCGCGACGCCGCGCGCAAAGTGGTGCAGACCTGCCGTCTCGTGATCGGCATCCACGACTACGAGTACTACCTGGACCACATGCGCTCGCGCCATCCCGAGGCGACGCCCTTCACCCGCGAGGAGTTCTACCGCTACTGCCTGGAGGCGCGCTATCCCAGCGCCGAACGCAGCGGCAGCCGATGCCCCTGCTGAAGACCGGCAACGGCGAGACGTAAAAAACGGCGGCCCGGACATTTTCCGGAGCCGCCGTTTCCTTGTGCACCACGGGCAGCGCGCCGCCCACGGCGCAGGCTTCAGCCCTGCTGTTTCTGCTGCTCGGCGATCTCCGCCCGCACCTGATCCATGTCGAGGCCGCGCACGCCGTCGATGACCTGCTTGAGCGCGCTGGCCGGCAAGGCGCCCGACTCGCGGAACACCATGATGCCTTCGCGGATCACCGCGATGGTCGGAATCGAGCGGATCTGGAAGGTGGCCGCCAGTTCCTGCTGGGCTTCGGTGTCGATCTTGCCGAAGACGATGTCGGGGTTCTCGTCGGACGCCGCCTCGTAGGTCGGCGCGAAACTGCGGCAGGGACCGCACCAGGCCGCCCAGAAGTCGATGAAGACGATCGGATTCTGCTCCAGCACGTCGTTGAAGTTGTCGGCGGTGAGTTCGAGGGTGGCCATGTCGGCGGACTCCGTTGGATCGAGGCTGCCGATGCTACCGGACTGTGGCGTCCCGCCCAAGCACGAAACACCGGCGACGGCCCGCGGCGATGCTCAGCTTGCCACCCGGCCGCCGGCCTTGAGCACGGCTTCGACCCGCTCGTACAACAGGCCGATGTTGAGCGGCTTGGTCAGGAAGTCGTCCATCCCCGCGGCCAGGCAGATCTGGCGATCTTCCTCGCGCGCACTGGCCGTCATGGCCAGGATCGGTATCCTCGGCCGCCCGGTTTCGCGCTCGTGGGCACGAATCCGCCGCGTCGCCTCCAGGCCGTCCATCACCGGCATCTGCAGGTCCATCAGCACCAGATCGAAGTTGCCGCCAATCACTTTCTCCAGCCCCTGCCGGCCATCCTCGGCAACCGTCAGGTCATAGCCGCGCCGTGTCAGCAGCGCCACCGCGAGCTTCTGGTTGATCGGGTTGTCCTCGACCACGAGGATGGCTGCGCCCTTGCCCAGCACAGGCGCGGGCGGCGCATCGGCGGCGGGCGCTGCCTTGGCCGCTTCGGCATCCGGCGCCGCGTATTCGAAGCGCAGCGTGAAGAAGAAGCGGCTGCCCCGGCCCGGCTTGCTGTCCACACCCAGCATACCGCCCATCAGCTCGACCAGGCGGTAGGAGATCGACAGCCCCAGGCCGGTGCCGCCGAATCTGCGCGAAGTCGAGGTATCCGCCTGGGCGAAGGCATCGAACACCATCGCCTGCACCTGGGGATCGATGCCGATGCCGGTATCCTTGACCGAGAAGACGACGTCGGCCATGCCGCCACCCCTACCGCTCACCGAAGCCGACACCACCACTTCGCCCTGCTGGGTGAACTTGATCGCATTGCCGATCAGGTTGGTCAACACCTGCTTGAGCCGCAGCGCGTCACCGAGCACCCTGCGCGGCAGGTCCGGCGGCAGTTCGAGCCTCAGCTCCAGCCCCTTGGACTTGGCCGGCGCGGACAGCACGCGGGTGGCGAGGTCCAAGGTCTCGTGCAGATCGAAAGGCTCGTGTTCGATATCGACCTTGCCGGCCTCGATCTTGGAGAAGTCGAGGATGTCGTTGAGGATGCGCAGCAGCGAATCGGCCGAAGCCTGGATCATGCGCAGATGCTCGGGCACCTCGGGGTCCTGCGGGTCCATCAGCGCAAGCTCGGTGAGGCCGATGATGCCGTTCATCGGCGTGCGGATCTCGTGGCTCATGTTGGCCAGGAACTGGCTCTTGGTGCGGTTGGCGATTTCCGCCTGATCGCGCGAGGCTTCGAGTTCGGCAATCATGCGGCTGCGCTCGCGGCCGAGCTGGATCGACTCGATCAGCATCGAGCTCAGGTTGTTCGAGCTGTTAATGATGGTGATGCTGAAGACCGGAATCAGCACGATCAGGATCAGGTCCGGAATGCCCTGGTAGTCGAGCGCGGCGATCAGCGCGACCGGCAGCACCGACAACACGGTGTAGCTGGCCAGTGCGGTGCGGGAAGGCGCGAGCGTCGGCATCGCGCCGGCGATGGTGGCGGCGATGATGCCGGCGGTGAAGAAGCGCGCATCGTAGCCGGCGCCGATCATGAACAGCGCCGCCCCGGCCGCCCAGCCCGTCGAGGCCAGCAGCGCGCCGAGCATGTAGCGCCTGAACCAGGTGCCGACTTCATCGACCGAAGGCGCGCGGGCAAAGAAGCGGCGCACCGACAGCACGCGGATGAAGGCCAGCAGCGCCATCGCCCCGGCCCAGCCGAGCGCCGGCACCATCGCCGCACCGAAGACGATGTTGCCGACCGCCAGCATGACGGCCACCGTCACCAGCGATATCTGGGCCGGAATGGAATTGCGGTACAGCAGATAGACCGCCTGATGCCAGGAGGCGGGGTCAACCCGGTCATCGGTCAGGCGGGGAAACTTCACGGCACGTATATCCGCTACGCATCAGAACGTGGCGAGATTAGCATGGCCGCATTGGCCGGAGCGTGACCCATTCCGCTCCGGCACACGTTTATAGCAAGGGTGCCAGCCAGCGCGCAGCCTCATCCACTTCCATGCCGGTGCGGCGCGCCCAATCTTCCAACTGGTCGCGGCCGATCTTCGGCACGGCGAAATAATGGCTTTCCGGGTGGGAGAAATAGAAGCCGCTGACCGCCGCCGCCGGCATCATCGCGTAGCTTTCGGTCAGTTCCATGCCGGCGCGCTCGCGAGCGCCGAGCAGCTCGAACAGCGGCCCCTTCACGGTGTGGTCCGGGCAGGCGGGGTAGCCCGGCGCCGGGCGGATGCCGCTGTAGCGCTCGGCGATCAGCGCATCGTTGTCGAGCGCCTCGTCGGCAGCGTAGCCCCAGCATTCCTTGCGCACGCGCTCGTGCAGCCATTCGGCGCAGGCTTCGGCGAGGCGGTCGGCGAGGCTCTTGAGCATGATCGCGTGGTAGTCGTCATGCACCGCCTCGAACTCGGCGAGCTTGCCCTCGATGCCGAGGCCGGCGGTGACGGCGAAAGCGCCGATCCAGTCCGGCACGCCGGAGTCCTTCGGCGCGATGAAATCGGACAGGCACCAGTGCGGCTTGCCCGCCGGGCGCTCGTGCTGCTGGCGCAGGCCGTGCCAGACCATCGCCAGCTGGCAGCGGTCCTCGCCGGTGTAGATCTCGACGTCGTCGCCCACCGAATTGGCCGGGAACAGGCCGAACACCGCCCTGGCCTGCAGCCAGTTTTCATCGACGATCCGCGCCAGCATCGCCTGGCCGTCCTTGAACACGTTGCACGCGGTTTCGCCGACGATCTCGTCGTCGAGGATCGCCGGGAAGCGGCCCGCCAGGTCCCAGGTCTGGAAGAACGGACCCCAGTCGATGTAATCGACCAGGTCGGCCAGCTCGACCTCGATCGCCTGCACGCCGCGCGTGTTGGGCATCGGCGGGCGATAGTCGGGCGCGATGCGGAAGGCGTTGGCGCGGGCGGCTTCGACGCTGACCAGTTGCACACCTTTCTTGTTGGCGTGCAGCGCGCGGATCTTTTCGTAGTCGGCGGCAACTTCGGCCTTGAACGCGTCGCTCTGCCCTTCGGACAGCAGCGCCGTGACCACGCCCACGGCGCGCGAGGCGTCCGGCACATAGACCACCGGCTGGTCGTAGTGCGGCGCGATCTTGATCGCGGTGTGGTTGCGGCTGGTGGTGGCGCCGCCGATCAGCAGCGGCACCTCGAAGCCCTGGCGCTTCATCTCGGCGGCGACGTGGGCCATTTCTTCGAGCGAGGGCGTGATCAGGCCGGACAGGCCGATCGCCTGCGCGCCGTGCTCCTTGGCCGCCTCGAGGATCTTCGCCGCCGGCACCATGACGCCGAGGTCGATGATCTCGTAGCCATTGCAGCCCAGCACCACGCCGACGATGTTCTTGCCGATGTCGTGCACGTCGCCCTTGACCGTGGCGATGACGATGCGGCCCTTGCTGGCGGCGCCGGTGCGCAGCTTCTCGGCTTCGATGTAGGGAATCAGGTGGGCGACGGCCTGCTTCATCACCCGCGCCGACTTCACCACCTGGGGCAGGAACATCTTGCCGGCGCCGAACAGGTCGCCGACCACGTTCATGCCCGCCATCAGCGGGCCTTCGATGACCGCCAGCGGCGGCCGGCCTTCGGCCTCCAGCTTGGCCCGCACCTCCTCGGTGTCGGCGACGACGAACTCGGTGATGCCCTTGACCAGCGCGTGCGACAGGCGCTCTTCCACCGGCCAGGCGCGCCAGGCGAGGTCGGGGCCGGATTCCTTGGCCTGGCCCTTCACCGACTGCGCCATCTCGACCAGCACTTCGCCCGGATTCTGGCCGGACGCGGGCTTGCGGTTCAGCACCACGTCCTCGACCTTCTCGCGCAGCACCGGGTCGAGCTGGTCGTACACGCCGAGCTGGCCGGCGTTGACGATGCCCATCGACAGCCCGGCCTTGATCGCGTGGTAGAGGAAGACGGTGTGGATCGCCTCGCGCACCGGGTCGTTGCCGCGGAAGCTGAAGGACACGTTCGAGACCCCGCCCGAAGTCTTGGCCCAGGGCAGCTTGTGCTTGATCCAGGCCACCGCCTCGATGAAATCGACCGCGTAGTTGTCGTGCTCCTCGATGCCGGTGGCGATGGCGAAGATGTTGGCGTCGAAGATGATGTCCTCGGGCGGGAAGCCCGCGCCGCCTTCGGCCACCGGCTTGGTCAGCAGGTGGTAGGCGCGCGCGCAGATCTCGGTCTTGCGCGCGAAGGTGTCGGCCTGGCCGGCCTCGTCGAAGGCCATCACGATCACTGCCGCGCCGTAGCGGCGCGCCAGCCGCGCCTGGCGCAGGAACTCGGCCTCGCCTTCCTTCATCGAGATCGAGTTGACCACGCCCTTGCCCTGGATGCACTTCAGGCCGGTCTCGATCACCGACCACTTCGACGAGTCGAGCATGATCGGCACGCGCGAGATGTCCGGCTCGGAAGCGATGAGCTTGCAGAAGCGCTCCATCGCCGCGACCGAATCCAGCATCGCCTCGTCCATGTTGATGTCGATGACCTGGGCGCCGTTCTCGACCTGCTGGCGCGCCACCGCCAGCGCGTCGTCGAAGCGGCCTTCGAGGATCATGCGGGCGAAGGCCTTGGAGCCGGTGACGTTGGTGCGCTCGCCGACGTTGACGAACAGGCTGTCGTCGCCGACGTTGAAGGGCTCCAGGCCGGACAGGCGCAGCTTCTTCTCGACCTCGGGCATCTTGCGCGGCGGGAATTCCGCCACCACCCGGGCGATCTCGGCGATGTGCGCCGGCGTGGTGCCGCAACAGCCGCCGACGATGTTCAGCAGCCCGGCCTCGGCCCACTGGCGGATTTCGCCGGCGAGGTGCTCGGGCGTCTCGTCGTAGCCGGTCGGCGACAGCGGATTGGGCAGGCCGGCATTGGGGTGGGCCGACACATGGGTGTCGCAGACGTTGGACAGGTCCTCGACGTACTGGCGCAACTGGTCGGCGCCGAGCGCGCAGTTCAGGCCGAAGCTGATCGGCTGCGCGTGGTTCAGCGAGTTCCAGAAGGCTTCGGCGGTCTGGCCCGACAGCGTGCGGCCGGATGCATCGGTGATGGTGCCCGAGATCATCACCGGCCAGCGCTGGCCACCGCTTTTTTCAATCTCGTCGAACAGCTTTTCGACGGCGAACACCGCCGCCTTGGCGTTGAGCGTGTCGAACACCGTCTCGATCAGCAGGATGTCGGCACCGCCTTCGAGCAGGGCCTTGGCCGACTCGTAGTAGTCGTCGGCGAGCGCGTCGAAGCTGATGTTGCGGAAGCCCGGATCATTGACGTCGGGCGAGATCGACAGCGTGCGCGAAGTCGGCCCGATCACGCCGGCACAGAAGCGCGGCTTGGCCGGGTTACGCGCAGTGTATTCGTCGCACAGCCGGCGCACCAGGCGCGCGCCTTCGACGTTGAGCTCGTAGGCAAGCGATTCGAGGCCGTATTCGGCCTGCGACACGCGGGTGGCGTTGAAGGTGTTGGTCTCGATGATGTCGGCGCCGGCATCGAGATAGGCGCGGTGGATGCCGCCGACCACGTCCGGCCGCGTCAGCACCAGCAGGTCGTTGTTGCCCTTGAGGTCGCGCGGGTGGTCGAGGAAGCGCTGGCCGCGGTAGTCCGCCTCGCCCAGCGTGTGCTGCTGGATCATCGTGCCCATGGCGCCATCCAGGATCAGGATGCGCTCGGCGAGCAGTTGGCGGAGTTCGGTCCTGCGGTCGGCTTGCATCGGGTATCACCTCGGTCGTTCGACGATCGCCGGGTGACGCCTGGTACGAAAGCAGACGGCGCCACAAACCGGCAGAAGGTTTGTGAGCGCCGTTGATCGGTTGCCGAGCCTGGCCCTCGCAGAATCAGGCGGGGTCGCAGCGCTCCTCGGCAGGGGAGCGATTGTATCGGCTCACGCCAGGGCTTGCCAATAGCGGCCTGACGCGGCCTGGGTTAACACCGCCCAGCCTGGCACGGCCCGGCTACCACCAGTACGGGTGAAAGGGATGAGGCGCGAAAAACGGATGGCGGTAATAGGGGTAGCCGTAATACGGCCGGCCGTAGCCCCAATAGCCGTTGACCGCCCATCCGTCACGCGGATACACATAGGTCTGGCTGGTGCGCACCACCTTGCCGTCGATGAAATGCACGTTGAAGCGCGTGGCGACGCCCGGACCACTGTTGCGGATGTTCCAGTCCCACACTTCCTCGCCCGACAGCTTGAAGGTCTGCACCGAGCGATACTGGCCGAGCATGCGCTCGACTTCCTCCTGCGTCATGCCCTTCTGCACCCGCACCAGGTTCTCGCTTTCGAGCGCGTCCCACTGCCGCAACACCATGCCGCCCTGGTCGACCTGCACCATCAGGCAGGTATGGCCGTAGGGCTGGGTGGCGTATTCCAGCGTGGTCGTGCCATCGTCGTTCTGCCAGCGCCGGCTCGGCTCGCCCTTGGCGGCCAGCGCCTCGGCCTCGGTGGTGAAGGGACGGGGCGGCTCGAAAGTCGCGCAGCCCGCAAGCTGCAGCGCCCCTGCAAACATCAGCAGCAGCCCCATCCCGCGCAGCCAGCGCATCGGGAACGAGGTCGCAGTCCGAATAGCGGTCTGGCTCATGACAGCCTCCATTCAACGTCGATATTGCGTGTAGCGGCCCGTGCCGGTAACCCTGCTGTCGGTATTGAAGGACACGGTGAAGAACACCGGGTCGCTCGTGCCATCGGGGCCGTTGGAAATCTTCCACTCCCACACGGTTTCCCGTTTCAGGCGGAAGAACTGGCTGCGCGCCGGCTTGCCCAGCAGGCGACGCACTTCGTCGCCGCTCATGCCGTTGACCACGCGGGCGAAGTTCTGTTCGTTGAGCACCTGTTCAACGCTGCGCAGTATCTCGTCCGGACCGATCGTGATCATGAAGCACTCGGTGCCTTCGGGCTGGCGGGTGAATTCCCAGGTCACCGAGCCATCGTCGTTGCGCCACTCCATCTGCGGCGGGCCGAAACGTTCGCGCACCTCCGCCGCCGTCGATTCCCCAGGCTTGAGCTCGCGCAGATTGAAGTAATCGCAGGCAGTGATGCCGATTGCCGACAGCACGGCGCACAGCCAGGCAAGCAAGCGTTTCATGTCATCGATTCCTCAAGGGTTTGCCCGGCCTGCCGACGACAGGCCACTGGGCTAGAATCTGCCATCCACCATGGATTTGCAACGCCCTTGCAATGACTCTTTGCAAACTATGCACCTTCCGGAGACGCACATGAAGAAGACTCTGCTCGCACTTGCCCTGGTCGGCGCCGGCTTTGCCGCCCAGGCGCAGACCGTCGTCAAGATCGGCCACGCCGGCCCGCTGACCGGCCCGATCGCCCACTTCGGCAAGGACGGCGAGAACGGCGCCCGCCTTGCGCTCGAAGACGCCAACGCCAAAGGCCTGGTCATCGGCGGCCAGACCGTCAAGTTCGAACTCCTCAGCGAAGACGACCAGGGCGACCCGCGCACCGCCACCACCGCGGCACAGCGCCTGACCGACGCCGGCGTCAAGGGCGTGGTCGGCCACACCACCTCGGGCGCCTCGATTCCCGCTTCGCGCGTGTATGAGCAGGCCGGCGTGCCGGTGATCACGCCGTCGTCGACCAGCCCCAAGCTCACCCAGCAGAACTACAAGGTCACCTACCGCGTCATCGCCAACGACCTGCAGCAGGGCGAAGCCATGGCCAAGTACGCGATCGAGACGCTGAAGGTAAAGAAATTCGCCGTCATCGACGATCGCACCGCCTACGGCCAGGGCCTCGCCGACTCCTTCGCCGAAAGCATCAAGAAGCTCGGCGGCGAAATCGTCGGCCGCGAGTTCACCAACGACAAGGCCACCGACTTCACCGCCATCCTCACCAAGATCAAGGCCCGTTCGCCCGAGGCCATCTTCTACGGCGGCATGGATTCGCAAGGCGCGCCGATGCTGCGCCAGTTGCGCCAGCTCGGCATCCCCGCCACCTTCCTCGGCGGCGACGGCAACTGCACCAGCGAAATGCTCAAGCTCGCCGGCGACGCCATGAACGAGAAGGTCTTCTGCACCCAGGCCGGCATCCCACTGACGCAGATGCCCAGCGGCGAAGAGTTCCTGTCCCGCTTCAGGCAGCGCTTCAACGCCGACGTGCTGGTCTACGCCCCCTACGCCTACGACGCCGCCACCGCGCTGATCGAAGGCATGAAGGCCGCCGACTCGACCGATCCGGCGAAATACCTGCCCGCCCTGCAAAAGATCGACTTCCAGGGCGTCACCGGCCACATCGCCTTCGACGCCAAGGGCGACATCAAGGAAGGCGGCGTCAGCCTCTACAACTACGCCAACGGCAAGTGGGAGCCGGTGCAGTAAGCGGCACCATCATGGAAACCGGCGGGGGCGTGAATCCACGCCCCCGCCGCCGTTTACAGCCTGCACAAGCGCCCCGGGCAGGCATCTGCGCAATGCTTGCCAAATGTCAAGATTGTCAAACGGCTTCCGGCCTAGAGTGTGACCAGGTTCTCATCACAACATCAATACGGGAGCGAGACATGACAAACCGCGACATCTCCTTCATCGTCAAGGACCAGAATCCCTTGATGCTGCGCCCGACCGACACCGTGCAGACCGCCTGTCAGCGCATGTGCGAGCGTAACGTGGGCGCAGTGCTGGTCACCGACGCAAACACCCGGCTGGAAGGCATCTTCACCGGCCGCGACGCGGTGCAGGCAATCGCCCGCGGCGGTAATCCAGCCGATGTGCCATTAGCCGAAGTTATGACCGCCAAGCCGGATACCATCACCCCGGATCTCAAGGCGATCGATGCGCTGCACATGATGTGCGACGGCGGCTACCGCCACCTGCCGGTCACCGCGGACGGCAAGGTCGTCGGCATCGTGTCGCGCAGCGACTTCAAGGGGCTGGAGCTTGATCAGTTCGAGGACCAGCAGAGCTTGTGGGAGTGCATTTGCTGAGCGGAGCGGGCCGCATCATCCGGCCCTGACCCGACATCGAACGGGTCACCGCATCGACGCCCGGGCAGGCATGCGCCGGGCGTTTTCGTGTCCCGCGGGCAGCCGCCCGGGTTCAGGCACCGTGGGCGATGGCGCGTTCGAGCGCGGCGGGCAGACCACTGGACGGTTTCGATGGCGGCAGCGAGAAGGAGCCGCTGCTGGCCTTGCGCGGCTGCAGCGTGACCAGGGCTTCGGCCACCTTGATGCTGGCGGCGACGCTTTCCACCAGCGGCACGCTGACGCGATCGTGTACGCGCGACGCCAGCCCGGCCAGCGGCGCGCCGGCGAGGATCACCACCTCGGCGCCGTCTTCATCTGCCGCCCGTTGCGCCAGTGCCACCAGCAGGTCTTCGTTCTCCTGCTGCACGCGGCCGACGTCGGCAACCTTGGCGTCGAGCATGCGGATGCTGGCGAGCCGCCCCTGCAGGCCCTGCCATTCCACGCATTCGCGGTACCACGGCTCCAGCCGGCTGGAGAAGGAAACGATGGAGAAGCGCCGTCCCAGCGGCAGCGCCATCAGCATCGCCGCTTCGGCCAGTCCGACCACCGGCACGTCGAACAGCTCGCGCGCGCCGCCGAGGCCGGGGTCGCCAAAGGCGGCAACCACGACTGCGTCATAGCTGCCGGCGCGTTCGGCCATCACTTCCAGCACCACGCGGCCGCCGATGATGGCTTCGGCGCGGGTGGCGATGTAGGGCACGCCATAGGACGCGGTGACGAAACTCAGCTCGGTGCCGGGCGCGGCCGCTGGGCGGGCGACGGCTTCGATCTTGTCGGTGACGCTTTGCGAGGTATTGGGATTGATGACGAGCAAGCGCATGGAAGGGTCTCCGAAAAAAGGGTCGGCTGGAACGGGACGGGTGGCGCACCACCCGTGATCAGATCACGTCGATCGCGACACGGCCGACGTCCGCATAGCGGGCGCACAGGCGGTCGCCGGCGCGCGCGGGGTACAGGCCAGTCCAGGTGCCGGTGGTGACGAGGTCGCCGGCCTGCAGCGTGCTGCCGTACTGCCGCTGTGCGTGCCGGTTGAGCCAGGGCAGCAAATGGAGCGGGTCGCCGAGCGGATGGCCGCCGCGCTGGCGTTTGTATTCGGCGCCGTTGAGGGTGACGACGACTTCCCCCGCGCCATCGCTGTCGCGCCAGCCGCCGTCGCGCCGTTCGCCGATGATCAGGCAGTGGTTGTTCTGCAGGTCGGCCAAATAGAAGGTGGCTGGCAGGTTTTCGCCGATGGCGCGGATGTCGCATATCTCGATCGCGGCGAACACCGTGCCGATGGCCGCGCTCACCGCCGCGGCATCGGCGTCCGGCGGCAGGGGCCGGGCAAGCTGCACCACCAGCTCCACTTCCACGCCGATCAATGTATGGGCGCGCGTGGCTGCAAAGCGGAAAGGCAGGCCGCCGGTGTGCAGGATGGCGCCGTCGGCAATCGGAGACGAGGTCGGTTGCGCGCTGCGGCTGCCGGCGCCGATCTTCCACGCCCGCGGACGGCCATCGGCGAACCAGCCCAGCGCGCTGCCCGTCTGCTGCTGCACCAGATAGGCGGTGGTGTCGTCCGCCGGCGCCAGCGCACGCGCCCGGGCCTCGGTGAGCGGCGCGCCGCTGAGCCAGGCGGTGATCAGCGCTTCGCTGAGCGGATGTGTGCTCATGTGTTCTTGCCCCGCGTCTTCGGACGCGCAGGGGCCGGCAGGCCGCAGGGCTGGAACTGCCCCTGGCCGGGGCGGCCGAGGAATTCGCCGTCGCGCCACACCGTCCGGCCGCGCACCAGGGTCAATGCCGGCCAGGCGGTGACCGCGATGCCTTCGTATGGCGTGTAATCGACGGCATGGTGCAGTTCGGCGTTGCGGATCGGGCGCGGCGCGTGAGTGTCCCAGATCACGAGGTCGGCATCACTGCCGACGGCGATGGAGCCCTTGCGCGGGTACAGGCCGTAGGTCTTGGCGACGTTGGTGGCGGTGAGCGCGACGAACTGGCAGATGTCCAGCCGGCCGCTCTGCACGCCGTGCGAGAACAACAGCGGCAGCCGGGTTTCGACGCCGGGGATGCCGTTGGGGATCTTGTCGAAACTGGCCTTGGCGCCGGCGGCCTGCTTGCCCTGCGGATCGTCGATGGAAAAAGGTGCGTGGTCCGACGAGAACACCTGAAACACGCCATTTTCCAGACCGTCCCAGATCGCTTCCTGGTTGCCCTTGTCGCGCGGCGGCGGGCTGCAGATGCACATGCTGCCGCGGCGGTGTGCGGCTTCGCTGTCATCGATGCCGAGATCCTCGGCGGACAGGAACAGGTATTGCGGGCAGGTTTCGCCGTAGATGCGCATGCCGCGCCCCTGCGCCCAGCGGATCTGTTCCATCGCCTCGCGGCCGGAAACGTGCACGATCAGGATCGGCACGTCGACGAGCTGGGCGTAACTGATGGCGCGATGGGTGGCCTCGCGCTCCACCAGCATCGGCCGCGCTTCGGCATGGTAGCGCGGTGCGCTGCGGCCGGCCGCGAGCAGGCGCTCGGTCAGCCAGGCGATGCAGTCTGCATTCTCGGCGTGCATCATCACCATCGCGCCGTGCTCGCGCGCGACCGCCAGCACGTCGATGATCTGGCGGTCGTCGAGCTTCAGGTCGTCGTAGGTCATGTAGATCTTGAACGAGCTGTAGCCTTCGCGGATCAGCGCCGGCAGCTCCTCGGCCAGCACCTGCGGCGTGGGGTCGGAAACGATCAGGTGGAAGGCATAGTCCACACTGGCCTTGCCGTCGGCGCGGCGGTGATAGTCGTCGACCGCCTCGCGCAGGCTGTGGCCGCGCTGCTGGCAGGCGAACGGAATGATGGTGGTGGTGCCGCCGCAGGCGGCCGAGCGCGTACCGGTGAGAAAGTCGTCCGCCATGCGGGTACCGTCGCCGGTGGGCTGGTCGAAGTGGCAATGGCCGTCGATGCCGCCCGGCAGCACCCAGCGGCCGGCGGCGTCGATTTCCTCGCGGCCGGCGGCCAGCGCCCGGCCCAGCGCCGCGATGCGGCCGTCGCGGATGCCGATGTCGGCTTCGAAGACATCGGCGGCGGTAGCGCAGCGCGCGTTGCGGATGACCAGATCGAAAACACTCATGAAGTTCTCCTGCAGATCCTGCATGCGGAATCCGGCCGCATGCTCAGTAGCCCAGCGCGCGCGGCAGCGCGGTGACCAGCGGCGGGAAGGCGATGCACAGCGCCAGCAGCAGGAACTGCAGGCCGATCAGCGGCAGCACCGATACGGTGAGCTGGTTGATGGGCACGCGCGCCGCGCTGCTGACGACGAACAGCAGCACGCCGACCGGCGGCGTCAGCATGCCGATGATCAGGTTGAGCACGAACAGGAAACCGAAGTACAGCGGGTCGATGCCGTAGGCGGTGGCGATCGGCGCAAGCAGCGGCACCAGCATGATGTAGGCGGCGTTCGACTCCAGGAACATGCCGGCGACCACCAGCAGCACCATCACCAGCAGGATGAACACCATCGGCTCCGAGGTCAGGCCCTGGACGAATTCCGCCAGCATCATCGGCAGCATGTCGATGGTGAGCAGATAAGTCACCGCCGAGGCGAAGGCGATCAGCGCGCCGACGATGCCGGTGGTGATCGCGGCGCGGAACATGATGTGCGGCAGGTCGCGCAGGCTGATGCGGCGGGTGATGAACAAGCCGATCAGCAAGGCATACACGACGGCGACCGCCGAGCCCTCGGTGGCGGTGAACACCCCGGCGACGATGCCGCCGATGACGACGAAGGGCATCGCCACGACGAACAGCGACGAGCGCAGGGTGGTGAGGAAGCGGCGCAGGTCGAAGGCCTCGCCGGTGGCCGGATAGCCCTTGCGCCGCGCGTAGTACGAGGCGTAGAGCATCAGCATCACGATCAGCAGCAGCCCCGGCACCACGCCGGCCATGAACAGCGCGCCGACCGAGATGATCGGCCCCGCCATGTAGCAATACACGATCATCGCGGCGCTGGGCGGCAGGATCGCGCCCAGGTTGGCCGAGGCCGCGATCAGCGCCGCGCCGAAGCGCTTGTCGTAATGCTTGGCCATGGTCGGCATCATGGTGCTGGTGAGCGCGGTGGCGTCGGCCACCGCGGTGCCCGACACCGCCGCCAGCGACGCCGACGACAGGATGGTGACGTGCGCCAGCCCGCCGCGCACGCGGCCGACCACGGCATTGGCCAGCGCGATCAGACGCTCCATGATGCCGCCGGCCACCATCAGTTCACCGGCCACCATGAAGCAGGGAATGGCGAGCAGCGGAAAGGAGTTCAGCGCGTACATCATGCGCTGCGGGAACACCGCCCACTCCACGTCGCCGGCGCTCATGCCGGCAAAGGCGGCGATGCCCAGCGCGAACGCCAGCGGCATGCCCAGCAGCGCCAGCAGGAAGAAGCCGGTAATGGCAACGGTGGTCATGCGGCTTCCTCCACGGGAGCGGCGGGCCTGGCGCTGCGTAGCAGCTGGTCGAACAGGTGCAGCGCGGAATGCGCGCAGCCGACGGTGACGGCCAGATAGAACCAGCCGGTGGACAGGTCGAGCGTGGGCATCATCTGGTCCCAGGTATCGCGTGCGGCCAGCGCCGCCTGCACCGCGACAACCGACATCAGCAGGCCGCTGACGAGGCGCACCACCGGTTGCAGCGCGCGCTGCAGCCATGCCGGAAAGCGCCGCGCGACCACGTCGATGCCGACGTGCGCGGAGAGCTTCACGCCATGGGCAATGGCCATGAACACCGACCAGACGAAGGTCAGGCGCGAGACCTCTTCCGCCCAGTCGAGCGAATATGAAAACGCATAGCGCAGCAGCACCTGGGTGGAGACCACCCCGATCATCACGATCATGCAGCTGACGATGGCCCAGCGCGATACCGCATCCAGGCCGTCGAGCGCCTGTTTCAGGGCTTGGCTCATGGCGGACTCTCCTGTCGGGGCGGGGCGCTCAGCGCGTCGCGTTCAGCACGGCATCGACCAGTTCGGCGCCGGCCTTGGCCTTGACGGTATCGACGATGCCGGCGGTGGCCTGCTTCATCGCCTCGCGGAACTCCGGCGTCACCGCGTCGAACTGCACGCCGCGCGCCTGCAGATCGGCCAGCGCCTTGGCGTCTTCGCTGGCGGCGTTGGCGCGTTGCGAGGCGACGGCATTGCCGATCGCGTCGATCACCACCTGGCGCAGTTCCGGCGACAGGCCGTCCAGCTTCTTCTTGTTGGCGGCGACGACGACGAAATCGAAGAAATGGCCGGTGTCCGACACATACTTCTGCACCTGGTTGAAGTTGCGGTCGCGGGTGACGGCATAGGGGTTCTCCTGGCCGTCGAGCACCCCTTGCTGCAGCGCCGAGTACACCTCCTTGATGTCCATCGTGACCGGGTTGGCGCCCATCGCGCGGAAGGTGCTCAGGTGCGTTTCGTCCGGCTGCAGGCGGATCTTCAGGCCCTTGAGGTCGGCCAGGCTCTTCACCGGACGCACGTTGTTGGTCAGATGGCGCGAACCCAGCTCCATGTAGCCGAGCGCGGCAAAACCCTTGTCGGCCAGTTTGGCGGATATCTGCTCGCCCACCGGACCATCGATGACGCCGAAAGCCTGTTCGCGGCTCTCGAACCGGAACGGCAGCGACAGCACCGACAGTTCCGGCACCGTGCGCGACAGGTAGGCGGTGGAAATCCAGGTCAGGAACACCGCGCCGGAGCGCACCTGGTCGACGTTCTCCTGCGCACCGCCCAGTTGCATCGCCGGAAACACGGCGACCTTCAATTCGCCCTTGCTGTTCTTTTCCACTTCGGCCTTGAACTGCTCCATCGCCACCGAACTGGTATGGTCGTTGGGGAAGTTGCCGACGATGCGCAAGGTTTGGGCAGCCGACGCGATGCCGGCACCGATCAGCCCGGTGGTGGCGATGGCGGTGCACAGCAAGGTGCGGGAGAACATCTTCTTCAGCATGGCAAGACTCCTTGAGGAGGGAGAAGGCATGTCCAATATAGGGCATGTTCAACGGATTGCATACAAAAATAAAAACAACTTTTCGTGCACTTCTTTAAGCAAAACTCTTGCCAGATTCACGCCCGCATCTGGCGCAGACATAAAAAAACCCGGCGAGGCCGGGTTGATCTCCCATGTCCGCCACGGCGTGACGCGCAGCCGCCGGCACTCGCGGAAATCACGACAGCATTTCCGTCCATGGGATGGACTGCTTGGCCTTTTGCGCCAGTTGCAGTTCACGCTCGATGTGATCGAGGTGCGCCAGCATGATGCGGATCGCATCGTCGGTGCGCTTCTCCTCGATCGCCCTGACGATTTCCGCATGCTCGTGGTCAGGGCAAGTGGCGGTCTTGGGACTGTCGTACAGCGCGATGATCAGGCAGGTAAACGGACACAGCTCATTCATCAGCTTGCTGATGAAGGCGTTGCCGGCCAGCTCCGCCAGCAGCATGTGGAATTCACCGGTCAGCTTGATCAGCGCGCGGCGCTCGCCGTGGCTGCGCATGGCGTCCTCGGCCGCCAGGTGCTCATGCAGCCGGCGTAGATCGTCCGCACTGGCGCGCGCAATCACGCTACGGATGATCTCCGGCTCCAGCAGGCGCCGGGTGGCAAACAGGTCGCGCGCTTCCTGCACGCTGGGGCGGGTGACGAAGGCGCCGCGGTTGGGATGCAGACGCACCAGGCCATCCTTCGACAAGGTGGTCAGCGCCTGACGGATCTTGGTGCGGCTGACGCCGAAAGCGGTGGCCAGTTTTTCTTCCGCGAGCTTGCCGCCGGGGGGCAGGCGGTGCTCCATGATGGCCGCCGTGATGTGCTCGGCGATATCGGCGACATCCGGTTTGGGCGTGTCTGGCACGGCAAGATCCTGAAGTGAACAGTCGATATTGTACCCAGCCACCATCATGCGATAACACAATTTTTGCACCAAAAATTGTATTCAATAGCCTCATCTTTGTGCATTTCGAGGTTCGATGCACCATGGCAAGGCGCGAAGATGGTGCGCAGGAGCCTCGCCAGCCAGCAACGAATCGGCTTGCCAGCGCCAATTCCTGCACCCTGGACGTCCGCCAGGCCACTCTATACTCCATGGCGATGCGAACCGCATCTTCCAGCCGCTGAATCCGGAATGAATGAAATATCGTCCTCGGACCTCAAGACCATCCTGCACTCCAAGCGCGCCAATCTCTACTACCTGGAGCACTGCCGGGTACTGGTGAACGGCGGCCGCGTCGAATACGTCACCGACGAAGGCAAGCGTTCGCTGTACTGGAACATTCCGATCGCCAACACCACGACCTTGCTGCTCGGTACCGGCACCTCCATCACCCAGGCCGCCATGCGCGAGCTTGCCAAGGCCGGCGTACTGGTCGGCTTCTGCGGCGGTGGTGGCACGCCGCTCTTTGCCGCCAGCGAAGTCGAATGGCTCTCGCCGCAAAGCGAGTATCGCCCCACCGAATACCTGCAACGCTGGGTGAAGTTCTGGTTCGACGACGGCAAGCGCCTGGACGCGGCCAAGGCCTTCCAGTCGGCCCGCCTGCAACGCATCCGCGAGTCCTGGCTGGACAGCCGCAGCCTGCGTGACGCCGGATTCGAGGTAGATGCCAGCGCCCTAACGCGAGCACTCGATGCTTCCTACGAGGCGATTCAAACCTCCCCCGACAACACCTTCCTGCTCACCGAGGAAGCGCGCCTGAGCAAACACCTGTTTGCCCTCGCCGCGCGCGCGGTGAACTACGGTGATTTCACCCGCGCCAAGAACGGCTCCGGCAGCGATCCGGCCAACCGCTTCCTCGATCACGGCAACTACCTGGCCTATGGCCTCGGCGCCAGCGCCGCCTGGGTACTCGGCATTCCCCACGGCCTGGCCGTGCTGCACGGCAAGACCCGGCGCGGCGGGCTGGTGTTCGACATCGCCGACCTGGTCAAGGATGCGACCATCCTGCCCCAGGCTTTCATCAGCGCAGTCCGCGGCGACGAGGAGCAGGAGTTCCGCCAGGCCTGCATCGAAAACCTGACTCGCAGCGAATCCCTCGATTTCATGATCGACACCCTCAAGTCGGTGGCCGAGCGGGTCGGCGCATGAATGTCCTGCTCATCAGCCAGTGCGACAAACGCGCCCTGACCGAAAGCCGGCGCATCCTCGACCAGTTCGCCGAACGCCGCGGCGACCGTACCTGGCAGACGCCGATCACCCAGGCCGGCCTGGACACCCTGCGCAAGCTGTTGCGCAAGACCGCGCGCAAGAACACCGCCGTCGCTTGCCACTGGATTCGCGGCAAGGATCACAGCGAACTGCTGTGGATCGTCGGCGATGCCAGCCGCTTCAACACGCAGGGTGCGGTACCCACCAACGGCACCCGCCGCAATGTACTGCGCGCGGATGATGAAAACGACTGGCACAGTGGTGAGGACATCAAGCTGCTGGCGCAGATGGCCGGTCTTCTGCACGATCTGGGCAAGGCCAGCGTGGCATTCCAGCAGCGCTTGCGGCGGCAGACTCTGGAAAAGAATCTCTACCGTCACGAATGGGTCTCCCTGCGCCTGTTCCTCGCTTTCGTCGGCAAGGACGACGATGCCATCTGGCTGAAGCGCCTGACCGAACCCGATGCCGACGATGACGCAAGTTGGTTGGCCGCCGACCGCTACCACCGGGACGGGCTGGATGACTCAGCTTCACCGCCTTTCAAGAATCTCCCGCCACTGGCTGCCGCCATTGCCTGGCTGGTACTGACCCACCACCGCCTGCCGGTGATCCCGGTGCAGGACATCAAGACCGGCCTTCAGGACTGGCTGGGCAGGAAATCCCCGTCTTTCAATCCCGCACAACTGCCGACCCTGCTCGACAGCGTTGGCCACGACTGGAACGAAATACGGCAAAACGCCAGTGCAGCCGATATCGTCCCCTACTGGCAATTCGACCACGACCTGCCCGTCCTGCTGCCCAAATGGCGGGCACAGGCGGCAAAACTGGCCATTCGTCTGCTCGCACTACACAGCAAGGCTGACAAGCGCGACTGGCTGGACAACCCTTACGTCATGCATCTGGCGCGCCTGAGCCTGATGCTGGCCGACCACCATTACTCCAGCCTGGCAAGGGATTCCAACGAACGTGTGCGCGGCGACGTGCCTGGGCCACTGTATGCAAATACCGACAAGACCGGACAACTGAAGCAGCCGCTGGACGAGCATCTGCTGGGCGTAGCCCGACTGGCCGGCAGCATCAGTCACGGGCTACCCGGCTTCGAACGACATCTGCCGCGACTTGCCCGCCACCGAGGGCTGAAGAAGCGCAGCGCCAGCGAACGCTTCCGCTGGCAGGACAAGGCTGCCGATGCTGCTGGCGGCCTGCGCGAGCAAGCTGCCGGGCATGGCGCCTTCATCGTCAACATGGCCTCCACCGGCTGCGGCAAGACTCTGGCCAATGCCCGAATCCTCCATGCCCTGGCCGATCCGCAGCACGGGATACGCACCACCTTCGCCCTTGGCCTGCGCACCCTGACCTTGCAGACCGGGCGCAGTTACCGCGAAGACCTGCATCTGGATGAGGATGAACTGGCCATTCGCGTCGGCGGCAGTGCCAGCCGGGCACTCTTCGAGTATTACCAGGCCCAGGCCGAGAACAGCGGCTCAGCGTCGATCCAGCAATTGCTCGAAGAAGACAGCCATGTCCTCTACGAAGGCCAGCCGGCAGAACATCCCCTGCTGACCAGGGCAATGCATGACGAAACCGTGCGCTCCCTGCTCGCGGCCCCGATGCTGGTCTGTACTATCGACCACCTGATGCCCGCCACCGAAGCTCAACGCGCCGGACGCCAGATCGCGCCGATGCTGCGTTTGATGAGCAGCGATCTGGTGATCGACGAGTTGGACGATTTCGGCCTCGCTGACCTGCCGGCATTGACCCGTCTTGTCTACTGGGCAGGCCTGCTTGGCAGCCGGGTGCTGCTATCGTCTGCGACCTTGCCCCCGTCGCTGGTCGACGGCCTGTTCCAGGCTTACCGCGCCGGACGCATCCACTATCGGCGCAACCGCGGCCCGGACGGAGAACCATCTCGCGCTCCAGACATTGCCTGCCTATGGACGGATGAGTTCGGCGTGCATACGGCCTCTTGTGATGACGCACAGGCCCATGCACTCGCGCACCAAGATCTCGTACAGCGCCGTGTAGCGGCGCTCGAGCGCGCCATCAAGCGGGATGGCCCGAGGCGCTGCGGCGAGCTGTTGCCACTGCGTATCGAGGCAACGCAGGAACATGCCATACGCCGCGCCTTTGCCGAGGAACTGCAGGCCGCCATCCTCGTGGCGCACGACCGCCATGCTGAAATCTGCCCGCACAGTGGCAAACGCGTCAGCTTCGGACTGGTTCGCATGGCCAACATCGAGCCTTTGTTCGACGTTGCACAGGAACTGTTGCGCCTGGGCGCAACAGAGGATTACCGCATCCATCTGTGCGTCTATCACGCACGCTTTCCGATGCTGCAACGTTCGGCAATCGAACATCGGCTTGACGCCTGCTTCGACCGCCGCGACCCTGCCGCGGTCTATCAGCGGGAAGACGTCCGCAAAGCCATCGACACTTTCCCGGAGCGCAACCATCTCTTCGTCGTCCTATCTTCGCCCGTCTGTGAAGTCGGCCGCGACTGGGATGCGGACTGGGCGGTGGCCGAGCCCTCGTCGATGCGAGCACTCATCCAGCTTGCCGGCCGCGTCCAGCGCCACCGAAACCAGCCCTGCCAGACGCCCAACATCCTGGTCTTCGACACCAATCTGCGTCACTTTTCCGCAGATCGAGGCACTGATGGCTACCCGCGCGCAGCCTTCATACGCCCCGGCTTCGAAGACGAGCACGGCCTGGCCGGCGCGCCGTTCCGCCTCTCCAGCCATCGCCTCGGCACCCTGCTGCGCGAAGACGAGTACCGGACGATCACCGCCCGCCCGCGCATCCAGCTGCGCTCCCGGCAGGACTGGCAGCCCAAGCGCAGTCTGGTCGACCTGGAACATGCCCGGCTTTTCGCGCAAATGCAGCCCAAGCCGCGAGAGTCACAAGTCCGGCCAGCCCAGCGAGGCGTCAAGCCACAGGAATTCGACTTGGATGCGGCTTGCGCTTGGCAATTTCCTCGCGCCGCGCTGACCTGGGCGCTACCGCAGCAGCAACCATTCCGCGACGACACGAACCGCGACTACGAATTGCTGTTCCTGCCTGACGAGGATGAAGAGCACCTGGAACTCCACCTCATTCACGAGGAAGCACGCCACGGCAAACCGGCGATCTATACCAGCGCCGAAAGCCGCATCGAGCACCTGCAACTCGACTTCGGCCCGCGCATCGGCGCCTGGGGTGAGGACGACCTGATGGCGCTGCTGCGCGAACAGGCTGAAGCACAAGGCATGTCGTTGCGGCGTTGCGCAGAGCGCTTCACCACGGTGAGCGTGCCAAGCAGCACACAAGGGTGGAGATATCACCCCGTTCTGGGATTTGGAAAGCGAAAATAAGCAGACAGAAGGCGATGTCCCCCAACTAGCGCTGCCTATACGGCAGTGAAGGCGAAAGGGACGGACGCGGAATTCGTTGTTCCTTTTTAAGCTGCTTATACGGCAGTAAAGGCCCGCTCCGAAGGCGCAGACGAAGGCAACAATTTCTAAGCTGCCTATACGGCAGTGAAGAAGGCGCGTAAGGCCATCGAGGCCCAGATCAATTTCTAAGCTGTCTATTCGGCAGTGAAGTTGTACTCGTTGTCTGCATCGGCGTAGGTGAGTTTCTAAGCTGCCTATACGGTAGCGCAGAAATCAAATAATACGGTGTGCATGGACGTTACAAACCGATTGATGAGGAATTCTCCACATGACCGAACCTAGCCCACGCGCGCAAGCTTTCCAGCAAGCTATCACCACCTTCATCACCGATCGCCGAGATGCCAAGCTCAAAGGCCTGAGCAACGAAGCCACAGCCCAGATCGCCGCCAAATACGACTATCAAGAATGGCTGGCCGATGCTGCACGACGGGTCACGCAAATCCAGGCAGTCACCCATGTGCTTAAGGCCACTCACCCAGATGCCCGCGGCACCAGCCTGCACATCACCCCTGACAACCTGCCCCGGCATGAAGAAATCGGCACCCATCTATTGGGCAACGACTATATCGACGACATCGTCGGCAACGCTGCCGCGCTGGACGTATACAAGTTCCTCAAACTGGAAGTCGATGGTCACCGTCTGCTCGACTGGTTTCAGGCTGACGATGCCGATCTGCTGCGCGCCCTTCACGAAGACGAAGCAACCGCTCGGCAATGGGCGGACGCTTTCAAAGGACTGATCCGCCCACCTGGTGCTCCCGCATCTCATAGCCTGGCCAAACAGATATATTGGTGCGTCTCCGGCGAGCCGGCCGACAACAACGGCTTCCATCTGCTGCAACCATTGTTTTCCAGCAGCCTCGCCCATGCCGTGCATCAGGAAATCAACGACGCACGCTTCGGTGAAACCAACAAAGCCGCCCGCCAGGCCCAACGCGAGAAGAAGGCGCATGACATTTCCTATCGCGACTACCGCAATCTGGCCACCCGCAAGCTCGGCGGCACGAAGCCTCAGAATGTAAGCCAACTGAATAGTGAACGCGGCGGACTCAACTATTTGCTGGCCTCGCTGCCGCCTCGTTGGGATCAGGATCGGCCCCAGCAATTTCTGTTTATCGAATCGGCTCTGGCACGCTTCCGCCGCTTTGAAGGCGTCACTGAATTGTTGGATGCCTTGCTGGCACTGCTGAAAGACAATCCCGCGCCAACCATGCACACCCGCATCAAGCGCGAACGCATCGAACGTGCCCTGGGCCAATCCCTGGCCGCCTTCGGGCTCGCCAGCCGGCAACTGTTCCAGCCGGGTTGGACACGCGATGCGGACTGCCACCTGCCGCTGTGCGAGCAACTCTGGCTCGATCCCGAACGCGCCGAACTGCCGCTCCGTGAAGAAGCCGAGTGCAGGACAGAAGATGAGGAATTCAACGCAGCGCTGGAATGGAAGGACTGGCCGGACGAAATCGCACACCGCTTCGGCAACTGGCTCAACGCCATCCTGCTGCAACATGACCTGCCCGTAGGAGATGCCGAGCACGCCCATTGGGCGCGTCAGGCGCTCATCGACGCGGAATGGCCCGCCCCGATGCAACGTCGCGCGGTCACCGGCACAACGAATCAGGAGGCGGCTCATGGCTGAATGCCCTCACTTCGAGCATCTGCTGGTGTTGCCACGCCTGCGGGTACAGAACGCCAATGCCATATCCAGCCCGCTTACCCACGGCTTTCCGTCCATCACTGCATTTCTCGGGTTGATGTGGGCACTGGAACGCAAGAGCCAGACAGCCGGGCTGGATTTGCAGTTCAATGCAGTTGGTGTAGTTGCCCACTCGCACCAGGAGCAAGTAACGGATAGCGGTTTTGTCCACGGCTTCCGCCTGACTCGCAATCCACTCGACAAGGACGGCGGCAGCGCTGCCATCGTCGAAGAAGGCCGTATCCATCTCGACATCAGCCTGGTCTTCGCCGTACAGAGCCAGGCATTGCTCGACACTCAGGCAGCACCCGCAATCGCCGCTCAGGTGCACGATCTGCTGGCGGCGATGCGCATCGCCGGCGGCAGCGTGATCCAATCGCATGCAACTCGCAGCCGGCAGCGCCCCTATGTCGTGTCCCTGACCGGGGATGCCGAGGGCAGAGAAAAGCTGTTCAACCAGCTCAAGCTGCGTCTACTGCCCGGCTTCTCCCTTGTGGAACGCAACGACTTGCTGGAACAGCGCCACCAGGATTTGCGGGCGCAGCATCCAGACGCCACACGCCTGGACGCCTGGTTGTCTCTGTCACGCATCAACTGGCACTGGCAGGAAGGCAGCGGCCAATGGCAGCACGACCGCAAGGGGCTCGGCTGGATCATTCCGATCCCGCTCGGCTACGGTGCCCTTGGCGAATTGCAACCCGCTGGCAGTGTGACCAACGCCCGAGACCGCGATACCCCTTTCCGCTTCGTCGAAAGCCTTTATGGCATCGGCCAGTGGATCAGTCCGCACCGCCTGCACAACGCTCAACAACTGCTCTGGTATGCCGACAGCCAGCCCGATGGCGGGCTGTACCGCTGCCGCAACGACTACCAGCCGACACCGGTTCACGAATTCGACTTCGATTGATTGTTCATAAGGAATTGCATCATGGCCAATACACCCCTCAAGACCGCCTCCGTCCTCGCCTTCGAACGCAAGCTCGACCCGTCCGATGCCCTGTTCTTTGCCGGTAATTGGGCCACCCGCGATGCCTCGGATAAATGGCAGCCCGTGAAGATCCGCGAAAAATCGGTGCGCGGCACCATCTCCAACCGCCTCAAGACCAAGGATCAAGACCCCGCCAAGCTCGACGCCGCGATCGAAAGCCCCAATCTGCAAACGGTGGACGTTGCTGCACTGCCACTGGATGCCGATACTCTGAAGGTTCAATTCACCCTGCGCGTGCTCGGAGGCGCTGGCGAACCTTCCGCCTGCAACGACGCCGACTATCGCAACAAGCTCATCGCTACGGTGCATGGCTACGTCCAGCAGCACGGCTTCGTTGAACTGGCTCACCGTTACGCCGCCAACCTCGCCAATGGCCGCTTCCTGTGGCGCAATCGCATCGGTGCGGAGCAAGTTGAAGTGCGAATGGCACACCTCCAGGATGGCCTAGCAGCAACCGAATGGCAATTTCAAGCGCTCGACCACGCAATGCGTACCCTCACTGCGCCATCGGCTGAGGCCGATGATGTCGCTACGCTTGCCAAGTTGATCGAGTCCGGCCTCGCCGGAGCTGCGCATGTGCTGCTGCAAATTACTGCCTTCGTGCGTCTCGGAGCCGGTCAGGAGGTTTTCCCCTCGCAGGAATTGATCCTTGATCGTGGCCGCGGCGATAAAAGCAAGACGCTGTACGCCGTCGGTGAGAAGGGCAAGGAGATCGCTGCCATCCATTCGCAGAAAATCGGCAATGCACTGCGCACCATTGACACCTGGTATCCCAACGCCGACGAGAACGGTCCCATCGCCGTCGAGCCCTACGGCTCGGTCACCACACAAGGCAAGGCCTATCGACAACCGAAGGAAAAGCAGGACTTTTACAGTCTATTCGATGGCTGGGTTGTCAAAGATAAAGTCCCGGCATCGGAGCAACAGCACTTCGTCATCGCAACACTGATTCGCGGCGGCGTGTTCGGTGACGCAGACAAGGGGTGAAACATGGATCACTACCTCGACCTCACCCTGCTGCCTGATCCGGAGTTCCCCGCCTCTCAACTGATGAGCGCCTTGTTCGCCAAGCTGCATCGCGGCCTGCACGACCTGCACCGCAACGATGTGGGCATCAGCTTTCCGGACGTCGAAAAAGCCGGAAGTGGCCTCGGCTCCCGCCTGCGTCTGCACGGCAATGCCGAGGTGCTGAATCAGTTGATGGCGCTGAACTGGCTAACCGGAATGCGCGATCATCTGAACATCGGTGCAACAGTTCCCACGCCGCAGCAGACCAAGCACCGTTGTGTGAGCCGCGTACAGGTCGACAGCAATCCCGAACGGCTGCGCCGCCGACTGATGAAGCGCCACAATCTCGACGCGGCAGCAGCCCAGGCACGAATTCCGGACAGTGCCGCCCAACGTAGCGACCTTCCCTTCGTCAACCTCCGGAGCAACAGTAGCGGCGAGCACTTCCGCCTGTTCATCCGCCACAGTCCTCTGCAAGACTCCGCTCAACCAGGCGCCTTCAGCGCCTACGGTCTGAGTGCCACCACCACCGTGCCGTGGTTCTGACCCTTTTTTTGGCCAAACTGTGTAGGCCTTTAAAAATCAATAACTTACACAGCCTGACAAAGAAAGGGTTAAAAACACTCGGATCAATTTTTCTCTTTAAAAAATAGCAACTTATCAGGAAAATCAGCTACTTCACTGCCGTATAGGCAGCTTAGAAAAAATGGGCGCTTATTCCTGCTGCAGACCTCTGCTTCACTGCCGTATAGGCAGCTTAGAAAGATGCGGAAAAGATCGATTACATGGCCGATTTCTTCACTGCCGTATAGGCAGCTTAGAAATCGATCGCCTTCTTGACCAGCTCGAACAGCCACTTCACTGCCGTATAGGCAGCTTAGAAAAGCAGGAACGACTCACCGTGCAGCAACTTATGCTTCACTGCCGTATAGGCAGCTTAGAAACAGCGGACAAGGTGACGGGCGAACTGATCGAGCTTCACTGCCGTATAGGCAGCTTAGAAAAGCGTCCTGCCGCCCATCGTAAGCGAACCGGCCTTCACTGCCGTATAGGCAGCTTAGAAATGCGTAGCAGGTCGGGGTGGTTCATCTGACTGCTTCACTGCCGTATAGGCAGCTTAGAAAAGGACGGCGCGGACGTGGTACCGGCGCGTCGCCTTCACTGCCGTATAGGCAGCTTAGAAATGTCGCCCATCGGCCTGGCCGCGATCGGCGCCCTTCACTGCCGTATAGGCAGCTTAGAAATGCATGGTCGAACCACCCCCGCGCGACTTCGACTTCACTGCCGTATAGGCAGCTTAGAAAAGCTCACGACCGTCTTGCCGGAATCGGCAAGGCTTCACTGCCGTATAGGCAGCTTAGAAAATCCCACCCGGAGATCTTCGTCATGGCGAGTTCTTCACTGCCGTATAGGCAGCTTAGAAATTGACGGAATGACGGGCCAGGCCGACAACAAACTTCACTGCCGTATAGGCAGCTTAGAAAAATGTGATCGGGGTCGGAACTTCTATCACCAGCTTCACTGCCGTATAGGCAGCTTAGAAAATTCACGATCACGGATGATGCGAACTTCCCGTCTTCACTGCCGTATAGGCAGCTTAGAAAACATCGGATGCACGTCCCGTAGGTCTTGCCCCCTTCACTGCCGTATAGGCAGCTTAGAAATGGCCCGCCAGCAGCGGGCCGCACCGCTTGGACTTCACTGCCGTATAGGCAGCTTAGAAAGCTTCACCGTCCTACCGCACTCCCTTCGTTCGTCTTCACTGCCGTATAGGCAGCTTAGAAATGCTACGCAGGCGACCCGTAAAGGGTCGGTCCCTTCACTGCCGTATAGGCAGCTTAGAAATTGTACAGCCGATAGCTGTAGTTGCCTTCCTTCTTCACTGCCGTATAGGCAGCTTAGAAAAGTCACACGGGCGACGACATCAACACGGAGAACTTCACTGCCGTATAGGCAGCTTAGAAAGCCGAGCACGCGCGCGCCGCTGCCCGCTGCATCTTCACTGCCGTATAGGCAGCTTAGAAATTCCTGATACGCATGGCTTTGATCATGATGCCCTTCACTGCCGTATAGGCAGCTTAGAAAAGCCCTCAGGCCGAGGGCGTCACGATCGCCGACTTCACTGCCGTATAGGCAGCTTAGAAATGAACGAGCTCGCCATCATCATCGGCGCCATCCTTCACTGCCGTATAGGCAGCTTAGAAATCATCGTCGCCGATGACAAGGTTGCCATGATCCTTCACTGCCGTATAGGCAGCTTAGAAAAAAAACCAAAGCCCGGACGCGATCGGAGCCCACTTCACTGCCGTATAGGCAGCTTAGAAAGCCGCGGGCGAAGCCGGCGTTTTGCTGGCTGTCTTCACTGCCGTATAGGCAGCTTAGAAATGTTGCCGCCTGCTTTCTACTCGCAAACCTAACTTCACTGCCGTATAGGCAGCTTAGAAAGCTTGACGATATCGAGTGTGAAGAGCGTTTTGCTTCACTGCCGTATAGGCAGCTTAGAAAGGCGTGAAAAGCTCGGGTAACGACACCTACGACTTCACTGCCGTATAGGCAGCTTAGAAATGAGCCGCTCGATTGCGGACCTCACGGCAGTGCTTCACTGCCGTATAGGCAGCTTAGAAAGTAACTCGTCGGGGCAGGTAATCGGGACCGAACTTCACTGCCGTATAGGCAGCTTAGAAATGAAGAACGCACTATGCCCGACCAACCTCGACCTTCACTGCCGTATAGGCAGCTTAGAAATTTTGCCTTGTCGTTGAGGGCGAGAGCATGCGCTTCACTGCCGTATAGGCAGCTTAGAAAGCATTGGTCGCGGTGTCGTTCAGCGTGGGGCTCTTCACTGCCGTATAGGCAGCTTAGAAAATGATGCCGCATATACGTCCGATGCGGGCAACCTTCACTGCCGTATAGGCAGCTTAGAAAGCTGTTAGCCGACGCGGCCCGGCCAGCGGCAACTTCACTGCCGTATAGGCAGCTTAGAAATTGCCCAGCCCGTCGAGCTTCGAGAAGACCACCTTCACTGCCGTATAGGCAGCTTAGAAATTCTGGGCCGATCCGATCAACGCGATGGATGTCTTCACTGCCGTATAGGCAGCTTAGAAATTCACCCTCGATCTCGTCGCGGAAGAAAGCCTCTTCACTGCCGTATAGGCAGCTTAGAAACATAAGCGAAACATTCCGCCTCGGCTGTATTTCTTCACTGCCGTATAGGCAGCTTAGAAATGTCGGTTGCGGCGGCGGCATCGTCATGCCGGCTTCACTGCCGTATAGGCAGCTTAGAAAAAGCCCGCTACACCGCGGACCGCCACGGCAAGCTTCACTGCCGTATAGGCAGCTTAGAAAACGCCCGAGGACATCCGGCGTGCGGCAGGCGGCTTCACTGCCGTATAGGCAGCTTAGAAACTTGACCTCCGCCAGGTCGTTACTCGTGGTGTCTTCACTGCCGTATAGGCAGCTTAGAAATCATAGGCGCGGCTATAGCGAGATCCTGAAGACTTCACTGCCGTATAGGCAGCTTAGAAAAATGGATTCCGGCCAACTCCAAGGCACCAGATCTTCACTGCCGTATAGGCAGCTTAGAAAGCATCAACATCGTCGGCGTGAAGGAACAGGCCCTTCACTGCCGTATGGGCAGCTTAGAAAACATAGGTGCCAATACGGCATGAGTAGACAGACATCACTACCGTATAGGCAGCCCAGAAAAACACCACGCCACAGCCGGCTTGGCGCCCCTGCACTGTCGCACAGACTAGCCACAGCTTATTGATTAACAAAAGCCACACCATCTTCGGCAACTCGAGCAATCTGCAGCCGACGCTTTACCAGACTCCAACACGCCAGCACCACCAGACACTCATCCTCCCCTTCCAGCATGCACTCGATCCGGGCAATCCACCATCTGGCACGATTTGTGCATCGCACCATCCATATCCGATGCACCAAAAGGCTTGCACGACTCGAGTTTTGCCTTTCTCCGCACAAGGCACTGGCATTTGCCGCTGCATTGCAGCACCGGGAGATGGCGCAAGGCCTCACGACGGAGCATATCTGCGCCCCGTTTTTGTGCAGAATACGCAAACTTTTGCCACATGGCGGACGTGCGCAGCAGTGGCAGGGGGACAGGGGCCGGGCAGGGTTCGGCCTCGACGAGGGGAGACAAGGCCTCGCGGATGCATCGGACAACATCATCAGTCATCACTTGGGCTCGCAGGAGATCAAACATGAAGCAAACCATCGTCGCACTCGCAGTCATGAGCATTGGCCTGAGCGCTGCCCATGCGCAGCAGGTCGTCAAGCTCGGCAATGCCGCGCCGCTGACCGGCACCATCTCGCACCTGGGCAAGGATCTGGAGAACGGCACCCGGATGGCGATCGAGACGGTCAATGCGCAGGGCGGCGCCGACATCGGCGGGCAGAAGGTCAAGTTCGAACTGGTCGGCGAGGATGACCAGGCCGACCCGCGCACCGGTACCACGGTGGCCCAGCGCCTGGTGGATGCGGGCGTGAAGGGGGTGGTCGGCCATCTGAACTCCGGCACGTCGATTCCAGCTTCGCGCATCTATGACCAGGGCGGTGTGCCGCAGGTGTCGCCGGCTTCGACCAATCCCAAGCTGACGCTGCAGAACTACAAGGGCGTGTTCCGCACCATCGCCAACGACGTGCAACAGGGCGGCGCGCTGGGCGATTTCGCGGTGAAGACGCTGGGCGCGGCCAAGGTGGCGATCATCGACGACCGCACTGCCTACGGCCAGGGCCTGGCGGACGAGACCGACAAGGCGGTGAAGGCGGCCGGCGCCCAGGTGGTGGCACGTGAGTTCACCACCGACAAGGCGACCGAGTTCAACGCCATCCTGACCAAGATCCGCGCCGCCAACCCGGACGTGATCTTCTTCGGCGGCATGGATGCCCAAGCCGGGCCGATGCTACGCCAGATCAAGCAGCTCGGCATCAACGCCAAGTTCATGACCGGCGACGGCGGCTGCAGCCCCGAGATGATCAAGCTGGCGGGCGATGCGATCAGCTCGACCACGTATTGCTCGATGGCCGGCCTGCCGATCGAGAAGATGCCGGGCGGCGCCAAGTTCCGCGAGGACTACCAGAAGCGCTTCGGCGGCAACGTGCAGGTCTATGCGCCCTATGCCTACGATGCGGCGATGGCGATCATCAAGGCGATGGAGCGCGCGGGTTCGGTCGAGCCGGCCAAGTACCTGCCCGAGCTGAAGGCCACCAACTTCGACGGCGTGACCGGCAATGTTTCCTTCGACGACAACGGCGACCTGAAGGAAGGCGCGGTCACCGTCTACCAGTTCAAGGACGGCGACTGGGTCGCACTCTGAGCGACGGCCTGCCCCCGCGCACCGCCGTGCGGGGGCAGGATCATTCAATCCTTCCTGAAAGCGCTACCCGTCGACAATGGAAACCCTCATCCAGCAACTGATCAACGGCCTGGTGATCGGCAGCGTCTATGCGCTGATCGCCCTGGGCTACACGATGGTCTATGGCATCCTCGGCCTCATCAACTTCGCCCACGGCGACGTGCTGATGGTCGGTGCGCTGACCGCCCTGCAGACCATGATGTTCCTGATGGGCGTCGCGCCCGGCATGTCGCCGATCTACATGCTGACCATCGCACTGATGGTGGCGATACCGGTCTGTATGACCCTGGGTTTCCTGATGGAGCGGCTCGCCTACCGGCGCTTGCGCAACGCCCCGCGGCTGGCGCCGCTGATCACCGCGATCGGCATGTCCTTCCTGCTGCAGACGATCGCGATGATCATCTGGGGCCGCAACTACCACACCTTCCCGCAGCTCATCTCGACCACGCCGCTGCAGCCGATCGAGGGCGTGTTCATCACCCCGGTGCAGGTCATCATCATCGTCGCTTCGGCCGCGATCATGATCGGGCTGTCGCTGCTGGTGACCCGCACCCGCATCGGCCGCGCGATGCGCGCCACCGCCGAGAACCATCGCGTCGCCAGCCTGATGGGGGTCGACACCAACGCCATCATCGCCTTCACCTTCGTCGTCGGCGCGGCGCTGGCCGCCGTGGCGGGGGTGATGTACGCCAGCAACTACGGCATCGCCCACTACGGCATGGGCTTCATGCCGGGCCTCAAGGCCTTCACCGCCGCGGTGCTGGGCGGCATCGGCAACCTGGGCGGCGCGATGCTCGGCGGCATCATGCTGGGCCTGGTCGAATCCTTCGGCGCGGGCTACATCGAACACCTCACCTTCGGTTTCCTGAACTCGTCCTACCAGGACATCTTCGCCTTCATCATCCTGGGCCTGGTGCTGATCTTCAAGCCCACCGGCCTGCTCGGCGAACGCGTGTCGGACCGCGCATAAGGGAAGCCCACGACCATGAACGAACTCGTTTCCGCCGTGCCCTGGCTGGGCAAGCGCAACCCGATGGCGGCGCGCTGGCTCATCATCATCATCGCCCTGGTCGCGCCGATCATCGCCTGGCAGTTCGGCCGCAGCTGGGTGCGCATCCTCGACTTCGCCCTGCTGTACATGATGCTGGCGCTGGGCCTGAACCTGGTGGTGGGCTTCGCCGGCCTGCTCGACCTGGGCTACATCGCCTTCTACGCGGTGGGCGCCTACACCTTCGCCTTCCTCGCCTCGCCGCACTTCGACATACACATGCCGTTCTGGCTGGTATTGCCGCTGGGGGCGGCCTTCGCCGCGCTGGCGGGAATCATGCTGGGCTTCCCGGTACTCCGATTACGAGGAGACTATTTAGCGATCGTGACCCTGGGCTTCGGCGAGATCATCCGCATCTTCATGCTCAACCTGAACTACCCGGTCAACATCACCAACGGGCCGCAGGGCATCAACATGCTCGACCCGATCAACCTGTTCGGCTGGGATCTGTCGCGCAATCTGCAGGTCACCGAGACCTTCTCGATCAATTCGCTGTTCCTGTACTACTACTTCTTTCTGCTGTGCGTGGCCGGCTCGATCGTGTTCATCCAGCGCCTGCAGATCTCGCGCGTCGGCCGCGCCTGGGCGGCGATGCGCGATGACGAGCTGGCGGCCAAGGCAATCGGCATCAACACCCGCAACATGAAGCTGCTGGCCTTCTCGCTCGGCGCCACCTTCGGCGGCGTCGCGGGCGCGCTGTTCGGCGCCTTCCAGGGCTTCGTCAGCCCCGAGAGCTTCAGCCTGATGGAGTCCATCGCGGTGCTGACGATGGTGGTGTTCGGCGGCATGGGCAACATCGCCGGCGCCATCGTCGGCGCCTTCGTGCTGGCGATGCTGCCCGAGATCCTGCGCGACATCGCCATTCCGCTGCAGCAGACGCTGTTCGGCACTGTGATCCTCGACCCCGAGGTGCTGCGCATGCTGCTGCTGTCGCTGGCGATGATCCTGATGATGCTGCTGCGCCCCACCGGCATGATCCCGGCCCGCGCGCGCTACGCCCACCCCGAGAACATGAAGCGGGAGGGTGCGCTGTGATCACGCTGCTCGAAGCCCGCAACATCGGCAAGCGTTTCGGCGGCCTGCAGGCGCTGACCGACGTCTCGCTGACGATCAACAAGGGCGAGGTCTACGGCCTGATCGGCCCCAACGGCGCCGGCAAGACCACCTTCTTCAACGTGCTGACCGGCGCCTACACGCCGGACGGCGGCGAGTTCGTCTTCAACGGCAGCGAGTTGCCGGTCGGCAAGCCGCACAAGATCGTCGGCCGCGGCATCGCCCGCACCTTCCAGAACATCCGCCTGTTCCGCGACCTGACCGCGCTCGAGAACGTCATGGCCGGCCACCACATCCGCACCAAGGCGGGCGTGTGGGGCATCCTGACGCAGAACCGCCACACCCGCGAGGAAGAGCGCCTGACCACCGAGCGCGCTTACGAGCTGCTCGACTATGTCGGCATCGGCCGCTTCGCAGAAGTGGTATCGAAGAACCTGTCCTACGGCGACCAGCGCCGGCTGGAGATCGCCCGTGCGCTGGCCACCGAGCCGCAACTGCTGGCGCTGGACGAACCCGCCGCGGGCATGAACGCCACCGAAACCGCCCAGCTCAAGCTGCTGATCGAGCAGATCCGCCACGACGGCGTCACCGTGATGCTGATCGAACACGATGTGAAACTGGTGATGGGCCTGTGCGACCGCGTCGCGGTGCTGGATTTCGGCAAGAAGATCGCCGAGGACGTCCCCTTCGAGGTGCAGAAGAACGAAGCGGTCATCGCCGCCTACCTGGGCGGAGGCAAGCATGCACACTAATCCCACGTCTCCGCTGCTGCAGTTGCAGAACCTGCAGATCGCCTACGGCGGCATCCAGGCAGTGAAGGGCATCGACCTCGACCTGTGGGCCGGCGAACTCGTCTGCCTGATCGGCGCCAACGGCGCCGGCAAGACCACCACGCTCAACGCCATCGCCGGCGTGCTGCCGATCGCAGGCGGCAGCATCATGTACCAGGGCGACAAGCTCAACGCCGTGCCGGCCCACCGGCGCCTGCGCCGCGGCGTCGCGCTGGTGCCGGAAGGGCGCGGCATCTTCACCCGCCTGACGGTGGAAGAGAACCTGCGCATGGGCGCCTACACGCGCAAGGACAAGGCCGGCATCGAGGCCGACCTGGAGCGCGTCTACACCATGCTGCCGCGCGTCAAGGAGCGCCTGCACCAGGTCGCCGGCACGCTGTCGGGCGGCGAGCAGCAGATGGTCGCGATCGGCCGCGCGCTGCTGTCCCGCCCCAGGCTGCTGCTGCTGGACGAGCCTTCGATGGGGCTGGCGCCGCTGGTGGTGGAGAAGATCTTCGAGGTCGTGCAGTCGGTCGCCCGCGACGGCGTCACCATCCTGCTGGTCGAGCAGAACGCCAACCTGGCGCTGGAATTCGCCCAGCGCGGCTACGTGATGGAGTCGGGCAAGGTCACCCTCACCGGCTCCGGCAGCGAGCTGCTGGCCGACCCGAAGGTGCGCGAAGCCTATCTGGGCGAGATCGCCTGAGGCCGGGGGCGTCCATGGCTGGGCGGGCGCCGCTGCGCTGAGAGCCCCTGACCGGGCGTCCCTGGTCGGGAGTTCCTTCGCGAGCCTCCCTCTTCCTTCCAGGGAAAGGGGAAAGTCATACCGTTCCCATGCGGCCTGCCCTGCCCGGAGCGCTTCCGCCGTTCGTACATTCGTTGTTCAGAATATAATCCTGCACTCCAGGAGAACGACGCATGAAGCAGATCACCCCCAAAGAAGCGCATGCCTTCCTGCAGGCGAACCCGGAAGCGCTGCTGATCGACGTGCGCAGCGAAATCGAATACCTGTTCGTCGGGCATCCGGTCGGCGCGATCCACGTATCGTGGAACGACGGCCCCGAATGGGAGGTGAATCCGCATTTCGTCGGCGAAGTGCGCAAGCTGGCCGGCAACGGCGGCGGCCGTCCGATCCTGCTGATCTGCCGTTCGGGCAATCGCTCGGAAACGGCCGGCGAGGCCTTGCTCGAGGCCGGCTTCGAAGACGTCTACAACGTGCAGCACGGCTTCGAAGGCGAACTCGATGAACATCATCACCGCAACTCGGTGAGCGGCTGGCGCTTCGACGGCCTGCCGTGGGAGCAGTGCTGAGGGGCGGGCCGGCCCGCGCTCAGCGCCCATCCAGGCTGCGGCGGTACTGGATCGCCTCGGCCATCTGCGCCGCACCGGGCCGTGCGGCACCTGCCATGTCCGCCAGCGTGCGCGCCACGCGCAGGACGCGGTGATAGGCCCGCGCGGAAAAATCCAGCCGGCTCATCGCCTGCTTCAGCAAGGCCGCACCGTCCTGGTCCGGCATGCAGAAACGCTCCACGCCGCGGCTGTCGAGCCGGGCATTGACCACGCCCTGACGCTCGATCTGCACCGCCCTCGCCTGCTCGACCCGCGCCCGCACTTCCATCGACGATGGCCCGGGCGCAGCCGAAGCGAGCTCTTCGTGCTCCAGCACCGGCACTTCCACCACCAGGTCGATGCGGTCGAGCAGCGGCCCCGACAGGCGCCCGCGGTAGCGTGCGATCTGCTCCGGCGTGCATCGGCAGGCCTTGCGCGGATGGCCCAGAAAGCCGCAGGGACAGGGGTTCATCGCCGCCACCAGCTGGAAGCGCGCGGGAAACTCCGCCCGCCGCCGCGCCCGCGATACGCTGATGCAGCCGCTTTCCAGTGGCTCGCGCAGGGATTCGAGTACACGGCGGTCGAACTCGGGCAGTTCGTCCAGGTACAAGACGCCATTGTGGGCGAGGGAAATCTCGCCTGGACGCGGCGTTGTGCCACCGCCGACCAGCGCCGCCGCCGAAGCGGAATGATGCGGTGCGCGCATCGGCCGCTGCGCCCAGCGCGCGGCGTCGAAGCGGCCTTCCAGCGAACTCACCGCCGCCGTTTCCAGCGCCTCGGCTTCGGACATCGGCGGCAGCAGGCCGGGCAGGCGCTGCGCCAGCATCGATTTGCCGGTACCCGGCGGCCCGAACAGCAGCAGCGCATGGGCACCGGCTGCGGCCACTTCCAGCGCGCGGCGCGCCTGTAGCTGGCCGCGCACGTCGGCCAGGTCCGATCCCCGGACAGGCTGCAGCAACGGGCTGCTGCACGGCTGCGGCGCCAGCGCGGTGTGGCCGTTCAGATGAGCCGCCACCGCGCACAGGCTGCCCGCCGGCAGCACCGTCGTCTCCCGTGCCAGCACCGCTTCCGCGGCGTTGGCCGGCGCCACCACCAGCGCATGTCCCCCGCGTCCGGCCGCCAGCGCCACCGCCAGTACGCCGCGCACCGCGCGCAACTCGCCGTTCAGCGACAGCTCACCGCAGAACTCCAGGCCGTCGAGCAGCTTGCCGGACACCTGGCCGGAGGCAACGAGGATGCCCACCGCGATAGCCAGGTCGAAGCGGCCGCCTTCCTTGGGCAGGTCGGCCGGCGCCAGGTTGACGGTGATCCGCCGCTGGGGGAACTCAAACTGCGAAGTCTGCAGCGCGGCGCGCACGCGGTCGCGCGCCTCGCGCACTTCGGTATCGGGCAGGCCGACGAGGCTGAAGGCAGGCAGGCCATTGGCCAGATGCACCTCGACCGTGACCTCGGGGGCATCGAGGCCGTCGAGCGCGCGGCTGCGCACGAGCGCGAGAGACATGCGGTTCTCCGGACTGGACGGATCGCCAGTCTAGCGGGAACGCATCGATGACAAAAGATTAAGCCGGCATCATCCAGGAGATGGCGGCCGGGGGCGACGCTCAGGCCGGCTTGTCGCCCTCGCCGGCGCGCGCACGTTCCAGCTCGGCGACGCGGGCTTCGAGTTCGGCGAGCTTCTGGCGCGCGTGCGCCAGCACTTCGCGCTGGACTTCGAATTCCTCGCGCGTGACCAGATCGAGCTTGCCGAAGGCGCTGCCGAGCATGGCCTTGACGTTCTTTTCGATGTCGCGGGCAGGGCTGTTGGCTGCCAGTTCGGAGAGCTTGGCGCCGATTTCGTCGAGGAAGCGCGGAGTAGACATGAGCGTGTATCGATGGCCGGTGATGGATGGTGAAAGTCTAGCACGCCCGCCCGATCGGCCACCGGCGCACCGTGCTGGCTCAAATGCACCACTTTGGTGCGTCACGCACCAAGTTGCGCCCGATTCCTTTGCGCGGCGCAACAAAAACACCCGGCAACACAGCGCCCTCCAGGCCGAAACCCGCATGAATCCTGGTGTTCCGGGGACTGGCACGGGGCCTGCTAAAGACTGTTCGTCGGAAATCCAACTTCCTCTGCCAGGAGAGCACCATGCACAAGACGCTTGCTGTATCCGCCCTCATCGCCGCGCTTCCATGTGCCGGCATCGCCCATGCCGAGGACAGCCCCTTCTCGGCCAACGTGAGCATCGTCTCGGACTACGCCTACCGCGGCATCAGCCAGACCGACGAGCGCCCGGCGCTGCAGGGCGGCTTCGACTACACGCATTCGAGCGGCTTCTATGCCGGCGTGTGGGCCACCAACGTGTCCTGGATCAACGACGCCGAGGTCAGCAAGTCGTCCGGCAACAGCCTGGAAATCGACTTCTACGCCGGCTACGCGGGCGAAGCCGGCCCGATCGGCTACGACGTCGGCCTGCTGCAGTACTACTACCCCGGCAGCTACGGCTCGGTGTGGAAGGCGGAAACCGGCATGACCAAACCGAACACGCTGGAAGGCTACCTCGGCCTGTCGTGGGAGTTCCTGTCCTTCAAGTATTCCTACGCCTTCACCGACCTGTTCGGCCTGCGCGACTCCGAAGGCAGCCAGTACTACGACCTCGGCGCCGAATTCGAGCTCGGCGCCGGCTTCAAGCTCGACCTGCACTACGGCTACAACGACATCAAGGGCGGCGACGACTATGACGATTGGAAGCTCGGCGTCACCAAAGAATTCGGCGGCTTCGACTTCGGCCTGCACTACGTCGATTCCGACATCAAGCACTCCGACCTCGCCGACGAGCGCTTCATCCTGTCGGTCAGCAAGTCCTTCTGACCGGCCAGCCCGCAGAACTGGAGAAAAACCATGAAATTCATCGCAGCCATCATCAAGCCCTTCAAGCTCGACGAAGTGCGCGAAGCCCTGTCCGCCATCGGCGTGCAAGGCATCACCGTCACCGAGGTCAAGGGCTTCGGCCGCCAGAAGGGCCACACCGAGCTCTATCGCGGCGCCGAATACGTCGTCGATTTCCTGCCCAAGGTGAAGATCGAGGCCGCCGTGGCCGACGACATCCTCGAACAGGTCATCGAGGCCATCGAAAAGTCCGCCGCCACCGGCAAGATCGGCGACGGCAAGATCTTCGTCTTCGATCTGGAACAGGCCATCCGCATCCGTACCGGCGAAACCGGCCCGGACGCGCTGTAAGGGAGCACATCAAAATGAAAAAGCTGTTCGCACTCCTGCCGGCCCTGTTCGCCGCCGGCAGCGCCTTCGCCCAGGACGCCGCCGAAGCGGCCCCGGCACTCAGCGCCGGCGACACCGCCTGGATGCTGACCTCGACGATGCTCGTCATCCTGATGGTCATCCCCGGCCTCGCACTGTTCTACGGCGGCCTCGGCCGCGCCAAGAACATGCTGTCGGTGCTGATGCAGGTCTTCATGATCTTCTCGACGATCACCATCCTGTGGGCCATCTACGGCTACAGCCTCGCTTTCGGCGGTGAAGGCACTTTCTACGGCGACTTCAGCAAGCTGTTCCTGAGCGGCATCACGCCGGACACCATGTCCTCGGCGCTGAGCACCATTCCGGAATACGTCTTCATCTCCTTCCAATCGACCTTCGCCGCCATCACCTGCGCGCTGATCGTCGGTGCCTTCGCCGAGCGCATCAAGTTCTCGGCGGTGATGATCTTCAGCGTGCTGTGGTTCACCTTCAGCTACATCCCGGTTGCGCACATGGTGTGGGGCGGCGGCCTGCTGGCCCAGGACGGCGCGCTCGACTTCGCCGGCGGCACCGTGGTGCACATCAACGCCGCCGTGGCCGGCCTGGTGGGCGCCTACATGGTGGGAAAGCGCATCGGCTTCGGCCGTGAATCGATGGCACCGCACAGCCTGACCCTGACCATGGTCGGTGCCTCGCTGCTGTGGGTGGGCTGGTTCGGCTTCAACGCCGGCTCGGCCGGTGCCGCCGACGGCATCGCCGGCCTCGCCTTCATCAACACCATCCTCGCCACCGGCGCCGCGACCGTGTCGTGGATCACCGGCGAAGCGGTGCTGAAGGGCAAACCCTCGATGCTGGGCGCCGCCTCGGGCGCAGTCGCCGGCCTGGTCGCCGTGACCCCCGCCGCCGGCTTCATCGGCCCGATGGGCTCGATCGTCCTCGGCCTGATCGCCGGCCTGGCCTGCCTGTGGGGCGTGGGTGGCCTGAAGCGCATGCTGCGGGTGGATGACGCCTTCGACGTCTTCGGCGTCCATGGCATCGGCGGCATCGTCGGCGCCATCCTCACCGGCGTGCTGGCAGCCCCCGGCCTGGGCGGCACCGGCGACGCGGACTTCTCGATCGCCTCGCAACTGTGGATCCAGACCTACGGCGTGATCATCACCATCGTCTGGAGCGGTGTCGTCTCGCTGATCGCCTACAAGCTCATCGACGTGATGGTCGGCCTGCGCGTGTCGGAAGAGGAAGAGCGCGAAGGCCTGGACATCAGCGCACACGGCGAATCCGCCTACCGCATGTAACACCACCGCTGTCACCTGCGAAGCCGGCCCCTCCCCTGGCTTCGATCTCCACCGGCGCCCTGCGAGGGGCGCCGTTTTTCATCGTCCATGCTGCCGGAGTCGCCTCGGCTCCGGCAGCGCCTGCCGACGCAAGCTATTTCGATGGCTTGCGCGACCATGTGCGAAAGGCCGCCAAACCCGCTACCCGGGCATGAAGCGCAAACCCGTCGTCCCGCGCGAACAGGCCAACCGGGATGTGGACGACGCAGTTGCCTGCTACCTGAGCGAAGCCACCGAGACCGTGGCGCTCGGCTTTGTCGACGCGCTGGGGCATGCCTACCGGCTCATTCCACCGTCACGTTCAGCGCCACGTCGATGTTGCCGCGCACCGCATTGGAATAAGGGCAGGTCTTGTGCGCCTGTTGGGCCAGTTCTTCGGCCGTGGCCTGATCTACGCCGCCCAGGCGCACAGTCAAGGCGGCGCTCAGGAAGAACGATTTGTCTTCTGCCTGGTGCAGGCTGATCTGGTTCTCCACTTCCGAGTGCGCCAGGGTGATCTTGCGGCTTCGGGCGATATGCTTGAGTGCCGAGTGGAAGCAGGCGGCATAGCCGGCAGCGAAAAGCTGTTCCGGGTTGGTCCTGTTGCCGGCGCCGCCCAACGATTCGGGATGAACGAGATCGAGGTCGAGCAAACCATCTTCACTGCGGACGTGGCCGTTTCGGGCGTCGCCCGTGGAAAGCGCAGAGGTGGTGTAGAGCGCGTTGGACATCATGTTTCCTCTGTTGGTTGAAAGCGGGACCGTCTCGCTGGATCGAGGAGCCACCGTTCATAGACCGATCAAAGTGCGTAGTCCAGTCCGATCTTGCCGAAGTGCCTCCCCGCCTGCTGCAGACGGAAAGCATCGGCGATGTCGCGCAGGGCGAAGTTGCGGTCGATCATCGGGCGGATACCAGTCGCATCGAGGGCGCGCACCAGTTCCATCTGGTGTTGGCGGCTACCTACACCGATGCCGGTGACGCGCTGCTGGCGCGCCATCAGTTCGATGGTGGGCACCACGCCGGCAAAGCCGGTGAGCATGCCGATCAGCGCGATGTGCCCGCCGATGCGGGTTGCCTTTATCGATTGCGCCAGCGTCCCGGGGCCACCGACCTCAACGGCCAGATCGACACCGCGCCCGGCGGTGATCTCCAGCACCCGTTCGGCCCATTCCGGCTGCTCGTGGTAGTTGATGAGATGATCTGCGCCCAGTTGGCGGGCCCGTTCGAGTTTTTCGTCCGAGGAAGAGGCCAGCAGCACCGTCGCACTCGCCGCTTTGGCGAGTTGCAGGGCGAATATGGAAACCCCACCGGTGCCCAGCAGCAGCACAGTGTCGCCAGGCTTGATGCTGCCTTCAACCACCAGCGCCCGCCAGGCGGTCAGGCCGGCGGTGGTCAACGTGGCCGCCTCGACATGGCTGTAACCCTTGGGTGCATGCGTAAAGGCGGTAGCAGGGCGCACTGTCACTTCGACGGCATAGCCGTCGATGCCGTCCCCCGGCGTGTGTGCGAACCCGGCAAACTGCGGTTCGCCGGCCAGCCAGGGCGGGAAGAAAGTGGAAACTACCCGGTCGCCCACGGCGAACTCGCTGACCCCGGTACCAATAGCCTCAACCACACCGGCGCCGTCGGACAGCGGAATGCGGCCATCGGCGACCGGAAGTTGCCCCAGCACCACCGCCAGGTCATGGGCGTTGAGCGAACTGGCGTGCAAGCGCACGCGGATTTCTCCGGGTCCGGGCGCGCCGGGATCGGCCAGTTCAACCTGCTCGAAGTGCTCCAGGCCAAAGGGGCTGCGCAAACGAATGGATTTCATACTTGGGGAGCCTCTCTTTCATAAGAACCGGAAATTTGACTTGCGGTTTGCGCTGCACTCTAATCCTGTTCATTCCAATCAGTAAGTACGCACCTTGGGGTTAGTATGAAAAGCCACCCTAGCGCTAGCCCGCTTTCCGACCTTTCTGCCCAAACCTCGGATGACGGGACATTGACCTCGCGCGTTCGGCGCGGAGATCTCTTCATTGGCCCCGGAAACTGCGAATCGCGCGAAATTTTTTCCCACATCACCAGCCTGTGGGGCGTTTTGTGTCTGATCGCATTGCGCGATGGCACTTTGCGCTTCAGCGCACTGCGTCGAAAGGCCGGCGGGGTCAGCGAGAAAATGTTAGCGCAGACGCTGCAGCGCCTGGAAGCGGACGGATTGATCCGCCGGACCTCCTATCCGGTTGTCCCACCGCACGTCGAGTACGACCTAACCCCCCTAGGGGAGGAAGCGGCCGCGCATGTCGCCGCACTTGCGGATTGGCTTGAAATCAATCTTCCCCGTATCAGGCAGGCTTCCAGCCGCCGTACGCACCCGCCCAGGGTCTAGATCAAGCGGCCTTGAGTCCATCCAGCAATCGATCCAGCCAAATAAGCGCCTCGGTCAAATCCCCGGAATGGTCGCGCACCGGCACGCGCGATTTCTTACTGGCCTGGAGTTTTTCGATGACCAGCGCGTTCGTGAAGCTCTGCGTCTTGCCTGGACCATAGAATTCAGGAGCCCGGCCAATGAGTACAGGAATCTCCCCCCGCGCTATCTCTTCAAACACCTCGGACACAATGACCGCACGCACCCTGCCCTTGCGACCAACCGGAGCGAAGGGCGTTTCCTAACTGCGCTTCCCACAACTCCGTGTCCGGCGACAGGCCGGCCGTGAAGTAGACGGATGCTGCTTGCCGGGCGGAATTACCCGCCCGTTCCGGGGCACGGCGCAAGCAGCCAGAGGTCAGAGACGGCTGCCAGGACGCAAGCGCGCGGGGCGCACGCAGCCCTTGACGGCGAGCATGCAGGCCAGTAAGGGCCGGAGTTGCACCGCCGGGCGCAGCAAAAAAGGGCCGAAGCCCCCTCGGTCAGATCAGGCCACATTCGGCGAAGGACATGGCGCTACTGCCAGCAACGATGACCGCTGCCGAATTGAACCACAGCGTCTCCCAGATCGGCTCGCGCGGATACGCCGATGCACCGTCAATGGTGCCGCGGAATATCTCTGAGTATTCGATCAGCTCCCCGAGCAGGCCCGAGGCGAGCTTGCGGCGCTCGCCGGCAATCATGCGGTACAGGACGGCCTGCAGGAGTATCTTGCATGGGAAGCTGGACATCACCGTATCCCGCAGTTCGATGGTCTTGGTCTGGGATTGCGCCAACTCCACAGCGGTCTTGGTGAGTTTGATTTTTGCCTTGACGACTCCTCGGAAACCCCGGTTTCCAAGAGCCGCATGAGGCCACGAGGACAGAAACCGGATCAAGCTTCGGAAAGCACCGGCATATGTTGAATTCGCCTGAATTTTTGATAAGCCTGCTTTAGCGGACTTCGGCGTTGTCCAGCGAGCTACCGGGCTGGAGTCATGCCGGAATAAAAATACCCGCTTTTTCGCGGGTATAGTTTTCGATTTCCTGCTTCGATCGTCGATCGCGTTCTTCGCGGCGCTTGTTCTTGTGAACCGCATGCCCGCAGTCATTGAACAGGATCGGAATCAGGGCATTCCGAGGCTTCAGGCGCTTCTGCTTCTTCATTTCTCCATGCTCCAGGCAAGATGACCGGTTCATGCCTTGGTCACCATCGTCCCGAGCAAGTTCGCGGCGCAATGCTCAGCGGAACACGATCGTCTTGTTCCCATGCACCAGCACCCGGTCTTCCAGGTGGTAGCGCAGACCGCGTGCCAGCACGGTCTTTTCGATGTCCTTGCCGTAGCGGACCATATCCTCGACGGCGTCGGAGTGGTCGATGCGGATCACGTCCTGCTCGATGATCGGCCCCTGGTCCAGGTCGGCGGTGACGTAGTGGCAGGTGGCGCCGATCAGTTTGACACCCTTGTCGTAGGCCTGGTGGTAAGGCTTGGCGCCGACGAAGCTGGGCAGGAAGCTGTGATGGATGTTGATGATGCGGCCCGGGTAGGCGGCACACAGGTCCGGCGACAGGATCTGCATGTAGCGGGCCAGCACCATGGTGTCGCCGCGCACTTCCTCGAACAGGCGCTGCACTTCGGCGTAGGCGGCGGCCTTGTTGTCGGACGTGACCGGCACATGATGGAAGGGAATGCCGTGCCATTCGACGACGCCGCGGAAGGTGTCGTGGTTGGAGATCACGCAGGGAATCTCGATGTCCAGTTCCTTCGACTGCCAGCGCGCTAGCAGGTCGTACAGGCAGTGCTCCTGCTTCGAGACCAGGATCACGACCCGCTTCTTGACCGCGCTGTCGGTGATCTTCCACTCCATCTGCAGCTCTTCGGCGATCGGGCGGAAGCGCTCGCGGAACTCGCTCAGCATGAAGGGCAGCGAATCGGCGCGGATCTCGATGCGCATGAAGTAGCGGCCGCGGTTGGCGGCGTCCAGCGCCGGTTCGGCATGCAGCGCAGTTTCGAGAATCCAGCCCTTGTGTTCGGCGATGAAACTCGACACCTTGGCGACGATCCCGGTGCGGTCGGGGCAGGAGGCGGACAGGGTATAGAAACGTTCGCGGTGCATGGTCGGGTACTGCAGAAAAGAAGTTGAAAGGCGCCGGCTCGGAGAACGGCGGCGCAGCGGGCACGCCGGGCGCCCGCCGAACGATGCGTGCGAACCTCAGCCCGCGCGGGCGAAAGCCTTGTCGATCTCGGCGCGCAGGCCAGCGTAGTCGCGCACCACCGGATACTGCGGGAATTCGCGCACGACGTTTTCCGGCGGGTGGAACAGAATGCCGCCGTGGGCTTCGCCCAGCATCGCGGTGTCGTTGTATGAATCACCGGCGGCGACGACCTTGAAGTTGAGTTCCTTGAAGCGCCTGACCGCCTCGCGCTTCTGGTCGGGCATGCGCAGGTGGTAGTCGACCAGAACGCCTTCGTCGTCGGCTTCGAGGCTGTGGCAGAACAGCGTCGGCAGGCCGAGCTGCTTCATCAGCGGCTTGGCGAACTCGTAGAAGGTGTCGGACAGGATCACGACCTGGTAGGTGTCGCGCAGTTCGTCCAGGAACTGCCGCGCGCCTTCCATCGGCCCCATGCTGGCGATGACTTCCTGGATGTCGGGCAGACCGAGCTTCTTCTCCGCCAGAATGCCGAGGCGGTACTTCATCAGCGTGTCGTAGTTCGGCTCGTCGCGCGTGGTGCGGCGCAGTTCGGGGATGCCGGTGCGCTCGGCGAATTCGATCCAGATTTCGGGAACCAGCACACCTTCGAGGTCTAGACAGACGATACGCACCGTACGCTCCTGCGGGCAAGATTTTGGCAAAACGGCGATTCTAGCATCCGTGCCCCACGCCAAAGAGCCGCCCCTTCGCACACATGCGGCGGAGCGTGCGCAACTTCTCGCCTTCGAACCGGTGCCTCTGGCCTATGTCGACGACAAGTCCGATACTCCCGGCAAACTGCACCCCCTTTCCATATGCTCAAACTCATCCCCATCGACAAACTGCGTCCAGGCATGTACGTCCATGACCTGAACTGCGAGTGGATGGATCACAACTTCGTACGCAGCCGCTTCACCGTCGACACCGAGAAAACCGTCGCCGAGATACGTGCACTGGGCGTGCCCGAGATCTGGATCGACACGGAGCGCGGGCTCGACGTCGCCGATGCGCCGGTACGGAAAAAGCACCAGGCCGACGAGGTGGTGCAGTCCCTCGCCACCGCTACCGCCAGCACGCCCCCTCCGCGTCCGCCCCGCCACACGCTGGAACAGGCCCGCCGCCTGCACGGCGAGGCCAACCTCATCGTGCGCAACATGATGGGCGACATCCGGCTGGGCAAGCAAATCGAGATGGAGCAGATCGAGCCGCTGGTCGCACGCATGGTCGATTCGATCTTCAGCCGGCAGGACGCCCTGCTGCCGCTGGCGCGGCTCAAGGACCACGACGAATACACTTTCCAGCACTCGGTATCGGTATGCGCGCTGATGGTCGCGTTCGCCCGCGCGCTCGACCAGCCGCGCGAGATCATCCGCGAGATCGCCATCGGCGCCCTGCTGCACGACGTCGGCAAGGCCAAGGTGCCGGACGAAATCCTCAACAAGCCTGCCAAGCTCACCGACGCCGAGTTCGTCAAGATGAAGAACCACGTCGTGCAGAGCAAGATCATCCTGCAGGACACGCCCGGCATCAGCGACATCGCGCTGGACGTCGCCGCACAACACCACGAGCGCTTCGACGGCACCGGCTATCCGAACAAGCTCAAGGGCGGGGAGATCAGCCTGTACGGCCAGATGGGGGCGATCGTCGACGTCTATGACGCGCTCACCTCGAACCGCGTCTACCGCAAGGGCATGCCGCCCACCGAGGCGCTGCGCAAGCTGCTCGAATGGAGCAAGTTCCACTTCAAGCCGGAGCTGGTGCATGCCTTCATCCGCAGCGTCGGCATCTACCCCACCGGCTCGCTGGTACTGCTCGAAAGCCAGCGCCTGGCGGTCGTGCAGTCGCAGAACGAGGACCAGATGATGCAGCCGGTGGTGAAAGTCATCTTCCATACCCGCGGCCACTACCTGCCGCCCGAAACCATCGATCTGCGCCGTTCGCAGGACTGCATCGTCGCCCACGAGGACTTCGCCGCCTGGGGCATCGACCCGGCGCGCTGGCTGCCGGAATAGAGGGCGCCCCACACCGGGAACCCCGTATCCGTCGGAATGGCTTTAGCCGGGGGGCGCCGAGCTGCGAAAACGGTCGTGTTGCCGCTCCAAACGCGGCTGTCGCGCTAAAGTCGTTTGTACGTAAAACAGGGGCTCTCAGCACGACTCAGTCGGCCGGAATTCCTTCCAGCGCCTCGTGCAGTTCCAGCCAGCGCAGCTCGGCTTCCTCGATACGCTCCGCCAGCTCTGCCTGGCGTTTGTTGAGTGCAGGCACCTCGCCGGCCTGCGGTCCGGTGTATAGCGTCGGATCGGCCAGGCGCTCGTCGAGCTCGGTTTTTTCCTTGTTCCATGCCGCCAGGCGCTTGTCGATCTGCTCGATCTCCTTCGCCAGCGGCCGGCGCGCCGCCAGCCGCGCCTGGCGTTCAGCCGCGGCCTGGGCGCGGTCGGCCTTGCGCGCGGCCTTGTCGGCGGCCTGGCCGGGATCCGAGGCCGCGGCGGCAAGCTCGGCGCGGCGGCTGGCGAGCCAGTCGCGGTAGTCGTCGAGGTCGCCGTCGAAAAGCTGGATGCGACCGCCATCGACCAGCAGGAAGCGATCGCAGGTGGCGCGCAGCAGCGCGCGATCGTGCGACACCAGCACCATCGCGCCTTCGTAGTCCTGCAGCGCCATCGTCAGCGCGTGGCGCATTTCCAGGTCGAGGTGATTAGTCGGCTCGTCCAGCAGCAGCAGGTTGGGCCGCCGCCAGATGAGCAAGGCCAGCGCCAGGCGCGACTTCTCGCCGCCCGAAAACGGACCGCAGGGCGTGGTCGCCGGCGTGGAAGTGCCGCCCACACCATCTCCGCGGAAATCGAAGCCGCCGAGGTAGTCGCGCAGCTCCTGCTCTCGCGTCTGTGGGTCGAGCCGCATCATGTGCTGCAGCGCGGATTCGTCCGGGCGCAGGGTTTCGAGCTGGTGCTGGGCGAAGTAGCCGGTCGCCAAGCCCTTGCCTTCCAGCCTGCGTCCGGCGGCCAGCGGCAGTTCGCCGGCCAGCAGCTTGATCAGCGTCGATTTGCCGGCGCCGTTGCGCCCGAGCAGGCCGACGCGCTCGCCGGGGCGCAGGGTCAGCAATATCCGCTCCAGCACCATGCGCTCGCCGTAGCCGACCGCGCCGTCCTCGATCTGCAGCAAGGGATCGGGCGCCGGCGGGGCATCACGGAAGGCGAAGCTGAAGGGCGTATCGACGTGGGCGGCGGCGATGCGCTCCATCCGCTCCAGCGCCTTGATCCGGCTCTGCGCCTGGCGCGCCTTGGTGGCCTTGGCGCGGAAGCGGCGGATGTAGTCCTCCATGTGCGCGATCTCGCGCTGCTGCTTGTCGAACATCGCCTGCTGCTGCAGCAGGCGCTCGCCGCGCTGGCGCTCGAAGTCGGAATAGCCGCCGGAGTACAGCGCCAGGCGCTGCTGCTCGATGTGGGCGATGTGGGTGGTGCAGGCATCGAGGAACTCGCGGTCGTGCGAGATCAGCAGCAAGGTGCCGCGATAGTCGCGCAGCCAGGCTTCGAGCCAGATCACCGCGTCGAGGTCGAGGTGGTTGGTCGGCTCGTCCAGCAGCAGCAGGTCGGAGCGGCACATCAGCGCCTGCGCCAGGTTCAGCCGCATCCGCCAGCCGCCGGAAAAATCCGCCACCGGGCGCTCGATGTCCGACTGCAGGAAGCCCAGGCCATCAAGCAGCGCCGCTGCGCGCGAACGCGCCGCATAGCCGCCGATCTCGTGCAGCCGGGCGTGCAGTTCACCGATGCGGCCGCCGTCGTGGCTGGCTTCGGCTGCGGCCAGCTCGGCTTCGATGGCGCGCAATTCGGCGTCGCCGTCGAGCACGTAGTCTATCGCGGGCCGCGCCAGGCCGGGGGTTTCCTGCGCGACGTGGGCGATCACCCAGCCCGGCGGCATCTCGAGGTCGCCCTGGTCGGGGTGGAGCTGGTCGCGCAGCATGGCGAACAGGCTGGATTTGCCGCTGCCGTTGGCGCCGGTCAGGCCGACTTTCCAGCCGGGATGGATCTGCAGCGTGGCCCCTTCGACGAGGACCTTGGCGCCGCGTGCGAGGCGCAGATTGCGGAGACTGATCACGAAGCTGAAATGCAGCCGGACGGCCGCGAACGGAAATAAAGGCGCTATTCTACGCGCCAAGCGAATCGTCTCCGGAATCCTGCGCGCATGTCCCGCCCCAGCCTCACCCCCGCCCCTCTGAACTCGACCTCCAGACCCGCACGCACATTGCTGTCGCTGTCGGCCGCCGTCCTGCTGTCCCTGTCCAATGCCTCGCTTGCGCAAGCACCGGCCGATACCGGCGCGCCGTCGCAGACCGCCGCCGAAAATGCACGCAAGGCCGAACTCAACGCCCAGGCCAAGGCACTGCGCGACGAAGCCGAAGCCACCTTCGTCACCACCGAAGCCGGCTGCTACCAGAAATTCCTCGTCAATCGCTGCATCGACCAGGCCAGGCAGCTACGCCTCGACACCATCAAGCGTGCCCGTGCGCTCGAAGCCGAAGCCCGCCAGATCGAGCTCGCCCAGCGCCAGCGCGCCGCCGCCGAAGTCCAGGCTGCCCAGCGCGCCAACGCCCCCGCCGGCTCGGCCGCACAACCCGCTCCCGGCGTGCCGGCACCCGACGTACCGACACCTGGCGCCATGGCCACGCCGGCCCCGGCGCCGGATGGGGACGTCGGCCCGTCGCCCGAAGCCGAACGCATCCGCGCCGAGCGTGCCCGCAGCGCCGGCGAGGCCGCAAGCGGCGCACAGGCCGAACGTGCTGCGCGCGACGCGGAACTGGCAGCCAAGCGCGCCGAGGCAGAAGCCGAAGCCGCCGCCCGCGCCGCCGCGGCCGAGCGCGACCGCGCGCGCTACGAAGAGCGCATCCGCCGCTACGAAGAAGACCAGGCTACCAAGAAGAAATAACGGGCGACAGGCGGCGATCCGCCGGCCGGCACGCCGGCGACGAGTATCCGGCAGCCGGCCACCACGACACCGGCGCCCAGCCCTATCCGCCGCCTACAGCGGCCGCAGGCCGTGCGCCCAGTCGAGCGCATCTTCCAGGCGGTCGTTGCCCCAGAACAGTTCCTCGCCCACCCTGAAGCTCGGTGCACCGAACAGACCGAGTCCGGTCGCATGCTCGGTCTGCCTGCGCAAAGCCTGCTTGTTGTCGTCCGACAAGGCGCGCCCGATCACCGCATCGGCGTCCAGCCCCTGCCGCGACAGGATCTCCGCGATCACCTCGGCCTGACCGATGTCGCGGTCCTCGGCGAAGTTGGCGCTCATCACCGCGCGCGAAAACGGCGCCACCCAGCCCTCCGCCACCCCCACCAGCGCGACCCGCGCCGCCAGCAGGCTGTCGCGCGGAAAGCCGCTCGGCTTGCGGAAGGGCTGGCCGTACCTGGCCGCCAGGCGTTCCAGGTCGCGCCACATGTAGCGGCCCTTGGGCGGATAGATGTTGAACGGCGAATCGTTCCAGCCCAGCGCCATGAACACCGGCCCGAGCAGGAAGGGCTTCCATTCGACCTGCACGCCCGCCACTTCCGCCAGCGGCTCGATGCGCATCACCGACAACCAGGAATAGGTACTGGCGAACTCGTACCAGAACTCGACGACGGGACGGGACATGGCGGTTCTCCTCGACGCAAGGCCAGCCAGCACTATACCCCCGGACGGCCCGCGCCCCGCCCTGTCAGCCGGCCGACGGCCGGTTCGCCACCCAGATGCCGGCCCCCACCAGCGCCAGCGCGGCGAACACCGCCGGCGTCAGCGCCTCGCCCAGCAGCACACCGCCGGCCAGCACCCCAAGCACCGGCGTCAGGAAGGAAAACGAGGACAGCCGCGTCGCCGGATAATGCCGCACCAGCCAGAACCAGCCGACGTAGCTCGCCGATGCCACCAGCACGATCTGGAAGGCAAGGCTCGCCCACACCTCGGGCGTGGGCGCGAACACACCCGCCTCGCCCAGGCCCAGCGACAGCACCGGCAGTACCAACGCCGACACCGCCAGTTGATACAGCAGCATCTTCTCGGCCGAGCTGCGCGCAAGCGCCGTCGCCTTCACTGTCAGCGTGGTCGCGGCCCAGAGCATCGCCGCACCGACCAGCATCAGGTCACCGATCCAGGCCTGCCCGGACGGCCGCAGCAGGTTCTCGCCGAACAGCGCCAGCACTCCGGCGAAGGCCAGCGCCATCCCCGTCCATTGCGCGCGCCGCATCCGCTCGTTCGGCAGCAACCACTTCGCTCCCAGGGCGACGAAGAAGGGCGCGGTGTACAGGAAGATCACCCCGCGCGACGCAGTGGTGAATTCGAGCCCGAGGAAGATCAAGGCGAACTCGCCGGCGAACAGCACTCCCGCGAGCAGCCCCGGCCACAGCGTGCCGTCGCGCCCGAACAGCGGAATACCACGCAGCCGCGCCCAGCCGAACACCAGCACCGTCGCTCCGATCGAGCGCAGCCCGGCCTGCCATGCCGGCGAAATGCCCGCGCTGGCGATCTTGATCGCCACCTGCTGCAAGCCCCACAAGGTGCAGAACAGCAGCATCAGGCTGATGGCGAAACGGTCGAGCTGAGTCTTGGGCGGCATCGGATTCTCGGAAACAGAGGACGGCGGCAGGGGGGCGCGCAATCATACGCGCAGCACCGGGCCCCGGTTCGAGCGCAGCCCTCATGATTCGCACCTTCGATGCCCCGCTTCGCCAACATATTCTTACGGTATCCCTCAGGCCTGCTTCCCGCTTTCGGGCGAGTTTGCCCCGATAATGCCAGCCCGCCGCCTGCGAGGCGCCCCCAAGAACAACAGGAGAACTCCGATGAAGAAAACCCAAAGCAGTCTCGCCGCCCTTGCCCTGGGGCTGTCGCTGAGCGCCTGCGCGACGACGTCTGCCGACGATGCGCTGAAGCCCTGGCCGCGCGCCGCCGAAGGCTACAGCCGCCACGTCATCGAACTGCCGAAGCTGGCCGACGAAAGCGCACGCAAGGTGGAGCTGATCGCCGGCAAGACGATGGAGGTCGACTGCAATTACCACCGCATGGGCGGCCAATGGCAGGAGAAGACCGTCGAAGGCTGGGGCTACAGCTACTACGAACTGGACCGGGTCGGCCCGCCCGTCAGCACGATGATGGCCTGCCCGGACGACAGCCGCAAACAGGCATTCGTGCAGGTGGGCGGCGAACCCATGCTGGTGCGCTACAACAGCCAGTTGCCGCTGGTCATCTACGCGCCGAGCGACATCGAGGTGCGCTACCGCATCTGGTCGACCGGACCGGACAGCCTGCCCGCGCCGCAGCGCTGACGCGCAGGAGGCGGGTGCCGTACGCTCATGCCGTCGCGGCACCCCCATCTCCGCAGTGCGCGGCCTCCTCGAACAGCCATGCCCTGAACGACTGCACGATCGGGCGCTCCAGCGCCAGCGGCGGACAGACGGCAAAATAGGCGAAGGGACAGGGCATCGCCACGTCGCAGGCGACAGCCAGCTTGCCACTCTGCAGCTCGGCCTGGATCAGAAGCGGGGACGCCAGCAGCACCCCCTGCTCCGTGAGCGCAGCTTCCAGCGCCAACAGCCCGTTGCCGAAGCGCTGCTCGCGCAGCGGAGCCGACACTGCGACACCCGCATGTTCGAACCACTGCGGCCAGCCGAAGCGATCGGCCGAACGCCAGGCCGTGCCGTCGCTCAACAAGGCCTGTCCCAGCAGGACTTCAGGCTCCACGCGCGGCTTCGCCCCCGACTCGGGCGCCCACACCGGCAGCAGCGACACTTCCAGCAAACGCTGCGCTTCGAGCTCCGGATAGCTTCCATAGCCGAAACGCACGGCCAGATCGATACCCGCCCGGCGAAACTCCGCCAGCCCGGCGGGGCCGCCGCGCATCGAGTCGACCGAGCTGAGACTGGCCTGGAGGCGCACTTCCGCCTCGGGGCAACGGGCGTAGAAGCGATGCAGGCGCGGCACCAGCCATTTGGTCGCAAACATCGGCTCCGCGCATACCGTGATGAGGTTGTGCGCCTCACTGTGGGCACGGAGCTGCTCGACCGCATCCGCCAGCGCGGCGAAGCCCTCCTGCAGCGCCGGCAGAGCAAGCCTGGCCACCGACGTCAGGCTGACCCGGCGGTGATGGCGCACGAACAGCTCGACACCAAGCAGCGCCTCCAGCGCCTTGATCTGGTGGCTGATCGCCGCCGGCGTGACGTGCAGTTCTCTGGCTGCGGCAGCAAAGCTCCTCGTCCTTGCCGCAGCCTCGAAATACGACAGTGCCACCAGCGGCGGCAAGCGCCGCGTGGAGGCTGGCGCAGGCCACGACGGAACGCCGTCCTGCATCCGGCAACCCGGTGCTGCCTCCACACTCGCATCGGGTGTGGCAGGCAGCGGAGGAAATCGGCAAGCTCGTTTGGACATGGGCCGGCAGCTTACGGTGTCAGGACAGCCGCGTGAAGCGGCACTCACCGGCAGCGCGTCAGCGCTTCCATCGGGCCGGGCGCTTCTCGAAGAAGGCGTCGATGCCTTCGCAGGCATCCTCTTCCATCATGTTGCGCGCCATGACGTCGCCTGCGTAGGCATAGGCATCGTTCAGTGCCATCTGGCGCTGGCGGTAGAACATGGCCTTGCCGTAGCGGACCGCCACGGGACTTTTGGAGAGAATCTCGGCGGTTTTGCGCGCGACCGCTTCGTCCAGTTCGGCTTCGGGCACGGCTTCGTTGATCAGCCCCCAATCGGCAGCGGTCGCAGCATCGATGAAACGCGCCGTCACCAGCATGTCGAACGCACGCTTGGGCGACACGTTACGCGACAGCGCCACGGCCGGCGTGGAGCAGAACAGGCCGACGTTGATGCCCGACACCGCGAAACGCGTCGTCTCCGCGGCGATCGCCAAGTCGCAGCTGGCGACGAGCTGGCAGCCAGCAGCGGTCGCGATGCCGTGCACGCGGGCGATGACGGGTACCGGCAGCGCCTGGATGCCCTGCATCACCCGGCTGCAGCGGGCGAACAGGTCCTGGTAATACCCGAGCCGGGGCTGGCTGCGCATTTCACGCAGATCGTGCCCAGCGCAAAAGACCTTGCCGGCCCCTGCCAGCACGACGCAGCGCACCTCGTCGTCGCAGGACAGCGCATCCAGCTCACGCTGCAGGGCATCCAGCATGGCTTCGGACAGGGGGTTGAATTGCTGCGGACGGTTCAGCGTGAGCGTCACGACGCCGTCGGCGTCGCTGCGCAGCAACGGGGTATCGGTGGCATTCTGCAGTGCAGGCATGATGGCAGCTCCGGATGGGTGCGCGGCTCAGGCCGCCGGCACGACCGTCACCTTGGCCGTGATCGAATGGGCAATGAAGCAGTTCTTGTGGGCACCGGCATGCAGGCGCGCGAGCGCGGCAGCGTCCGGCTGCTTGTCGCCGCCGAAGCCGACCCGGGGCGACAGCTCGATCCGGGTCAGGCTCATGCCGACACCTTCGACTTTCTCCAGGTATCCGGTCGCCTGGTCTTCGTAGCGCTCCACGCAGTAGCCCTGGAATTCCGCGATGGCCAGGAAAGTCAGCATGTGGCAGCTCGCCAGCGCACCGAGCAGCAGTTGCTCGGGGTCGGCACAGGCCGGATCGCCCTTGTAATCGACGCCCGCCGACACATTCACGGTCTGCTGGCCGTTCAGCACGGCCACATGGTTGCGCGAATAGGTATTGCCGTCGGTGGGGTGCAGGGAGCGTTGCCAGTGGATGACAGCATGGTGCTGGGACATGGTCGACCTCCGAAGATGTGGTCCCGCGCCTGAAACGGGCGTACCGGGCATGCAAATCGTAGGCCGCCGGAAACCGCAGCGTAAAGCGACGATTTCTGTGCGTGAGACTTAGGAAAACTAAGCCTCACCGATGCGATTCACTCCAGCCCCGCCTCGTTTCCGCCATTTGCGGCGCAGCGCAGGCCAGCTTGTCGAACTGCCCTGTGAGCCCATCGATCTCGGCGAGCAGACGTTCCCGCTGGCGGTCGTTGGCGGTATTGAACACATCGGCCAGCAACGCCAGGGTCCGTTGTCGATTGTGTGCCGCCTGTTCGGGGTATTCGTCCTGCACCTCGCCGGCCGACGCATGCAGGGCCACGATGCGTTCGGCGAACAGCCGCGGCTCGCGGCGGACTTTCAAGGCCTCGAGCACACTCTGCTGCCACTGGCGGCGCTCGTCCAGCCAGCGTTCGGTGGTCGGCTGCAGCTTCCGGCTCCAGCCGGCGACCAACGCGCGCTGTTCGTCGGTGAGGCGGCCGAACCAGTTGCGCAGGCGCTTTTCCATGCGCGCGATCTGCGCCTTGCGGCGCGCCTCGGTGCTACCACCGAGGAATTCCTCGCGCGCCTCCTTGTCCCGCCGCTCGAAGGCAGCCGCCAGTTCGGCAACCTGATCGTCCGACAGGCCCGCGAGCAGCACCTTGGCGTCGTTGATCAGTTCGACGCGGAGCTCGTCCAGCCAGGCTTCGCCCTGGTCCAGGAAAGGCGCCAGATCCTGCGCCTCGATCCGTTCGCGCGCCAGCAGGCGGCGCGCATCGCGCAGTAAACCGACGTAACCCGGCAGATGCGCGCGGCAGTGCCAATCCAATCGCAGCGTCAGGCGCTGGCCCAGCACCTCGCGCTGGCCGGCGTTGAAGGTGACGTAGTCGCGCAGGTACCAGGGCACCAGCCAGTCGAGCTGGGAATAGGCGAAGCGTACGCCGCAGCCGCCGAGCACCAGTACCGCCAGCAGCGCGGCGACGAAGCCTCGTAGCGGCAAGGACTCGCATGCAGACGCCGCCGGCCGGGCTGTGCGCGCCCGCCCCAGGCGGAAACACGGCTGGCCGGGCGGCATCGCAGTGACTCAGCCGGCGCCGTCCCGGCGGGACCCGGCGTGCTGGCCGACACCTTCGCCGGAGAGCGCTTCGCTCAGCGGATCGTCGGCCTGCGCACCCTCGTTCCGGTAGGCCTCGGCGGCCAGATCGCGCACGCCGGCGGCTTCCGCCGCTGCGTGGTCGGACGCGACGGCCTCGGCGTTCTCCGCAAGCGCGTCGGCCTGCGTGGCGATGGCTTCCTCCGTAGCAGCCATGGCGTCCTGCGTCCCGGCTGCATCCGGCGCCGCGTCGCTCGGCGTTTCGGTCTCGGACGCATCGGCGCCCGACTCATCGGCGTCCGACGCAGCGGCGCCCGACGCGGTGGCGCCCACAGCTTCCACTGCAGCGGCATCTGCCACGGTAGCCATCGCCGCCGCGGCCCCCACCCCCGCCAACAGCTTGTCCGCCTCGCCGGCATCGCGGGCGGAGCCGACCAGCAGCGCATCGACACGCTGCTGGAACAGCGTGCGCGCCGAGCCGGACGACAGTTTCTCGTAGCCCGAGGACAGATGCTCGAACAGCTCCTTGTACGAACCCGCCATCGACACGAACAGCGTCGCCGTCTTGTCGAAGTGCGTCTCCACTTCCTTGCGATAGCCCTCGATCTCTTGCGCCTGGCGCTGGACCTCGGAGTTCTGCCGCTCGACTTCGGCTTCCAGCTCCCGGATGCGCTCCTTGCCGCCGCCACAGCTGCGACCGATGAAGAAGCCGATCAGCGCAGCGATGAGCACCGCGGCGATGGCAGCGAACCATGCGGTCTGTTCAGTCATTTCAATCATGTCCCCTCTCCCCTGTTGCTGTTGTAGTTCAATCGACGACGCTGGGCTCGACCGGCCCGATGAATTGCAGCCGCGCGCGCAAGGCTCGCGTCACTTCCACGCGGCCGTCCCCGGCGATGCGCAACGCGTGTTCGATGCCGAAACGGCGTGTTTGTTCGCGCCAGCCCTCGCCGGCCAGGTAGGCGGGCTTGCTCGCGGCATCGGACAAGGTGCCGGTGCCCTCATTGTCCAGATTTCTGGCGCCGACGCCGGGCGTGACCAGCACCGTCAGCGACTGCGTGCCGTGTGCCGGCTGGCCGGTGCGCGGATCGAGCAGGTGGGCATAGCGTTGACCGTCGAGCATGAAGTAGCGCTGGTAGTCCCCCGACGTGCCGACCGCCTCGCCGTCGTACAGCGGCATCGCCGCCAGCGGCGCGGATTCTCGCGGATGCTGGATGCCGATGCGCCACGGCTGGTCGCCCTTCTTGCCCAGCGCCAGCACGTTGCCGCCGATGTTGATCAGCGCGTTATCCACGCCCTGCTGCTTCAGGATGACGGCGGCGCGGTCCAGCGCATAGCCCTTGGCATAGCCGCCGAAGTCGAGCTGTACCGCCGGGTTGCGGCTCTCGACGCGCTTGCCGTCGATGACGAGGTCGGCCATGCGCGGCCGGGCGTCGATCAGCGCCTGCAATTTCGCCGGATCAGGACGTACGGGCACGAAGGTGTCGGTATGGAAGCCCCACAGCGCCACCAGCGCGCCCAGTGCGGGATCGAACAGCTCGTCGCTGGTGGCAGCGATGCGCTGGGCATCCTTCAGCATCGCCGCCAGTTCGTCGGACACCGTCGCCGCTTCGCCACGCGCGATGGCTGCGTTCAGTTCGGTGAGTTCGGACGGTTCCCAGGCATGGTAGGCACGGTGCAGGCGGTCGAACTCGCGCAGCACGGCCTGGGCCGCGGCATCGGCCGCCGCCGGGTCGTCGCCATACACGGCGACATCGACCCGGGTGCCGAAGACGAAAGCTTCGTGGTGGAAGACTTCGGCGCGCGAGCAGGCGCCCAGCAGCAGGATGCAGGCAATCAGCCCCAGGCAGCGCAGCCAGCAGGAGGAGATGCCCGGCCTCGCCCCCATCAGGCGCAGGCCCGCTCCAGCTTGTCGATGACCAGGCCGGCGACGTCGAAACCCTGCTGGGTGGCGATCTCGACCATGCAGGTGGGGCTGGTGACGTTGATCTCGGTGAGATGGCCGCCGATGACGTCGAGACCGACGATCAGCAGCCCGCGCTGCCACAGGATGGGCGCGAGGTATTCGGCGATCTCGCGTTCACGTTCGGTCAGCGGCATCGCCACGCCGCGGCCGCCGGCGGCGAGGTTGCCGCGCGTCTCGCCGGCTTGCGGAATGCGCGCCAGCGAATACGGCACGACTTCGCCGCCGATGATCAGCACCCGCTTGTCGCCGTCGGCGATCTGCGGCAGGTAGCGCTGCGCCATGATGGTGCGCGCGCCTTCCTGGGTCAGCGTCTCGATGATGACGTTGCGGTTGGGGTCGTCCTTCCTGACGCGGAAGATCTGGCTGCCGCCCATGCCGTCGAGCGGCTTCAGGATGACGTCGCCGATCTCGTCGATGAAGGCCTGGATGTCGACCGCGTCGCGCGCCACCAGCGAGGTGGCCATGAACTGCGGGAATTCGGTGATGGCGAGCTTCTCGGAATGGTCGCGGATCGCGCGCGGGTCGTTGAACACCCTTGCGCCGGCCTGCATCGCGTCTTCCAGCAGCCAAGTGGCGGTGACGTACTCGAAGTCGAACGGCGGGTCCTGGCGCATCAGCACGGCATCGAATTCCGCCAGCGACAGCGCCTGCTCCGGCTCGGCGGGCTCGTACCAGGGCTTGTCGCCGGCCAGCAGCCTGATCGGCAGCGCGCGTGCAGACACCGCGCCGTCGCGCCAGGTCAGCGCGCCGCGCTGCAAGGTCCACACCTCGTGGCCGCGCGCTGCGGCGGCGCGCATGATCGCGATGCTGGAATCCTTGTAGGCCTTCAGCCCGTCGAGCGGATCAAGGATGAAGGCGAACTTCATGCCGCCTCTCCGAGTTCCTCGAGCGGCGCGGTTTCCTCGATCTCGACCGAGGCCGCCAGCAGCGCCAGGCGCGCGACCACGCCGTAGGCGTAGAAGCGGTTGGGCGGCGCGTCCGGCCCCTGCGCGACGTCGGGCAGCGTGCAGCAGGTGTCGAAGGCCAGCGGCTTGAAGTGCATGCCCGGCGCGTTGAGGTTCTCGTCGCGGCCGCGCTCGGTATGCACGCGGTAGAAGCCGCCGACGACGTAGTGGTCCATCATGTAGACGACCGGCTCGGCGACGCCGTCCTCGACCGTCTCGAAGGTATGCACGCCTTCCTGGATGATGACCTCGTGCACCTGCAGGCCTTCCTTGACCACCGCCATCTTGTTGCGCTGGCGGCGATTCAGGCCGACCACTTCGGAAGCGTCCTTGACCGTCATCACGCCCATGCCGTAGGTGCCGGCATCGGCCTTGACGACGACGAAGGGCTCGTCGCTGACGCCGTATTCCTTGTACTTGGCGCGGATGCGGGTCAGCAGCGAATCGACCTGCGCCGCCAGGCATTCCTCGCCGGTGCGCTCCTGGAAGTTGATCTGGCCGCAGACGCCGAACTCGGGGTTGATGCGCCACGGGTCGATGCCGATCGCGGCGGCGAACTCGCGCGCCACGCGGTCGTAGCACTCGGCGTGCTTGGACTTGCGGCGCGCATGCCAGCCGGCGTGCAGCGGCGGGATCAGCCACTGCTCGTCCAGGCCCTGCAGCACCGGCGGAATCCCCGCCGACAGGTCGTTGTTCAACAGCACCGCGCAGGGGCTGAAACCGTCCAGGCCGACGCGGCTGCTGCTGCGCCGCAGCGGCTCCAGCGTCAGCGCAGTGCCGTTGGCGAGCTCGATCACGGTCGGCTCGGTGATCTCGGGCAGCAGGCTGCCGATGCGCACTTCCAGTCCGGTCAGGCGCAGAATGGACACCAGCTTGGCCACGTTCTGCAGGTAGAACTGGTTGCGGGTGTGGTTCTCGGGGATCAGCAGCAGCTTGCCGGCGTCGGGGCAGATGCGCTCGATCGCGACCTGGGCGGCCTGCACACACAGCGGCATGAAGGCGTCGTTGAGGTTGTTGAAGCCACCCGGGAACAGGTTCAGGTCGACCGGCGCGAGCTTGAAGCCCGAGTTGCGCAGGTCGGTCGAGCCGTAGAAGGGCGGCATGTGGTCCTGCCACTGGGTGCGGAACCACTTTTCGATATCGCAGGCGTTGTCGAGGAACTGGCGCTCCAGTTCGAGCAGTGGCCCGGTGAGTGCGGTGGTGAGGTGCGGAACCATGGATTATCTACCCGGAAGAAGCCGCTGCCAGACGGCCGGCGGCAAAACGATTGGCGGGGATGTTACACCATGGCCCGCAGCGCTCACGCAGCCGGCGCATGCGGCAGTGCGTCGCGGGCCCGCCGATGACGGAGCTTTGATCCCGATCAGAGCGGAGAAGGCCGCGAACTTGAGACATTGAGCGCCCGGGGCGCAGAGCCCCGCGCCCGACGCCGCCGACCGACATTCCTCGGCCTGAGGGTCGCCACGGATGGCAAGGCGGGGAAATTCGCTTACCTTTACGGGACGGGATCAACGCAGGCTCTGCAGCCGAAGTTCACACCCGCTCGAATCAAACAACAAAGGAGACGTTCCATGAAGAAGCAAACCCTGCTCGCCGCCGCCCTGCTCGCGCTCGGCGGCTTTTCCGGCGCCGCGCTGGCCGACCTGACGGTCGCCATCGCCGGGCCGATGACCGGCCAGTACGCTTCGGCCGGCGACCAGATCCGCAAGGGCGCCGAAATGGCGATCGCCGACATCAACGCCCGCGGCGGCGTACTCGGCCAGAAGCTGAAGCTGGAAGTGGGCGACGATGCCTGCGATCCGAAGCAGGCGGTATCGGTCGCCAACACCATGGTGAACAAGGGCATCGTCTACATGCACGGCCACTGGTGCTCCAGCTCGACGATTCCCGCCTCCGACGTCTATGCCGACGCCGACATCCTGGTCGCCACGGTGTCGACCAATCCGCAGGTCACCGAGCGCGGCCTGCCCAACGTCTTCCGCATCATGGGCCGCGACGACCAGCAGGGCCTGGTGGCCGGCGGCTACATCGCCGACAACTTCAAGGACCGGAAGGTCGCGGTGGTCGACGACAAGAGCGCCTACGGCAAGGGCCTGGCCGACGAGATGGCCAAGGCGATGAGCGACAAGGGCCTCAAGCCCTCGTTGCGCGAATCGATCACCGCCGGCGAGCGCGACTACTCCAGCCTGATCGCCAAGTTCAAGCAGGCCGGCGTCGACGTGATGGCCTTCGGCGGCTACCACACCGAAGTCGCACTGATCCTGCGCCAGGCCCAGGCCGCCGGCCTGCAGCTGACGGTGATGGGCGGCGACACCATGACCAATGCCGAGTTGGTCACCGCCGCCGGCCCGGCCGCCGACAACGTGCTGTTCACCTTCTCGCCCGATGCGCGCAAGAACCCCGACGCCGCGCCGGTGGTGGAGAAGTTCCGCGCCGCCAAGGTCGAGCCGGAGGGCTACGTGCTGTACGCCTATGCCGCAATGCAGTTGTTCGAGCAGGTGGCGACCGCGGCCAACAGCACCAAGTACGCCGACCTGGAAAAGGCGATGCGCGGCGGCAACTTCAAGACCGTGATCGGCGACCTCGCCTTCGGTCCGAAGGGCGACCTGAACGTGCCCGGCTTCGTCGTCTACCGCTGGCAGGGCGGCCAGTACGACTACGTCAAATGATGGTCCGGCGCCGCCCGCGCGGCGCCTGAGTTCACCGGCCACCTTCCGTACCGCCCGGTTTCGCGGCGGCACGGACGGGACCACTTCAAGGAACGGCGCCCCGCCGCTCGCCCGTCACGGGCCGGCGGCGGGCGACAGCGCCGTGCCCCCACGGGAGACATCGTGGCCTACGCACTTCAGCAACTGATCAACGGGCTCACGCTCGGCGCCATGTACGGCCTGATCGCCATCGGCTACACGATGGTGTACGGCATCATCGGCATGATCAACTTCGCCCACGGCGACATCTTCATGGTGAGCGCGTTCATCGCGGTCACCGCCTTCACGCTGCTGGCGGCAGCCGACGTGACTTCGATCCCGCTGGCGCTGAGCTTCGTGCTGATCGTGGCGATCTTCTTCACCTCGGCCTACGGCTGGGCGGTCGAGCGCACCGCCTACCGCCCGCTGCGCGGCTCGACCCGGCTGGCGCCGCTGATCTCGGCGATCGGCATGTCGATCTTCCTGCAGAACACCGTGCAGTTGACCCAGGGCGCACGCGTCAAGCCGATCCCGCCGGTCCTCGAGGGCGGTCTCGTGCTGTGGGACACGCCGGCATTCGCCGTGCAGATCAGCTGGAGCCAGATGCTGATCATCGTCACCACGGTGACGCTGATGGTCGCCTTCACCTGGATGATCACGCAGACCCCGTTCGGCCGCCAGCAGCGCTCCTGCGAGCAGGACCGCACGATGGCCGCGCTGCTCGGCGTCAACGTCGACCGCACGATCTCGCTGACCTTCATGCTCGGCGCCGCGCTGGCCGCGGTCGCCGGCGTGATGGTGACGGTGTATTACGGCGTGGTCGATTTCTTCATCGGCTTCCTGGTCGGCATCAAGGCCTTCACTGCGGCGGTGCTGGGCGGCATCGGCTCGCTGCCGGGAGCGATGCTCGGCGGCCTGCTGATCGGCCTCATCGAATCCTTCTGGGCCGCCTACCTGTGGGCGGAATACAAGGACGTCGCCACCTTCGGCATCCTGTGCCTGGTGCTGATGCTGCGCCCCTCGGGCCTGCTCGGCCGGCCCGAAGTGGAGAAAGTCTGATGAGCACCGTCGTCTTCGCCCGCCACGCGATGACCGCCGCCGAGCGCCTGCGCGACGCCGGCTGGGTCGCTTTCGTCGGCTTCATCCTCGGCGTGCCGCTGATCGGCCTGACCACGGTGGACGTGGGCGGCCGGCTGGCGGTCAACACCCGCTTCGGCCTGCTGGCCGCCACCGTCGCGGCAGTGTTCGCCGGCCGCCTGCTGCTGCGCTGGGGACTCGACCAGGCTCGCGAGCGCAAGCAGGCCCGCAGCGCGGCCGGCGCTCCGGCCAGCGCCGACGAGCGCGCCCAAGGCGCGCAGAAAGTGGTCACCGTGCTCGGCTGGATCGCGCTCGGCGCCGCGGTGGCGCTGCCGATCTTCTATTCCGACAACCGCTACGTGGTCGACACCGCCACCACGGTGCTGATCTACGTGATGCTGGGCTGGGGCCTGAACGTGGTGGTGGGCCTGGCCGGGCTGCTGGACCTCGGCTACGTCGCCTTCTACGCGGTCGGCGCCTATTCCTACGCCCTGCTGTCGACCCAGTATGGCTGGAGCTTCTGGGAAGCGCTGCCGGTGTCCGGCGCCCTCGCCGCCGGCTTCGGCATCCTGCTCGGCTACCCGATCCTGCGCCTGCGCGGCGACTACCTGGCCATCGTCACGCTCGGCTTCGGCGAGATCATCCGCGTCATCCTGGTGAACTGGACCGAGTTCTCGGGCGGCCCCAACGGCATCAGCTCGATCCCGCGGCCGAGCTTCTTCGGCCTCGACTTCGCCCGCAGCGCGCCCGAAGGCGAGCAGACCTTCGCCGGCTTCTTCGGCCTGGACTTCTCGCCGATGCACCGGCTGATCTTCCTCTACTATCTGATCCTGGTGCTGGCGCTGCTGACCCACGCCTTCGTCTCGCGGCTGCGCAAGCTGCCGGTCGGGCGCGCCTGGGAGGCGCTGCGCGAGGACGAGATCGCCTGCCGCGCGATGGGCATGAACACCACCAACATCAAGCTGTCGGCCTTCGCCATCGGCGCCATGCTGGGCGGCTTCGCCGGCGTGTTCTTCGCCGCGCGCCAGGGCTTCATCTCGCCGGAAAGCTTCACTTTCGCCGAATCGGCGATCATCCTCGCCATCGTCGTGCTGGGCGGCATGGGTTCGCAGATGGGCGTGGTGCTGGCGGCGACGCTGCTGGTGCTGATCCCCGAGTTCGGCCGCAACTTCGCCGAATACCGCATGCTGCTGTTCGGCGCCGCGATGGTGCTGATCATGATCTGGAAACCGGGCGGCCTGCTGTCGCACCGCGAACCGACCGTGCGCCTGAACCCGCTGGGCAGGGCCGGCGCCGCCAGGGAGGCCGCACGATGAATGCCGCCGCCCTGAACACGCCCGCCACGCTGTTGTCGGTGCAGAAGCTGACGATGCGCTTCGGCGGCCTGGTCGCCATCGACGACCTGTCGCTGGACGTGCCGGCCGCCAGCATCACCGGCATCATCGGCCCCAACGGCGCGGGCAAGACCACGCTGTTCAACTGCCTGACCGGCTTCTACAAGCCGACCACCGGCAGCCTGCGCCTGGCCCACCCGCAGCACGGCGAAATGCGCCTGGAAGCGCTGCCCAGCCACCGCGTCGCGCGCGACGCCCAGGTCGTGCGCACCTTCCAGAACATCCGCCTGTTCCCGAAGATGACGGTGCTGGAGAACCTGATCGTCGCCCAGCACAACGTGCTGCAGCGCGCCTCGAAGTTCTCCATCGCCGGCCTGCTCGGCCTGCCCGGCTACCGCCAGGCCGAGCAGGAGGCGATCGAGCGCGCGGCAACGTGGCTGAAACGGCTGCGGCTCGAACACCTCGCCGACCACGCCGCCGGCGCGCTGCCCTACGGCATCCAGCGCCGCATCGAGATCGCCCGCGCGCTGTGCGTCGATCCGGTGCTGCTGTGCCTGGACGAGCCCGCCGCCGGCCTCAACCCGCGCGAATCGGCCGAGCTGAACGCACTGCTGCTCTACCTGTGCCGGGAGCTGGGCATCGCCATCCTGCTGATCGAGCACGACATGAGCGTGGTGATGAACGTCTCCGACCACATCGGCGTGATCAGCTACGGCCGCAAGATCGCCGAGGGCACGCCGGAGCAGGTCAGGAACGACCCCGAGGTGGTCAAGGCCTACCTCGGCGAGGACGACGACGAAGATGCGCAGGACACTGCGGTGACGACGGGAGGGGCCACGGCATGATGCTGACGATGGAGGGCGTGCACGCCCACTACGGCCACATCCACGCACTGCGCGGCATCGACGTCGAAGTGCAGGTCGGCGAGATCGTGACGCTGATCGGCGCCAACGGCGCCGGCAAATCGACGCTGATGATGAGCCTGTTCGGCAACCCCCGCGCGAGCGCCGGGCGCATCGTCTTCGACGGCGAGGACATCACCCGCGTGCACACGCACGAGATCGCCCGCCGCGGCATCGCGCTGGTGCCCGAAGGCCGGCGCATCTTCCCGCGCATGACGGTGATGGAGAACCTGCAGATGGGCGCGGCGCACGCCGACCCGGCGAACTACGACGCCGACCTCGCGCGCATGTTCGCGATGTTCCCGATCCTGGAGCAGCGCCAGTCGCAGCGCGGCGGCACGCTGTCCGGCGGCGAGCAGCAGATGCTGGCGATCGCCCGCGCGCTGATGAGCCGGCCCAAGCTGCTGCTGCTCGACGAGCCTTCGCTGGGCCTGGCGCCGATCTACATCCGCAAGGTCTTCCAGATCGTCAGGGAGCTGAACCGCGACCACGGCATGACCATCCTGCTGGTCGAGCAGAACGCCAACCAGGCGCTGCGGGTTGCACACCGCGGCTACGTGCTGCAGCATGGCGAGATCACGCTCGCGGGGACGGGCGCGGAACTGCTGGCAAGCCCGGAAGTGCGGGCGGCCTATCTCGAGGGCGGCCACGGCTGAGCCGGCAGGAAGAACGAGAACGCTTCGGCAAGGAGACTCCGATGAGCCCACCGAACATGCACGCCGACCTGGCGAACATCTCCGTCCATCTGCTGGCCGCGCTCGGCGCCGGCGGCGTCATCGGCCTCGAACGCAGCTACCACGGCCGCCCGGCGGGCTTCCGCACGCATTCGCTGGTCTGCGTCGCCTCCAGCCTGCTGATGCTGGTGACGCTGTACCAGTGGTCCTGGCTGCCCGGCGTGCCGATGGAAACCGTGCGCACCGACCCGACGCGCATGGCGCAGGGCATCATGACCGGCATCGGCTTTCTCGGCGCCGGCGTGATCTTCAAGGAAGGGCTCAGCGTGCGCGGGCTGACCACCGCGGCCTCGATCTGGATGACCGCCGCGATCGGCATCCTGATGGGCATCGGCTTCTACTTCCCGGCGGTGTTCGCCACGCTGATCACGCTCGGCACGCTGGCGGCCTTCCGCTGGATCGAGATCCGCCTGCCCTCGCACCTGTATGCCCAGCACACCATCCGCTTCGATCGCGGCCATGCGATGAACGAGGAGGAAGTGCGCGCGCTGCTCGCCCGGCACGATTTCACCGTGGCCAACATGAACTACCGCGTCTCGGACGACGGGCTGTACTTCGAATACCGCATGACCATCCGCACCAGCCAGCAAGGCAACCTGCGCACGCTGGCGGAAGAACTGCGCAAGCTCGACGAAGTGCGGGCCTTCCGCCTGTCGCCGACGGGCGACTGATACCGCCCGGTCTTCGCCGCGGTGGCGCCGCCGCTCAGCGCGCCAGCCCGATCTCGCGCAGCCGCGCGTGGATGCCGTCCGCCATGCGGCGATAGCCCTGCGCATTGGGGTGGATGCGGTCGGCGCGCAGTTCGGCCTGCGACAGCACGTCGGCGAACACGTCCGGCACCAGCGGCACGCCTTCCTCGTCAGCCAGCGCGGCGTAGATCGGCGAATCGGCCAGGCGGCCGATGACGGCGCCCGACAGCGACAGCGCCGGCACGCCGACCAGCACCACCTGCGCGCCGCCTGCCCGCGCCGTGCGCACGATCTGGCGCAGATCCTCCTTGACCTCCGGTTCGCTGCGGCGGCGCAGGAAATCGTTGCCGCCGATCTCGACCAGCACCAGCGCCGGCGCGAACTCGTCGAGCAGCTCCGGCAGCCTGTGCCGGCCCGCCTGCGCGGTGTCGCCCGGGATGCCGGCGTTCACGACCTCCCAGCCGGTCGCCGCCGCCAGCAGCGCGGGCCAGTCCTCGTCTGCGCCCGCACCGGTGCCGTAGGTGACGCTGTCGCCGAAGGCGAGCACCCGCGCGCCGTCGGCCAGTGCGGGCAGCTCGATCTCGCGCCCGCAGGCGGCGGACAGCGCGGCGAGCGCCAGGGCAAGGATGAAATGTCGTCGATTCATGGCAGGTCATTGCTTGGCATTGCCGGCAAGGCAGCCACTATCGCCCGAAAGCCACCGATGCAGAAGCGCACGCCGTCACGGGCTTCAGCTAATTCCTCGGAGTTCTTAATAATTAATCTCAAATATCTTTTTTGCCATTCGCCCTCCCATTAGAATTCGCCCTCATCCACGCTTGTCTCACCAGAGCCTGCATACAGGCCACGGCCCGAACGGGCCCGCCCCGACCCCAAGGACGCACCATGCTGAACAAGACCATCGCCCTGCTGGCGCTGGCCGGCACCATCCTCGCACTACCGGTCCATGCCGACACGAGCGCCGGCACCCAGCCGGCCACCGTTTCCCGGCCAGCCGCCGCACACACCCACGCGCCGCTGCTGACACCGGCGGAGCTGCGCCCCCTGCTCGGCCGGGCCGACGTGCGCATCCTCGACATCCGCCCGCCCAAGGACTACGCCGAAGGCCATATCCCCGGCGCCATCAACACCCCTTACGGTACGTTCCGCGGCCCGCAGAGCAACGCCGGCCAGCTCGTGCCCGCAGCGAAGCTGACCGAACTGCTGCGCAAGGCGGGCATCGACGACAGCACCCACGTCGTCGTCGTCCATGGCGGCGCCACGCATACGGATTTCGGCGCCGCGGCGCGGGTGTACTGGACGCTGAAAGTCGGCGGCCTGAGCCGCCTGTCGATCCTCGACGGCGGCACCAAGCTGTGGGCCGGCAGCGGCGGCGCGCTCGACAAGGCCGTGCCCGACGTGGCGCCCAGCCGGTTCGAGTACCGCTACGACCAGGACCAGATCGTCAGCCGCGAGGAACTCGCCGGCGCGATCCAGTCCTCGTCGGCGCCGCTGCTGCTCGATGCCCGCCCACCGCGCTTCTTCAGCGGTGAAGTCCGCGTCGATGCCGCCGCGCGCTACGGCACCCTGCCCGGCGCACAGTCCTTCGACAACGCCCAGTTCTTCGTCAAGGGCGGCACCACGCTGAAGCCGGCCGAGGAGCTGAAGGCGCTGGCCGCGCAGACCGGCGCCGCCAGCGGGCCGGCGGTGTCCTTCTGCAACACCGGCCACTGGGCGGCGACGAACTGGTTCGTGCTGTCGGAAATCGCCGGCAACACGGCGGTCAAGCTCTACCCCGAGTCGATGGTCGATTGGAGCCTGAGCGGCCTGCCGATGGAAAACCAGCCGTCGCGCTTCACCGTGCTGGTGCAGGACCTCAAGCGGGCCTTCGAGTAAGCGGAAGGGGTGATTGCGATGCCTTGGTTCTTTCGTTTGCTGCTGATCGCCGGCGGCCTGGCCGGCGTGCTGGCGGTGGCTTACGCCGCCGGCGTGCGCCAGGGCCTGCTGACCCTGCTCGGGATCGGTTTCGGCGCGGTGCTGCAAGGCGCCCGCTTCGGCTTCACCACCGGCTGGCGCGATTTCATCGAACACCGCGACCCGCAGGGACTGTGGGCGCAGATGCTGCTGATGGTGCTCGCCGCCGCCGTCAGCCTGCCGCTGATCGCCGGCAGCGGCGGCGAACTGGTCGGCGCGGTGGCGCCGCTGACGATCAGCCTGGTGCTCGGCGCCTTCCTGTTCGGCGCCGCGATGCAACTGGCCGACGGCTGCGGCTCCGGCACGCTGTACAAGGCCGGCGCCGGGGCGCCGCTGTCCTTCGCGGTGCTGCCGACCTTCGCCCTCGGCAGCTTCGTCGGCGCCTCGCACCAGCCCGGCTGGATCGCCCTCGGCGGCCTGCCGGCGGTGGATCTGCTGGCCTGGGGCTGGCCCACCGCACTCGCGCTGACCGTTGCCGGCTGCGGCCTGGTGGCCTGGCTGGCCGGTCGCGCCCAAGCGCAATCCGCCGCCTCGCAGCCTGCGGCGTCACCGACCCCGACGCCGCAGGATGCTGCCCAGCAGGTGATGCGCGCCGGCACGGCGAGCTTCGTCCCCGCCGCCGAAACAGCCCGCGCCGGCAGCCGCTGGGCTCGCCGCTGGTGGCTGGGCGCACTGCTGCTGGCGGCGCTGTACGGCCTGCACCTGATCGTCGCCGGCCAGCCCTGGGGCATCGTCTACGGCATCGGCGTATGGGGCGCCAAGATCGCTTCGGCGCTGGGCTGGAGCCCGGTCGGCGATCCCTTCTGGGGCGTCGAGCCGCACGCCACCCGGCTGGCCGAGCCCTTGCTGGCCGACATCACCTCGGTGACCAACCTCGGCCTGCTCTACGGCGCGCTGGCCGCGTCGCGCTGGAACGGCCCGGCGGACTTCAGGCTGCCGTCGAACCGCCGCTTGATCGCCGCCTGCGTCGCCGGCCTGGTGATGGGCTACAGCTCGCGCATGGCCTTCGGCTGCAACGTCGGCGCCTACCTGGGCGGCATCGCCTCGGCCAGCCTGCACGGCTGGGTGTGGTTCGCGCTCGCCTTCGCCGGTTCGATCATCGGCGTGCGCATCCGACGCCGCATCGGTAGCTGAGGGGGAAGAACCATGAACGGCAAGAAGCTCTTCCGCCTCGTCAATGCGGTGTTCTGGCTGGCGGTGCTGGCACTGGTGGCGCTGGACACCTTCGATACCCGCGGCGTGCGCCTGGAGCCGCCGCCCTTCGCCCTCGGCAGCGGGCAGGCGGCCTCGGGCGGGCACTGCTCGGGACGCTGAAGCCCGGAGGCGCTGCCGCAGCGGCCTGCATCGAGGCAGCCGCTGCGACAGCGCTTCATCCGGCCGGCACGCGGCAGCGCGTCCGGCCGCAGGCGCTCAGTTGCCGCCGCGAACGCGGTCCTGCGCCTCCGCGGCGCTGCCGTAGATGTGCGGCGCGATCTGGTGCTTCTCCATCGCCTCGCCGAGCTTCATGCGCAGGAAGCTGTTCGCGGTGTAGCGCGTCACCGAGCGGTAGTGGCGCGCCATCAGGCCCTTGACCATGCCGACGTAGGCGTCGACGAGCTCGGGCACGATGGAGAAGCGGTCGTAGTTGACGATCGCATCGACGTGCCGCCCCACCGCGGCAAGCGCGGCCTCGACCGCGCGCTCGATGCGGGCGATGTCGGCTTCGGTACGCACCGCGAGGCCTTCGAAGTTCACGAAGAACAGTTCCTGCTCGGCGTCGTAGGACAGGCGCTGCTCGAGCGGAATCTCGAGCAGGTCCCGCCGCAGGCCCATCGCCTCGTCGGCGAAGATGCGCGCATCCATCAGCGCCGGCGGGCGCTTGATGACCGGGGCGAAGTCCATGTGGGCGAGGATGTCGCGCTGCAGGTCCACGCCGGGCGCGATCTCGATCAGCTCCAGCCCTTCCGCGCACAGCCGGAACACGCAGCGCTCGGTGACGTAGAGCACGTCCTGCTGCCACTTGACCGCCTGCGGGCCGCTGAAGGTGCGGTGCTCGACTTCGGCGACGAACTTCCGCGCGCTGCCCTCCTGCGCGATGCGCAGGCGGCCGTCCTCCACCGCCACCTGCAGCGCACCGGCGGTGAAGGTGCCGACGAAGACCACCTTCTTGGCGTTCTGCGAGATGTTGATGAAACCGCCCGCGCCGGCCAGCCGCGAACCGAAGCGCGAGACGTTGAGATTGCCTTCGCGGTCGGCCTGCGCCAGGCCGAGAAAGGCGATGTCCAGCCCGCCGCCGTCGTAGAAGTCGAACTGGCTGGGCTGGTCGATGATCGCCTGGGTATTGACCGCCGCGCCGAAGCTCAGCCCGCCGGCCGGAATGCCGCCGATCACGCCGGGCTCGGCGGTGAGCGTGAGCAGGTCGATGACCTGCTCCTCGGCGGCGACGCTGGCCACGCCTTCGGGCATGCCGATGCCCAGGTTCACCACCGCGTCGGCCTGCAGCTCCATCGCCGCGCGGCGGGCGATGATCTTGCGCTCGCTCATGCCCATGCCGGCGATCGCCGACATCGGCACGCGGAGTTCGCCGGAAAACGCGGGGTTGTATTGCTCGCTGTAGGTCTGCATGTGGTGCTCCGGCCGCTCCGCGACCACCACGCAATCGACCAGCACGCCGGGCACCTGCACCTGGCGCGGGTTCAGCGAGCCGCGCTCGGCGACGCGCTCGACCTGGGAGATGACGATGCCGCCGGAATTGCGCGCGGCCATCGCGATGGCACGCGCCTCCAGCGTCAGCGCCTCCTTTTCCATCGTGATGTTGCCGTCGGCATCGGCGGTGGTGCCGCGGATGATGCCGACGTGGATCGGGAAGGCCTTGTAGAACAGGTATTCCTCGCCATCGATCTCGAGCAGGCGCACGCGCTCGGCGGTGGTGCGCTGGTTGAGCCGGCCGCCGCCGAAGCGCGGATCGACGAACGTCCCCAGCCCGACCCGCGTCAGCGTGCCGGGCTTGCCGGCGGCGATGTCGCGGAACAGGTGCGAGATGACGCCCTGGGGCAGGTTCCAGGCCTCGATGCGGTTGTCGACCGCGAGCCGCTGCAGCTTGGGCACCAGCCCCCAGTGGCCGCCGACGACGCTGCCGACCAGCCCTTCGTGGCCGAGGTGGTTGAGGCCGCGCTCCCTGCCGTCGCCCTGGCCGGCGGCATAGACCAGCGTGAGATTGCGCGGCCCGCCGTGGCCGGCGCCGTCGGCGGCCTCGCTTTCGAGAAAGCGCTGCTCCAGCGCGATGGCGATGCTTTCCGGAAAGCCGATGCCGACGAAGCCGCCGGTGGCGATCGTGTCGCCCGAGCGGATCAGGCGTACCGCCTCGCGGGCTGAAACCAGCTTGCCGGTATCGGAAGCCCGCAGTGAAGCCGCCATGGGGTGGCGAACGATGGACATGTCTCGTCTCCTCCGCGGATGGGATCAGAAGCTGCCGAACAGGGTGCCGAGCGTGATCACGACGGCCAGCGCCATGAGCGGGAACACCACCACGCTCATGAAGATGTGGCCGTAGGATTCGCGGTGGGTGAGCCTGCAGATGGCGAGCAGCGAGATCACCGCGCCGTTGTGCGGCAGCGTGTCCATGCAGCCGGAAGCCATCGCCGCGACGCGGTGCAGCAGTTCCGGGCTGATGCCGGCGGCATTGGCCATGGCGAGATACTCCGCGCCCAGCGTCTGCAGCGCGATCGACATGCCGCCGGAGGCCGAACCGGTGATGCCGGCCAGCACGTTGACCGCCACCGCCTCGGAGATCAGCGGATTGCCCGGCGCGATGCCGAGCACCAGGTCGCGGATGATGACGAAACCGGCCAGCGAGGCGATCACGGTGCCGTAGCCGACTTCGGTCGCGGTATTGAGGATCGGCAGCATCGAGCCGAAGGAGCCTTCGTTGACGGTCTTCATCAGGTTGGCCCATCGCTTCCAGTGCATCAGCACCAGCAGCATCACGGCGGCGGCGAGCGCGACGATGATCGACCAGATGCCGATCAGCGAGCGCGCATCCTGCAGGCCGCCGAACTCGGGCCTGGCCAGATAGCTGGTGTCCATGCCGGGCAGCACCTGCTTGGCCATCAGGAAGTTCAGGCAGATCACGACGAGGATCGGCAGCAACGCCAGCCAGAAGCCGGGCAGCGGGCGGTCGTCGCCGCCTTCGGGCTCGCCCGAATGCTGGCCGTAGCCTTCACCGGCGGCCATCAGCTTGCGCGCCTGGCCGCTCAGCCACCACGAGCCGAGCACGAACATGATCACGCCGCCGATCAGGCCGAGGCCGGGCGCGGCGAAGGAATCGGTGCCGAAGAAGGGAGCGGGGATGGCGTTCTGGATCGCCGGCGTGCCCGGCAGCGCGGTCATCGTGAAGGTGAAGGAGCCGAGCGCGATCGCCGCCGGGATCAGCCGCTTCGGAATGCCCGCCTCGCGGAACAGCGCGGCGCCGATCGGATAGACGGCGAAGGCGACGACGAACAAGGACACGCCGCCATAGGTCAGGATGCCGCAGGCGAGCACGATGGCGAGGATCGCCCGTTCGCTGCCGACCTTGGCGACGATGGCATGGGCGATCGCACGCGCCGAGCCGGAGTCGTCCATCAGCTTGCCGAACAGCGCACCGAGCAGGAACAGCGGAAAGAACTGGATCACGTAGCCGCCCATCGCCTTCATGAAGACCTGGGTGTAGGTCGGCAGCAGCAGCGCGGCCTCGCCCGACATCAGCACGGCCAGCAGCGCCAGCAGCGGCGCCAGCAGCAGCACGCTGAGGCCGCGGTAGGCGAGATACATCAGCAGTACGAGAGACAACAGAATGCCTAGGGTGCCCATGGGGCTTCTCCTCCTGGTGGTTTTGGATGTAGGCCACGGCCGCGGCCGCAGTGCCGCAGCCTTCGCAAGGCACGTGCCAGCCTGACGGGCAGGCACGTGCCGATGCACCAGGAGGGGGCATGATGTGCGTGCAAAGCCGCACATTTATTGGATTATCGAATCTGTTTATTCTCTTTCGTCATGAATGGATCCGCATCATCCATGCATGGCGGAATGGTCCTGAATTCAAGACATGTCCATTTTTCTGTACACTATAATCCGGTGCGTCCACGATTCTGGACATGCGCGCCGGCAGCCCGGCTTCAGCGGGCGATGCCGTATTGCTGCAGCTTGGCGTACAGCCCGGCACGCGAGATGCCGAGCCGGCTGGCGGTCAGCCGCCGGTTGCCCGCACAAGCGTGCAGGGCGGCGAGCAGGGCACTGCGCTCGGCGCGCGCCAGGCTGTCGGCGAGCGGCTCCACCGCGCCGCCGGCCCCGGCTGCAGCGTCGGCCTCCTCGCCCCCTGCACCACCTCCTTCCGCCCCGGCGCCGGCGCGCGGCTGGTGCGCCGGCCGCTGCATCGATGCCGCCGTCTCGCCGAGCAGGCCGACGAGCGCGGCCGCCCCCAGCGGGCCGTCGTCGGCGCTGAGCTGGGCACGCTCGAGCAGATTGCGCAACTGGCGCACATTGCCCGGCCAGGGCTGGGTCGCGAGCAGGGCGAAGGCGTCGTCGCCCAATTCCAGCCGGCGCAGGCCGGAGCGTGCGGCGATGTCGTCGAGCAGGTAGTCGACCAGCGCCGGAATGTCCTCGTGGCGCTCGCGCAGGCTGGGCACGCGCAGGCCGAGCACGTTGAGGCGGTAGAACAGGTCGGCGCGGAAGGCGCCGGCGGCGACGCGGGCCTCGAGATCGACGTGGGTCGCGGCGATCACACGCACGTCGAGCGCGCGCACCTGGTTCGAGCCCAGCGGCTCGACCTGCTGCTCCTGCAATACGCGCAGCAGCTTGACCTGCAGCGGCAGCGACAGGTCGCCGATTTCGTCGAGGAACAGCGTGCCGCCGTTGGCAAGCTCGAACTTGCCGACTCGCGCCTTGCGGTCGGCGCCGGTATAGGCGCCGGGCGCGGTGCCGAACAGCTCGGCTTCGACCAGGTTGTCCGGTATCGCCGCCATGTTCACCGCGACGAAAGGTCCGGCGGCGCGTGCCGACAGATTGTGGATGCCCTGCGCCAGCAGTTCCTTGCCGGTGCCGGTCTCGCCGCGCAGCAGCACCGTGGCGTCGAATTTGGCCGCGCGGCGCGCCTGGCGCTTGATCTCGCCGGCCACCGCGCTGGTGCCAATGAAGTTGGCGATGGTGTAGCGCGCCCGCCGCACCTGCAGCAGCGCACGCTCGGCTTCGGCCAGCCGCGCCTGCAGCCGGCCGTACTTCTCCATCAATGGCTTGAGGTGGCGGGCGCGGTCGAACAGCACGTAGCCCAATGCCCCCACCACCAGGCCGCCATCGTCGCGCAACGGAATGCGGGTGACGACGAAATGCTCGTCGCCGAAAGGCATCAGGTCGAGCAGGCTGGGCTGGCCGCTTTCCACCACCTCGCGCAGCCGGCTGGCCGGCAGCACTTCCTCGATGTCGCGACCGAGGACAGCGTCGGGGTCGTCGATGCCGAGCTTGTGGGCATACTTGGCGCTCATCCACACGATGCGCGCCTGGCGGTTGACCGCCACCGTGCCTTCGCACTGGGCTTCGAGGTGGTCGAACAGCAAGGGCATCGCCACCGTGCGGAAGTGCTCGGGGGAAATGCCGATCTTGAGGCCGTTTTCGTCGAGATCGGCGGCAGACAGACCCATGATCAGGCGTGTACGGAAAGAAAGGCGATGATTATGGAACCGCCCCCTCCGCCCTGCAACGGCGGCACCAGCGTTCGGCGCGTGCCTGTCTGTGCGCGTCGCTACCGCGTGCCTGCTACCGCGTGCCACGCTCCTCGCGGGCGATCGCCGACAGTTCGCGCAGATACCAGGCGGCATAGCCATAGCCCGCCACCGCGACCAGCGCGGAGAACAACAGGCTGCCTTCCAGCGGCACGCCTTCCAGCACGTTGGCGACGACGACGAAGCTCAGGTACAGGGCGGCGACCATGCCGCCCATCACGCGGATCATGGCGAAAGTCTTGCGTTGCTTGAGATTGGGCTGGGCCATGGCTGCTTGGCGCAATGCGCGTGAAATCGGAACAGGCCGCAGGGTAGCGGATTCCACCGTGGCTGGCATCACCGGCGCACACCACCTCCGGGACGGATGGCGGCAGAATCACGGGTTCGGCGCCGCCAGCAGCGCCTCCTGAAAGAATCCCCGATGAGCCAATCCCCATCGCCGGCCCGGCCGGCCGAACCCGCGGACAGTACCGCGGCCCACGCCGACGGCTGGGCCGACCTGCTGTCCGGGCGCCATCTCGCCAGCGTGCTGGTGATGGCGAGCGGCGTGCTGCTGTACGCGATGAACCTCTACTTCACCGCCGCGCTGATGCCGTCGATCGTCGAGGACATCGGCGGCCAGGCCTACTACGCCTGGGTGACGACGGCCTTCGTGGTCTCGGCCATCGTCGGCTCGCTGTCGGTCAGCCGCATCCTCGACTGGAAAGGCTCGGCTGCCGCCTACCTGATCGCCTTCAGCATCTTCTTCGTCGGCGCCATGGGCAATGCGGCAAGCCCGACGATGGCGCTGCTGATCGCCAGCCGCGCGATCCAGGGCCTGGGCGGCGGCCTGCTGGTCGGGCTCGGTTATGCGGTGATCCGCACCGCGCTGCCGGCCAGGCACTGGGCGCGGGCGGCCGGCGTCGTCTCCGCGATGTGGGGCGTGGGCACGCTGTTCGGCCCCGCGCTCGGCGGCCTGTTCGCGGAGCTGGGCCTGTGGCGCGCGTCCTACGCCGCGCTGGCCGCCGTGGCGCTACTGCTGGCGGCCGTGGTGCGGCACTCCTTCGCCGGCTCGGCCGGCTCCGGACATCGTGCGCCGGTGCCTGCGGTTTCGCTGTTCGTCCTCATCCTCGCCACGCTCGCGATCAGCCTCAGCGCCGTGCTGCCGATGGGCTGGCCGGCGCTGGCCGCGATCGGCATCGGCCTCGCCCTACTCGGGCTTTTCATCGCCGTGGAGCGCCGTTCCCGGCACACCATCCTGCCCGCCCTCGCCTACCAGCGCGGCAACACGCTGAAATGGGTCAACCTGACCGTCGCCGCGCTGAGCGCCGGCGTGGTGATGGAAAACTTCATTCCGCTGTTCGCGCAACGGCTGGCCGGCCTGAGCCCCCTGCTCGCCGGCCTGCTCGGCGCGGTACTGTCGCTGGCCTGGACCTGTGCCCAGTTGTTCATCGTCTCGGTGCGTTCCGATACCACCCGCCGCCGCGCCATCCGCCTCGGCCCGCTGCTGCTTGCAGCGGCGCTGACCGGCTATGGCCTGCTGCAGACCGACGGCGCCGGGCCGTCGATCGTCGCCGTCTGGGCGCTACTGCTCGCCGTCGCCGGTACCGGCATCGGCCTCGCCTGGCCGCTGCTCGGCGTCGCCGCGATGAGCAGCACGCAGGACGCTGCCGAAGGCGGCAAGGCCGCGGCGGCGATCTCGACCACGCAGCTCATCGCGCTGTCGATCACCTCCGCCCTCGGCGGCACGCTGATGGCGGCAGGCGGCGAATCCATCGCCGATGCGGCGCGCTACGCCACGCTCGGCATCGCGCTGCTGGTGCTGCCGGGAATCTTCACCGCGCGCATCGTGACGCGGCAGTAGCCGCACGCGATACCATCCCCCCAACCACCCGCCACGACGAGCCCGATGCCCGCTGCAGCCGAACGATCCGACCTCGCCCCCGATCCCGCCGGCGGACCGCCGCTCGCCAATACACTGCTGTTCGCCCTGGTCTTCGTCGAAGGCTTCGTCTCGCTCGGCGCCGAGATCGTCGCCCTGCGCCGGCTGGTGCCGCACGTGGGCAGCGCGATCACCGTCACCGCGCCGACGATCGGCTTCTTCCTGCTCGCACTGGCGCTCGGCTACCAGGCCGGCGGCCGCGTCGCCGGCAACTACCTGGCGCGGGTGCGGCACAACTTCCTCGCCGCCGCGGTGCTGATCGCGGTCGGGCTGTCCGGGCCGGTGGCCGAGCTGCTGTTCACCCACCTGCAGCCGGCGCCGCTGGCCTGGTTCGCGCTGATCGGCGGCATCCTGTGCCCGGTGGCCTGGCTGCTCGGCCAGACGGTGCCGATCCTGACCAACCTGCTGCGCCATGCGCGCGCCGGCGAACGCAGCGGCGCGGCGCTGTACTGGTCCACGCTCGGCTCCTTCCTCGGCGCGGTTTCGCTGTCGATGCTGGTGATGCAGTGGCTGGGCGTGGGTGCCGCGGTGCTGATCTGCACCGCCCTGCTGCTGGTGCTGGTGCCGCTGCTGAGCGAGGCCGGCCACGCCCGCCACTACGCGATGCTGCTGTCCGCCCTCGTCGCCGGCGCCGCGCTCGCCGCCAACCTGGTGCTGCCGCAGCAGACCGAGACCGCCTACGCCACCTACCGCGTGGCACCGACCACGCTCGACGGCTTCGACAATCCGCGCGTGTTCTGGGTCAACAACTCGGCCGCGTCGATCATCGACAATACCGAGCCGCCGCAATACGCGCGCTACATCCAGCGCCTGCGCACGCTGCTGCTGGACGAACTGGCCTTCCGCGAGCGCCGCGTGCTGGTGCTGGGCGCCGGCGGCTTCACGCTGTCGCACCGCGAGCCGCTCAACCACTACACCTATGTCGACATCGATCCGGCGATCAAGGACATCGCCGAACGCGACTTCCTGCGCGAGCCGGTGCGCGGCGAATTCATCGTCGCCGACGCCCGCGCCTTCGTGCGCGACAGCACCGAGCGCTACGATGCGGTGGTGGTGGACGTCTACAGCGCGCTCACCAGCATCCCCGCCCACCTGGTGACGCGCGAGTTCTGGCGCACCACGCGCCAGGCGCTGAAGGAAGACGGCCACCTGATCGCCAACCTGATCCTCGACACCAAGCTGGCCACGCCTTATGCGCGCAACCTGCTGGCGAGCATCCAGGCCGAGTACGGCCCCTGCGCGGTCGAAGTGCTGTTCCGCGACCGGCCACTGTCGAACGTGCTGGTGCAGTGCCACGCCGCCAACCCGCCGCTGGCCGGCGAGCCCTACACCGACGAGCGCAACCGCGCCGACCTGGATGTACTACGTTCGCATTGACGCCAAGCGCACTTGCGAAGTGTTTTCAGCAGATGCCGCCGCTTCAGGATGAGGCGGCTTCCTTGCAGCTCTGCGCGAGCCGCCGCGCAAAATCCGACAACTGCTCCCGAATCCGCTTGCCCCGTTCTTCCTCTTCGGCAAAGGGACGGCCGAACATCAATCCGACCATTTCCTTGATTCTCTGCTCTTGCTGCGGATCGCCTGCTTCGACGCCGGCATGGACGTGATAGACGTGCCGCCGGCTCAGGATGTCGGCCAGATCCCGATCCAGAGTCTGGCCTGCCAGCACATGGCCGGGTTTCTGCTGGTACTGCCGGTTGATGTCGCAGATCTGCAGCAAGTCGATGTCGCCCAGGCCCTTGAGCAGGCCATTGCGTCCGAAGGGGTTGAGCCCGGCCAGGGTCTCGGATAGCCGCCCGCTACCGATGGGGGCGGGGTCGCGGCTACGGCATTGCTCGATGATGTGACGTTCGATACGGGCGGAGAGTACGAAGCGCACGTACCAAGGATCGAAGTAACGCAAGGGCAGATGCTCCGGCAAGGTCTCCCAGGCTTTGCTCATGGGAATCTTCACACCCAGTGGCGCACGCAGATCGATGCACCAGTCCGTTTTGTCGACCTCATCGACGAAACGCGTCAGAAAGGATTCGTCGCGGGCAATATCGTGCAGGCGCTCGAACAGGCGGCCCGGGGTCTCGAATCCCAACGGCACGATGCGTAGTCCGGTAGCAGCCAGCAATTGCCGCAGGTCGGCGAGAATTCGCTCGACCTCGGCGGCCGAATCGGGCAGACGCCGCCCAATGTGCTCGAAGACCGCCATCGGCGACAGCGCCAGATGGCTTTCGCGGTCGCTCCAGTCGCGCACGAAGACGCAGAAATTCTCGAAAGCCAGGGCATCGATGGCGCGTTTGGCATTCGTCTGGCGGTGCTTGAAGGCCTGGATCAGGCTGTTGTCGAGCACGAGATGGATGGGGCCGGGCAGCTCGCAGGCCGCGGCGTAACGCGTGCCAAACCACAGCGTCAGATCGAAGCAGCGCAGGATCGAGCTGTCATCCAGACCTTGCAAGGTGGTGCGCAGCCGGGCGGCAAGCCCTTGGTCTCTGGTGTCCGTCATCCGTTCCTCCCTGTTTCACGCCAAGAACCGCTGCAACATGGCCCCATCTGCATACCCGGACAACAGACAGAAGGTTCGCGGCGGTCCGATGCCCACGAGGATGCGCTTGAGTCGATCGCAGCAGCGCAACCAGACCGATGAATGGCAGGCCCGGTGCCAGACAAGACGCTGCAACGGGCCAAGCTGCACGAGTTCCATCTGCAAAGCACGAGTGGCGCTCGGAATGACGAAGATTAGGCAGCCCCGCACGAAGGCTGCCAGCTAGCCCTGCGGCAGGAAGGCGGCGAAGGACGCCGGCAGCGGCGCGTTCTCCAGGCTGCGCTGGGTGAACAGGAAGCGGCCGTCGCAGACGAAGCCGAGGTCGGCCCAATCCACCGCATTGAGCGCATCGCGGAAGGCCTCGAGGTCGACGTCCTCGCGATGCGGAAACACCGCCATCACCGCGCCGTCGTAGTCCTTGCAGTCATGGACGAAGAACGGCCGCGCGACCCGCGTCCGGCCATTCACATACACCCGCGGGCGCTCGCTGCGGTGGTGCATGCGCCCCCACATCCACCAGTTCGACTCGTCGAAGTTCGTCACCTTGCGCTGCAGCAGGCGGACCTTGTGCGGCAGCAGCACAGCAGGCGGCGGCTCGCCCGGCTCGGGCCAGATCATGCGCCGGGTGCGGCCGGTGCTGACGGTGGATGAACAGACGAACTCGCGGTTGCCCTGCTCCGCGTCGGCATACAGTTCGTCCGCGCCGGATACCGCGCCGACCTTGACGAAAGCCACTTGTGACAGCCGCAGCGGGTAGTCCTCGCGGGCGAACATCAGGTGCCCTGCGCGCTCGACGAAATGGCGCGGCTGCCAGGCCGGTGCCGCGAGCGCGACATCGAGCTCGTCGTCGACGCCGATCTCGCAATAACGCATCGCGTGCTCATGGCGGCCTTTCTCGAAGCGCCAGATCAGGCAGTTCGGCAAGGCATCGTCGAACACCCGCGCATCGCCGAGCGAGATCGCATCGGTGATGCTGCCCGCCTCCGCCAGCAGGCGGTTCAGCTTCACCGCCGAGGTCGTCTTCAGGAAGTCACGCGGCGTGATGAAGATCAGCTCGCCGCCCGGCTTCAGGTGGCGCAGGCATTTCTCGATGAAGAACAGGTACAGGTTGGAGCGCCCGTCCAGGCAGCGCCCATGGTGGCCACGCGTGATCAGTTCGCGCGTGCCCGCCGGAATGTCCTGAAAGCGGACGTAGGGCGGATTGCCGATGATGGTGTCGAACTGCTCATGCACCGGATAAGCGAAGAAATCCAGCACCCGCGCACCGGGCGGACAGTGATCCGGGTCCAGCTCCAGCCCCACTGCGCCGGGCAGATGGCGCAGGAAGGCGCCGTCGCCGCAGGACGGCTCCAGCACCCGCCCGCCGTTGCGGCGCAGCGCCAGCATGACGCGCACCACCGGTGCCGGCGTGAACACCTGGCCGAGCGCGGCGACGTCACGCAGACCGAGGCCGTACTGGCCGGATGCGGGCAGGAATGTGGGTTCGGCTGACATGGGCGGCGATGTTACCAAGCCGGCTGCGGGACGGGGAGAAATGAAGCGCCATTGCCAATACTCGAGGAACCACGCCCGGGCGGCAGACAGTCGAATCCTTGCTCAAACAGGTATCATCGCCACACTCCATTGAAGCCGGCGCCGACTACTTTCTCGACAGCCTGTTTTCGGACATCGATGCGCTGCTGCTGCATGCCGGCGTGCATGAACGGCATTTCGGCTACTACCGCAGCCTGGCAAAACGCTTCCCTTTCGCCATCTACTATCGCCTGGACGGAAACCTGATCCAGGTCTGACGGGTACTCGACTGCCGCAGCAATCCCTCTCGCCTGGCCCGCGCGCTCTCCAAGTCCTGATATCGGCCCAGCCCTGCCTATACTGAACGGAGAGCACACGTCGTTCCCGTTTCATGTACGAGGCCAAGGACATGGACATCCGCATTCAGCGAATCTACGAACCGCCCTCGCCCGACGACGGCTGCCGCGTGCTGGTCGATCGGCTGTGGCCGCGCGGCCTGCGCAAGGAAGCCGCGGCGCTGGACCACTGGCTGCGCGAGCTGGCGCCATCGACCGAGCTGCGCCACTGGTTCAACCACGATCCGGCACACTGGGACGAGTTCCGCCGCCGCTACGCCGAGGAGCTTGGCCACGGCGAAGCCGCCGAGGCGCTGGCGACGCTGCGCGAACTGGCTGCCGCCCAGCCGGTGCTGACGCTGCTCTACGCCGCACACGACACCGAGCACAACAACGCCGTTGCGCTGCGCGACTACCTGCTGGAAGACGGCGGACGCGCACCGAAGGGCAAGACCTGAAACCCACCCCGCGCAGGCCGGCGCGCCGGACGTTCAGCGATGCCGCAGCCGGCACGTGGCCGGCAGAACACCCGATGCCTCTCAGTTCCCTCTCACCTGCCGTGCCACCAGCGCGGGGTTGTCGCCCTGGTAAGCGGCCTTGATCACGTCCCAGGCCTCTTCGGCCGTCTCGGCGTAGTGGAACAGCTCCTTGTCCTTGGGGCTGATCACGCCGTGCTCGACCAGCACGTCGAAATCGATCAGCTTCTGCCAGAATTCGCGCCCGATCAGCACGATCGGCCGGCGCCGGATCTTGCCGGTCTGCGTCAGCGTCAGCACTTCGAACAGCTCGTCCAGCGTGCCCAGCCCGCCCGGGAAGCTGACCAACGCCACCGCGCGCATCAGGAAATGCATCTTGCGGATGGCGAAATAGTGGAACTGGAAGCACAGCTCGGGCGTGATGTAGGGGTTCGGCGCCTCCTCGAAAGGCAGGAAGATGCTCATGCCCATGCTGCGCCCGCCGGCCTCGTGGGCGCCGCGGTTGCCGGCTTCCATGATGCCCGGGCCGCCGCCGGTGGCGACGATGACCGGCTCGCCGAGTGCTCCGGATTCGCGCGTCACCAGTTCGGCGAAGCGGCGCGCTTCCTCGTACCAGCGCGCATTCCTGACCATCTGCTCGGCCCTGCGGATCGCCTCTTCGTCGCCGCCGGCACGTGCCTCGACCAGCATCGCCGCAGCCACCTCGGGCGCCTTGAAGCGGGCACTGCCGAACACCACCACGGTCGATTCCACTCCCTGCTCCTGCTGGATCAGCTCGGGCTTCAGCAGTTCGAGCTGCAGGCGCACCGGCCGCAGTTCCTCGCGCAGCAGGAAATCGGTGTCGGTGAAAGCCATGCGGAACGAGCTGCCGGGGCCGTCGTAGCGGCCGTGCGGCTGCGCTGCGCGGGCTTCGTCCTCGGCGGAAGGAAAGTTGCGGGCGCGGAGCAGGGACTTGTCGGTCATGAAGGCATCCAGATGAGATTCGGGGCCGACATGATCGCATCCCCAGGTTACGCCAAGCGAGCGCCCGCACGCCGCGGCGTGCGTCGCGTCACGTTTGCGTGGCCGCCCGGCGCTTCAAGGACGCGGCGACGAAACGCCACACCATGCCCGACGCATCCGGCCCCTGCGGGTCGCTGAACAGCTGGCGCGCGTCGCCGCCGCTCCAGGCATGGCCGAGCCCTTCGACCTCGACGAGTTGCGCGACGAGCCGGCGCCCTGCGCGGTAATCGGTGACCGTCATCGGCCGCCGCGCGCCGCGCTGCATGCGGCGCGGCTCGCCGGCCCGTGCGCCCGAAGCGGCCGCCCACAGCTCGGCCGCGGCACGTCCGTTGGCCGGTGCGACCACGCGATCGGCCTGGCCGTGGATCACCAGCAGCGGCGGCAGCCCGCCATCCGGCGCCAGATCCGCTTTCGCCGTGCGCCGCCCGCCCATCGCCGCCAACGCGGTGGCGGCCGAATGGGCGCTGCCCGGCGGCACGCCGCAGTGCATGGCCACCGCGGCGAAACGATCGGGGTGGCGCTCCGCCAGCAGCGCGGCCATGCTCGCACCGGCCGAAATACCGGCCAGCGCGACGGCTCCGCGATCCGCCGGGTAGAGCAGGCAGACCTGGTCGATCGCCGCCATCAGCGTCGCCGCCTCGGCATCGGCGTGGCGGCTGCGGGTGTCGTACCAGTTCCAGCAGCCCTGCGGATTCGCCGTGCGATCCTGCTCGGGATACAGCACCAGCAAGCGCTCGCGCCGGGCGATGCGGTTCATCCGCGTGCTGTGGGCGAACTGCGCCGCCGTCTGCCCGCAGCCATGCAGCATCACCAGCAGCGGCCGGCGCTCGTCATTGCGAATGCCGGGCGGCCGGAACAGATGGAAGCGGCGCACGCCTGCCGGACCGAGCGCCTGGCCGGCGATCCAGTCCCCCGCACCGGGCGGCGGCCGATGCGGCGCGGCGATCGCGTCGACCGTCTGCGCGACGGCCTTGCCCACCGCCCGCGTCCCCGCGGCGAGCGCCTTGCGCGTCATCGAAGTCGTCGCGCGCTGCAGCGCACGGGCCAGCGGCGATTTGCGGATGCGACGGCTCATGGCTCGACGACCTCCCTCATGCGCGCGCGCAATCCCGAGGCGCGCAGCGTGCGTGCCGCGCAGCCGGCGACGAAGACCTCGCCGGCGCCGGCCACAGTCACCCGCCTCGCGGCACGGGTGACACCGGTATAGATCAGTTCGCGCGTCAGCACCCGCAGCGGCTGGGCCGGCAGCATCAGCAGCACCTCATCGAATTCCGAACCCTGGCTCTTGTGCACCGTCAGCGCGAAAGCGGTGTCGTGGGCCGGCAGGCGCAGCGGCGGAACAGGGCGGAAGCCGCCTTCGGCCGCCGGGAAGAACACCCGCAGCACGCCCTGCTCGTCGGGCAGGCACAGGCCGACGTCACCGTTGAAGAGGCCGAGGCGGTAGTCGTTGGCAAGCACGATGACCGGCCGCCCCGGATACCAGCGCCCGGCGGCGCTGCGGTCCGGCGCCAGGCCGAGGGCGGCGCGCAGCCGGGCTTCGAGATGGGCGTTCAGCGCGACCAGCCCGCGGCTGCCGTCGCGCACCGCGACGAGCACGCGGAAACGCTCGAAAGCGTGCATCGCGGCGGCGACATCGGGCGCGCGAGCGGCCGCAGCCATGCTCGCCGGTTTCGCCGAAGCCCCACCTGGGCCTGCCCCCAGGCCGGCCCGCAACAGCGCGAAATAAGGTCCATAACCCGCTTCGATGCGCGCCAGCGCTTCGGCCCCCGGACGTTCACCGCCATCCTCGATCCAGCACGCCGATTCGTCGCCGCCGGCCGCCAGCCAGGCGAGCGCGGCTTGACCACGGCCGGCGCGGATGTCGGCCGCCAGCCGGCCGATGCCGGAGTCGGCGCGGAAGCGATGGCTTTCCGTCAGCCAGACGACGCAATCGGCCAGTGCGGCTGCGCCCTCTCCTGCTTCGTCATCCTCACCTTCGTCCTGCTGCAGGTCGGCTTCGGCCGCTGCAGTGTGGACCGCTGCGGTATCAACCGCCCCGGTATCGACCGCCGCGGTGTGGACCGCCCCGGTATCGACCGCCGGGTCGATCTGCGCCAGGCGGGCGCGCATGGCGGCAGAAAAGCTGCGCTGCGCCGACAGTTCGGCGAACACCGCGCCGGCTTCGACGGCGGCGAGCTGGTCCTTGTCGCCGAGCAGCACCAACCGTGCCGCCGGCGGCAGCGCATCCACCAGGCGGGCGGCCAGCGCCAGGTCCAGCATCGAGGCCTCGTCCACCACCAGCACATCCACCGCCAGCGGCTTGCCGGCATGGTGGCGGAAACGGCCGGCCTCCGGCGTGACGCCGAGCAGGCGATGCACGGTGAAGGCCTCGGTCGGCAGCCTGGTCGCGAGTCCGGCCGGCAGCGCCTGCGCACGCCGGCGCAGGGCTTCGAGCATGCGCGCGGCGGCCTTGCCGGTCGGCGCGGCCAGCGCGATGCGCAGGCCCGGTTCGTATTCGAGCAGGCAGGCGAGCAAGGCCGCGACGGTGGTGGTCTTGCCGGTGCCCGGCCCGCCGCTGATCACCGTCAGCCGGCCTTGCAGCGCCAGCGCGACGGCAAGCTTCTGCCAGTCGGGCGCGGCTGCGGCGCGCGGCGGAAACAGGCTGTCCAGCAGCGCCCGTTGTTCGGCACCCGGTGCTTCCACCGTCTCCGCGGACCGGGCACGCGCCACCAGGGCCGCGGCCAGCCCGCGCTCCTGGTCGAAATGGCGGCGCAGATAGAGGCGGTCCTCGTCGTCGAGCACCAGCGGATGCGCCGATGCGCCGCCGACCGCCTGCGCCACGCCGACGACCACGCCGCTGGCACGCAGCGCGCCGCGCAGCCGTTCGAGCCGGGCGGCAGCATCGGCTTCCGCCCCGGGCGGGGCATCGCTGCCCGGCGGCAGACCGTCCAGGGCTTCAGCCGCATCCGTCATCGGCGCGGACGGCTCCTCCAGGCTGCTTTCGGCGTCGGCGAATGCGCCGTCCGCCGGGCCGGCAAGCACCGCGAGCGGCATGCAGACGTGGCCGGCGCTGGTGGCGAACGCCAGCCGACGTGCGGCCGAAGCCAGCACGGCGCGGCTCCCGGCCGGCGCCTGCAGCGTGTCGGCCCAGGCCAGGAGGTGGCGGGCGAAGCCTTCGGCGAGATCGTTCATGCCGGCTCCACGATGGCCGCTTCGGCCCTGCCGGCCAGCAGCGCATCGAGCTCTTCGAGCACCTTGCGCGGGCAGCGGTGGTGGAACACGCCGGCCGGCCGGCCATCGAGCTGCCAGCCCGGACGCACGCCGCGCACGAACAGGTAGAGCGCGCCGCCGAAATGGCGCTCGTAGTCGTAGTCCGGCAGGCTGCGGCCGAGGTGGCGGTGCAGCGCCACGCCGTAGATCAGGTGCTGCAGGTGGTAGCCGTGCGCCTGCATCGCCGCTTCGAGGCCGGCGGGCGCATAGTCCTGCGGACGGTCGCCGAGGTGGTTGGACTTCCAGTCGAGCAGCCAGTAGCGGCCGTCGTGCTCGAACACCAGGTCGATGAAGCCTTTCAGGTAGCCGTCGAGTTCCCGGAAGGACAGCCTGGGCACGCGGTAGCCCCGCGCCGCGAGCCAGCCGTCGAGCTGCGCTGCCGTCAGCCGCGGCGCGGGCAGGTGGAAACCCAACTCGACCAGCCGGTGCGTGCGCGGCACGCTGTCCAGGCGCAGTCCGGCGCCCGGAGGCTCCACCAGCAGCGGCGTGGCCACCACGTCCGCGAGCATGCGGCGCAGCATCCGCGACAGGGCCGCCGAGCCGGCCGGCGCCCGCTGCGGATGGGCGGCGAGCGCGGCGGTGATGGCCTGCTCCCAGCCGCTATGGTCGGTGAAGTCGATCTGCTCGAACAGCGCATGCATGCAGTCGCCGGCCACCGGGCCGCGCGGAAAGCGCAGGATGTCGTCGTCCGCCGGCGCAGGCGCCGGCAACGCGTCCGCGCCGGCAGCCAGGCCGGTCAGCGCCGCCAGCTCGCCGCCATCCAGCGCGTTGGCGTCGTGGTCCAGCGCGGCCTGCTCCAGCGCCACCTGGCCTCGGGCCGCGCCGGCGATCAGCGCGCTGAAGCTGCCGATGCGCCAGCCGGCCGGCACCACCGACGGCCGCAGCGCGCGCGGCCGCTGGCCGGCACCGCCGGCCGGAGCGAGTGCTTCGCCGTACCCGTCCGGCAGGTCCGACCACTGCATGACCGGCTTGCCCTCGTACAGGCAGGCGCCGGCAAGCGCGCGCCAGCGGGCCTCGATGTCCATCGGCGTCGACCTGTAGCCGGCCCAGGCATCGGCAGCCGTGCCGGCGCCGGCCACCATCCAGTTGAGCAGGCTGCGCACGCTCTCGGTATGGCTGATGGTCTTCCCGCGTTTGGCATAGCAGCCCACCACCAGGTAGCAGCGGTGCACCGCGCGCGTCAGCGCGACGTAGATCAGGCGCAGATCCTCGGCCTGGCGTTCGCGGCGCAGGCGGGCCTTGATCGCTTCGTCCTGCGCTGCCGCCTGGCGGTAGTCGAGCACCAGTTGACCGCTGTCGTCGTGCCAGGCGCGCATCGGGCCTTCGCTGCGGCCGCCGGCGTGGCCGTCGAACAGGAAGGGGCAGAACACGATGCCGTATTCCAGCCCTTTCGCCCGGTGGATGGTGACGATCTGCACCAGATTGCGGTCGGACTCCAGCCGCAACTGGGCTGCGTCGCCACTGCTGCCGTCGCGGCGCTGCGTGGCCAGCGTGCGCAGCAGGACTTCGGGTGCGGCGTCGCCGGCGATCTGCTGCAGCAGTTCGGCCAGATGCATCAGGTTGGTCAGTCGGCGTTCGCCATCCGGGCGGCCGAGCAGGCGGGCGGCGACACCCTCGTCGCTCAGCCACTGCCGCAGCATCACGCCGAAGCCACGCGACAGCCAGATCTCGCGCCAGCGCACGAAGGCGTCGAGCTTGTCGAGCAGCGCGCCTTCGTCGTCGGCCAGGCGGGCCAGCGCCGAGGCGTCGAAGCCCATTGCCGTCGTCGCCAATGCCGCCTTGACGCGGCGCTCGCGCAGCGGCTCGGCGATCGCCAGCAGTACCCGCTCCAGTTCTTCGGCATCGTCGGTATGGAACACGCTGGCCTGCGACAGCTCCACGCTGCCGACGCCGACCGCCGCCAGCGCGCGGCGCATGCGCGCGCCCTGGCCATGGCTGCGCACCAGCACGGCGATGTCGGCAGGCGCCAGCGGCCGCTCGCCGATGCAGACCTGCCCGGCAGCGCCAGCCGCCAGCAGGCGCGCGATCTCGGCCGCGCAGGCGCGTGCGGCGCGCTGCAGCGCCTGTTCGCGCGGCAGCCGGGTGCCGCCGCCCTCGTCGCTGTCGGCCTGGGTGTCGTCGCGCGGGATGCGCCACAGCTGCAGCGGCGGGACCCCGTCGGCCGGCGCCGTGGCATCCACCAGCGGCTTGCGCGGCCGGCTGCCGGCGCCGACGCGCACGTAGTCCAGCCCGTCCATCATGAACACCGCCGGGTTGGCGCCGAACAGCTGGTTGCAGGCTTCGATCAGCGCCGGCGCCGAACGCTGGTTGTGGCGCAGCGTATAGCGCGCATCGGTACGCTCGCGCGCGGCGAGATAGGTGTGCAGGTCGGCGCTGCGGAAGCTGTAGATCGCCTGCTTGGGGTCGCCGACCAGGAACAGGCTGCCGTGGCGGCCTTCGCCGCGATAGATGCGGTCGAAGATGCCGAACTGCAGCGGATCGGTGTCCTGGAACTCGTCGATCAGCGCCACCGGGTAGCGCGTGTGCAGCGCCGCCGCCAGCCAGGGCTGCCCACCCGCATGCAAGGCCTGGTGAGCGTTCCACAGGATGTCGTCGAAGCCGATCTGGCGGCGTTCGGCCTTGCGCCGGCGCAACTCGTCCGCAGCCGTGTCGACGAAGCGCCGCAGCAGGCTCAGCCGGGCGGTCGCCAGCAGGGCATCGACTTCCGCCCGCGCCGCCAGCAGTTCGCCGGCGGCATCGAAGAAAGGATGGCACGGCGCGGCGATGCCCTTCCTGCTGCCGGCGGCGGTGATGCCTTGCTTCAGCGCCTCGGCGGCGAACAGTCTCAACTTGTCGCCGTGCTCGCCAGCAATCGGCTGCAAGGGATCGTCCGCCGCCAGCCAGCCGGCCCATTGGTCGGCCGCGGTCTCGATCGCCTGTGGCTTGTAGCGCGTGCCGTTGAGGCCGTCGAGCGCGCCATTCACGCAGGCGACGGCTTCGTCCAGCCTCGCCGCCAGCGCACGTGCTGCGGCATAGGCCTGCCGCAACCGCGCCTCGGCCGCCGGCAGCACGGCCGCGCCTTCGCCGCCGTCCGTGCCCTCGTCCCACAGTGCGCGGGCGCAGGGCCGGCCCATGTGGCGCTGCAGGATGCCGGCCCAGCTTACGGGGCAGTCGCCCCGGTTCAGCAGTTCGTCCGCCAGCAGCGGCGGCAGCGCGCTGCCCGCGACTTCGCGCCGCCAGAAGTCCTGCGCCACTTCCAGCCGCAGCGCGTTGTCGTCCTCGACCAGTTCCAGCGCATAAGGCAGGCCGGCGGCGAAAGGCGTGTCGGCCAGCGCGCGCTGGCAGAAGCCGTGGATAGTGAAGATCGCTGCTTCGTCGAAAGTCTGCAGCGCGTGGCGCAGGCGCACGCTCATCCGCGCATCGTCGAGGCCGCGCGCCCGCAGCGTGTCGAGCAGTTGCGGCACGAAGGGGTCGTCGCCCGCCGCCGCGCCGTCGAGCACGCGCAGGGTTTCGACGATGCGCTCGCGGATGCGGCCGGACAGCTCGGCGGTCGCCGCCTTGGTGAAGGTGACGACCAGCAGGGCTTCGACCGGCAGCTCCCGCTCCAGCAGCAGTCGCAGATACAGGCCGCAGATGTTCCAGGTCTTGCCGGTGCCGGCCGAGGCCTCGATCAGGCGGATGCCATCCAGCGGGCAATCAAAGACGTCGAGTTCCGGAGCTGCGGACATGGTGAAAATGGCGCGGTCGAAGATTGAGCCGTCACGAAGGAGAGCGAGGGCGGGGACAGGCGACGATAGCACGGTGCCCGGGCCATCCGGCCTGCCGGCGTGCACCGATTGTCCGCGTCAATCGCCCGAATCAAACGCAGCGATGCGTTTAAGCGGTATTCTGACCGCTCAGCCGATTCGCGTACGGCGACATCCGACTTGCATCGCAGGCCGGACGACACGCCGCCGAACGGCCCCGAATCCTCTTTCATGCAGGAGATCATGCACATGGCAAGCAAGAAGACGAAAACCCCGGCGATCGACATCGGCATTCCCGAGGATCAGCGCAAGAAGATCGTCGCCGGCCTGTCCGCCTTTCTGGCCGACAGCTACACGCTGTACCTGATGACGCACAACTTCCACTGGAACGTCACCGGCCCGCAGTTCAACAGCCTGCACGCGATGTTCATGGACCAGTACACCGAGCAGTGGAACGCGCTCGACGTCATCGCCGAGCGCATCCGCGCGCTGGGCTTCCCGGCACCGGGCACCTACAAGGAGTTCGCCAAGCTGACCTCGATCAAGGAGGTCGACGGCGTGCCCAAGGCCGAGGACATGGTCCGCCACCTCGTCATCGCCCAGGAAGCCACCGCCCGCACCGCGCGCTCGCTGTTCGATCTGGTCGACGAAGCCAACGACCAGCCGACCGCCGACATGCTGACCCAGCGTCTCGAAGTGCACGAGAAGACCGCCTGGATGCTGCGCAGCACGCTGGAAGAATAAGCGGGCTCGCGAGCAACAGCAGGACAAGACTGCCCCCTGGCCGGCGCGCCGGCCAGGGGGCAGTGCTTTTTTTACGCCCGGCTCACTCTCCGCCCGACAGTTCCTGCTCGTCCAGCCACAGCAGCCGCCCCTGTCCCAGCTCGTTCAGGCGGCTGACGAGCCCGGCGGCGGCATCCTCGGCCAAGCCGAAGCGCAGCGTCACCGCCTGGCCGTGGGCGACATCCAGCAGGGCCGCGCCGGCCGCATCCAGCTCGCGGCGCAGCATGCCTTCCTGCGCGTAGGGCACGGTGCAGCCGAGCGTCCGCAGGCGCACGATCGGCACCTTGGTCGCAGTCAGCAAGGCCTGGGCGACGCTATCTGTATAGGCGCGCACCAGCCCGCCCGCGCCCAGCTTGATACCGCCGAAATAGCGCACCACGGTGGCGAGCACGCCTTCCAGATCCTGGTGGCGCAGCACGTCCAGCATCGGCCGGCCGGCGGTGCCGCTGGGTTCGCCGTCATCCACCGCCGCCGACTGCCCGCTCGCGAGCAAGGCCCAGCAGACGTGGCGGGCACCCGGATGCTCGGCCCACAGGCCGGCCACCACCTTCTGCGCGCTGGCGCGGTCGGCCATCGGCTGCACGCAGCCGATGAAGCGGCTCTTCTTGATGATCAGTTCGCTATGGACGGGTTCGGCAAGTGTCAGCGGCATGGCATCGGTCCGGTCAGGCGTCCTCGAGGTGCTCGAACAGCGGCCCCAGCACCTGGCGCGCAAGTTCGAAGAAGCGCTCGCCGGGCAGCCCCTGCTCGCCCCTGAGCACCAGACGCCAGGCCGGATCGTTGGCTTCGCCGAACTCCGGCCGCATGCCGCCGCCCCATTTCTTCATTGCCTCGCTGTCCTTGCCGCCGCTGCTCATGCAGGCCCAGGCAGACTTGGGGAAGAAATGCAGCGGCCGGACCAGGCCTTCGCGGTAGAGCGCGAGCAGCGCGTGCAATTCCTCCCGCGCCTGCGCCCGGACCAAGGGCCGGAAGGCGAAGCCGCCGTCGCGCGACAGGCCGCGCGTGCGCGCCGCCACGCCGGGGGCGGGATCCGCACACAGCAGCAGATGGGCAAGCCACGCGCCCAGACAATCGGCGGCGCGGGTGTCGTCGTAGCGCGCGAACAGCAGGCCATCGGGACGCAGGTCGGCAAAGGCCGCGGACAGGGTCCAGGTCTCGCCGTCGAAGCGGACCTCGACGCGTGCGACGTGCGGCGGCAGCGCCGGCTCCGCCTGGATCTGCAGGCGGCGGGCGAAGGCACACAGGCTGCCGAGTTCGCGTTCGAGCGCGCCCTCGCCCAGGCGGCCGGCCGGATATTCACCGCCGGCACGGGCGAGCGCCCACAGCGCGGACGCTTCGCACGCATCCTCCTCCGGCCCGAGCAGCACCGGCAGCAGGCGCCGCGCCAGCGCCTGGGATGCCGGCCAGTCGGGCAGCATCGGCTCGACGTCGTCGAGTTCGGCTTCGGCTTCGGGCAGCGCCAGCCCCAGCCGCTCGCGCAGCAGATAGCGCCCGGGGTGGGAAAAGAAACGCGTCAGTTGCTGCAGGTCCACTTCGCGCCAGACGGCTTCGGGCGGCGGCAATGGCAACACGAAGAAGGGCGTGGCCGGCGTGGGCGCGGCCACGTTTCCGTCGTCCTCGACATCGTCACCCTCCTCCAGCGCCTCTTCCACGTCGATCGCCACCGGCTGCATGCCGGCCTCAAGCCGGCTGGCGAGCACCCTGGCGTAGTCCTCGTTGAAGCTCGCCAGCCGCGCATCATTGCGCCCGGCGGCGACGAAATAGTCGGCAGCAAAGGCCTGCAGCGGATGATGAAGGAGCAGGCGCTCACGCGCTTGCGCCACGGCCTGGGGGTCGCCGGCTTCGGCGGCGCAGGCGCCGGCCAGGGTGTCAAGCAGCTCATCGACCAGCACCGACGGCGGCAGCGCCGAGCCGTCGCGCACGCTGCGGCCGACATAGGACAGATGCAGCACCTCGCGCGCCGACAGGACCAGATCGAGGAAGAGGTTGCGGTCGTCGAGGCGGCGCTGGCGGTCGCCGGCCTGCGGGCGGGCGCTCATCAGGTCGAACTCGGCCGGGCGGTCGCTGCCGGGGAAGGCGCCCTGGTCCAGGCCGATCAGGCAGACGACGCGGTACGGCAGGCCGCGCAAGGCCGACAGCGCGGAGAAGGTGACCGTGCCGCCGGGCACGGCGCCGCGCGCAGGGTCGTCGAGCCGCGCGGCCAGCGCGGGATGCACCACGTCGAGCGCAAGCTCGGCGTCGCAGCCGGCCGTGGCGATGTCGTCGGCCAGCGCGGCGATGGCGGCGCGAACCTCGCGCAGGGCGTCGGCGTGCTCGGCGCTGTCATCGACCAGGCGCTCCAGCACGGCATAAAGCACCCGGCGCCAGCCTTCGCCGTCATGCGCCTGCTGCAGCTCGTCGCGCATCGCGCGCAGGCTGTCGACGTAGCGCCAGAAGCCGCCGAGCGCGAGCGCAGCATGGCCTTCCGGCGCCGCCGCGCCGACATGGCCGGCGAAAGTGGCGCGCTGCGCGGCATCGCCCGCCGCCCAGGCGAGGAACAGGCGGTGCAGGCCGTCCTCCAGCGTGTGGCCGACGGGCCGCAGCACGCCATCGTCGCTGCCACCGGCTTCCAGCCCCCAGCGCACACCGGCTTCGCGCATCCAGTCGTGGATCGTTTCCAGCGCCGCGTCGTCGAGGCCGAAGCGCGCTGCCACCGGCACCTGCTGCAGCAGATCGAACACCTGGCTGGCGGGAAAGCGGCCGACCGCGAGCTGCAGCGCCCGGTCGAGCACCCTGGCGACGGGATTGTCCTGCCTGCCGCCGAGACCGGTGATGCGCCAGGGAATGTGCCGTTCGCGCGGCACGGTGCCGAACACCGCTTCGATCAGCGGCGCGGTGCTTTCGAGATCGGGCGTCAGCACCACGACGTCCGCCGGCTGCAGCGCCTCCGGCGTGCCGGCGCCGGCCTTGAACAGGCCGAGCAGGCGGTCGTGCAGCACTTCGAGTTCGCGCGTGCGTGAATGGCAGACCTGCACTTCGATGCTGCGGTCGCTCGCCGCCAGCCGGATGCTGGCCGGTTCGAGCTGCTGCAGGCCGAGGATGGCGTTCTGCAGCCGCGCCAGCAGGTGGCGGCCGGGGTGGGGAGCGAAGACGGCTTCCTCCTCCACCGCATGCTCGCCTTCGAACAGCAGGCCGATGTGGGCGCGCGTCTGCTTGCCCCAGGCCGCGAGCAGGCTGTTGCCGGTTTCGAAGAACATGTCCTGCTGCCGCGCGGCGAGCCAGGACAGACGGCGCGCATCGACGATGTCGAACCAGAATTCACTGCAGGGATTGAGCACGTACAGCCGCACCTCGACCACGCGCGCCAACTCGCGCAGCATGTCGAGATAAAGCGGCGGCAGCGCCGGCAGGCCGAACACATGCACCGACGCGGGCAGGCCGGCGGCGGCCAGTTCCTCTCCCGACATCGCCGTGACGCGGCGCAGGAAGGTCCGCGCCGGATGTTCCTGGCCCAGCGCCAGGCCTTCGTGGATGCGGCTCCAGAGCTCGGCCTGCCAGGCCTCGTCCTCGCGCTCGGCCGCCGAAGCGCCGGCGTCGAGCACCGAGCCGCGCCTGCCCGCCCAGGTTTCGAGCCATTGGGGACGATAGGTCAGGTAATGGTCGAAGACCTGCGCGATGCGCTCGGCCAGCTCGAAGCGCATGCGCGCGTCTGCGCGCTCGAGATAGCGCGCCAGCCGTGGATGGCCGGCCAGCCAGGCATTGGCTTCATGCGCCGGATCGAGCAGGCCGTGGATGCGCCAGGCCAGCGTCCCGACCGCGAAGGGCGAACGTTCCGGCACCGGCACGACGAGGCGGATCTGCCGCCACAGCCACTGGGCGAGATAGTCGAAACCGAGGTTGGCGCAAATGCCCTCACGGTCGGCCATCGCCAGTTCGACCTTGCGCCGTAGCGCGCTGCTCGGCACCACCACCTGGCGCTGGCCGAACGGCCCCAGTTGCTCGGCGCCGAGGCGTTCGAGCAGGCTGTCGAGCAGGATTTCGAAGCGGTTCGAGAAACTCAAATGGAACATGGCGGAAGCGCCGGACGGAGCAGCGCCAGCAAGGGCGCTCGCGCGGATCGAGCGCGGATTATACGGGCGAGCCGCCGTTTTCCACCCGCTCGGGCTGATACTCCATGGCGTAGCCCCGCCCTTCGCGCTTCACCGTATAGCAGGCATGGTCGGCCGCCCTGAGCACGTCTGCGACGTTGTCGACGGACGGGTCGATGATCGCGAAGCCGATGCTGGCACCGACACGGAAGGTCCGGCCATCCCATTCGAAGCGCATCTCGCGGACCGCATCGCACACGCCGTTGGCGATGCGATGGGCGTCGTCACTGGAGCAGCCGCGCAGGATCATGGCGAACTCGTCGCCGCCGATGCGGCACACCGTGTCGCCCGCGCGCAGCCGGTGCCGGATCAGGTCGGCGATCCGGCACAGCAGCGCGTCGCCCGCGGCATGGCCGACGGTGTCGTTCACGGTCTTGAAGTTGTCCAGGTCGATGAAGCACAGCGCCCCATGGTCCCCCACCCGGCGCGAGGTGGCGACCATTTCGGCAAGCGCCAGCTCGAAGGCCCGGCGGTTCGGCAACGCCGTCAAGGGATCGTGCATGGCCTGGTAGGCAAGGCGCTCGGTGGCTTCGTCGATCCGGGCCTGCATGTGCTGGTGGGCGCTGTCGATGGCGCGCGCCATCGAGTTGAAGCCCTGCTGCAGTTCGTGCAGCTCCTCGCTGCCGGCGGCATCGGACACCTGCACGTCGCTTTCGCCGCCGGCAATGCGCTTGACCGCCTCAGCCAGGCGGGCCAGCGGCCGGCTGACCTGGCTCGTCAGCTGTACCGCAAGCAGCGCGGTGAGCAGCACGATCACGAACGCCAGGCCGAGCGTGGTCATCATCGTCGCCCGCCACTCGGCATCGAGCGCGCTGGTCTCGAGTTCGACATACACCCAGCCGACCGGCTCCGGCTTGGGCCTCTCGCCTTCGCCGCCCATTTCGTCGACCACCATCGGCACCGACATCACCGGCGCCGCAAACCCCCTGAAGCTGCCCCATTGCTCGAGCCGCATCGGCTCATGCACCGCCTTGATGCGCGCGGCATCGAGCAGATGCGCCGTCCCGCGCGCGGCAATGACTTCGCCACCGCGCTCGTACAGCACGACGGCCGCGACGCCCGACAACTTGCGCAGCGCCTCCATCAGTTCGTTGAGGTTGTCGGCATTGCCCGAAATCACGCCATACTCGGCGGCCGGGGCAAAGAAGCTGACGATGGCGAGGCCGCGTTCGACGATCGCATCCTGGGTCATGCGCTCGCCGCGGTGCAGGAACAGGCCCGCCATCGCAGCGATGAGCAGTGACATCGGCAACAGGACGGTCAGCAGCAGGCGCCTGCGCAACGGAATCCGGGCGGCGTTCATCGGCGCTCTCCCGTGGCGATGAAACGCAACAGCTCCTCGTCGCTCGCCACGTTGATGCCCAGCGCACGGGCAACCTGGCGGTTGACGGCGATTTCGAAGGACGCCGGACCGCTCACCGGCGGCAGCTCGACACGGCCACCGTCCTGGGTGCGCAGCCAGGCGATGAGATCGGTGGCGGCCTGTTCCGGTGTGGTGAAAATGGCGGCCAGCGCGCCCGCTTCGACGTATGCGCGTGAAAACGCGATGATCGGCCGCTGGTAACGATAACTGGTGAGCAGGATCGAGCGCACCGAGACAGGCGTGGAGAGAAGCGCATCGGGCAGCGCGATGAGGCCGTCGCACTCGCGCAGCACGCCTTCGAGCTGCTTCATCAGGCCGCTCTCGTCGCTCACCACGCGGTCCACCAGGTCGATCTGCAGCGCCTCTGCCGCCCGCTCGAAGGAGGCGGCGCCCATTCGTTCCGGCCCGAACAGGATCCCCGCCCGCTGCGCATCGGGCATCACGGCCTGGAGCAGGCGCAATTGCCGCTCCGCCGGCTGATCGAGCGTGACGGCGGACAAAGGCCGGTCGGCATGGTCGCGGCGGATGTTCTCGAAGCGCGCCCGGCCGATCATGACCGCCAGCGTCGGGCGCGAATGCAGGCGCAGCACGGCCGACAGCGCTGCTTCACCGCTGGCGATGACCAGGTCGGCACGCGCGAGGGCAGTGTCGTCCAGGCCTTCGTCCAGCGAGCCGGCATCGACCACGTGATGGCCCAGGCTGGCCGCGGCGCGGCTGAAATTCTGCGCGAACACGCCATGCGGGCCGGTGCGCTGCGACACCACCAAGCCACTTCCAGCGCGGCGCGTGCGGACGGCACCAGCCCCGCCAACAGCACCAGCAGCAGGCAGAAGTGCAGGCGGAACCGCCACTGCCGGATCATCGGCGCGGCTACCACGTCAGGCGCAGACTGCCGAACAGCTGGGGCTCGCGGCGATAGCGTCCGGCATGGAAATCCGCGTATCGCCCACCCACGCTCTGCGCCACCAAAGCCACTTCGTTGCCCGAATTGGCGCCGCCGAAGCGGCGCGACAGCTTCAGGTCGACGCGATCCTGCTCGGGCACGCGGTCGCCGTCGTTGAGCCAGTTCATCGACGAATGCCGGTAATAGCCCAGGCTGGCGCGCCAGCGCCCCGGCAGCTCCTTGATCAGCAGCAGCGAAGTGATCGAGCTCGGCGCGCTGGTCGCGAAATCCTCGTCGACGCTGCTGCCATGAACATCGACATCGATGACGGCCTGCGACAACACGACCCGGCCCCAGCCGGGCCGGCGCCAGTCGATGCTGAACTCGCCGCCGGTGACGCGGAAGCTGCCGACGTTCCGGAACACGAAGGAACTCGGGCCCCGGCTGGCCTGCCAGTCCCATTCGATCGGCGCGAAATCCGCCGGCGGCGTCGGACACGCCCAGGCTGAATCCCTCGGCGGCCTTTCCCAGGGCTTCAATGGATACCAGCAGCGCTCGTCATCGATATAGTCGTCATATTCCTGGTAGAAGGCCCGCACATCCACGCCCAGCCCCAGATCCTGGAACATCGCCGCATAGCCCAACTCGGCATGCCTCACCCGCTCCGGCTGGGTGTCCGCGCCTGCCCAGGCACCGATCCGCTTGATCTCCGGGCCGACGCGGATCACCTGCATCGCATGGGACTCGACCAGCGAAGGCGTCCGGTACGACACTCCGGCCGAGAAGCGCAGCGCCGAATCGGGCGTCAGCGCATAGCCGAGCGCCAGCCGCGGCGAGAACAACGAACCGCTGTAGTGATGCTCTTCCAGCGTACCGCCCAGATCGACCCGCAGGCGCTCGACCGGCGACCACACCACGCTGCCGAACAACTGGCTGCTGACGCCGCTGATCGTGCCGCCGGTATCGAACATCGACCGCGAGCGCGCCGCCTCACGGCGCACCCCCGCACCGAGCATGAAGCGCCAGGCCGGTGACAGCCTTGCACCGTACTGCACTTCGAGTTCCTCCCGCTGCACGTCGCTGTCCATGTCCACGGACAACACGCCCAGCCCGGGCGCCGCGACCTGCCAGGGCACACGCGTGCGCTCGCGCTGATGGTGGAACTGCACGGACAGCTCGGAATCGACCGCGAAGCTGCGCTTCCAGCCCAGATGCGCATAGTGCGCATGGGTATCGTCCTCGCGCAGCGGATGTTCCAGGTTGCCCGGCGCCCCGCGGTCGGTGCTGCCGCGGCTGAGGCCCAGCATCCATTGCAGTTCGTCCTGCGTGGACAACTGCGCCGTGGCGCCGAAATTGAGCACCGAGCGCTCGACGATCTTGCGCGCCTCCAGCTCACCATCCTCGTTCCGATGGGGGCGGAAGTTCACCGCGCGCCGGTGCGAACCCGACAACCGCCAGTCGATGGCCGCATCGGCATCGCCGTTGATGCGGAAGCCGTGGTCGTGGAAACCATCGTCGCCGATCCGCGAGATCACCGCCACGCCGCTCTCGGTCGCCGGCGAGCGGGTGATGATGTTGATGACCCCGTTGAGGGCATTGACGCCATAGGCCGCGCCATTGGGACCGCGCACGACCTCGATGCGCTCGATGTCGTCGACCCGCAGCGGCAGGTCATGCCAGTTGGTATTGCCCCACGCCGGGCTATTGACTGTCCGCCCATCGATCATCACCTTGATGCGGCGATCATAGGCGTCGCTCATGCCATGGTTGGCCACCACCGGCGAGCCGTCCGGCCAGTCGGCAACAAGAAAGCCCGGCACCAGGCGCATCAGCTCGTGGATTTCGGTGAAGCCCGAGGCTTCGATCATCTCACGGTCGATCAGCGTCACCGCGACCGGTGCATCCACCGGCGACTGCGCCATGCGCGACGCGGTCAGGACGATCGGCACGTCGTCGAAGAAGGCATCCGCCGCCCATGCACAGCTGGCAGCGACGGACACGACGAAGGTGCCGAAGCCCGAGGCTGCAGTCTGAACAGGATGGCGAAAGAACAAAACGGTGACTCCATTCGATACTCGAAACGCCTCGATGGCGCAACGCGGCGAGCATAACGCATGCTTGATACACTGACGGTGTGACGGAGTCGACACTTGGCGCATTCCGTTACATCCTCTTTTTGTTTTTTTCCATTCCCTTCCCTCCCCGGGCACGAAACCCCATGGCACGCACCCATCCCGAAGGCTGGCGACAGCTTCCCGCCGCCGGTGCGCGCGGCCGCGAACGCAGCACCCTCGCACTGCTGGCCGACGCACTGCCACCGGACTGGACGATCTATCATGGCCTGCACTGGACCCGCGTCGACGGCCCGCAGACGATCTTCGGTGACGTCAGCTTCGCCGTGCTCGGCCCCGGCGGCCGCATCCTGCTGATCGAGCAGCACGCCGGCTTTCTCGACGAGACCGCGGATGGGCTGGTGCGCCCGGGCAAGCGCGCACGGATCGTCAGCCACGAACTCGCGCGCAGCGCCGACGCCCTGCGCACCCGCCTGCGTCCCGCGCTCGGCGGTGCCGAAGCGCTGCTCGACACCCTGCTCTACTGCCCCGACCATACCGTGCGCCAGCCCGGCAGCGCCGGCCTCGACCCGGCGCGCATCGTCGATGCGCCGAGGCGCGACAGCCTGGCCGCCACTGTGCGCGCGCTGACCGCGCCGCAGGACGGCGATCCGCCGGCCGACGAGGCCCGGCTGCAGGCGCTGCACCGCTTCTTTGCCGACCTGCTGGAACTGGTGCCCGACGTGCAGGCCCACATCGGCCAGGCCGACGAACTGACCACCCGGCTGTCGGGCGGCCTCACCGAATGGGCGCGGCGCATCAGCGCGACACCGCACCGGCTGCGCATCACCGCCACTGCCGGCAGCGGCAAGACCCAGCTCGCGCTCGCCGCCTACACCGATGCGCTCGCCGCCGGACGCCGCCCGCTGTACGTCTGCTACAACCGCCCGCTCGCCGACCACTTCGCCCGCATCGCCCCGGCCGGCGGCGAAATCGCCACCTACCACCAGCTCTGCGACCGCCGCCTGCGCGACACCGGCCGGCCGCCCCGCTTCGGCGTGCCCGGCGCCTTCCGCCGCATGGAAGAAGATTTCGCCACGCTGGTGTCCGCACACACCCATCCGGATTGGCAATTCGACGAACTGATCATCGACGAAGGCCAGGACTTCATGGAGCCCTGGCGCGACGCCCTGCTCGCACTGCTCAAGCCCGATGGCCGGGCCTGGTGGCTGGAAGACCCGCTGCAGAACCTCTACGCCCGGCCCCCGGTGGCCCTGCCCGGCTGGATCGGCCTCACCGCCGACACCAACTACCGCACGCCGGCCGACGTGCTGGCGCTGCTCAATGCCCGCCTGCCGCTGCCGGCACCGATCCGCGCCGGCAGCCCGGTGGCCGACAGCGGCCCGGAAGTGCTGGCCTGGCGCGACGATGCCGGCCTGATGGACGCCACCAAGCGCGCCATCACCCGCGCCCTCGGCCTCGGCTTCCGCCGCGAGGCGATCGTGCTGCTGACTTTCCGCGGCCGCGAGCATTCGCGCTTCACCCCGCTCGAACAGCTCGGCCCGCACCGCCTGCGCGCCTTCACCGGCCGCTACGACCTGCTCGGCGAACCCGAGCACTCGCAGGGCGAACTGCTGATCGACTCGGTCTACCGCTTCAAGGGCCAGTCCGCGCCCTGCATCATCTTCACCGAGATCGACTTCGAGACGATGGACGACACGGCGATGCGCAAGCTCTTCGTCGGCGCCACCCGCGCGACGATGAAGCTGATCATGGTCGCCTCGGAGCGCAGCGCCCCGCTGCTGTCGCCGGTGGCCTGACGGCGGCCGCGTCGGCGCGGGTACAATCGCGCCTGTCCTTCATCTTGGGCCGGCACCGCCGGCATACATCGTCCATGAACAAGCCCATCTCCCTGACCCAGCTCCCGCAGACCAACATCTTCCGCAAGGGCGACGTGTTCGTGCTGTTCGGCGAACTCTTCGGCCGCGGCTATGCCAGCGGCCTCGTCAATGAAGCGCGCAAGGCCGGCATGGACATCGTCGGCATCACCGTCGGCCGGCGCGACGAGAACAACGCGCTGCGGCCGCTGAACGACGAAGAACTGGCGGCGGCCGAAGCCAACCTGGGCGGCAGGATCATCAACGTGCCGCTGATGGCCGGCTTCGATCTCGACGCGCCGGCCGGCGAGCCCACGCCCACCGAGATGCTCAACAAGATGACGCTGAAGAGCTGGGAGCAGGACAAGCTCGACTGGGCCCACATCGAGAAATGCCGCGAGCTCGGCACCCGCCGCTTCCAGGCCGCGGTGGCCGAAGCGATGGCACGGATCGACGGCCTCATCGGCGACGGCCGCAACGTGCTGTTCGCCCACACCATGGCCGGCGGCATTCCGCGCGCCAAGGTCTTCATGGTGATCGCCAACCGCATCTACAAGGGCCGCGGCGACCGCTTCATGCCCTCGCAGACCCTGCTCGACAGCGACCTCGGCAAGCTGATCCTGCAGAACTTCGACGAAGTCTCGGCGATCACCTTCCAGCACCTGATCGAAGGCAGCGCGGCGATCCGCGCGCGCGTCGAGGCCTCCGGCGGCCAGGTGCGCTACAGCGCCTACGGCTACCACGGCACCGAAATCCTCATCGACGGCCGCTACCAGTGGCAGACCTACACCAACTACACCCAGGGCTACGCCAAGATGCGGCTCGAACGCATCGCCCAGGCCGCCTGGGATCAGGGCATCAAGGCCACGGTGTACAACTGTCCGGAGATCCGCACCAACTCCACCGACGTCTTCGCCGGTGTCGAGCTGCCGCTGATCTCGCTGCTGCAGGCGCTGAAGCACGAAGGTGGCGGCGCCTGGGCGGAATCGCAGTGGGAAGCCTGCCGCGCTCTGCTGGCCGACGGCCATACGCTCGAAGAGGTGCTGCAGAAGGTCGCCGACTTCCAGGGCAGCGAAACGATGCAGGGTTTCCGCGACTTCGCCGCCTGGCCGCAGCCCAACAGCCAGGCCCAGGCCGACCTGCAGATCGGCACCTCGGAAGACATCGTGCAGATGCACAAGGACCGCTCGGCGCTGATCACCGACCTGCTCAGCAGCCTGGTGCTGGAAGCCAGCGGCGCGCTGATCCTGCACGAAGCCTCGGCGCCGACCGGGCCGGTGCTGTGGCTCAACCACGACATCATTGCGCGGCAGTTGAACGAGCTTCACGCCTGACGGCGGCCTATCCCCCGCCGTACCAGTAGGAGCGGGTTCAGCCAGGGGCGCCAAGCCGCGAACACGGCCTTGTTGCTGCTCCAGACGCTGCTTTCGCGGCTGAAGCCACTCCTACGATTCCGACAAAAAACCGGGCTGCTGGCGCTTACACCGCCAGATCGACCTGGCTGACCGTGCCGACGCTGCCGTCCTCGCGCAGGTAGATGCTGCTGGCGCGCATCATGCCCAGGGTTTCGTTGGCGGCATTGTTGAAGCTGAAGCGGGTGTCGGCGCGGCCGAGATAGAAGGCGCCGACGCCTGCTTCCTTCAGCGTCTGCAGCGTGCCCATGCCCTGGGCATCGGGGCGCCAGATGCGCAGCTGCGACCAGGCCGCATCGTTCTCGTCGATCCAGCCGTTGCCGTCGCCGTCGAGCGCGGCCAGTTCGTCGAAGCCGTTGCCGGTGTTCGGGCCGAACAGCTCGCGGCCGTCGTCGACACGGCCGTTGCCATTGCGATCCAGGGCGAGATAGCCGCTGCCGCCGAGCAGCGGCATCCTGTCCAGCGTACCGTCGGCGTCGAGATCGAAATCGAAATGCACGTTCGACAGCGCCGCCGCCGGGCCGCCGAAATCGAGCACCAGCGGATCCTGCAGCCTGCGCTGGTCGCCGCCCCGCATGCTGACCGACACCGACTCGCTGTAGCTGCGCGACATCGAGAAGCCGAGCTCGAAACTGATTTCCGCACCATCGGCGGTGCGGATCATGCCGGAAGCGCTGAAGGTGGTGGTTTCGGACTCGGCGTAAGTGGAACTGAGGTCGTAGGCGAAGCCGGGGCCGGACGGTTGCTGCTGCACCGGCGCCTCGGCCGCGGCCTGGCCCAGGTCGCGCAGATTCAGGCGCGGCACCGGCCGGCCAGTGATGGCTTCGATGAGCTGGATCAGCAGCGACATGGACGAGTCGACTTCCAGCCCTTCGGCCAGCCCCCGGGCTGCGGACGCGGCAGAGGCTTGCACTCCGGTGGATGCCGCATCGGCCAGCTGTGCCCGGCGCGCGGCGTCGGAGATCTGCACCGCGCCGGGAGAGGAAGGGCCGTTGGCGCCGGCTTCGGTCTCGTTGTTCGTGGTGGACGACAACATGGCGCCGCCCCTGCCCCATACCTGGAGCCGCTCGGAGGTCTCGGTCGATTGCGAGAACTGCCGGGAGGATTGCAGTTCGATACTGGATGCGGCGATTTTCATGGCAAGGCCTCGAGCGCGTCAGCGGCATGCCCCCTTAACGGCCGCGACCCCGAAAACTTGAGTACTACGTCACACCCGCGGCAAAAAATGCCCCCACGCTCATCCGCTTCGCGGACTCGCTGCCCCCCAGGGGGGCGCTTTTTGCCTTGGGGCGGCCCGGCGGACAAAAAAGCCATGCGCCGCATCTCGCTGGGCCTTCAGTGCAGCGCCGTCGCCAGTTCGGCGATCGCGGCTGCGCGCTCGTCGTCATCGCCTTGCCTGCCCGCCCATTCCGGATGGGCGCGGGCCTTTTCCAGCGCGTAAGGCAGATCGGCCTTGCGCCAGCGCTCGGCCACTTCGTCCGCTGCGCCGGCCTCGCCGACCTCGATCGGCGCCAGTGCGGCATGGCCGCGGCCGTCCAGCGCGGCCAGCAGCCGGTGCTGGCGCAAGGCGACGACGCGCAGGATGACGTCGTCCACCGTCAGTTCGCGGTGGCCGCGCAGCTTGGCGGCGATGCGTTCGCCGTAATGGCCGAAGGTCTGCCACAGGCCGCCGGCGATCGCACCCAGGGCGGCGGCGGCACCGAGCGTGAGGCCGCCGGTCATCAGGTCGATGCCGACGCCGGCCGCGGCACCGGCGGCGACGCCGGTCGACAGGCGCAGCCCCATCTGGCGCAGGGTCTCGGGGTTGAACAAGTCGTCGTCCCAGCGCCCGTCGGTCAGCGGCAGCTCGGCGGCGCGGGCATCGCCAGGGCGGAAGCGGTACAGCCGCAGCAAGGTTTCGACGCAATCCTGCTCACGCCGGCGCACCGCATCGCGCAGGCCTTCGACAGCGGCCTGCAGCGTCTGCTCCGAGTCCTCACCGGCCTCCAACCGCTCACGCCGCGCCGCCAGGTCGATCAGCAGTTCGGCCACCAGCCGCCGTGCCGTCGCCCGCCGCTCGTCGGCTTCGCGCACGCGGGCATCGATCAGGCGCTGCAGCGCGGGGCGGTGGGCGTGCATCAGCGTCGCCAGGGTGTCGAACAGCTCGCGCTCGCCATCGAGCGCCGGCGCCACGGTATCGAAGCTGACCACCGCGTGCAGGCTGAGCCGGGCCAGCGCGGCACGCCATTCATCCACCTTCGCATCCTTGGAGGCGACGAAGTTCAGCACCGGCAGCAGCGGGCGGGCGCAGGCGGCGAGCAGTTCCAGCTCGTCGCGGTGCTTGGGCAGCACCGGGTCGCGCGCATCGACGACGTACAGCGCCGCATCGCTCGCCAGCATCTGGCGCAGCACTTTCGCCTCCTGCTCGAAGCGCGCGTGCGCCTCGGGCCGCTCGAGAAAGCGTGCGAGCCGGTCGGGGCCGTCGAGGCGTTCGCCGGGCGCCGCCAGCGCATCGACGAATTCGAGCAGGGCGATGGCATCCTCCATCCCCGGCGTGTCGAACAGCTCCAGCGCCGGCCGGCCATCGGCCATCAGCCGCAAGCCTTCGACGTGGCGCGTGGTACCGGCCGAATCGGACACTTCGCCGAAACCCACGTCGCGCGCCAGCGTGCGCAGCAGCGAAGTCTTGCCGGTATTGGTGTGGCCGACGACGGCCACGCGCAGCACTTCGTTCATGGCATCCGCTCCAGCCCGCGGCCGTCCAGCCAGTCGCGCGCGGCCGTCTCGTCGAGGATCAGCACCTCCGGCGCGAAGCCCAGCCGGGTCAGGCCTTCGCGCCACTGCGGCAGGCGGCTTTCCGCCGTCTCACCGCTGCCGCCGCCGGCACCGAGCGCCCACACGCGCGTCTCGACGGCATGATCCGCCAGCTCGGCGATGACGCCGAGGTTGCCGCGGTCCGGCGTGCGGCGCGGATCGACCGCCACCAGCAGCCGGCACGGCGGCTGCGCGCCGAAACGGGCGAGCGCCTCGCGCCGCTGCTCGCGGCTGTCGAGGCGGCCGGCGTCGAATGCCGCCAGTTCGTCCGCTGCGCTGCCGTCCTCGCCCGCCACCGGCGGCCACGCGAGGTCGCCGCCCAGTTCGACGGCGACGAGCGCCGGTGCGCCGCTGCCCGCCAGCCGTGCCGCATGGCGCGCGGGACGCGGCATCACCGCCGGCTCGGGGTCGCGCACACCGATGCGTTCGCTGTCCGGCAACAGCAGCGGACGCAGCCTCGCATAGCCGGGACGGCTCAGGTCGAGCCGCAGGCGCTGCAGCGAGCGCCGCCACAGCACCATGCACACCAGCGCCAGCACGGCGCGCGGCAGCACGCCATAGACCAGCAGGGCGCCGAGCAGCCAGCCCGACCAGGCGCGCCGTCCGCTCTCCTCCAGCATCGGCGCGTCGCCGCTGGCGACGACCGTGGCCGCATCCGGCACCGGAAAACCCAGCAGCGCCGGCAACCTGCCCAAGGCATCGACCAGCCAGGCGAACACGCCAGAGGGCAGGATGGTGGTTTCCCAGACGAAGCCGTAGCGGCGCATCGCGAGCACGGCCAGCACGCCCGCGGCAGCGCCAAGCAGCGCCAGCGCCCACAGCGCATGGCCGGCCGCGCCGACGCCCCAGCCCGCAGCACGGCTCCAGCCGGGCAGCCCGCCCAGCGCCAGCGGCAGCTCTGCCGCCGCCGACGAACGCTCGAAGAAGGACGGCAGCCGCAACCACAGACCGCCCGCCACGCCCGTCCGGGCGCCACGGCTGCCGCGTGACAACAGCGTCGCCAGCAGCCACAGCAGCAGGCTGAACAGATTGACGCCCAGCAGCCCGCCCAGCGCCCACACCACGTTCACCGCACGGCTGCCGTCGCCCAGCACGCCGGCCGCGGCGCCGAAACCGAGCACCAGTGCCAACACCACCGCGCTTGCCAGCAGCAGCCGTACCCGGCCATGCCAGCGCAGGATGGCGTCGTGCCAGCCTTCGCGCAGGCCCAGTTCCTGGGCCCGGCGCAGCACGCGCGCCTCGAACTCGGGCGCGGCCGTGCGCGCCGCCCGGACTGCCGTGCGATCCTCGAGCACGCCATGGCGCTCCTCATGACGGCGCACGACCTCCGCCAGCCAGCGGGATTCGAATGGAGTCAGGGTGGCGGAGCTGCGGGCAGAGGCTGTCAAGGTTATGCGGACCGATGCGGCCCGTTCGAGGGCAGGGTTGAAGGGCAAAAGGGTGGACAGCATAGCAACGACCGCGCCTCGGCCATACCCGGAGCCCGCGCAACCGCCTGCACGAGCGGGAGCGGAAGCACGTCACGCTTGCGGCCCGATCGCGCCGCGCCGCGGCGACAGCCGGTGCTAACCTGTCGTCATTGCACGGCAATCCCGTTTCGATGGCGTCGCGCGACATCCCTTGATGGCGATCAAGTCCCTGTTTTCAAAAAGGCTTAGTCTCCAGACCTGCGGCAGACGAGGACATCCATGAGCACCGAGCTATTCCACTGGAACAGCGAATTCGACGTCGGCATCCAGGAAATCGACGAGCAGCACAAGGAGCTCGTCGACCTGCTGAACCAGTTGCACGTCGCCATCCAGGAACATCACGGCTCCGCGACGTCACGCCGGATCCTCGACAAGCTGGCGGATTACACCCGCACCCATTTCGCCGTCGAAGAAAGCCTGATGCGGGTGTCGAACTACCCGGAATTCGCCGCGCACAAGCAGAACCACGAAGACCTCATCGCCCAGGTCCGTACCCTGCAGGACAAGCTGAACTCCGGCAAGGCCGCGATCACCTTCGAACTGCTCCACTTCCTCAAGGTCTGGCTGACGCGCCACATCAACGAGGCGGACAAGCGCTTCGGCACGCATTTCCTCGCCCACGGCGGCGCCAGCCAATGGTCCGACCATGTCGAGGAGGCGATGAAGAAGCGCAAGTGGTGGTGGAAGTTCTGGTAACGAGGCCGCCGAACCGATTTCTTCCGAAACGAACCTACCCACGGACCGCAACATGAAACTCAGCCTTCTGCTGCCGACCCTGCTGCTGGGCGGCACCCTCGCGAACAGCCCGGCATGGGCAGAACCGATGTCCTGTCCAGATCTCGCCGACGCGGTGCAGGTCGCAGCCTGCCCCACCGACGCGGAACTGCGCTACACCTTCATGGGCTACTGCGGCGACAACGCCCGACTCTACGGCGCCGACGTCGTCACCTGCGCCAGCTTCGACAACTACCGGCAGGTCAAGAACATCGCGATGTGGGAATCGGCCGACGGCCGCTTCAGCGGCTACCTGTCGTGCAATGAGACACCGGCCTCCATCCATGCCGCCAAGGCGAAGCGCATGCACGTCGAACGCAAGAACGGCCTGACCCGCCTGATCTGCGATTACGACGACGACCACCGCCTGGTCCATCGGACCAAGACCACGTGCACGGTCGAGGCGGAGGATTGCAGCGGCGGAGACTGCCGGGCAAGCTGCGACTGAGCCTGCGGCGGCGGCCCTACGCGCTTGCGCACGGCGGCCGCCGTTGCGACACTCCGCAGGCAGCGATCGCCCGAAGCCCCCGCAGCCATTTCCCCGGGGCCGCTGAACGGCAGTCGCAGCCCACGTCGAAGGAGGCGCAGCATGCGGATACTCGTACTCGGAGCCGGCGGAATCGGGGGTTATTTCGGCGGCAAGCTGGCGGCGGCCGGCGTCGACGTCCGCTTTCTGGTCAGGCCGCAGCGCGCCGAGCTGCTGGCCCGGCAGGGGCTGGTCATCACCAGCCCGCTGGGCGAGCTCCGCATCCCGGCCGCGACACAAACCTCGGCGGACTCGCCGTTCGATGCGGTGCTGCTGGCCTGCAAGGCCTACGACCTCGATGACGCGATGCAGGCGATCGCGCCGGCGGTCGGGCCTTCGACGCTGATCCTGCCGCTGCTGAACGGCATCCGCCATCTCGATGTCCTCGATGCGCGCTTCGGCCGGGATCGCGTACTGGGCGGCTTGTGCCACATCGGCGTGACCCTGAATGCGGCCGGCGAAATCCAGCACCTCAACACGCTGCAGCGCTTCGTCCTCGGCGCACGGATGCAGGCCCAGGCCGAGGCTGCCGGCGCACTGCACGCGGTGCTGGCGTGCGGCGGCTTCGGCCCCGAGCTGAGCGGCGCCATCATGCAGGAGATGTGGGAGAAGTTCACCTTCCTCGCCACCTATGCCGGCATGACCACGCTGCTGCGCGCGCACATCGGCGCCATCCTGGCGGCCGCGGAAGGCGAAGCCCTCATCCACGAAATGCTGCAGGAATGCAGCGCGACCGCTGCGGCCGGCGGCCATGCGCCCCGCCCGGATGCGAGGGCGCAGATGCTCGCTTCCCTGGGCGAGCGGAACTCCGCCGGAACGGCGTCGATGTATCGCGACATGACGCGCAACGGCCGGACCGAGCATGAACACATCATCGGCGACATGCTCGCCCGGGCGCGCGCAGCAGGCGTGGCGGCGCCCTTGCTGCGGGTCAGCCTGGCGAACATGCAGGCCTACGAGGCGATGCGCTCGCAGGCAGCGGCGGCGTGATCCGAGGAGGCCGGCAGCGCAGGCCTTGCGGGCCTGCTCAGGCCGGAGTCCTGGGCTGCTGGCCGATGAAGCTGCCGAACAGCGCCGCGATGTCGGCAGCAGCCAGGTGGCGCACGATGAACACCAGCCGGCTGCGGCGGTCGTCGTAAGGAGGCGCATCGGGCCAGGCCGGCAGGCTCGCCACCGGGTACAGGCTGTGCTGCACGCATTGCAGCACGCGCGGCAGGGGATCGCCGGCGACGTTCAGCAGACCCTTGATGCGCAGGATGTGCTCGCCGTAGAGCTGCAGCATCAGGCCGAGCGCATCGGAAAATTCATACCAGGGCAGCGGTTCGTCGAAGCACAGCACGAAGCTATGCACGCTGGCGTCGTGGCGTGCATGGGTCGGCCCTGCCGGCGTGCCGCTCCGCGCCCCCGGCTTGCGCCAAGCCGGTGCCTGCGCCGCGGTACGCCGCGCGGCAGCGGCCGCGGCCGCGGCCTCCTCGCCCAGCCATGCGGCGACGTCGGGATGTTTGCCGGCGGCGTCGTAGAGCCCGCAACCGAACAGCGCATCCGGCATCACCGCGCCTGCCGACACTTCGACCTGGCGTGCGGACGGATTCAGCCGGGCGACGTGCTCGGCCACTTCCCGGCGCTCGGTTTCGCCGGCCAGATCGCACTTGGTCAGCAGCAGGCGGTCGGCCATCGCCACCTGGCGCACGGCTTCGGCGTGCGCCTCCAGTTGGCCGCGGACATGGGTGACGTCGACGGCCGTCACCACGCCGTCGACACGGTAGCGCTCGGCGATGAAAGGTTCGGACATCAGGGTATGGACGACCGGCGCCGGATCGGCGAGGCCGGTGGTTTCGATCAGCACCCGGCGCAGGCCCTTCAGCTCGCGCCGCAGCGCGCGCATGAAGAGGCCTTTCAATGCCCCCACCAGATCGCCCTGCACGCTGCAGCAGATGCAGCCCGAATCGAGCACCACCAGGGTTTCGTCGACTTTCTCGACCAGGTGGTGGTCGACGCCGACTTCGCCGAACTCGTTGATCAGCACCGCGCAGCCTTCCATGCCCGGCTGGCGCAGCAGCTGGTTCAGCAGCGTGGTCTTGCCGGCGCCGAGAAAGCCGGTGAGCACCGTCACCGGAATGCGGCGGTCCTGCGCCCCGCTGCCAGGGGGCGCAGGGTTCATTGCCAGCCGCCGCCGAGCGCCTTGTACAGTTCGACGCGGTTGGCCGCATCCGACAGACGAGTGGTGATCAGCTCCAGTTCGGCGCCGTACAGGCTGCGCTGGGCGTCGAGCAGGTTGAAGTAGCTGTCGACGCCGCCCTTGTAGCGCGCATCGGAGAGCTCGAAGCTCTTCGCCGTGGCCTCGACCAGGGCCCGCCGCGCATCGAGCTGCTCGGCCAGCGTGGCGCGCTCGGCCAGCGCGTCGGCAACTTCGCGGAAGGCGGACTGGATCGCCTTCTCGTATTGCGCGACGTTGATGTCGCGCTGGATTTCCGCCACGTCCAGGCTGGCCTGCAGACGCCCGGCCTCGAAGATCGGCAGGCGGATCTGCGGCATGAAGCTCCAGGTGCGCGAGCCGCCTTCGAACAGGCCGTCGAGCGAAGCGCTCGCGCTGCCGACGCTGGCCGTCAGCGTGATGCTGGGAAAGAAGGCCGCGCGCGCCGCGCCGATGTTGGCGTTGGCGGCACGCAGGGCGTATTCCGCCTGCAGGATGTCCGGCCTGCGCACCAGCACTTCGGAAGGCACGCCGGCCGGCAGCACCGGCACGCTGGCGATCGCCTCGTTCAGGCTCGCGGGCAGCAGCTCTGCCGGCACGCCGGTGCCGACGATCAGCGCCAGCGCATTCTCGTCCTGCGCCACCAGCGCGGTGTAGCTCGCCATGTCGGCGCGCGCGGTCTGCAGCAGGGTTTCGGCCTGGCGCAGGTCGAGCGCCGATACCGCGCCGGCATCGAAGCTGCGCTGCGTCAGCTCATGCGACTTCTGCCGGGTCTCGAAGGTGCTGCGCGCCAGCGCCAGGCGCTCGCGGTCGGCGGCAAGGCGCAGCCAGGCGTTGGCGACTTCGGCGACCAGGCTGATCTGCGCGCTGCGGCGCGCTTCCTCGGTGCCGAAATAGGTCTGCAGCGCCTGTTCTTCCAGGCTGCGCACGCGGCCGAAGAAGTCGAGTTCGTACGACGCGAAGCCGAGGCTGGCGCTGTACTGGCGGCTGACCGCCGATTCGCCGGAGGCGTTGAGATCGCCCGGCACGCGCTGCGCGCTCTGGCCGCCGCTGGCGGCGATGGTCGGGAACAGGTCGGCGCGCTGGATGCCGTACAGCGCCCGCGCGCGCTCGATGTTGAGCGCGGCGATGCGCAGGTCGCGGTTGTTTTCGAGCGCGAGCCCGATCACCTGGCGCAGGCGCTCGTCGGCGAAATAGTCGCGCCAGGCCATGTCGGCGGCCAGCGGCGCAACGGTGGATGCCTCGGTCGGCATCGCCTGCGGAAACTCCGCCGGCACCGGCGCGGCCGGCCGCTCGTAGGTCGGGATCAGCGAGCATGCGCCGAGCAGGGTGGTGGCCACCGCAGCCACGAGAGTACGGATTGGAGTACGAATTGGGGTCACTGAATTCTCCATGTCAGCGTGCCTCCTGCACGACCGCGGCGTCCTCGCGCGGCTTGTCGGGGAAGATGCGCTTGATCACGACGTAGAACAGCGGCACGAAGAAGATGCCGAGCAGCGTACCGGCAATGGTGCCGCCGAGCACGCCGGTACCGATCGCGTTCTGGCTGCCGGCGCCGGCGCCGGTCGAGATCGCCAGCGGCAGCACGCCGAAGCCGAAGGCGAGCGAGGTCATGATGATCGGGCGCAGACGCATGCGCACCGCTTCGAGCGTGGCCTCGACCAGGCTCTTGCCTTCTTTCTCCATCAACGCCTTGGCGAATTCCACGATCAGGATCGCATTCTTCGACGACAGGCCGATGGTGGCGAGCAGGCCCACCTGGAAGTAGATGTCGTTCGACATCCCGCGCCCGGTCGCCGCCAGCAGCGCGCCGAGCACGCCCAGCGGCACCACCAGCATCACCGCGAACGGCACCGACCAGCTTTCGTACAGTGCCGCAAGGCACAGGAACACGATCAGCAGCGACAAGGCGTACAGCGCCGGCGCCTGCGAGCCGCTGCGGCGCTCCTCGTAGGAAGTGCCCGACCAGTCATAGCCGATGCCCGGCGGCAGCTTGGCCATGATCTCCTCGACGGCCTGCATCGCCTCGCCGGACGACAGCCCCGGCGCGGCCTGGCCGAGGATCTCGCGCGACGGCTGGCCGTTGAAGCGTTCCAGGCGCGGCGAGCCATAGGCCCAGTACGAGCGGGCGAAGGCCGAGAACGGCACCATCTCGCCGGCATTGTTGCGCACGTACCACTTGTCGAGGTCTTCCGGCGTCATGCGCGCATGCGCATCGCCCTGCAGGTAGACCTTCTTGATGCGGCCGCGGTCGAGGAAGTCGTTGATGTAGCTGCCGCCCCACGCGGTGGCGAGGGTTTCGTTGATGTCGGCGACGCTGACGCCCAGCGCTCCCGCCTTGGCGTGGTCGATGTCCAGCCGCAGTTCGGCCATGTCCTCCTGGCCGTTGGGGCGCACGCCGACGAGGCGCTTGTCCTGCGCCGCCATGCCGAGGAACTGGTTGCGCGCGGCGAGCAGCGCCTCGTGGCCGAGGCCGGAGCGGTCCTGCATCTGCACCGTGAAGCCGCCCGAAGTGCCGAGCTCGATCACCGCCGGCGGCACGAAGGCGAACACCATCGCTTCGCGGATCTGCGAGAACGCGCCCATCGCCCGGTTGGCGACCGACTGCACGTCGAGCCCGTCACCGCGGCGCTCGTCCCACGGCCGCATGTTGACGAAGCCGATACCCATGTTCTGGCCGCTGCCGCCGAACGAGAAACCGGCCACGGTGAAGATCGCCCGCACCGAGTCCTTTTCGTTCTGCAGGTAATGCTGCTCGACCTTTTCCAGCACTTCCAGCGTGCGCTCCTGGGTCGCGCCGGCCGGCAGCATGATCTGGTTGAACATGATGCCCTGGTCCTCTTCCGGCAGGAAGGAGGTCGGCATGCGCACGAACAGCAGGCCCAGCACGACGACGATGGCGACGTAGATCGCCATGAAGCGCACGCTGCGCTTGAGCATGCCGCCCACCGCGCCTTCGTAGCGCTGAGTGCCGCGCTGGAACTTGTCGTTGAACCAGTGGAAGAAGCGCCCGAACAGGCCGCCTTCGCCGTGCTCGTGGCCCTTTTCGACCGGCTTCAGCATGGTCGCGCACAGCGCCGGCGTGAACACGATGGCCACCAGCACCGACAGCGCCATCGCCGAGACGATGGTGATCGAGAACTGGCGGTAGATCACCCCGGTCGAGCCGCCGAAGAAGGCCATCGGCACGAACACCGCCGACAGCACCAGGCCGATGCCGACCAGCGCGCCGGTGATCTGATCCATCGAACGCTTGGTGGCCTCCTTGGGCGGCAGGCCCTCCTCGGACATCACCCGCTCGACGTTCTCGACCACGACGATGGCGTCATCCACCAGCAGGCCGATCGCCAGCACGATGCCGAACATCGTCAGCGTGTTGATCGAGAAGCCGAACGCCGCCATCACGCCGAAGGTGCCGAGCAGCACCACCGGCACGGCAATGGTCGGAATCAGCGTCGCGCGCAGGTTCTGCAGGAACAGGTACATCACCAGGAACACCAGCACGACCGCCTCGACCAGCGTCTTGACCACTTCCTGGATGGAAATCTTCACGAAGGGCGTGGTGTCGTAAGGCACGACGTATTCCACCCCCGCCGGGAAATAGCGCTTCATCTCGTCGAGCCGCTCGCGCACCGCGGTGGCGGTCTCGAGCGCGTTGGCGCCCGAGGCCAGGCGGATGCCGACACCGGCGGCGGGCTGGCCGTTGAAGCGGGCCACGGTGCCGTAGTTCTCGGCGCCGATCTCGACCCGCGCGACGTCCTTCAGGCGCACTTCACCGCCCTGCGTGCTGCTGCGCAGCAGGATGTTCTCGAACTGCTCGACGGTCTGCAGCCGGCTCTGCGCGGTGATGGTCGCGGTGAAGCCCTGACCCGGCACCGCCGGCGTACCGCCGAGCTGGCCGGCCGACACTTCGGCGTTCTGCGCGACGATGGCTGCGCGCACGTCGGCCGAGGTGAGCTTGTAGTTGGTCAGGCGGGCAGGATCGAGCCAGACCCGCATCGAGTACTGCGAACCGAACACCGTCACTTCGCCGACGCCATCGACCCGCGACAGCGGATCCTGCACCGAGGCGACGAGGAAGTCCGACAAGTCGGTGCCGGACTGGCTGCCGTCCTCGGACACGAAGCCGATCACCATCAGGAAGTTGCGCGCCGACTTGGCGACCGTGACGCCCTGCTGCTGCACCGGTTGCGGCAGCAGGGGCAGTGCGGTCTGCATCTTGTTCTGCACCTGCACCTGGGCGATGTCGGGGTCGGTATCGGCGGAGAAGGTCAGCGTGACCGAGGCCTGGCCGTACGAATCCGAGTTCGAGTTCATGTACAGCAGGCCGTCCAGCCCGGTCATCTTCTGTTCGATGACCTGGGTGACCGAATCCTCGACCGCCTTGGCCGATGCGCCCGGGTAGCGGGCGTTGACGACGATCGCCGGCGGTGCGATGGACGGATACTGGGACACCGGCAGTTCGAGGATCGACAGCGCGCCGGCCAGCATGATGACGATTGCGATGACCCACGCAAAGATGGGCCGGTCGATGAAGAAGCGTGCCATGGAACGCTACCTCACTTCGCTTCGGCTGCGGCAGGCGCCTGTGCGGGCGCACTGCCCGCCTCCTGCGCCTGCACCTGGGCGCCGGGGCGCACCAGTTGCAGCCCTTCGACGATGACGCGCTCGCCGCTGGCCAGCCCGCCGGTCACCACCCAGTTCGAACCGAGCGACTGCGATGCCTGCACGGTGCGCGACTCGACCTTGTCCTCGGCGCCGACCACCATCACCACCGCGTTGCCGAGCGGGTCGTGCGACACCGCCGCATGCGGCACCAGGATGGCTTCGTTGCGCGTGCCTTGCGGCAGGCGCGCACGCACGTACATGCCGGGCAGCAGCACGCCGTCCGCGTTCGGGAAGCGGGCGCGCAGCGTGACGCTGCCGGTGCCCGCGTCGACCGTTACTTCCGACAACGCCAGCCGGCCTTCGGCGCCGTATTCGGTGCCGTCCTCCAGGATCAGCTTCACCGGTACGTCGCCCTTGGCATTGGTCTGCAGGCGGCCGGCCTCGATTTCGCGGCGCATGCGCAGCATGTCGGCGCTGGATTGGCTCAGATCGACGTAGATCGGGTCGAGCTGCTGCACGGTGGCCAGGGTCTGCGCCTGGTTGGCGGTGACCAGCGCGCCGGGCGTGACCGCCGAGCGGCCGATGCGGCCGGCGATCGGCGACTTGAGCTGGGTGTAGTCGAGGTCGATGCGCGCCTTGTCCTGCGCCGCCTTCGCCGCCGCGACTTCGGCCCTGGCCTGCTGCAGCGCGGCCTGCGCGTCGTCGTTGGCCTGCTTGCTGACCGCCTCGATCTTGACCAGGCCGGCATGGCGCTCGGCCGTCAGGCGCGCCGCTTCGGCATTGGCCTGGGCGCGTGCGAGCGTCGCCTTCGCACTGTCGAAGGCGGCCTGGTAAGGCGCGGGATCGATGCGGTACAGCACCTGGCCGGCCTTGACTTCGCTGCCTTCGTTGAAGGCACGCTGGGTGACGATGCCGGAAACCTGCGGACGAAGCTCCGCAATCAGATAGGGGCTGGTGCGGCCGGGCAGTTCAGTGACCATCGGCACCGCTTCGGTCTTGACCGTCAGCACGGTGACGGCAGGCGCCTGCGGCGCGCCCTGTGCCGAAGCGCCCCCTTGTTCTGCACCGCCGCCGCAGGCGGTGAGGAACAGGGTACTCAGCGCAAGCACGACAGCGGGCTTGATGACGGCGCTATTGATTCTCTTCATTGGAGCCTCGTGGGTTCGAGGAACAGGATCATCATGGGAGGTCTTCCGTCGCGCGATGTTCCCGCCCTTTTAGAAGGGTTGTTCTAGATTGAACGCTCATTCTATGTTAGCCTTTGCTGCATCGCAAGAACTTCCACCCTGCGCAGACAACCAGGACCCGACTCCATACCACACGCATGCAAGACACGGATACGACGACGCCCCACGCCGACGCCCCGCGCGCCACCGCCCGCCGCCAGCAGATTCTGTGCGCCGCCGCGCAGTGCTTCCGTGAACATGGCTTCCACGGCGCCAGCATCGCCAAGATATCCGCCATTGCGGGCATGAGCCCCGGCCATATCTACCATTACTTCGAGAACAAGGAAGCCATCATCGCGGCGATCGTCGCCCAGGACCTCGAAAGCCTGCTGGAGATGACGGCGCAGTTCCGTGCGGCATGCAACGTCCGCGCCGCGCTGATCGAACGTGCCGCCGAAGGCGTCGCCAAGCAACTGGACCCCGACGCCGCCGGCCTGAAGCTCGAGATCGTCGCCGAAGCTGCGCGCAATCCACGCGTGGCGCAGATCGTCAGCGAAGCCGACGCCACCTGCAGGCGAGAACTCGCCGCCCTCATCCGCGACATCCGCAGCCGCGCCGGCCATCAGGACAGCGCGGCCGCCATCGACGGCATGGTGGAAGTGCTGGCCTGTCTCTTCGAGGGCCTGCTCCAGCGCACCATCCGCAACCCCGGGCTCGATCGCGACAAGGTCACGCAGCGCATCCAGATCGCCATCGGCGACCTGCTCAACCAGCCCGGCGAAGACGCACTCAAGCCACGCTCATGAACGAACGCCCACCCCTGCATCGGCCGGGGTGGGCGGATGAAGCGCCGGCACGAACCGGCGCCGTCACGGCGCGACGCGCTCAGACGCGGAAGTGCTCCACGCTTCGCCGGAGGCGGCTGGCGATTTCCTCCAGCGCCTTGCTGGCCTCGGCCGACTGGCGGGCATCGGCATTGTTGCGCTCCGCCATCTGGGCGATCTGCTCGACGCCCTGGGCGACACTCGCGGCCGCGGCGCTCTGTTCCTTGGCGGCATTGCTGATGCTCACGACGGCCTCCGACGTCTTCATCGCACCATCGTAGAGGCGCCGGATCGCCTGGTCGGCCTCGGTCGCCAGCCTGACGCCGCTGTCGACCTGCTCGACACCCTTGTTCATGCTCGCCACCGCATCGTCGGTGTCGTGCTGGATGTGATCGACCATGCGCGAAATCTCCTTGGTCGAACTCGAGGTGCGTTCGGCCAGCTTGCGCACTTCGTCGGCCACGACGGCGAAACCCCGGCCCTGCTCGCCCGCCCGCGCGGCCTCGATGGCGGCGTTGAGCGCCAGCAGATTGGTCTGTTCGGCGATTTCATGGATCGTGTTGACGATGCTGGAAATCTCCTTCGACGACTGTCCCAGCTGGCTGAGCTTTTCCGACGCCTGGCCGACGGTGCCGGCGATGTCCTGCATCGCCTCGGTGGCGAGCCGGATGATGCGCGAACTGTCGGCCGAAATCTGCGCGGCTTCGGCGCTGGTCTCGCGCGCCTCGTCGGTATTGGCCGCGATCAGGTCGATGCTGGTGCTCATCTGCTCGACCGCCGCCGCCATGCCGGCCGTCGCGTCGCTCTGCTTGTCGGAGTTGACGGCCACTTCGTCGGCCTGGCGCCTGAGCACGTTGGCGTCGTCGCTCACCGTGGTGGCGGCATCGCGCACTTCGGCGATGGTCTTGCCCAGCCCGCCGACCATGCGCCCGAGCGCCGCCATCAGCTTCCCGACCTCGTCCTGCGAGCTGGCGCGGACCTGCACGCTCAGATCGGCATCGGCAACGCGCGTGGCAAGTGCCACCGCCTCGTTCAGCGGCTTGCTCACCCAGCGCCGGGTCGCGACGACGATGATCAGCGTCACGATCGGCACCAGCACCAGGAACAGCAGGATCATGCCCTGCCCCACCTGCCGGCTTTCGCTGTTGAACTCGTCCAGATAGCTGCCGGAAATGACCAGCCAGTCCCACGGCTCGTAGTAGTTGAACTCCGCCACCTTTTCGCGGGCCTTGTCCTCGCCGGGATTCTTCCACGTATAGGTCAGGAATCCATTCTTGCGCTCGAGCATTTCGGCAATGAAGGGCCGCCCTTCGGCGTCGGTGGTGGAAAGCACGGACTGCCCCTGGATCTCCGGGTGAATCATCACCGTACCGCGATTGTCGCCGCCGGCGCTGATCGCAAAGGGGTAACCGCTGCTGCCGACCCGGACGCTGAGGATGGAACGCCCCAGGGCCGCGAGCCCGGGGGTGTAGTCGATCCCGGCGGACAAGGCGCCGATGACTGCACCGGACGCATCCTTGAGCGGAACGTAGTGCATCATCAGTTCGCGGCCGGACATCGTGATCTTGTGGGTAAGGGCTTCGCCGCGCAGCAGCGCGAGGGTGGCCGGATGCGCCGTCCCCAGCAGGGTGCCGGCGACGCGCTGTCCCTGGCCGTCCTTGAGCGAGGTCACGGTACGCACGAAGTCGTTGCCCACTCGCGTCAGCACCGTTCCGAACGCTTCCGAGACCGTGGTGAACCGGTCGGGAGTCCGCGTATCGTGCTCGACGACCGGGATTTCGCCGTGATAGAGCCTGCCATCCCGATACTCGAAGCCTTCCGGGTATTCGCTGGCGAACAGCTTGGCCATCCGCACCGTGCTCAGCATCAGGCTGCGGTTGAAAACGTCGATCATCGTGATGACGGTGGCGTTCGTATCCTCCAGCGTCCGGACCGATCGCTCTTCCAGCTTGCTACCCAGGTAATTCGACAGCCCCACGGTGCCGGCCAGCAGCAGGACGCTGATGGATGCGACCAGCATCAGGCTGAGCTTGAGGCCGATGGAAAGGTTCTTGAACATGATTTCGCCCTGCTTGTCGTTGTCTGGCTGGCTGATGCGGCCTTCATGCCATTAGCGGCAGGGAACGAAAAAACTTGAACCGGGGCTATGCGTCCTGTCCGAACGTCAACGTGAAGCAGGTGCCCTTGCCCTCGCTCGCCGGCGACACCACGTCCAGCGTCCATGACTGCATGATGCAGACGCGCTTGGCGATGGCCAGCCCGATGCCCGCCTGGTCCATGCCCGCGGCGGCACCCGGCTCGCGCTGTTCGTGCTGGCGCTGGTCGGCGCGGCGGTTGCTGAAATAGCGATCGAAGACGTGCGGCAGTTCGGCCGGCGCGATGCCGGGGCCGGAATCGGTGAACTGCAGGCCGTGCTCGATGCTCGACACCGTCAGCCTGGCCGGCGCCGCATGCAGCACCGCGTTGCGCACGATGTTGCGCATCACCGTCATCAGGGCATGGCGGCTGATCGTTTGCTCGTGCCCGGGCTGCACCGCATTCACGAACTCCAGCCCGGCCTTGTGCGCCTCCATGTTCTGGCTCTCGAAGATGTCCTCGACGCAGGCACGGACGTCGACACGCCCCTTGTCCTCGAAACGGGCATGGGCGAGGCTGAAAGTGCTTTCCAGCGACTGGCTGATTTCATGCACCGACTTGACGATGCGTTCCAGCCGGGGCTGCCGCTGCTCCAGCTCCATCCTGCCGTACCGGAGCATCAGTTCGGCATCGCTGCGGATCACCGTCAGCGCGGTGCGGATCTCGTGGTGCAGGTTGGCGGAGAACTCGCGCTGGTCGGCGATGGCGGCATCCACCTGGTCCTGCACGCGATTGAACACTTCCATCAGGCGGTCGGCTTCGTTGGCATGCGGGCTATCCACCGCGACCGAACTCGGCACCCAGCGTGTCAGCCGCTCGGTGAGCGCGTTCAGCGGCATCACGAGCCGCCGCGCCACGCCGCTGCTGAGCAGCACGGCGACGAGCGAACAGCCGACGACGATGGCCAGCAAGGCGCGGGTGAAATCGTGCAACTGCTTTTCCAGCACCACGGTGTCGTAGACCACGTACAGCAATCCGTCCCTCGCTTCGACGACCGCCACATGCCAGGTGCTGTCTTCCCTGGGCAGCTCGTGCAAACCGACGGGCAGGCGGCGCAGCTCGTCCGGCAGGCTCGCTGCCCGTACCGTAGGGGATTCACCCCAGACGTACATCGACGGCGCCATGTCGCGCTCCAGCGCCGAAGTCCATTCGTCGCCGAAGCGCGACACCCGCGGCACCAGCCGCTTCGCTTCAGTGTCGATCAGATCGCGGACCATCTTCTTCTCGACGTGAAGATAGACGCCATAGGTCAGCACTGCCGTCACGCACACCGCCAGGCTGACGAGGCCGGTGAGCACCAGCGTGATGCGGCGCTTGAGCGATTTCCTCATGTCAGCGTGGTGTCCGGGGCCAGCCGCCAGCCGATGCTGTGTACCGTTTCGATGCCATCGAAGCCATGCGCGGACAACGCCTTGCGCAGCAAGTGCATCTGGCTGCGCAAGGCCTCGGCCGAGGGCGGTTCACCCTGCCACAGGTATTCCTCCAGCCGGCGGCGCGGCACCACCCGCCCACCATAGCGCATCAGCAGTTCGAGGATCATCAGGTTCTTGCGCGACAGCTTGATCTCCCGCCCGGCGACGGTGACGAGCTGGTCCGCCACCACGTAGCGCAAGGGCCCGTAGTCGAGCACGAAGGCGGTGTCGGAAAGCTGCCTGGAGCGGCGGATCAGCGCCCTGCAGCGCATCAGCACCTCTTCCAGCGCGAAGGGCTTGACCAGGTAGTCGTCGGCGCCACTGGAAAAGCCCAGCGATTTGTCCTCCAGCGTGGCGCGGGCGGTCAGCATCAACACCGGCGTCGATAGCTGCAGGCCTTCCCGCATCTGCCTGAGCAGGCCATAGCCATCCATGCCGGGCAGGCCGATGTCGAGCAGCACCAAATCGTATGGCTCGTGCCCCAGTCGTTCGAGGGCAGCGGTGGCGTCCCGCGCCACGTCGGCGATGAAGCCCTCGCCTTCCAGTGCAAGCAGCAGGTTCTCCGCAATGGCAAGCTCGTCCTCGACGATCAGGACGGTGTAAGGAATCTGCTGCTTCTTGCGGGGTGGCATCCAGACCTCGCCGCGGCCACATGGGTCGCACGGCACGTATATCGGCAAACAAGCGCTTCCTGGCAGGCTATCAGCTCGCATGTGAAAAAAACGTCGAATAACGATCGCATTAAAATCTAATGAGTTCCGTTCTCATTATTCTTCCCTTCCGCGTTTGCTTTCAACGGAAATTCGACGCGCCGCTTCCTATTCTTGCGCTGGGCTCCATCCCAACAGGTCAAGCCGCCCCGCACCACCCTGAGCGCCCGGCCGCCGCCGGACGGGCTGGTGCCGCCCCTTTTTCCCAGAATCCGCAAAGGAAGCCGTGTACATGAACAATGATGGAAAGCAGACGGCGCCGGCCGTCACGCTGCTGCCGCTGGAAAGTTTCCAGTCGGCCTTCGAACCCGCCCGGACTGGCGTTCGAACCAGCTCCGTGCTGATGGGTGCAATGATCAGCGGCGCGGTCGCCATCGCGCCGACAGCCCATGCCCAGGATGCAACGCTCGCTCCCGTTCTGGTCGAAGGCCAGCAGGAGAACAATTACCAAGCTCCGGCGGCCGCCAGCAGCCCCAAGTTCACCGCGCCACTGCTGGAAACACCGAAGACGATCACGATCATCACCGAGGAGCTGATCAAGGACCGCGGCGCCACCTCTCTGGCGGACGTGCTGCGCACCACCCCGGGCATCACGCTGGGGGCGGGCGAAGGTGGCACGCCGAACGGCGACCGCCCCTTCGTGCGGGGCTACGAGGCGAGCACCGACATGTTCATCGACGGCATGCGCGACTATGCCCGCGGCTCACACGAAACCTTCAACCTCGAATCCGTCGAGATCATCAAGGGCCCCAGCTCAGCCTACACCGGCCGCGGCGGCACCGGTGGCAGCATCAACCTGCAGACCAAGAAGCCGAAGCTGCAGAACTTTGCCGAAGTCTCGGCCGGCTTCGGCAACGCCAGCCAGTGGCGTACCACGGTGGACGGTAACTTCGTCCTCGCCGAAACCATTGCCGCACGCCTGAACGTGATGAAGATGGGCGGCGAAATTCCCGGCCGCGACGGTGTCGACATCGACCGCTGGGGCATCGCGCCCTCCATCGCCTTCGGCCTCGGCACGCCGACACGGCTGACGCTGGCCTACTCGAAGGTCGAGAACCACGACATGCCCGACCAGGGCATTCCGTTCAGCAATGCCGCACATCCCGAACTGAAGCGGCCGCCCAAGGTCGATCGCGACAACTTCTACGGCCGGCTCAAGACCGACTTCCGCGAAAACGACATGGAGACGACGACCGCGACGATCGAGCACGACTTCTCCGATGAGCTGAAGTTGCGCAACATCACGCGCTACACCGAAACCGTCAATCATTACCTGCTGTCGCGTCCGTCGTTCGACAACTGCGCGCTAACGCTCGGCAGCGGAGCCAACGCCAGGCCCAACCCTGCCGTCGGCACGCCCGCCTGCGACCCGCGCAGCCCCGACGCCCAATTCACCCGCGGCAACCGCACCTGGTGGCGCGGCAGCGACTCGCTGATCAACCAGACCGACCTGTACGGCAGCTTCGTCGCCGGCGGCTTCAAGCACAGCTTCAGCACCGGCCTGGAATTCAGCAAGGAGAAGATCTACAACCGCTCGATGAGCGGCGCCCCGGCCAATGAAGTCGACTCGCTGCACAACCCGACTGCCAACCGCCACTACGACTACAACCTGGTCTACGGCAAGCGCACCGGCGCCGGCGAGATCAAGACGCGCTCGCTGTACTTCTTCGACACCATGGAGATCAACGAGCAGTTCTCGATCAACGCCGGCCTGCGCCGCGAGCACTTCGAGGTCGACAACTATACGACCAGCCGCTCCGACGGCTTCTGGAACTACCAGGCCGGCATCGTGTACAAGCCCGCGCCGAACGGCAGCATCTACCTGTCCTACGGCACCTCGTCCAACCCTGCCGGCGAAAACCTCGGCCAGGGCGGTGGCGCGGACGGCGTCGCCGGTGGTGCGCAGATCCGCGACCTGAAGCCGGAGAAGAGCCGCAGTTGGGAACTCGGCACCAAGTGGGACATGATGAACGGCATGCTGTCGCTGACCGCTGCGGTGTTCGAGACCAAGAAGACCGACGCTCGCTCCACCGACGCGCTGACCGGCGAAGTCACGCTCAACGGCAGCAACCGCGTGCGTGGCCTCGAGCTCGGCGTCGCTGGCGCCATCACGCCGAAATGGAACGTGTGGGCGGGCTACACTTACCTCGACCCGGACATCCTGAACTACCGCAGCGGCAACAGCGTGTTCGACGGCAACCGCATCAAGTTCATCGCCAAGCAGAGCGCCAGCCTGTGGACGACCTATGAAGTGCTGCCCGGCCTGACCGTCGGCGGCGGCGCCACCTACATGGGCATGCGCTACGCCAACGACGCGAACACGCTCGAACTGCCGAGCTACACCCGCTACGACGCGATGGCCAGGTACGAAGTCAACAAGCGCTTCAACCTGCAGTTCAACATCAACAACATCTCCGACGAGGAAATGCACGAAGCCTCACACGTCGGCCTGTTCGCGATGGTCGCACCGGGCCGCTCGTACATGCTCAATGCAACTTATCGCTTCGACTGACGGTCATTGACCATTCCGGGGACACGGTCACCGTGTCCCCGGCCTACCCGACGGCCGCATTCAACGGAAACATCCAGAACCATGATGCTCGTGATTCCCGACGTGCTGAACCCGCAGGAAGTCGCTGACATGCGCAGCCGGCTCGACCAGGCCAGTTGGCACGACGGCCGCGAGACGGCGGGCTACGTCGCGGTGAAGCAGAAGAGCAACGAACAACTGCAGGTACAGGACCAAACGGCCGTCGAGCTCGGCCACATGATTCTCCGCGCCCTGTCGACCAATTCCTGTTTCATCTCCTTCGCGCTGCCGCTGAAGATCCTGCCGCCGATGTTCAACCGCTACCGGGGCGGCGGCGAATACGGTTTTCACATCGACAACGCGATCCGCGTCGCCCCGGCGTCCGGCGAGCGCATCCGCACCGACATCTCCACCACCGTGTTCCTGAACGACCCCGGGGAATACGAGGGCGGCGAACTGATCATCAACGACACCTATGGCGTCGAGAAAGTCAAACTGCCCGCCGGACATGCCGTGGTCTACCCCGGCACCAGCCTGCACCGCGTCAGCCCGGTCGTGCGCGGCCAGCGCCTGGCTTCCTTCTTCTGGACGCAGAGCATGGTCCAGGACGACGCAAGGCGCGCCATCCTGTACGACCTCGACAACAGCATCCAGCGGCTGGCCACCCGGCCGGAGAACGCCGACGAGGTCAATCGCCTCACCGGCACCTATCACAACCTGATACGACAATGGGCGCAAACCTGATGATGCTGAGTCCGGAAACCCGAATGCCTTCCCTGGTTCATGGCAACGATTCGACCAGCGCCGCCATCAGCGCCGTGCGCAAGGCCGGCGTGTCCGTCACCGTACCCCGCCTGGCGGTATGGACGGTGCTGGCCCAGGCCGACGAACCGCTGCAGCCCTACGACATCCAGGCCCGCCTCACCGAAAACGGCGTCACCCTGTCGTTGTCGTCGATCTACACCGTGCTGAAGCGCTTCGTCGAAGCGGGCGTCCTGACGCTTCATGCCATCGACGCCGGGAAGTCCCACTATTCGCTGGCGGAAAAGGACTTCCGCCAGCACATCCTGTGCGAAAACAGCGGCCGCGACTACTGGCTCGCCGACGAAGCGCTCAGCCGCGCCATCGAAGAATTCTGTCGCCAGCACGGCTTCGAGCTATCCACCTACTCGCTGATGGTGAAGGCGAGACCGGTGGCCTCGACGGGCGACACGCGCAAACCCAGGCCGACCTGAACGGCCCGAGCAGAAACGTCTCGGCACGCAGGAGAAGGATGATGAAGAAAAGCAAAAAGGTCCTGCTCATCCTCTGCTGCAGCTTCGTCCTGCTCGGCGCAGCGGCCTTCCTGATCGAGCCCTCCATCCTGTTTTCCTTGCTGTCGGGCGCTGCCGGATATGGCTTCTACTACCTTTTCGGACGACTCGCCGGCGACAAACCGGACGATGGCTCGCCCATCTTCGGCATCTCGCAGATAAAGTTCGGCTCCGCCATCGTCGCAGTCGGTCTGCTTGCCTTCATCGCCGCCATCTTCATCGACTCCCTGTCCCTCTTCACTTTGAGTGGCGGAATGCTGCTCGCGGGCGCGCACATGGCGATCGGCTGCCTCAGGACACAGGAAGAGCGGGCCGACGCAAACTCGGCCGAGGCCTGACTCACGGTCGCCGGCCGTTTCCTCTGACCCGACGCAATCGCATACGATCCGCCGAAAACATTCCAAAAGCATCACCCTGCCAATGCCTGCACGCAGGCCATGCACCATTATGGTTATGCCGCCCCATCTTAGAGCATTGAAAATATTGATTAATTTCCGCTTTCCATCCCCACCGCACTGCCGCAGAATGCGCCCCCAGACCAAACGACCAGACTGAGCACATGTCCTTCACCGACGCGCAATTCGCCCCGGCGACACCCGCCGCCCAACTCGGCCACAGTCACGGCTACGCCTTCGACGGCGACCAGGTCAGCCTGCGGGCCGACATCCGCATCCTCGATCCGATGGCTGCCGCCGAGCGAAACTGGGCGCTGCAGCTATGGGCGGGTGAAACGCTGATCGCCAATGCCGGCTGCGGCGCGCTGTGGGCCGATGCGTCCGGCAACACATCGGTGGAAATCACGGTGGCTGCGATGCTGCCTGCCGGCACTAGCGAACATGCGCTGAACCTGGCACTGGCGTGTGACGACGGCAGCGGTCTGCAACGCTGCGACAGCACCGGCTATCCGCGCAGCGAACGCTTCTGCCTGCCGCGCATCGACGGCTCGGTCGGCTATACACTGGCCGAGGGCCATACCGCCATCCACGCCGACGGCATCAGCAACCCGCGTGCGGCCGGCAGCTTGTCGGGTTCGCTGGTCCTCGAACTGTGGGCGCTGCCCGAGCTCTATCGTGGCGGCGCGTTCACCGGCATTCTGGTCGGCAGCACCGGACTGGGCTGCATCGCCGGCCAGTATGCGACGGACGCAGTGGATACCGAATTGCCCGCCTGCTCACTGCCCGCCGGGCGTTGGCACCTGACCCTGATGCTGCGCGAATGGACAAGCAATGGCTATGTGACGCGCGACTACCGGACTTTCTCGCTGCCGGTCGATGGCCCGCTGCCAGCCCCTGCCACCACGGAGAAAACCGCTGTCGAGATCGCGGCCGCCACGGCTGAAGCGAGCACCGACGCCGCACCCGAAGCCGCTGCCTCGACCGAAAGCGACACCGAGACGCCCGTCGCACCTGCGGAACCGGCTGCTGCACCTGCCGAAGCCTCGAAGACCTCCCGCCGAACCCCGGCCCGCGCAGCGAAAGCCGCCAAACAGGCTCCGGCAAGCGCGCAGATCTCGATCAACGACGCCGATGCCGCAACGCTCGCCAGCCTGAAAGGCGTCACCGCCGCCATCGCCAAGGGCATCGTCGCCGGTCGGCCGTGGAAGTCGGTCGACGAACTGATCGAAGTCAAGGGCATCGGCGCCAGGCTGCTCGACAAGCTGCGTTCCCAGCTTCGCGCCTGAGGCTCTTCAGTCCATCACCCAGCGCAGGCCGCCGGGTTCGCGTTCGAACAGACGCCAGCCGCCTTCGCGGCCGCACAGCCCGTAGCGGAAAGGCGTCTCATCGCGGCCCGGGGTGATGAAACGCAGATCGACGAAGTTGGCGCAGAACTGGCCGGACGGCCCGTTCCCGGCATGGTCGAGCACCGGGAACATCGCAAACCAGCGGAAGAAGGCGAAGTCCTCGGCGCTCCAGACCTTTTCCGCGAGCTGACGCACGCCGTTGTCGCCGAAGCGCTCGCGCACTTCCCACTGCGCCTGCGCCACCGGCAGGTAGGGCGCGGAAAAGCGGCGGATGAAATTGTCGTTCGCGCCGGCGACCAGCGGTTCGCTGCGGCGGGTGTTGATGTGGGCGTAGTGGTAGCGCTCGCCGTCGAAGACGATCGCGGTCCAGTTGAAGGGCGATGCCGGGCGCGGTGCGGCATCGACCAGCACCGGCTCGATGCCCAGCCGCTCGGCGTAGGCACGGGCGGCGTCGATCGCCTCGCCGCGCCCGATGGCCTGGACGCCGACCCAGCCTGCCAGTGCCACCAGTGCCAGCGCCGACGGCGCCCGGCTGTGCCGCCACAGCGCGCTGCCGAGCAGGCCGGCGAGGATGATCCCGGTCAGCGGCAGATCGATGATGAAGCTCGTCCCCCAGCCGAAGCGGCGCTCGGAAAACGGCGCGAGGATCATGGTGCCGAACTGGGTGATGAGATCGCCCAGGATGTGGATCAGGATCGCCGCACAGACGACGACATACAGGCTGCGCCAGTCCGGTCCGCGACGGCCGCCACGCTGCCAGAAGCGCGAGAGCAACCAGGCGATCAGCAGCCCCCACAGCGGCAACAGCAGTAGCGAATGGGTGACACCGCGATGGCCGCGCAGGTAGGTCAGCTCCGACACCCAGCCGAGGACGAAGTCGAAGTCGGGGAAAGTCGCTGCGACGCCGCCGGCGACCACCGCCAGCCAGGGCCTGGGCAGCGGCGCGGCCGATGCCGGCTTGCCGCGCGGTGCCAGCAGGCGCCCCGCGAGTGCCCCGGAAAGTGCGTGCGTCAGCGTATCCATGCTGCCTCCCGCGTGGATGCGCCCTGCGCCGACACCGATTTCTTCATTGTTCCTCCTGATGACGGCAAGCCGCCCGGCCACCGCGGCGGTACCAGTTCCGTCACGCGTCAAGCCGCGTCTCCGGCCGCGCGCTCAGGCTTCGAGCGCATCGTGCGTGACAAGTTGCGCACAGAACACGATTCGGCGCGAATTCCCGCGCCCGGCCATGTACGGGCCGTGCGGTTCTTCCTCATGTCCGCGGGGCGAAACGGCCAGAATTGCCATCAACAGCCTATTTCTCAATTCTGACTTCAACGCGAACATCACACGGGACATCAGCTACCCGGATGAATGTTCAGCCCATGATTGCCAAGGAACCCGCTCGATGATCAAGACCCGCATCCTCGCACCCGCCCTGCTGACCGCCGCGCTGGCCACCCTCTCGACCACTGCTGCGGCAGCCTTCGTGGTCACCTATGAAGAGGCGGGCGTGACCGGCACCACCGCTTCGTTCAAGCCGGACGCCAGCGCAAGGGGCGAGGAGATCGTCGGCGTCGAGCGTTTCGATTCGCTGTCGACCGGTGTCCATGGAATCCACGTCTCGAACTTCGGCAATGATGATCTCGGCATCATCGGCACCTACCGCGGCGTGAATGTCCAGGCCGCCGACCAGTATGGCGGCGCCAGCGGCCGTGGCAACTATGCGGTCTCCGGCATCAACGCCACCTCCAGCTATTCGATCTCCTTCAACCAGGACCTGACGTATTTCGGCTTCTGGCTGTCCGCGCTCGACGGCGGCAACCAATTGTCCTTCCATAGCGGCGGTATTGAGGTGTTCTCCTTCAGCGCCAATGACGTGTTCGGTCTGGTATCCGGCAAACCGGACTACCACGGCAACCCGAACGAGAGCTTCCGTGGCCAGAACCGCGGCGAACCCTACGTCTTCCTGAACTTCTTCGCCGACGACGGCTTCAGCTTCGACGAGATCGTCTTCAGACAGGCCAACCGGGGAGCAGGATACGAATCCGACAACCATACGGTCGGCATCTGGAAGGAGCAGTCCGGCACCGTGCTCCCGAGCTCACAGGTGCCCGAGCCCGGCTCGCTGCTGCTGTTGATGGGAGCTGTGCTGGGCGCCGCAGCCAGCCGCATACGCCGGCGCCGGGCCTGACGGCTGTACCGCGGCAAGACACGGGCGATAATCAACGAGCGCGCGCCTGGCTGGAGCCGGGCCCCGCGCACGGAAACAAACCAAGTCGCATTTCTTTACAAACCGTCCATTAATTCTGACAAATTTATCGTTTACTTCATTTAATTCAATTAATTGCTTTTTTGGCACGGATATCGCTAAACACTGCACAAGCATGCCCGCAAGAGGGTGTGCAATCCGAAAAGTGCACAAAGAGGTATGCCATGAAAACGATCCGTGCTCTCGCGCCCACCCTGCTGGCCGCATCCCTGTTCAGTGTTTCTGCCGCGGCAACGGCAGGATTCACCGTCACCTACGAAGCGCCGGGCGTGACCAACACGACCGCCAGCTTCAAGCCCCGCCCCGACGCCTCAGGCCAGGACATCGTCGGCGTCGAAACCTTCGACAACCTGACCCTGGGTGTTCATGCGAGCTACGAATCGGACTTCGGCAATGGCGGCCTCGACATCAAGGGTACCTACAGCAACCTCAACGTCGTTGCTGCCAACCAATACGGCGGCGCCAGCGGCAACGATCAATATGCGGTCGCGGGCCTGGGCGTAACAAGCTCCTACTCCATCTTGTTCGACACCAGCCTGACCTATTTCGGTTACTGGCTGTCCGCGCTCGACGCCGGCAACCAAGTGTCCTTCTACGACGGCAACGATCTGGTGCTCGCCTTCACGCCCACAAACGTGCTCGCACTGGTGGGGAACGACCCTGCATACTTCGGCAACCCGACCACACCCAACCAAGGCCAGAATCCTGCTGAACCCTACGTCTTCCTGAACTTCTTCGCCGAAGACGGCACGAGCTTCAACAGGATCGTCTTCGCGCAACCCAACAACGCAGGCTACGAATCGGACAACCACACGGTCGGCATCTGGGAAGAACAGTCGGGCACCGTGGTGCCGCCGTCGCAAGTGCCCGAACCCGGCATGCTGCTGCTGATGAGTGCCGCGCTGATGGCCGCCGCAGGCGCAACCCGCCGCCGCAGCTGACAAGCAGCGGCGCAGGCGGAAGCCTGCGCCGGCCGGACGCGCCTTCCACAGTCGAAGCTCGGGCGGCATCATGCCGTCGTGGCGTGTGAACAAGTTCCTCGCTTGCTCCACATCACTACGGCATAATGCCGCCCCATCCCATTCGACATGACCGGAAGCCCTCCTCCATGCGCGCCCTTCCCGTTTCCCGCAAGTTCGCCGCCGTCTGCGCCCTGAGCATCGGCGCCGCCCTCCTCGCCGGCTGCGCCACCGAGCAGCACCGCACGCTTGAAGTCCCGAAGGTCGCATCGGCCGCCACGCCCTACACCGGCCAGCGCAGCCTGATCGCGGTGGGCAAGTTCGACAACCGCTCGAGCTTCATGCGCGGCATCTTCAGCGACAACGTCGACCGGCTCGGCAGCCAGGCCAAGACCATCCTGATCACCCACCTGCAGCAGACCGGCCGCTTCAACGTGCTCGACCGCGACAACATGCCGGAGATCAGGCAGGAAGCCGAACTATCCGGCGCGGCGCAGAAGCTCAAGGGCGCCAGCTACGTCATCACCGGCGACGTCGCCGAATTCGGCCGCAAGGAAACCGGCGACCGCCAGTTGTTCGGCATCCTCGGCCGCGGCAAGTCGCAGGTCGCCTACGCCAAGGTCAACCTGAACGTCGTCGATGTCGCCAGTTCGGAGGTCGTCTTCTCGACCCAGGGCGCCGGCGAATACAGCCTGGACAACCGCGAAGTCGTCGGCTTCGGCGGCACCGCCAGCTACGATTCGACGCTGAACGGCAAGGTGCTCGACCTCGCCATGCGCGAAGCCGTCAACCGCCTGGTCGAAGGCATCGAGTCCGGCGCCTGGCAGCCTGCACGCTGATCCGTCGCCTCCACGACGGCCAGGCCAGCAATGAAGTCTCACGCCCTCACCCGCCTCGCGGCCGCGCTGCCGGCCGCAAGCCTGTTGCTGCTCGCCGGCTGCACCAGCAGCAACACCTATCACCCGCTTTACTACTGGGGCGAATACCAGCCCGCGCTGTACGGCCACTTCACCAAGGAACTGGGTCCGCAGGAACAGCTCGCCGCGCTCGAGGCCGGGCTGGAAAAGGCCCGCGCCAAAAGCCTGCCGGTGTCGCCGGGCTACCACGCGCACCTGGGCATCCTGTACGCCGAAAGCGAACAACCCGACCAGATGCTGCAGCATTTCGAGGCCGAAAAGACCCTGTATCCGGAAAGCGCCGCCTACATGGACTTCCTGATGCGCAAGGCGACCAAATCCGAGTGAGATCCCGACCGATGCACCCCACGACAGCCGGCCGCCTTCGCCTGAAGGCCGGCCTCATCGCCGCATTCGCCGCCTTGCTCACCACCGGCTGCGCCACGCAACAGGCCAGCTACGACTATTCGGCCTTCAGGCAGAGCCGGCCCGCTTCGATCCTGGTACTGCCGCCGCTCAACGGCTCGATGGAGGTCGAAGCCACCTACAGCATGTTGTCGCAGGTCACGATGCCGCTGGCGGAATCGGGCTACTACGTGTTCCCGGTCAGCCTGGTCGACGAAACCTTCCAGCAGAACGGCCTGCACAACCCGGGCGAGATGCACGGCGTGCCGCTGGCCAAGCTGCACGAAATCTTCGGTGCCGACGCGGCGCTGTACATCAACATCGAACAGTACGGCACCAGCTATTCCGTGCTCGCCAGCGAAAGCCGCGTCACGGCGCAGGCCCGCCTGATCGACCTGCGCTCGGAACAGACGCTGTGGCAAGGCTCGGCGACCGCCTCGAGCGCCGAAGGCCGCGACTCCGGCGGCGGCCTGATCGGCATGCTCATCACGGCAGTGGTCAATCAGATCATCGAAACCACCACCAACCGTTCGCACCCGATCGCCGGCATCGCCAGCCACCGCCTGCTGTCGGCCGGCATGCCCAACGGCATCCTGTACGGCCCGCGCTCGCCGAGATACGAACTGGAAGCGACGCCGCGCTGAGCGCGGCGCCCGTTTCGGCTCAGATCAGAGGTAGCCCAGCCTGCCGGGCAGCCACAGCGCAATCTGCGGGAACACCACCATCAGCGTCAGCGCGCCCAGCATCGCCACCACCAGCCAGGTCACCCAGCGGAAAGTCTCCTCCATGCCGATGCCAGCGATGCGCGAGGTGATCATCAGCGACACCGCCATCGGCGGCGTGAACTGGCCGATGGCGAGGTTGATCGTCATCATCACGCCGAACCACACCAGATCCCAGCCCATCGCCACCGCGATCGGCACCAAGATGGGCAGCAGGATCAGGAAGATCGAGATCGCGTCGAGGAACATCCCCGCCACCAGCAGCAGCAGGTTGATCGACACCAGCATCAGCCATTCGCTCGAATGCAGCCCGACCAGCGCCCTGGCGGCGACATCGAAAATGCCCAGCGTATTGCCCGCCCAGGCGAACACCGAGGCGATGCCGATGACCATCATCACCACCGCCGACAATTCGCCGGCATCGACCATGATGCGGAACAGCCCTTTCAGATTGATGGTGCGATACACCACCATGCCGACGAAGATGCCGTAGGCCACCGCCACTACCGCCGCCTCGGTCGGCGTGAACAAGCCGGTGCGCAGCCCGCCGAGGATCACCACCGGCGCCAGCAGGCCCCAGATCGCATCGATGAAGCTCTTGCCCAGCGGCGGCCGCTCGGCCTTGTAGCCGCGGCCGAAGCCGTACTTGCGGCTGATCAGGATCGCCGGCAGCAGCAGGCTCAGCGCCGCGAGCATGCCCGGGAACAGGCCGGCGGCGAACAGCGCCGGCACGGTCGCGGCCGGCACCATCACGCTATAGACGATCAGCGCCACCGAAGGCGGCGTCACGATCGCGGTCGAACCCGAGGCCGCGATCAGGCCGGCCGAGAAACCCTTGGGATAGCCGCGCGCCACCATCGACGGCAGCATCACCGCCGCCACCGCCGCCGCGTCGGCCGGACCGGAGCCTGACACGCCGCCCAGCAGCATCGACACCAGCACCGCCACCACCGCGAGCGAGCCCGTCCACTCACCGACGATGGCGGTGACGAACCTCACCAGCCGCACGGCCACGCCGGAACGCTCGAAGATCATGCCGGCCAGCACGAACATCGGAATCGCCAGCAAGGGATACTTGGCGATGCCGGCGTAGATGTTGGTCGGCACCGCGAGCTGGTCGAAGCCCGCCATCGCCAGCACGACCACGCTCGCCACCCCCAGCCCCACGGCCAGCGGCACGCCGGCCACCAGCAGGAGCATGAACAGCCCGATCAGTACCGTGCCGGTCATGCCTGCCTCCGCAGGCGGTTCACCACCAGGCGCAGCACCAGCGTCGCCGACAGCACCGGCATCCACACCGTGTACCACCACTGCGGCACCCCGAGCGCCGGCGAGGTTTCCTCGAAACGGTACTGGTCCCAGGTCAGCAGCCCGGCATAGACGGCGATGAAGGCGAACAGGCCGGCCGTGGCGGCGAAGGCCAGCCAGTCGAAAAAGATCCGCGCCCGCGGCGACATGCGCTCGACGAAAAAGCTCACGCGGATGTGACGGTCGAAGGCAAAGGCCACCGAGGAACCGAGAAAGGCAACCACGATCATCAGCGCGATCGAGAACTCCTCGGTCGCCGCGAAGGACTGCGAGGTGAAGTAGCGCACCAGCACGTTGCCGAAAGTGACCAGCACGATCAGCGCCATGGCGATGCCGGTCAGGATCTGCTCGATCGTATAGGACGGCGGGGCGGCGGCCTCTGCCTCGGCAGGCGGCACTTCTACTTCGATACTCATGGTGTGAAACGGTCCATCAACAATGGAAAAAATCATGCGGCCAGCGTCCGCCCCGAACGGGACGAAGCTGGCCGCACATCAGCCCGGCAAAGCCGGGACTGCACTCAGCGCTTGGCGATGTCTTCCTCGGCCTGCTTGACCAGGTCGCCACCGACGCGGCCGGCCCATTCCTTGTACACCCCGGCCGTCGCCTGGCGGAAAGCGTCGCGCTCGGCATCGCTCAGGCGCACCACCGACACGCCATTGGCCTCGATCTCCTTCAGCAGCGATTCATCGCCCGCCGAAATGCCGGCGCGGGCGCGGGCGATCTCCTCGGTGGCGGCCTGCTGTGCCGCCTCCGCAACCAGCCTGCGGTCGGCCTCGGTCCAGCTGTTCCACACCTTCTTGTTGACCACGAAGATCAGCGGGTCGGCAACGTAGCCCCACAGCGTCAGGTGCTTCTGGCCGACGGTGTGCAGCTTGGCGGCGTTGAACACCGCCAGCGGGTTCTCCTGGCCATCGACCGCGCCCGTCGCCATCGCCGGCTGAGCGTCAGCCCAGCTCATCTGCGTGGGGTTGGCACCGAGCGCATTGAAGGTCGCCAGGAACAGCGGCGAACCGACCACCCGCACCTTCATGCCCTTCACGTCCTCGGGCGTGCGGATCGGCTTCTTCGAGTTCGACACCTCGCGGAAACCGTTCTCGCCCCAGGCCAGCGGCACCACGTCGCGTGCGGCCAGGATCTCGAACATCTTGGCGCCGACACGGCCCTGGGTCAGCGCATCGATCGCCTTGTGGTCCGGCATCAGGAAGGGCAGCGCGAACAGGTTCAGCTCCTTCACCTGCGGCGACCAGTTGATCGTCGAGCCCACCGCCATGTCGATGATGCCCTGGCGCAGCGCGGTGAATTCCTTGGTCTGGTCGCCCGACACCAGCGACGTACCCGGATAGACCTTGATCTTGATCCGCCCTTCGGTCTTCTCGGCCACCAGATCGGCCCAGCGCTGCGCGCCCCAGCCCCACGGGAAGGCGTCGCCGAGCACCGTCGACAGGTTGTATTCGTCCTTGTACTGCTGAGCCGTGGCCGGCATCGACAGGCCGAGCGCAGCCGAAGCGAACAGACCGGCGATAAGGGCGGTGAAGCGGCGTTTCTGCATGGGATGTCTCCGTTTCTGGTCTTTTAGGCACGGCGCCCGGTCCTGCGGCGCTGGCGCGGGGGAAGGGGCGATTCTACAAATCGGGGGGCTTGGGGGCCAGCGCAAAATCGCACGAACGCGGGATCAAACAAAGGCTGCGGCAAACGTGGCCGCCGATTTCGCTCGCACGTGAGAACCATGCCTCATACCCCGTCAATATTCCCATGACGGCAAAGCATCCACTACAGATACTGCAAGCATGACCCGCTGTTGCTGCCCAGGCAGTGAACTGCCTCGGCCATCCGACACGTCTGGAGCACCTGTTGCGCACCAACTACGTCCTGATCGATTTCGAGAACGTTCATGTCAAGTCGCTCGACTTGGTCAAGGACGAGCATTTCCGCGTCATCGTCTTCCTCGGTCCCAAGAACACCAAGCTCCCGGTCGAGCTCGTACTTGCAATGCAGCAGCTCGGCACGCGCGGTGAATACGTCATGCTCGAAACGCCTGGTACGAACGCGCTGGACTTCCATATGGCCTTTCATCTCGGCCGGCTCGCAGCAGAAGATCCAAGCGGCTTCTTTCACATCATCTCGAAGGACACGGGCTTCGATCCGCTGATCCAGCATCTGAAAGCTCGGAAGATTTTCTCGGCGCGCTCGCCTTCCATAGAGGAGATGGCCTGCTTCCGCACTGCTGTCTCTTCCTCAGCCGCAGTAGGCATTTCTCAAGGCGAGCGCGGCAATCTGAATACAGAAAGATTCGATGAGCTCTGCTCACAGGCCATTGTTCAGCTGATCGCGATGAAAAAGGCAAAACCTAGCAGGCTGAGCACGCTGCACAGCACGATCCAAGCGAAGCTCGGCAAGGATGTGCCCGCATCGACGGTCGATATGGTTTGTTCAGAGCTGGTGAAGCGTGGTTTGGTGAAAACGGATGGTGAGCGGATTGTTTACGCGATGGCGGAGTAGCGGACGTTTACAATGAATAGTGTAGATGGAAGAGATGACTGCTTACCGCCAGAAGCTGACCCTCGCTATTACGTTCCATTCTTTCGATATAACCGCTTGCGAGGTCCGTTGCTGGACTGTAGCTCACTGCCAGATTTTGGGGCTTAGTTAGCTCGCGCATTATTCAATATTTGTAAATAGATCTCATATATCCATAATGCATCGACGCAATATTATTTAGTTCCACAGGATGTGAACCCCTTGCACTAGCTTTCGTAAAGGCCATTTATGCCCATAGTGACGCTCTACAATCATAAAGGTGGTGTTTCAAAGACAACCACAACCTTCAACCTCGCACATCTTCTCGCATCTTCAGGCAAGCGTGTCTTGCTAGTCGATGCTGACCCACAGTGCAACCTCACTGAGCTTTGCCTGGGAAGGGTAATTGCAGAACTCGACGCAATAGCTGAGAGAACTGGGGTCATTCAGGAGCTTCCTGGCACCAGTATCCTAGAGGCATTAAAACCTCGAATTGAGGGCGAGGTTGCCGCAGTTAATATAGATGCGATCAATACGGTCAAACTTGCTGAAGGGCTTGACTTAATACGTGGCAGTGTCGATCTAACGTCTATTGAGGACGATATTGCAGAGGCGCATTCTCAACGATTTGCGGCACGGACAAACCTGATGCGTACGTATGTTGCGATCGGCGATATGCTTACAAGACTTGCCCAGGCGCGCAATTATCATTTAGTTTTTATTGACCTCGGACCGAGCGCGGGTGCACTAACGCGCACCTTCTTCTTGGCGTGTGATGCGTTTTTCGTTCCGGTTGCACCTGATAGATTTAATGTTCAAGCCATCCGTACTCTTTCTTCGATTGTTGGGCGGTGGCTCGATGAGCATGCTCAGATACGCGATACATATACCAGCTACTCGTTGCCGGTCCGCCATGGGCAACCGATATTCCTAGGCGCAATTTCGCAGTTCTTCAAAGTCTACAAGGGTAAGCCAAAGCCAGGGTTTGACGTCTGGATCAAGCGTATACCTGAACAACTGGATACCTATTTGGCGTCCGCGCTCCAGAAGCACTCAACAGCAGATCGCAATCTCTATCCGTTTCCAACGGATCAGCTTATTGCCACCAAAATTCCTGACTTCGGAACACTCGCACCGCTTATGCAAGAGGTTGGGAAACCTGTTTTTGGTGTCCAGCGTGAGGATACTGCACTAGTCACAGAATCTGGAGTCGCATGGGCAGGCGGAACCTGGACTGATGCTGAAGCTCGCATGGCGACCTATAAGACCTGTTTCAATCAACTCGCGACTCGTCTAATGCTTGCGGGGTAAAAAATATGCCAATGCAACTAACAAGTCATTTCGTTGCATTTATTGATGTACTTGGTTTTTCTGATATGGTTCGTCATGATTGCGAATCCTCGGATAGTCCGAAATATCTTGACATTCTTTATAAAGCCCATAACCGAGCATCGCTAATTTTTGGCAAGGATTTAGATGCTGGCTTAATTCAATTCTCAGATTCAGTGGTTTTTAGTCGTCCCTTTGATCTATCAGAGTTTTCAGGATTTCTCTCCGCAATAGCTGAGTGGCAAAAGGGCCTGCTAATGGACGGCCTTCTTTGTAGAGGCGGCGTAACATTTGGAAAGCATTTCGTGAAAGACCGATTCATGTTTAGCAAAGGGATGATAGAGGCGTATCAACTAGAGAGCTTGCAGGCGCGATATCCTAGGATTGTTGTGTCTGATAATTTGCTTGAGCTTGCGAATCCAACGATCGATGCTTCGAAGTTACAAATTCTCCATGAGGAGGATGGCCTTGCCTTCGTTGATTACCTTGTGGCCAAATCTCCTGACGAAACCGAAGCCTTGGTTTCTAGAGTTAAAGCCCTCATTGAGGGTACGAGCACTGCGAGTGCATCCGTTCAAGAAAAGATGCGTTGGCTCGCAAGGTACTCAGATTTCAAATTTGAATCCTCACTGTCCGTTCCGCCCTTCAAGTCACCTCCATGCGTTGCTTTGTTGGGCGTTGAGTGACAGCTTTCCTCGGGCACCAATGACCGCAATAGGTCGGAAGCAGGCAATCAACCATAAGTTTGAAGAACGCTCCAGCCTCAACGCACAACCATCAGATTCCCAACTCCACCCCTTCCCTCACCCTCCCCAACGCCCACCTTAAGCTCCCCACATCCACCGACCCCAGCGCCAGCCGCAGCGCGCTGGGAACATGGACGGTCGTAGCGAAGGGTTCGGCAGTGGATACTGCAATTCCCTGCTCGTTCAACATCGCCGCAACCTGATCCGCACGACACTCGGGACCGAGTGGAAGCCATACGAAACAGGAATCGGGATGGCACACCATCGGCAACCCGGCCAGCACCTCGGCAACTATGGCCTGCCGCAGGCGGGCATCCTCGCGCTTTTGCACTTCCAGGCGGGCGGCCGTGCCGTCCTCGATCCAGCCGCAGGCAATGGCGGTCATCACCCCGGGGGTATTGGACGTCGTCGCACGGATGGCGCGCTCGATGCTACGGATGTGGGCCGGTGCTGCCGCGACGAAGCCGAAGCGCAGGCCGGTGGCGACGCTCTTGGACAGGCTGGATACGTGTATCGTGCGTTCGGGCGCCAGTTGAAACAGCGGCGGCGGAGGCTGCTCGACGAGGAAGGCATAGGCGGCGTCCTCGATCAGCAGCAGGTCGTGCGCACGGGCCACGGCCACCAGCCGTTGCCGCGCGGCTTCATCCATTACGCAGCCCAGCGGGTTGTGCAGCGTGGGCATCGCGTACACCGCGCGCACCGGGCGTGTGCGGCAGAGCTGCGCCAAGGCATCCACATCCGTGCCCTGCGGGCCGACGGGAACGGGCAGCAGTTCCAACCCCCGCATGTCGGCCAGCACACGGAAGCCCGGGTAGGTCAGCGCATCCACCGCCACCACGTCACCCGGCCGCAGCAAGGCCATCACGGTCACTGCGAGGCCGTGCTGCGCGCCGTCGACGATTGCCACCTGTTCGGCTTCGACCCGTAGCTGGCGACTGCGCAGGTGGCGCGCCACGATGGCCCGCTCGTGCATCCGCCCTCCGTGCGGCTGGTAATGCAGCGCCGATTCCAGGTCTCCCGCGCGAGCCAGCCGGCGCAACGCATCGCGCAGCAGGCCGGCCTGCCCGGGCACGCTCGGATCACTGTAGTTGAGATCGACCATGCCGGGCGTCGCCAGCCGCAGATCGCTGCCGAGGTCGCAATACCTGGCGCTCTGGATCGCCGCCCGCTTGGGCGGCATCGAAGCGGCAACACGCGCCCTGCATTACGTGGCGCCCGTCGATGAAAAGGACGAGTACATCGAGCGGGCGCTGCGGAATGTGGTGCCGTACCTGCCGGCCCGGCACGAAACCGCTGCATCACTCCCTTAGCTCACCCCGACCATTCGCACCCTGCTCCCCCTCAGCCCCTGCACCACTTCGATCGCCGTGCCGATCTGCTGCTTCATGTCCTCGACGTGCGAGATCACGCCCACCGTGCGGCCGCGCTGCTGCAGGTCGATGAGGGCGCGCATGGCCATGTCGAGCGATTCGGGGTCGAGGCTGCCGAAGCCTTCGTCGATGAACAGGGTGTCGAGCTGGACACCGCCGGCGTAGGCCTGCACCACGTCGGACAGGCCGAGCGCGAGCGACAGCGAGGCCATGAAGCCTTCGCCGCCGGACAGCGTGCTGGCCGGGCGGGCGCGGCCGGTGTAGTCGTCGAACACTTCCAGGTCCAGCCCGGCGGCGCGGCGGGCGTCGGCGACGTCCTCGCGCCGCTGCAGCAGGTAGCGGCCGCGGCTCATCGCCTTCAGCCGCAGCGAGGCGGCGCGCAGTACGTCGTCGAGCAGGGCGGCGAGCACGTAGCGCTGGAAGGTGAGGTTGCGGCCGTTGTCGCCGTTGGCGACCTCGGCCAGGTGGCCGACGACGCGGTATTCGGCTTCGATGGCGCCGTGCTCGCGGGCGATCTCGTTCAGCAGTGCAAGCGTGCGGGTCAGCTTTTGCTGCTCTCCGCGGTTGTGGGTGATGCGGGCGACGATCGCTTCGACCTGTTCGCGGCAGGCGGTGGCGCGGGCGTCGAGTGCGGCGAGGTCCGGCGGCGCCAACCCGTCGATGGCCTGTGCAGCGCGCCGGCTGCGCTCCTGCGCGGCGGCGAACTGTTCATCGGCGCTGCGGATTTGCCGTGCGAGCGCGTCCATCTGCTCGGCGGGCAGCACAGCCGCGCGCCAGGCGGCATCGGGTCTGGCACTACCTGCCATGCCTGAGCCGGCCGCAGCGAAACCGGCGGCGTGCAGCGCATCGGCAAACTGCGCGGCGGTTTCGGCCACGCGCACTTCGGCGGCGCGGGCGGCAAGGGCCTGGGCGTCGCGCTGGGCGCGTTGTGCTGCATCGTGGTTCAGGGCTTGCCGTTGTACTTCCTGGGCGGCCTGCAACGCCGCCTCCAGTTGCTGGCGCCTGGCCCGCGCCGCCGCCAGCGCGGTGCCGAGCGCCTGCGGCGAGCGCAAGGCTTCGGGCACTGCGCCGCGCCTTTCCTCTGCCACGCGCAGGGCACCTTCGGCTGCGCTGGCGGCCGCCGCTGCCTGCTTGCGCGCATCGTCGAGCGCAGCTTGGGCGGCAGCCAGTGCGACCTCGCTTTGCTGCAGTTGCCCGCGTATTCGCTCGACTTCGGCCGCCGCGGCACGCGCGGCCTGCAAGGCTGTCCGCAATGCGGGCAAGTCCTCGTCGACGCTGGCGCCGAACAGGTCTTGCTGTACCTGATCATCGGCAGCGCCTCCGTGCAGCGCAGTCTGGCGCGTGTTCACTTCGGCCTGGGCCGCAGCGCGTTGCTGTGCGGCGACGTCCCTGTCGTGGCGGACGGCTTCCATCGCGGCCTCGGCTTTCCGGAGAGCGTCGCGCACGGCCTGCAAAGCCTGCTCGGTGGGCAGTTCGCCGTCGAAACGGGCCGGCGACGGGTGCGAGGCGCTGCCGCACACCGGGCAGGCGTCGCCGTCGTGCAGATGATGGGCGAGGATGGCCGCCTGCGCGCGGCGCCAGGCTGCATCCAGGGCATCGCACGCTTCGCGCTGGCGCAGCATCTGCTGCTGCGCAGCTTCGAACGCCTGCCGTTTCGCCTCCACCAGCACTTGCGCCTGTTTCAGTCTGACGAGGCTGGCCTCGAGGCCGGCCTGCGCCTGTGCGCGCTGTTCGGCGTGCTGCATGCGCAGGCCCAGTACCGCCGCCTGCGCGGCTTGGGCCTGCAGGGTGTCGATGCGGCCGGCGAGCTGGTTGCGCTGGCTGTCGAGCGTTTTGCACGCAGCTTCTGCCTGTGTGAGCCGAGCATCGGCCGCGACACGTTGGCGCTGGCTGTCCAGCAAGGCGGTTTCCGCTTCGGCGAGGCGGGCGACGGCATCGGACAGGGCTTCGAGCCGCATTTGTTCGCGTTGCGCAGCTTCGCGCTCGTCACCGCGCGCGGCCTCGGCCTGCAGCGCTGCATCGGCGTCGTGCAATGCCTTGGCTGCCTGCTCGGCGGCTTGCGCGGCCTGCCGCGCGCGCTGTTCGGCTTCGGCTGCGGCACTGCGGGCGGCCGACAGTGCGGTGGCGGACGGCGACACCTGTTGCGCACGCCGGGCATCTTCCAGGCGCAGGCGCCGGGCATCGGTTTCCGCCCGCCCGGCCGTCAGCGCGGCAAGCGCCGCAGCCGCGGCCTGCGCTTCGGCGAAACGGGCCGCGGTCGCCTGCCCCTGCTGCAGCGCGGCGCGGGCGGCGCCATCCGCGTCGCGGGCGGCTTTTTCCTCCGCTTCCAGTGTCGCCAGCGCGGCGCCGAGGGCATCCAGGCGGACGGCCAGGTCTTCGGTCGTTTCCGCCTCGGCCTGCTGCAGCAAGGTGGCGCGCCGCAGGCTGGCCTGCTCGCCACGTTCGCGCAGCATGGCGGCCTCGGCTTTCAGCGCGTCCTGCAGGCGCTTGTAGGCGGCGGTGCCGAACAGGGTTTCGAGAATCTTCTCGCGCTCGGCCGAACTCGCCGCCAGCAGCTTGCGGAACTGCCCCTGCGGCAGCAGCACGACCTGGCGGAACTGCTCGGCCTTGAAGCCGAGCAGGGCTTCGACCTGCTGGGTGACTTCGGTCGTTCGCTGCGCCAGCGGCTGCCAGCGATCGGCGTCGAAGCGGAAGAGTTCGGCCTTGGCCGGCGCATTGACCACGCCGCCGCCGCGCTGGGCCGCGCGCGACTGCTCCGGCACGCGGCGCACCCGGTAGTGCTGGCCACCGAGGGCGAATTCCAGTTCGACTTCGGTCTGCAACGCGGCGTCGGCATGGTGGCTGCGCATTTCGCGCGCGCTGCGCTCGCCGCCGGAGGTGTCGCCGTACAGCGCGTAGGTGATGCCGTCGAGGATGGAAGTCTTGCCCGCGCCGGTGGGACCGGAGATCAGGAACAGCGCGCCGGGCGGCAGGCGGGTGAAGTCCACCGTCTCGCGCCCGGCGAAGGGGCCGAAAGCCTGCAGGCTGAGCTTGAGCGGCTTCATGCGTGGCGCGCCTCCCGCTCCAGCCGCTCGGCGATGCGATCGAGCACGGCCACGCCGGCTTCGTCGAGCGGCTGGCCGGTGGTGTCGCGATGGAAGCTGGCGAACAGATCCTGCATGCGCACGCGGCGATGGTCCGCCGCCGCCCGCCCCGGGCCGTCGCCAAGCAGTTGTGGACGTTCGATGGCGAGCGCGTTGGGATGGACGCTGCGCAGCCGGCCCATGGCGTCGAGCAGCGCGCCGCTGTCGGTGAGACGGGCGAGGATGTAGTCGTCGCGCGCCGGATCGGCTGCACCGGCGGCGAGGATGGCGTCGAGCTGACCTTCGACGATGCGCAGGTCGCGGCGCGGCGTCAGCGCGATGCGCTCCACGGTGCAGGCGCCGGCGGCATCGAGCTCGACCAGGTTCACCGACTTGACGTGATCCGCCTCGGAAAACGAGTACTTCAGCAGCGAGCCGGAATACTGGATGCGCGCCTGGCCCACTTGCTGCGGCCGGTGCAGATGGCCCAGCGCGACGTAGTCGAAGCCGTCGAACAGTGCCGCATCGACCGCCCCGCTGGCGCCGACCGACAGCGGCCGCTCGGATTCGCTTTCGCTGCCGCCGAGCACGAAGGCATGGGCGACGACGACGCTGCGTGCCCCCGGCGGCTGCGCCGCGCGCGCCGCCTGCAATTGCACGGCCAATGCAGCCTGGTGGGAATCGACCGCGCGGGCGCCCTCTCCGCCTTCCCCGCTCTGCTGGCCGGCGACTGCATTGCGCACGACGGCAGGCTCGACGTAAGGCAGCGCGTGGATCGCAACCGCGCCGTGCTCGTCGTGCAGCACCAGCGGCCGGGCCGGGATTTCGAACGGGCCGCGCACGGTCAGCCCCGCACCGCCGAGCAGGCCGGCGCCGAAAGCGAGGCGGTCGGGGCCGTCGTGGTTGCCGGCGATCATCACCACCGGAATGCGCAGTCCCCGCACCAGTTCGGTCAGCACCAGGTCGAGCAGGCGCACCGCCTCGGCCGGCGGCACCGAGCGGTCGTAGATGTCGCCGGCCAGCAGGATGGCGTCGGGCCGCACGTCGGCGGCAAGGCGGACGAATTCGCCCAGGATGTGGGCCTGGTCTTCGAGCAGCGAAACGCCGTGATGCACACGGCCGAGATGCCAGTCGGCGGAATGGAGGAAGCGCATGGCGGCTGAAGTGTTCGGATGAATGCCGGATGGAAATGCAGAGCGGCTGACAGAATCGTCCTACAACGCAATCCGCGCTGTCGGACAGCGCCGGGTCGGCCCCGAGGATACATTTGAATCGCACCTGCAGGCGGGAATGAAGCCCGCCGCGGATATCCGGGAAAGCCCGCGAATACCAAGGAGACGCATCATGAAACATACCGCTGCCACGCTCGCCCTGTCCGGTCTGCTCGCCTTCACCGCAGTCGGCTGCGCCGTCACCCGCGACCAATCCACCGTCGGCGAGTACGTCGATGACGCCACCATCACCACCCGCGTGAAAGCGAAGTTTGCCGAAGATCCGACCGTCAGCGCCATGGCGATCAGCGTCGAGACGCTGAAAGGCACGGTCCAGCTCTCCGGCTTCGCCAAGAGCGCCGCCGAACGCAGCCGCGCCGCCGACATCGCCCGCAGCACGCCGGGCGTGCATGCGGTCAAGAACGACATCGTCATCCGCCAGTAAACCTCGGCCAAGCCTCGGCCGCGGTATGCGCAAGCAAGGGGGAGCAATCCCCCTTCTTGCCATGGTGCGCCATCAGGGTATGGCCCGTCTGGCCGATGCGGCGGGCATCCGCTATAACATCTCCACGATCCGACACGCCACTTGCCGAGACGCTTCTTGCCCCGCCTGCCTTCCCGCCTGCCGCGCGCTTCCACCTTGCTTCTGCTGGTGGTGCTGGTGCTCGGCTTCGTACTGGGGGCCGTCTGGCTGATGGCGGCGCAGCACCACGCCGAAACCAGCCGCGACGCGCTGCAGAAGCTGCAGCAGCAATCGAGCCGCGTCGCCCATCTCGACAGCCTGCTGGTGCATCTGCTCGATGCCGAGTCGGGCGTGCGCGGCTTCATCCTGACGGGCGATCCGGCCCACCTCGCCCCCTACCGGGACGGCAGCGCCGACATCGACATCACGCTTGCCGCGCTACGGGCCGAAAGCTGGCCGGATGCCGCCCAGCGCGACACGGTCGAACAGTTGGCCAGGCGGGTCGAAACCCGCTGGGCGCTGCTGGCCCGGGCCATCGAACGCAGCACCGGCCCGGAAGCCGACGACGGCACGGAAAACGGCAAGCAGATCACCCACGACATCCGCGCGCTGATCGAAACGCTGCGGGCGCAGACGATGGAGCAGATTCACGACACCATCCTGGCGTCGTTCGACAACCTGGGGGATGCGCGGCGGACCAACACCGTGCTCGGCATGGGCGTGCTGGTGCTGCTGGCGACGATCATCGTGCTGCTTTACCGGCAGGATCGTCTGCGCGATCACCTGTCGGCGCTGCTTCAGTCCGAGAACGAACGCCTGCAGTCCGTGGTGGAAATGCGCACCGCCGCACTGAGCAGCCTGGCGACTTACCTGACCAATGCGCGCGAAGCCGAGAAGGAGAGCCTCGCCCGCGAACTGCACGACGAACTCGGCTCGATGCTGACCGCGGCGAAGATGGACGCGGCCTGGATTGCGCGCAAGCTGCCGGACGAAGCCATCGCCCCGCTGCGCGAGCGCTTCGACCGCCTGCTCGATACCCTGAGCCAGATCATCGCGATCAAGCGCCGCGTGGTCGCCGACCTGCGCCCGCCGCTGCTGTCCGACCTGGGCCTGGTCGAAGCGCTGCGCTCGCTGGCGCAGCCGGGAACGGGAGACGAGGACGGCGGCCGGATCGAGCTGGATCTGCCCGACACCCTGCCCGACTTGCCGGCGCCGGTATCGCTGGCGCTGTACCGGATCGCGCAGGAGGCGCTCACCAACATCCGCCGCCACGCCCAGGCCACGCACGTCCGCCTGAGCCTCGCCGCGGAGGCGGACCGCATCGTGCTGAAGGTGGAAGACAACGGCACCGGCTTCGATCCGTCGGTTCGCCAGCCGATGCGCCACGGCCTGACCGGCATCGCCCACCGCGTGCAGATGCTGGCCGGCCAGCTCGACATCGACAGCCGCCCCGGCCGCGGCACGCGCATCGTGGCGCGCATCCCGCTTGCGGCGGCGGAGCGCTGAGGGCAGCTCGCCGAAGGGCGACTCAGTGCCGCGCGGCAGCGCTCTGGACGAATTCGAGCAGTTCGTCCATCTGGAAGGATTTATCGAAGAAGTGCTCGACGCCCAGCCCCTTGCAGCGGGCCCGCAGCGCGCTGTGCCCGTAATTGGAAAACACCACCGCGCGCGGACTGCCGTAGCGCTCCGGTTCGGCCTGCAGGCAGGCTAGAACGCCGAGGCCGCTACCCTGGCGCAATTCCAGGTCGACGATGACGACATCGGCCTGCTGTCGTTCGAGTTCGGCCACCGCCGCTTGCTCGCCATCGGCATTGCCCACGACCTCGACGCCGTCGAGCTCGTTCAGCATGTCGCGCAACATCGCGCAGAGGATCGGCGAATCCTCGATCAGCACGACGCGTAGCGAAGAAGAAGACTCAGGGGCAGCCATGATTCGAAACCGGTCATTCGATCATTCGAGAATCAGCCCATGGCGCAGAGCATAGGTCGCCAGTTCGGCATTGCTCGACACCTCGAGCTTTTCGAGCAGGCGCGAGCGGTAGGTGCTGACCGTCTTGACGCTGAGATTGAGCACCGCGGCGATGTCGGACACGGATTCGCCGCGCGCGAGGCGCAGGAACACCTGCAGTTCGCGGTCGGACAGCTTTTCATGCGGCGCGCCGCCGCCACCGCCGGTCAGCTCCTCCGCCAGCAGTTCGGCCGTGCGGGGCGAAAGGTAGCGCCGGCCCTGGGCGACGGCATGGATCGCGTTGATGAGGTCCTCGCGCGAGCAGTCCTTGCACAGATAGCCGTCGGCGCCGTTGCGGATCATCGCCAGTGCGTAGCGTTCTTCCGGGAAGCCGGACAGCACCAGGATGCGCAGCTTCTCGTAGCGCTGGCGCGCGGCACGCAGTACGTCGATGCCGCTCTGCCCCGGCAGCGACAAATCGAGCAGCAGAACGTCCACCTCGTGCTCGCGCAGGCCCTGCAGCGCCTCTTCGCCGGACGCCGCCTCGAACGGGAAGGCGAAGCCCAGCTCATCGGCGAGCATCTCGCGAAAGCCCGCGCGCACGATCTGGTGGTCATCGACGATGGCGATGCGCAACATGTCGGTTCATCCGGTCGAAGTTGATCAAGCTCGGTCAGCGCCCCCTGAGGAGGTTGACGACGAAACTGGCAATCGCCATCACTAGGAAGACGACGAACAGGATCTTGGCGATGCCCGCCGCGCCGGCGGCGATGCCGCTGAAGCCGAACAGGGCCGCGATCAGGGCGATGACGAAGAAAACGACTGCGTAGTGAAGCATGGTTTTCTCCTTGCAGGTCGGGAAAGCCGCCGGACGCCTGCCCGAAGGCGGGAATCCGGCGACGAATGCAGGCACTCATCGGCCAACGGGCTCAAAGACGGCTTTGCCAGTCCCTGACCTGTTTCTCGGCCTCGTCGCGGCTGATGCCGTAGCGTTCCTGGATGCGGCCGGCAAGCTCGGTGCCGCGGCCGGCGATGACGTCGAAGTCGTCGTCGGTGAGCTTGCCCCATTGCTGCTGGACCTTGCCCTTGAGCTGCTTCCAGTTGCCTTCGATGATGTCCTTGTTCATGGCTGCTCTCCTTCGGGGTTGGGGATGCGGCTCGGTGTCTGAGCACGCCTTCACTTTAGGTGAGGCCGCCCGCGCGCCCCATCAGCCCGATCCGAAAGCCGCGTCGGACGATTCCGACAGCCGGCCGCCATCATTCCCGAGGTCCGGCGCTGCTGCTCCAGCTGGCGTGGCGCACGCCCAGCTGCAGGCGCTGGATGCGCCGGTGTACCGTGGAACGGCTCACGCCCAGGCGCCGCGCCACTTCCGAGACGTTGCCGTGGCATTGCGCCAGCAGCTGTTCCAGTTCCACGGCCGTGCCGGACTGCAAACGTCCGCCAGCACTGTCCGCCGCGTCCAGCCCGGCGGTGCCGTCTATCTGCAGCATGGATGGCCCGGCATCCAGCACATCGGCCGCCTGCAGGCTGTCGGGCAGATGGGCCGGCTCGATGACGCACTCCCTGACACACTCCCAGGCCGCCGCGCCGCCCTGCGGCCCGTCGCCGCACAGCGCGACGGCGTAGCGCAGCACGTTGTGCAGTTCGCGCAGGTTGCCGGGCCAGGGGTGGGCGAGCAGCATCGCCCGCGCCGCCTCGCCGAGGCTGTACTGGCTGCCCAGCTCGGCCAGCATCCGGTCCATCATGCCGCCCAGGTCGCGCCGCCGGCGCAGCGGCGGCAGTTGCAGTTCCGCGGCGTTGAGGCGGTAGAGCAGATCCTGGCGGAACTGGCCGGACTGCACCAGTTCGGCCAATGGCCGGTGCGAGGCCGACAGCACGCGGATATCGACCGTGCGCGGCTCGCGCGCGCCCAGCGGCAGGACCTGCGACTCCGACAGCACGCGCAGCAGCTTGGCCTGCAGCGCCAGCGGCATGTCGCCGATCTCGTCGAGGAACAGGGTGCCGCGATGGGCGGCTTCGATCAGGCCCTGGCGGCCCTTGCTGGCACCGCCCGTCCATGAGCCGGGCAGATAGCCGAACAATTCGCTCTCCAGCAGCGACTCGGGAATGGCGGCGCAGTTGATGGCGACGAACGCGCCGCTGCGGCCGCTGGCACCATGGATGGCGCGGGCGAGGAATTCCTTGCCGGCGCCGGTTTCGCCCTGCACCAGGATCGGCAGGTTCTGCGGCGCCAGCCGCGCGGCCTTGTGCAGCAGCGCATCCATTGCCGGGTCGCCGGCGCTGAGCATCTGCAAGGCGGAAGGCAGCGGCGCGAGCGCCGCCGGGCGTGAAGCCGGGCTCAGCACCCGCATCGGCTCGATCGCGTGGGCGAACAGCACCCTGCCGTCGCAGGCGCGGACGATGCGCTGTTGCGCCGGGCGGTCGGCGCGCAGACTGGGCAGGTGGCGCGCGTCGAACTGGAAGAAGCGTTCCAGCGGCTGGCCGATCAGGGCATGGCGCTGCCGCCAGTCCAGCCGTGCCGCCGCGGCCAGCAGGCGGGCACCGGCGTGGGTCATGGCGTTGATGCGGCCATGCGCATCGAGGGCGATGGCGGCGTCCGGGTCCACGTCGAGAAAGTCCGGCGACTGGGAAAAGCGCAGCACCCAGTCCCTGCGCGACTGCGCCATCAGGTTCGCCAGTTCCACGCGCCGCGCCGCCGCGACCACCAGGTTCAGCGCCAGGCCCTGGCTGGCACGCTCCTCGGGCGACCTGAGCTGGGAAAGGTCGAGCACCGCCGCGAGTTCGCCGCGCAGGTCGTAGATCGGTGCCGCGGTGCAGGACAGCCGGGTGTGGGTGAAATCGAAATGGTCGCTCTGATGCACGGTCAGGGCGTCGCCGGTGGCCAGGCAGGCGCCGACGGCAGACGTACCTGCGCGGTCTTCGCGCCATTCGGCACCCAGGTACAGGCCGGCGCGGCGCAAATCACCGCTGGCTGCCTCGCGGCCGAGGAAATCCACCGCCACGCCGTGGCGGTCGGCCAGCAGCAGCACGTAGTCCAGGCCCTTCAGCTGCTGGTAGAGCCGCTCCAGCCCGCTGCGGGCGATGCGGATCAGCGACTCGGATTCTTCTCGGTGCTGGCGCAACTGCCCTTCGGGGACGATGACGGCTTCGCAGGTCCGCGCCGGATCCAGCCGGTGGTGGTCCAGACAGCGCCGCCAGCTGTCGAGCACGGCTTCGTCCCTGCTGCCGCCGTGCATGGGCTGCCCCAGCCCGAAGGCTTCGATCTCCTTAATGTGCGAGGCGTAGGACTGGGGTGGCATCGCAGGCTCTGGCGCTGGGTGTGTGCTGCAGGATGTCTGCACCTGGGCGAGGGGCCTGCAAGCAAGCCCCTCGCCCATCCGCTGCAGTTTATCGGCAGTCAGCGCAGCACGATACCGCCATCGATCATGATGGACTGCCCGGTCATGTAGTCCGAATCGGGCGAGGCCAGGTAGTGAACGAAATCGGCCACGTCCTTGGCCGTCTGCGGGCGGCCCAGCAGGATGCCCGACGAGAAGCGCTCGAAGGCCTCGCCCGGCTTGGTGCCGAGGTATTTGCCCATTTCCTCGTCGATGCGGTCCCACATCCTGGTCGCGGCAACGCCGGGGCAATAGGCATTGACGGTGATCTTGTGCCGCGCCAATTCCTTGGCGGCGCTCTGCGTCAGCGAACGCACGGCATGCTTGGTGGCGCAATACACGCTGAGGAATTCGTAGGATTCATGCCCGGCGATGCTGCAGGCATTGATGATCTTGCCGCCCGTGCCCTGCTTCTTCATCTGCTCGGCGGCGGCCTGCGTGCCATAGACCACGCTATAGACGTTCACCGCAAAGACTTTCTCCAGGTCCGGCTCGCGCACCGCATCCAGCGGCATCACGTCCTCGATGCCGGCATTGTTGATGAAGACATCGACCTGGCCGAAAGCGGCCACGGCATGCGCCACCAGCGCGAACTGCTCGTCGCGCCTGGCGACGTTGCCGACGAAGGACGTCACTTCGACGCCATTGCTCCTGAATTCCTGCTCGGTCGTGGCGAGCAGCCCGGCATTGATGTCCGACAGCACGATGCGGAAACCGTCTGCGGCCAGGCGCTCGGCAATCCCCTTGCCCAGGCCGTCGGCGGAACCGGTGATGACTGCGACTTTCTTGCTCATGATGCCTCCTGGTGAATGAACGATCGAAAAATCGATGACGCCGAAATCGGAAAAACCAGCCGGCCGGCACAGCGGCTCATTCAAGCGTGCTTGCCGTCGATTGGCTTGCAATGGAACTGTGCGCGCCCCAAAACCTGGATTGCCCGGATGGCATGGCGTATTGCGCGGCGGGAAGTGCCAGGGATTCTGGAATCAAAGCACCCGCAGGTGAATGAAGGTTTACCCAGAAATGATATTGCGCCGCAGCATGGCCAATGCGACACCTGTCGCAGCCATTGCAACACCTGAAGCGGCGAAATGAGCCAGCACGACGCAGATGTTCAAGCCGTCGTTCGGCAAGCCCTTGATTTCATGATGCCCGAGTGGTCCGGACAGGCATGGCACGGCGTTTGCGATATCTCCTCCGCCCGCACACCCCACGGGCATACACCAACAACAATTCTGGAGACATCATGACCACAAGCCCCACTGCCCGCGCCCAGGCAATGCTGGACCAACTCAACGACGCCCTGGCCAGACGCGATACCCAGGCCGCAGCCGGACTGTTCGCCGACGAATCGTACTGGCGCGACCTGGTGCTGCTGACCTGGAACCTCAAGACCCTGGAAGGCCGGGACGCGATCCAGCAGATGCTGGACGCACAGCTGGATGCCGCCGCGCCGGTCGTCTTCGGCCTCACTCCCGGCGAAGCGGTGGACGAAGCCGATGGCGTGGTTTCGGCGTGGATCGACATCGATACCCGGCTCATCGCCGGCCATGGCCACATCCGCATCAAGGACGGCCGCATCTGGACACTGCTGACCACGGCGCAGGAACTCAAGGATCACGAGGAGCCGCTGGGCCCGCGCCGGCCGATGGGCGCCGAGCACGGCATCCAGCGCGGGCGCAAGACCTGGCTGGAGCACCGCGAGGAAGAAGCGGCCGAACTGGGCCGCAGCCAGCAGCCCTTCGTGCTGGTGATCGGCGGTGGCCAGGGCGGCATCGCGCTGGGCGCGCGGCTGCGCCAGCTGGGCGTGTCGCACATCGTCATCGACCGCTATCCCCGCCCCGGCGACCAGTGGCGCAGCCGCTACAAGTCGCTGTGCCTGCACGACCCGGTGTGGTACGACCACCTGCCCTACCTGCCCTTCCCGGCTAACTGGCCGGTGTTCGCGCCCAAGGACAAGATCGGCGACTGGCTGGAGATGTACACCAAGGTCATGGAAGTCAATTACTGGTCTTCCACCAACTGCGTGAAGGCCCGCTACGACGAGGCCCGCAAGGAATGGGAAGTGACGGTGGAACGCGAGGGCGAGACGCTGGTCATCCGGCCGAAGCACCTGGTGTTCGCCACCGGCATGTCGGGCAAGGCCAATGTGCCGAAGATCGAGGGCCAGGACGTCTTCAAGGGCGAACAGCAGCATTCCTCGCAGCACCCGGGGCCGGACGCCTACAGCGGCAAGAAGGTGGTGGTGATCGGCGCCAACAACTCGGCGCACGACATCTGCGCCGCGCTGTGGGAACACGGCGCCGACGTGACCATGGTGCAGCGCTCCTCGACCCACATCGTGCGCTCGGACTCGCTGATGGACATCGGGCTGGGCGACCTGTATTCCGAACGCGCCGTCGCCAACGGCGTGACGACCAAGAAGGCCGACCTGATCTTCGCTTCGCTGCCCTACCGCATCATGGCGGACTTCCAGGTTCCGATCTACGACCGCATCCGCGAGCGCGACGCCGAGTTCTACCGCAAGCTCGAGGAAGCCGGCTTCATGCTCGACTTCGGCGACGACGACTCGGGCCTGTTCATGAAGTACCTGCGCCGTGCCTCGGGCTACTACATCGACGTCGGCGCCTGCGACCTGGTCATCGACGGCAGCATCAAGCTGCAGTCGGGCAAGGGCATCAGCCACCTGAGCGAGAACGCCGTGGTGCTGGACGACGGCACCGAGCTGCCCGCCGACCTCATCGTTTATGCCACCGGCTACGGCTCGATGAACGGCTGGGTGGCCGATCTGGTCAGCCAGGAAGTCGCCGACAAGGTCGGCAAGGTCTGGGGCCTGGGTTCGGACACCACCAAGGACCCCGGCCCCTGGGAAGGCGAACAGCGCAACATGTGGAAGCCCACGCAGCAGGAGAACATGTGGTTCCACGGCGGCAACCTGCACCAGTCGCGCCACTACTCGCTGTACCTGGCGCTGCAGTTGAAGGCGCGCCAGGAAGACCTGCCGGTGCAGGTCTACGGCATGCAGGAAGTGCATCACCTGCGCTGAGCGGGAGGTTTCCGGAGCGCCTCCCCGGCAAGGGGCGAGGCGCTCCGACGACGGCCACAGGAATTCACAACCACGGAGTTTGATCCATGAAGGCAGCACGCTTTTACGACCGCGGCGACATCCGCATCGAAGACATCCCCGAACCCGTCGTGGCGCCGGGCACCGTCGGCATCGAAGTGGCCTGGTGCGGCATCTGCGGCACCGACCTGCACGAGTTCATGGAAGGGCCGATCTTCATTCCGCCCTGCGGCCATCCGCACCCGATTTCCGGCGAGTCCGCCCCCGTCACCATGGGCCATGAGTTTTCCGGCGTGGTGTATGCCGTCGGCGAAGGCGTGACCGACATCCAGGTCGGCCAGCACGTGGTGGTCGAGCCCTACATCGTCGCCGACGACGTGCCTACCGGGCCGGGCGAGAACTACCACCTGTCGAAGAACATGAACTTCATCGGCCTGGGCGGCCGCGGCGGCGGCCTGTCGGAAAAGATCGCCGTCAAGCGCCGCTGGGTGCATCCGATCTCCGACAGGATTCCGCTGGACCAGGCCGCGCTGATCGAGCCCCTGTCGGTCGGCCATCACGCCTGGAGCCGCAGCGGCGCCAAGGCCGGCGACGTCGCCCTGGTCGGCGGCGCCGGCCCGATCGGCCTGCTGCTGTCGGCGATCCTGAAGGCCAAGGGCCTGACCGTCATCATCACCGAGCTGAGCGCCAAGCGGAAGGAGAAGGCCCGCGAATCCGGCGTTGCCGACCACATCCTGGATCCGTCGGAAGTGGACGTGGTCGCGGAAGTGATGAAGCTGACCGGCGACAAGGGCGTGGATGTGGCCTTCGAATGCACCAGCGTGAACAAGGTGCTGGACGCGCTGGTGGCCGCGACCAAACCCACCGGCGTGGTGGTGATCGTATCGATCTGGAGCCATCCGGCCACCATCAACGTGCACAGCGTGGTGATGAAGGAGCTGGACGTGCGCGGCACCATCGCCTACTGCAACGACCACCAGGAAACCATCAAGCTAGTCGAGCAGGGCAAGATCGACCTCGAGCCCTTCATCACCCAGCGCATCCAGCTCGACGATCTGGTTTCACAAGGCTTCGAAACGCTGATCCACAACAATGAGTCGGCGGTGAAGATCATCGTTCAGCCGCGATTGAAGTAAGCCAGCCCTCCTTTATTCCTGTCCTCCTTTCTCCCCCCTCCCGCGGCCCGCTCCGGTGGCGCCCGGCAGGGGGTTTTTCCTGCCTGCGCCGGCCAGGGCGGCATGCCTGCGGCGCTCCTGCGCGCCACAGTCCTGAAACACTCCTGTCGAACAGCCTGAGCTATAATGCAAGGCTTTGTTTTATCTGATAAACAGGATTTTCCGTGCTCGTCGCAGCCAACATCACCATGCAGTTCGGGGCCAAGCCCCTGTTCGAGAACGTTTCCGTCAAGTTCGGCGACGGCAACCGCTACGGCCTGATCGGCGCCAACGGCGCAGGCAAGTCGACCTTCATGAAGATCCTGTGCGGGATTCTCGAACCCTCCGCCGGCAACGTCTCCAAGGACGTGCATGAGCGCATGGCCTACCTGCGCCAGGACCAGTTCGCCTACGAAAGCATGCGCGTGCTCGACGTCGTGATGATGGGCCACGAGGAACTGTGGGCCGCCATCCAGGAACGCGATGCGATCTACGCCAACCCGGAGGCGACCGAGGACGACTACATGCACGCCGCCGAGCTGGAAGGCAAGGTCGGCGAATACGACGGCTACACCGCCGAGGCGCGTGCCGGCGAACTGCTGCTTGGCGTGGGCATCGACTCCGCCCTGCACAACGGGCCGATGAGCGAAGTGGCCCCCGGCTGGAAGCTGCGCGTGCTGTTGTGCCAGGCGCTGTTCGCCACCCCCGAGATCCTGCTGCTGGACGAGCCGACCAACAACCTCGACATCAACACCATCCGCTGGCTGGAAGACGTGCTGAACAACCGCGACTGCACGATGGTCATCATCTCGCACGACCGCCACTTCCTGAACCAGGTCTGCACCCACATGGCCGACCTGGACTACGGCACCATCACCATCTACCCGGGCAACTACGACGACTACATGGAAGCGTCGACGATGGCGCGCGAGCGCCAGTCCGCCGCCAACGCCCGCGCCAAGGACAAGATCCAGGAACTGCAAGCCTTCGTGCGCCGCTTCTCGGCCAACAAGTCCAAAGCCAAGCAGGCCACCAGTCGCCTGAAGCTGATCGACAAGCTCAAGCCCGAGGACGTCAAGCCGTCCAGCCGCCAGTACCCGTGGATCCGCTTCGACTACGACGAGAAGGACAAGCTGCACCGCCTGGCCTGCGAAGTCGACGGCATCAGCTTCGGCTACGAGGGCATGGAAAAGCCGCTGATCAACAAGTTCTCGATCGCCATCGAAGCCGGCGAGAAAGTCGCCATCATCGGCGAGAACGGCGTCGGCAAGACCACCATGCTGAAGCTGCTGGTCGGCGAACTGAAGCCGCAGAAGGGCCAGGTCAAATGGGCCGAGAAGGCCAAGCCCGGCTACTACGCCCAGGACCACTCGGCCGACTTCGCCGAGGACGTCAGCCTGACCGACTGGATCGCGCCCTACTCGCGCATCACCGCCGCCGCCACCGGCGAGGACAACGAGACCCTGCTGCGCGGCACGCTGGGCCGCCTGCTGTTCTCGGGCGACGAGGTCAAGAAGTCGGTGAAGGTCATCTCCGGCGGCGAGCAGGGCCGCATGCTGTTCGGCAAGCTGATGCTGTCGCGGCCCAACGTGCTGCTGATGGACGAGCCGACCAACCACCTCGACATGGAATCGATCGAATCGCTGAACGGCGGCCTCGACAAGTTCAACGGCACGCTGATCTTCGTCTCGCACGACCGCGAGTTCGTGTCCTCGCTGGCCACCCGCATCATCGAAATCAAGCTCGACGGCCAGATCATCGACTACCGCGGCACCTACGAGGAATACCTCTCGAGCCAGGGCCTGGAATAAGCAGTCCCGCGTACTTCCTGTCGCCCAACGCCCCGAAGGCCCGCAAATCTGCGGGCCTTCGGCGTTTTCGGGGCGGCACGTCCATGTAGGCCTCGGCCTACGCCATGTCGGCGACATCCGACACACGCAAGCGGCATGCGCCTATGCACGCAGCCGCCTCCGCTGCCTATCTTATAGACCACAGGGACGACGGACGCGGCGACGCGCTTCCCGCTGCCGGACCGCCACTCCCGGTTTCCCCCGGCCACCAAAGGAGATCGTCATGCGCTCGCTCCTGCTGTTCCTGCTTGGCGTACCCATCCCGATCATCATCCTGATCTGGTTGTTCACCTGACGCGCCACACGACCGTGCAACGGCGACGCCCGTGCGTTGCGCGAACCAGCCCGATCCAGAAAGGAGATTCGACCATGAACAAGATTCTTGCCACCACGCTTGCCGCCACCGTCATCGGTCTTTCCGCGCCGGCCGCCTTCGCTGCCTCCGACATGGCTCCAGCCGAACCGAGGCCCGAAGCCGGCGACAGCATGGAGCGGGAGTCCGGATCGGTCGGTCAATTCATCGACGACGCCACCGTCACCGCCCGGGTCAAGACCGCGCTTGCCAGGGACGAACTGACCAAGGCACGCAACATCGAGGTCGAGACCGTCAGGAACGTGGTGACGCTGACGGGCGAAGTCGACTCCCGCGCCGAAATCGAGCGCGCCTCGGTGATCACCACCGGCATCGAAGGCGTGCTCTCGGTCAACAACATGTTGATGGTCAAGCAGTGAAGAAAACAGGCCGGTGCCCGCGCCGGCCCATGAAACGGAGACGGACATGGACTACACCAATCCCCCTGCCGGCGCCGACACCCCACCGTCGCTGCAAGGCGCCCGGATCGTCGGCGGCAACGACAACCACGACGGCCCCGGCCCCGCGATCATGGCCGCCGACACGCTCGGCGGCAACGAGGTCTACAACCTCGACAACGACAAGCTGGGCACCATCGAGCACATCATGCTCGACGTCGGCCACGGCCGCATCGCCTATGCGGTGCTCGCCCGCGGCGGCATCCTGGGCATCGGCGAGAAGCTGCATGCGATTCCGTGGAGCGCACTGACGCTCGATGCCGAACGCAAGTGCTTCGTCCTCGACGCCGACAAGGAAAAGCTGAAGGAAGCCGACGGCTTCGACAAGGAGCACTGGCCCTCCTTCGTCGATCCCGACTGGGCCGCCGACCAGTACGCCAACTACGGCAGCGCGCCTTACTGGCAGCCTCGCCTCTGAGGGCACAGGCGGATCCCAAAGACCAGAAGGCCCGCAAGGATAGCCCTCATCCGAATGCGGGAGCCGTCAGCCGGCTGTCCGCACTACGTACCTTCTCCCCATCAAGGCCACAATTCCCGCAGCAGACTCTCCGGAGAAAAGCGATACGCCACCTGCGCCTGCAGCAGTTCGGCGGTGGCGAGCGCGTCGGTCAGCGCGTGGTGCGCCCGGTAGCGCGGCAGCTTGTAGCGGCTGCGGCTGTTGGCCAGGCGGATCGACTCCGTCCGCCGGCGCCGGCCCAGCAGCCAGGCGAAGAAGCCTGGCGGACGACGGTACAAACGGGCTTCGAGTTCCATGGTGTCGATGACCGGGAATTCGATGCCTTCGCCGATGCGCGCCCGCAGCGCGGCATCGAGGAAGCCACGCTCGATGCTGCGGCAATGGACGACGACGATGCGGCCGGCCAGCGCCTCCAGCACCTCGCCGAGCACCGCGTCCAGATCGGGGGCCGCTTCGATCTGCGCATGGGTGATGGCGTGGATCGTCACCGATTCCGGCTTCAGCTCCCCGTCCGGGCGCACCACCCAGTAGCGCGAGGCGCTGGCCTGAATGTGGGTCACCGTCATCGGCACCACGCCGATGCTGACGATCTCGTCGCGTGCCGGGTCCAGCCCGGTGGTTTCGATGTCGAGTGCCGCCATCGGCACGTCCTTCAACAGGTAGTCGCCCGCTGGCGCACCTTGCGCATAGAAGGCCTGCAGGCGCGGATCGCGCGCGGCGGCGGCAAGCGCGGCGAAACGCTGCGGCCAGGCTATGCCCGCGGCGGCACCTGCCCGGCGCGAACTGCGCTCGGGCTTCGGTTTCAGCTTACCCAGATGCAGCATCGTGCCGCGCTCAGTTGGCCCGCCCGGGCTGGTAGCGATATTTGAGGTACTTCTGTGCGTTGCCCAGGATCAGGAAGGCGTCGCGCAGGCTCTTGCGTTCAAATTCGGACAGTTTCTCGGGTTCGATGCTGTTGTCCGGATCGACGCCGGCGGCGAGATCCTCGGCCTGATTGCGCGCCCGCACCGTCGAGATGAATTCGAGTGCGTCGTACAGATCCTGCCCGCGCCCGAGCGGCAGGATGGCGGCGTCGATGATCTCGCGCAGGCGCTCGAAGGAGTTGAGCGACTGCGCGCCGATCGCCAGCGCATGGACGCGGATCAGGTCGGACAGCGGTCCGGTGCCGCGGCGCTTGATGTTGATCGCATGGGTGTGGCGGCCGTCGGATTCGACGACGAAGTCCTTGAAGAAGCCCAGCGGTGGCGTGCGCAGCAAGGCGTTGCGCGCCATGCAAGCGAGGAAGCGCGAGTTGTTGCGGGCCTTGCGCGCAACCAGTTCGCGCAGGCGCACGGCCCATTCGGTGCGCCCCCAGACGCCGTCGAGGTCGAAGAAGATGCCGGCATGCAGCAGCGATTCGGGCGTCGGACGCTCGATCCAGTCGGTGAAACGGCGCTCCCACTCCTCGAGCGGCTGGCGCCACTTTTCGTTGCTCGCCATCACTCCGCCGGTACAGTAGCTGTAGCCGCAGCGCGCCAGCCCGTCGCAGACGAAGTCGCCGAGCGCCTTGAAGTAGCCGTCGTGGCGCGCCGGATCGAAGCGGTTGTCCAGGATCAGCGCGTTGTCCTGGTCGGTGACGATCAGCTGTTCCTGCCGCGCCATCGAACCCAGCGCAAGAAAACAATAGGGCACCGGCGGCGGACCGAGCTCGGCTTCGGCCAGTTCCAGCAGGCGCTGCTTGAAGCTGCGGCCGATCGCCGCCATCGCGCTGCCCACCATGTGGGCGCTGGTTTCCTCGCCGGCCATGCGGCTGAAACAGGCGCGCACGTCCGGCACCAGCGCGACCAGATCATCCACCGACTGCGCACGGAAGATGCTGCCGACCACGAACAGGCTGTTGCGCGATTCGTAGCGGATGATGTCCGACAGCGCGACGATGCCGAGCGGGCGCTGGTGCCTCATCACCGGCAGGTGATGCACGTTCCGGCGCAGCATCGCCAGCATGGCTTCGAACACCAGTTGGTTGTGCTCCACCGTGACCACGCCCGAGCTCATGATCTCGCTCACCGGCGTGTCGTGGCTCAGGCCGGGCGCCAGCAGGCGGGTGCGCAGGTCGCGATCGGTGAGGATGCCGGACAGCAGCGGCAGTTCGGGCACGTCCGGGTTGTCGTCGACGATCAGCAGCGAGGACACGCCCTCCTCGGTCATGCGCTGCGCCGCTTCGCGCGCGGTGGCGCCGCTGCCCATCGCCACTGCGGGACGCCCGACGAGGGTATCGACGGTAGCCGACAGCAGGTCGTTGGCGTCCTCGCGGCGCGACATGACCTGACGCAGCCGGGTGCGGTCCTCGACTTCGACGTGGTCGGCGAAAGCCTCGTTGCCGTCGAACAGTTCGAGGAACACCGGCTGCGGGATCAGGTAGATCAGCGAGTCTTCCAGCGCCTTCGCCGGAAAGCGCACGCGGCCATGGCGCAGCAGGCCGAATTCGCCGAAATAGCCACCTGCCGTCAGGCGGTTGTACAGCGTGCCGTTGCGGCGGAAGACTTCCACCGCGCCGCTGCGCACCACATGCCAGAACTCGGCGGGCTGGCCGAACTCGACGATCTGCTCGCCGGCCTTGTAGTAGCGCACATCGACCGCCGCCGCCACGCGCTGCAGGACATCCTCCGGCAAGGCGTCGAAAGGCGGATGGGCGCGGAGGAAGTCGAGGATCTCGAGTTGTTCGACCTGCATGGCATGGGTCCGTGGATGTCGGTCGGGGCGAACATACCACTGGGGCGACGGCTGCGGCCGCCTTCCCGGCTGCATGTCCACCCTTGCGCCGTCATCTGGCCAGGCGCGGCACCGTTGCCGGGCGAGGCTCGGATGCCAGGCCCTTGATGATCGCCAGGCTCGCCACCAGCAGCACGACGGCGAACGGCAACCCGGTCGACACCGCCATCGCCTGCAGCGACACCAGCCCGCCGCCGAGCACCAGCGCAACCGCCACCAGGCCTTCGAAGATCGCCCAGAACACGCGCTGCGGCATCGGCGCATCCATCTTGCCGCCCGCCGAGATCACGTCGATGACCAGCGAGCCCGAATCGGACGAGGTGACGAAGAACACCACCACCAGCACGATGGCGAGGAAGGAGGTGATCTGCGCCAGCGGCAACGCATCGAGCGTCAGGAACAGCTGCAGCGGCAGCTCGGCATTGCGTGCAGCGTCGTAGCCGTCGCGCACCACCTGGCTGATGGCGGTTTCGCCGAACACCGTCATCCACAGCGTGCAGGCGATCGAGGGCACGATCAGCACCGAGACGATGAACTCGCGCACCGTGCGGCCGCGCGACACGCGCGCGATGAACATGCCGACGAAGGGCGACCACGAGATCCACCATGCCCAGTAGAAGGCGGTCCAGCCCTGCAGGAAGTTGGCGTCGTCGCGGCCGACCGGGTTGGACAGCGCCGGCAGGTGCTGCAGGTAGGCGCCCAGGTTGGCGAAGAAGCCGCCGAGGATGTCCAGCGTCGGCCCGACGGCGATCACGAACAGCAGCAGCAGTAGCGCCAGGATCATGTTGATCTCGGACAGCAGCTTGACGCCCGCATCCAGCCCGGACACGACCGAGCCGAGCGCGATCGCGGTGATGCCGATGATCAGCACGATCTGGGTGGTGGTGCCCAGCGGCACGTCGAACAGGAAGTTCAGGCCGGAACTCGCCTGCGCCGCGCCGAAACCGAGCGAGGTCGCGAGGCCGAACAGCGTCGCCAGCACGGCGAGGATGTCGACCAGGTGGCCGGGCCAGCCCCACACCCGCTCGCCCAGCAGCGGGTAGAACACCGAGCGGATCGTCAGCGGCAATCCCTTGTTGAACGAGAACAGCGCCAGGCCGAGCGCCAGCACGGCGTAGATCGCCCACGGGTGCAGGGCCCAGTGGAAGACCGTCGCCGCCATGCCCAGGCGCGCAGCCGCTTCGGCATCGCCGGCTGCACCGCCGAGCGGCGCCCAGTCGGTGCGCACGCCGTTCTCCATCGCCGTGCCGCCGAAAGCCGCGCCGAAGTGCGACAGCGGCTCCGACACACCGAAGAACATCAGGCCGATGCCCATGCCGGCAGCGAACAGCATCGAGAACCAGCCGAGGTAGGTGTAGTCGGGCTTGGCCTCGGTGCCGCCCAGCCGCACCCGGCCCAGCGGCGAGAAGGCGACGATGAAACAAACCAGCACGAAGATGTTGCCGGCGACGAGGAAGAAGCCGTCGAGGTTGGAGGTCAGCCAGGTCCGCATGCCGCTGAACAGCGGCTCGACCTGGTCGTGGAAAGCCAGCGTCAGTGCCACGAACAGCACCACCAGGCCGCCCGAGATGGCGAACACGCGGTTGTGGATGTCGAGGCCGAAGGGGCCGACGTTGACGATGATGTTGTCCTGGCCGATCTGGTAGTCGGTATCGATGGGGTTGACGTCCCCGTCGGGGATCATGGGGTCTTTTTTTTCTGTCATCCGCACTCTCTGAGGGCCGCCCGAAACGAGGCGATCATTAGCTTACAAATATTTGTACAAAACAAGTTTAACAGCCTTGCCGTGATGCTCAAAACCGGATTTTCCAATCAGATCGCAGGTTTGGCGACCATTAATCTTCATTTGTCATATTTTATGCGCAGTGTGCCGGGCTGGCTGTACGTCACGCCATGCCTTGCCCCCATCGGCTAAAATCGCCGCCAATGGAGACGGAATTGAAATGATCGGAATCTTCCTGGTGACGCACGGCTCGCTCGGCGAATCGCTGATCCAGTGCGCCTGCCACGTGCTGAACAAGCGCCCGCCGCAGGTAGCGCAACTGGGCCTGTCGGCGCAGGACGACCCGCTCGACATCCTCCCGCAGGCGCGCCAGATGCTGGACTGGACGGACAGCGGCCACGGCGTGCTGATCCTGACGGACATCTACGGCGCAACCCCGTCCAACGTCGCCACCAAGCTCACCGCTCCCAGCCGGGTCGAAGCCGTCGCCGGCGTCAACCTGCCGATGCTGCTGCGCGTACTCACCTACCGCGAACACGGCATGGACACGCTGCTCAAGCGTGCGGTGTCGGGCGGCTGCGACGGCGTGATGCACATCGAAGCGAATCAGGCGTCCTAGAGCGCGGACAGCAACACCGGGGGGAGAACACCATGCCAAGAGCCGAAGCCGAAATCATCAACAAGCTCGGGCTGCACGCGCGCGCGTCAGCCAAGCTGACGCAACTGGCGAGCAGCTATCCGTGCGAAGTCTGGCTCGAGCGCAATGGCCGCCGGGTCAACGCCAAGAGCATCATGGGCGTCATGATGCTGGCCGCCGCCAAGGGCAGCACCATCACCATCGATACCGAGGGCGAGGATGCCGACAAGGCGCTGCAGGAACTGCAGGACCTGATCGCGGACCGCTTCGGCGAGGGAGAATAGGCATGACCTTCGCCCTGCACGGCCTGCCCGTCTCGCAAGGCATCGCGATCGGCCACGTCCACCTGATCTCTCACGCGCTGCTCGAGGTCAACCACTACCACGTCGCGCCCCGCCACCTGTCCGACGAGCTCGAACGCCTGGAGGACGCGGTCGCCACCGTCCAGGGCGAACTGATCGGCCTGAAGGCCGCTGCGACGACGGCCCAGACGCACAGCGAAGTCGGCGCCTTCGTCGACCTGCAACTGATGATGCTGGCCGATCCGATGCTGATCGACGCCGCCCGCCACCTGATCGAAACCCGCCGCTGCAACGCCGAATGGGCCCTGGTGCAGCAGATGGAACAGCTCGTCGAGCAGTTCCGCCAGATCGAGGATCCCTATCTGCGCGAGCGCCAGGCCGACGTCGTGCAGGTGGTCGAGCGCCTGGTCAAGGTGCTGCTCGGCCATCCCGGCCACCTGCCACCCAAGCGCCGTGACGGGCTCGGCACCATCGTTGTCGCCCACGACCTGTCGCCCGCCGACACCATCGGCTTCCGCGACCACAACATCTCCGGCTTCGTCACCGACGTCGGCGGCCCCACCAGCCACACCGCGATCGTCGCCCGCAGCCTGAAGATCCCTGCCGTGGTCGGCCTGCACCACGTGCGCGACCTGCTGGAAGACGACGAACTGGTCATCGTCGACGGCACCCGCGGCGTCATCATCATCGACCCCGACGAGACCATCGTCGAGGAATACCGCCTGCGCCGCAGCGAGCTCGAGATCGAGCGCTCCAAACTCAACCGCCTGCGCGACACCCGCGCCACCACGCTCGACGGCGAAACCATCAACCTGCTCGCCAACATCGAGGGGCCGAAGGATCTGCCCGCGGTCAAGACCGCCAACGCCGACGGCATCGGCCTGTACCGCACGGAATTCCTCTTCATGGGCCGCGACGTGCTGCCCGACGAGGACGAGCAGTACGAAGCCTACCGCAGCGTGGTCAAGGCGCTGCCGAACAAGCCGGTGACGATCCGCACCTTCGACGTCGGCGCGGACAAGGCGCTCAACGGCGCCCACGCCCGCTTCGAACCGAACCCGGCGCTCGGTCTGCGCGCGGTGCGCTACTCGCTGGCCGAACCCCAGATGTTCCTGACCCAGTTGCGCGCCCTGCTGCGCGCCTCGGCCCACGGCAAGCTGCAGATCATGATCCCGATGCTGTCGCATGCGCAGGAAATCGATCAGTGCCTGGCGCTCGTCGACAAGGCCAAGACCGAACTGCGCGCCGAGAAGATCAAGTTCGACGAAGGCGTGCAGATCGGCGGCATGATCGAAATCCCGGCCGCCGCGCTGTCGCTGGGCATGTTCATCCGCCGGCTGTCCTTCCTGTCGGTCGGCACCAACGACCTGATCCAGTACACCCTCGCCATCGACCGCTCGGACGAAGCCGTGGTGCATCTCTACGATCCGCTGCATCCCGCGGTACTGAAGCTGATCGGCGCCACCATCTCGACCGGCGCACGCTACGGCGTGCCGGTGTCGGTCTGCGGCGAGATGGCCGGTGACCCTGCCTACACCCTGCTGCTGCTCGGCATGGGCCTGCGCAACTTCTCGATGCACCCGGGCAACATCCTGGAGATCAAGCAGCAGGTGCTGCGCGCCGACCTCGGCGATCTCGCCCCCAAGGTGCAGCGCATCCTGAAGGCCGACGAACAGGCGCGCATCCGCGATGCGGTGGAGCGGCTGGCCGGCTGAAGCGCTCATGCCGGCATTGCACTGGAAGGCCGGGAATCATAGAATGGCCGCCTCCTTCGCGCCGGCCTTCCTGTCTGCCGGCCAGGTATGCGGGCGTCGTATAACGGCTATTACCTCAGCTTCCCAAGCTGATGACGAGGGTTCGACTCCCTTCGCCCGCTCCACGATCTGATCGAAAAGAGAGATTCCCAAAAAAGGATGTCCGATGGCACCCAGGGAAACATGCTTTCCGATTGCCCCATCATCCGGCAGATGACGATGAGGGGATCCGATGAAAATTCTTCTCGACACCAATGTCTGGCGCTACCTGGTGGACCATGAGGCCGTAGCCTCGCTCGTCCAGGCAGTGCGCAAGTCGTCGCACCAGATCTGCGTGGCACCTGCCGTCGTCTATGAAGCATTCAGGACTTCCGATCGTGCGCTTCGTGCGCGGCTCATCAGATGCATGGCACTACCGCAATGGAAGCGCCTGATGCCTGAAGCATACTGGGAGGCCGAAGAGATACGCGCGGAAATCAAACGGCTGCGGCCGGCGTGGCTGCATCGACGACCGGATCAGAATCTGTACCGCCGCCTCAGGTATGACTGGATCCGTAAGAAGGGTGGCTTCTGGCACCGAGCCGTCCACGATATGGACGGCGAAGCGGCGCGGGTCGAAAACCCCTTGCTGCTGAAGCTGGCACAAAGGGAAGCGGTAATGGCGCGCGAGGCGGGCAAAGCCATACCGGCAAAATGGCCTAGGGACCGTCTGACGAGCTTCAGGGCGACACTCGTTTCACCACGAGACGGGTGGGACGGCCAGCCAGTCGACCTTTGGCGAGTCGAGGGCTGCATGGCCTTCGAGCAAGCACTCAAGTTCGATAGCAGCCCCTATGTGGACTGGCTGGCTGGCGAGATCGATCTGAATCAGATGCTCTTCGACTCGGCGGGCTACACCCGATTCTGGTTCTACGAAGTGGAAACCGAGAACATGAAGCGGCACTGGCTGCGGACCGCTTTCCAGTTTCAGCAGCGCTTCGCAAAGGTGACCGATGGAACTCCGGGAGACAGTCAGCTCGGCACTTACCTGGTCGATGTCGATTTGATGCTTACGGCGGACAAGAATCTGGCTTCGTTTGCACAGCGTTGCCATCGAGAGGCACCATTTCCCCTCGCCCGGGCACAGTCGATTCCCGCCGGTGCCGAGGCAGCGCCCGCCATCCTGGAATTACTCGAAGGTGCACACCGCAGGAAGTGACCACTGACCGGCAGCAGTAAGCACCAGGAGCTCAAAGACGATCACCTTGCCGCCGCACCCCAGTCCCGTTCACTCGCGCGGCGCCTTAGAATGAGCGCGCTGCCGAAAGAACCGTCATGGCCGAGGTCATGAAAGGCTTTCATTCTTGAAACCCAATGGGGGTGAAGATGAACGAGCCTTTTATTTTTCTTTGTCCTGAGATCACCCGGGCAAACGCGCTGACGCTGATGGACTGGCTGGAGGATGAGGGCGTTACCCGCTACCTGAGCGATTCGCGCCATGTGTCCCGGTTCATCGAGCAGGTCGTCGATCGGGTCCAGTTGCCGATCCTGACCCATCTGTTCAACCAGGGCGGTCGGTTCTTCATGGCCTACGACCGGCATGACGTGCCAGTGGGCTTCGTCCGTCTCGTCAAGAAGGGCCCGGACTGCGAAATGGTCCTGGTCATTGGCAACCGCGACGACTGGGGCCGCAAGCTCGGCACCAGCGTGATCCGCGAAGGCATGAAGCTTGCCTTCTTCGACATGCGGGCCGCGAAGCTCATCGCCAAGATCCACCCGGACAACGCGCGGTCGCTGAAGGCTTTCCTGCGCAATGGCTTCCTGCTGGAAAGCGAGACGCCCGCGATGAAGTCTTTCGTCATGAATTCGGCGCGCTATCTCCGGCTCTTGCGTGAAAGCCCTGCGGCTCTCACCAGCGACATCTACATCACCGAAGTTGACAAGGCCCGGCTCAAGAGCCTGGTCGAGCTCAGTACGGAATCGGATATTTTCGAGCTGGAGCACGAGATCGAGCGCGCCATCGTCGTCGATCCGCGGCAAGTGGCGGAAGATGTCATCACGATGAACTCCAAGGCCTTGCTGGAGGTGGACGACGAGGAGGTGGAAGTCGCGCTGGTTTACCCGGAGGATGCGGACGACAGTGCCGAAAAGCTGTCGGTTTGCTCCGGCATCGGCACCGCGATCCTGGGCTACAAGGAGGGCGATGCCTTCAACTGGCGGATTCCGAATCGAACCTGCCATATCCGGATCAGGAAAGTGCTTTATCAGCCAGAAGCCGCGGGCGATTTCCACCTGTAGGCTCGGACGCTGCACCACTGCTGCAGATTATCGACCTCCCGGAGCAGTTGCTGCCTGCATCGCCTGGCACCGTCCGCCGCAACGATCGGCTACTCTTTTGCCCAAGGCCGAGTCACTTTTGACCGCCACCCGGCATAGGGAATATTGGGCATGACGATCGAAATCGTGATGGTTATCGTCATTGCGCTGACGGCAGTCGTGCTGTTCGCGACGGAGCGGCTGCGCATGGACGCGGTCGCCCTGCTGGTGCTCGGCAGCCTGGCGCTGACCGGCCTGGTCGAGCCGGGCCAGGCGCTCGGCGGCTTCAGCAATCCGGCGACGGTGACGGTGGCCGCCATGTTCGTGCTGGCCGCCGGGCTGCAGAACAGCGGCGCGCTGTCGGGCATCGGCAGCCTGCTGGGGCGGGCCGGATCGCCGCTGCAGTTCCTGATCGTGCTGTTCGCGGTGCTGGCGGTGATCGCCCCTTTCGTCAACAACACCGCGGTGGTCGCGGTTTTCATGCCGATCGTGATGGCAGCGACGGCCAGCATCGGCATGTCGGCCTCGAAGGCGCTGATCCCGCTGTCCTACGTGTCGCAGATGGCGGGGGTCTGCACCCTGGTGGGCACCTCCACCAACCTGCTGGTCAACGCCATGGCGAGGGACATGGGCCATCCCGGCTTCGGCATGTTCGAGTTCAGTTCGCTCGGCCTGATCTGCATGGCGGCGGGCTGTTTCTACCTGCTGACGCTCGGACGCTGGCTGCTGCCGGATACGCGCGGTGCGGAGCTGGTCGAGCACTATCAGTTGGGCAAATACATCACCGAACTGCGGGTGATGCCCGACTCGTCGCTGATCGGCACCTCGGTCGGCGAGGCCAAGCTGGGCGAGGAGTTCGGCGTCTTCGTGCTGGAACTGCTGCGCGGCGACGAAAAGGTCTGGTCGCCCAGGGCGCAGACGCTGCAGGAAGGCGACGTGCTGCTGGCGCGCGGCGACTGGTCGCAACTGGACGAGTTGCGCAAGAAGGCGGGCCTGGAAGTGAATTCGCAGTTCAAGCTCGGCCGGCAGGATTTCGCAGCAGTGGCCCAGGTGCTGACCGAAGTGATGATCGCGCCCCGCTCGCGCGCGATCGGCAGCACCCTGGCGACGCTGGCGCCGCGCTGGCAGCACGACGCCACGGTACTGGGCATCCACCGCCGCGGCCAGGTCCTGCGCGACAAGCTGAGCGAGGTGCGCCTGCGCACCGGCGACATCCTGCTGATGCTGACGCCCGAAGCGGAAATGCCGGCGCTGCGCAAGGACAAGAGCGTCATCGTGCTGTCCGAGCGCGACGCCCAGCAGCCCGGCGGCTGGCGCGCGCCTTTCGCGCTGGTGGTGATGGCGCTGGTGATCGGCATTTCGGCGCTGGGCTGGGCGCCGATCGCGGTCACCTCGCTGATGGGCGCGGTGGCGATGACCTTGGCCGGCTGCCTGGATGCGGACGACGTCTACGACGCCGTCGACTGGCGCATCATCATCCTGATGGCCGGCCTGCTGCCGCTGGGCGTGGCGATGAGCGAAACCGGCGCAGCCGCCTTCCTGGTGGAAAACAGCATCGGCCTAGTGCGCGACTCGGGGCCGCTGGTGGTGCTGGCGGTGCTGTACCTGATGGCACTGCTGCTGACGGAATTCATGAGCAACGCCGCTGCGGCCGTACTGTTGACGCCGATCGGCATGTCCACCGCGCGGATGATGGACGTCGATGCCACCCCCTTCCTGATCGCGGTGACCTTCGCCGCCTCCACCAGCTTCGCCACGCCGGTGGGCTACCAGACCAACACCATGGTCTATGGCGCAGGGGGCTACCGCTTCAGCGACTTCGTCAAGGTCGGCCTGCCGCTGAACCTGATCTTCTGGGTGCTGGGAGTGATCTTCATCCCGGTGTTCTGGCCTTTCGACGGTGCTGCCGGCTGAGCTGAAGCGTTCACTCCCGGCAAGGCTGAAACCCCCCGCCGATCGTGCCATTCCCGCAAGCGATGGGTTTGACTTCGCTCCGCCTACGCAGCCCGACGCCATCCCTGCTCGGCTGATGGCTGCCCTTTTCGAAACAGGCATCATTGCCGTTTGACCTTCCCATCATGGCAAGGTCTAGCCTGTATGCTGTCAAGGCATCCATGCGAGGGAAGGAATCATGAACGCATCCGCGAAAGCGCAGGCCCGGCCAGTCACGGCGACGGTCAGCCTGCCGATCGAAGGGATGACCTGCGCCAGTTGCGTCAGCCGCGTCGAGGCGGCGCTGGCCAAGGTCGAGGGCGTCGCACAGGTTTCGGTGAATCTGGCCACCGAACGGGCAGACATCCGCCTGGCGGTGCCGGTGGACCGCATGACGCTGATCGCCGCGGTCGAGAAGACCGGCTACGACGTACCGCCCAGCACCACCGAGCTGGCGATCGAAGGGATGACCTGCGCCTCCTGCGTCGGCCGCGTCGAGAAGGTGCTGCAGGCCGTACCCGGCGTCGCCGAGGTCAACGTGAACCTGGCTACCGAGCGCGCCACCGTGCGCGGCGTGGCCGACGTCGCAGCGCTGATCGCGGCGGTGGACAAGGCCGGCTACGACGCCCGCGCCATCGAAGCCACGGCGCAGGCCGGCGACGACGAAACCCTGGCGAAGAAGGATGCCGAACGGACCGAACTGCAGCGCGACCTGCTGATCGCCGCAGTACTGGCCCTGCCGGTGTTCATCCTCGAGATGGGCTCGCACATGATCCCGGCGATGCACCACTGGGTGTCGCACACGCTGGGCACCCAGACGAGCTGGATCATCCAGTTCGTGCTGACGACGCTGGTGCTGGTCTTCCCCGGCCGGCGCTTCTACGCCAAGGGCTTTCCGGCGCTGTTCCGCCTGGCGCCGGACATGAACTCGCTGGTCGCGGTGGGCACCATCGCGGCCTATGCGTATTCGGTGGTCGCCACCTTCCTGCCGAGCCTGCTGCCGGCCGGCACGGTCAATGTCTATTACGAGGCGGCAGCGGTGATCGCGGCGCTGATCCTGCTCGGGCGCTTCCTGGAAGCGCGCGCCAAGGGTCGCACCTCGCAGGCCATCCAGCGCCTGGTCGGCCTGCAGGCCAAGCTGGCGCACGTGGTGCGCGGCGGCCGCACGATCGACATTCCGATCGGCGACGTGGCAACCGGTGACGTCGTCGAAGTCCGTCCCGGCGAGCGTGTGCCGGTGGATGGCGAAGTCATCGACGGCCAGAGCTACGTCGATGAGTCGATGATCACCGGCGAGCCGATTCCGGTCGAGAAGTCCGCGGGCAGTGCGGTGGTCGGCGGCACGGTCAACCAGAAGGGCGCGCTGAGCCTGCGCGCCACCGCAGTCGGCAGCCAGACCGTGCTGGCGCAGATCATCCGCCTGGTCGAGCAGGCCCAGGGCTCCAAGCTCCCGATCCAGGCGGTGGTGGACAAGGTGACGCTGTGGTTCGTGCCGGCGGTGATGGCCGCCGCGCTGCTCACCTTCCTGATCTGGCTGGCCTTCGGCCCCTCGCCGGCGCTGACTTTCGCGCTGGTCAATGCGGTGGCGGTGCTGATCATCGCCTGCCCGTGCGCGATGGGCCTGGCGACGCCGACCTCGATCATGGTCGGCACCGGCCGCGGTGCCGAAATGGGCGTGCTGTTCCGCAAGGGCGAAGCGCTGCAGTTGCTGAAGGACGCCAAGGTGGTGGCGGTGGACAAGACCGGCACGCTGACCGAAGGCCGGCCAGCGCTGACCGACCTGGAAGTGGCCGCAGGCTTCGAGCGCGCCGAAGTGCTGGCGCGGGTCGCCGCGGTGGAGTTGCGCTCCGAGCATCCAATCGCCCGCGCGATCGTCGAAGCGGCCGAGCAGCAAGGCATGACCCTGCCCGCGCTGGAGGCTTTCGAATCCGTCACCGGCATGGGCGTGCGCGCCACGGCCGGCGGCCGGCGCGTGGAAGTCGGCGCGGACCGCTACATGCGCTCGCTGGGCCTGGATGTCGGCCTCTTCGCCGCCAGCGCCGAGCGCCTGGGCAGCGAAGGCAAGTCGCCGCTGTACGCCGCCATCGACGGCCGCCTGGCCGCGATCCTCGCCGTCGCCGACCCGATCAAGCCGAGCACGCCCGCCGCCATCGAGGCGCTGCACAGACTGGGCCTGAAGGTGGCGATGATCACCGGCGACAACGAGCGCACCGCGCGCGCCATCGCTGCGCGGCTGGGCATCGACGAAGTGGTGGCCGAAGTGCTGCCCGAAGGCAAGGTGCAGGCGATCAAGCGGCTCAAGGCCGAGCATGGCGTGCTGGCTTTCGTCGGCGACGGCATCAACGACGCGCCGGCGCTGGCCGAAGCCGACGTCGGCCTGGCCATCGGCACCGGCACCGACGTGGCGATGGAAGCGGCCGACGTGGTGCTGATGTCCGGCAACCTGCAGGGCGTGCCGAACGCGATCGCGCTGTCGAAGGCGACCATCGGCAACATCCGCCAGAACCTGTTCTGGGCCTTCGCCTACAACACCGCGCTGATCCCGCTGGCGGCGGGTGCGCTCTACCCCGCGTACGGCCTGCTGCTGTCGCCGATCTTCGCCGCAGGTGCGATGGCGATGTCCAGCGTGTTCGTGCTGGGCAATGCGCTGCGGCTGCGGCGCTTCCAGCCGCCACTGGCGGCCGACGCCCAGGCATGAGGAGGAAGGACGATGAACATCGGTGAAGCGGCCAGGGCCTCGGGCGTCTCGGCCAAGATGATCCGCTACTACGAGTCGGTCGGGCTGATACCGCCGGCGGCCCGCACCGATTCGGGCTATCGCGCCTACACCGGGTCGGACGTGCATATGCTGCGCTTCATCCGCCGCGCCCGCGACCTGGGCTTCGCCGTCGCGGAGATCCACGACCTGCTCGGGCTGTGGCGCGACCGCTCGCGCAAGAGCGCCGACGTCAAGCGCGTCGCGCAGCAGCACATCGCCGACCTGCAGCGCCGCATCGACGAACTGCGGCAGATGGCCGACACCTTGCAGACCCTGGTGGCCTGTTGCGCGGGTGACGACCGGCCAGACTGCCCGATTCTGGCGAATCTGGAGAATACCGAGGGTCTGGACGGGCACGAGCAGCATTGCTCGAGATCCTCCAGACCACCGCACTGAAAACACCGGCATAAAAGAAGCGGCTCAGCTCCGACGCAAGGGCAACGATGTCCCTGCGCCGGAGTTGAGCCGCCCATACCATCCAATCATCGCGGCCGCCTAGCCACAGGCGGTCCGGTGTCGAGAACGCCTCAGGCCGCCTTCGGCGGGAAGCCTGCTTCCTGCAGTGCCGCCTCGATCTGCTCCCTGGTCGCGGACGATTCGACTTCGACCAGGCGCTTGGGCGGATCGGCCGTCACCTTGGCGTCGGCATCGACCGACTGGATCGCCTTGGTCACGCCGCGGGCGCAGCCGCCGCAGGTCATGTTTTCGATATGGAATCGCATCGGAAGCTCCTTGGGAAATGTCACGTCCGGCAGCATGAGGCTTGCCACGCTTGGAAGGTCAACAGGCAGCTACCACCCTCGCCTTATGCCGATGCTGCACAGGGCGGTGGATCAGGCCTTGCGCAAACGCTCAACCCAGGCGACGAACCTGTCCATGTAGCCCTTCAGGAAGTCGTGGCTGGCGGTACCCACATTGCCTTCCGCATCGATCAATTCGTCATGCCAGCGGATGAAGCCCTCGGGCTGTCCCATCGTCGGCATGTCGAGGTAGCCCAGGATGTTGCGCAGGTGTTGCTGGGCCATGGACGTGGCCGGTCCGCCACCCGCGGTGCCGATAACGGCAGCCGGGATGCCCGCCCAGGCACTGCTGCCGTAGGGCCGGCTGGCCGCATCGAGCGCATTCTTCAGCAAGGCGGGGATCGAACGATTCTGCTCGGGCGTCACGAACAGGATGCCGTCCTGGGCGCGCACCTTGTCCTTCAGGGCCTGGAAGACGGCCGGATAGTCGGCGTCGTCATCGCGGTTGTACATCGGCAGATGGTCGAGGTCGATGAACTCGAAATCCGCCCGGTCCTGCGCCAGCTTCACCAGTGCCTGGGCCAGCTTGCGGTTGATGGAGGTCCGGCTGGCACTGCCGACGATCACGCCGATGCGAAGTCTGCTCATGATTGCTCCTCGGAAATTTACAACTGAACACACCCTGGGCCGCGGCAGCGGCTTCGGTGGCGATGCCCGTCAATACCGGGCGCGTGGCGATCCGCCCCGCCGTGAAGCGGACCAGTGGCCGCTCCTCCAGCGTCGCGATTCATTCACGTCATATACCATGCCGGCGAGATCGTCAAAACCCGGGGAGGTAATGCGTTGTTGCGTGGCCAGGCACATCAGTGAGCAGCCGGCCGATCGAAACGCCACGATGGCCGACTCCGGACACGGAATTTCCTGTGACCCTCTCCTCAGATTCGAGCAGCATCTCGCACGCACCCCGACGGCACAGCCCATGGATTCGCCCCCAGGCCCGGACATAACCACTTCTTCCCGCAGCGGCGCGATGCTGCAACTGGCCGCTGCGCTGCTGTGGCTGCCCCAGGCCGGCCTGCTCGCCTGGGCAGTACAACAGATGGCGGACGGACAGCCGATGCGGCAGCTGCTGGCAGCCGCCGCAGGCGTGCTGGCGCTGGGCATGCTGCGCGCCTGGTGCGACGGTAGCGGCGTGCTGCGGGCCCATCGCGCCGCACGCACCGTGCTGAGCCGGTTGCGTGCCCGGGCGCTGCAGGCCCTGGCCCATGCCTCGCCGCTGGACAAGGCACGGCCATCGTCGGGCCGGGCAGCCAGCGTCCTTGCCGAACAGGCCGAGGCCATGGTGCCGTGGCTGGCGCGCTACCAGTGTGCGATGTGGCGCGTGCGCGTCGTGCCGATGGCGATTGCGGCCGTCGTCGCCAGCCAGAGCTGGCTGGCCGCGCTGATCCTGATCCTCGCCGCGCCGCTGATTCCGCTGTTCATGGCCATCGTCGGCTGGCGCGCCCGCGCCGCCAGCGAGGAGCAACTGGCGGAAATGGGCGGCATGAACGCCTTCCTGCTCGATCGCCTGCGGGGCTTGAGCACCTTGCGGGCACTGGGCGCGGTGGAAAGCTCGGCCCGGCGGCTGCGAGCGCACGCCGAAGCCCTGCGCCAGCGCACCATGCGCGTGCTGCGCATCGCCTTCCTGTCCTCGGCCGTGCTGGAGCTGTTTTCCGCGCTGGGAGTGGCGATGGTGGCGGTCTATGTGGGTTTCCACCTGCTCGGCACCCTGCCCTTCGGCGCATGGGGGCAGAAGCTGAGCCTGGGCGAGGCCTTGTTCGTGCTGCTGCTGGCACCGGCATTCTTCGAACCCCTGCGCGAACTGTCCGCCGTCTGGCACGACCGCGCCGCCGGCGAAGCAGCGCTCGAAGCGCTGGAAGAGCTGCACCGCCAGGGGGCATCCATCGTCGGCAGCATCGAGGCCGAACGGATGCCCCCTGCTCCAAGCACAGCAGCAGCGGTCGACATCGTGGCGCTCGAAGTCCGGGCGCCCGGCAGCGACACGCGGCTCGAAGCGCTGAACCTGCATATCGAGCCAGGCGAGCACGTGACGCTGTGGAGCCCCAGCGGCAGCGGCAAGTCGGTGCTGCTGGCACAGATCGCCGGCCTGGTGCCGGTCGCCGGAGGCGAGATACGCATCGACGGCCAACCCTTGAATGCGGAAACGGCCGCAGCGATGCGCGCCCGCATCGCCTGGATGGGGCAGCACGCCCATGTCTTTGCCGGCTCGATGCCGCACAACGTATCGCTGGGGCGTGCGCACCTCGGTGCCGACGACGTCCGGACCGCCGCCGAGCAGGCGGCTCTGGGCGCCGTGCTGCAGGCGCGCGCGGCCTCGAGCCTGGGCGAAGGCGGCAGCGGCTTGTCGGGCGGCGAGGTGCTGCGGCTGGCGCTGGCGCGACTGGCAGTGAACCGGGACGCCGGGCTGCTGCTGGTCGACGAGCCGACCGCCCACCTGGACCCGGTCACCGCAGGGCAGATCATCGACAGCCTGCTGCGCATCGCCCGCGGCCGCACGCTGATCGTCGCCACCCATGATGCGCAGCTGGCGCAGCGCATGGACCGGGTGATCCGGCTGCCGTGGCAACCGCACCCACGCTCGGCGGACGGAGAGCGCAGATGAAGCGCCACAGCTTGAAACCCCTGCTGCGCGCCCTGGATGCGATGGCCGGGCGCCGGCTATGGCTGGGCGGCGCACTGCTGGCAGCCTTGACCGTGCTGATGGGCATGGCGCTGCTGGGACTGTCGGGCTGGTTCATCGCGGCCACGGCACTGGCGGGCCTGGTGCCGGCCACGGCGCTGATATTCGACGTCTTCATGCCTTCGGCCGGCATCCGCCTGCTGGCGCTGAGCCGCACCGGCGCGCGTTATGCGGAGCGCCTGGTCACCCACGACGCGACACTGGCCGTGCTCGCGGCATTGCGCGAAAAGCTGTTCCGCCACTGGTCCCGCCCCCAGGCTGCACGCCTGTTGCTGTTGCGCCCCGCCCGCCTGCTGCAGCGCCTGACGGCCGACGTCGATGCGCTCGACAACCTGTACCTGCGCCTGCTGGTGCCGGGCATCGCGGCGCTCGGCGCGGCGCTGCTGGCTGCGCTGGCCTTCGGCTTCATGCGCTGGTGGCTGGGCCTGCTGGCGCTGGCCTGGCTGCTGCTGGCCGGCTGGGGCATCGCGCTGTGGCACGGCCTGCGGACGCGCAAGGCCGCGATCCGCCGTGCGATGGCGCTGGAAACCCTGCGCCTGAAAAGCGTGGACCTCGTCGCAGGGCAGACGGAACTGCTGATGACCGGCCGCCTGCCTGCGCAGGTCGCGGCGGTGCAGGCCTGCGATGCGCGCGCCGCGCAAGCCGACGATCGGCTGTACCGCGCCGAGGCGCGTGCCGCACAGGCTTATGGCCTGGCGAGCGCCCTGACCCTGAGTGCCGCCTTGCTGGCGATGGGCTGGCTGGTGGACGGGCAACGGATCGGCGCCGCCGTCGCGGCCTTGGGCATCCTGCTGGCGCTGTCGGCGATGGAGCCGTTCGCCGCCCTGCGCCGCGGCGCGGCCGAAGCCGGCCGCACCTGGCTGGCCGCCCGCCGCCTCGGCGCCGCGGTGGCGGCCGATGACGGGCCGCCACCGGCCGAGCGGGAAAAACCCGCTGGCGGGCTGGCAGTGCAACTGGACCAGCTGCGAGTGGCTCATCCGGGCTGGCCGGAGATCCTCGGGCCGCTCGATCTGCACGTCCGCGAAGGCGAGCGCATTGCCCTGATCGGCAGCAGCGGCGCCGGCAAGAGCAGCCTGCTGTCGGTGATCGCAGGCGAACTTCCTCCCGCCTCGGGGCGAGTGGCCGCCCTGCCGTGCTGCTGGATGACGCAGCGCACCGAGCTGTTCCGCGACAGCCTGCGCGACAACCTGCGCCTGGCTTCGCCGGATGCCGACGACGTCGCGCTGTGGCAGGCACTCGAAGCCGCCGGGCTGGCCCGGGACATCAAGGTCCTGCCGCAGGGGCTGGACACCTTGCTGGGCGAAGGCGGCCTGGGCCTGTCGGGCGGCCAGGCGCGCCGCCTGGCGCTGGCGCGGCTGTTCCTGCATCCGTCCCGATGCTGGCTGCTGGACGAAGCCACCGAAGGCCTCGACGCCGTCACCGCTGCCGATGTCATGCTGCGACTTGCACAAGCTGCTCAAGGGCGTACCCTATTGCTGGCCACGCACTGGCAGCGCGAGGCACGGCTGGCCGACCGGGTGGTCTGGCTCGCGGACGGACGCATTGCCCGGCAGGCGCAACGCGGTACCCGCGAATACGACCAGGCCCTGGCCCAGCTCAGACCCGATGCAGCGGATTGACGCCGGGACTCGATCCCGTGCCAAGGCCCTGCATTGCCCGTTGAAGTACCGCAGCAAAGGGGGTTTTCATGGACCTCGACATCGTCGATCTGTCTCGGCTGCAGTTTGCCATCACGGCGCTGTACCACTTCCTGTTCGTGCCGCTGACGCTGGGCCTGGCCGTTCTCATCGCGATCATGGAAACCGTGTACGTGATGACCGGCCGGATCATCTGGCGCGACATGACCCAGTTCTGGGGCATCCTGTTCGGCATCAACTTCGCCATGGGTGTGGCGACCGGCGTGGTGATGGAGTTCCAGTTCGGCATGAACTGGAGCTACTACAGCCACTACGTCGGCGACATCTTCGGCGCGCCGCTGGCGATCGAAGGTCTGATGGCCTTCTTCCTCGAAGCGACCTTCGTCGGCCTGTTCTTCTTCGGCTGGGACCGCATGACCAAGGTGCAGCACCTGACCGCCACCTGGCTGGTGGCGTTGGGCTCGAACTTCTCGGCGCTGTGGATCCTGATCGCCAACGGCTGGATGCAGAACCCGGTCGGCGCGGCCTTCAATCCGCAGACCATGCGCATGGAAGTGACCGACTTCTTCGCCGTGCTGACCAATCCGGTGGCCCAGGCCAAGTTCGTGCACACGGTGTCGGCCGGCTACGTGACGGCATCGCTGTTCGTGCTGGGCGTGTCGGCCTGGTATCTGCTCAAGGGGCGCCACGTGCCGCTGGCCAAGCGCTCGATGACGGTGGCGGCCTCCTTCGGCCTCGCCGCCTCGCTGTCGGTGGTGGTGCTCGGCGACGAGAGCGGCTACCAGTCCTCGGAGCACCAGAAGATGAAGCTGGCCGCGATCGAGGCGATGTGGGAGACCGAGCCGCCGCCGGCTTCGTTCACCGCCTTCGGCTTCCCCGACCGCGAGGCGCGCGAAACCCATTACGCGGTACACATCCCCTGGGTCATGGGCCTGATCGGCACGCGCTCGCTGACGCAGGAGATTCCCGGCATCAACCAGCTCGTGGACGACGCCGAAGGCTACATCCGCGACGGCATCGATGCCTACGATGCGCTGCAGGCCATCCGGACCGCGAAGACGGATGCGGAGATCCCCGCCGAGGCCCGCCGGCGCTTCGAGGACAAGGGCGCACGGATGGGTTATGCCCTGCTGCTGATGCGCTACGTGGATGATCCGCGTCATGCCACCGACAAGCAGATCCGCCAGGCGGCGATGGATACCGTGCCACCGGTGGGCCCGCTGTTCTGGACCTTCCGCATCATGGTCGGCCTGGGAGTGTTCTTCATCCTGCTGACGGCCACCTTCTTCGTCCTGTCGACGCGCCACCGGCTCGATGCCCATCCGTGGCTGCTGAAAGTCGCCGTATGGTCGATCCCGCTGCCCTGGATCGCCGTGGAGTGCGGCTGGATCGTCGCCGAAGTGGGCCGCCAGCCCTGGGTCATCGAAGGCGTGCTGCCGACCGCGATGGCCGTCTCCAACCTGGGCGCCGGCACGCTGCTGCTGACGATCGCCGGCTTCGTCCTGATCTACACCGTGCTGTTCGTCATCGAGATGAAGCTGATGCTGAAGGCCATCCGCAAGGGGCCGCCGCATGTCAGCGAGCCGCATCTGAGCTTCTACCAGCCGATGATCGAAAAGCTGGCGCGCACGCGCTGAGCGAGGAGGGATTCGCCATGATCCTGCATGAACTCATTTCCTACGAGGCGCTGCGCGTCATCTGGTGGCTGCTGCTGGGCATCCTGCTGGTCGGCTTCGCGGTGATGGACGGCTTCGACCTGGGCGCCATGGGGCTGCTGCGGGCCACGGCCAGGACCGACGTCGAGCGCCGCGTCGTCATCAACACCGTCGGCCCGGTCTGGGAAGGCAACCAGGTGTGGCTGATCCTGGGCGGCGGCGCCATCTTCGCCGCCTGGCCGCAGCTGTATGCGGTGTCGTTCTCGGGCTTTTACCTGGCGATGTTCGCGATTCTCGCCGCGCTGATCCTGCGTCCGGTGGCCTTCAAGTTCCGCAGCAAGCGCGAGGAGCCGGGCTGGCGCAACGCCTGGGACTGGGTGCTGTGCCTGACCGGGCTGGCACCGGCGCTGCTGTTCGGCGTCGCCGTCGGCAACGTGCTGCTGGGCGTGCCCTTCCGCTTCGGCGACGACATGCGCATCTGGTACGAAGGCGGCTTCTTCGGCCTGCTGACGCCCTTCGCGCTGCTGTGCGGCCTGGTGTCGCTGTTCATGTTGCTGATGCACGGCGCCGCCTGGCTGGTGTTCAAGACCGAAGGCGAGGTGTCGGCCCGCGCCGCGCGCTGGGGCGGCATCGCCGCGGTGCTGACGAGCGTGCTGTTCGTGCTGGCCGGCGTCTGGATCACGCTCGGCGGCGTGCCGGGCTACGAAATCACCAGTGCCATCGACCCTGCCGGGCCGTCCAACCCGGCGGCCAAGACGGTCGCCGTGACGGCGGGCGCGTGGCTGGCCAACTTCGGCGCCCAGCCCGTGCTGTGGCTGCTGCCCGCGCTCGGCGTGCTGCTGCCGCTGCTCAGCCTGCTGGGCATGCGCGGCCGCAGGGAGTGGCTGGCGCTGCTGTCCAGCGGGGCGGCCATCGCCTGCATCATCCTCACGGTCGGCGCCGCGATGTTCCCGATCATCCTGCCCTCGTCGCTGGACCCGCGCGTGAGCCTGGCAGTGTGGGACTCGTCGTCCAGCCACATGACGCTGTTCATCATGCTGGTGTGCGTGCTGATCTTCATGCCCCTGATCCTGGCCTACACGTCCTGGGTGTATCGCATCCTGCGCGGCAAGGTCGATCCGGTCGCCATCGCCACCGGCGAAGGGCATTCGTACTGACCCCCAGCGGAGGGCAAACCATGTGGTACTTTTCCTGGCTCCTCGGCCTGCCGCTGGCAGCCGCCTTCGCCGTGCTCAACGCGATGTGGTTCGAGCTGATGGACGACGAGGCGACGCACCGCCGCATGCTGGACAAGGCCGATTCCGACGGCGAGGCCTGAGAGGCTTCTGCCTTCTTCCTCGCGACGAGGCGAGGCTCAGAAGCCGCTCTCCCTCACCAGCACCGCCGTCAGTTGCTGCAGGCCGTGCCACAGCAGGCTGCGCCGCTCGCCTTCCATCGACACCGTGCCGCGGGTTTCGCGCAGGCCGGGCAAGGGTTCGGCCAGGGCCAGGCGCACGCGGTACAAGGCATCCACCGGAACGCCTTCCTGCTGGATGGCAGTCTGAGTCGACACCGGACCGCCATGGCGGCCGTCGAGCATCGGGTGCGCCAGGCGCTGGCTGCGGGCGGAGTCGATGAACACCACCCGAGCCTCGACGGCGGCGATTTCACCGTGCGGATGGAAGCGCGCGGCGGTCCCCACGGCCAGGCGCCCGACGTCGCGCTGGCCGACGTAGGCATCGATCACCCAGGCGCCCGGGTCGACCAGCACCCCCAGCGGGCTGCGCGGATCGATCCAGCTGCCCGGCCCCAGATCGGGGGCCACGTCCAGCCACTGGCCATCGAATTCGGCCGCGACGCGCAGCCGCGCCCGCTCCTCGGCCAGGGCGGTCAATTCGGCCTGCTGTTCGCGCAACTGGCGGATGAAGGCCTGCCGACGCGCCATGCCGGCTGTGTCGGCCATGAGGCCGGACAGGCGTTGCTCCAGCGCCTGGATCGTGGCTTCGACACGGCGCTGCCGGTCTTCCAGTTCCGGTACCGCGAAGCGCGCCAGATCCTGCCCTGCCTTCACCACACCGGCGGGCTGCAGGGCCAGCACCTGTGCCGGCAGCGGCGCATGCACCGCCTGCTGGCGGGCGGGATGGGCCAGCGCCGGGGCGGTGACGTCGAAATACCAGGGGATGGCCAGCCAGGCCAGCAGCGCGGCAGCCAGGACAAGCAGCAGGCCGCGGCGGCGTTTGCCCACTTCGGGCCAGCGTTCGTGCCACACTTTGAGCTCCTTCCAGATGGGCATGGCGATGAACCAGGCAAGTTCCACGACCAGCAGGAAAATGCCCAGCACCTTGAAGAAGAAGGCATACACCGCCCAGGCGATGCCCAGGAACACGACCAGACGGTACAGCCAGGTCGCCAGCGCGAACGCCATCAGCACGGACCGGGTGCGTGCGGACATGGGCTCGGGCCAGGGATCGGGCAGGCCGAGCACATTCCGGCGCAGGCAGGCCTTGGCCATGGCGCCGGCGCGCTCGTGCAGGTTGGGAAAATCCAGCAGGTCCGACAGGATGAAATAGCCGTCGAAGCGCATGAAGGGGCTCAGGTTCAGCGCCAGCGACAGCACCCAGGCGGTGGTCGCCAGGTACAGCATCGCCTGGCGCGCTGCCCCATCGTCCAGCAGTGCCCAGGCCAGCGTCGCCAGGCCGGCGATGGCCAGCTCCACGCCGATGCCGGCAATCGAGATTGCCAGCCGCTGGCGGTGCGAGCGCAGCCGCCAGGATTCGCCGGTGTCGGTATACAGCATGGGCCACATCACCAGGAAGGCGACGCCCATGTGCGCCACCCGCAGGCCCTGGCGCGTCGCCACCAGTGCGTGCCCCAGCTCGTGCAGGGTCTTGGACACGATCAGGGCCAGCACGAAGCCGGCGATGCCCGACGGGCTGATCAGATCGAGCACGCCATGGGTGAAGCTGTCCCACTGCCGCATCACCAGCACCAGGCCCAGCAAGCTGGCGGCGATCAGCAGCAATAGCGCGGTGCGCGTGAACAGCGGCGCCACCCAGGGCAGCAGCGCCGACAGCCAGCGCTCGGGGCGCACCAGCGGCACGCGGATGAACAGGTAGTGGTGCAGCCACCATTTCCAGTGCCGCCAGCCCGGCGCGTTGGCCTGCTGCTTCAGCCGCTCCAGCCCCTGGGCGGAGGGACGCACCAGATGGTTCCGTTCCAGGAAGGCGGCGAACTCCTGCACCAGCGAGGCGTCGGCCTGCAGCGCGGTGCGTGCCGAGATGTCGGTGGCGATGCGCACCGGGTCGCCGGGCCAGCGCAGCAGGCATTCGTATTCGAACCAGCCGATGCGATAGAAGCGGTTCGACACCGGATCCTGGATCACCCAGGCCGGCGCGCCGTCACGCTCGGGCGCGGTCGGATACAGTTTCAGGTCTTCCCGCAGCGGCAGCGGGAGGGGCGGCGCAGCCTGCACGTCACCAGCCCGTCCATTCGCGCACGGCAGCCAGCGGCCGGCGGAACAGGTAGTAGGCCAGCGTCACCTGCTCGCCATACAGCTTGGCCGTGCCATGCAGACCGATGCGGGCCTGGCCGGCGTCGGCCTCGTCGAACACCGCGCGCAGGCGGTAGCTGGCGATGCCGTCGGGCGACGGACCGGCCTGGTAGCTGGTTTCGGTCAGCGTGCCCGACAAGGGCTCGAGCGGCTTCACGGTCAGGAACAGCTTGACCTGGGCGCCCGGCTCCAGCGCCATCGCATCCGCCACCGGCAGGTGGATGAGCATGCCGGGATCGCCGGGATCGGCCAGCAGCATGATGCGCTCGCCGGTGCTCACCGGACGGCCCAGCCAGTCGTCGGGATCGCCGAACACCGCGACGCCGTCTTCGTCGGCGACCACCTGCACGCGGCTCAATTCGGCGCGCACCGCTTCCAGTTCGGCGCGGCGCTCGTGGGCGCGGCCGGTCAGCAGCGCGATTTCGTTCTGGCTGCTGGCATCCTGGAACACGCGCTGCGAGGCGGCGACGAGCTCGGCATCGGCCACGGCCACCGATTCGCGTGCGACTTCGTAGCGGTTGCGCAGCGTGGTGTCGTCCAGCGAGAACAGCAGATCGCCCGCCTTCACCGCCTGGTTGGGCCGGACATGGATGGTCCTGACCACGCCATCGAGCGGCGCGGCGACCACGCGGGCCTTCAGCGAGATCACCTCGGCCGGAGCCAGCACGGTCTGGCTGATCGGGATGAAGAAGGTGGACACCGCAAGCGCCAGCAGGGCCAGCCGCAATGGCCTGGCCCAGGCCTTGCCGCGCGCACGCCAGCTCTTGTCCGGCGCGCCGCCCAGCATCTCCCAGCAGTAGCCCCAGGTTCCGGCAAGGCGCTCGACCGCCTGCAGCTGCCAGGGCGCAGGTTCGGCCTCGAGCAGGAACACCACCCATGCCAGGGTCCGGCCCGAACGGGCGCGCAAGGGCACGGCCAGCACGCCGCGCGTCCACCATTCGCGCCAGCCCTGGGCGACTTCTTCCGGTATTGCCGTATCGGCAGCGGGAACGAACCAGCCCGGCCGGGCCTGGATCTGCGGCAGCAGCCAGGTCCAGGCCCGGCGCAGCCAGACCAGGTAGGGGCTGTCCTCGGACGGTCTGGCCAGGCCCGATACCGCCATCAGCTTCATCCGTGCATCGTCGCCGCGCAGCACCAGCGCCTGGCGGAACTTCAGCAGCCCGTAGCTTTCGTTGGCAATCGAGAACGCCAGTTCGGGCAAGCCCTGCGCCATACGGACGCGTGCTTCCAGCCCGGCCAGCAGGCTTTCCAGCGGTGCCGGCGCAGCGGGCCCGGCCGGCGCCGGCTGCGGCGCCGATGCCACCACCCGCATCGTCGGCGCTGCTGCATCGGGCCGGGGCTTGCCGGCCATGGCCTGCCTGGCTTCGTTCATGGTGCGATCCGTGCGATCCCGCTCATGCCGGGCAGCAGTTCGGGCGGCGCATCCTTCAGCCTTGCTTCCAGTTCGATGGTCTGGGCGATCGCATCGACGCGGGCGTTGATGGCCGTGACTTCTGCAGCATAGGTCTGCCCGGTTTCCATGATGTCCACTTCGACCGGCGAGCCTGCCCGGAGCGTGCGCAGCATGCGTGAAGGCACGTTCAGCCGCAGCTTGAGCGGACCTTCGCTGACCAGCTCCAGCAGCGGCGCACCGACGTTGACGCTCTGGTGCGGCTTGGCATGCAGGCGGACCACGCGGCCGGCGAAAGGAGCCTTGATCTCGCACTGCGCCAGTTGCGCGCGAGCAACGTCGATCGACGCCGCCGCACGCTGTGCTTCGGCGCGGGCAAGCGCGACTTCGGTATCGCCGGCGGCGTCGAGCTTGAGCAGGTCGCTCTTGACCTTCAGCGTCTCGCGCGCGGCCGACGATTCCGCCTGCGCCATCTTCAGCCGGGCCTGGGTCTCCGAGCAGTCGAAGCGCACCAGGGTCTGCCCGGCCCTGACCCGCTGTCCCAGGCCGGCGTCGAGCAGGGAGATGCGGCCGACGATCTGCGCCGCCAGCAGCGTTTCGAGCTCGGGGCTGAGCAGCACCCGGATGGCGTTGGGGTCTTCGACAGCGGTTGAATTGCGGGCCGCTGCCGCGTCCGCTGCGGTGCCGACGGCCACGGCAGGCAGCGCCGGCGCGGCCGGCAGTTCGGTCTGCACCACGCTCTGGGCGAGCGCCACACCGGGCAGCGCGAACATCGCCCACGCCAGCAGCAGACCGGATATCGAGTGGGATGGGTGGCGCATCGTCGTCACTCGGCCGCAGCCTGCAGGCTCACCGCGGCCCCGGCAACTGCCGGCGTTTCGGCGCCGTCGCTCGAAGCGGCCTGCCGGCGGGGCGCCTCGAACACTTCCTGCTGCCAGTGCTGCGTGGTGTCGGCGATGGCCTGTGCCAGCGTCTTGACGTCGTGGCTGGCGATGGTCTCGGGCAGCACATCCAGGCCGACCGAGTTGTACACCCGGCCCCAGGCCGCCTGGGCGTTGGAGTAGGAGGCATAGCGCTGGTACTCGGCGAGCAGCGCGCGCGCCTCGGCGCGGATGACTTCGAGTTCGGACTGGAAGCGGCTGACCTTAGAGGCCTGGGCGAAGTGCAGCAGTTGCTGATCGACACGCAGGCTTTCCTGCGCGAAATCCAGCTCGGACAGCGCCAGGTCGTAGCGCTGGATGCCGACGCGCACCTGAGTGAGCACCGCCATCGACAAGGCCATGCGGCGCATGTCGTCGGTCAGGTTCTGGTGCTCGTGGGCGCGTTCGAGCGCCGGCCACTGTGCCAGGCGCATGATGTTCCACGACAGGCGCACGCCGAAATCCGACCAGTGGCTGTTGTAGTTGTACTTGTTGGAGTCGTAATGCACGCCGGTGTCGATGCTCAGGTTCGGGAACACCATCATCTTGGCGGCCTTGATGTCGTTCTCGGTGACGCGCTTGCGATACCACTCTTCCATGATCTCGGGGCGGCGCTCCAGCGCCATGATCTCCAGCGCTTCGATGTTGTCCGGCACCTTGGGCAGGGGCTGCTCGGCCTCGTCGGCGAGGCTGTATCCGGTGCCGGGCTGGATCGACATCAACGCATCGAGCTCGGCACGCGACAGCTCCAGATCCTGGCGGCGCAGCGTCAGCAGGTTGACGGCATCGAGCAGCGCGCGCTGGTAGGCCAGCACTTCCACGCGCGGCATCAGGCCCTTCTGCTCGACTTCCCGCGCCCGCGCCAGCGCCTGCTCGACCCGCTCCAGCAGGCCATCGACCTGCGTGATCAGCTTCTGTGCGCCCAAGGCGCGCCAGTAGCTGTTGCGCACGTCCTGCAGCACATTCTGGATCACCTTGCGGCGGCGCTCATCGGCCATCAGCACTTGGTCGGCCTTCTGCTGCGCGCGGTAGTAGGAAACGCCGAAGTCCAGCACGTTCCAGGACAGCGACAGGTCCGCAAGATGGCGCTCACGCTCCTGCGAGGTGGAAGGCCGCAGCGATTCGGTGCGGTCCTCGATACCGATGGAAGTGCCGCCCGAATCGTTGCTGCGATAGGCGTAACCGGCGCTGGCCACCAGTTGCGGCAGCATCTCGTGAGTGGAAACGTCGTGCAGGCTGCGCGCCAGCGAGTGTTCCAGCAGCTTGAGACGGTAGTCCAGGTTGTACTTGAGCGCACGCGCCGCTGCTTCGTGGAAGCCGATCGGGCCGGTGATCGGCTCCTGCTCGGCATACATCTGCAGGCGATCCTGCGCAACGCGCTCCGTGACCTCGTCGGCGGAGAACGGTTGGGGCTGGATGGTGCCGCAGGCCGCCAGGGCGAGGCTGAGGCAGGACAGGGCCAGCAGACGAACGGGGAGGCGCCGGGAGGTTTTGTTGTTGGACATGATCTCTCTCGATATGGACGAAATGTGCGTGGTGAATTCGGCTTGTGTCGAGGCAGCGCTCAGACCGGCTCGTGGAGCATGGGCAAGGCGCCGGGCAAGGTGTCGCGGCCGCTGCGCAGTTGCTCGGAGAACGAGGGCGCGGCCGCCATCGCCGCAGCATCCTGCGGCGCCGCGGCGGACTCGGCCTTCGATTCGCCGTGCGCTTCCGTCGCCTGCTCGCCCACGGGCGCGGCGCCATCCTGCGGCGCGGACTCGCTGTCCGCCGCATCGTTCTGCTCGATCGCCGGCCGCTTGCCCTTGAGCAAAGGCCAGCCCAGCACGTCCGCACCGAACAGTTCGGGCGCGGAAAGATGGCGGCCGTCGCCGGTCAGGTTCAGGTGGGAACGATGACCGTCCACACGCGCCGCCAGGCGCTCGCTCAGCGAACTGCTGCTGCGAACGGCGCTCTGCACGTACAGCGTGTGCTCCATGGCCAGGCGCTGGCTGCTCAGCCGCTGCTCGTGGCGGGCGCCTTCCACCAGGCTGGCATCGCCTTCGCCTCGCGCGTCATGGGCTTCGCGCATCTGCTGCGAACGCGCCACCTCGCGGTTGACATAGACGATGGGATGGAACGGCAGGTCCATGCGCGGCAGCCGGTCGAAGACAGCGCCGTAGAAGTATGGACTGGGGTCATCGCCTACCGCACTGTTGCGAATGGGATTGCGGATGTCCGGTGCGCGCGGGGTTCCGGTGTCGATGAAGGGGTCAGACGGCGAAGCCGCCGGATTGTCCGGCATGACCTCGATCGTCACCGTGGTGGTTTCCGTCACGCCGCCGCTCGTCACCGTGTAGGTGAAGGTGTCGGTACCGGACAGACCCGGCCTGGGCGTATAGATGATGCGGCCGTCCGGCCCGATCACCACGGTGCCGAACTCGCCCTGGGTGACGTCGGTGACCGTGGCATCCGGGTTGCTGAACCTGTCGTTTTCCAGCGGATCCAGCGTCACCGGCGTGCTGGACTCGGTCCTGCGTGCATCCGGCTCGGCGTCGTCCACCGGCGTGACCGTGATGGTCAGCGTCGCCGTATCGGTGCCGCCGCGGCCGTCGTCCACGGTATAGGTGATCGGCGGCACGCTGCCGTGCCAATCCGCCACCGGTGTGAAGGTATAGCTGCCGTCCTTGTCGAACACCAGCGTACCCTTGCCTGGGATGTCCACCGTGACCGGGGAGCCGTCCGCGGGCACCTCGATGGAGCTGCCTTCGACGACGATCCGCGTCACCGTCAGCGAGTTGCCGTCTGCGTCGCCATCGGGCTGCTCGCCGCCGGCACCGCCGGTGATGACGTTGCCGGATACCGGCGTGTCCTCTGGCGCGGTACGCACGTCGTCCGCTGCCACCGGCGGCGTGTTGCCACGGATGGTGACGGTCAGCGTCGTGGTGGACGTGTCACCGTCGGCGTCCGTGACGGTGTAGGTGAAAGTGTCGGTCAGCGTCTGGTCGCCGAGAAGGGCGGCCACGGCCGGATGGTTCGCATCCAGTTCGTAGGCGTAGCTGCCGTCGGCGTTCAGCGTCAGCGTACCGTAGCTGCCGGGCACTTCCGTCCCGACACCGCCGGCAACGTCACCGCCGGCCGTGCCTGCCACCACGCCCGTTACCGGGCCGCTGGCATCGGCACCGTCGGCGCCGATGCGGTCGTTGTCATGGACGTTGCCGGAGATCGTGTTGCGAACACCGTTGACATCGGGCCGGTTGCGGGTCAGTTCGGCAGTGTCGGCCTCGGCCGCCGGCATGTCATCGATGATGTCGACGACCACGGTGACGGTGGAGGAGTCACCATCCGCGTCGGTGATCCTGAGCTCGAACTCGTCGGTGGTGGTATCGCCGTTGGTGGGCGCCTTGAGTTCGTATTCGTAGCCGACCCTGCCGGCGGCGGGGTCGAACTCGGTGATGGTGACTTCGCCGAACGGCGTGGCGATCTTCTGGCCGACGCCAGTGACCGGTATGCCGCCGAGAATCACGGTGTTGTTGCCGTCACCCGGTGTGAAGCCGATCGTGCCGGTGGTGGTGTGGCCCGTGCCAGGCACGCTGCCTTCAGGCAAGCCGGACTCCCTGACGCTGCCGTCGGGCTTGACGACCAGACGCGTCGGGCCGCTCGGGTCGGCCGGATCGATGGGCTGGGTGGTAGGCGGCTGGCCGCTGCCATCGGTGACGACCGGCCCCGTGTCGTCGATGATGATGGTGATCGTGGCCGTGTCGGTGTCGCCATCGCCGTCGGTCAGCGTGTAGGTGAACACGTCGGTGGCGGTCAGCGGCTCGCCGTCGTTGCGGGAGTAGGTGAACGCACCTGTGCTCTTGTTCAGGACCATGGTGCCATGTTCGCCCGCGATGGTCAGCGTGGCGCCGTCGTCGATGGCCGTGTTGGCGCCGACATTGTTGCTGCTCACCGTGGTGATGGTCGCGTCATCCGCGCCCTTGACGTCCTTGCCGACTGCGCTGGCGTTGCCGGTGATGGAATTGCTGGTGACGGAGTCGGTACCGTTATCGACGATGGCGACGTCATCCTCGGCAACCGGCACGTCGTCGACGATCTGGATTACGAGCGAGCCGACGCTCGGGGTAGCGTAGACGCGGTCCTTGATCTCCAGTGCGATCGTGTCGGTCGTTTCGGCATCGGTCGCGGGCGGCGTGCTGTTGTCGACGGGAGCGGTCAGCGTATAGCTGTAGTGGATCGTGCCTTCGCGAGGGGCCGAGATCGGCTCGCCGAACGCCGGCGTGAAGCCGGTGACGGTCAGCCTGCCCAGCGGGGTGTAGATGAGGATGGGCGTGTCGGCCGCGTTGGCCAGTTCGCTCATCGGGATGTCTCTGCCGCCGATCTTCACCGAGGCGACGCCGCCTTCCGCCGTCACGGCGATGGAACCGGTCGTCGTTTCGCTGGTGTCGCTGCTCGAGCCCAGGCCACGCTCGTGGACGGTGTTGTGGCCGTCGGCAGCGCCGTTGCCATCCTCAGACACGATGCCGGGCGGCGTGGTGACGTCCTGGCCGGTGATGGTGACGGTCAGCGTCGCGGTATCCGTCTTGTCACCGTCCGACAGCGTGTAGCCGAAAGTCTCGGTCAGCGTCGCGCCGTCCGCCATGCCATAGACGTCCGGATTGTCGCGGTCGAGCGTATAGGTATAGCTGCCGTCCGGGTACAGCACCAGGGCGCCGTATCTGCCTTGCACGGTGACCGGATCGCTGCCGGCGATGTCCTGCCCCGGCACGGGGTTGCCGTGATCGACGGTGGTCACTTCGATGCGGCTGATCTTCAGAGCGTCGATCCGCGTATCCGGGTCGCCATCGGACGGCTGGGCCGGCAATGCCGCGCCGCTGCCATCGGCATGCGTGCCCTGAATGACGTTGCCCGTCACCGTGGTCTGGATGTTCGTCAGGCTGTTGGTGTCCGGCGTTGCCGCTGGCGGGTCGTTGGCGGCATCGATGGTGATGGTGCCGGTGACGGTTTTTTCCAGCGCCGTGCCGCTGCCGGCGTTACCGCTGCCCTGGGCGTTCTTGCCGTCGCTCAGCGTGATGCTGTAGTCGCGGGTGCCGTTGTCGCCGAAGTTGGTGGGATTGTCGCTGGTGTTCAGGTATTCGATGGCGGCCAGGATGGCAGCCACCTGACCCCTGGTGGCATCGTCGCTCAGCGTGATGACCAGGTCGTCGCCATTGCTGCCGCCCGTCACACTGGCGATGCCATCCAGGGTGGCGTCGATCTGCAGCACGTCGCCCGAGCCGGAGAACGTGCCCGAGGTCAGCTTGACGGTGATGGTGCCCGCGCCGAAGACGTCGTCGTCCAGATCGGGCGTGGTCGGCAGGTCGATGTCCGACACCATGCCGTTGCCCAGCAGCGTAGTGGCCGGCACCGAAGTGCTGCCGCCGGTGGTGCCGTCTTCGGTGATGGTCGGATTGCGGGGCGCGTGCGTGAATTCCGGCGCATCATTGGCGGGCGTCACGATGATACCCACCGTGCCGCTGTCCGCCGACCAGGGGTGCGTGCCGCCGATGGTGCCGCTGATGTCCCGCTCGCCCGCCGTACCGGTCCAGGTGCCGTCCGCGCCGCGCACGGTCAGCCCGCCGGGCGTGCCGTTGAAGTCGGCGGCGGGCACGAAGCGGACCTGATGCTCGGCATTGCCGGTGGACAGCACGATGGCCTTGCCGTTGGCGGCGTCGATCGGCACGGCAATCCAGTTGGCGCCGCCGTCCAGGGTGTACTGCCAGTTGCCTTCCGAGTCCGGGTCGGCAGCGTTGCCGGTGATGGCGATGGCGGTCAGATCCGATGCCGCGTCGTCGCCGCCGGCGATGGCGGTCTGGTCGTCGGTGGCGTCGCTGTAGCTCAGTTGGCTGGCGATGTCCGACGCACTCATCGGCGTGCTGCCGGTGCTGTCTTCTGCCGTGCTGCCCAACATGGCATTGCCCGTCAGCGACGGCGCGTCGTTGACATTGGCGACCGTGGTGGTCAGCGCGATGGTGCCGGCGCTGTACAGACTGGTGCTGCCGGTGCCGCCATTGGCGGTCAGGTCGATGATGGCGCCGGTGGAGGGGTTTTGCGCGGCGGCAGTCGACGAGGTCGTGTCGGCGGTACCCGTGGCATCGTCGTAGGTTTCGACCAGGCGCACATTCAGCCCGCCCGGCGTGCCGTGGAAATCGTCCGCAGGATTGAAGCGGATTTGCGCAGTCTTTTCCAGGATCAGCGCCTTGCCATCGGCAAGGTCGGTGGAAATCGCGCTCCAGGTGGTGCCGTCGGCGGAGTATTCCCACACCCCCTGGCCGGCGGTGGCGGCATTGCCCACCACGGCCACGCCGTGGAAGTCGTCGCTGTCGGAACCCCTGGTCAGGCCATCGGCGGCGCCACTGTTGTCCACATCGTCGCGGTCGTCCCGGAAGCGGCTGCCGAACAGTTCACCGACGGTCTTGGCGGTATCGCCGCCGTCGGTGCCTTCGCTGACGGCAAGAATGCTTGCGTTGCCCGTACCCGTGACCACGGGTGCGTCGTTGCCCGGATTGACGGTGACGGTGATGGTGCGGGTGGTGACCAGGTGGTTGTCGTTGGCGGAATCGCCATCGCTGCCGTCAGGATCGGCATAGGAATAGTCGCCGTTGGTGCCGCGAGGGTCGTCGCTGTCGCCAGCCAGCGCGCCAGGGCGCAGGCCGGTATTGCCCTTGTCGTTGTAGACCACGGTGACGTCGAACTGGCCGTTCCAGTCCTGCCTGGCTGCCGTATCGGCGCCGGGCAGGGTGATGGTCAGGCTGCGCAGGATGGCGTTGATCTCGGCCTGGGTCGCACCCGTGATCGTGATGGTGTTCGAGTTGAGGCCGCTCACCTTGTCTGCATGAGCGCCGACGGCCGTGATCGTGCCCTTGGTCACGGTGACGGTGGTTTCCATGGCAGTAGACCCGTTGTGGTCCGAGTCGTCGAGCGCGAACTTGCCCCGGGTGGCGTCCAGCGCGACCGTGGCGCTGCCTTCGTTGACCGTGACGTCCTCGGCGGTGATCTTGCCGGGGTCGTTGACCGACGACACGAACAGGTCGCGGGTGGCAGCTACGACGTTGAAAACACCGTAACCGCTGACCGTAGTGCTGTAGACGTCGAAGCTGTCCGTAGCGGGCACAGCCGGCAAGCCGTTCTGCTGGTTCTGCGCGCCGCCGTTGGCGCCCGGCTGCAGGCCCGCCGCTCCCGCATCGGTATCGATCAAATCGCCGGTTGCCGCGTCGCGCAGCCGGTCGTCGGCGACGACTTCCAGCCGATAGAGGCTGTCCACGTTGGAATCGGCGGCATTGCTGAACTGGACTTGCAGGCCCGCCAGATAGGCATTGATCTGCGCCAGGGTGCCACGCAGCACCAGCACGTCGTCGTTGCCATCGAAGGTGCCGTCGATGGTGACGCCGCTGCCGGTGGCTGTGCTGCTCAGCTTGATGCCCATGCCGTCCGAGCCGTAATCGGCCTGCGACAGGATGGCCCAGTTGTTGCCGCCGGTGTTTCTCTGCAGACGGACGATGGCCTGGATCACGCCATCGGTCTCGCCAGCGGCATAACCATCATTGGCGTCCATGTCGCCGATCGAAATACCGCCGACGGAATGGGGCTGATCCGAAGCGATGCTGACCTGGCCGCTACCCGCGTTGACCGTGGGGGCGTCGTTGATCGCGACGATGGTCAGATCGATCGAGCCGGTGAGCGTAGGCTGGCCGTGAGATGTACCGATGGCCGAATCACCTTCGGTCAGCGAGAAGCTCACCGTCACGTCGCCATTGCTGGCATCGCCGGCACCGCCGCTGTTCAGATCATGATTGACGTTGGACGCCGAAGTGTAATACAGCCCGCCGGTGCTGGCTGCGTCGTTGAGCAGGGCCTGGATGTCGGAGGCGCGGCCGGTCAGCGTCAGCGTGTCGCCACCCTGTCCGGCGATGCCGACCGAATTGCGATCCGTGCCGGATGGCATCACGCTGCTTGCGCTGCCCATGCTGCCGATGTGCAGGCTGCCGCTGGGCACGGTGATCGTGACGGTGACGGGCGTATCGAACGCGGCGGATTCCGCATCGCTGACGACGAAGCTGCCACCGGGGATGCGCGAGCGCACGTCTTCATTGACGTCGACGGGGCCGGTCGGCACCGTCAGCACTGGTTGATCGTTGTCCTTGGACGACCACAGCTCTATGGTCCTGGCGGTGATGTTGCCGCTGTTCGGCGGGACGGCGGTGGCAGTCTGCGACCAGTCGTAGTCATTGCCATCGATGGCGCCGGGCGTACCGCCCGGCGTCGTGGGCTGGTTGAGCGCACCGCCGTTGGCGCTGTTCGCCACCAATGTGCCATCCACGTTGCGCGTGCGGTCGTCGGCGATGACTTCCAGGGTGTACTTGGCGTCCATGTCCGCGGTAAAGCTGACGCTCAACTCCGCCAGGGCGGCGTTGACCTGCGCGCGAGTGCCTTGCAGCACCAGCAGGCCGCCAGAGGCGTCGGCCTTCCATTTGCCGCCGGTGTCGCCGGGCGTGCCATGACCGAACGTGAAACCGCTCGCCACCACGTTCCCATCGCTGTCCTTCAGCCGCACCGTGACCTGGATGAAGTCTTCTTCGTTCGCGTTGACACCATCCGTCAGGTCGCGGTCGGCGACGCTGACACCGGAAATGCGGTTGATGCCGTCAGTCCCCGTTCTTTGCGGCGTGCCGGGCACGGTGACGGTGGGCGGGTCGTTGGCCGGATTGACGTGGATCCAGAACTCGTTGCCGGTCTGCTCCTTGTCGCCGTCCGACAGCGTGAACTTGAAGTGGTCGTCGTAAACCGGCCCGTCCGGCGTTTCGCTGCCGCGATGCACATACGTCACCCGGCCGTGATCGATGTCATCCTGCGTAAAGGACGACCCCACCCCGAGCTTCTTGCCGCCCAGCATGATGTCGCCGTACTTGGTCGCTTCGGTGATCTTGTACTGGACCTGCTTGCTGCTGCTGTCGCTGTCGATGGCCTGCAGATCGGTACGCGTGATCGCCTCTTCCGATCCTTCGGTGACGGTGATCGGGTTGTTGGCGCTGGGCGTGCCGATGACGCTGGGCGAGCCGTCGCCCTCCACCGGATCGGGGTCGTTCGGCGTGCGCGCGATCTGCGGCGCGTCGTTGACGTTGGTGACCTGGATCCTGACCGTGCCTTCGGTAGACGTGGTGCCCCAGCGGTCGATGGCCTGCACCTTGAATTCGGTGGTGTGAACTTCCGAGCCGTCGTGGACGAAGCGCAGGCGGGTCGTCGCTTCGTCGTTGGTCAGCCAGCCGGCCTCCAGTTCGATGCTGCCCTTGTTGGCTTCGGTGATGTCGACCCAGCTCGTGCCGTCGTAATATTGCAGCTTGCCGCCGGCCGGCAATTCGGTGAGCTTGAACTTCAGCGGATTTGCGGCGTCGTGGTCGACGGCGTAATTGTTCTCGCCATTGCGTGTCTGGGCATCGTCCAGATCCTCCATGCCGTCCATGGTGGTGTTGCTGGCGGCATCGTCCGGGTCGCCGATCGTCAGCCAATCCGTGGTGATGCCGACGGTACCGCCTTCCCTGATGACCAGGCCGCTGGAACCGCTGGCGGTCGGGGCATCGTTGGTGGGCTTGATGTAGAAGGTGAAGGTGGGCGTCCAGAGATCCTGTACCCAGGTATTGGTGCCACTGTCGAACCTCATCACGCCCGCCGACACGGTGAATCTGGCGGTGGACACGAATTTCTCGCTGTCACCGTCGTGCTGGAAGCGGATGTTGCCGGCGTCGAGATCCTTCTGTGTGAAAGTGTCGTAGCGGTTCAGCGTGACCCAGGCCGAGCCGTTCCATTTCTGCAGTTCACCGGCCTGGTCAGAGCTGCTGGCATCGTCGATGAAGCCGTCGAAGGTGTAGACCACTTCTTCGGGCAGCACACCGGTGGCTTGGTAGGACAGATAGGGATCGGTGGCAGGATCGGCACTCGTGCCTGTCAGGACGACCGCTCCGTCTTCATCGAGCGTGCCCTTGCCGCTACCCCCGACAGGATTCGTGCCTGCGTGAGTGCTGTCGCTATGCTGGGGCGTGCGATCCAGATCGCCCCAGACCGTACCGTCATCTCCCGGCATCTGGTCGGTCAGTCGGATGGTAAAGCGGTGATCCGTCAGCACCGAGCTCCGGTCAGCGGGATCGTCGTAGATACCGCCGATGCGGTCGTAGGTCGAACCATCGGCATTCCAGCGCAGGGCGTTGGTGCTGTCCACGACCTTGAAGAAGAACTGGTCGGTGTCGCCCGGATCGGCGTCGTGGGTCTGGACGTAGCGGATGTTGCCGGCGGTGATGTCTTCCATCGAGAACGATTCGCCGGGAGGAATATTGAACCAGGTGCCGCCAACTCGAATTTGAAGATGGCCGTGGTCGATGTCGCTGCCGTTGTAATCGACGATGAAGCGCAGGTTCCTGTCGTTGGTATCGACGTCGCGCGCACCGATCATGCCGGGCGTCAGGACGATGGAATAGTGGCCGGCGCCATCCGCCGAGCCAGGAACGGCCGCTTCCAGGGCGGAATCGGGGTAGTCGTTGGAGCCCAGCACCGGATCGTCATCCACTGGCCGGATCGTCAGCGTGACGGTGCCGTTCGCCGTGGCAGGAGAGCCCGTGTCGCCACCCTGGTCGGTGATGGACACGCCGAAGCTGTCGCTGGCCACGCCCTCGCGGCCATCGTGAGCGTACGTCAGCCCGTTGCGCGCCGAATACAGGAAAGTGAAGCCGGCGTCGATGTCGGCCTGGGTGATCCGGTGATTGGTATAGGACTGCGTCGAGCCGCCCCGGGTAGCAGTGCCGGTGTAATACAAGGTGCCGCCATTGGCCGTGGGCGGCAGGGAAGTCAGCCTCACCACCGAGGTGTCCAGCACGTCCGTCGGGTCGCCGCCGGTGCTGCCGTCGATGTACTGGCCGACGTTGCCGGTGCCGGCGGCATTGCTGGGCTGACCTTCGTAGACGACGCCGGCACCGCCGATGGTGGGCGTCTGGTTGACCGGCGTGATGTTCAGCGTGATGCGCGCCGTGTCGGATTCGCCGATTGGCGTCGCGCCGTCATTGATGCGCACGGTGAATCCGTCCGCCATGTTCTGCTCCGACGCGCCGCCGGCCGTGTGGACGTATGCGAGCTTGCCGTCGATGACGTCCTGCTGCGTGAACACCGAGCCCACGCCCAGGCGTTGTCCGCCCAGGGTGAGATAGCCGTGTTGGGGCAGATCGCTTGCGGCGATGATGCTGTAGACGATCTGGCTGGGATCCTGGGTGCCCGCTGCGACTTCCGGATCGACGGGCGCCAGTTCGTCCTTCGTGATGACGCGATTGGTGTTGCCTTCCGCGACGTCGATGCTCGTATCGGCCAGCGTGACCGGGTCGTTGCTGGGGGTGATGGTGATGTCGCGGTGGGCTTGCACGCCATCCACATCCACGGTCACGCGCACGGTCCTGGCCGTGTTGCCCAATTCGACGTCGGCGGCGGTGAAGCTCAGGCCGTTCAGCCAATCCTGGGCGTCGGCCACGCTGCCGGTGAAGCCGTTCGCGCTGAGCGTGCCCGCACTGGGGTCATCCAGCGTCACGTTGATGGTGACGCTGCCCGAGCCACTCAGCGTCCAGCCATCGACGGCAACGACATGGGCGCCGGCATCATTGTTGGCGCTGGGCTCCGCCACGCTGAGCGGCTCGTCGAACGCCTCCACCCCCGCCACTGCACCCGCACCATCGAACAGCAGCCGGGCCTCCAGCGCCAGCCGGCTGCTGCGCGGAGCAAGGTGCGAAACTGTGGGCGCCCCGGATGTGGCGGAAGTCGGCGGGGAGGAGCGGCGGAATACGGTCATGGATCGTTACCCAATGGAGTATGTGAAGGCCGTGGCCAGACAGCGCCGGTGTCGTTGCCTCTTGACGGCAGGCAGGGCACAAATTTGAGGCCGGCGTCCTGTATATCCACGCGAGCATAAGGGTTTCGAATGACCTGGAACAAGAACTACATCACGCTGGCTTATACGCGCAATCTATTCGGCATATAAAAGCGGCGATGGCGAAGCGGTCTTCGCCGACACCCGCCGGATCGTGTCAGAATCCGCGGCCGTGGCCTCCGCCACCCGTCACATCCAGTCTTGCCCCCGCATCATGCCTCCTGCACCCGCTTCCCCACGTCCGCCCGCCCCGACGGACGCCGCTGCCGTTTCTTCTCCGTTGCCAGTCCTGACCGACCGCCAGCGCTGGCTCAGCGTGATCGCGCTGGCGCTGGGCGCGTTCGTGTTCAACACCAGCGAATTCGTGCCGGTGGGGCTGCTCAGCGGCATCGGCGGCAGCTTCGGCATGCCGGTCGAGCACGTCGGCCTGATGCTGACCATCTATGCCTGGCTGGTGACGCTGGTGTCGCTGCCGGGCATGCTGCTGACCCGCAACATCGACCGCCGCCGCCTGCTGATCGTCGTGTTCGTGCTGTTCGTCGTCAGCCACGTCCTGTCGGGCTTCGCCTGGAGCTTCGAGGTTCTGATGGCGAGCCGCGTGGGCGTTGCACTGGCACATGCGGTGTTCTGGTCGATCACCGCGTCGCTGGCGGTGCGCATCGCCCCGGCAGGCAAGGCGACGCAGGCCTTGAGCCTGCTCGCCGCCGGCACCACGCTGGCGATGGTGCTGGGCATTCCGCTCGGGCGCGTGATCGGCGGGCTGCTGGGCTGGCGCGCCACTTTCCTCGCCATCGGCGGCGTGGCGCTGGTGGTGATGCTCATCCTGGCCCGGCTGCTGCCGCCGCTGCCCAGCCTCAACGCCGGTTCGCTGTCCAGCCTGCCGCTGCTGTTCCGCCGTCCGGCACTGGTGGCGCAGTACGTGCTGATCGTGGTGGTGATTTCCGCGCAGTTCACCGCCTACAGCTACATCGAACCCTTCGTGCAGCAGTTCGGCGGCTTCGACGCCCACGTCACCACGCTGGTGCTGCTGCTCTACGGCGGCATGGGGCTGGTCGGCAGCCTGCTGTTCTCGCGCTACAGCCGGCGCTGGCCGCGTGCCTTCCTGCTGGTCAGCACCGGCGTGCTGGCCTGCTGCCTGCTGCTGCTGACCACCGCCGTCGGCGACAGCCAGCTGCTGTATGTGCTGGTTTCGGTCTGGGGTGCGGCGATGGTGGCGATGGCACTGTCGATACAGGCCAAGGTACTGCAACTGGCCAAGGATGCCACCGACGTCGCGATGGCGATGTTCTCGGGTCTGTTCAACGTCGGCATCGGTGCGGGCGCACTGATCGGCAGCCAGGTGAGTTCGCATGCCGGGCTGCAGCACATCGGCCTCGTCGGCGGCCTGCTGGCGCTGCTGGGCGCGGCATGGTGGCTGTGGGCGATGAAGCTGGGAGCCGGGCCGCAGCGCGGGCACAGGCCGTGAAGGCGGAGCCGCGCGGGCGTCGCGGCTTCAGTCGTCCCTGCACGGCCCCCTTCCCAGGGCATTCGTGTGACTGCCCTGCCTCCTGCCCGGGAATGAGCTGAACCAGTTCCGTTAGGGCACAACCCATTCAGGGTTCAGAAACAGCCCCGCCAGTCGAAGAACCTCCCTCATCGAACCGGTCAGCCGGCGCCCTGGCCGTCCCGCGCCCAGGGCGCGCTTGCAAAATGCTCGGCAAGATAGTCGATCAGGGCCTGAACGCGGGCCGGCCGCCTCCGCCCGGGCGGCGTCACGATATGCAGGGCGACGGGCTCGACCTGCCAGTCGTCCATGACCGTTTCCAGCCTTCCCGCCTGGATGTCCTGCCAGGCCAGGAACTCCGGCTGCAGCGCCAAGCCCAACCCGGCCAACAGCGCGGGTGCCAAGGCTTCGGCATTGTTGACCCGCAGCGGCGTATTCATCGCCTGGGTGAATTCGCCATGGCGCTCGTGGCGGAAACGCCAGTTCGCGCCGCTGCGCGAGTACGCATACTGCAGGGCGCGGTGCTCGACCAGTTCACGCGGATGGCGCGGGCGGCCACGGCGCGCGAAATAGCCCGGCGCGCCGACGAGCAGGAGGCGCACGGTGCACAGGCGCCTGGCGAGCAGGCTGGAGTCGGCCAGGCTCGCGATGCGCAGCGCCAGGTCGAAGCGGTTCGCGACCAGGTCGACCATCTCGTCGCTGAACTCGATGTCCAGGCCCACCTCCGGATGCGCTTCCATGAAGCGCGGCAGTGCCGGAGCCAGGTGCGAAAGCCCGAACGACATCGGCGCCGCGATCCGCACGGGGCCGCGCAGGCTGGCCGACTGCTCGGCCAGTTCCGCCTCCACCGCCTCACCCTCCTCCAGGATGCGCGTCGCATGTTCCAGCGCGCCCAGCCCGCTCTCGGTCAGGGACATGCGGCGGGAAGTGCGATGGAACAGCATGGTCTTCATGCGTGCTTCCAAGCGCGAAATCGCCTTCGATACGGTGGCTTGCGACAAGGCGAACTCGGCTGCGGCGCGGGCGAAGGAGCCCGTCTCGGCCACCTTGGCAAAGATGGCCCACGCCTCCAAGTCTGGCAGTTTTTTCATGTTTTATGGAATCGATCAGAGTGCATCGATTCTATTCGTCACATTGACGGCGTACAAGAAAACCCACCCGGCTCAAGCATCCGTCATCCAGGATGGCGCTGCGTTCCTTGCTCCCGATCCCCCAACGATGGAAAGAATGGAATTCCATTTTTTCTATTTTTATCACACCTGATGGCACCTAAACTGCATCCATCGCAATCCTGTTCCCGAGGAGATCGCCATGATCGACCGCCGCCCCTTCGACAGCCTTGGCGGAGCCCACCACGGCTGGCTGGACGCCAGGCACCACTTTGCCTTCGCCGAATACCACGATCCGAAGCGTGTGCATTGGGGCGCGCTGCGTGTCTGGAACGACGACACCATCGCCCCCGGAACCGGCTTTCCGCCGCACCCGCACGCGGACATGGAGATCATCACCTACGTCCGCGAAGGCGCCATCACGCACCAGGACAGCCTCGGCAACAAGGGCCGCACGGTGGCCGGCGACGTGCAGGTGATGAGCGCAGGCACGGGCATCCGCCACTCGGAATACAACCTGGAACCGGGCGTCACCCGCATCTTCCAGATCTGGATCATCCCCGACCGGCGCGGCGAACCGCCGTCCTGGGGCGCCAGGCCCTTCCCCAAGGCCGATCGTTCGGGGCAATTCGTACCGCTGGCCAGCGGCATCGACGGCGACGGCGATGCATTGCCGATCCGCACCGCCGCGCGGGTGCTGGGCGCCACGCTGAAAGCAGGGGAACGTGCCGAATACCGCTTCGCGGACACGGCGCGCCATGGCTACCTGGTACCCGCCTGCGGGCGTGTCGAAGTCAATGGCGTCACCCTCGATGCACGCGACGGCGCGGCGATCTGCGGCGAAGAAGCGATCAGCGTGCTCGCCGTCGAGGATGCCGAACTGGTCCTGGTCGACGCCGCAGCATGAAGGCTGCACGCCCAGATGCCTTTCTGCGCCAGCCAGGGCGGCTCCCGGCAAAACGGCCTTCATCGACTACCCGAGGCCCCGGCACAAAAAGGGGCCGCTTTCCGCCCATCCCCCGGGCAATGCTTCAACCCTGAAGGAGATCCATCATGACCAAACCCTACGTTCGCCTCGACAAGAACAACGCCGCCGTGCTGCTGGTGGACCACCAGACCGGCCTGCTGTCACTGGTCCGGGACATCGACCCGGACAGATTCAAGAACAACGTGCTGGCGCTGGGCGACCTCGCCAAGTACTTCAAGCTGCCGACCATCCTCACCACCAGCTTCGAATCCGGCCCCAACGGCCCGCTGGTGCCGGAACTGGTCGAACAGTTTCCGGATGCGCCGTACATCGCCCGCCCCGGCAACATCAACGCCTGGGACAACGACGAGTTCGTCGCCGCGGTGAAAGCCACCGGCAGGAGGCAGTTGATCATCGCCGGAGTCGTGACCGAGGTCTGCGTCGCCTTCCCGGCACTGTCGGCGATCGAGGAAGGCTTCGACGTGTTCGTGGTCACCGACGCCTCGGGCACCTTCAACGAGCTCACCCGCGACTCGGCCTGGCGCCGCATGGAAGCGGCCGGCGTGCAATTGATGACCTGGTTCGGCGTGGCCTGCGAGCTGCACCGCGACTGGCGCAACGACGTCGAAGGCCTGGGCGCGCTGTTCTCGGCGCACATCCCGGACTACCGCAACCTGATCACGAGCCACACCAAGCTGACCCAGGGCAAGTAAGACACCCCGCCCACGGAGGATTGCAGCCCCATGCCATGGGGCTGCAATCCCGTTCGTTCCGGGGAACGAGGGAGACCTCACCCGCCCCCGGCGCGCGTTCGTGCAGGCTGCCCGACGGCATCGCCGAACTGCGGCCCGAGCACGGCTGGGCGGTCCATTGGGCAGATGCACGCAGGACAAGGCCGAGCCGTACGTGGTCCCCTCAGTCGTCCTTGTACGGCCCCGCGCCCAGCCCGATCGGCGCCGGCGCAGCGGCGACGAGCTTGGAGAAGATGCGGCCGAAGTCCTCCTGCCCGCCGGCGTTGCGGGTGCCGCCCATCGGGTCGCGGTTGGCGGCGAAGCCGGCATCGGCGCGCGCCCAGTCTTCGGGCGTGAGGTACTTGATCAGCAGCGGAATGACCTCGCGCTCCTCGGTCATCATGTGCAGGCGGTAGAACTCGGCATAGGCATCGAAGGCCTCGCTGAAGGCCTCGAAGCCACAGGGCTCGCCCGCCTGGTAGCGCGCCAGCGCGGCTTCCAGCGTCTTGATGCGGGCGTCGGCTTCGGCGTGTTCCCGCTCCAGGTGGGCCAGCACTTCGGCACCCTCCTCGGTGCGCGCCCTCAGCGGCCCGAAGAGGAATTCGTCTTCCTTCGGGTGGTGGCGCTTCTCGGGGTAGGCGTCGAGGTATTCGACCATCGCCTTCAGCAGCTTGTGATCCGGTTCGAGCCGGCCTTCGCCGATCTCCTTGATCATGTACCGGATGGCGTGGATGATCGCCGCCAGCGACTGGTGTTCATCCATCAATATGCGCATCGCTTCCATCGGAGTCTCCTTGCCCGGCGCTCAGGTCGCCAGCATGTCCTGGTGCTTGCCGAAGCCCAGATAGGCTTCGATGACGCGGGGATCGTCGGCCAGCAGATGGGCCGGCCCTTCCATCGCCACCTGCCCGGTCTCGAGCACGTAGGCGTAGTCGGCGACCTGCAGCGCCGCGCGCGCGTTCTGTTCGACCAGCAGGATCGACACGCCGCGCCGGCGCAGCTCGGCGATGATGCGGAAGATCTCGCGCACGATCAGCGGCGCCAGACCCAGGCTGGGCTCGTCGAGCATCAGCAGCTTGGGCTTGGCCATCAGCGCGCGGCCCACCGCCAGCATCTGGCGCTCGCCGCCGGACATCGTGCCGGCGGCCTGGTCGCGGCGCTCCTTCAGGCGCGGGAACAGCGCATAGACCTCTTCCAGCGTCTGTCCGTGGTCGCGCTTGCCCATGCGGTAGCGCTGGAAGGCGCCGAGCACGAGGTTGTCCTCGACGCTCATCTCGCCGAACAGTTCGCGCTTCTCGGGCACCAGGTTCATGCCACGCGCGACCATGCGCTCGACTTCGGGCACGACTTCCAGGGTGCCGTCGAACTCGACCTTGCCCTTCGAGCCGAGCACGCCCATGATCGCCGACAGCATCGTCGTCTTGCCGGCGCCGTTGGGGCCGATCACGGTGACGATCTGGCCTTCGCCGACAGTCAGGCTGGCATTGGTCAGCGCCTCGACCTTGCCGTAGGACACACAGAGATCCCTGACCTCCAGCACCGGCTTGGCCGCGCCGGCATTGCTGTGCACACTGTCCGCCATCGTTTCGCTCCTCTGGCCTGCGATCATTCCACACCTCCCAGATAGGCTTCGAGCACCGCCGGGTTCTTCTGGATCTCGTCGGGCAGGCCTTCGGCGATCTTCTGGCCGAACTCCATCACCACCACGCGATCGACCAGGCCCATGACGAAGTCCATGTCGTGTTCGACGATCAGCGTCGCCATGCCTTCGGCGCGCAGCTTGCGCAGCAGATCGCCGAGCGCCTGCTTCTCCTTCAGCCGCAGGCCGGCGGCGGGCTCGTCGAGCAGCAGCAGGCAGGGGTCGGCGCACAGCGCGCGGGCGATCTCGAGGATGCGCTGCTGGCCGAGCGCGAGACTGCCCGCCTCTTCGTACATGAAGTCCTTGAGGCCGACGCGCTCGATCTGCCAGGCCGCTTCCTTCAGGATGCGCGCCTCCTCGGCGCGGTCCATGCGCCAGGCCGCACTGAGCACGCCCTTGCCGCTGCGCAGGTGGGCGCCGATGGCGACGTTCTCGAGCACCGTCATCGTCGGCAGCAGCTTGACGTGCTGGAAGGTCCGGCTCATGCCCATGCGGGCGATCTCGCGCGAATCGTGGCCGGCCACCGGTTTGCCGAGGAACAGCACTTCGCCCGAAGTCGGCGTATCGACGCCCGAGATCTGGTTGAACATCGTGCTCTTGCCGGCGCCGTTCGGCCCGATCAGGGCGAGGATCTCGCCGGCGCGCACTTCCAGGCTCATGTCGTTGTTCGCCACCAGGCCGCCAAACTTGCGCGTGACGTTCTTCGCCACCAGGATCGGCTCGCCCGCCTTCGGCAGCGTGCGGCGCGGCAGCGTCTCGGCCGCCTCGTCGATCTTCTTGTTCACCACCGGCAGCGGCACCAGCTTCTTCAGGATCGGCCACAGGCCCTCGCGGGCACGGTGCAGCACCAGCACCATCAGGATGCCGAACACGATCATCTCGAAGTTGCCGTTGGCGCCGAGCAGTTGCGGCAGCCAGTCCTGCAGCCACTGCTTGAGCACGGTGATGACGCCCGCGCCGACGATCGCGCCCCAGACGTAGCCGGCGCCGCCGATGACCGCCATGAACAGGTATTCGATGCCGATATGCACGCCGAACGGCGTCGGATTGACGAAGCGCTGCATGTGCGCGTACAGCCAGCCCGCGGCGCAGGCGTGCAGCGCGGCGATGACGAAGATGATCATGCGCGCACGCGAGGTATCCACCCCCATCGCCTCGGCCATCACCCGCCCGCCCTTCAGCGCGCGGATGGCACGGCCTTCGCGCGAGTCGAGCAGGTTGTGCGTGGTCAGCATCGCCACCAGCAGGAAGGCCCAGATCAGGTAGTAGATCTCGCCGCCCTCGTCCAGCTTCCAGCCGAACAGCTCGATCGGCGGGATACCGGTGATGCCGGTGTGGCCGCCCAGGCTCTGCATGGTGCCGAACAGGAAGTACAGGCTGATGCCCCAGGCGATCGTGCCCAGCGGCAGGAAGTGGCCCGACAGCTTCAGCGTCAGCGAACCCAGGATCAGCGCCACGGTGGCGGTGATGACCAGGCCGGCGACCAGCGTCAGCCACGGCGATGCGCCCACCCAGGCCAGCCAGCCCGGCAGCTCGGTGGCCGTGGTCAGCGCCGCGGTGGTGTAGGCGCCCAGGCCGACGAAGGCCGCCTGGCCGAAGCTGGTCAGGCCGCCGACGCCGGTCAGCAGCACCAGCCCGAGTGCCACCATCGCATACAGCCCGATGTAGTTCAGCAGCGTGATGTAGTAGGGGGACAGCACGGCTGGCAGCACCAGCAGCAGGACCAGGAAGCCCCCCAGCAGCAAGCGGTCGGCTCTCATTCTTCTTCCTCCACGTGGCGCGTGCTCAGCGACCGCCACAGCAGCACGGGAATGATCAGGGTAAAGACGATGACTTCCTTGTAGGCGCTGGCCCAGAACGAGGCGAAGGCTTCGAGCAGGCCCACCACCAGCGCACCCAGCGCCGCCAGCGGGTAGCTCGCCAGACCGCCGATGATCGCGGCGACGAAGCCCTTCAGGGCGATCAGGAAGCCGGTGTCGTAGTAGATCGTGGTGATCGGCGCGATCAGCACGCCGGACAGCGCGCCGATGAAGGCCGCCAGCAGGAAGGTGAGCTTGCCCGCGAGCGCCGGCGAGATGCCCATCAACTGGGCGCCGACGCGGTTGATCGCAGTCGCGCGCAAGGCCTTGCCGTACAGCGTGCGCTCGAAGAACTGGTACAGCGCGACGATCAGCAATGCCGACACCACCAGCACCCACAGCGTCTGGCCGCTCACCATCAGCGAACCGAACTCGAAGCTGGCATCACTGAAGGACGGCGTCCGATGGCCTTCGGCACCGAAGAACAGCAGCCCCAGCCCGACCATGGCGATGTGCAGCGCCACCGACACGATCAGCAGGATCAGCACCGGCGCGGAGGCGATCGGCTGGTACATCAGGCGGTACATCATCGGCCCCATCGGCACCACGATCGCCAGCGTCAGCACGACGTGGACGAACAGCGGCAGTGCATCGACCGGCACCGCAGCGAACAGACCCATCAGCACCAGCGGATAAATCAGGTTCCAGCCCGCGACGCCGAGCGCCTTGCGCGTCTGGCCCGCACGGAGTGCGGCAGTACAGTCGAACAGGGTGACGAGCACCCCCATCACCAGCAGCAGCCACAGCGTGGCCGGCATGCCGCCGCCCTGCATCATCGCCAGCGTCAGCGCGCCGTAGGCGACGAACTCGCCTTGCTGGATGAAGATCACCCGCGTGACCGCGAACACCAGCACCAGGGCCAGCGCCAGCAGCGCGTAGATGGCGCCGTTGGTGATGCCGTCCTGGCCCAGTATCAGTGCAATTGACATATCCATGGGTCGTCTCCACTGGCCGTCGGACGACGCCAGCCGGAAAGGGGAAAGCCATGCCGGCCGTGCGGCATGGACGGGTGCGCCCGCAACGGACGCACCCGTTCTGTGGAGTGCTGCCGACTTACTTGAGCAGCGACCAGGTGCCGTTGCGGATTTCGATCATGACCCGCGAACGCTCGTCCAGGCCGAGGTGGTCGTCGGCGCTCATGGTGAAGATGCCGGTGGCGCCCGCCACTTCCTTGACGTTCTCGAGCGCATCGCGCAGCGCGGCACGGAACTCGGCAGTGCCCGGCTTCGCGGTCTTCAGCGCTTCCGGCACGGCGGCTTCCAGCAGCACGCCGGCATCCCAGGCATAGGCACCGAAACTCGACACCGAACCGGCGCCGTGGGCAGCCTCGTACTTCTCGACGTAGGCCAGCGCGGTCGCCTTCACCGGATTGTCGTCGGGCAGGCTGCGCGCCATCTGCACCGGACCGACCGGCAGCAGCGTGCCTTCGCAGTCCTTGCCACAGATGCGCAGGAAGTCGTTGTTGGCGACGCCGTGGGTCTGGTAGATCGGGCCCTTGTAGCCGCGCTCGCGCAGCGTCTTCTGCGGCAGCGCCGCGGGCGTGCCCGAACCTGCGATGAACACCGCGTCGGCCTTGGCCGACATCAGCTTCAGCGCCTGGCCGGTGACCGAGGTGTCGGCCGGATTGAAGCGCTCGTTGGCGGCGATCTTGATGCCGGCTTCGTCGGCGAGCTGCTTGAACTGCTCGTACCAGCCTTCGCCGTAGGCGTTGGCGAAGCCGATGAAGGACACCGACTTCACGTTGTTGGCGGCCATGTGCTCGATGATCGCCGACGCCATCTGGCGGTCGTTCTGCGGCGTCTTGAACACCCAGTACTTCTTGTCGTCCACCGGCGCGACGATGCGGGCCGAGGCCGCCATCGAGATCATCGGCGTCTTGGTCTCCGCGGCGACGTCGACCATCGCCAGCGACGGGGGGCTGGTGGTGGAGCCGATCAGCACGTCGACCTTGTCCTCGGCCACCAGCTTGCGCGTGTTCTTGACCGCGGTGGTGGTGTCGGACGCGTCGTCCAGCACGATGTAGCGCACCGTCTCGCCGCCGATGGTGGTCGGCAGCAGCGACACGGTGTTGCGCTCGGGAATGCCGAGCGAGGCCGCGGGGCCGGTCGCCGACAGCACGACGCCGACCTTGATCTCGGCCTGGGCGGCAGTAGCGGCGAATGCGAGGCCGATGGCGGCCAGCAGGGTGTGACGCAGTTTCATGGCTTCTCCTCCGTTGTTGATCTGATCGGCCAGCCGTTATCCGGCGGCTCCGCGGCCTCGTCTGCAAGGCTCGACGGCACACCTCGTCCGCTCCTCAGCACGAATACCGTTGGAATCCGAAAAATTCTGAATAACGGAAGAGATTTCGTTTATTAGAAATGATACAAAACGCCGCGTCAAGCTGAAATTTTGTATCGCTTGAGGGATGTGGCGCGCACACCATCACCGGAGAATGGGAAAAGCCGTGCGCCGGACCGCGCACGGACAATGCGTGAAGCCTGCACGCCCGTTGCCCGGGCCCCTCGTGACGAACGGGCCGGGGGTGGAGACGGCCGGCGCGGGGCCCGGCATCGGGGCGAGCGGGACCGGCGGGGGGACGGTTCGAGGGGCGTCCGGGCCGGCCGGTTTCAGTCCTGTGCCGGCGTGGCGCCGAGGCGGCGCGACAGGTCGGCGGCAGCGCTCCGCAGCGCAAGCAGCGTGGCACCGTCGGGCGCCAGGTCCATCGATCCCTCGACACCGACCATCGCGATCGCCATCGTGATCTCGTTGTTGAAGTTGAACACCGGCGCGGCCGCGGCTTCGACGCCGCGTGCGAAGTAGTCGCCGGTGATGACGGCCATGCCCACCTCGCGCACCTGCGCCAGCAGCGCGCGCGCATCGTCCATGCTGGCGACGCCGGCCGGCGCCTTGCCGCTGTCGAGCTCGCGTGCGATCAGCGCCTCGGTCTGGCGCTCGGGCAGCCAGGCCGCGAATACCCGCCCGCCCGCCGAGCGCAGCAGGCTCAGGTGGGTGCCGGTGACGACGTTGACGGTGATCGGGCGGCGCGGGCGCTCCCAGCGCACCACCACCGGGCCGCCGTCGCTCCACACCGACAGCGCCACGGTCTCGTTGGTGGCGTCGCGCAGGTCGTTGATCGCCATCAGGCCGAGGCGGATGCGATCCACGCGGTCGAGCGCGACCAGGCCGAGGTTCAGCGCGAAGGGACCGAGGTCGTAGCGCGAGGTCAGCCGGTCCTGCTCGACCAGGCCGCTGCGGATCAGGCTGACGAGGTAGCGGTGGGCCTTGGACGGCGGCATGCCGGCCGCCTGGGCGATGTCCTTCAGCATCATCGAGCGCCGGCCGGTGGCCATCGCGCGCAGGATGCTCATGCCCACTTCGAGCGATTGAACCCCGTGCTTGCCTTCCAGTTCGTCGTTCGCCATGTTCATCGGAGCTGTTCCTTATTGAAGAAATCGTTTATTTATATGTAACGACAAAACAGGAGAGTACGCGTGATCAAGCCCGAACTGAAGGTTTACGCCATCGACGGCATCGTCCCGGTGGTCGATCCGAGCGCCTACGTGCACCCTTCGGCGGTGCTGATCGGCGACGTCATCGTCGGCCCCGGCTGCTACGTCGGCCCCTGCGCCAGCCTGCGCGGCGACTTCGGCCGCCTGATCCTCGAGCGCGGCTCGAACCTGCAGGACACCTGTGTCATGCACGGTTTTCCGGGCACCGACACGGTGGTGGAGGAAGACGGCCACATCGGCCACGGCGCGGTGCTGCACGGCTGCCGCGTCGGCCGCAACGCCTTGATCGGCATGAACGCGGTGATCATGGATAAGGTCGTGATCGGCGAGGCATCCATCGTCGCCGCCTCGGCCTTCATCAAGGCCGGCATCGAGATTCCGCCGCGCGTGCTGGTCGCCGGCGTGCCGGCCAAGATCATCCGCCCGCTGAGCGAAGAGGAAATCCGCTGGAAGACCGAAGGCACCGGCACCTACCAGGATCTGACGCGCCGCTGCCTGCAGAGCCTGTACGAGACGACGCCGCTGACGGCGGTCGAAGCCGGCCGCAAGCGCATCGAGATGCCGGACGTCGTGCCGCTGGTCGAAGCCAAGAAACGCGACAGTTGAAAGGGCCGGGGACGACGTGCAACGGCGCGTGTAACAGGCGTAGTGCATATCGGACGCCACATGAGCGGACGTAAGGCAGGAAGCACCGTACAACCGGGCATCCTGAGGACGCGCCGCCGGTGCTCAGACCGGCAGCGCGAGCAGATCGGCGTCGCGGAAGCGCTCGTGCAGCCGCGCCGAAGCTTCGGGCACCGCGCCGTCGGCCAACTGGAAGCAGGCGTCGAGATGGCGCTCCGAACCAGCCAGCAGGCGGCGATAGAGTTCGCGGCACAGCAGGCGGGCCTTCTGTCCCGGCCAGTCGGCCGGCAGCAGCACGTCGGGCAGCGCCGGATCGCGCAGCAGCAGGCGGCGGTAGTCGTGGATCAGCAGCACGCGCAACAGGAAGGCGGTTTCGTCAGCAAGTTCGAAGCCGCCGTCGCGCAGCGCGCCGAGGGCGGGCTGGTAGCGCGCGACGAAAGCACGGTACAAGTCCGCCAGATGCGCCAGGTCCCAGGCCGAACGCACCATCGCCGCGTCGCTGGCGGCGGCGCCGAGCGTGGCGTCGGCCGCCACCAGCGGCTTCAGGCGGTCGAGCAGGCCGCCCAGGCCTTCGGCTGCCAGCGCGTCGAAGACGGCGATCAGGTCGACGCCGGGATGCACGAAGCAGTCGTTGCTGAGCGAACCGAAGCCGTGCCAGAGCAGCGCCTTGCGCAGACGCTCGCGGTCCTTCGCCGCCAGTTCGCCGACGGTGACGATCAGGCGCCAGCGGCGGTCCCACTGCGGCGTCGCAGCGGCGTAGATCAGGCGCGAGGCTTCGTCGATACGCTGCTCGCCGGTGGGCGTCAGCAGGTAGTCGGTGCGCCTGCCGGAGCGCGCGCTCGCCAGCCATTCGTCGCGCACGAGGCGGAACACCGCGGTCCGCACCAGCCGCTCGTTGAGCCCGAGCGGCTCGAGCAGGCGGATCAGGCTCCCCAGCCAGATGCGGCCGCCGCGCGGCACGACCGCATCGCCGAACACCGAGATGATCAGGGAGCCCGCGTGCACACGGTCTTGACGACGGAAATCATCGATCAGCAGTTGCAGAGGACTGAACACGGTAGGGAGCGCTGCGCCGGCATTTATGACGGCCGCGAAGTCTAGCGCTTTCAGTGCCTTGCGCATAGCCGGCACCCTTGCGGCCGACTCCCTGCCGGCGTCCTGCCCGGCCGCTGCATCCCATTCTTTCATGGCCCCCTCCTTCCGGCATGTGCTGCAGGGCAGCCTGCAGGCCGGCGCAGACACTCGGCCACACCGACGGGCAGGTCGCCCAGCAAAAACGATACATAAAACACACTATATTTGCTTTTTCAGTATCACAACAAGCTCATAACGGAGCTATACAAAACTTCTATAAATGACGTTTGATTTCTTAATGCTCAAAAATAAAACGATCAATGCATTGTTTTAAAACATATTTTGATTCGTGTAACTGATTTCGTATAGAAGAAACAACGCCGCAACTCATGGCTTTCCACGATACTAGTTCTTGACCATCAATGATCTCATTTGTATCGTTTATCCACAGAACAGCCTTCCCGGAGAGAGACGCATGAGCCACCCCCTTCTTGAAAAGCACCAAGCCACCCTCGATGGCGCGCTGAACGCGATCGCGACGCGCGGCTACTGGACGCCCTTCCCCGAAATGCCCAGCCCGAAGCTGTACGGCGAAACCGCGCCCGACGACGGCAAGCGTGCTTTCGAAGCCCACCTGGGCAAGACCTTCGAACTGGACCAGCCCGGCCAGACCGGCGTGCTCGGCAGCGAAGCCTCGCCCTACGGCACCGAGCTCGGCGTCAGCTACCCGGTGTGCGAGCCCGAGGCGCTGATCGCCGCCGGCACCGAAGCAATGAAGGGCTGGCAGGCCGTCGGTGCCGACGGCCGTACCGGCATCTGTCTGGAAATCCTCGCCCGCCTCAACGCGCAGAGCTTCGAGATCGCCCATGCGGTGATGATGACCACCGGCCAGGGCTGGATGATGGCCTTCCAGGCCGGCGGCCCGCACGCCCAGGACCGCGGCCTCGAAGCCGTCGCCTACGCCTGGCGCGAGCAGAGCTTCGTGCCGGCCGAGACCAGCTGGGAAAAACCGCAGGGCAAGAACCCGCCGCTGGTCATGAAGAAGCATTACCAGATCGTCGGCCGCGGCGTCGGCCTGGTGATCGGCTGCGGCACCTTCCCGACCTGGAACACCTACCCCGGCCTGTTCGCCACGCTCGCCACCGGCAACGCCGTCATCGTCAAACCGCACAGCAATGCCATCCTGCCGGCGGCGATCACCGTGCGCACGATCCGCGCCGTGCTGGCCGAGAACGGCATCGACCCCAACCTGGTCACGCTGTGCGTCGCGCCGCAGCGCAGCGCCACCCAGGCGCTCGCCACCCACCCGGCGGTGAAGTCGATCGACTTCACCGGCAGCAACGTCTTCGGCCAGTGGCTGATCGACAACTGCCGCCAGGCCCAGGTCTATGCCGAGCTGGCCGGCGTCAACAACATCGTCATCGACTCGACCGACGCCTACAAGGCGATGCTGGGCAACCTCGCCTTCACGCTGTCGCTGTACTCCGGCCAGATGTGCACCACCTCGCAGGCGATCTTCGTGCCGGCCGGCGGCATCGACACCGACGAAGGCCACAAGAGCTACGACGAGGTCTGCGCCGACCTGGCGAAGGCGGTCGAACGCTTCCTGTCCAAGCCCGAAGTCGCCCATGCCGTGCTCGGTGCGATCCAGTCCAGCGCCACCGCCGAACGCATCGACATCGCCAACGGCGGCGAGCTCGGCCGCGTCGTGCTGAGCTCGCAGCGCCTCGACAACCCCGACTTCCCCGCCGCCATCGTGCGCACGCCGGTGCTGCTGGCCTGCGACGCCGGCGACGAGAAGGCCTACATGGAAGAGCGTTTCGGCCCGATCAGCTTCATCGTCAAGACCGCCGACACCGCCGCCGCGATCGCGCTGTCCGAGCGCGTCGTCAGCACCCACGGCGCGCTCACCGTCGGCCTCTACTCGACCCGCCAGGAGGTCATCGACGCCATGACCGAAGCCACCTGGCGCAGCAAGGTCGCGCTGTCGATCAACCTCACCGGCGGCGTGTTCGTGAACCAGTCGGCGGCCTTCTCCGACTACCACGGCACCGGCGGCAACCCGGCGGCCAACGCCTCGTACTCGGATTCGGCCTTCGTCGCCAACCGCTTCCGTGTCGTCCAGCGCCGTTATCACGCCTGAGGGGGAGCGATGGAATACAACAACATCCTCTTCGGCGTCGACAACGGCATCGCCCGCCTGACGCTGAACCGCCCGGACAAGCTCAACAGCTTCACCGGCGAGATGCACGCCGAGCTGCGCCATGCGCTCGACACCATCCAGGCCGATGCCTCGGTGCGCGTGCTGGTGCTGAGCGGCGCCGGCCGCGCCTTCTGCGCCGGCCAGGACCTGGCCGACCCCGACATGGCGGCGCTGCCCGACGGCCGCCTGCCGGACATCGGCAACGTCGTCGAACGCAACTACAAGCCGCTGGTGCTGCGCCTGCAGAACCTGCGGGTGCCCACCATCGCCGCGGTCAACGGCATCGCCGCCGGCGCCGGCGCCAGTGTCGCGCTGGCCTGCGACCTGGTGCTGGCAACGCGCTCGGCCTCCTTCCTGCAGGCCTTCAGCAAGATCGGCCTGGTGCCCGACACCGGCGGCACCTGGTTGCTGCCGCAGCGCGTCGGCATGGCGCGGGCGATGGGCCTGGCCCTGCTCGCCGACAAGCTGCCCGCCGACAAGGCCGCCGACTGGGGCCTGATCTGGGCCGCCTACGACGACGCCGAGTTCGCCGCCAAGGTCGATGCCGTGGCCGCGCAACTGGCCGCGATGCCGACCAAGGCGCTGGTGCGCACCCGCCAGGCCATGCACGCCGCGCCGGGCCACACGCTGGAACAGCAGCTGTCCTTCGAAGGCAGCTTCATGCGTGAGCTCGGCTGGAGCCGCGACTACGCCGAAGGCGTCGCCGCCTTCATGGAAAAGCGCGCGCCGCGCTTCACCGGAGAATGAGCGTGAGCGACACCCAGCACACTCCGCCGCGCGCCGTGCCGCTCGATCCCTCGGCCGTCGTCGCAGTGGTCGGCGCCGGCGCGATGGGCGCCGGCATCGCCCAGGTGGCGGCTGCCGCCGGCCACCTCGTCAGGCTCGTCGATGCCCGCGAAGGCGCCGCCGCCACGGCCATCGACGGCATCCGCGCGCAATACCGCAAGCTCGCCGACAAAGGCCGCATGACGGCCGAGGCCGCCGAGACCGCCGGCCAGCGCCTGGTCGCCGCCGCCGGCCTCGGCGATCTGGCCGATGCCGCGCTGGTGGTCGAAGCCATCGTCGAGAACCTGGAAGCCAAGCGCACGCTGTACCGCGAGCTGGAAGGCATCGTCGGCGACGACTGCATCTTCGGCACCAACACCTCGTCGATCTCGGTGACCTCGATCGGCGCGACGCTGCGCCGCCCCGAGCGCCTCGCCGGCCTGCACTTCTTCAACCCGGCACCGCTGATGGCGCTGGTCGAGATCGTCTCCGGCCTCGCCACCGACAAGGCCGTCGCCGACACCTTGTTCGCCACCGCGGCGGCCTGGGGCAAGACGCCGGTGCATGCGCGCTCGACGCCGGGCTTCATCGTCAACCGCGTCGCCCGCCCCTACTACGCCGAAGCGCTGCGCGTGCTCAACGAAGGCGGCGCCGACTGTGCCACCCTCGATGCGCTGATGCGCGACTGCGGCAGCTTCCGCATGGGGCCGTTCGAGCTGATGGACATGATCGGCCACGACGTCAATTTCGCCGTCACCCGCTCGGTCTGGAACGCCTTCTACAACGACCCGCGCTTCACCCCCTCGCTGATCCAGCAGGAGCTGGTCGATGCAGGCTTCTTCGGCCGCAAGAGCGGACGCGGCTTCTTCGACTATCGCGACGGCGCCACCCGCCCCGCGCCGAAGGAAGCGGTGGCGCAGAGCACGCCGACCGACATCGTGCTGCACGGCCAGTCGGCCGCCGCCCACGCGCTGGCCGACCGCCTGTTCGAGCGCGGCATCGCCTGTCGCTGGAGCGAAGGCAACGAGGGCGCGGATGGCCGCATTGCCGAAGCCGGCGGCGCGGTGCTGTACGTCACCGACGGCCGCAGCGCCACCCAGCGTGCAGCCGAACTGGGCATCGCCAACGTCGTCCTGATCGACCTCGCACTCGACTACGCCAGCGCCTCGCGCATCGCCGTCGGCGCGGCGATCAATGCCTGGGCGCCGGCCATCGGCGCTGCCATCGGCCTGCTGCAGGCGGCCGGCTTCGCCGTCTCGCGCCTGAACGACATCCCCGGCCTGATTGTGATGCGCACCGTCGCCATGCTCGCCAACGAAGCCGCCGACGCGGTGAACCAGGGTGTCTGCGACGCACGCGGCGCCGACGCGGCGATGCGGCTCGGCGTCAATTACCCGCGCGGGCCGCTTGAATGGGCCGACCGCGTCGGCCTGCCGGCCGTCCGCGACGTGCTCGCCAACCTCACCCGCTTCTACGGCGAAGACCGCTACCGCGTCTCGCCGCTGATCCAGCAACACGTTTTTGCCGGGAAGAACATCCATGACTGAAACCCGCCCCCTCCCCACTGATCCGCAGACGCTCGCCGAAGCCGTCGCCGCCGCGATGTGGTCGCGCGACCGCGCCGCCCAGGCGCTCGGCATGCGCATCGACAGCGTCGCCCCCGGCCGCGCCACCTTGAGCATGCCGGTGCGCAGCGACATGGTGAACGGCCACCACATCTGCCACGGCGGCCTGATCTTCACGCTCGCCGACACCGCCTTCGCCTACGCCTGCAACGCCTACAACCGCAGCACCGTGGCCTCGGGCTGCAGCATCGACTTCGTCGCCCCCGGCAAGGAAGGCGACACGCTGAGCGCCGAAGCTGTGGAGCGCTCGCTGTCGGGCCGCACCGGCGTCTATGACATCACCGTGCGCAACAGCGCCGGCGGCATCGTCGCCCTGTTCCGCGGCAAGAGCTACCGCATCGCCGGCGAGGTCATCCCCGGCGAACAGCAGGCCTGAACCCGGCCACCCCAGAAGAGAGAACGAGAGGAGAGAACACCATGCCCGTGAAGAGCCCCAGCCCCGGCGACCTCGAGCCGATCGAAAGCGCCAGCCGCGACGAGATTTCCGCGCTGCAGCTGCAGCGCCTGCAATGGTCGGTGCGCCACACCTACGACAACGTCGAGCCCTACCGCCGCAAGTGCGAGGAAGCCGGCGTGCATCCGGACGACCTGAAGTCGCTGCAGGATCTCGCCAAATTCCCCTTCACCGTCAAGACCGACCTGCGCGACAACTACCCCTTCGGCCTGTTCGCCGTGCCGCGCGACAAGGTCGCCCGCCTGCACGCCTCGAGCGGCACCACCGGCAAGTCGGTGGTGGTCGGCTACACCAGCAAGGACATCGACAACTGGGCCGACCTGATCGCCCGCTCGCTGCGCGCCGCCGGCGTGCGCGCCGGCGACATGGTGCATAACGCCTACGGCTACGGCATGTTCACCGGCGGCCTCGGCGCCCACTACGGCATCGAGCGCGCCGGCTGCACCGCGGTGCCGATGTCCGGCGGCCAGACCGAGAAGCAGGTGCAGCAGATCCTCGACTTCCGTCCCGACGCGATCATGGTCACGCCGTCCTACTCGCTGGTGATCGCCGAGGAGTTCGAGCGCCTGAACATCGCCCCCGAAGACATCTCGCTGAAGGTCGGCATCTTCGGCGCCGAACCCTGGGGCGAAGGCATGCGCGCCGAGATCGAGCGCAAGCTCGGCATCGACGCCATCGACATCTACGGCCTCACCGAAGTCATGGGCCCGGGCGTGGCCTGCGAGTGCATCGAGACCAAGGACGGCCCGGTGATCTGGGAAGACCACTTCTACCCCGAGATCATCGACCCCGAGACCGGCGAGGTACTGCCGGACGGCGAGGAAGGCGAGCTGGTGTTCACCTCGCTGACCAAGGAAGCCTTCCCGGTCATCCGCTACCGCACCCGTGACCTCACCCGCCTGCTGCCGCCGACCGCGCGCTCCTTCCGCCGCATCGGCAAGATCACCGGGCGTTCGGACGACATGCTGATCGTGCGCGGCGTGAACGTGTTCCCGACCCAGATCGAGGAGCAGATCCTGCGCGACCCGCGCCTGTCGGGCAACTACCAGATCGTGCTGAGCCGCGACGGCCACCTCGACAACGTCGATATCCGCTGCGAAGTCCAGCGCGAGCTGTCGGGCAAGCTCAGCCGCAACGACGTCGAGACCATCGCCCGCACGCTGCAGCAGCACATCAAGACCATCATCGGCATCAGCACCAAGGTGAACGTGATGGAGTTCGACACCATTCCGCGCACGCTGACCGGCAAGGCACGCCGTGTCATCGACCAGCGTCCGAAGCAACTGTAAGGAGTTGGCGATGAACGAAGCCTCCCTGTCCCAAGCCTATATCTGCGACGCCATCCGCACCCCGATCGGCCGCTACGGCGGCACCCTCGCCAGCGTACGTGCCGACGACCTCGGCGCCGTGCCGCTGAAGGCGCTGATGGCACGCAACCCGAACGTCGACTGGACCGCGGTCGACGACATCATCTACGGCTGCGCCAACCAGGCCGGCGAGGACAACCGCAACGTCGCGCGCATGTCCGGCCTGCTCGCCGGACTGCCGATCGAAGTACCCGGCACCACCGTCAACCGCCTGTGCGGCTCCGGCATGGACGCCGTCGGCCTCTCCGCGCGCTCGATCAAGGCCGGCGAAGCCGGGCTGATGATCGCCGGCGGCGTCGAGAGCATGTCGCGCGCGCCCTTCGTCATGGGCAAGGCCGAGAGCGCCTTCTCGCGCAGCGCCGCGATCCACGACACCACGATCGGCTGGCGCTTCATCAACCCGTTGATGAAGAAGCTCTACGACACCCACTCGATGCCGCAGACGGCGGACAATGTCGCGGCCGACTTCGGCATCTCGCGCGCCGACCAGGACGCCTTCGCGCTGCGCTCGCAGCAGCGCTGGGCCGCCGCCCACGCCGCCGGCCGCTTCGCCGACGAACTGGTGCCGGTCGAGATTCCGCGCAAGAAGGGCGAGCCGATCGCGTTCGACACCGACGAGCACCCGCGCCCCGACACCACGCTGGACACCCTGGCGAAGCTGAAAGGCGTCAACGGCCCCGACCTCACCGTCACCGCCGGCAACGCCTCGGGCGTCAATGACGGCGCCTGCGCGCTGCTGCTGGCCTCGGAAGCCGCCGCCGCCCGCCATGGCCTGACGCCACGCGCCCGCGTCGTCGGCATGGCCACCGCCGGCGTCGCGCCGCGGATCATGGGCTTCGGCCCGGCACCGGCGGTGCGCAAGGTGCTGGCGCAGACCGGCCTGACGCTGGACCAGATGGACGTCATCGAACTGAACGAAGCCTTCGCCGCGCAGGCCCTCGCCGTGCTGCGCGACCTCGGCCTCGCCGACGACGAAGCCCGCGTCAATCCCAACGGCGGCGCCATCGCCCTCGGCCACCCGCTGGGCATGAGCGGCGCCCGCCTGGTGACCACCGCCGCCTACGAGCTGCAGCGCCGCAACGGCCGCTACGCGCTGTGCACGATGTGCATCGGCGTCGGCCAGGGCATCGCGCTGATCATCGAGCGCGTGTGAGGCGCGAGGACAAGGCCATGAGCTACGAAACCCTCGACATCGAACGCAAGGGCGCGGTGGCGACGATCTGGATGGATCGTCCGGAGGTCTTCAACGCCTTCGACGAACGCCTGATCGCCGAACTCGACGCCGCCTGCGCCGAACTCGACGGCGACGCCGGCGTGCGCGTGGTCGTGCTCGGCGGCCGCGGCCGGCATTTCTCCGCCGGAGCCGACCTCAACTGGATGCGCCGCGCCGCCGCCAGCACCGAGCAGGAGAACCTGGCCGACTCGCGCCGCTTCGCCGCCATGCTGCGCCGCCTGGCCGGACTGTCGAAGCCGAGCATCGCCCGCGTGCAGGGCGCCGCGCTCGGCGGCGGCACCGGCCTGGCCGCCGCCTGCGACATGGCGATCGCCGCCGACGATGCCAGCTTCTCCACCTCGGAAGCCCGCTTCGGCATCATCCCGGCGGTGATCAGCCCCTACGTGCTGCGCGCCATCGGCCCGCGCCACGCACTGCGCTACTTCCAGAGCGCCGAGCGTTTCGACGCGACCGAAGCGAAGTCGATCGGCCTGGTCAACGACGTCGTCGCGGCCGACCAGCTCGACGCCGCGATCGACCGCCTGGTGCAGGCCCTGCTGGCCTGCGGGCCGCAGGCCCAGTTCGCCGCCAAGCAGTTGGTCAGCGCCATCGACGGGCGCGGCATCGACGAAGCGGTCGGCGAGGAAACCGCCGTCCGCATCGCCCGCCAGCGCAGCACCGACGAAGCACGCGAAGGCTTCGCCGCCTTCTTCGAGAAACGCCCGCCGGCATGGATGGCGGTTTGAGGTAAACGCGGACCACACCCGCGGCCCGCAGCATCCCGTTCCGGCACGCCCGGAACGGCATTTGCCAGGAGGAAACACATGTACACCCAAGCAATGGACATTCCGGACGAGTCTGGAAACCCCGGCGGCAAAAAACTCAGCGTCGTGCCCCCGCCGCAAAGCGAGCAGGAAGCCGCGTTCGAGGCCCGCATCGACGCCGACGGCCGCATCGAGCCGCAGGACTGGATGCCCGAGGCCTACCGCAAGACCCTGGTGCGCCAGATCAGCCAGCACGCCCACAGCGAGATCGTCGGCATGCTGCCCGAAGGCAACTGGATCTCGCGCGCGCCCAGCCTGAAGCGCAAGGCGATCCTGATCGCCAAGGTGCAGGACGAAGGCGGCCACGGCCTCTACCTGTATTCCGCCGCCGAGACCCTGGGCACCAGCCGCGGCGACATGATCGACGGGCTGCACAGCGGCAAGGCCAAGTACAGCTCGATCTTCAACTACCCGACGCTGAACTGGGCCGATGTCGGCGTGATCGGCTGGCTGGTGGACGGCGCCGCGATCATGAACCAGATCCCGCTGTGCCGCTGCTCCTACGGCCCCTATGCGCGCGCCATGATCCGCGTCTGCAAGGAGGAATCCTTCCACCAGCGCCAGGGCTACGAAGCCCTGCTGGTAATGATGAAGGGCAGCGAAGCGCAGCGCCGCATGGTGCAGGACGCGGTCAACCGCCTGTGGTGGAAGTGCCTGGCGATGTTCGGGCCGCCGGACGCCGACAGCCCGCACAGCGCGCAGGGCATGCGCTGGGGCATCAAGCGCATCAGCAACGACGAGCTGCGGCAGAAGTTCATCGACGCCACCGTGCCGCAGGCCAAGGTGCTCGGCGTGACCCTGCCCGACCCCGACCTGAAGTGGAACGAGGAGCGCGGCCACCACGACTACGGCCAGATCGACTGGCAGGAATTCTGGAACACCGTCGAAGGCAACGGCCCCTGCAACAAGGAACGCCTGGCCACCCGGGTCAAGGCACACAAGGATGGCCAGTGGGTCCGCGACGCGGCCCTGGCACACGCACAAAAGCAACGCGCACGCGCAGACAAGGAGGCAGCATGAACACCCCCGCACTCAAGGATTGGCCGCTCTGGGAAGTCTTCGTCCGCAGCAAGCAAGGCCTCGAGCACAAGCACTGTGGCAGCCTGCACGCGGCCGACGCCGCGCAGGCGCTGCACATGGCGCGCGACGTCTACACCCGCCGCCAGGAAGGCGTGAGCATCTGGGTCGTGCCTTCGGCCTCGATCACCGCCAGCAACCCGGACGACAAGGGCGAGCTGTTCGACCCCGCTGCGGACAAGATCTACCGCCACCCGACCTTCTACGAAATCCCTGAAGAAGTGGGGCACATGTGATGAGCACGGCACCCAACGACTACCTGCTGCACCTGGCGGACAACGCCGTGGTGCTCGGCCAGCGCGACGCCGAATGGTGTGGCCACGGCCCGATCCTGGAAGAAGACCTCGCGCTCGCCAACGTCAGCCTCGACCTGATCGGCCAGGCCCGCCTGCTGTACCAGCTCGCCGCGACGCGCATCGGCAACGGCGCCACCGAGGACACGCTGGCCTACTTCCGCGACGACACCGAGTTCCGCAACTACACCCTGGTGGAGCTGCCCAACCACGGCGCGCTGGTCGGCTACGCTGCCTCGGACCGCGACTACGCCACCACCATCGTGCGCAACTTCCTCTACAGCGCGCTGATGGTGCTGGTGTGGGACGCACTGCAGAAGTCGCCCGACGCCGACCTGGCCGCGATCGCCGCCAAGTCGCTGAAGGAAGCGCGCTACCACCTGCACCACGCCGCCGACTGGGTGGTGAAGTTCGGTGACGGCACCGAGGAATCGCACGCCCGCGCCCAGGCCGCGCTCGACCACCTGTTCCCCTACACGGAAGAGTTCTGGACGCCGAGCGCCGCCGAGGACGCCGCCATCGCCAGCGGCGCCGCCACCGACGTGCGCACGCTGCGCGCCGCCTGGGACGCCATCGTCGCCGACACCCTGGCCGAAGCCACGCTGAAGCGGCCCGACGTACGCGGCTACGTGCCGGAAGGCAAGCACGGCCGCCACTCCGAGCACCTCAGCTACCTGCTGGGCGAAATGCAGGGCCTGGCGCGCGCCCACCCCGGCGCCACCTGGTAGGAGCGACCGCCATGCACGCCACGATCGACGACGTCTGGGCCGCCCTCGACCATCTGACCGACCCGGAGATCCCGGTGGTCACGCTGCGCGAGCTGGGCATCCTGCGCGACATCCGCGAAACCGCGAACGGCATCGAGGTGGTCATCACCCCGACCTACAGCGGCTGCCCGGCGATGGGCCAGATCGAGGACGACGTGCGTGCAAGCCTGCAGCAGGCTGGCATCGAGGCGCGGGTGATCACGCAGCTCGCGCCGGCCTGGACCACCGACTGGATGAGCGAGGAGGCCAAGGCCAAGCTGCGCGCCTACGGCATCGCACCGCCGCACACCACCCCCAGCGACACCAGCGTGATCAGGTTCGTGCGCCGCGTCGACACCCGGCCGGTGGCCTGTCCGCAGTGCGGCTCGACCAACACCATCCTGAGCTCGCAGTTCGGTTCCACCGCATGCAAGGCGCTGTACAAGTGCCTCGACTGCCAGGAACCCTTCGACTACTTCAAACCCTACTGACGCCGGAGCCAAACGCCATGTCAGCACTCCGTTTCCAAGAACTCGCCGTCAAGCGCGTGAGCCCCGAGGCCGCCGGCGCCGTGGCGATCACCTTCGACATCCCCGCCACCGAGCGCGAGCGCTTCAACTTCGAGCCGGGCCAGTTCCTGACCCTGCGCGCCACCATCGACGGCCAGGACGTGCGCCGCAACTACTCGATCAGCAGCCCGCGCAGCCGCCTCGCCCGGAGCGGCGAGCTCGAGATCGGCATCCGCCCGGTCGAGGGCGGCCTGTTCTCGAACTGGGCCGCCCGCGCCATCAAGGCCGGCGACACGCTGCAGGTGATGCCGCCCGACGGCCGCTTCGTGATCAGGAAGAAGCGCGCCATCCACCGCGTCGGTTTCGCCGCCGGCTCGGGCATCACGCCCATCCTGTCGATCGCCGCGAGCACGCTCGAAGAACAGCCGGACTCCAAGTTCACGCTGATCTACGGCAACCGCCGCATGTCCACGGTGATGTTCAACGAGGCCCTGCAGGACCTCAAGGACCGCTACCGCGACCGCCTGACGATGATCCACGTGCTGTCGCGCCAGGCCCAGGAAGTCGACCTGCTGCAAGGCCGCATCGACGGCACCAAGGTGCGCGAGATCATCGCCGCGCTGCTGCCGGTGGGCAGCATGGACGAAGTCTTCATCTGCGGCCCCGACGCGATGATCAGCGACACCGAGAACGCGCTGGTCGACGCCGGCGTGCCCGCCGACCGCATCCGCACCGAGCGCTTCACCGCCAACCTGCCCCCCGGCGCCCACCCGGTCGGCGCCTCCAGCACCGCCGAAGCGGTGGCCACCGCGGCCAAGGACATCACGATGACCCTGGTGCTCGACGGCAAGGAGCACGAGATCGCCATCGGCCCGGACGAGCACCTGCTCGACGCCGCGCTCAACGCCGGCCTCGACCTGCCCTTCTCGTGCAAGGCCGGCGTCTGTTGCACTTGCCGCGCCAAGGTGCAGGACGGCGAAGTCGTCATGGACAAGAACTTCACCCTCGAAGCGGCCGAAGTCGCCCAGGGCTTCGTGCTGAGCTGCCAGGCCCGCGCCACCACCAAGCAGCTCAGGATCAGCTTCGACGAGCGCTGAGCGCCACCCCCTCTTCTTCCACTTCCCGCTGCGGCCGTTTCGACGGCCGCTTTTTTTGCGGATCGCGTCATCGCCTCGATAATCTGATACAAATCATTGGACATGAGTTGTTGATTTGGTATCAAATCAACTTCACCCTCGCCTCGGGGCGCCGACCATCATGACCAGCCCGCACGCTCTCAGCACCGCCTTCGATCCGTCCTCGATCGCCATCATCGGCGCCTCGGCCACGCCGGGCTCGGTGGGCAACATCCTGTTCCGCAATCTTCTCGACGGCGGCTACCGCGGCACGCTGTACGCCATCAACCCGAAACATAAAAGCATCCAGGATCACCCCTGCCTGCCGTCGCTCGAGGACGTCGGCCGTCCGATCGACCTCGCCATCATCGCCACGCCGGCACGCATGCTGCACAACATCGTCGCGCAATGCGGGCGCCACGGCGTGCGCAACGCCGTCATCGTCGGCGCCGCCGGCCACACGCTCGAGCGCCGCATCATCGACAGCGCGCGCGAAACCGGGCTGCGCCTGCTCGGCCCCGGCAGCCTGGGCGTCGCCCGCCCGGGCAGCGGGCTCAACGCCGCGCTCACCCGCATCGCGGTCAAGCCCGGCGAGATCGCCCTGGTTTCGCAGTCCGGCGCGATGTGCTCGGTGATGCTCGACTGGGCGCTGACCAATGAGGTCGGCTTCTCGTCGGTGATCTCGCTCGGCGGCACCGTCGACATCGACTTCGGCGAAACCCTGGAATACCTGACCCATGATGTCAGCACGCGCTACATCCTGCTGTACGTGGACCGGGTGCACAACGCCCGCCATTTCATGAGCGCGCTGCGCTCGGCGGCGCGGGTCAAGCCGATCATCGTGCTCAAGCCCGGCCGCCACGGCGACGCGCCGGATGGCCTGCGCGCAGCACCGGCCGACCTCGTCTTCGATGCCGCCATGCGCCGTGCCGGCGTGGTCCGCGTGCAGAACATCGACCAGCTCTTCTTCGCCACCAAGGCGCTGTCCTGCGGCTTCCAGCCACGCGAGGACAGCCTGGCCATCGTCTCCAACGGCAGCGGCCCGGCCGACCTCGCCGCCGACCGTGCGCGGGATCTGGGCACCGAACTGGTTTGCCTCGGCTCGCCGACCATCGCCGCGCTCGAGCGCCTGGGCGGGCGCGAGCGCCGCAGCCACAATCCGCTGGACCTCGGCGGCAATGCCGGGCCGCTGCTGTACCGCGACGCCATCCTGGCGCTGGCCGAGGATGCGGCAGTGTCCAACCTGCTGGTGATCCTGTCGCCGCATGCGCTGGTCGAGCCGGTCGAGGTCGCGCAGGAGATCATCGAACTCGCCGCCCAGCTGCGGCTCAAGCTGTGCTGCTGCTGGATGGGCGGCGGCCAGGTGGCCGAAGCGCGGGCGCTGCTCGCGCAGGCCGGCATCCCGGTGTTCAGCTCACCGGAGGCGGCGATCGAGCTGTTCCACGACATCTCGCGCTTCCACCGCAGCCAGGCACTGCTGCTGCAGACCGCGGGCGGCGCCGCCGGCAGCGCCCAACCGCGCAGCGGCGGCGCCCGCATGCTGATCGAAGCCCTGCTCAACCAGCGCCGCCACACCTTGTCGGCAATGGAGTCGAAAGCGCTGCTGCGCAGCTTCGGCATCGCGGTCACGCCCAGCACGGTCGCGCGCGACGCCACCGAGGCCCTGTTCGTCGCCGAACAGACCGGCTTCCCGGTAGCGATGAAAATCGAGGCCGCCGACATCGCCAGCAAGGCCGACGCCGGCGGCGTGCGGCTGAACCTCAACACCGCCGAATCGGTGTGGAACGCCTATCACGACATCGTCGACACCATCCGCCAGCGCCACCCCGGCGCACGCATCGACGGCGTCTCGATCGAGCCCTATCTGTATCGCCCGCAGGCGCGCGAATTCAGCATCCGCGTCGACCGCGACGCCACCTTCGGCCCGGTCATCAGCCTGGGACCGCAGAACGCCTCGGCACTGCGCAACTTCGCCCTGCCGCCGCTGAATGCGGTGCTTGCGCGCGACCTCATCGACTCGGCGATACCGGCCGGAGCGCAGGGGCCTCGGGGCACGGCCTGCGTGCTCAAGCGCAGCGCGATCGAGGCGGTGCTGGTATCGGTATCCGATCTCGTCTGCGAGCTGCCCTGGGTGCGCGAACTGGAAATCGGCCCGCTGATCGTCGACGCCGACGGCGCCATCGCCGCCGATGCCCGCATCGCCATCGACCAGGGCCTGCCCGCCGGCAGCGACCGCTACGCCCACATGGCGATCCACCCCTATCCGCTGCACCTGATGCAGGACTGGCAGATCGGCGACGGCCGCAGCATCCGCACCCGCCCGGTCCGCCCCGAGGATGCCGGACTGCTGCTCGCCTTCTTCGACACGCTCAGCGCCGAAACCCGCTTCCTGCGCTTCATGGAGCCGATCGAGGCGCTGAGCCCGGCGATGGTCGCGCGCTTCACCCAGATCGACTACGACCGCGAGATGGCGCTGATCGCCACCACCACCGACGACAGCGGCGCGGAACAGATGATCGGCAGCGCCCGCTACGTGCTCGCCGCCGACGGCGAATCGGTCGAATTCGCCCTGGAGGTCGGCGACGGCTGGCAGCGCCACGGCCTGGGCCGCCGCCTGATGGGCGCACTCATCGAAGTCGCCCGCGCCCGGCGCTACCGCGCCATCTTCGGCGACGTGCTCGGCAACAACGCCAGGATGCTGCGGCTGATGCACAGCCTCGGCTTCCTGGTCCAGCCCCACCCGGAAGAGAACACCCTCAGGCGGGTGGTCAAGCTGCTGCACGGCAAGTGAATACTTGCCCGGCACCAGGATTCAGAATCGCCAGGCAAAGCGCAGGCGGACGAGGTTCTCCCTCGGCTGGGGACTCCCGATCTCCGCATCGGAATCGCCGGCACTGCCCGCGTAGTAGGTGCCCGGGCAGCACCCATGCGCATCAGCGGAAGGTCCTGAATCGCACCTCGTCCGCGATGAAGGTCTTCTCTGAAAACGGCTTGAGGCTAGAGCCGAACGGCATCTGCGCACGCAGCTTCCACGATGCGGGGAGCTTCCACTCCTTCGCCACCGCTTCGTCGATGACCGGGTTGTAGTGCTGCAGGCTCGCGCCGATACCGGCCTCGGCCAGCGCGGTCCACACCGCGAACTGCGCCATGCCGGCCGAATGCTCGGCGAAGATCGGGAAATTGTCGGCATACAGCGGAAATTTCCGCTGCAGCTCCGCGATCACGTCCTGGTCCTCGAAGAGCAGCACCGTGCCGGCGCCCGCGGCAAAAGCGCTCATCTTGGCATCCGTCGAGGCGAACGCATCCGCCGGCACGAGCGGGCGCAGCGTCTCCCGCGTCAGGTTCCACAGCTTCTCATGCTCCGCGCCGAACAGGATCACGGCGCGCGAGCTTTGCGAATTGAAGGACGAAGGCGCCAGGCGGACCGCTTGCTGGATCAGCGCTTCGACTTCGGCTTCGGAGATGGGCAGCGCCTTGCCGATGGCGTACTGCGTGCGGCGTTTGGCGTAAATGGCAATCGCGTTGTTGGTCATGAAGTTCCACTCGTGTTGTGATCATTCGCAGGCACCCGCAGCATCGGCTCCGCGGACATGCGGCTGCAAAACGCAAATGCTCGGGTAAATCGCCGCAGGAATCAAACGGCAGCCCGGTCCATTGCCGCGAAAGCGCCGTCAGAACGAATAGGCGAAGCGCACCCGGAGAACCTCCTCCCCCGGGTTGGGTTTCTTGATGCCGGCATTGGAGATGTGCTGGGCACGCAGCGACACCTCACAGGCCTGCTTCGGCCCGAAGCGGTAGCCCACGCCGAGCACCTGCGTGAACTGCAGCGCGGTACTGAAACGTTCCGTTCCGGCGGTGTACAGACGATCGAAGACGCTGACGCCAAGGCCTAGATCGACGAACAGCGGTGCATTCGGCCCGCCGAGCGGATGGCGCCACACGCCCATGCCGGTCAACTGGGTGAATGAATGGTGGCCGCCGTGTTCGCGTTGCGTCCGCCAGTGGCTCACGGACAGATCCCAATGCAGGGCCAGGGGACCGGCCGTGCGCGGCACCGACGGGAACAGGCGGGAAGGAATCAGCACCCCCAAGGAGGCCGTGCTTGCCGACTCTCCCTCCATCGTGGCACCGCCGTCGATGTACAGGCGGTAACCGGAAGCCGATGAATCCTGCGCGACGGCCGGGTTCGGGGACAAGGCCACCGCCGCCGCGACGAACGCCATGTACATGCTGCGATTCATTCTGGTTTTCTCCAGGCTGCAGCAACATCCGCCGGAGCGACGTCACTTTCCCTTCACATATTCGCCCGGTGCATCGCCAAGCACCCGGTAGCGCCGGCGGGACGCACCCATTTGCGGCGGCTCGACCGGCACGCCCGAGCGCTGGCGCAGCCATTCGCTCCACGCCGGCCACCAGGAGCCCTGCTGCACCGGCACCGTGGCCTGCCACTCGTCCGGCGCGATGTAGCCGCCTCCCGCCGGACGGGTGTGCAACTGGTACTGGCGCCGCGGCCGGCCGGGCTCGCTGACGATGCCCGCGTTGTGGCCGCCGGTGGTCAGCACGAAGGTGATCTCCGCCGGCGACAGGTAGTGCAGCTTGTAGACCGAACGCCAGGGCGCCACGTGATCGGCAACGGTGCCGACGCTGAACACCGGCAGCCGGATGTCGCCCACCGACACCGGCCGCCCTGCCACCGGCTGGCGGCCTTCACTCAGATCGTCATTGAGGAAGAGCCGGCGCAGATACTGGGCGTGCATCTTCGCCGGCATGCGGGTTGCATCGGCATTCCAGGCCATCAGATCGTTCATCGGCCGGCGCTCGCCGAGCAGGTATTCACCCACCAGGCGCGACCACAGCAGATCGTAGGAGCGCAGCATCATGAAGGCGCCGCCCATCTGCTCGGCGAACAGATAGCCGGTATCGGCCATCTGAGCTTCCAGCAGGGCGATCTGGCTCTCGTCGATGAACAGGGCCAGCTCGCCGGGCTCGCTGAAATCGGTCTGCGCGGTGAACAGGCTGAGCGAAGCCAGCCGCTCATCGCCGTCCCGGACCATCGCCGCCGCGGCCATGGCCAGCAAGGTGCCGCCCAGGCAGTAGCCGGTGGCGTGCACCTTGCTCTCCGGCACGATGGCGGTCACCGCATCCAGCGCGGCACGGAAGCCGAGTTCCAGGTAATCGTCCATCCCCAGGTCGCGGTCATCGGCATCCGGGTTCTTCCACGAGATGCAGAACACCGTGTAGCCCTGCTCCACCAGATAACGGACCAGTGAATTGTGCGGGGACAGGTCGAGGATGTAGTACTTCATGATCCAGGCCGGCACGATCAGGATCGGCTCGGGATGCACCTTGCCGGTCGTCGGCGCGTACTGGATCAGCTCGATCAGCCGGTTCCTGAACACCACCTTGCCCGGCGTGACGGCGACGTCGCGCCCGACGACGAACTGCTCGGTGCCTGGCTGCGGCTGGCGCTGCCGGCAGCGCGTGACGTCGTCATGAAAATAATCGAACCCACGCAGCAGGTTGACGCCGCGCTCATCCCACGTCCGCTTCAACACCACCGGGTTGGCAAAAGGCAGGTTGCCCGGCGAGAACATGTCCAGCCACTGGCGCGCAGCAAAGGCGACGACATGCTCGTGATGCCGATCGACGCCCCATACACCGTGCGTGGCCTCATCCCACCAGCGCTCCTGCATCAGGAAAGCGTCGCGCAGCATGTTGAACGGCCAGCAGTTCCAGGCGGGATCCCTGAAGCGCCGGTCGTCGGCCTGCGCTGTGTCTACCGCTTCCGCATTCTTGCCGAAACCTGCCGGACGCTCGAGCGGCCTGATCTGCATCTGCGCCGCCTGCTCGAACGCCCGCCGCGTCAACTCCAGGCATTTTCCCGGACTGGCGGCCAAGTGCGTCGCCCAGTCCATCCAGGCAAGCAGCAGGGAGTGTTGCGAAATCGACGACCATGCATGTGACAAGACGGCATGCACGCTGGCATCCAGCGCCTTCCACGACGGAATCGTATTATCGACCTTGACCTCAGGCATTTCCGGGCTCCTTTCCTTCATCCCTCGTCCTGCCAGGACGAGCGTTCAGTCGCTGTTCGATGCTAGCACAAACAACCGACCGTTCGTTTTCTTGAATTACTTGCTCACATCTGCCCACATTCCCGACCGGATTTGCGATCCGGCCCTGCATGTCCCCACCACGTGGTGAGCGACTACAATTCCTTTTTCACCGATACGCTTTTGCTGAAATCCGGCAACAGGAGCCCCTTTGACCTCCGGCACCCGCCAGAAAACCGAAACCCAACGACGGCGCTACCTGCCGTCGGTCGAGCGCAAGCGGGAAATCCTGGACGCCGCGCTCATCGAGTTCTCCAGCCACGGCTATGCCGCCGCCACGATCGAACGCATTGCCGCTCGCGCAGGCCTGTCCAAAGCCGGCATCTATGCCCATTACAAGAGCAAGGACGAAGTTTTCGAGGATCTGCTGGAAACGGCACTGACGCCGTCCCTGAAGGACGACGGCATGCTGCCGGCAGCGACGGGAGCAGCGCTGCCGGAAGTCGTGGCGTCCTACGTGGATCAGATGTATGACAGGCTCGACGAACCGATCGTGATGGCAACCTTCCAGTTGCTCATCACCGAAAGCAGGCGCACCCCGGAGCTGATCCGGCGCTGGTACGACAGGATGCTGGAACCACGGCGAATCAGGGACCAGGCTGCAGTGGATGAATACGTCGGCAACGGCATCATGCGGCACAGCGCATTGACCGAGCATTTCATGCTGTCGGCCGCGCCACTCGTGATGTGGATCGTGATGCGCATGCTGTACCAGGACAACGATCTTCCGCTGTCCCTGGAACAGGTTCGCGAGGTGCACAAGCAGTTGCTGCTGGATACCCTGCAGCCGAGGTAGACGGCAAAAAGCCGCCGACTTCGCGAGGAAATCAACGGCTTCAATGTGGCGCGCCCGAGACGATTCGAACGTCCGACCCCTGCCTTCGGAGGGCTTCATCAGAAGGGCAGCAAACGCTGCACGGCGGCTGCTCCCTGGCTTGGCGCCAAGTGCGCATAGATTTCAGTTTGCGTGATGCTGGCGTGCCCTAGCAGGTCCTTCACAACGTACAGCGACACTCCCTGCATCACCAACCAGCTTGCGAACGTATGCCGCAAGTCATGAATCCTGAAATCATCAATCCCCGCCCGCTCAAGCGATGACCTCCACGCCGTTTTAAACGTGGTGATCCTGCTCCCCGGCCTCCAGCCGAACACCCAAGGCGATCCCGACAAACGCTCCGCCTGCCAGCGCTTCAGCCTTTCAAGCGCCCCCAAGGCATCATCATTCAGCGGCACCGTCCGCCGCTTCCTTCCCTTCGTGTGGCGCGCCTCCAGCAGGAAGAACCGTCGATCCACATCGACGCGCGACCACTCCAAACCCAGCAACTCACCACGCCGACAGCCAGTATTCAGCGCCAGCCGTATGAACGCCGACAGGTGAGGCCTTCTAGCCACCCTTTCCGCAGCAGCAACCAACCTTGCAGCCTCTTCCTGTGTGATCCATCGCACACGCGGCTCTTCAGCGGAGAGGCCCAGCTTTGCGACCGGATTCGGCAACTCATGCAGATCATGCTCAAGCCGGACGAAGTTGATCGCCGCGCAAAACACGCGAAGCTCCCGGCGCACCGTTGAGACCTTCACCCCGTCCGCCAATCGAAGCCGAACGTAGTCACGCACATGAGCGCGCTTTAGGCCACGGACATCACGACCTCCAAAGTACGGCGAAAGGCGCGCCAAACTATACTGGTCACGATCGCTTGACCGGTTATCCAGAGCCTTTGCCGACAGATAAGCATTCATGAGGTCCTCAAACACCATGCCGGCGATTCTGAGTGCATAGCCATAACCGGACAAGCCCGGGCAGTCCGCCACGAGAATCGATTGACGTGCCGAAAATGCCCCAGAGTGCAACCCGTTGCACAAAGTGAGGGTGTTACATAGCAACCCTCACTTTTCCGCCTTCGAGCGACCGAAGAAATTTTCAGACGCTCTGCGCAAGAAAAACCACGCTGCCACGCCCTGCGCAGACCGCGCCCCTGATCATCGCAAGCGATGATCACGCCCACGCCGCTTACGCGGTCGCCTGCGGCGAGTCTTTGCAATTCAGGAACGCTCCGCGTTCGAGTAGCCTACAAGCCGTTCCGGTCTCGTCGTGGCCGCGGCGCCGCGGCCGGTGACGGCATGGTGGTTCCCTACCTTCTACACCGCGCGAGCTGGGCGACAGGGGCCGGATCGGGCCGGACTGGAACATTCCCTTGACGCTCCGACCCGGGTCGCTCTTCCTGGCATGGTAGAAAATGTGAAGGCGCCCGCCCGGAACTGCGGCGTACCGCGGGGCCGGTCGGGTATGTCTGCAGGGACAGAAAGGAGCTAGGGCCGTGCCAGGCGCTTCCGCGCTGCACAACATGGCGCGGGATCGACCTTCTACACCTTGGGGGCATCCCCGAGGCTCTGCACCTGGTGAAGCAGCCTGCAAACTCTCCGCAGCCATCCTCAAGATCTCTTCGAGATCTCTCCGGTAGCCGCTCGCGCCGCTGGGGTCTGGTCGAGGCGGTCGAGATCTACACCCCGTGTCTGTTTCGCCGTGTTCTATGGAACATTTCGTTCATCACAAGACCGAACATTTCCACATCACCAGTTCGCATGCAGTCGCCGGCCAGCTTGAGCAGCGCAGCATCGTTCATCGCCACCAGGGCGCCGACACCCCCATATTCCTTCGCAGCGCGCATTTGCCCGGCCTCGCGCGCCCGCATGCGGCGCATCCGTTCCGCCGGCGTCAGCGCCCTGCCCGTCGCCGGCCGGCCGCGCTTTTTCGGGGTGTCGATCAGCTCGCCGGTCACCTTGTCCGCTGGATCCTTCATCACATGCACCTGCTGCAGTTGTCCATGTATGTATTTTACGTAACAGTTACGATAATTACCAATTGCATTTAACGTAACTGTTACGCTTTATAATTGCCCGCGACTATCGGTATATCTAACGATTGTGACCAGATTCACACCGAACCCGATGATGCACCACATACCATCCGTGCATGAAAACACATGCCCTCGCCATCATCATCACCGTTCTCGCATCGACCGCCGCTTACGCCCAAAGCATCGGAAGCAGCAAGCCCGAACACCCTTCATGCGAATCCCTACGCAAACGAGTCGAGAAGATCGATGCCCAGGCCCGCCAGAAATCAACACAGAAACTCACAGATCAACGCCGCGAGGTAACCGCCCGCATGTCCGAACTCAAATGCAGCTTCATGAGCCGCTAGATTTTTCGTGACTGTCACGGCGCGCTACGTCGAAATCCACGAAGTAGCCGCGCTCGACGAACTCCACACACATCGATTCCGGCACGTCCATGCGCGTGCCCTGCTGCGTGAAGCACCTGCAGCCCTTCCCGCGCCATTCGATGCAGGCTGCAGGCACCGGAGCCGTCGTCGGCCTGGTGACTTCATCGTAGATCGGCGCGGTATGCGGCAAGCCCGGGATCCGCGGCACGCGCGCCTCGATCCATGCCGCCAGCGGATCCGGCGGCGGTTCCGGATCTCGCCTTTGTTCCCGCAGCTGCGGCCGCTCCACCGCCACAGAATCGGGCACGGCCTGGTCATCCCCGCCGCGGACACCGCTGATCCAGCTGTACAGCAGGTAGCCGGCCACGAGCAGAATCAGCGGCACCAGCGCCAGGAAGATCGCCGCCTTCGGCACACGCGACTTGTGCGTATGGATCGTGGCGCTCTTGTAGCTGCCGATAATCTTCGCGGGATGCACGAAGCTGGAGCGTTCGCTGCCCGTCCTGGACTTGTGGCAGTCCTCTTTGACCTGCGCCCAAAAATGCACGGTCGATACCTTCGGCGCCATGCCGACCACCAGGTGCCGGTGCTGGCCCGTCAGACGCCGCACATTCGAATCGATCAGCGTGGGCGCCTGCGTGACCAGGTAGATATCGAAGCCGCGATGCCGGTGCGTTTCGAACTCCGCGACGTGCTTCGGCACTTGAGCGCCCGCCCCGCGCGTCCTGTAAATGCCCTGGCACTCGTCATGGACGATGATCGCGCCGTCCGGGCACTCATACCACTTCGTCGGGTCCTGCAGCTCAATCCAGCCTTCGTACAGCTCGGGCTTCAGGATCTCGATACCGTGGTAATAAACGGTGCGCTGCTCTTTGATCGCACGGTCACGCACCGTATCGAGCGTGTAGAGCGTTTTGCCCGCACCGGGCAGACCGGTGTTCAGGTAGATCATTTCATGCGCCCCACATAGGTGCGGAACATCTTCAGCGAAGCGATCGCCATGTAACCCGAGATCAGGATATTGATGACATCGAACAGGCCGGCATAGACCGCCAGCTGCATCATCGCGGCCCCGAAGTTGCCGAAGTTGCTGCCCGATCCGCCCGACCAGTTGAATGCCGAGCCGATCAATGCGATGTCATGCACCAGGTAGCCGACCACCGTTTCAATGCCCTTGACCGAGATGAGCGTGATCCCGAACGCGACCAGCAGCCGGCCAGCATTACTGACCACCGCACCGATCAAGCCCGAGAGCAGCGCGCCGATGCCAGCGCTTACAACGAGAGGCAGTGCCATGTCTTACTCCCTTACGACGAGACGAATCAGGTTCATGTAGGCAATAATGTGCAGCAGCACGCGCACAAAATCCGCGACCGAGCACAGCGGCACGGCATCTATGTTGATCGTTTTGCCAAACACTTCGATCGGATCGATATGGATGCAGGCCGCCGCGATCGGCGCATCGACCCAGTCCTTTTGATTCGCTTCCCACTCGGCACCGAAATCAAAATCCCCTGCCCCATCCTTGTTCAGTGCGCGCGCGGCATCTTCATCGCTGATGCCCTTTGCTGCGCCCATATACCGATTCCCTGCAGCCACCGATTCCGCATTATTTGCAATGGCCTGATCACGGCACTTCCGATCGTGGTCCATCCTGGCGATCGCACACATGATTGCATCGCCCTGGCATAACACCGAGCCGCCGCAGGACGCGCCCCATTTAGAGCTGCCGTCGCCCTGGTTATCACCGTCGCCATTTCCGTCACCGTTACCGGAATTGTTGCCGCCATTGCCACCGTTACCGCCATTGCCTCCATCGCCAGAACCGCCACCATCACCGCCACCACCGCCCGGGCCAGATCCATCGTCACCGCCGCCCGTATCACCGCCCCCACCGTCATCCCCGCCGCCTGTATCGCCGCCGTCATTCCCCCCACCGTCGTCGCCGCCACCCGTGTCGCCACCACCACCATCACCACCACCGTCGCCCGGATCTGGATCCGTGTCCTGGACGCAAATGCCGATTGAGTTCTTTGTAAAGCCCGGGCCGCACGGCGCCGAGGGTGCGCACCTACGCCCATTCCAGGACTGGCCGGACGGGCAGCTGAATTCCTCGCTCAGGCAGGTCCAGCCGGACGAGCACGAGTAATACGGACTGCCATTGTTCGGGCAGGATGGAGGCGTCGAGGTTTGTGGTGGTTCGCAATTCTCTTGCTCTTCGGCATCGCCTTCGCCCGTACTGCACTGAAGACCCGTCCCAACAAATGGGCCGTAAAACTCATTACCGAATGGCGTGCTTACCACTGCTGCCGGTCTATAGCTGCAACCGCCAAAGCATGTGCCACTAAAAACACTGTCATCAGACCCGCGCACATCACTGGCATTACATTGGCTCAAAATACACATCCGAGAGCCATCCGAAGCCTTAACGCCACCGCTCGGGCACGTAAAGGAAATAATGCCCGAGCGGAGAATCACTCCCGTACTCTTATTACGACAATTAAACGTCCAATTCTGATAGGTGTAGCCGTTTTGATTAGGGCCGCAAGCCGTAGCAACATCCGGATAACACGTCGTCGAGCCTTCGAACTGATAACAATCAGTGCCCGGATAACTCGTGCCTTGCGCAAATGCCAGCATCGGCGCCGCCGATATCAGCACGCCGATCAGAAACCAGATCACGCGGTAAAGATTAGCCATGCCGCCCCCAGCGCTGCGATGATCACGAATTCCCCTCCCATTTCCGGGATCCTCCAAAAAGAAACGGGGTGCAAAACCCGGCATTCGCCGGGCATTGCACCCCGTTTCAGGGTTGCACGATCAGCCGGCCTTGCGGATCCAGCTGAAGGCCTTGGCGCCGTAGTGAATGGTCAGCACGGCCGTGCCGATGGCGGTGATGGCGACCATCAGGCCTTCGATGAAGGTGACGATTTCGGTGACTTCCATTTTTGCTACTCCTTTTCATCGTTTGAAGATTTGGCCATCCGAGCGAGTACCCGAAAGCCATATGCAAGCGACCAGACCATCACGATTGCCGTGCTGATCTGAGCGCCTTGCTCGGGTGTCAGCGCCGAATACGGCGAAGCCGCCGCATTGCCGCTGACCAAAACGTACCCACAGCCCGCCGCGACAGCTGGCTGAGGATCAACCACATAAACCGTTCCATCGTGGGCGACCTCTACGCAGAGCATTACGCCGCCCGTCTCAATTCGTCCCACGAGCCGACCGGCTGGGCCAGCACGATGCGCACCGGGCGCAGCGGGATCACCTTCGCGGTGTGCAGGTCGCCATCGGTGATGCCGGCGGCGCGCAAATACTTCATGTGCAAATAAAAAGTGCGAGCCGGCATATAGCCCTTGACCTGCTCAAAGCCGAATTGCCGAATATTCAGCATCGTGGTGAACGCCGCTTCCGCCCTACCCTTCGTAATATCGCTTGCGTCCCTGATCATCTTGATCACGTCATCCCTGTTCATGTCTCTCACCTCCACGCCATCCACCAAGGGGCCGAAAAAATCGGCGTACAGCTTCTCCAGCTTCTCTTCCGTCAAATCCCACCACTTGCCGCCCGCCTTCTCCATCCGCCGGAAAAACTCCGCCGCCCGGGTATGCTCCAGGCGCAGCAGCCGATCGGACATCGTCAGTTGCTCTTCAGAAACGGCGACCTTTCCCTTTCTGGACAGCATCCGAAGCTGGGGGCCCTTGTGGTAGGCCTTACCCTTTGCCATGTGCGATTTGGGGTTCCAGCTGACGGTATCGCCGCCGTTCTTGGCGCTCGACGCCTTGCGCCGGCCGCCATCGGTGACCATGAGCATCTGCAGCGCCTGCTTGACGCTGTCGAAATCCGGCAGCAGGTAGTTACCGGTGATGTCGATCCGGCGGCACTGCCAGGCCGTATAACCGGGCAAAAAGGCCTGCAGCGACTTCTGGGCGACCTTGATCAGGGTCTGAGCACCCTTGACGATGTCGAGGCTGCCGAAAACGTTCAGGCCGTCGTTCTCGAGGCTGGCGGGCGAGCCGGCGATCACCAGGTACTCATCCTTGCCATCCGACTGGATCTGCCAGACCAGGCCGACGGTGTCGGATCTAAGCTTGTCGATATCGAGGGTGTTCTTTTCCCAGGCGAGCGCGCCATCGCTGTCGAAGCACTGCAGCCGGCCACGGCACGACATGACGCGATCCCAGATCGCTTGCCCCATCGACGGGCTGAGCTTCACGCGCAGGGTGAGCCAGTCAATAAGCAACATCGGTTCCGCCCTTGTGCCAGCGCTTGGAAGCGGCCTCATAGCCGGTCCGCATGGCAACCCCTACCTGTTCCCGCACGAGCCGCTGGCGCCGTTCCTTGACGTCCTGCGGGATGTTCGCGGCGCCGATCGACTGTGCGACATACTGCTGTTCGCACAGTGCGACCTGATCGCGCCAGTACTGGGCATTGCGGAAGTCCGTGTCCGCGATGAGCCAGTAATTCGCCCGCACCAGGCGAGTGAAGGCGCAGTCGGTCGAGGCAAGGTAGGGGTGCAGTTGCATCAGTCTTTTTTCGTGACTGTCACGAAAAGAATCGGGGGAACTTCGGCTTCACCCGGGTCCGAGAACTCGCCTACGAAATCCCCCACAAGACCGCACGACCGACATGTCTTCAATGTCTTGCCGTCCAGGAAGTCCGGGTCGAATTCAAAGACGGGCTCTACGCACCACGGGCAGTCCATCACTCATCCCTTTCCAAGCGATCGAAGCCCTGCAGCTCATGGAAGGACATCGGCGCCTCACCGGCCACGACCTTGCCGTCGTGATCGACCATCAGGCCGCAGGACTCGCAAATCATCCACAACTCACCGTTCGGGCCGGACGGGTCCGGGTGATAGTCCGGTGCATTGCACGTCGGGCAGTCCATCAGGCCACCCGCTTGAAGGTGCCGGTGACACCAAGGCGCGCCCAGCGAGCCGGGAAACGCCCCCGAACTGATGCGCGCAAACGGCACGCGCGGATCACGCGAACCATTTCCGTGACTGTTACGGAAAACATCACGCGGCCTGCTGGACGGACTTCACTGCGGCCGGGCGAAGCTTCGCGCGGATGGAGACCTGGCCCCAGCGATCCACGAACAGCGACTCGGGCGCCAGGACATACAGGCCCTTCGGGTACGGCGCCTGTTCATCTTCGAGCGTCAGGCGGACACGCTGAGGGTGCGGGTGCGGACGACCATCGACCGCATAGAAGAAGCCCCAGCCCTCTTGCTCGCGAATCATGTACGGCTTCTGGGTGCGGCCCGAGATGCCTTGCTTGACATGGACGGTTTCGTCCGAGATTTCGACCTTGATCACGTTGCTACCTCCAATGACTTGTCATGTTCATCACTAACATTTGTTAGCAAGCGAAACATGAACTAACAGACGTTAGTTGTCAAGTGTTAGCAAAGCGCCGACACTAACGCCCGTTGAAGGAGGAAACCGATATGAACACTCTAGAAATGCTTGACGAAACGAAAACCCAATACGGGTTAGCCACCGATGGAGAACTCGCCCGCCTAGTCGGATGCTCCACCGCTCAAATCAGCCAGTACCGTACGAAGAAAAGGACGATGGACGACTACACCGCCGCGCGTGTAGCCGAACTGCTCGGCATCAATGAAATGATCGTGATCGCCCAGGCGAACGCCGAGCGAGAGAAAGACGACAGCAAACGCGCCTTCTGGATGCAAAAAGCCGCCGACTTCGCGAGGAAATCAACGGCTTCAATGTGGCGCGCCCGAGACGATTCGAACGTCCGACCCCTGCCTTCGGAGGGCAGTACTCTATCCAGCTGAGCTACGGGCGCGGGGGCTTGCGCGGATCGGTACCCGCACAAGGGTCGCAAGCATAGCCGTGTTTGTCCGCGAAGTCCATGCCGCGCTGCCACAATGGTTTTTACATGGCTATAATCCGTGCTTTCGCCTTGCGCCATAACACAAGTCAAAGGACCCGAGCATGTCGAACCATCGCGCTCTCACCCGCTTCGCAATGCCTGTCGTCATGATCGCAGCCGCCGGGCTGGCCGGCTGTGGCAATCAAAGTTCGGTCGACCCGGAACTGACCGCCACCTTGATCCAGCCGGTCGCCCGCGTGGAGATCCAGGCGGTGAAGATCGCGCCGGGTTCCCGCACTGGCGAGCAGATCTACAAGGCGACCTGTGCTGCGTGCCACGAAGCCGGCCTGGTCGGTGCGCCGAAGACGGGTGACGCAGCAGGCTGGGGTCCCCGCCTGGCGCTGGGCCACAACGGCCTGACCGCTTCGGCCATCGCCGGCAAGGGTGCGATGCCCCCGCGCGGCGGCGGCAGCGACCTGACCGACACCGAGGTGAGCCGCGCGGTAGCCTTCCTGGCCAACAGCGCCGGCGCGAGCTACACCGAACCCCCGGTCGAGTAAATTTCGCTCGTGCTGCCCGCCAGGGCAGCACGCACTCCGGAAAGGCAGCTGCGGCTGCCTTTTTCATGTCCGCCGTGAGCCGCAGCATCCGCCATCAGTCCTTCGCCCGCGATTCGAACATCGCCCGCAAGTTCGCCAGCCGCGCCTTGCCTTCTTCCTTCGACACCGGCGCCGCGGTCCTGCGGTCATTGACGCGAACGTCGTCGCCCATCTCGGCGATGAAGCGGCTCGGCTCGCAGGGGCGGAATTCACGTCCGGACTTGCGCCGCTCGCACCAGGTGATGTTGAGGCTGCGCTGGGCGCGGGTGATGCCGACGTACATCAGCCTGCGCTCCTCCTCGATCTTGTCCTCGTCGATGCTGCTCTGGTGCGGCAGCAGACCTTCCTCGACGCCGATCAGGAACACGTGCGGGAACTCCAGCCCCTTGGAGGCGTGCAGCGTGGCCAGCTGCACGCCGTCGAAATCCGGGTCTTCCTTGTCGAGCATGGACATCAGCGCGATGGTCTGGGTCAGCTCGATCAGATTCTTGCCGTCCTCCTCGCCCTTCCTGCCCAGCCAGCCGACGAAGTCGCGCACGTTGCTCCATTTCGACTCTGCCTCGCGCGTGTCGCAATGTTCGAACAGCCAGGCTTCGTAGCCGATGGCACCGAGCAGGTCTTCCAGCAGCTGCGCAGCGGCTTCGCGCGGAGCGCGGTATTGCAGGCGGTTGATGAAGCCGGCGAACTCCTGCACGCCGCCGAGCTGCTTGGCGTTCAGGTGCTGGGTCAGCCCTTCCTCGAACACCGCGGCGAACAGACTGACGTGGCGCTGGCCGGCATAGGCGCCGAGCGCTTCGAGCGTGGCCGCGCCGACGCCACGGCGCGGCGTGGTGATGGCGCGGATGAAGGCGAGGTCATCGTCCTCGTTGACCATCAGCCGCAGGTAGGCGATCAGGTCGCGGATCTCGGCCTTGTCGAAGAAGCTCTGCCCGCCCGACATCACGTAGGGAATGCGGTTGTTGCGCAACTGCTGCTCGATGATGCGGGCCTGGTGGTTGCCGCGGTACAGGATCGCGTAGTCCTTGAACTGGGTGCGATTCTCGAACTTGTGCGCCGACAGCTTGGTCGCCACCCATTCGGCCTCGTGCTCGGCGTCGCGGCAGTTGGTGACGACGATCTGCTCGCCGATGCCGTGCTCGGACCACAGGCGCTTTTCGAACAGCTTCTCGTTGTTGGCGATGACGGTGTTGGCAGCTTCGAGGATGCGGCGCGAGGAGCGGTAGTTCTGTTCGAGCTTGATGACCTTCAGCTTCGGATAGTCCTGCTGCAGCAGGCGCAGGTTCTCCACGTCGGCGCCGCGCCAGGCATAGATGGCCTGGTCGTCGTCGCCCACCGCGGTGAAGGCGCCGCGCACGCCCGACAGCAGGCGCAACAGCCGGTACTGGGCACGGTTGGTATCCTGGTATTCATCCACCAGCAGGTAGCGCAGCCGGTTCTGCCAGCGTTCGCGCACTTCGGGGTGCTCGTCGAACAGGCGCACCGGCAGCGAGATCAGGTCGTCGAAATCCACCGCCTGGTAGGCACGCAGGGTGCGCTCGTATTCCTTGTACAGCTTCGCCGCGACCGAGGCGATCTCGTTGTCGGCAAGCTGCGCCGCCTCCTCGGGGGTGATCATCGCGTTCTTCCACGACGAGATCTGCCACTGCATCTGCTTGGCGATGCCCTTGTCGCTGTCGCCGGCGACGTCGGCGACGATCTGCACCGTGTCGGACGCATCGAGGATGGAGAACTGCGGCTTCAGGCCGCAATGCACGGCTTCCTGGCGGATGATGCGCACGCCCAGGGCGTGGAAGGTGCACACGGTCAGGCCCTTCGGCGCCCGCCCGCCCATCAGGTGGGCGACGCGCTCCTGCATTTCCTTCGCCGCCTTGTTGGTGAAGGTGATCGCGGCGATGTTGGCGGGACTCAGCCCGCACTCGTCGATCAGGTGGGCGATCTTGTGGGTGATCACCCGCGTCTTGCCGCTGCCCGCACCCGCCAGCACCAGGCAGGGGCCATCGAGATAGCGGATTGCTTCGCGCTGCGGCGCGTTGAGGAGGGCGGACATCGGTTCGGCGAGGGCACGGCGGCCGGCCATTCTAGCCGAACGGGCACCGGATGCCGCCCGGCCGGCGCGCCGAAACCGGTCCAGGGATGGCAAGCAGGACGCCTGCATACTACACTCCCCACATTGGGCATTCATCCGCGAACGAGCCTCATTGCGAAACGGCCGGAACCATGCGCATGCCTGACGCCTGCAAGACTTGGGCGAACACCGGGATGGCCGCAGCCCCGCAATACTTTGTCATGGACCAGAACGCCACATTGAAACCCATACGCGATCGCTCGAGATTCACCGGAGGACTGGCCGTTCTGTTGACGGCGGCGGTATCGAGCGTGCTGCTGGGTTTCCTGCTTGCGCATGGGCAGTACGGCGTACCCGCTTCGGCCGCCCTGGTCCTGGCCGGCATCGCCGCAGTCGCAGCGCTGATGCAGGTTTTCCATCGCCACGCCGTCCGCAGCATCGACGCCGAGCGCGAACGACTCGGCCCTGCCGAAACCTGGTATCGCCAGATCATCGAGTTTTCGCCGGACGGCATGCTCATCGTCGATGCCGGCGGCACCATCATCATCGCAAACCCGAAGGCGCACGAGCTGTTCGGCTATCCGGCCGGCAGCCTGGTCGGCCTCGGCGTGGACGAACTCGTCCCCGCGGACGTCCGCCCGCGGCATGCCGCCATGCGGGCGCACTTCAACAACTGCGCCGACGGCCATCTCCATCTCGGCAAGGCCCCGGGCAGCTTCCGTGCGGCCCGGCGCGACGGCAGTGAATTTCCCGTCGAACTCGGTCTCACCCATTTGCCCGACCAGGGTGGCGGGCCGGCCTGCACCTGCGTGACGGTGCGCGACGTCACCCAGCACAAAACCTACGAGCAGACCATTGCCGACCAGCTCACCTTCCAGCGCGCGCTGCTCAACACCCTGCCGCATCCGATGTTCTTCAAGGACGGCGAGGGCCGCTACCTCGGCTTCAACCAGGCCTTCCTCGATGCGTTCGGCATAGAACGGGAAACGCTGCTGGGCAAGAGCGTGCTGCAGTTCATGCAGGTACCTGCCGAGGACCGCCTGATCTACCACGAAGCCAACGAGCGCGTGCTGCGCGAGGGCGGCACCTTCACCGCCGAAATGCGCCTGCCCTACGCCGACGGCAAGGTGCACGACGTGCTCTACAGCCTGAGCGGCCACCGCGGCAGCGACGGCAAGACCGCCGGCCTGGTGGGCGCGCTGATCGACATCAGCGCGCAGAAGCAGGCCGAACAGGCACAAATGGAAGCCAAGCTGATGGCGGAGGAAGCGACACGGCTCAAGTCCGGCTTCCTCGCCAACATGAGCCACGAGATCCGTACGCCGATGAACGTCATCATGGGCATGGCGCACCTCGCCCTCGACAGCCCGCTGAGTCCGCGCCAGCGCAACTACCTCGAGAAAATCCATGCGGCCTCGGCAACCCTGCTCGGCATCATCAACGACATCCTCGACTTCTCGAAGATCGAGGCGGGCAAACTGCAGTTCGAGGAGATCGACTTCTTCCTCGACGACGTGCTCGCCAATCTTGCCGACCTCGGCACCGCCAGAGCACAGGAGCGCGGCCTGGAGCTGCTGTTCGACATCGGCGTCGACGTGCCGACCAGCCTGCGCGGCGACCCGCTGCGGCTCGGGCAGGTGCTCAACAACCTGCTTGGCAATGCGCTCAAGTTCACCACGCAGGGCGAGATCACCATCACTATCCGCCGGGAACGGACCCTGGACGACAGCGTCTGGCTCTGCTTCGCCGTCCGCGATACCGGCATCGGCATCGACGAGGAACAGCGCCAGCGCCTGTTCCAGGCCTTCACCCAGGCCGATTCATCCACCTCGCGCAAGTATGGCGGCACCGGCCTGGGGCTGGTGATCTGCAAGCGTCTGGTGGAGCTGATGGGCGGCGAGCTCGGCGTCGACTCCGAACCGGGCGTCGGCAGCACCTTCCATTTCCGCGCCCCCTTCCGGCTGCAGAACCGGCAACGCAGGCTCGAGATCGGCAGCAGGGACATCCTCGGCATGCGCGTGCTGGTCGTGGACGACAACCCCAATGCACGGAACATCCTGCGAGGCATGCTCCATGCGCTGAAATTCCATGCCGACACCGCTGCCGACGCCGCCAGCGCAATGGCGATGCTCGAAGACGCCTGCGCGGCAGGCCGGCCCTACCGGCTGGTACTGATGGACTGGATGATGCCCGACACCAGCGGCATCGAAGCCATCCGCCAGATCCGTGCCCATCCCGGCATCGACGAGACGCCCTGCTTCGTCATGGTGACTGCATTCAGCCGGGACGAACTGCACGAACGCCTCGGCGATCTGCCGGTCGCCGGCCTGCTGGAGAAGCCCGTCACCCCCTCCACGCTGCTCGACGGCATTCTCGCTGCCTTCGGCGCAGCAGACACGCGCCGGCCGCGCAAGAAGGTGATGCAGGCCGACTTTATCGAAGCCCAGCGCGCACTCCGCGGCGCCCGTCTGCTGCTGGTCGAGGACAACACCGTGAACCAGGAGATGAGCATCGACATCCTCGGCCGCAGCGGCATCCATGTGGACGTCGCCGACAACGGCGCGGAGGCGCTGGTACTGATCGCCCGCACCCGCTACGACGGCGTGCTGATGGACTGCCAGATGCCGGTCATGGACGGCTTCGAGGCCACCCGCCGCATCCGCGCGATGGAAGGCTGTGCCAGGCTGCCGATCATCGCGATGACGGCCAACGCCATGAGCGGCGACCGCGAACGCTGCCTGGCCGCAGGGATGAACGATCACATCTCCAAGCCGATCGACGTGCAGCGGCTCTTCATCCGCCTCCACCGATGGATCGAGCCCCGCGCCCGCCAGCCGGCTCTGCCGGGCGGCGCACCCGAACCCTGCAGCGATGCCATCACGCTGCCCGCCATTCCCAGCCTGCGGCTCGACACCGCGCTGCAGCGCCTCGGCGGCGACGCCGAACTGCTGCACACCTTGCTGCGCCGCTTCTGCGACACCCAGTCCGACGCGCCGGCGCGGATTTCACAAGCGCTTGCCGCAGGCGACAGGGACACCGCCGTGCGCATCGCCCATACGCTGAAAGGCCTCGCCGGCAACATCGGCGCAGAAACCCTCGCCGCCCGTGCCGCCGACATCGACAACCGCCTGCGCAACGGCCAGGACGCCGAGGCCGCACTGCTCGGCCTGGCCGGCGCGCTCGCCACACTGGGTAGCGACATCCGGGAAGCGCTCGCCCGCCGCGCACCCGCCGACACCGCCGCCGATGCGACAGCCGCCACGATGCCTGCCTGGCTCGAGGCACTTCGGACCGGCCTGCAGCAACTGGAGCGCCTGCTGCGCACGGACGACGGCGAGAGCGGCCGCCACCTCGCCTCCCTCGCCGCCGCGCTCGACAGGCTGGAGCAGCCGGACCTGGTCGAGCGGCTCCGCGAACTCGTTGCCCTGTACCGCTTCGACGAAGCACTCGACTGCCTCGGCGCCCTGTGCCAGGTCTGCCCGGCCCTCGCCGACCCGCCCCCCACGCCCGAAAAAACCCAGCCATGAGCGAAGCCCCCCAGCGAAGCACTCTTCTCCTGGTCGATGACGTGCCGGACAACATCGACATCCTCGGGCACATTCTCTCGCCGCACTATCGCACCCGTGTCGCGCTCGGCGGCGAACGGGCGCTGAAGATCGCCGCCACGCCACCGCATCCGGATCTGATCCTGCTCGACGTCCGGATGCCGGACATCGACGGCCACGAAGTATGCCGGCGCCTGAAGGCGCGCCCGGAAACCCGCGACATTCCGGTGATCTTCGTCACCGCGCTGAACGAAACCGAAGACGAAGCCCACGGCCTCGCGCTCGGTGCCGTCGACTACATCACCAAGCCCGTCAACCCCGCCATCGTGCTGGCCCGCGTCCGCACCCACCTCGCGCTCTACGACCAGAACCGCGAACTCGCCCGCCAGATCCGTGCGCGCACCCTCGACCTGCTCAACACCCGCCAGCAGATCATCCACCGGCTCGGCCGCGCGGCCGAATTCCGCGACGGTGAAACCGGCAACCACATCATCCGCATGAGCCACTACTGCCGCCTGATCGGCGAGGCGGCCGGACTGGATGAAAAAGTCGTGCAGACGCTGTACCACGCCTCGCCGATGCACGACATCGGCAAGATCGGCATCCGCGACACCGTGCTGCTCAAGAACGGACCGCTGAACGAGGAAGAGTGGGCCATGATGATGCGCCACCCGGCAATCGGCGCGGAAATCATCGGCACACACAGCGACGAACTGCTGTCTGCCGCGCGCGAGATCGCCCTCTGCCACCATGAGCACTGGGACGGCTCCGGCTACCCTCGCGGCCTGGCCGGCGAAGAGATTCCACTGCTGGCCCGCATCGCCACGATCGCCGACGTCTTCGACGCCCTGCTGACGGGCCGCCCCTACAAGCCGACGTGGAGCGTCGAGGATGCGGTGGCCTACATCGAAGCGGGAGTGGGTTCGCGCTTCGATCCCGGCCTGATCGAACCTTTCCGCCGCGCCCTGCCTCGAATGATCCGGATTCGCGAACGCTTCGCCGACTCCCACGGCAAGCTGGACGACACCGACGCCGGTCCGCACATTTCCATCTGAGTGCAACGGCGGGAGTGACAGCCGGCGCCTGCTCACCGACAATCCACTCGCACCATGCTCCCGCGGAACCCTTTGATGAAATTGCTCGCAACAGCCCAACACCTGCGCCGGCGGCACCTCAACCGGCCACACCTGCATGCGCCTCTCGCCTGCTTCTTCGCCATCGCCCTGCTGGCCCAGTCCTTTGCCGCCCAGGCCCAGCGCACCGGCAGCGTCGGCGGCTGCGACATCCGCCGCGGCACCTTGTGCACCAATGCCAATCTGAACGGCGCCCAGCTCGCCGGCGTCAATCTGGCCAATTCGCAATTCACCCGCTCCGACCTGTCGGGCGCGGACCTCAGCGGCGCGACGCTGAGCGAGGCGAACTTTTCCAGCACCGACGTCACCGGCACCAACTTCAATGGCGCCTCGATGGCGCGCATCAACCTGCGCAACGCGCGGGCCGCCAATGCCACGCTGGTCGAGGCCGACCTGCGCAACGCCGTGCTGCAGAACGCCGTACTGACCGAGGCCGATCTCAGCGGCGCCACGCTGGCAAACGCCGACCTGACCAACGCCCGGCTCGAAGGCGCGAAGCTGGACAAGGCCGATCTGCAGCGCGCCAACCTGCGTGCCGCCAAGCTCAAGGGCGCCTCACTCGCCGGCGCCAACCTGCAGGGCGCGATCCTGACCCGCGCGGTGCTGGTCAACGCCGATCTCAGCGGCGCCAATCTCGATCAGGCGATCTTCCTCAACGCCCAGACCGACGGCTGCACCGGCTGCCCCTGAAAACGCCCCGCCCCTCAGCGCACCGTCTGGCGCAGCTCGCCGACGATGCGCGCAGGAATCGCGCGCAGATCCAACACTTCGCAGGCCGCGCCGATTTCCGCCGCTTCGCGCGGCATGCCATACACCACGCACGAAGCCTCGTCCTGCGCGATGGTGAAGGCCCCCGCGCGGCGCATCTCGAGCAGGCCGGCTGCGCCATCTTTGCCCATGCCGGTCAGCAGCACGCCGACCGCATTGCGCCCCGCCACCCGGGCGACCGCCTGGAACAGCACATCCACCGAAGGCCGATGGCGGTTGATCGGCGCACTCCCCGACACATCGGCCAGGTAATGGCCGCCGCTGCGGACGACCGCAAGATGGGAGTGCCCCGGCGCCACATAGGCATGGCCCGGCAGGATGCGCTCGCCATGCACCGCCTCCCTGACCACCAGGGCGCAGGTCCGGTCGAGGCGCTCGGCAAAGGAACGGGTGAAGCGTTCGGGCATGTGCTGGGTGATGACGATGCCCGGCAGCCCGGTCGGCAACCCGGCCAGCACCTCGCGGATGGCCTCGGTGCCGCCGGTCGACGCACCGATGGCGATCAGTCTGTCGTTGGATGCCAGCGGCTGGCGCGAAGCCATCGCGGCAACCGCCTCAGGCCGGCCGGAGGACGGGCGCATAAGTGGTACGCCCGAGGCTGCGGAACAGATCGGCATGATTCTGCAGGCTCTCCGAATGGCCGCATATCAGCAATCCCTCGGGGCGCAGCAGCGGACGAAAACGCTCGATGATGCGGCGCTGGGTGCTCTTGTCGAAGTAGATCATCACATTGCGGCAGAAGATGGCATCGAACTGGCCGCGCAGCCCCCAGTCGGCATCGAGCAGGTTGATCCGCTTGAAGTCGATGCGGGTGGACAGTTCGGGGCGCACCTGCAGCATGCCTTGCCCTGCCGGCTGGAAGAAGCGGCGCAGGCGATCGGGCGCAAGCTCGCGCACCCGCGCTTCAGCATAGACGCCGCGCCTTGCGGTTTCCAGCACCTGGGTATCCACGTCCGAGGCGACGATCTCGACACGCGCCGCAGGCAGCGCCTCGGCCAGCGTGATCGCGATCGAATACGGCTCCTCGCCGGTCGAGGACGCCGCGCACCATACCCGGTAGGCCCCCGCGCCGGCACGGCTGCGGGCATGCTCGGCGAGCATCGGGAAATGATGCGGTTCGCGGAAGAAGGAAGTCAGGTTGGTCGTCAGCGCATTGATGAAGGCCTGGCGCTCCCGCCCGCGGTCGGCTTCGACCAGGTCGAGATACTCCTCGAAGCTCTTGAGCCCTTTCGCCCGCAGGCAGCGCACCAGCCGGCCGTACATCATGTCCTGCTTCATGTCGGACATCGAAATGCCCGCCAGCCGGTGAATCAGCTTGCGCGCACGCTCGAACTCCCGCACGGAGAACGAAAACTCCCGCATCGACTGGACCTGGCCGGTCCTGACGCCGACCTCGCTCGAAAACATCTTCATCTGCCCTCACAGCCTGCACCGCGCACATGCGCGGCAACACGCCGATTGTCGACGTTCTGCCGCGCACCGCCTGTGAGTTCTTCCCTGTCCACGACATTTTTTCATGCCGGCGGGGCATGCCAGCGTCCTTCGGCAACATTGCCGAAACATGAAATTGCCGGGCCTCCGGCCAATGATCGCGAATGAAACCGCTCACCTTCACACCGATAGCCGCTGGAGGCATCGAACCAGTAAGTCCTGGCGAAGCACTGCCATCGGTGAAAGACGGCGAGGCACATCGTTTCCCGGTGTCCTGGGGTGCTCGTCCGGTTTTGCTGCTAAGTTTCCACCCTGATCCCAAGCTACTGGAAAACACCATGAAGCGCCCAGTCATCACCAGCCTGCTCGAAACCGATCTGTACAAGTTCACGATGTGGCAGACCATGCTGCACCGGAATCCGGCGAATCAGGCGGAGTACCGGTTCGTGTGCCGCAACAGGCCCGCTTTTCCGCTCGCCGAACTGGCAGACGAGGTGAATGCGGAGCTCGACGAGTTGTGCGCGCTGCACTTCCAGGCGGATGAACTGGCATACCTGCGCAGCCTGAGGTTCATCAAATCCGATTTCGTCGATTTCCTCTCGGTGTTCCAGCTGCAGCGCCGCTTCATCGAGGTCGGCACCAATGGCAATCAGCTCACCATCGCCGCACGCGGCCCTCAAGTGCATGTGATGCTTTTCGAGATTTATGTGCTGGCCATCGTGAACGAGCTGTACTTTCGCCGTCTCGGTGACGGCGAAGCCTGCCTTGCCGAAGCGCGGTTGCGGCTGCAGGCCAAGATCGAGCAGGTTCACAGGTTTCTGAGCACGGCCCAGGGCCATGCCAGGCATCCGTACGAGATTTCGGATTTCGGCCTGCGCCGCCGCTATTCGGGTGCGTGGCAGCGTGACGTGGTCGAGACGCTGAAACGGGAACTGCCCCTGCATTTCAAGGGTACTTCGAACGTCCTGCTGGCCAAGGACCTGCAGCTGACGCCGATGGGCACGATGGCACATGAATACCTGCAGTCCTACCAGGCTTCAGGCGTGCAGCTGCGCAAATTCCAGCAGGCGGCACTGGAGGACTGGGTGCAGGAATATCGCGGCGACCTGGGTATCGCGCTGACCGACGTCGTCGGCATGGACGCCTTCCTCGCCGACTTCGATCTCTACTTTGCCAAACTGTTCGATGGCTTGCGCCACGACTCGGGCGATCCCGTGGAGTGGGGCGAAAAGGCGCTCGCGCATTACGAGAAGCTGCGTATCGACCCGCATACCAAGCGCTTCGTCTTCAGCGATGGCCTTACCTTCCCGCAGACTTTCGATCTCTACAGGAAATTCGCCGACCGGACCCAGCTCGCATTCGGCATCGGCACCAACCTGACGAACGATATCGGCAAGACACCCCTGAACATCGTCATGAAGCTGGTCACCTGCAACGGCATGCCGGTGGCCAAGCTGTCGGATTCACCGGGAAAGACGCTGTGCGACGATGAAGTGTTTCTTTCCTACCTGCGCCAGGTTTTCGATTACACGGGTGCCGCGAGCGCAAGCACAGGCCAGTAAGGATCCGACGTGATACCGGCCAGGCCTCGATTGCGCATCTTCGACGACTGGGCGGTCAGACCACGCCTGCGCCGTGCGCCTGCTGATCTGCCCAGTAACTCGACCTGACCATCGGGCCGCAGGCGGCGTTGCGGAACCCCATCTTCAGCGCTTCGGTCTCGAACATCTTGAAGGTATCCGGGTGCACGTAGCGCAGCACCGGCAGGTGGCCGCCGGAGGGCTGCAGGTACTGGCCGATGGTCAGCATGTCGACGTCGTGGGCGCGCATGTCGCGCATGACTTCGAGGATTTCCTCGTCGGTCTCGCCGAGGCCGACCATCAGGCCGGACTTGGTCAGCACGTCCGGATGGCGGGCCTTGAACTGGCGCAGCAGTTCGAGCGAATAGGCATAGTCGGACCCCGGGCGCGCCTGCTTGTACAGCCGCGGCACGGTTTCGAGGTTGTGGTTCATGACGTCGGGCGGCGCCTGGTCGAAGATGTCGAGGGCGACTTCCATGCGGCCGCGGAAGTCGGGCACCAGCACTTCGATCGTCGTCGCCGGCGAGGCGCTGCGGGTCTCGCGGATGCATTCGACGAAGTGCTGGGCACCGCCGTCGCGCAGGTCGTCGCGGTCCACCGAGGTGATCACGACGTACTTCAGCCGCATCGCCGCGATGGTCTTGGCCAGATCGCGCGGCTCGTCGGCGTTCAGCGGCTCGGGGCGGCCGTGGCCGACATCACAGAAGGGACAGCGGCGGGTGCAGATGTCGCCCATGATCATGAAGGTGGCAGTGCCCTTGCCGAAACATTCGTGGATGTTCGGGCAGGACGCTTCTTCGCACACGGTGTGCAGCTTGTGCTCCCGCAGCGTGGCCTTGATCTCGTTGAAGCGCTCGGCTTCCTGGCCGGCGCCGAGCCGGATGCGGATCCAGTCGGGCTTCTGCAGGCGCTCGGCGGGGACGATCTTGATCGGGATGCGCGCCGTCTTTGCGGCGCCGCGCTGCTTGCGGGCGGGGGTTTCCACCGGGTTTTCCATGTTGTCCGCTCTCTGTGTGGTGTGGCGCTCTGGGTAGATGAGCGCGATTATGGCCCCGCCGGCGCCTCTTGCGCAGCCTGTTCAGGCTGATTGTACGCATCAGCCCGCGCTTCGATCGGCAGCAGCAGGCGCTGCAGATGGGCAAGCAGGCACTCGCCGACGGCTTCGGCGCCATCATCCACACCGAAATCCTTCATGCGGATGGTCTTGAGGCCCTCGTAGCCGCAGGGGTTGATCCAGCCGAAGGGCGTCAGGTCGGCATCGACGTTGATCGCGAGGCCATGGTAGCTGCAGCCGTTCTTGACCCGCAGGCCGAGCGCGGCGATCTTGTCGCCGGCGATGTAGACGCCGGGCGCGCCGTCCTTGCGCTCGGCGGCGAGGCCGTACCCGGCCAGGGTGTCGATGATCGCCTGCTCCATCAGATGGACCAGTTCGCGTACCTTGAGCCGGCGCCGCGGCAGGTCGATCAACAGGTAGGCGACGAGCTGGCCGGGGCCGTGGTAGGTGATCTGGCCGCCGCGGTCGATCTGCACCAGCGGGATGCCGGCCGGGTTGCACAGCAGGTGCTCGGCCTTGCCGGCCTGTCCCAGGGTATAGACCGGCGGATGCTGCAGCAGCCAGATCTCGTCCGGCGTGTCGTCGGTGCGCCCGGCGGTGAACACGCGCATCGCTTCCAGCGCCGGCGCGTAGTCCACCAGGCCGAGGCGCTTGACGATCACAGCACCACCTTGACCAGCGGGTGCGAAGTCAGCTCGCGATACAGCGCATCGACCTGCTGCTGCGAGGTGGCGCGGAAGGTGCAGGTCACCGCCAGGTAGTTGCCCTTGCTCGACGGCCGCATCTCGGCGCCGGCGGGCTCGAAGTCCGGCGCGTGGCGCAGCACCACTTCGATCACCGCCTGGGCGAAGCCGTCCACCCGCGCGCCCATGGCCTTGATCGGGAAGTCGCAAGGGTATTCGATCAGGGTCTGGCGCGGCTGCGCGCCGCTGTATTCGCTCATGCCGTGTACGCTCAGAGGTTCTTGAAGAACAGCACGATCGCGTCCCACAGACGGCCGAAGAAGCCGGCCACCGGCACGTCCTTGAGCGCGACCACCGGGTATTCGCCCAGCGGCTTGCCGTCGACGCTCAGCTTCAGCGTGCCGACCGGCTGGCCCTTCTCCAGCGGCGCGATCAGCGGCTGGCGGCTCTCCAGCGACACGGCGACGTTCTGCGCCGCCTCCTTGGGCAGCGACATGACGAAATCGCGGGTGAAGCCGACCGCCACTTCGTTGTCCTCGCCCTTCCAGACGCGGAACTGCGACAGCGCCTCGTCGGCCGAGTAGAGCTTGACCGTGTCGTAGAACTGGAAGCCGAAGTTCAGCAGCTTCAGCGACTCCTGCGCCCGCACGGTGTCGGAGGCGGCGCCGAGCACGACCGAGATCAGGCGGCGGGTTCCGCGCTGCGCAGTCGACACCAGGCAGTAGCCGGCGGTACTGGTGTGGCCGGTCTTCATGCCATCGACGGTGGCGTCCATGTACAGCAGGCGGTTGCGGTTGGGCTGCTTGATGCCGTTGTAGGTGAACTCCTTCAGCGAGTACAGGCTGTAGAACTCGGGGAAGTCGCGCACGATCGCGCTCGCCAGCAGGGCCAGGTCGCGCGCCGTGGTGTAGAGCTGCGGATCGGGCAGGCCGGTGGAGTTGGTGAAGTTGGTGTTGGTCATGCCCAGGCGCTGGGCTTCGCGATTCATCAGCGCGGCAAAGGCTTCCTCACTGCCGGCGATCGCCTCGGACAGCGCCACGCAGGCGTCGTTGCCCGACTGCACGATCACGCCGCGGATCAGTTCATCGACGGTCACCGGCTTGTTCGGCTCGATGAACATGCGCGAGCCTTCCATGCGCCAGGCCTTGGTCGACACCGGCACCACCTGGTCCGGCGTCAGCGTGCCCGCCTTCAACGCGCTGAAAGTCAGGTAGGCCGTCATCAGCTTGGTCAGCGAAGCCGGCTCGATGCGGGTGTCGGCATCCTTGTCGACGAGCACCTGCCCGGTGGCATGGTCGGCCAGCACCCAGGTATTGGCGGCCAGCGCCGGCGGCGGCACGGACTGCGCCAGCGCGGCAAGGGAAAACAGTGAAATCAGGACGGCAAGGACGAAACGCATGAGGGAACCCGGAAAGAAGAGGGAAAAAGCTGGCGGGAACGCCGGATTATAAGTGCCACCCCGGCCGCGGGCCAAAGGCGAAAGGCCTTGTTTCAACCCGCTGCGGCGGCGCAGCAGCCGGCAGCGGCCGTTCAGCGCACGATCACGAACGGCTTGAGCTTGAGCGCCGCCCCCATTCGCTCTGCCGCCGCCCGCGCGGCATCGACCGTGTCGTAGGGGCCGGCATGCAGGCGGAAGCGCTCGCCATCGGCGAACAGTTCGAGGCGCTCCGCATGCTCGCCGACCTCGTCCGCGACCGAGGCCTTGAAGCCTTCGGCATTGGCGCGCGAGGAGAACGCACCCAGCTGCAGGAAGATGCCGGCGCTGGCCGAGGCGATGTGCGGCACCAGGCCGTCACCCGCTTCCATTGCGGCAGGAGCCGCAGCACCGACCGCCGCAGTATCGACTGCCGCAGCTACCACACGTGCGGCGGCGCTCTGCCCTGCGGCTGCAGCAGCGCTGACCCCCGCACCCGACGGCGCCAGCGGCGGCAGCATGCGCGGCGCGGCGTCCACCACCTCGGCAGGGGCCTGTGCAGGCGCCGGTGGCGGCGCGGCTTCGGCGACCTGCTGGGCCTGGCGGCCACGTATCGGCGGCACGGGCCTTGCTGCCGCGAGCAACGGCAGTTCGTCCGGCAGGATCTGCTCGACTTCGACTTCCGCACTGCCGGCGTTGATGTAGCCCAGCTTGTGGGCCGCGGTATAGGACAGGTCGATGATGCGGCCCTTGTGGAAGGGGCCGCGGTCGTTGATCCGCACCACCACCGAGCGCCCGCTGGCCACGTGGGTGACGCGCACGTAGCTCGGAATCGGCAGCGTCGGGTGCGCGGCGGTCATCGCATACATGTCGTAGGGTTCGCCGCTGGACGTGGGATTGCCATGGAAGCGGCGGCCGTACCAGCTCGCCCGCCCACGCTCGCGGTGAGGCTTGAGTTCGGTGGCCGGCACGTAGCCCTTGCCGAAAACGTTGTAGGGCCGGTTGGCGAAGCGGTGCAGCGGCTCCAGGCGGGGCTCGGCGTCGGGAATGGCGTCGAGGTTGTCGGGCGGCACCTCGTCCGGGCCGTCGTCCTTGTAATAGCCGCCGCCCCGGCCGGCGGGCTTCGCCGCACTCGCCGCAGGCGGCTCGGCCGCGGCGCTGCCTTCATCGCGTTTCGGCGCGGATCCGCAGGCCGACAGCAGCACGACGGCAAACGCCAGCACGGCCGCGCCGGCCAGCCCGCGGCAGCGCGATCGCCGCATCGCCGGGGTGCTGACGCTTCCGGCATCGGCCTGGGCAGGATCGGATTTCATCGGCGCTCCTCGGTTGTTCAAGCCTTGCGCGCCGTCAGCCGGCTGCGCTGGATGCTCATCAGGATACCCACGCCCAGACACAGCGTGACGAGCGCGGTTCCCCCATAGCTGATGAAGGGCAGCGGCACGCCCACGACGGGCAGGATGCCGCTGACCATGCCCATGTTCACGAAGGCATAGGTGAAGAAGATCATCGTGATCGCGCCGGCGAGCAGGCGCGATGCATGCGTGGGCGCGAAGGCCGCGATGACGAAGCCGCGCACGATCAGCAGCAGGTAGGTCGCCAGCAGCACGACGGCGCCGATCAGGCCGAATTCCTCGGCCAGCACGGCGAAGATGAAGTCGGTATGGCGCTCGGGCAGGAAGGCGAGATGAGTCTGGGTGCCTTCCATCCAGCCCTTGCCCATCAGCCCGCCGGAGCCGATGGCGATGGTGGACTGGATGATGTGGAAACCCTTGCCGAGCGGGTCGCGCGTCGGGTCGAGCAGGGTGCACACGCGCTGCTTCTGGTATTCGCGCAACACCTGCCAATCGACTTCGGGCTGGCACAGCGTGTCGCCGAAGGCGACGACCGAGCCCAGGCCGATGACCAGCGCGACCATCAGCGGCACGATCAGCTTCCACGACAGGCCGGCGAAATAGATCACGTACAGGCCGGAAGCGGCGACCAGCAGGCTGGTGCCGAGATCGGGCTGGATCAGGATCAGACCGACCGGTACCACCAGCAGCGCGCCGGCGATGAGGAAATCGACGAAGCGGGTGTGGCCTTCGCGCTGGTGGAAGTACCAGGCCAGCATCAGCGGCATCGAGATCTTCATGATCTCGGACGGCTGGATGCGGGTGATGCCGATGTCGAGCCAGCGCCGCGCGCCCTTCGAGATCTCGCCGAACAGATCGACGCCGATCAGCAGCACCACGCCGAGCGCATACAGTGGCAGCGCGAGCCGCAGCAGATGCGCGGGCGTCAGCCAGGCCATCGCCCACATCGCCGCCAGCGCAATGGCGAAATGCAGCGCCTGGTTGTCCAGGCGCTCGGGCGAGGCGCTCTGCATCAGCACCCAGGCATAACCGAGCAGCACCGCCAGCAGCAGCATCAGGATCGGGTCGATCGGCCGCAGGAAGGCGCGCACGAGCGCGAGCGGGTTGAAACGCCAATTGCTCATCGCAGGCTCCCTGCCGGCGCTTCGGCCGCCGCGGCACCGGCCGCCGCGGCATCGGTCGGGGCCGTTTCGGCCTGCTCGCCGCCTTCGAGTTCGCCGGCGACGGCATCCTCTGCCGCCGGTTCGCCCGCTTGCCGGTGCAGCAGGTAATAGTCCATCACCTGGCGCGCGATCGGTGCCGCCGACTGTGCGCCGAAGCCGCCGTTCTCGACCAGCACCGCGAGCGCGATACGCGGTGCCTCCGCCGGCGCATAGGCGATGAACCAGGAATGATCGCGCAGGCGCTCGCGCACGCGCCCCTCGACGTAGCGCTGGCCGCGCAGCGAGAACACCTGCGCCGTGCCGGTCTTGCCGCCCGAGGTGTATTCCGCCCCCTGGAAGGCGCGCTTGCCGGTACCGCTGATATTCACGCCGACCATGCCGTCGCGCACCGCCCTGATGTTGCTCGTCTTGAGCGGAATCTCGCGCAGCGGCTCGGGTTCCACCGCACGCCGCTGCCCGGTGCGCGAATCGACGACGTAGCGCACGATGTGCGGCCGGTACAGCTTGCCGTCGTTGACCAGCGCCGCCAGCGCATTGGCCAGTTGCAGCGGCGTGAAGGCGTTGTAGCCCTGGCCGATGCCGACCGAGATCGTCTCGCCGGCGAACCACTGCTGCTGTTCGGCGCGGCGGAAGCGCTGGCGCTTCCATTCCGGCGAGGGCAGCACGCCATTGGCTTCGCCCGGCAGGTCGATGCCGGTGCGCGCACCGAAGCCGAACGGCGCCATGAACTTGGCGATGTTGTCGATGCCGAGATCATGGGCGAGCTGGTAATAGTAGGTATTGCACGACACGACGATGGACTTGTGCAGGTCGACCATGCCGTGGCCGCCGACCTTGTCATCCATGAAACGATGGTTGCCGAGGGTGAAATAGCCGAAGTCGGCGATCGCCTGCCCCGGCGTGCGCCTGCCCGTCTCCAGCCCGGCCAGCGCCATGAAGGGCTTGAACGTGGAGCCCGGCGGATAGGCCGAATAGATCGCGCGGTTCAGCAGCGGATGGTCGGGCGATTCGTTGAGCGCCTTCCAGTCCTGGGTGGAAATGCCATCGACGAACAGGTTGGGATCGAAGCTCGGCGTCGACACCAGCGCCAGCACGCCACCGGTGGACGGCTCGATCGCCACCAGCGCGCCGCGGCGCGCGCCGAAGGCGCTTTCGGCCACGCGCTGCAGCTCGATGTCGAGCGTCAGCTCGAGGTCGTTGCCCGACGTCGGCGCGATGCTCGACAGCGCGCGCACCGCCCGCCCGCCGGCATTGACCTCGACCTGCTCGATGCCGGTGGTGCCATGCAGCTCGGATTCGTAGAACTGCTCCAGCCCGGCCTTGCCGATGTGCTGGGTACCGCGGTAATTGGCGGTTTCGCCCGCTTCCTCGATGCGCTCGACATCGCGCTGGTTGATGCGGCCGATGTAGCCGACGACGTGCGCCCCCACCGTGCCCTGCGGATAGTCGCGCAGCAGCCGCGCCTTCACGTCGACGCCCGGCAGGCGATAGCGCTGCGATACCACGCGGGCGACTTCCTCGTCGCTGAGGCGGCTGCGCACCGGCACGCTCTCGAAGCTGCGGCTTTCCTCCAGCAGCTTCATGAAGCGCCGGCGTTCGCGCGGCTCGATCGCCACCAGGGTGGCGAGTTCGTCCAGCGTGCCCTGGATGTCCTTGACCTGCGACGGCGTGATCTCCAGCGTGTAGGTGGCGTAGTTGCGCGCCAGCACGACGCCGTTGCGGTCGACGATGGTGCCGCGATGCGGCACTTTCGGCAGCAGCGCGATGCGGTTGTCCTCGGCCCGCGTCAGGTAGTAATCGTGGCGCACCACCTGCAGGTAATGGAAGCGCGCCGCCAGCAGGCCCAGGCAGACGCAGACGAACAGCATCGCCACCACCACCCGCAGGCGGAAGCGGGCGAGCTCCTGGGCGGTGGAACGAATCTCCGTCATCCGCTGCGTGGCCTCAGATCGGCCGGTTGTCGTCGCGGTCGACCGGCTGGTACTGCGGCAGCAGCAGCAGCATCGACAGCGGCGCCCACAGCGCGGTACTGCTCAGGCTGGAAAGGAAGTAGGACCAGCCCGGGAACTCGGCGCCGGCCAGCAGGCGCACCACCAGCATCAGCGCCTGGGTCAGCAGGAACAGCGGCAGGAAATGCAGCGCCTGCTGCCACAGCGGGAACCACATCACCCGCCGCGCCGCGCCGTTGGCCAGATAGGCCAGCACCACGTAGGCCAGCGCATGCTGGCCCATCGCCGCCCCCTGGCCGACGTCGACCAGCAGGCCGAGCACGAAGCCCGCGCCCATGCCGATGCGCTGCGGCTCGCGCACGCACCAGATCGCCAGTACCAGCGCCACCCAGTCGGGAATGCCCGGCGCCCGCCCGGTCGGGATGTATTCAAGCCCGAGCGCGACGATCAGGCTGAGATAGACGAACCACAGCTTGACCGGCAGCAGGATGCGGCTGGAACGGTTGGTCGGCTGCATCGTTCAGCGCTCCTGGTCCGGTGCCGGCGGAGGCGGCGGGTAGGCGGTGCGGCCGATCACCAGCACCTGCACGCTGGTGTCGATGTCCGCCAGCGGCTCGCAATCGATGCGGGCGAAGGCATCGGAGCTGCGGTCGACCATGGTCACGTCCGCCACCGGCAGGCCGGGCACGAAGATGCCGTCGAGGCCGGACGTGACGAGCCGGTCGCCTTCACGGATGTCGGCATCGGCCAGCACGAAGCGCATTTCCAAGCGGCCGCGGCCGGTGCCGAACAGCACGCCGCGCACGCCGTTGCGCAGCACGCTGACCGGAATCGACTGGTTGCGGTCGGTGAGCAGGGTGACCTCGGACTGCACCGGATGCACGCGCGTGACCTGGCCGACCACGCCTTTGGCGTCGATCACCGCCAGCCCGGCTTCGACGCCCTGCTGCGCGCCGCGGTCGAGGATGACCTTGCGGGCGAAGGGGTCGGGCGCGTTGTAGAGGATGTCGGCGGCAACGCTCTTGACGTCGATGCGCTGCGACATGCCGAGCAGGCCGCGGAGTTCGGCATTCTCCTTTTCGAGCAGCTCGAAGCGCAGCAGACGTTCGCCGGTCGTCAGATGGTCCCGGCGCAGCTCGGCGTTCTCGAGCTGGACTTCGACCAGGGTGGCGAAATAGCGCGAGGCGTTGCGCACGAAGTCGGCCGGCTTGGCGGCGGCCATCTGCAGCGGGTAGGTCACCACCGACAAGGCATTGCGCACCACTTCCAGATAACGGAAACGCAGGTCCGCCACCAGCAGCACCAGGCAGATGGCGACGAACACCGACAGGCGCGCGACGGGTGTCAGTCCGCGCTTGAAGATCGGAGGGGTCTTGTGGCCGACTAGAGACATCCGGGAAACCAGAAGCCACCGGATCGAAAGCGGTGGCGTGGACGATGACGAAGGCAGGCCCCGGCGGCAAGGCCGGGGCAACGGCTCACTCGGAAGTGAAGATCGCCGCGAGCTTGTCCATCTTGTCGAGCGCCATGCCGCAGCCGCGCGCGACGCAGGTCAGCGGCTCCTCGGCGACCACCACCGGCAGACCGGTTTCCTCCATCAGCAGGCGGTCGAGGTCGCGCACCAGCGCGCCGCCGCCGGTCATCATCAGGCCGCGCTCGGCGATGTCGGCGCCGAGTTCGGGCGGCGTCTGCTCGAGGCCGATCTTGACCGCGGAGACGATCTGGTTGAGCGGCTCGGCCAGCGCTTCGAGGATCTCGTTGGACGACACCGTGAAGCTGCGCGGAATGCCTTCGGCCAGGTTGCGGCCCTTGACTTCCATTTCGCGCACTTCGGAGCCGGGGAAGGCCGAGCCGATCTCCTTCTTGATCTTCTCGGCGGTGGTTTCGCCGATCAGCATGCCGTAGTTGCGGCGGATGTAATTGACGATGGCCTCGTCGAACTTGTCGCCGCCGACGCGGATGCTGCCCGAGTAGACGATGCCGCCGAGCGAGATCACGCCGACTTCGGTGGTGCCGCCGCCGATGTCCACCACCATCGAGCCGGTCGCGTCCGACACCGGCAGGCCGGCACCGATCGCCGCAGCCATCGGCTCCTCGATCAGGAAGACCTGCGAGGCGCCGGCTGCCAGCGCGGCGTCGCGGATCGCGCGGCGTTCGACCTGGGTGGAGCCGCAGGGCACGCAGATGATGATGCGCGGCGAAGGCGACAGCAGGCGCGAGTCATGCACCTTCTTGATGAACTGCTTGATCATCTGCTCGGTGACGACGAAGTCGGCGATCACGCCGTCCTTCATCGGCCGAATCGCGGTGATGTTGCCGGGCGTCTTGCCCAGCATCTGCTTGGCGGTGTGGCCGACGGCCTGGATCGAGCGCTTGGCGTTGGGGCCGCCTTCGGTGCGGATCGCCACCACCGAGGGTTCGTCGAGCACGATGCCCTTGCCGCGCACGTAGATCAGCGTGTTGGCGGTGCCGAGGTCGATCGCGAGATCGTTGGAAAAATAGGAGCGCAGGAAACCGAACATGAGGCCTTCCGAAACCGGTGGGATGGTTGAGCCGCGTGGCGCACCTGACGAAGGCATGGTGCGCCGCAACGCGAGCGCCCCGCTCGCTGCCGCCCGATGGCGCAGCCCCGGCGGGGCAAAGACGATTATGATAACCTACAAACCTTTGTGGATTCAGCAGGTTTTGTTACCTCATGTCGCTTTCCAATGAACAAGTCGGGCACCTCGCCCGCCTCGCGCGCATCGCCCTTTCCGATGCCGAAATCGACGCCACCCGCGACAAGCTGAACGGCATCTTCGGCCTCATCGAGCAGATGCAGGCGGTCGACACGACCGGCGTCGAGCCCATGAGCCATCCACAGGAGCTCGCCACCCGCCTGCGCGAGGACCTCGTCACCGAGCAGGACAGGCGCGCCGCCTTCCAGCAGGTCGCCCCGCAGACCGAGGCCGGGCTGTACCTGGTACCGAAAGTCATCGAATGATCCGCGGCGCGCCTGGCGCGCCTTCACCTGGCTTGCCGAACACATGATCCACGCTTCCCTTCCGGAACTGCGCCGCGCGCTCGACGCCCGGCAGATTTCCAGCGTCGAGCTCGCGACCCTGTTCCTCGACCGCATCGACGCGCTCGATCCGCAGCTCAACGCCTTCATCACCGTCGACCGCGACGGCGCGCTGGCCGCTGCCCGCGCCGCCGACGCGCGCATCGCCGCCGGCCGGGCCGGTGCGCTGACCGGCATCCCGCTCGCCCACAAGGACGTGTTCTGCACCGAAGGCGTGCTGACCACCTGCGGCTCGAAGATGCTGTCGAATTTCGTCAGCCCCTACGACGCCCACATCGTCGGCCTGCTCAAGGCCGCCGGCGCGGTCGGCCTGGGCAAGACCAACATGGACGAGTTCGCGATGGGCTCGTCCAACGAAAGCTCCTTCTACGGCGCGGTGAAGAACCCGTGGAATCCCGAGCGCGTGCCGGGCGGTTCGTCCGGCGGTTCGGCCGCGGCGGTGGCGGCGCGCCTGGCGCCGATCGCCACCGGCACCGACACCGGCGGCTCGGTGCGCCAGCCGGCGGCCTTCTGCGGCATCACCGGCATCAAGCCGACCTACGGCGTGGTCAGCCGCTACGGCATGATCGCCTACGCTTCCTCGCTCGACCAGGGCGGCGCCTTCGGCGCCAGCGCCGAGGACTGCGCGCTGCTGCTGTCGGCGATGGCCGGCTTCGACCCGCGCGATTCGACCAGCCTGGATCGCCCGGCCGAGGACTACGCCGCCGCGCTCGCCGCACCGGCCGCGGCACGGCCGCTCGAAGGCCTGCGCATCGGCCTGCCGCGCGAGTTCTTCGCCGAAGGCATGGCCGAGGGCGTGCGGACCGCGGTCGACGCCGCGATCGAACAATACCGCGCGCTCGGCGCCACCACGGTCGAAGTGTCGCTGCCCAACGCCAGGCTGGCGATTCCCGCCTACTACGTGATCGCGCCGGCCGAATGCTCGAGCAACCTGTCGCGCTTCGACGGCGTGCGCTACGGCCACCGCGCGGCCGAATACGGCGACCTCGCCGACATGTACGGCAAGACCCGCGCCGAAGGCTTCGGCGCCGAAGTCAAGCGCCGCATCCTGGTCGGCACCTACGTGCTGTCGCACGGCTATTACGACGCCTACTACCTGCAGGCGCAGCGCCTGCGCCGGCTGATCGCGCAGGACTTCCAGGCCGCGCTGCAGCACTGCGACCTCATCGCCGGCCCGACCACGCCGACCACCGCCTGGGCGCTGGGCCAGATGGCGGACGACCCGGTGCAGATGTACCTGTCGGACATCTTCACCCTCGCGGTCAACCTCGCCGGCCTGCCCGGCCTGTCGCAGCCCTGCGGCTTCGGCAGCGACGGCCTGCCGGTGGGCCTGCAGCTGATCGGCGACTACTTCGGCGAAGCCCGCCTGCTGAACGCTGCCCACCGCTTCCAGCAGGCGACCGACTGGCATGCGCGCCGGCCGGCGATCGCGGCTTGAGCCGATGATGCCTTTCGTGCCCCCAATCCCGCCGCGCCGGCTGCTGCGCGCCGGCCTGGCCGCAGCCGCGGCCGGCCTGCTCGCTTCCTGCGCCACGCCGCCGTGGCAGGCGCCGGGCCCGGCCGAAAGCGAAACACGGCCGAGCGAACGCCCCGGCCGCCTGAAGCCGATGCCGGTGCGCCCGCTCGACGTCCAGGCCGACTGCCGCTTCCGCGACGAGACCGGCTACAGCGCGACCGCGGTGCTCGACATCAGCCACTCCGACGTCAAGCGCTTCAGCGCCACGGTGGACATCCCGCGCCGCGGCAGCTGCCGCTTCGACGGCCCCTTCACCCAGACGCGCCGCATGCCCAGCGTGGAGCTGCGCGCCAAGGACGGCTGCACGGTCAACATCTGGGAGCAGGGCAACCAGGTCACGGTGGGCTTTTCCGATTGCGCGCGGCGCTGCAGCCGCGGCACCTTCGACTACGTATGGCCGATCATCGTCGATCGGACCAGCGGCCAGTGCCATTGAGCCGGCGCCGCGAACCGCAACAAGAGAAACGACCATGAGCAGAACGGATTGGGAAGTCGTGATCGGGCTGGAAGTCCATGCCCAGCTCAACACCGCCAGCAAGATCTTTTCCGGCGCCAGCACCGCCTTCGGCGCCGAGCCCAACGTGCAGGCCAGCGCGGTGGACATCGCCTTGCCGGGCGTGCTGCCGGTGCTGAACCGCGGCGCGGTCGAGCGCGCGATCCGCTTCGGCCTCGCGATCGGCGCCTACGTCGCGGAAAAGAGCGTGTTCGCGCGCAAGAACTACTTCTACCCCGACCTGCCGAAGGGCTACCAGATCAGCCAGATGGACCTGCCGGTGGTGCAGGGCGGCGTGATCACGATCCGCGTCGGCGAAGGTGAGCAAGCCTACGAGAAGACCGTGCGCCTGACCCGCGCCCACCTCGAAGAGGATGCCGGCAAGAGCCTGCACGAGGACTTCCACGGCATGACCGGCATCGACCTCAACCGCGCCGGCACGCCGCTGCTCGAGATCGTCTCCGAGCCCGACATGCGCTCCTCGGCCGAAGCCGTGGCCTACGCCCGCTCGCTGCATGCGCTGGTACGCTGGATCGACATCTGCGACGGCAACATGCAGGAAGGCTCCTTCCGCTGCGACGCCAACGTGTCGGTGCGCAGGAAGGGCGCGACCGAATTCGGCACCCGCCGCGAGATCAAGAACCTGAACTCCTTCCGCTTCCTGCAGCAGGCGATCGACTACGAAGTGCAGTGGCAGATCGACACCATCGAGGACGGCGGCCGCGTGCAGCAGGCCACCGTACTGTTCGATCCCGACAGCGGCGAGACGCGCATGATGCGCAGCAAGGAAGACGCCCACGACTACCGCTACTTCCCCGACCCCGACCTGCTGCCGCTGCTGATCTCGCCCGACTGGAAGGCGCGCGTGCAGGCGGAGATGCCCGAACTGCCGGGCGCGATGAAGGCCCGCTTCATGGACGAATGGGGCCTGTCCGCCTACGACGCCACCACGCTGACGGCCTCGAAGGAAGTCGCCGATTTCTACCAGGCGACGGTGACGGCCGCCGGTCCGGCGCTGGCCAAGCCCTGCGCCAACTGGGTCATGGGCGACCTCGCGGCGCGCCTGAACAAGGCCGAACTCGACATCGGCGCCTCGCCGGTGTCGGCCGCCCAGCTTGCCGGCCTGGTGATGCGCATCGCCGACAACACCCTCTCCAACGCCATCGGCAAGAAAGTGTTCGAGGCGCTGTGGAACGGCGAAGGCCTGAGCGCCGACGAGATCATCGACAGGCAGGGCCTGAAGCAGGTCACCGACAGCGGCGCGATCGAGGCGATGATCGACGAAGTGCTGGCGGCCAACCAGAAGTCGGTGGACGAATTCCGCGCCGGCAAGGAAAAGGCCTTCAACGCGCTGGTCGGCCAGGTCATGAAGGCCAGCAAGGGCAAGGCCAGCCCGGCGCAGGTCAACGAGCTGCTGAAAAAGAAGCTCGGCGCCTGAGGCAGGCAGGCACGAGGCAAGGGGCGCGACCATCGGCCGCGCCCGCTTCGCTATACTGCCGGTTCCCGTACCGACATCGCGGAGACTCCGATGTGCCAGCTGCTCGGCATGAACTGCAATGTGCCGACCGATATCTGTTTCTCCTTCGCCGGCTTTCGTGCCCGCGGCGGCCTCACCGACCACCACCGTGACGGCTGGGGCATCGCGTTCTTCGAAGGCGCCGGGGTGCGCGTCTTCCTCGATCCCAGCCCGAGCGCGGATTCGCCGGTCGCCGAACTGGTCAAGCACTACCCGATCCACTCGCTCAACGTCATCGCCCACATCCGCAAGGCCACGCAGGGCGTCGTCGGGCTCGAAAACACCCATCCCTTCCAGCGCGAGCTGTGGGGGCGCTACTGGATCTTCGCCCACAACGGCAACCTGAAAGGCTTCGCCCCCAGGCTGTCCGGCCGCTTCCAGCCGGTCGGCAACACCGACTCCGAGCTCGCCTTCTGCTACATCCTCGACCGCCTGGCCCAGCGTTTCCCACAAGGCACGCAAGACACTGCCGAGCTGCATGCCGCATTGCGCGAGCTGGCGCTCGAAGTCGGCAGCCTCGGCGAATTCAACTTCCTGCTGTCGGACGGCAAGCGCCTGTTCGCGCACTGTTCGTCGCGGCTGTGCTACATCGTCCGCAAAGCGCCTTTCCCGGTGGCCCACCTGGCCGACGAGGACGTCACCGTCGACTTCAACCAGGTCACGACGCCGTCCGACCGGGTCGCCGTGATCGCCACCACACCGCTGACCGACAACGAGGCCTGGATCCAGATTCCGCCCGGCAACCTGTTCGCCTTCCATGACGGCGAGCCGGTCGACATGGCCGAAACCCGCACGGTGGCGCAGGACTATCCGCGGCGCGATGCCGGTTGTGAGCAACAATTCCTCGCCCCGGCCGCACGGAGCCGCTAGAGTTCCGCGGTTTCCCGCCATTCAAGCCGTCGAGGATCGCCATGGATTGTCCGCTGTGCCCCGCATCTGCCGAACAGCTCATCTGGGAGGACGGGCGCTGCCGCGTCATTCGCGTCGATGACGACGCCCACCCCGGCTTCTGCCGCGTGATCTGGAACGAGCACGTCGCCGAGATGAGCGACCTGCTGCCGGCAGACCGGCGCCACCTACTCGACGTCGTGCTGGCCACCGAAAGCGCGCTGCGCACCCTGCTTCACCCGGACAAGATCAACCTCGCCAGCTTCGGCAACATGGTGCCGCATCTCCATTGGCACGTGATTCCGCGCTATCGCGACGACCGCCACTTCCCCGAATCGGTCTGGGGACCGGCCCAGCGCCAGGGCGTCGTCCATGCCGCTGCCGACCCGGTCGCGCTGGCGCGCGCCATCGACAGCGCCCTCGCCGCCCAGGCCTGATCCACCTTTCCCCACGCCTTCCGCCATGGACTTCTCCAATCCGGCCGCCTGCCTCGATCTGCTGCAGAAGCTGCACCCGACGGACATCCCGCGCACGCATGCCCTGCTGAGCGACATGATCGAGACCCTGCTGCATGCGGCGCCGGCGCCCAACCAGCACCTCGAAGTGCTCGAAGCTGCGCGCGAGACGATCGCCTGCAGCCAGGAAGGCATCTCGCGCCGCTACACCAGCCTGCCGCTGCCGCCCGACGGCGAGGAAAACGCCTCGCTGCAGCGGGTACTCGGGCTGTGGCGCAACCTGTCCCGCTCCTATGCGCAGATCGCCCGGCTCGATGCGACAGCCGGCACGCTGGACGACCAGCGCGCCCTGCTGGCCCAGCGCCGCACCTACTACGCCGGCCAGGTGCTGTTCGAGTATTTCCGCGCGCGGCGTGAAGTGCCGCCCGGCTGCTGGGCGGAGATCCATGCCAGCCATGCAGATGCGAGCCAGGCGGGCATCCACCGCATCCGCGTCTCCGATCGGCTCAACGAGGTATGGCACGCGCAGAGTGCGCTGGAGGCCTACGTCGCCATCCTGCTGACCGACCTCGCCAACCCGTACGGCCGCAGCGAGCGCGAGCTGAACTGGGTCATCCGCTGGGCACAGCGCTTCGCGCCCTACTGCGACCTCGCCGCAGCCGACGAAAACACCAAGCCCACCGACTACGGCGTCGATATCCATGGCGACGTCGGCCTGCGCCCGTTGGGCCTGGTTCCGCAGGCGCCGGCACGGCTGCGCTTCGACGGCAGCACGCTCGCCAACCAGATCCAGGCCGTGCTGGCGCAGTTCAAACGAGGCGCGAAGCCGGCTTCGCTGGGGCTGGGCGAGGACTGCCCGACCGACGCCAGCGTCCGTCTGCTGCTGTCGCTGTACCGGCCCTGGGGCCGCGGCACGGCCGGCCGGCGCTTCCCGCGTCGGCGCGCCGAAGGCATGCTGCAATTGAGTGCCGACTGGCTGGCGATCGGCTTCGCCATCGAAGGCGTGGTGTTCCGCCAGCCGCGCACCGACAGCCCGCTGCACCGCCTGCGCGAGGACATCTCGCTGCTGGCTTTCGGCGGCCAGGTGCCGAAGGTCGATACACCCGAGCATGAACAGGCACGCCACCAGCGCGACGCCGAGCGCCTCGGGCTGGATTACGAGCAGTGGACGATCCAGGACCAGTCCGTCGCCGGCTTCCGGCTCCAGCGCCGCACGGCCGGAGAACGCATCTCCCACCACCAGCTCGTCGGCATCCGCCCGCCGGACGGCGCGCATTTCCTGCTCGGCGACCTGAGCTGGCTGATGTACCGCGAAGACGGCACGCTCGAAGCCGGCATCGAAGTGCTGCCCGGCGTGCCCCGCATGGTTTCGGTACGCCAGGCCGGCCCCAGGAGCGGACGGGCGCCGTGGCAGCAGGGTTTCCTGCTGCCCGAGGCGAGCGCGCTCAAGATCCCGGCCTGCATCGTCCTGCCGTCGCAATGGTATGCCGCCGGCCAGCGGGTGGAAATCCACCATGACGGCACGGCGCGCCAGATCCGCCTGCAGCGCCTGATCCGGCGCGGCACGAACTACGATCTGTGCGCCTTCGAGGCAGAACAGGCCGCCATTCCCGAAGGCGTGCCCGGCTAGTTTTCGTCGCCGATCCTGCCCGGCGGGAAACGCATCGCGAAACGGCTGCCCTTGCCCGGCTCGCTGTCGACCTGGAGCACCGCCTGGTGGCGATTCAGGATGTGCTTGACGATGGCCAGGCCGAGCCCGGTGCCGCCGGTCTCCCGTGAGCGGCCGCGGTCCACGCGGTAGAAGCGTTCGGTCAGGCGCGGAATGTGCTCGGGATCGATGCCGATGCCGTCGTCCCTGACCCAGTATTCGCCGCCCTCGGCATCGACGCACCAGCCCAGCTCGACATGCCCGCCCGCCGGCGTGTAGCGGACCGCGTTGGTGGCAAGGTTGGAGAACGCGCTGTGCAGCTCCCTGGCGCTTCCCTTGAGTTCGCCGCCGCCTTCGAGCACCAGCGTGACGGTATGGCGGCCGGCCGACAGCGACTCGGCCTCGCGCTGCACGGTCTGCATCAGCGCAGTCACATCCACCCGTTCCTCCAGCGGTGCCGGCGCGCCCGTTTCGAGCGCCGACAGCGCCAGCAGGTCCTCGATCAGATGCCGCATGCGGCTCGACTGCTCGTGCGCCAGCGACAGGAAATGCAGCACCTCGTCGCGGCTGAAGTCGTCGAGGCCGTCGATCAGGGTCTCGAGGAAGCCGCCGACGACGGTCAGCGGCGTACGCATCTCATGCGAGACGTTGGCGACGAAGTCCCGGCGCATGTTCTCCAGGCGCTGCAGCTTGGAAATGTCGCGCGACAGCACCATGCGCCGGCTACCGGCGAAACGGATGATCTGTACCTGCAAGGCCCTTTCCCTGCGGCCCGGCAACTGCATGATCAGCGGCTCGGCATGGCGATCGGCCTGCAGGTAGGCGACGAAGTCGGGCTGGCGGACCAGGTTGGCGATCGGTACCCGCAGATCACGGCGGCGATCGAGGCCGAAATGCTGCTCGGCCATCACGTTGAGCCATTCGATGCTGTCGTCTTCGGCCAGATAGAGCAGGCCTTCCGGCATCGCCTGCGCCGCCTGCTGGAAACGGCCCAGTTCCTCCGACAACTTGTCGCGCACTGCGAGTTCGCGCTGGAAGCGGTCTTCCAGCTCGTCGAACACGCTGCTCCACAGGCCTTCGACCTGCGGCGGCATGCTGCCGACCGGCTGGCGCGCCCATTCCACCAGCAGGCGCACATGGCGCACGAGCAGGATGGCGATGGCCAGCAGGCCCAGCACCACCAGGGCAAGCGCGGCATCGCTGCCGCGATAATGGCCGGCCAGCAGCGCCAGTGCCAGCACGGCGGCAACCGGCACGCCGATACCGACGGCGATGTAGCGGAGAGGACGATGGATCACGCTGCTTCCATGCCGGTCATCGCGCGGCCGGCGCCTGCGGCGTCTGGGTCGAGAAGCGATAGCCGCTGCCGCGAACGGTCTGGATCAGCGCATCGAAGCCATCCGGTTCGAGCACCGAACGCAGGCGGCGGATATGCACGTCCACCGTCCGTTCCTCGACGAAGACGTGGTCGCCCCACACCTGGTCGAGCAACTGCGCACGCGAATGCACCCGCTCCGGGTGCGTCATCAGGAAGTGCAGCAGGCGGAACTCGGTCGGCCCCAGGGTCAGCACCGTGCCTTCCGCGGTCACGCGATGGGTACCCGGATCGAGCCGCAGCCCGCCCAGTTCGACGGCGTCCTCGGTCGTCTGCGGCGCCCGCCGGCGCAGCACCGCCTTGATCCGCGCGACCAGCTCGCGCGGGCTGAAAGGCTTGGTGATGTAGTCGTCGGCTCCGGTTTCCAGCCCGGTGACCTTGTCCTGCTCCTCGCCGCGGGCGGTGAGCATGATGATCGGGATCGCTCGCGTACGCTCGTCGGCACGCAGACGGCGGGCGAACTCGATGCCCGAGGCCCCCGGCAGCATCCAGTCGAGCAGGATCAGGTCGGGCAGCGCTTCGCGCACGATGCGCTGGGCCGATTCGGCATCGGCGGCACGGACCACGTGATGGCCGGCGCGATTGAGGTTGGCGGCGATCAGTTCCTGGATCGCCGGTTCGTCTTCCACGAGCAAGATGTTCGCTGGCATGCTGTCGATTCCCCGCTATTGACGGGCACAGTCTATTGCAGCTGTTTGACGTTTTGATGACACGTCATCGGCCTGCAACACGGCTGGCAGCCGCGGCACGGAGGCCGGGCGGTAACGATTCGGGTATGATTGTGGCCCCCGAATGCGAGGCTTTGGCCATGGCCGGACTGGATCGGAACACCCCGCTTCCCACCGAAATCACCCTGCACAGCCAGTCGAAGCGGCTCGAGATCGCTTTCGACGACGGTAGCCGTTTCACCTTGCCCTTCGAATTCCTGCGCGTCCATTCGCCCTCGGCCGAAGTCCGCGGACACGGTCCGGGGCAGGAGACCCTGCAGCAGGGCAAGCGCGACATCGATGTGGTCGACCTGCAGCCGGTGGGCAACTACGCGGTCCGCCCGGTGTTCTCCGACGGCCACGACAGCGGCCTGTACTCCTGGGACTACCTCTACACGCTCGGCCAGCAGCAGGAAACACTGTGGCAGACCTACCTCGACCGCCTTGCCCGGGCCGGCGGCAGCCGCGATCCCGCCAAGGCGCCGCCGCCGGCGCCGAAGAGCGGTTGCGGACATCATCACTGAGACGATCATGAGCGACAAGACGACGCACTTCGGCTTCCAGACGGTTGCCGAGGAAGCCAAGGAAAAGAAGGTGGCCGAGGTGTTCTCCTCGGTCGCGCAGAAATACGACGTGATGAACGACCTGATGTCGTTCGGCCTGCACCGCCTGTGGAAGCATTTCACGATCCAGGTCTCCGGTGTGCGCGAAGGCGACCGTGTGCTCGACGTCGCCGGCGGCACCGCCGACCTGTCGCTGGCCTTCGCCCGCAAGGTCGGCAGGAGCGGGCAGGTGTGGCTGACGGACATCAACCACGCCATGCTGTCGCGCGGCCGCGACCGCATGATCGACCACGGCTATGCGATGCCGAGCGCCCAGTGCAACGCCGAGAAGCTGCCTTTCCCGGACGACTGGTTCGACTGCGTGACCGTCGCCTTCGGCCTGCGCAACATGACCCACAAGGACGCCGCGCTGGCCGAGATGCGCCGTGTGCTGCGCCCCAGCGGCCGCCTGCTGGTGCTCGAGTTCTCGCGCGTATGGAAACCGCTGTCGCCGATCTACGACCTGTATTCCTTCAAGCTGCTGCCGTGGATGGGCAAGCAGGTGGCGAACGATGCCGAGAGCTACCGCTATCTGGCCGAATCCATCCGCATGCACCCCGGCCAGGAAGAATTGAAAGGCATGATGGAACAAGCCGGCCTTTCGCGTGTCGATTACTTCAACCTCAGTGCAGGGGTGGTTGCCCTGCACCGCGGCTACAAGCTTTGAACCCAGGAGACCCACCAACGATGAAGAATCTGATCCTCACCCTGATCGTCGCCATCTTTTCATTCGGCTTCATCGGCGCCCCCGAAGCTGAAGCCAAGCGCCTTGGCGGCGGCAGCAGCTTCGGCATGAAGCGCAACGCGACGCCTCAGCAAGCGCCCCGCCAACCCGCCGCAACCCAGAACACCCCGCCAGCCGGCGCAGCCGCTGCCGCACCGAAGCGCTCCTGGATGGGTCCGATCGCCGGCCTCGCCGCCGGTCTGGGTCTGGCCGCGCTGTTCTCCCACCTCGGCCTCGGCGAGGAAATGGCTTCGTTCATGATGATCCTGCTGCTCGCAGCCGCAGCCTTCTTCATCTTCCGCCTGCTGTTCCGCCGCAACGCCAACAACCAGCAGAGCCAGAACCTGCAGTACGCAGGGGCGAACACTGGTGCAGGCACCGGCGCACGGCCGCTGAACCCGATGCCGCCGATGTCGGCCGCGCCGCAGGCCGCGGCAGCTTCGGGCCTGGACAAGGCGGTTGCCGAAGGCTTCGACGTGCAGGGCTTCGCCCGCCAGGCCAAGCTGAACTTCATCCGCCTGCAGGCTGCCAACGACGCCGGCAACCTGGACGACCTGCGTGAATTCACCACGCCGGAAGTCTTCGCCGAAATCTGCATGCAGCTCAACGAGCGCGGCGCCGCTGCCCAGCGCACCGACGTCGTCGAACTGAACGCCGACGTCGTCGATGTCGAGCAGGACAGCGAGCGCTACATCGTCAGTGTCCGCTTCAACGGCCTGTTGCGCGAAGCGGAAGACGCCGCGCCGGAAGCCTTCGACGAGATCTGGCACCTGACCAAGCCGGTCAAGGGCCAGGGCGGCTGGCTCATCGCCGGCATCCAGCAGACGAACTAAGCACGCAGGAACAGCGGGGAGGCTCAGGCCTCCCCGTTTTGCTTTCAGCTCGGCTTTTTTCCCCACCTCTTCAGGCTCGGCTGCCATGCTGTCCAGCGTCTTTCTTTCCGCCACCAATCACCTGCTGTCGCAATCGGGCTGGGCGCGCACGCGCCTGCTGCCGCACGCCGGCCGCACCGCCCGGCTCGCCGTCACGCCGCTGTTGGAGATCGATTTCTCGATATCCACCGAAGGCTATCTCGCCGCATGGGTCGGCGAGAGCGAGCCCGAAGTATCGCTGGTGCTCGCCGCAGCCGACCTGCCGAAGCTGCTGGTCGATGGGCTGGAAACGGCAATGCGCCACGTGCGCATCGAAGGTAATGCCGAACTCGCCGATGCGCTGGGTTTCGTCTTCCGCCACCTGCGCTGGGATGCGGAAGAAGACCTCTCCCGGCTGTTCGGCGACATCGCCGCCCATCGCCTGGTCGAAGGCGGCAAGCAGTTGCTCGACGAAGGGCGCCGCTCGGTCGAGCGCGCAGGCGGCAACGTGGCCGAATATCTGACCGAAGAGGCGCCGCTGCTCATGCCCCGCAGCGCGCTCCCGGCTGTCGCACAGGACATCGTCGCCCTGCGCGATGCGCTCGGCCGCCTCGACAAGCGCATTTCGCGGCTGGAGCAGGGCGGCTGACATTCCATCGCCCCCTTTGAGCCCAGTTTGTAGGGCCGCTTCAGCGCCGTGACGGGGCGCGTGACGACCTCCAGGCAAGAACCAGGGGCCTAGTGTCGCGGCTCGCCCCCCGGCTAAAGCCACTCCCACGGCTACGGCATTCATGCAAGAGTCGGGCCGCGCAGGCCGAGCCACGCAGGGGAAACCCGAAGCGAAGACGGAAATAAAAAAGCAGCTCCGCAGAGCTGCTTTTTTATTTCGATCCCACCCGCAGGGCAGGACGACAAGCGATCAGTGACCGCGCTTGCGCAGACGCTCGATCGCGGCGAGCTGGGCCACCGCTTCCATGAGCTCGGCCTGAGCCTTGGCGTAATCCAGACGCGCGGTCTGGTTCGCCATTGCCTCTTCAGCCTTCTTCTTGGCTTCCAGCGCCTTCGCTTCGTCCAGATCCTTGCCGCGGATCGCGGTGTCGGCAAGCACCGTCACCAGACCCGGCTGAACTTCGAGCAAACCACCGGCAACGAACACAAGCTCTTCTTCCGCCTGATTCGGAACCTTGACCCGCACCGCACCCGGTTTGATCCGGGTCATCAGCGGCATGTGGCCGGGCAGAATGCCGAGTTCACCCGCCTCGCCAGGCAGCGCGACGAATTCGGCCAGCCCGGAGAAGATCTGCTCTTCCGCACTGACGATGTCGACATGAACCGTCATAGCCATAGTGTTTCCTTTTCAAATCCGCGCGGCGCCGGAGCACCGCGCGGGCGGACGAATTACTGCAGCTTCTTCGCCTTCTCGATGGCCTCTTCGATGTTGCCGACCATGTAGAAAGCCTGTTCCGGCAGGGAGTCCAGTTCGCCGCTGACGATCATCTTGAAGCCCTTGATCGTGTCCTTCAGCGAAACGTACTTGCCCGGCGAGCCGGTGAACACTTCCGCGACGTGGAAGGGCTGCGACAGGAAGCGCTGGATCTTGCGCGCACGGGCCACGGCGAGCTTGTCTTCCGGCGACAGTTCGTCCATACCCAGAATCGCGATGATGTCGCGCAGTTCCTTGTACTTCTGCAGGGTTTGCTGAACCTGGCGGGCGACGCCGTAGTGCTCTTCGCCGACGACCAACGGGTCGAGCTGGCGCGAGGTGGAGTCGAGCGGGTCGACGGCGGGGTAGATGCCCAGCGCGGCGATGTCACGCGACAGCACGACGGTCGAGTCCAAGTGCAGGAAGGTGGTGGCGGGCGACGGGTCGGTCAAGTCATCCGCCGGCACATACACGGCCTGGATCGAGGTGATCGAGCCGACCTTGGTCGAGGTGATGCGTTCCTGCAGGCGGCCCATTTCTTCCGCCAGCGTCGGCTGGTAGCCCACCGCGGACGGCATCCGGCCCAGCAGTGCGGACACTTCGGTACCAGCCAGGGTGTAGCGGTAGATGTTATCCACGAAGAACAGGATGTCCCGGCCGTCGTCGCGGAAACGCTCGGCCATGGTCAGGCCGGTCAGCGCCACGCGCAGACGGTTGCCCGGGGGTTCGTTCATCTGACCGAACACCATCGCGACCTTGTCCAGAACGTTGGAGTCCTTCATCTCGTGGTAGAAGTCGTTACCCTCACGAGTACGCTCACCCACACCAGCGAACACCGACAGACCCGAGTGCTGCTTGGCAATGTTGTTGATCAGCTCCATCATGTTCACGGTCTTGCCGACGCCGGCGCCGCCGAACAGACCCACCTTGCCGCCCTTGGCGAACGGGCAGATCAGGTCGATGACCTTGATGCCGGTTTCGAGCAGTTCCACCGACGGCGACAGTTCGTCGAACTTAGGCGCCTTCTGGTGGATCGAGCGACGCTCGTCGGTGCCAATGTCACCGGCTTCGTCGATCGGACGGCCCAGCACGTCCATGATGCGGCCGAGCGTGGCCTCGCCGACCGGCACCGAGATCGGCGCACCGGTGGCGGCCACCTTCATGCCGCGGCGCAGGCCGTCGGAAGAACCCAGCGCGATGGTACGCACCACGCCGTCGCCGAGCTGCTGCTGAACCTCGAAGGTCAGGCCAGCTTCGGCGAAGGAGTCGGCAGCGTCCTCGAGCTTCAGGGCGTCATACACCTTGGGCATCGCTTCACGCGGGAACTGGATGTCCACCACCGCGCCGATGCACTGAACGATCGTACCTTGACTCATCGTCATATCCTTAAATCAATAATCCGTTACACCGCGGCGGCGCCGCCGACGATTTCCGACAGCTCCTTGGTGATCGCGGCCTGGCGGGTCTTGTTGTAGACCAGCTGCAGTTCGCCAATCACGTTCTTGGCATTGTCGGAAGCGGCCTTCATTGCCACCATGCGCGCGCTCTGTTCGGATGCCATGTTCTCGGCCACGGCCTGATAGACCAGCGCCTCGACGTAGCGGACCAGCAGTTCGTCGATGACGACCTGCGGATCCGGCTCGTAGAGGTAATCCCACGAACTGTCCGGCGTTCCCAGCTTTTCACCGGTGAGCGGCAGCAGCTGCTCGAGCACCGGTTCCTGCTTCATCGTGTTGATGAAGCGGGTATAGACCAGGTAGACCGCATCGAGCTCGTCGTTCTGGAACGCGTCGAGCATGATCTTGACCGGACCGATCAGCTTCTCCAGGTGCGGCGTGTCACCCAGCTGGGTGACGTTCGACACCACCTTGGCGCCCATCCGCTGCATGAAGCCCAGACCCTTGTTGCCGATGGCGCAGGCACGGATCTCGGTCACGCCCGAGGACTCCCAGTCCTTCATCGCGTTGAGGGCGATGCGCTGGACGTTGGTGTTGAGACCACCGCACAAACCCTTGTCGGTGGTCACCAGGATCAGCCCCACCCGCTTGATCTGGCTCTTGTGAACCAGGAAGGGGTGCTTGTAGTCGGTCACATTGGCCTGGGACAGGTTCGCGGCGAGTCGGCGGATCTTCTCGGCAAAGGGGCGGGCAGCCCGCATCCGCTCCTGCGCCTTGCGCATCTTGGATGCGGCCACCATCTCCATGGCCTTGGTGATCTTGCGCGTGTTTTGCACGCTCTTGATCTTGGTACGGATTTCCTTACCGCTTGCCATATTCCGTCTCCCTCGCCGGCCTCAGGCCCAGCTCTTCTTGAACTCGGCGATCGCGGCAGCCAGGGTCTTTTCGCCTTCGGCGTCCAGTTCCTTCTTGCTCAGGATCGAGGAGATCAGATCGGCCTGCTTGGTCTTGACGAACTGCAGCAGCGCGGCTTCGAACGGCAGCACGCGGCCGACGTCGACGTCGTCGAAATAGCCGTTGTTCACCGCGTACAGCACGACGGCCATGTCGGCGATCGACATCGGCGAGTACTGGGCCTGCTTCATCAGTTCGGTGACGCGGCGGCCGCGTTCGAGCTGCTTGCGGGTGGTGTCGTCCAGATCGGAAGCGAACTGGGCGAACGCAGCGAGTTCGCGGTACTGCGCCAGGTCGGTACGGATACCGCCGGACAGCTTCTTGACGACCTTGGTCTGCGCGGCACCACCGACGCGGGACACCGAGATACCGGCGTTGATCGCGGGACGGATACCGGCGTTGAAGAGGTCGGTTTCCAGGAAGATCTGGCCGTCGGTAATCGAGATGACGTTGGTCGGCACGAAGGCGGAAACGTCGCCGGCCTGGGTTTCGATGACCGGCAGGGCGGTCAGCGAACCGGTCTTGCCCTTGACCTCGCCGTTGGTAAACTTCTCGACGTACTCTTCGTTCACGCGGGCAGCGCGCTCGAGCAGGCGGGAGTGCAGGTAGAACACGTCACCCGGGTAGGCTTCACGGCCAGGCGGACGGCGCAGCAGCAGCGAAACCTGGCGATAGGCCCAGGCCTGCTTGGTCAGATCGTCATAAACGATCAGCGCGTCCTGACCACGGTCGCGGAAGTACTCGCCCATGGTGCAGCCGGCATAGGCCGACAGATACTGCATGGCGGCGGACTCGGAAGCGGTCGCGGCAACGACGATGGTGTATTCCATCGCGCCGTTCTCTTCCAGCTTGCGCACGACGTTGGCAACGGTCGAAGCCTTCTGACCGATCGCCACGTAGACGCAGAACATGTCCTGGCCTTTCTGGTTGATGATGGCGTCGACGGCCACGGCGGTCTTGCCGGTCTGGCGGTCGCCGATGATCAGCTCGCGCTGGCCACGGCCGATCGGCACCATGGAGTCGACCGACTTCAGGCCGGTCTGCACCGGCTGCGAAACCGACTTACGGGCGATGACGCCGGGAGCGACCTTTTCGATCTTGTCGGTCAGCTTGGCGTTGATCGGACCCTTGCCGTCGATCGGCTGACCCAGCGCGTTGACGACGCGACCGACCAGCTCGGGGCCGACGGGCACTTCGAGAATGCGGCCGGTGGCCTTGACGGTGTCGCCTTCGGTGATGTGCTCGTATTCACCGAGCACCACGGCGCCGACGGAATCACGCTCGAGGTTGAGCGCCATGCCGAAGGTGTTGCCGGGGAATTCCAGCATTTCGCCCTGCATCACGTCGGTCAGGCCGTGGACGCGGCAGATACCGTCGGTGACGGAGACCACCGTGCCCTCGTTACGCGACGTGGCGGCGAGCTGCAGGTTCTGGATCCGGCTCTTAATCAGATCACTGATTTCAGAGGGGTTGAGTTGCATAGCTTTTATGCTCCTAGTTCTTTAGCGCAGCGGCCATGTTCGCGAGCTTGCCGCGTACCGAGGCGTCGATGACTTCGTCGCCGACGGCGATGCGGACCCCACCGATGAGGGCGGGATCGATATGGACCTGGATGTTCAGGTTCGCCTTGAAGCGGGCTTCGAGGTCGGACTTGAGCGATGCCAGGGTCGCATCGTCGAGGGGGAAGGCAGAGGCGATTTCAGCCTCCAGGACACCTTCGTGTTCGTTCTTCAGTGCAACGAACAGGTCACGGATCTCGGGAAGCACCTGCAGACGTTCGTTATCCACGAGCACGCGGACGAAGTTCTGCTGTTCAGCGGACAGGGTTCCGGCCACATCCAGCACCAGCTTCACGAGCTGATCGGCGCTGAGATTGGGATCGGCGATGCAGGCCCGCATGTCCGGATCGGCTGCCAAGGCGGCGAGCCGATCCAGTGCTTCCGACCAAGGCCCCAGCGCACCTGCCCCGCGAGCCAGCTCGAAGGCGGCATCCGCATAGGGGCGCGCGATGGTGACGTTCTCGGCCATGACTTATTGCAGTTCCTGTTTCAGGTTGGCAAGCAATTCGCTGTGCACCTGGGCGTTGATTTCGCGGCGCAGGATCTTCTCGGCACCGGCAACGGCCAGGCTGGCGACTTGGTCGCGCAATGCTTCCTTGGCGCGCTGGGATGCGACACCGGCTTCAGCCTCGGCGGCTTCGCGGGCGGCCGCAATGATGCGGGCGGCTTCGGCACGGGCTTCGTCGACAAGCTGGCTCGCCTGCTTTTCAGCGGAGGTACGCACATCACCCGCGGATTCGCGGGCCTTGCGCAGTTCCTCGACGACCTTCTTCTCGGCGAGTGCCAGATCGGCCTTGGCCTTGTCCGCAGCTGCCAGCCCGTCGGCGATTTTCTTCGCACGCTCGTCCAGTGCCTTCACGATGGGCGGCCACACGAATTTCATCGTGAACCACGCCAGAATGAAGAACACAACGAGCTGGGCTATCAGGGTTGCGTTCAAATTCACGGTTCTTGGCCCTCAGGTTGGTTCAAAAAAGGATGAACTCGAACCGATCAGAGCTGGAACGGGTTGGCGAAGGCGAACATCATGGCGATACCGACACCGATCAGGAACGCAGCGTCGATCAGACCGGCCAGCAGGAACATCTTGGTCTGCAGGGCGTTCATCAGTTCAGGCTGGCGAGCGGAAGCTTCGAGGTACTTGGAACCCATGATGCCGATACCGATACAAGCACCGATGGCACCCAGACCGATGATCAGACCAGCAGCCAGAGCAACAAAACCCAGAACGTTTTCCATGACGACTCCTTAGTGGGGAAGGTGAGTTTAAAAACCAGGTACTACGTTGAAGATGAAGCTGAAACTTGTTTTTAGTGGCTTTCGTGCGCCTGACCGACATACACCAGGGTCAGCATCATGAAGATGAAGGCCTGGAGCGTGATGATCAGGATGTGGAAGATCGCCCAGATGGTGCCGGCGATCACGTGGCCGGCAAAGCCGAACACGGTGGCGGTGCCGCCCAGCAGCGCGATCAGGATGAACACCAGCTCACCGGCATACATGTTGCCGAACAACCGCATGCCGTGGGACACGGTCTTGGCCAGGAATTCGATGATCTGCATGGCGAAGTTCACCGGATACAGCAGCGGGTGGCTGCCGAAGGGCGCGGTGAAGAGTTCGTGCACCCAGCCCGATACGCCCTTGATCTTGACGTTGTAGTACAGGCAGAGCAGCAGCACGCCGATCGACAGACCCAGCGCGGCCGACAGGTCGGCGGTGGCGACGACGCGCATGTAGGCGTGGGCGGGGTCGCCGCCGGCGGCGGAATAGGCGCCGGTCCAGAGCATCGGGATCAGATCGACCGGCAGCAGGTCCATCGCGTTCATCAGGAAGATCCAGACGAACACGGTCAGTGCCAGCGGTGCGACGAACTTGCGCGATTCGGCGCTATGCACGATGCCCTTGGCCTGGTCGGCAACCATCTCGACCAGCAGTTCGACGATACCCTGGAAGCGGCCGGGAACACCCGAAGTCGCCTTGCGCGCGGCCAGCCACAGGATGAACACGGTAAGCAGGCCGATGGCAATCGAAAAGAACATCGAATCGAGGTTGATGATCCCCCAATTGACGATGTTCTCTTGCGGATGCCCGGTGTTGTTGAAGTGTCCGAGGTGGTGGATTACGTATTCGGATGCGGTGGGAGCGTTGCCAGCCATGTCAGGTCTTCACCAAAAATGCAAATAAATTCGCCTTGAGTGCCAGGATCAGGCCGATCAGCATCGCTCCCCAGTGGAGCTGCGGATACAGGGCCCACACCAGCACCAGTAATCCCACGATCGAGGCGACCTTGACAAGCTCGCCCACGACGAAAGCAGTCACGCTCGCCGTGCCCGCCCTGCGCGAGATCGCAGCAAGACGCACGGCAAACATCCAACTCGGCAACACGCACGCCAACCCGCCGCCCGCTGCAGAAATCGCACCTCGCGCCCCGAACAACGCGGCGGAAACAGCCACCGCGAGGATCGTTGCACACAACTGCAGTAGAACGGCCTTTAACATCGATTGTTGCGCCCAGCTGCCGACTCGGCCGGAGACCGCCGAAAAATCCCGCGAATACTAGGGGTTATCCACAGCAAAGTCAAACCTGAGTTGCATTGCAGCAAACAACCCGTCAGCTGTCGTATATCTTATAGAAAATATTCGTTTCATTCGACTGTCACGTGCGCCCATGCGCCATCGGCCATCCGGCTGCCTTCGACGACGTGCGCATGCCCGAGCCATGCGACCGCGGTACGGATCACACACTTCCAGCCGCCGGCACCGAAAGGTGCTTATCACTTCAAAGAAAAAGATAGAAGCCTTTTCGTCAAGACGTCGACAAACTTTACATCATTTAAATGGCATAAATAGAAAATTCGATCAGGCTATTGTTTTCAATGGCAAATCCACGTCCGGCACCCTTTTTGCTCCAGCGTCACTCCCAGCGCAGGGCTTCACGACTGCGCGGACATCGACCAACCAGGAGCCACCAATGCAGCAACAGATCTCCAGGCACTCGAAGTGGGTTGCCACCGCCGCCTTTGCCTTCCTCGCTTCCACCGGCTCGGCCCAGGCCGCGCTGACCACCTTCCCGCAATCCGCACTGCAGTCCACTTCCGTGCTCTACACGGACGTCATTGGCGACGTGGTCGTCATGACGGGGGGCGGCAGTGCGGCTGGAGTCGGCAACGCGAACGGCCGTAACGATGACGGTTTCTCGGGCCCGATCAGCTTCGGTTTCGATTTTTCGTTCTTCGGCGCCAACTATTCGAGCTTCTACGCCAACAACAACGGCAACATCAGCTTCACCAACGGAAACTCGGCCTACATCCCCACCGGTCCGATCGGCGCCAGCATTCCTACCATTTCGGTCTGGTTCGGCGATGTTGACACCCGCAACCCGAACAGCGGCGTACTCCATCTGCGCCAGGATGCAAACCAGACCATCCTGACCTGGCTGAACGTCGGCTCCTACAACAGCCGGGGTGATCAGCTCAATACCTTCCAGATGGTCATTCGCGGCGACGACTACGACACGCCCGAAGGCGAAGGCGCAATCGGCTTCTTCTGGCTCGCAATGCCGTGGGAGAGTACGGGTACCAGCCAAACTGCGGCAGTGGGCTTCGGCAACGGTACCGGCGATGCCGTGGTGCTGGAAGGTTCGAACCAACCCGGGCTGAACCAGGTGGTTGCCTACAAGAAGACGTGGTTCACGACCGATCTCACTCCGGTCGACCCGACTCCGAATCCGGTTCCCGAACCCGGCACACTCGCCCTGCTGGGGCTGGGACTGGTCGGACTGCTCGCAGGCCGCCGCAAGCTGTCCTGATATCGCCTTCCCCCCACCCGGCAAGAAGCCGGGCAGGCCGGTTCACATGAGCCGGCTTGCCCGGCTTTTTTGCCGCCGTGCCGTCCCAAGGCAAAAGCACTCCCTCGAGAGGTGGAGCAGTGCTCCGCGCCTGCGGAACGGGCCGGCCGTGCAAAGCCGGCCCTCCTGCGGCCCGCGCAGCGATGGAGCATGGGAGCCTTTCTTGCGTGCCCCGGTCAGCGCAAGCGCCCGAGCAGGCCGTCGAGCTGGTCCAGGCTGCCGAAGCGGATCGTGACTTCGCCGGCGCCCTTCTTGTTGGCCCGGATCTTCACCGAAGCGCCGATGCTGTCGGCGATCTCTTCTTCCAGCCGCAGCAGGTCGCGGTCCGGCTGATGCGCGAGCTTCTTCTGGCGGGGATTCAGGATCTGCTGCACCAGGCGCTCGGTGTCGCGCACCGACAACTGGCGGGCGGCGACCTGGTTGGCCAGCTGGATCTGGCTGGCGCCGTCGAGCGGCAGCAGCGCGCGCGCATGGCCCATGTCGATGTCGCCGGCCATCAGCAGTTCCTGCACCGGCTTGGCGAGGTTGAGCAGGCGCAGCAGGTTCGATGCCGCCGGCCGCGAACGTCCGACCGCATCGGCGGCCTGTTGGTGGGTCATCTCGAACTCGTCGATCAGGCGCTGGATGCCGCTGGCTTCCTCGAGCGGATTGAGGTCTTCGCGCTGGATGTTCTCGATCAGCGACATCGCCAGCGCCGCTTCGTCCGGGATCTCGCGCACCAGGCAGGGCACCTCGGCCAGGCCGGCGATCTGCGAGGCACGCCAGCGACGCTCGCCGGCGATGATCTCGTAGCTGTCCTCGCCCACCGGCCGCACCATGATCGGCTGCATGACGCCCTGAGCCTTGATCGAGGCCGCCAGCTCCTCCAGCGAGCCCGGGTCCATGCGCGTGCGCGGCTGGTACTTGCCCGGCTGCAGCGCGATTGTGGGCAGGGTCTGCAGCTCGCCCTTCTCGGGTTCGTCGTCCTGGTTGGCCGCCAGCAGCGCATCGAGTCCGCGGCCGAGGCCCTTGAGTCTGGGTTTATTCATGGTCGTGTCCGGATTCAGAAGGTCCTGGCGCGCTCGATCATCTCGCGCGCGAAAGCCATGTAAGCCTGCGCGCCCTTGGCCGCCCTGTCGAAGACCACGCCCGGCATGCCGTGGCTGGGCGCTTCGGCAAGGCGGACGTTGCGCGGCACGATGGCGCGGAACACCTTGTCGCCGAAATGCCCTTCGAGCTGGGCGGAAACCTGCTGCTGCAGCGTCATGCGCGGATCGAACATCACCCGCAACAGGCCGATGATCTTGAGATCGCGGTTGAGGTTGGCATGCACCTTCTTGATCGTGTTGACCAGGTCGGACAGCCCTTCCAGCGCGTAGTACTCGCACTGCATCGGGATGATCACGCCGTTGGCGCAGCACAGGCCGTTCAGCGTCAGCATCGACAGCGAAGGCGGGCAGTCGATGAGGACGAAGTCGTAGTCGGCGTCGAAGGGCGCGAGCGCATTGCGCAGCCGCTTCTCGCGCTGCTCGAGATCGACCAGCTCGACTTCTGCGCCGGCGAGATCGCGGTTGGCCGGCAGCACGTCGTAGCCGCCGGTCGGCGAAGTGACGCACACGCCGGCGAGGTCTTCCAGGCCCACCAGCAACTGGTAGATCGACGCCTTCAGGCCGCGCTTGTCGATGCCGCTGCCCATCGTCGCGTTGCCCTGCGGATCGAGGTCGATCAGCAGCGTGCGCTGGCCGGCCAGTTGCAGCGCGGCGGCGAGGTTGACGCAGGTGGTGGTCTTGCCCACCCCACCTTTCTGGTTGGCGACGCAAAAAATCTTGGCCATGGTCGAATCAGGCTGTTCCGTTTGCAGGGGCTGTGCGCATGGCGCGGAGCCCCGAGTGTACTTCAATGTTGCGATGCATCAGCCCGTTCCGCCCCCAGTGCGGCGAAGAACGAGCAGATGGCGCTCGGCCTCCAGCCCCGGCACCATCAGCGCGCGCAGCTCGGCCACCGCCCAGCCCGCGGGCAGGGCCGCGATCTCGTCGGCGGGATGAACACCCTTCATCGCATACAGCGCACCGCCGTCGGCAACGAGGTGGCCGGACAGGTTCACGAAGTCGGCCAGGCTGGAAAAGGCCCGCGAAATCACGCCGTCGGCCGCGCCGCCCGGCAGGTCTTCGGCCCGTACCTGCTCCACGCGCTTGTTGAAGACGCTGAAGTTGCCGAGGCCGAGCTCGATCTTCGCCTGCTGCTGGAAGCTCGCCTTCTTGCCGACGGTCTCGATCGAGCTGACGATCAGCCCGGGATTCACGATCGCCAGCACCACGCCCGGCAGCCCGCCGCCCGAGCCGATGTCGGCCAGGCGGCCGGCGGCCGGCAGTTGCGGCAGCACGACCAGCGAATCGAGCAGATGGTGGGTGATGACTTCCTGCGGGTTGCGGATCGCGGTCAGGTTGTAGACCTTGTTCCACTTCAGCAGCAACTCGCCGAAAGCGAGCAGGCGCTCGACCGTTTCCTCGGCCAGCACCAGGCCGAGCTCGGCAATACCCTCGGCCAGTTGAGCGGCATGAGCCTGCAGCCGTCCGCTCATGCCGCCGGCCTCCGCGCCGCGGCATCGGCACTGCCCGTCCGCGCCGCCAGGTCACGGCGCTTCAGCCACACCAGCAGCAGCGAGATCGCCGCCGGCGTCACGCCCTGGATGCGGCCGGCCTGGCCGATGGTCTCGGGTCGATGCAGGTTCAGCTTCTGCTGCACTTCCTTCGACAGCCCACGCACTTCGGCGTAGTCCAGCTCCGCCGGTAGGCGGGTGGCTTCGGCCTGTGCCTGCTTCGCGACCTCTTCCTGCTGGCGGTCGATGTAGCCCTGGTACTTGGCGGCGATCTCGATCTGCTCGATCACCTGCGGGTCGGTCTCGGCCGCTTCCGGCGCGCCGAGCAGGCTCATCAGCGAGGCATAACTGGTCTCCGGCCGGCGCAGCAGCTCGAAATAGCGCTGCTCGCGCTCCAGCGGCTTGCCCAGCACCCGCTGCTGGTCTTCGGCCGGAATGACCTCGGGCCGCGCCCAGGCCGCTTTCAGCAACGCGCTGCCGCGCTCGATCGCTTCGCGCTTGCGGCAGAAGGCCTCCCAGCGCACATCGTCGACCAGGCCGAGTTCGCGGCCCTTCTCGGTCAGGCGCAGGTCGGCGTTGTCCTCGCGCAGGCTCAGGCGGTATTCGGCGCGCGAAGTGAACATGCGGTAGGGCTCGGACACCCCGCGCGTGATCAGGTCGTCCACCAGCACGCCCAGGTAGGCTTCGTCGCGGCGCGGACACCAGGCTTCGCGGCCCTGCATCTGCAGCGCGGCATTGGCGCCGGCCAGCAGGCCTTGCGCGGCGGCTTCCTCGTAGCCGGTGGTGCCGTTGATCTGGCCGGCGAAGAACAGGCCGCCGATCGACTTGGTCTCGAGGCTGGCCTTGAGGTTGCGCGGGTCGAAGTAGTCGTACTCGATCGCATAGCCCGGGCGCAGGATGTGCGCGTTCTCCAGGCCGCGGATCGAGCGCACGATCTGCAGCTGGACGTCGAAGGGCAGCGAGGTCGAGATGCCGTTGGGGTAGATCTCGTGCGTTTCCAGGCCTTCCGGCTCGAGGAAGATGTTGTGGCTGTCCTTGTCGGCGAAGCGGTGGATCTTGTCCTCGATCGACGGACAGTAGCGCGGCCCGACGCCTTCGATGACGCCCGAATACATCGGCGAGCGGTCGAGGTTGGCGCGGATGACGTCGTGCGTCTGCACGTTGGTCTGCGTCATCCAGCACGGCAGTTGGCGCGGATGCTGCTCGGCGCGGCCGAGGAAGGAGAACACCGGCACCGGATCGTCGCCCGGCTGCACCGTCATCACCGAGAAGTCGATCGTGCGCGCATCCAGCCGCGGCGGCGTGCCGGTCTTGAGCCGGCCCTGCGGCAGCGCGAGCTCCTTCAGCCGCGCGCCGAGCGACACCGCCGGCGGATCGCCGGCACGGCCGGCGGCGTAGTTCTGCAGGCCCACATGCACCAGGCCGTTCAGGAAGGTGCCGGCGGTCAGCACCACCGCCGGCGCCTCGAAGCGCAGGCCGATCTGGGTCACCACGCCGGTGACGCGGTCGCCGACCACGGTCAGGTCATCCACCGCCTGCTGGAACAGCCACAGATTGGGCTGGTTCTCCAGCCGCCTGCGGATCGCCGCCTTGTACAGCACACGGTCGGCCTGGGCACGGGTGGCGCGCACCGCCGGCCCCTTCGAGGCGTTCAGGATGCGGAACTGGATGCCGCCCTCGTCGGTGGCCGCCGCCATCGCGCCGCCGAGCGCATCGACTTCCTTGACCAGATGGCCCTTGCCGATGCCGCCGATCGACGGATTGCAGCTCATCGCCCCCAGCGTCTCGATGTTGTGGGTGAGCAGCAGGGTCCGCGCGCCCATGCGCGCCGCGGCCAGCGCGGCCTCGGTCCCGGCGTGGCCGCCGCCGACGACGATGACATCGAAACGAGTGGGGTAGAGCATGATGCGCTCCATGCTGCAAGGCGTGAACAAGGGGCGGGATTCTACGCCGTCGAGCCCGGAAGGGCTAGTTTTCGCCGCCATGTTTCACGGAATTTCACATTCCAAACAGCAGCTTATTCAATACCCGGGCTCATTTTTCACTCAGCGTTTCTGCGCCGCCAGCATGCGATTGACCGCCTCCAGATGCTCCGGCTCGTTGTGGCACATGCCCTGGAAGGCCGCGCACAGGTCGAGGAAGTCCTTCAGCTCCATGCGCTGCGCCATCTTCATCAGCCGCTTGGTCAGGCGCAGGGCTTTCGGCGGCTGGGCGGCGAAGCGGGCCGCCAGGGCCTGGGCGCGCGGCAGCAGTTCGTCCGGTTCGACGACGTCCAGCACGATGCCCAGCCGCTTCGCCTCCTCGGCGTCGACGATGCGGCCCGACAGCGTCAGCTCGAAAGCCTGCTGGTAGCCGATCAGGCGCTGCATGAACCAGGCGCCGCCGTCGCCGGGGATGATGCCGAGATTCAGGAAGGTCTCGCCGAACTTGGCCTTCGTCGACGCGATGCGGATGTCCGCCATGTTGGCCAGGTCGAAGCCGGCGCCGATCGCCGGGCCGTTCACCGCGGCGATGACCGGCACTTCCACCGCCTGCATCGCCAGCGGAATGCGCTGGATGCCGCGGCGGTAGCGGGTGGCGACTTCGGCGACGTCGCCGGCGAAATCACCGCCGCGCTCGGCCATGTCCTTAACGTTGCCGCCGGACGAGAAGGCCGCACCGGCACCGGTCAGCACCAGCACCGACACCTCGTCGCAGCGGTTCACCCATTCGGCGACGGCACAGAGGTCGTCGATCAGCGCCGAGCCAGTCAGAGCATTGCGCAGGTCGTCACGATTGAAGGTCAGCGTGGCGACGCAGTTTTCGACCCTCAGCAGGGCGTCGGTCAGCATGGGCAGGTTCATCGGGCAGTCTCCTCGGCTTCTTCGTGGCTCGAACCATGATGATGCGCGGATCGGCGGTGCCGGGTCCACCCATGTCAGGCAGGTGCAGGTTTCTCCGCGCGCGGCGTGCGGAAGCGCCACCATGGCAGCACGCGGGTCATCGACAGCACTTCGCCACTGTTCATCGGCGTGTAGCCGGGCAGGGCGGCAAGGCAGTGCTGCCATTCGCCGCTGCCCAGCAGCGCGAGCAGCGCCTGGGTGGCCGGCTGTTCGAGGCTGCTCTTGAGACAGGCGAGGAAGTAGTTTTCCTCGACCAGCGGCACGAAATCCAGGCCGCGTATCCGTGCATTGGCCTCGATGCCGAAACCGGCGTCGGCCATGCCGGTGGCGATCGCATGCGCCACCGCGGCATGCGAGAACTCGGCGCGCTCATGGCCGCGCACCGACTCGGGCGCGATGCGGGCGTCGGCCAGCAACTCGTCGAACAGCACGCGCGTGCCGGTACCGAGGGCGCAATTGACAAAGCGCACGCCGCTCCGGGTCAGGTCGTCCAGTGTCCGCAGGCCGAGCGGATTGCCCCGCGCGACGATCAGGCCCTGAGTGCGGCGGGCGAAGCCGATCAGCTTGTTGCGGCCGGGCTGCAGCAGCGGCTTGTAGGTGCGCTGCGACAGCGAACCGCGCGCCGGCTTGATCCGGGTATGGAAACCCGCCATCTCGCAGCGGCCTTCGTTCAGCGCGCGGATGGCATCGACGCTGCCGGTGAAGCGGATATCCAGATGCAGCCGCCGGGCGCGAGCCTGTTCGCCGAGCGCGATCAGGGCTTCGTCGTGGCTGGCGAAGAAGGTCAGCACATGGGCAGCGTCGTCGAAGGCGATGGCGAAGGCGCGCTCGATGTCGGCGCGCAAGGCCTCGATCTGCGGCAGCAGCCGCGCCTGCGCCTGGCGCTCGGCCCACAGCAGCTTGGCGCCAAAGTCGGTGAGGCGGGCGGCATGGCCTTTTTCCCAATGGATCAGCGGCTGGCCGAACTCGGCATCCCAGCGTTTCAGCTCGCCCCAGACGTGACGGTAGGACAGGTCAAGCTGGCGTGCGGCGGCCGAGATCGAACCCCGCTCGCTGACCGCCTGCAGCAGATCGAGCAGCGGGTTGCGCACCAGCGCGGGTGCCGCATCGGCGCCGAGCGTGTAGTTGAGGCTGACTCTGTGCATGTTTTCCATACCGCGGACGAGCGGCGCGCCGTGCATTCCCGGCCCGCCGCCTTCCGCTCTCCCGACCGTGGCTGCCACCCTGTCGAACATGGTCAGGCTATGACCGCTGCGGACTTGACCAGCGCCCACACCGGCAGCCCCGGCCTTATCCGCAATTCCTCCACCGACTTGCAGGTCAGGCGCGAGATCAGCGCCTGGCCGCAGCAGCGGACCCGCACCAGCGCCTGCGACGGATGAACGTCCTCCATCACCGTCTCGACGACACCATGCAGATGATTCTGGATGCTGCTGCGCTGCGGCGCCTCCAGTGCCAGGCTGACGTCACGCGCCAGCACCCGCATGCGGACCCGCGCGCCCACCGCCTGCCCGCCGTCGCGGACGAAGATGCCGTCCCCGCCGTCGAGCCGCACGCGGGCGAGGTGCCAGTGCGCATCGCGCTCGCCGACGACGCCTTCGATCACCGCCGCCGCGTCTTCGCCGGCCAGCACCGGCAGGTCGCCCTGTGCCAACACCTCGCCGACCGGCCCCGCCGCCAGCGTCCGCCCCTGCTCCAGCACCACCACCCGGTCGGCCAGCCGGCTCAGTTCGTCCACCGAGTGGGTGACGTAGAGCATCGGCACGGCGAGCTGGTCGCGCAGGCGTTCGAGCCAGGGCATGATCTCGCGCCGGCGCGGCAGGTCGAGCGAGGCCAGCGGCTCGTCGAGCAGCAGCAGCCGCGGGCGGGTCGCCAGCGCGCGGGCGATCGCCACCCGCTGGCGCTCGCCGCCGGAGAGCTGGGCGGGCCGGCGCGCCAGCAGCGCGCGGATGCCGAGCAGTTCGATCGCCTCGTCCAGCGCCTCCCTGCCGCCCGGCGTCCTGGCGCGGCGCAGGCCGTATTCGAGGTTGCGCCGCGCGTCCAGGTGCTCGAACAGGCTGGATTCCTGGAACACGTAGCCGAGCGACCTGCGCCAGGTCGGCAGGAACACGCCCTTCGCATCGTCCTGCCAGACTTCGCCGCCGATGCGGACGAAGCCCTCGCTCGCACGCTCCAGTCCCGCGACGCAGCGCAGCACGGTGGTCTTGCCCGAACCCGAAGCACCGAACAGCACCGTGATGCCGCGCGCCGGCAGGTCCAGGTCGACGTCGACGGCGAACTCCGACCGCGCCAGGGCGAGCCGCACCCGGTTCACGTCCGCGCCCGCTTCCATCTCCGCGCTCATCGCATGAATCCTCCGCCGCTGCGCCTGAGCAGGGACAGGCTCAGCAGGATCACGAACGAGAACGCCACCATGCCGCCCGCCAGCCAGTGCGCCTGAGCGTATTCCATCGCCTCGACGTGGCCGTAGATCTGGGTGGATACCACGCGCGTCTGGCCCGGAATGTTGCCGCCGATCATCAGCACCACGCCGAACTCGCCGACCGTGTGCGCAAAGCTGAGGATGGAGGCGGTCAGCAGGCCGGGCCGCGCCAGTGGCAGCGCGACGGTGAAGAAGGCGTCGAGCGGGCTGGCGCGCAGCGTGGCGGCCGCTTCGAGCGGCCGCGGACCGATGGCCTCGAAGGCGTGCTGGATCGGCTGCACCGCGAACGGCAGCGAAAACACGATCGAACCGATCAGCAGCCCGGTGAAGGTGAAGGACAGCGTGCCCCAGCCCAGCGCCAGGGTCAGTTGCCCGAGCGGGCCTTGCGGCCCCATCAGCACCAGCAGGTAGAAGCCCAGCACGGTCGGCGGCAGTACCAGCGGCAGCGTGACGAGGGCGCCGATCGGCGCCCGCCACTTCGAGCGCGTCTGCGACAGCCACCATGCCAGCGGTGTCGCAATGATCAACAGCAGCAGCGTCGTCAGGCTCGCCAATTCGAGCGTGAGCCGGATCGCCTGCCAGGCACCGTCGTCGAGCACCGCCATGCTCAGAGCTCGTAGCCGTAGGCCCGGATGATGTTCGTCGCCGTTTCGCCGCGCAGATAGTTCAGCAGTTCGGCCGCCGCCGGCTTGTCCTTGCCCTTGGCGAGGATAAGCGCATCCTGGCGGATCGGCTCGTACAGTTCGCCCGGCACGATCCAGGCCGAGCCTTCGGTGATGCGGCCGTCGGCATAGACCTGCGACAGCGCGACGAAGCCAAGTTGCGCGTTCTGCGTGGCGGCGAACTGGTAGGTCTGGCCGATGTTCTCGCCCTGCACGAACTTGCCGGCCAGGCTGTCGGCCAGGCCGAGCCTGGTCAGCGTCTGCATGGCGGCGGCGCCGTAGGGTGCGAGCTTGGGATCGGCGATCGCGAGGCGCTCGAACGTGCCCTTGCGCAAAATCTCGCCCTGATCATCGACCAGGCCGGGCTGCTTGCTCCACAGCACCAGCTTGCCGATGGCGTAGGTGAAGCGCGTGCCTTCCACGCTGGCGCCCTCGCGTTCGAGGCGGGCGGGCGTTTCGTCGTCGGCGGCGAACAGCACTTCGAAAGGCGCCCCGTTCTTGATCTGGGCGTAGAACTTGCCGGTCGAACCGAAGGACAGCACGAGCTTGTGGCCGGTGTCCTTCTCGAAGGCTTCGGCGATCTTCTGCATCGGCGCGGTGAAGTTCGCCGCCACCGCCACGCTGACATCGGCGGCATGCAGCGGAGCGCAAAGGAAGAGACCGGCAAAAAGGATGGAGACAGCGGGGGCGGAGGCGTGGGGCTTCATGGACGGGACTCGCTATTCCAAATTGGAATAGCGATTCTAGCAATCCTCCCAAGGCATGGGAAATCGCGCCCCGGGGCCGCGCTCAGCCTGCGCGCAGCGGGATCGCGGTGTTGTCGATGACCCGCCGCAGCACGAAGCTCGAATGCACGCCGGTGACGCCGGGGATGCGGGTGATGCGGTTCAGCAGCAGTTCCTGGTAGCCGTCCATGTCGGAGACGATCACCTTCAACTGGTAGTCGGCATCCTGGCCGGTGATCAGCAGGCATTCCAGCACCTGCGGAATCTTCGCCACCTCGCTTTCGAAGTGCGTGAAACGCTCGGGGGTGTGGCGGTCCATCGAGATGTGGATCAAGGCCATCAACGACAGGCCGAGCTTTTTCGCGTCGAGCAGCGCTCGGTAGCCGAGGATCAGGCCGGACTCTTCCAGCGCCCGCAGCCGCCGCAAGCAGGACGAGGGCGACAGGCTGATGCGGTCGGCGAGGTCCTGGTTGCTGATGCGGCCGTCCTGCTGCAGCACTTCGAGAATCTGGCGGTCGTAGCGGTCGAGTTGCATGATCGGCTCCTGAATCTACTCGATACGGCAGATCATTTCACTTAATCATCAGTTTGTGAATCATTCCGCCGGAAAAACCGCTTCTGCACCGCAACAACGCAATCGTCTGCCGCGACCGGGCGGGTAGACTTCTCCCCATCGAATCACGCCACGCCCACGAGGACCGCGCCATGATGCTTCAGAACCCCGCCGCCAAGTACCGTCCCTTCCCCGCCATCCAGCTTGCCGACCGCCAATGGCCGAGCAAGACCATCGACAAGGCGCCGATCTGGATGAGCACCGACCTGCGCGACGGCAACCAGGCGCTGTTCGAGCCGATGAGCGTGGAGCGCAAGATGCGCATGTTCCGCACCGTCTGCGACATCGGCTTCAAGGAAATCGAAGTCGGCTTCCCGGCCGCGTCGCAGACCGACTTCGACTTCGTCCGCCACCTCATCGAAGGCGGCCACGTGCCCGAGGACGTCACCATCCAGGTGCTCACCCAGGCGCGCGAAGACCTCATCCGCCGCACCATGGACTCGGTGCGCGGCGCCAGGCGTGCCATCGTCCACGTCTATAACGCCACCTCGCCGACCTTCCGCGAAGTGGTGTTCGGCATGGACAGGCCGCAGGTCGTCGAGCTCGCCGTATCGGCGGTACGCCTCATCAAGCAGATCGCCGCCGAGATCGAAGCCGAATGCGGCACCCGCATCTCGCTCGAATACAGCCCGGAGACCTTCACCGCCACCGAACTCGATTTCGCCAGGGAAATCTGCGACGCCGTCACCGCCGCATGGGGCGCGACGCCGGACGACAAGGTCATCCTCAACCTCCCGGCCACGGTCGAAGTATCCACGCCCAACATCTACGCCGACCAGATCGAGTGGATGCACCGCAATCTCGCCCGCCGCGACAGCGTCGTGCTCAGCCTCCACCCGCACAACGACCGCGGCACCGGCGTCGCCGCCGCCGAGCTCGGCATCATGGCCGGCGCCGACCGCGTCGAAGGCTGCCTGTTCGGCAACGGCGAGCGCACCGGCAACGTCGACCTCGTCACCCTCGCGCTCAACCTCTACACCCAGGGCGTGCATCCGGAGCTCGACTTCTCCGACATCAACGCCGTCGCCCGCACCGTCGAATACTGCAACCAGTTGCCCATCCACCCACGCCACCCCTATGTGGGGGATCTCGTGTTCACTGCCTTCTCCGGCTCCCACCAGGACGCCATCAAGAAGGGATTCGCCGCCCAAAAGGCCGGCGCCCAGTGGAACGTGCCCTACCTGCCGATCGACCCCGCCGACGTCGGCCGCAACTACGACTCGGTGATCCGCGTCAACAGCCAGTCGGGCAAGGGCGGCATCGCCTACCTGCTCGAGACCGAGTACGGCATCGTCATGCCGCGCCGGCTCCAGGTGGAGTTCTCGCGCGAGGTGCAGCAGGTCACCGATGCCACCGGCGGCGAAATGTCGGCCGAGGCCTTGTGGGAGCTCTTCCGCAGCACCTACGTCGATTCCGCGGCGCCGGTGCGCTACGTCGAGCACCACCTGTTCGAGCACGGCGCGGCCCAGGGCATCCGCCTCGTGGTCGAGATCGACGGCGCGCGCCATCTGCTCGTCGGCGAAGGCAACGGCCCGATCGACGCCGCGGTGCATGCGCTGCGCGGCGCCGGCATCGACGTCCAGGTGCGCAGCTATGAGGAACGCTCGATCACCGCGAGCGAGGACGGCGGCAACGCCCAGGCCTGCGCCTTCGTCGAACTGATGCAGGCCGGCGACAACGGCGGCGACCGCTACGGTGTCGGCATCGACGGCAACATCATCACCGCCTCGATCCGCGCCATCGTCAGCGGCGTCAATCGCCTGCAGCCGGCATTCGACGCCGAGCCGGCAGTGCGCGCCGCCTGACGGCCCGCCTCGTCTCCATCGACTGCGAAGCCGGCCCGCAAGGCCGGCTTCACTTCGTCGACTTCAATGCATGCGGCCGATCTTGCGGTAGAGCGTATTGCGGCTGATGCCGAGCCGGCGCGCGGCGGCCGAGACGTTGCCGCTGACTTCGCGCATCACCTCGGCGATCACCTCCAGCTCGATCTCGCCCAGGCTGCGCGCCTGCGCGGACGGCGCGGCAGGCGCTTCGGCCGCGGGCTGCGGAGCAGCGATCGCCTGCGGACGGCCGCTTTCGGCGTCGTCCATCGGATCGGCACCGAACAGTTCCTCGGGCAGATGGACCGGCAGGATCTCGGTTTCGTCGTCGTCGAGCAGCGCGGCAGCCACCCGGATCACGTTCTGCAACTGGCGGACGTTGCCCGGCCAGGGGTAGCGTTCGATGAACTCCAGCACCTGCTCGCTGATGCTCACCTCGCCGGCCCGCGGTGAATCGGCCAGCTCGGTTTCGAGGATCTTGGCGACGATGGAACGGATGTCGGAGCGCTCGCGCAGCGGCGGCACGGTGATGGTCAGACCGTTGACCCGGTAATACAGATCCTCGCGGAAGCTGCCCGCCTTGACCGCGTCGCGCAGCATGCGGTGGGTGGCGCAGACCAGTGAGATATCGACCGGAATCTGGCGCTGGCCGCCGATCGGCGTCACGCAGCGCTCCTGCAGCACGCGCAGCAGCCGCGCCTGCATGCCCAGCGGCATGTCGCCGATCTCGTCGAGGAACAGGGTGCCGCCATGGGCCTGCTGGATCCTGCCGATCGCGCCTTCGCGCCGGGCACCGGTGAAGGCGCCGCCGACGTAGCCGAACAGTTCGGATTCGATCAGGGTCTCGGGAATCGCGGCGCAGTTGAGCGCGACGAAGGGCCCGTCGGCGCGCGGGCCGGAGAAGTGGAAGGCGCGGGCGAAAAGCTCCTTGCCCACGCCCGATTCGCCCTGGACCAACAGCGGGATGTCCTTGCCGTTGATCCGTGCGGCGCGGTCGAGCGCAAGCTGCAGCCGCGGATCGCCGGTCGCCAGGCAGTCCAGCGTGATCTCGCCCGTGCGCCGGTCACAGGGCTTGGCGCTGCGCGCGGGCTGGGCACGCACGGCAGCATCCGCCTCGTCGGTGCGCGTGCCGGCGCGGGACATACCGAGCAGCGGCCCCGCCGCGTGCAGGCGCGAAAACAGGCGCTCGCCCGTGCGCGGCTCCAGCGCCTGGAGCGCATGCGGATCGCGCGCACAGCGGTCCATGAAGACACCGAACGACACCCGGAACACATTGGAGAAGCCGACGCCTTCGGGACAGACGGGCAATTGCCGCAGCAGCGCCCGGGCAATGCCGTTGGCGCCGACCACGCGCCCGTCCTGGGTCACCGCCAGCAGCCCTTCCTGCAGGCCGCCGATGCATTCCGGCCGGCTGTGGATCGCCACCAGGATCTCGCGCGCGTACTGGATCTCGAACAGGCGCTTTTCCAGCATCTGCGCAGCAAGCCTGACGAGGCCGAGCGTATGGCGCTGGGTGTTGCGGCTGTCACCGGAGATGTCCAGCACACCTGCGATCCTGCCTTCCGGATTGAACACCGGGGCGGCGCTGCAGGCCAGGAAACCGTTGCGGTCGAGGAAATGCTCCGCGCCGATGACTTCGACCGGCGCCGCCTCGATCAGCGTGGTGCCGACCGCGTTGGTGCCGCGCGTGCCTTCGCTCCATGAGGCCCCGGGCTGCAGCGCGATGCGCTGCGCGCGGCCGACGAACTCCGGATCGCCGAGGCTGTGCAAGATCACGCCGCGGTCGTCGGCCAGGATGACCATGCTGCCCGAGGCGCGGATCTGCTCGTACACATGTTCCATGACGCCGCTGGCGTTGTTCAGCAGCAGTTCGCTGCGCTCGCGGGCTTCGGCAAGTTCGCTGCGGCCTTCGGGATCGCCGCGGCCGCTGGCCAGATAGTCGACGCCGGCATCGCGGCAACGCAGCCACGAACGCAGCACCTCGTTCGGCAGTTCGCCATCCGGGCAAGCCCCTTCCTCGAAAAACTGCCGTCGCGCCTCGGTCACGCGTAACTCGCGCCCGTCGGCGGGCAAAAGCTGGCCCATCGCCTGTCTCCTCCTCATCTCCCCGCTCGATCGTGTTTTTGTGATGCGGGCTGTCCCAAAACTTAGCACCTGCCTCGAATTGCAGCAACCGCCGCCGAGGCCATGGTCTGTGCGAGAGCAAGTTCCTTGCCACGCAATGGCGCAAGTCGCCATGGCACACCGCTTGCAGAGTTCCCCTCAACCGGATCCGCCGGTGCATCGAAAGCGACACACCCGACATCAGCCATGAGGAAGCGAAAAGTGAAAAGCAAATACAACGAGGAGACGAGATTCCAACCCCTTCGCAAGGCCGCGCTCGCGCTGCTGCTCGCCGGCAGCACGTCGCTGGCCTGCGCGCACGGCGACGTCGTTCCCCACGCCGTCGATGTTTCCGCCCTGAAACCCCTCGGCGAAACCTGGCTGGAACGCAACCCCTACAGTGGGGACAAGGACGCCATCCGCATCGGCGACTCGGCCTTCAACCAGAACTGCGCCCGCTGTCACGGCCTCGGCGCCGTCTCGGGCGGCATCGCGCCCGATCTGCGCTCCCTGCCGACGGACGCCGAGGGCGACGAAATCTTCATGCAGCGCATTCGCAACGGCGCCACCCGCGACGGCCGGGTCTACATGCCGCCGTTCGAAGGTATCCTGTCCCAGGAAGCCATGTGGGCGATCCGCGCCTGGCTGGAAACGGTCGCAGAGTAATGACCGGGCCTCGCCGCCCGGACATGCCCTGTTCGCCCCCGGCGCCCCCTGCCGCCCGATTCGCGGCAGGGGGCGTTTTCACAAGGAGACGACCCATGCCCCCAGCACGCTACGACCCGGGCGCGATCGCGCTGCACTGGGTCCACGCGATCCTGATCGCAGCCCTGATCTTCATCGGCCTGTCCATCGACGGCCTGCCCAGCGGGCCCGAACGCAGTTCCACGATCGCCCTGCACAAGTCGCTCGGCATCACCGCTTTCCTGTTGCTCCTGCTGCGCCTGGCCTGGCGCCGGCTGCACCCGCCGCCAGCGGACGAGCGCCTGGGCGCGATGCAACAACGCCTTGCACGCTACGGCCACCGCGCCGTCTATCTGCTGCTGGCGCTGACGCCGCTGAGCGGCTATCTGTCGGCCAGCTTCACCAAGTATCCGATGCGCTTCTTCGGCTACGTCATTCCGAAGCCGGGCTGGCCGGACGAGGCCCTGAACGAGTTGTTCGGCGCCGCCCACAGCCTGTTCGCGTGGACGCTGCTGGCGCTGATCGTGATGCATATCGGCGCTGTCATCCTGCACTGGCTGCAGGGCGTGCCGGTGCTGCCGAGAATGCTGCCGGGCCGCCGCGGCAACGGCCGCCGCTGAACCCGGGCTTCGATGCCGAACGGCGCTGGCAAGATCTGCGGCGAGAGCCCGAAAGCGGCCGGCGCCCGGATTCCAGCCGGCGCTCTGGACCGGGTGCGCTGGCGCGGGTGACGGAAAGCACCTGCTCCGCTTTGGAACAGGTGCTTCATCATGGAACAGCGTCGGGCTCGCACTCCGTGCCGGCGTGCCGAATTTCAAGGCAAAAAAATAGGCGGCCTGGGCCGCCTGGAACTCACTTCCGTGAGATGGGGGAGAACGCCGGCACCCGCGCCGCCCTGCAGCGGCGTGGGGCCCAATTCATCAGAAGAACCCGAGC
>NZ_JANUXN010000039.1 GCF_025699485.1 Thauera carbonicopians | reverse complement strand
ATGCACGGGTCGGGTATCACAAGACCCTGGTCGCCATTGCCAACAAACACGCGCGGCAGTTGTGGGCCGTGCTGGCCCGGGAAGAGCGCTACAACCCGGATGCCTGGCGCCAATGGGGGCCGGCGATCGAACAAGCAGCAAGCTGACGCACTGCGTTCCAGAGTGAAGCAATCATGACTGCGCGCAAGCGATAGGCAAAACAGGTCAGACCGACCAGCTGAGAGCCTGACTAACAAGATGGCCGACCATGAAGAGTATCGCGGCTGATCCCCGCGCCTCGGTCGCGCCGAGCAATGATTGAGGCCAGCCGGAGCGGTGAGTCGCATGGCCCCGGCACCTCTGTGCCGAACAAGGCCGATTGGGGAAAGGCAGTCTGTTCTGTCCTTGTCCATTGCAATGCCGCCAGTCATAAAGCGATCACGCTCGGTCGTGGTCAGCGGGAGAAGAAAATGTGTGCGTGATCAAGCGTTGTTGCGGCCTGCGGCCGCAGGTCTGCAGAAAGGTGTTGACGGGAAATCCCTTGGGAATTGTTAGCGCCCGCCCCGGATAGGTAGACCGGTGCTCCCACGGCGACAGCGTACTGCGTTTGGGATATGAACGGCCAGTACAACATGTCACCGGAAGAACTGATCCGGCGGAAATAGGTGCGACCGGCCAAGCCAAGCGTCAGGAAATTGGCGATGGTGAGAAGTGCGGACTGTGTAGGAGAAAGGACAGGCCATAAATATGGAAGACCTGACTTGAGAAAGAGAACGCAGCGGGCGGCCACATCCCTTTGGGCTTGTGGCAATTTATCCTTACCGATTAAGCGATGCTCCCGCAAATCGCAGTAAAGCAGCCAAAGGAATTGGTTGTAGATTTCACGGATGGCCGGATCCTTTGACCGCGGCACTAAATCGTCGAACTGGAAATTGGTGATGCGACCGCCAACAAGCCAGCGGGCTGACTCGGCCAAAGTTGCTCGGGATTGAAGATCAACTGTCATAGGGCGCTAACGTTCAAGGTAACCGGCCTGCGCGGCTTTTCGCGCAGGTCCGGTTGACCGCAGGGTTAGCCCTCAGTGCGGACGGGCGAATGTGGGGCATAGTGTTGGCAAAGCTCTATAACGCGGGGAAATAGCTCGGCGGCCGCAGTAAGGTGGGAGTGCAAGCGGTTGACTTCAACTTCTGGCGTACCGACCGACAAGCTTTCACGAAAGCGGGTATCCAGATGGTTGAAGGCGGACTCGTAGAGTTCCTCAGGCTCTTCCGGTTCCGCAGGGCGCAGGTGAAGGCTATGCACGAGTAGATTTCTTCGTGAGAGCAACCACTGCAACCCGTCCTCCCGCTCAGATTTCTTGTACTTCCAAAGTAGTTTCCATGCTGAAAGATTGCCGATGTCTGGATGCATCCGCAGGGTGTTTGCGCGAATGCGATCTAGAACTGCGGAGAAGCCATCCCTTTCGTATTGCCGAATTCCGAAGAAGGCGAAGTCAAGAACTTGGCCAACGCGATCCCAGTAGCCGGCGAGGCGGATGTAACAAGATTCAGTATGTTCCCAAAATGCGTTCGACGCCCCGTTTTGAAAGAAGCTGTGCACCTCGGGTGGGGCATCTTCAGGGATGTTAATTAGGTTTGGTTTTGTTTCGAGAAAATGCATTCCGATTAGAAATGCCCGTGCTCGACAAAGCGAGTTGCGTGTGCGGTTGAACAACTGCATAACCTCGTCGAGAGCGGCTGAGAGATAGGTGTCGTACCGAGGCTTCGGCTCGTTCGTAAAATGAATTATCAATCTAGGCGGGCCACCGTATTCTTTAACGAGAGCATCGATTGATTTGTTCAGTGCATCGGCACGTTCCCTCGAAGTCGCCAGCTTTGGAGGTTTTGGGTCAAGGAACTCCTCAAGCCGCGCCAGAATGAGAGTTTCATTTGCAGCATGCGCAAGCGTATCGCCAAGAACGCTAGCGAGTCGATCATGTTCGTCGGATGCGGACATTGGCGATCTGAGGGCTAACGATGGGTTAGGCCAATGTGCCAATTGGTGTTGGTTTATTGCCATGCTCATTCGGTGTGGGTAGGTATCTTTGAAGAGGCTTTTCAACTGAAGTACCCAAGATGTACTCGATGGCATCTTTGACGTTTTTCGCCGCGTTGGGAGCATCAGCAAGGCCACTGGTAACCGCAGCAACAATAACAAGCGCACCTACGATCTTTGACCAAGATGGACTTGAGGACAACGCTTCCTTCTTTGCCTCATGTAAATAGCCTTCAATGCGTGCACGCTCGGATGGCGAAATTGATGAAAGAAGCTCTATTTCGGTTAAAGCTGTATCAATGAGATCGACAACTCGGTCTGGTTTTACGTTGGAAGGCTTGAAAACCTCATCGTCAGAATTTTCCCGATTAGAAAGATGATCATAGAAAACCGTCGTAATTCCGCGGAGACGCCCCAAGTTTATGATGGTCTTATGAAGCGACACGGCTTCTTCATCGAACAAACCTTTGCTCTTTAAGGAAGCGCTGAATAAATCGCTTTCATCGGTGCTGAATCATTTCTAAGCATGCTTCGTCGCTGGCTCCATCA
>NZ_JANUXN010000038.1 GCF_025699485.1 Thauera carbonicopians | reverse complement strand
TCGACCGAGCGCAGGGCCCAGTCGGGCAGTTCGGCGGGGGCGGCGAAGACGGGGGCGCCGGGGGTGTGGCTGGCCATAGGAAAATCTCCTCTATCTATATGGATGTGCATGACGGCGGGCGTCGGGCGCCCGCCGGGTGGTGAAGACACGGATGTCGGGATTGCGGTATTTCAGGCGTGCGCAGCGGCCGGCCGCCTTTTACAGCGGCAGCGGGAAGCCGATGACATTCTTGGGCCGCGGCGGCGCATAAGTGCGGACCTTGGACGTCTGCAGCCCCAGCCGGACCAGCGATTCGGCGATGGTCACGGCGGCGGCCACGCCATCGACCACCGGCACGCCGGTACGCTCGCGCACCTTGGCCTCGAGCTCGGCCATGCCGCCGCAGCCCAGGCAGATCACCTCGGCATGATCGTCGCGCACCGCGGCCTCGGCCTGGGCCACGATGGTTTCCACCGCGCGTTCGGGCTGGGTCTCCAGTTCGAGCACCGCCATGCCGCTGGCCCGGACCGAGGCGCAGCGCGCATCCAGCCCGGCCAGCTTCAGCCGGTCCTCGATCAGCGGCACGGCGCGGTCCAGTGTGGTCACGACCGAATACTTGTGGCCGAGGAACATCGCGGTCGAGGCGGCGGCCTCGGTGATGTCCACCACCGGCACCTCGAGCAGTTCCTGCAGACCCTCGCGGCCATGCTCGCCGTAACCGGCCTGGATCACCGCGTCGAAGGGCTGGTCATAGCGCATCACCGCATCCATGACGCCGACGGCGCAGAGATAGCTTTCGAAATTGCCCTCGACCGACTCGGCACCGAAGCGCGGCGTCAGGCCGACGATCTCGGTGCCGGGGGCCGCGAACTTGCGGGCCTGCGCGGCAATGCCCTCGGTCATCGAGGCGGTGGTGTTCACGTTGACGATCAGAATGCGCATTTTTCTCTCCGGTCAATGATTGGTGGCCACGGCGATCGTTTCGCCATCACGGTCGGCATAGATACCGTTCTTGGGTGCGAGCATGTAGTAGAACAGCCCGCCGAGCCCCGCCGCGATGAACCACGAGAACTGCGACAGCACTTGCAGCGCCGGCAGGAAGGCGAACATCAGCGAGATCAGGGCCGAGGGGATCAGTGCCTTGATCGCCACCGGGTTGATGCCGTTGACGTAGTGGTAGGGGCCCCGGGGATCCTCGGTGTAGAGCGCGGGCACATCGACGTGCTGTTTGCGGATCAGCCAGTAGTCGGCCATCACGATCCCGAACAGCGGGCCGAGGAAGGCGCCCAGCCCGCCCAGGAAATAGACGATCACGACCGGCGAGTTGTACAGATTCCACGGCAGGATGACGAAGCCGATGATCGCGCTGACCACGGCGGCGCGGCGGAAGTCGAGGTACTGGGGCAGCAGATTCGCCAGTGCGAAGGACGGTGCGACGAAGTTCGCCATCAGGTTCACCGCGATGGTCAGGATCAGCAGGGCCAGGCTCGCCAGCGCCAGCAGGAAGGTGTTCGGGATCTTCTGGACCACGTCGGTCGGGCTCTGGATCAGCGTACCGTCGATGGACAGCTGGCCGCCGGTCAGGATCACCACGACCAAGCCGAAGATCAGCATGTTGATCGGAATGCCCCAGAAGTTGCCCCTCACGATCGCCTTCTTCGAGACCGCGCCGCGGGTGAAGTCGCAGAAGTTCAGCACGAAGGTGCCGTAGATCGCCACCCACAGCGAGGCACCGCCCAGAATCTGCGCCCACATCGCGCCGCCCGTCAGCGAGTCCGGTTGCGACCAGACCAGCTTGGCGCCCGAGGCATACAGCATCCAGCCCGCCAGCGACAGGAAGGTGACCAGGATGATGGGGCCGGCGAAGGCCTCGTACTTGCGGATGGACTCCATCCCGTAGCAGGCGATGATCACCTGCACGACCCACAGGATCGAGAAGCTGATCCAGCCCAGCACCGACAGGCCCAGCACGATCTGCTGCGACAGCGGCGCGAGGCTGGGCATCATCGCGATCAGCAGCACGTCCAGCACCATCGAGGCCAGATAGGTCTGGATGCCGAACCAGACGATGGCGACGCCGCCCCGGATCAGCGCCGGGATCTGCGCGCCGCGGGTGCCGAAGCTGATCCGGCTCATCACCGGGAAGGGCACGCCGGTCTTCTGGCCCATGAAGCCCGAGAAGTTCAGCAGCACGAACAGGAAAAGCGCGCCGAACATCAGTGCGGTCAGGATCTGCCAGGCACCCAGCCCCAGCGCGAACAGCCCGATGGCAAAGGAATAGTTGCCCAGGCTATGCACGTCGTTGGCCCAGAGCGCGAAGATGTTGTAGGCACTCCAGGTGCGACCCTCCTTCTTGCTGGGTGCAAGGTCCTGATTGTAGAGACGGGGCGAAGTCCCGGCAGGCAGTTCGAGTTCGTGATTGCCCTCGTTGGCAAGGGATGCGCTGTGGCTCATGCTGCATCCCCTTCCCTGAATCCGCTGCAATGTTGCGCGCGGGGGAGCGAAGGTTCGAACGGCGTTGCGGGACGTGTCCCGTCGCGGCCACCCTGGCTGATATGTGAATTCATGGTTCTCCTCCTTATTGTTTGAAGCCGGTACTTTTCCCGGCCGACGACTCCAGTACCTGCTGGAGATTGTTTACATTCGAAGAGGCGTGTTTCCACCCTGGCTTCATGGCTGGGCATGAAGCCGCCTCCTTTGGATACGGTGGATCGAGGCCGATTGCCGGAGCTGCGCGAGCGGCCCTTTCGCAGCACGTTCATCCGGGCTGATACGGGTGCTTCTCGATCCAGTGTCGGGCGACATCGACGCGTCGGCAGACCCAGACGCGATCGTGCTTCTCGATGTGGTC
>NZ_JANUXN010000037.1 GCF_025699485.1 Thauera carbonicopians | reverse complement strand
ATGCACGGGTCGGGTATCACAAGACCCTGGTCGCCATTGCCAACAAACACGCGCGGCAGTTGTGGGCCGTGCTGGCCAAGGGAGAACACTACGATCCGGATGCTTGGCGCCAATGGGGGCTGACGTCCGGGCAAGCAGCAAGCTGAAGCACCGCATTGCAGATTGAAGCCATCATGACTGCGCGCAAGCGATAGGCAAAACAGGTCAGACCGACCAGTTGAGAGCCTGACTAACAAGATGGCCGACCATGAAGGGTGTCGCGGCTGATCCCCGCGCCCCAGTCGCGCCGAGGAATGATTGAGGCCAGCCGGAGCGGTGAGTCGCATGGCCCCGGCACGACCGTGCCGAACAAGGCCGATTGGGGAAAGGCAGTCTGTTCTGTCCTTGTCCATTGCGATGGCGCCAGTCACAAAGTGATCACGCTCGACCGTGGTCAGCAGGAGAAGAAAATGAGTGCATGATCAACGGACCGATCGGCCTGCGGCCGGTCTGCAAGAAAGAGGTTGACGGGAAGTCCCTTGGGAATTGTTAGAACTCAGTGCCGGAAACTAGAAGATACGACGTTTAAGGTCAGAGAACGCATTGAGCCCGCCGCGCCAATCGCTACCAGTCTTTGCAAGAATGAATGGGTAACGCGGGTCGTTGTGAAACACGAGCTTGTAGTGCTTCCCGTCCTCCAGTATTGAGAAGCCAAGTGCTTCCAGTTCGGCCCTAACCGAACTGGTCATCGAGTCGTACTGGCGGAGAACTTGCTTGAGTCGATCCAAGATCTGATCGCGCTCGCCTGAATTATTATTCTGCTCCACGATGTCGTTCAGAATGTCTCTACGTCGCCCGTGAAGCTCCGCTGCGTCAGCAGCAGCTTTCAACGCTTCAACAACTATATCTAGGCGCTCACCTTGATAAAAATCCTTCTCCTTTGAGGCCAGAGAGAGACTTGCCTCACTGCCACCAGACACACTGTTTGGCAATTGCCGTGCATATCTGGCCCGGGACAACTCTGCCTCCAGTCTTTGGATTTCCTCATCTTTGGCTGTAATTTCAGCATCGAAGTGCTGAACGTACTCTTCGATGTTGTTTGAGCCAGACTCCTTCAACTCTTGCAGACGGCGCCGAGCAATTAGTTCTTGCAAGTACGACCAAGTGCACTCTCTTCTTGTTCTTTGGGATAGAAGCGAGGATCGAACTTTTCTTGATACGGCGATCTGCATCTCCTTTGGGTCAGAATAGTTTCCTGTCGGGAGAAAAAGCCACTTTCCAATCCCGTCTGGCCAGTAGATTCCGACAGCCCCTCCGTAGGCGTTCTCTCCGTAGACTTCTCGCATCAGCTTGAAAGAAAAAGAACGACTGGGCTCCACAACAACATGAGCCATTCCGGATAGCCACTTTGCAGTTTGATCGGGGTCGATAAACGGCCTGTCTGCATCATCGGCGCTGACGTAGACAACCGGCATGGCGCAGCTAGCTCTGGCACAGATAACATCCGCCGCGATAGACAACTCGCTATCTTCGAGCCTGATCGGTTTGTCAGAAACGAGAAGGTTGCCATCAGCGCCGCCACCTACCCGCTCCATTAGGCTTTTTAAGACATAGGGTCGCTTCCCTTGGTCAAGTCTTTCGACTGGAAGCTCAGAGTCAACACTGAGTTGAACGGAGACTGTAAATCCATCTTTAGACTTTGAGCCCACTACATCCGTTATCCACCTTATCTCACCGTCTTCGCGCTTCTCGTATCGCACGCCAGCCGTTTCTCTTGCTAACTCTTTGTGGAAGGCGGACTGAATGGATTCATTCTCAGTAGAAAGAGATGTTCCATCCTGCAATTTTGTACTTTTGAGTACATTGGCCAGCTCACTGTGTGGACTACCTGAGATCCATGCTCGCGCGCACTCCAGTAGGTCTTCCGCCGTCTTGGTGGTGTCGAGAGGAAACTGTGTTTTGAATGTAAGCACGCGATGATCTCCCCGTGAGTTCTAACGCAACTATTAAGCCGAGCCGCGAAAGTGGCATCGGCTTGAATTTTTTGTTAGTGCGGTGCTTGACGGAAGCACTGCACTTTGGAAACGAAGAATTTTAGCAAAATGCCGCTGGCGCTGGGGCGGAAGTGCCGGCAAGCAAAGCCCGCTTGAACGAGCAGCTTGGCCCGAAGGTGGCAGAACACATAACGGCTCCGCCATGCCTTTGATTGCGGCGCGTCCAAAACAGAATGGGCTGCTGGTTTTCACGAAATTCCGAAGCTCCACGGACAATGCTTTTATCCGGCGCATAAATTCCCGGCACTAACGATAAAGCTGTGCGGCGCAAACGAAGCGCAGCGTAGTTTGCGTCCGAATGAGCGCCTTGTTATGTGCGACCCTCATGTTTTACCTTTACCAGTTCTTGGGTACTCAAACTTACGCGAATACTTGTTTCTCCATAGTTCATCTTGCACAGATGCCTTGATTGCCCTCTCTTTATTATCTTCAAAAATCTTTTCCAGAATATCTTCGGGAACCAGAATACCAATTGATTTGCCTGGCTCCAGTGCTACTGGGCATTTGTCATTTATTCCATAATTGGAGAGACTTGAATGGCACCATCCTACAGTCAACGGCAGACGACGATACTTAAAAACATGCTTGATCTTTTCAAATATGCCTGTCTTGCCAAATGGGTATAGAATCGAAATGTTTGATAAGTGCACTGTGTGAGCAGACGGATTCTTGACTGAGATATATGCCCCGGACACATATTCATCATCAACTTTATCTGTCCCGAACACTACCTCAACCTTATAGCTAGGTATGGCTTTGCGTATGTTCCATGCGAAAACAATTGTTGATAGCAAGGCCGCATAGACAGACAAGATTTCAGTGATCTTCAAGCGCCGTTTCCCTCAATTAACTTGGTGCGCTGTGCTATCCAAAGCACATAACGATAAAGCTCAGCGCCCGCCGCAGGCGGTCCGCTGGAGCGTTTTGTTATACATGACTGCAATCCAAGTCCACGAGCAGTTCCAGTTTACGCACTTCGACCCAAACTTCCCGTTTGAACTGTCTGTGAAATTCGTCGATTGATGCGGTAGATATTGCCGCGGCCCTTGCTGCCTTTTCAACTGAGTCTGCTCGCATGTAATAAACAAGGAAATCTCCTTCCGCGCTTGAATCTAAAAATACAGATTCGACTGTCACACCTTCTGCCGCAAGCGTCTGGAGTGCTTCTGCTCTTCACCTATCTATTTCCTGAGCCCACGCCCTAACACGCTCAAGGCTATTGGACTTGAGCCGAACCCTAGCGCAGATCGCGTGTGTCATGGTCATGTATAACGCCCGGCTTTGGGGCAGACTTGTAGCCGCGCAGCGGCGGAAAGGCCGTCCCAGCCCCGAAGGGGCGACAACAGCCGTTTGTTATGCTTTACGAGAACCATTGCGCCAATGTTTCTTTTGCTCTTTTTACATGCTCATCTTTAATATGTGCAGCAGTTGTAGCAAGTGCTGCCGCCAAAACGCCGAGATCATCAGCATAACCAACTACGGGCACCACATCAGGAATGGCATCAACCGGTGAAATAAAATAGCCCAAAGCGCCGATCATTGTTGCCTTAGCCCAAGCTGGAGTATTTGAATCCAATGCTGCGTAATACATCTTTAATGCTGGCTCCAAAACTCCTTCACCCGCAACCTTTGCATAACCCTTAACTTTCTCCCAAAAGCCACCATCTGAATAAGCGGCACTGAATTTATCATCTGACATCTTTGACTCTCCTTTGTGTTGATTGCATAACGAAAAGCGTTTATCCGCCGCTGAAGGCGTGCGAGGTGAGTGCAGGCGGTCATTGCGGCGGATAAACCTCGTTGGACTAAACCGGGTGATGACGTTGCTTAGGGGGATTGTAAGTGTGGGACGGCGCTTTGCAAGCCAATGGAATGTGCGTGGCGCGGCGTCCGTGACGCAATGCACGCCCAGCGGAGCGCCAACGACGGCGCCTGGAGCCCGTTCCGGGCACGTGCAGTAGCGTGGCGGGGCGGCTGCATCGTGACGGACGCGTGCGCCCCTGCCATGGTCGCACGGCATCGCGCGCAGGTTCGCCGGTCGGTTGAGGCTCATGGGCAGGGCGGTCCGCGCGAGCCGGGCACGGGTGCCCGTACGGGCGGTAGCGGCGCGCTCACCGC
>NZ_JANUXN010000036.1 GCF_025699485.1 Thauera carbonicopians | reverse complement strand
CACGGGCAATTAGTATCGGTTAGCTCAACGTGTTGCCACGCTTCCACACCCGACCTATCAACGTTGTGGTCTTCAACGACCCTTCAGGGGGCTCGAGGCCCCGGGGAAGTCTCATCTTGAGGCGAGTTTCCCGCTTAGATGCTTTCAGCGGTTATCTCTTCCGCACATAGCTACCCGGCGATGCGACTGGCGTCACAACCGGTACACCAGGGGTGCGTCCACTCCGGTCCTCTCGTACTAGGAGCAGGCCCTCTCAAACTTCCAGCGCCCACGGCAGATAGGGACCAAACTGTCTCACGACGTTTTAAACCCAGCTCACGTACCACTTTAAATGGCGAACAGCCATACCCTTGGGACCGACTACAGCCCCAGGATGTGATGAGCCGACATCGAGGTGCCAAACTCCGCCGTCGATGTGAACTCTTGGGCGGAATCAGCCTGTTATCCCCAGAGTACCTTTTATCCGTTGAGCGATGGCCCTTCCATACAGAACCACCGGATCACTATGACCTGCTTTCGCACCTGCTCGACGTGTGGGTCTCGCAGTCAAGCCACCTTTTGCCATTGCACTATCAGTACGATGTCCGACCGTACCTAGGTGACCTTCGTACTCCTCCGTTACCTTTTGGGAGGAGACCGCCCCAGTCAAACTGCCCACCATGCACGGTCCCCGACCTGGATTCACAGGCCTGGGTTAGAACCTCGACGACACCAGGGTGGTATTTCAAGGTTGGCTCCACCGGAACTGGCGTCCCGGTTTCATAGCCTCCCACCTATCCTACACAAGTCCCGTCAAAGTCCAATGCAAAGCTACAGTAAAGGTTCATGGGGTCTTTCCGTCTAGCCGCGGGGAGATTGCATCTTCACAAACATTTCAACTTCGCTGAGTCTCAGGAGGAGACAGTGTGGCCATCGTTACGCCATTCGTGCAGGTCGGAACTTACCCGACAAGGAATTTCGCTACCTTAGGACCGTTATAGTTACGGCCGCCGTTTACCGGGGCTTCGATCAAGAGCTTGCACCCCATCACTTAACCTTCCGGCACCGGGCAGGCGTCACACCGTATACGTCCACTTTCGTGTTTGCACAGTGCTGTGTTTTTAATAAACAGTCGCAGCCACCGATTCTCTGCGGCCCCTTCGCCCTTCGGATGTACTCCTACAAGCTAACGGGGCATACCTTCTCCCGAAGTTACGGTATCAATTTGCCGAGTTCCTTCTCCTGAGTTCTCTCAAGCGCCTGGGTATTCTCTACCAGCCCACCTGTGTCGGTTTGCGGTACGGTCAGTTCTAGACTGAAGCTTAGAGGCTTTTCCTGGAAGCAGGGTATCAGTTGCTTCGGACCCGAGGGTCCTCGTTATCACGCCTCAGCTCAGCCCGGCGGATTTGCCTACCGGGCACGCCTACACGCTTGAACCACCTATTCCAACAGATGGCCAACCTAACCTTCTCCGTCCCCCCATCGCATCTAGAACCGGTACAGGAATATTGACCTGTTTCCCATCGACTACGCATTTCTGCCTCGCCTTAGGGGCCGACTCACCCTGCGCCGATGAACGTTGCGCAGGAAACCTTGGGCTTACGGCGAGGGTGCTTTTCACACCCTTTATCGCTACTCATGTCAGCATTCGCACTTCCGATACCTCCAGCATCCCTTACGAGACACCTTCGCAGGCCTACGGAACGCTCCCCTACCACGTGTCAAAGACACATCCGCAGCTTCGGTTCATGGCTTGAGCCCCGTTACATCTTCCGCGCAGGACGACTCGACTAGTGAGCTATTACGCTTTCTTTAAAGGATGGCTGCTTCTAAGCCAACCTCCTAGCTGTCTGTGCCTTCCCACCTCGTTTGCCACTTAGCCATGCATTTGGGACCTTAGCTGGCGGTCTGGGTTGTTTCCCTCTTGACACCGGACGTTAGCACCCGATGTCTGTCTGCCGTATATCACTTTGCGGTATTCGGAGTTTGCTATCGCGGGGTAGATCGCAGTGACCCCCCCAACGATTACAGTGCTCTACCCCCGCAAGTGTCCGTACGACGCACTACCTAAATAGTTTTCGGGGAGAACCAGCTATTTCCGGATTTGTTTAGCCTTTCACCCCTATCCACAGCTCATCCCCTAACTTTTCAACGTTAGTGGGTTCGGACCTCCAGTGCGTGTTACCGCACCTTCATCCTGGCCATGGATAGATCATCCGGTTTCGGGTCTACGCCCAGCAACTACGACGCCCTTATCAGACTCGCTTTCGCTACGCCTCCCCTATTCGGTTAAGCTCGCTACTGAACGTAAGTCGCTGACCCATTATACAAAAGGTACGCAGTCACCCCTTTCGAGGCTCCCACTGTTTGTATGCATGCGGTTTCAGGATCTATTTCACTCCCCTCCCGGGGTTCTTTTCGCCTTTCCCTCACGGTACTGGTTCACTATCGGTCGATCACGAGTATTTAGCCTTGGAGGATGGTCCCCCCATCTTCAGACAGGATTTCTCGTGTCCCGCCCTACTTGTCGCACGCTCAGACCCGCCACCGGCTTTTCGCATACGGGACTATCACCCTGTATCGTCGGACTTTCCAGACCGTTTTGCTAAGCTGATGGTTTAGTCGTGCAGGCTCTTCCGCGTTCGCTCGCCACTACTTGCGGAATCTCGGTTGATTTCTGTTCCTGCGGCTACTTAGATGTTTCAGTTCACCGCGTTCGCCTCCTCTGGCCTATGTATTCAGCCAGGGATGACCCTTGCGGGCCGGGTTTCCCCATTCGGACATCGTGGGATCAAAGCTCTATTGCCAGCTCCCCCACGCTTTTCGCAGGCTTACACGTCCTTCATCGCCTGTGATCGCCAAGGCATCCACCACATGCACTTAGTCGCTTGATCCTATAACCTTGGTGCCTCCATAGAAGCACCCAGTCACAGGTCGAACTCGTTTGTGCGGCCCAAACTGTGCTGACAACGCAGTTTGAGCCAATGCAATCACACAACTGCAGTACGCACCGGCTCGATGCGTACTACACTTCTTCCACTTTGTTAAAGAGCAAACCTCAAACCGGTATCGCTACCGATCAAGAAGTCAGAGATAATGTCTGATACCAAACCCTATCTCTGACTTCCCGAAACACGCATGACCTGGTGGAGCTGGTCGGGATCGAACCGACGACCTACGGCTTGCAAAGCCGCCGCTCTCCCAGCTGAGCTACAGCCCCCTTGTCTTCAGCAGCCAAGGTTTCAAGCAACCCTAAATCCTGGTGGGTCTGGTTGGGTTCGAACCAACGACCCCCGCCTTATCAAGACGGTGCTCTAACCAGCTGAGCTACAGACCCTCTCATGCACTTCGAGGCTCTTCGCCTGAACAACCGATAAGTTGTGGATACTTGGCAACTGCGACCTCTTTTCTCTTGAAAGGAGGTGATCCAGCCGCACCTTCCGATACGGCTACCTTGTTACGACTTCACCCCAGTCATGAATCTCACCGTGGTAAGCGCCCTCCCGAAGGTTAAGCTACCTACTTCTGGTGAAACCCACTCCCATGGTGTGACGGGCGGTGTGTACAAGACCCGGGAACGTATTCACCGCAGCATGCTGATCTGCGATTACTAGCGATTCCGACTTCACGTAGTCGAGTTGCAGACTACGATCCGGACTACGATCGGCTTTAAGGGATTGGCTCCACCTCGCGGCTTGGCAACCCTCTGTACCGACCATTGTATGACGTGTGAAGCCCTACCCATAAGGGCCATGAGGACTTGACGTCATCCCCACCTTCCTCCGGTTTGTCACCGGCAGTCTCACTAGAGTGCCCAACCAAATGATGGCAACTAGTGACAAGGGTTGCGCTCGTTGCGGGACTTAACCCAACATCTCACGACACGAGCTGACGACAGCCATGCAGCACCTGTGTTCTGGCTCCCGAAGGCACACTCGCCTCTCAGCAAGCTTCCAGACATGTCAAGGGTAGGTAAGGTTTTTCGCGTTGCATCGAATTAATCCACATCATCCACCGCTTGTGCGGGTCCCCGTCAATTCCTTTGAGTTTTAACCTTGCGGCCGTACTCCCCAGGCGGTCGACTTCACGCGTTAGCTGCGTCACTCAGTGCATTGCTGCTCCGAACGACTAGTCGACATCGTTTAGGGCGTGGACTACCAGGGTATCTAATCCTGTTTGCTCCCCACGCTTTCGTGCATGAGCGTCAGTACAGGCCCAGGGGGCTGCCTTCGCCATCGGTGTTCCTCCACATCTCTACGCATTTCACTGCTACACGTGGAATTCCACCCCCCTCTGCCGTACTCTAGCCTGCCAGTCACAAGCGCAGTTCCCAGGTTAAGCCCGGGGATTTCACGCCTGTCTTGGCAAACCGCCTGCGCACGCTTTACGCCCAGTAATTCCGATTAACGCTCGCACCCTACGTATTACCGCGGCTGCTGGCACGTAGTTAGCCGGTGCTTCTTAGTCCGGTACCGTCATCCACACCCTCTATTAAAAGGTGCGATTTCTTCCCGGCCGAAAGAGCTTTACAACCCGAAGGCCTTCTTCACTCACGCGGCATGGCTGGATCAGGGTTGCCCCCATTGTCCAAAATTCCCCACTGCTGCCTCCCGTAGGAGTCTGGGCCGTGTCTCAGTCCCAGTGTGGCGGATCATCCTCTCAGACCCGCTACAGATCGTCGCCTAGGTGGGCCTTTACCCCACCTACTAGCTAATCTGACATCGGCCGCTCCAATCGCGCGAGGCCCGAAGGTCCCCCGCTTTCTCCCTCAGGACGTATGCGGTATTAGCACATCTTTCGATGTGTTATCCCCCACGACTGGGTACGTTCCGATGCATTACTCACCCGTTCGCCACTCGCCGCCAGGCCGAAGCCCGCGCTGCCGTTCGACTTGCATGTGTAAAGCATGCCGCCAGCGTTCAATCTGAGCCAGGATCAAACTCTTAAGTTCAATCCTACAAAGTACTCAAAATACTGACTTGCAGTATGAGCACCTAATCATTGTGAAACCGCAGCCGAAGCTGCCGAGACCACAACCACCAAGCACCCACACTTATCGGTTGTTCAAGTTGTTAAAGATCCGTGCCGGTCAGCACAGAAGCGAGATTATGACCAACAGACAACTCCCTGTCAACCACCCCGAACCGCCTTCCTGAAAAACAAAAACCAGAAAAACAACCCGAAAAA
>NZ_JANUXN010000035.1 GCF_025699485.1 Thauera carbonicopians | reverse complement strand
GAGCCGAATAGGCGAGCTGCGGAAAGCGCCCGAAGGGCGCGCGGGCGTCCGGTGACCGCGCAGCGGGCAGCGCCCAGCGTTCAGGGGGTTTGCTGGGCTGCGTGCTTCAGCCGCAGGATTTCAACGGTGCGCGCGGCATCCAGCGCGCGATAGAACACGATGTAGTTTCGATGCACCACGAGTTCGCGCACGCCGGCCGGCAATCCTGGCCGGCCAGGACGGCCCAGTGAAGGATGGTCGGCCAGCGGCAGCGTCTTGTTGCGCAGTTCCAGCCCGAAGGTGCGCGCCCGCAGTGGGTTGTCCTTGGCGATGTAGCGCACGATGGCACGCAAGTCCTCGCGCGCTTTCGGCCGCCATTCAATGCGGTACGGTGTCTGAACAGTAGTCATGGGCAGCGCTCAAGGGCCCTTTCGCTTGGGCAGCTTGGCGCTTCCGGTCATCTCGGCAATGTCGGCATCCATCTCGGCCATCACGTCATCATGAGAGATATTCGGGCGCGGGTCGTCAATCGCGTCCTGCACCTCGGCGGCCAGCCACTGGTTGTAGGCGGCGGCCTGGTGCGCCTTGCGCAGCGCCTCGGCCCGGCCGCGGTTGCCAGGTGTCTCGTCTTTCTCGTCCGGGTTCCACGCGCTGGCGTCGAACTGCCCGACCGTGATGCCAATGTCGCGCAGCACGTTCAACGCGGCCAGAGGGTTTCCGAAGCGGCGCGGCTCGTTGCTGCGAGCCTTGGCGAGCAGCGCGGCAGCGCCGCTGCGCGTGGCGATCTCGACAAGGAACGCGCCGCCCAGGCCCTTGAGGGTCACGCCGGCGACGCCGCCGGCATGGGTGGCCGCGCGCAACTGCTCGATGGTCATGCTTTGCATGGTCGGCTCCTTATGTGTTAGCAAACATTATCTAGTTCCATTGTGCAGGATTTCTAGATCACGTGCATTCACATAGCCCTTGAATACCTCGCAACGAAAGGAAGAGGTTCGGGCTCATTCAGTAATCGTACAGGTACGATTGCTGAATGAGAACAAAAAAAAACCCGCCACTATGGACGGGGTAAGGCTTCAAAAAAACGCGCTTCGAAAACTCCGAAGCGCAGGACAAGTTTAAGGGCCACCTCCTGCCCGACCATCTGGCCAGGTGAAAACGAAATTCCCAGGGTGCTTCACGCGGCGCAGCCAGCCTTCATCCTGAAGGCGCCGGATGTATTCGGCGCCGCCCTCCCCCGTGCATCGCCTGGGCGCATCCATCGCGGCCAGGCGCTCCAGGGCATAGCGCTCGCCCGTCTCTCCGAGCCGCACCTTGGCGAGCGTGCGGTCGGCGAAGCTCGCGCCGCTGGGCGACAGCCACAGCATGCGCGCGCTGGAGCGGCCCCGGTACTGCGCGTTCCCGGCCTTGTAGATGGTGCCCACGTGGCCACGCTTGACCAGTTCGCCGCACTCGTCGCGCCGTTCGATGGGATCGCAGTACGCCACGATTCCCCGCACTTCAGGCAGCGCCTGCCGCAGCAGCCGTCGCATCCTGGCCAGCGCCCAGGTCTCGGCGTTCGCGGCCAGGCTGTCGTCCAGCACGAACCGGCCCAGTTCGACGCCCTCATTGGGCGCGAGTGCCGGAAAGTAGCTGGGGATCACGCGCTGGTTCATCGGCACCGAAAACACGCCGACACCGGCCAATCGCTCACGCTGGAACGGCTCCTTCACGAACACGCCAGCACGAAACCGGGCCGCCGGGTAGGTTCCCGAGTAATGGTGCATCAAGACGAAGTGCTTGGCGTCGCCCTCCTCGATGGGCACCACGGTGCAGCGCGTGGGGTCGAAGGGTTCGCCGGCCGGCCGATAGGACGCCCGGCGTCGATGCCAGCGCTGGCCGAACAGGGCCAGCTGCTCGATCAGCAGATTGGTGGAAGGTGGGTTCATGCTGGCCTCACCTCACGTCCACCGCGCCGGCCGGGAGGCCGGCGCGCGCGTCCAGTGCGTTGTCGTCGGCCTGCAGCTGCTGGGCGAGCCGGATGAAGCGGCGCCGCTGGCCACGGATCACGGTGAAGTCATCGCCGACCACGCCATTGAGCCGCGCCCAGTGATTCCAGGCGAAGCTGCGGCCCAGGCCCACGGTCGTCTTCGTGCTCGGAAAGCTCGGTGCATCGCGCACCATCTCTTCCCAGCTGCTGCCGAAGTCCACTTCATCGAATCGGCTGTGCCGGCCCGTGAGCGCACGCCGCTCCAGTCCAAGGGATTCATCGAGGAGCCCGGGATGGTGTCCGGCCAGCCAGAACAATTCCCACGGTCTGGAAGCCGGGCAGAAGTAGCACGCGGACTTGATCGGCACCATGTCCGGCCCCAGGTCGGCGGCGATAGCGCGCACGCAATCGACGCGCGTCCAGCCGATGAGCTGCAGCGGGTAGACGAAATCGAATGGCCCATCGGCGCGGGCGGCGGCAAAAGATGCGCCCGCCCGGCGCCGGTCGGCCCGGCCGCAGTCGTAGCCGATCAGCTTCACGATCCGCTGGCCCTGCGCCCGCGAGCGCAGCCAGAGCGGATGCGGCGGGCGGCGGTTCGGCCCGCGCGTGACGCCCATCAGGTGCTGGTCCTGCGGCACGTGCTTCCAGCGGATGCTGCAAGACTTCATCCCGAAGGCGAGCGATGGCAAGGTTTCGTTCGTCCAGCAGTTGCCGTACAGGTCGGTGTACGGGGTTTGCGGCTGGGTGCGAACGCGGCACAGTTCGATAGGCGGCCAGTCCCACGCATGCAGGATCTTCTGCATGCGCTCGATGTGGACCAGAGTTTCAGGCTTCTCGCCGCCCGTGTCGGCGAACGTGATCGCATCGGGCCGCAGGCCTGCCGCACGCAAGGCCAGCAGCATCGCCGTGGAGTCCACCCCGGCACCGAAGCAAACCACGATCAGCTTGCCCAGGAGCGCGGCACGCAAGGTGCCGCGCTGGCATGTATTGATTAGACAAGGCATGGCATTCGCCGCGCTCGGGAGCCGAGAAAGGGCCGCAGCGTCATGCTGCGGCCACCTCCATCAGCCCTCGACGCCCTCCGGCAGGGCATCGGCCTCATGCTGGTCTTCGTCTTCCTCATGGGCCTCGTCCTGCTCCACTACCTCCGTGCTTTGCGGATACGGGCGCAGCGTGGATGGCAACCAGCGTCGGCCATCCAGCAGCGCGGCCGTGGCGGCGATGGCCTCGCCCTTCTTCATCTTCTCGATGGGCTTGGCCGCGTCGGCACCGCAGGCCTCCGTGACGGCCTCGATCATCTTGGCCTTCGGAACGTGGCACAGGTAGCGCTCGTTCGTCGGCATCCACCAGTCGGCCATGTTCAAGCCCAATGTCGATTCGATCAGCTGGGCCATGTCGTAGCCGTGCCCGACCTTGCGGTTCGGCTCGCCGGAGAACACCTCATAGGAGTGAGCGATGAACACAGACAGCAGTTGCATCAGTTCGCCAAGCTCCATCGCCATCAGCGCTGCGAACAGGGTTGGCCCGTGCGCGGGAAGCTTGCCGATCCAGCCGGCCGCGTGCTCGAATGCATCCGCTGCCTTGCTGCCGCCGAATTCGCTGGCTTGGTTTCCGATCTGGTGCATGTTGTCGTTGAAGCGCACCTTCACCGGCGACGATTGCCACGGCTCCTTGTCGTTGACGATCAGGGTCATCAGCAGCGCGGCCAGGGCCACTTTCGGCTGCTGGGTCAGCGCGGCGCCGACAGCCGCCGAGCGATGCGCGGTCAGGTTCGCGCAAAGGGTTGCGCTGAACTCGGCCCGAACCTTCTTCGGTGCCTCGGCCATCCCGCCCGCCACGCCCTCGCCGCCTGCGGCCTGCTTGGCCTGCGGAACATCCTCGCGCCGCACCAGACCCTCTGCCAGGACAAGCTGGCCCGCGTTGTCGATGGTCAGCACCACGCCGGAAGTGGCTCGCTGCCTCGGCCCCCACTCGCGCAAAGCCGCCTCCATGTTGTCGCCCAGGTCGTCGAACGCTTCCCATTGCGCCTGAAGCGCCTGATATTCGGCCTCCTGCTCGTCGGTCCACTCGCCTTCCTCGTCGGTTTCTTCGTCGTAGGCGGTCAGGGCTTCCAGTTCGTCCATGCGCTTGCGCAGCGCATCGGCATCTGCGCTCACGCGGTCGATTTCTGCCTTTTCCTCGGTGGTGGGCTTGCGCCGCTTCGGTTCCAGCTTCCCGAAGGCGCTGCGCTCATGGTAGGGAAAGCTCATGCGCGCTTCGACCCACTTCCAGCCTGCGGCCCGGATTTCTTCGGCCTGGGCCTCCAGCTTTTCGAGGGCCAGCCTGTTGAGCAGCGCGCCGTCCTGGATGTAGAACGAGCCTTCCTCCCCCGTGAACAGGTCTGCCCGCACCGCGCCGCCGGCTTCCCGGTAGGCCTCCAGGCCGACGAAACGCGCGATGGCCGATGTACTGCTCACCTCGTCGTTCGTCAGCATCTGCGTGATGTAGTGCGCGGATCGCTGGTACGGCGAAAGCGTATTCCAGACACGCCGCTGTTCTTCATGGTCATCGGTCAGGGCAAGCGCCTGCAGCTGTCCCATTTCGATCTGGTCGGCCCGGTACATATCGAGGAATTCCGGCGCGAGGCGTGCCAGCTTCAACCGGCGCTCGACGGTCAGGGCCGAAAGGTTGTAGGCGGCCGCGATCTGGCCTGCCGTCTTCCCTTCATCCACCAGCCGCTTGAATGCTTCCAGCTGGTCGGCTGGATGCATGGGCTCCTGAGTGGCGTTCTCGACCAAGCTGACGCTCACGCCGCGCTCGGCATCGAACACGCGGCAGCGCACCGGCACATCAGCAGGCACGGCGGCGTGCTCTGCCAGGTAGTGCAGCGCTGCCAGCCGACGCCCACCGGCAACCACCCCGTGGTCGCCCTTGCTGCCCTTGATCTTCTCGGGGATCACCGCAAGCGGATTGAGAAGGCCGCCTTCGGCCATGATCGCTGCCGCCAGTTCCGGGATGGTGCTGGGATCGTGCTTCTTGCGCACGTTGTTGGGCGACAGGTGCAGGCGATTCAGGGGAATGTCGCGTTCCTCGCCGGACAGGATGGATACCAGCTTGCCGTCAATTTCAACAACCGCTGCGTCCTCGCCATTCAACACATTGGATTCTTCGTAAGCCATGATCGCTTCCTCCAATGCTCAGAACGGCAGTTCGTGGTCGGCGACCTTGACGGGGGCGCCCAGCAGTTGGATGCGCGCCCGGTTGTCGGACGCATTGCGGCGGCGGTAGCCGTGGATCGGCAGCGTCGGCGCTTCCTCCCACTCCTGCTCCGTGTACTGGCCCTTGCGAGTAACCGGCAGCAGGCAGATGTAGCCGTGGTAGTCCGGCGCGTTGCGGTGGTTCTTGTGCGATGCCGAGAAGAGCTTGCCGTAGTAGCGCGGGCCATCCTTGAAGCCCACCGTCAGCGCGCAATACAGCACGCCGGTTTCGCGGGCCGACTTGACGAATGCGGCCAGGGGCACGCGCAGCGCTGCATCGTCCAGCTGGATGGTTCCCGTCATCGCCGGCGCGTTGTCGGCACGGTCGGGCGATGGGCGCGACGTGAACAGCGCGCCGGTGAGCATGCTCACCACCGTGACTTCAAACTCGGGAGGCACCTGGGCCGGTGCCGCCGCAGCTTGCGCATGGTCGAAGTCGGACGGCTGGAAATCGGCCGTATCGCGGCCTGCCGCTTCGGCTGCTGCGGCGTTCACCGCATCCAGATCGGCAGGGCCTTGGTTGGGGGTAAGCTCGACGGATTGCGGAGCCAGGGGTTTCTTAGAAGCCATGATGATTTTCCTTATGACCGGCACCGCTTGATTGCTGCACCGTACCTGTATTTTAACCTGTTATACACC
>NZ_JANUXN010000034.1 GCF_025699485.1 Thauera carbonicopians | reverse complement strand
AACGCCATGGTCCGCACAGGCAAACATTGGGACAAATCGCTTCACGATGCTTGACTTCTAAGACGGTTACTCAGTCCGCCGGCCGGCGCGACTGCCACAGCGACCACAGGCTGGTCAGCGCCAGCGCGCCGCCGATCAGCAGCATGCCGGCGAACTCGGCCGTCGACGGCCGCTCGCCCAGCTCGATCCAGCCCGCCAGCACGCCGATCATCGGAATGCCGAGCGCCGACAGGCCGGCCATGCCCGCCGACAGATGCTGCAGGATGTAGAGCCACAGCAGCCAGGCCAGGCCGGTGGCGAACACCGCATTGAAGGCCAGCGCGCCGTAGAAATAAGGCGTGGGGTCGATCGGCCGCGACGGCAGCAGCAGCGCGACGATGCACAGCGCCAGCGCGCCGAACAGCATCTGCCAGGCGGTCAGCGCCAGCAGGTCGAAATCGTGGTCGCGCCGCAGGCGCTTGGCAAGGATGGCCGACAGCGCCCAGGTCAAGCCGCCGCCGACCGCGAGCAGGTTGCTGAACAGGCTGCTGTGCATCGCCCAGGGCTCGAGGATCAGCACCAGGCCGCCTGCGGCAATAACGAGCGCCAGCCACTGTATGCCGCGGATGCGCTCGCCCAGCGCCCACCAGGCCATCGGGATCACCCAGAACGGCATGGTGTAGACCAGCACCGCCGTCTTGCCCGCGCCGCCGGCCACCAGCGCCCACTGGATCAGCCCGGTGAATGCGCCCGTCTGCACGACGCCGAGCATCGCCACCCGCGGTATCGCGGCCAGCTTCAGCGGCTTGCGCAGCCCCGCCAGCACCAGGAACAGCGTCGCCGCACCCAGCAGGGTGCGAATAGCGGAAAAGTCGAAAGGATCGACGTACTGGATGACCTGCTTCATCACCACCCAGTTGTAGCCCCAGATTGCCGACAGCAGGATCAGGGCGAGGATGGCGAGGCGAACGGGCTGCATGCGGGACTCACGGCGGAAGGGTGGATCGGAAGAATCCGTGAGTATGGCCGATCGCCGCACCGATTGCCAAAGCCGGCCACGATCGACGCTCCGGCGCGCGACATCCCCGCGTCCGGCATGAAGGCAGCGGCGCCCACTCATCCTTCTCGCGGATGCTCCTCTGCGGCATCGGCGTGGAGTTCGCGCAGGCGGGCGGTGAAGCGGGAGGCGATGCGCCCCGGCGCGGGGCTGCGTGCGATCGACACCACCCAATCGCAGCGGTACTGCAGCGTGGCCGACTCGATGCGGCGCAGGACGCCGTCGCGCTCGAACGCGGCAGCGTAGTGCTCGGGCAGGAAGCCCAGGTAGCGTCCCGAGCGGATCAGCAGCACGCTGGCCTCCTGGTCGTGCACATGCGCAGCGGGCTTCAGCCCCAGGCGCCAGAAATGCTCCATGTTGAACGAGTGATAGCCGAGGCCGATGAAGGCGGCACCGCGCAGCACATCGTCGTCCGGTGCCGCGCCGCCGTGCAGCAGCGCATGGTCCGGCGCGCCGTACAGGAACATGCGCTCCGAGAACAACGGCCAGCTCAACAGGCTTTCGCTGGCGCGATGGTTGGGGTGGATGCCGATCTGGAAGCGCCCTTCCAGCAAACCCGTCTCGATCGCGCTGGTGCTCGCGACGTGCACGTCGAGCACCACTGCCGGCGCCTCGGCACCGAAGGCGGCGATGGTCTCGGCCAGCCTGCAGGCCGGATTGGTGACGAACTTGTCGAACACCGCCAGATTCAGTTCGCCGCGCATGCTGCCGTGCAGCCCGGCCATTTCACGGCGGAAGCCTTCGACCTGGGCCAGCAGCCGGCGAGCGGCGTCGAGCACCGTGCTGCCTTCCTCGGTGAGCGCGAAACCGGCGCGGCCGCGTTCGCACAGGCGCACGCCCAGCCGCATCTCCAGATCCTTCAGGTGGCGGCTGATCACCGAACGGCTGATGTTGAGCCGCAATTCTGCCGCCGCCAGTCCGCCTGACTCGGCGATGGCGATGAAGATGCGCAGCAGCCGCAAATCGGCTTCGGCGAGGTTGGCAAGCAAAGCGCGCGGTTTCATGGCGGCAGCCATTGTTTCATGGATCGGAAACCCTGCACCCGGTAGTCGCAGCGCTTCGCCCGCGGCACGGGCACCGCCGTCCACGCTTCGGCAACAGTCGACAACCGCCACGATGCTCCAGGCACGGGCGCAGGCAAGGCAGTTGCACAATTGTTTCGTTCGGATGAAACCTCACTGTCGCTTTCAATCGTTTTCTGCACCCGACTGTAAGGCTACGATAACGCACACAGACAGTGCTCATCCGGCTCATCTACGCCCAAAGGTACCCGCCATGCACAACGACCACGCTTACTGGCTGCCCTTCACTGCCAACCGCGCTTTCTGGAAAACGCCCCGCGTGATCACCGGCGCGCGCGGCCACTACTACATCACCGACGATGGCCGCCAGTTGCTCGATGGCTTTTCCGGGCTGTGGACCTCGGGGCTGGGCCATTGCCATCCGCGCATCGTCGAGGCGGTGCGCGAACAGGTCGGCACGCTGGACTACGGCATGAGCTTCCAGGTCAGCAACGACCGCGCGATCGCGCTGGCGCGCGAAGTGGCGGCGCTGGCGCCGCAGGGGCTGGAACGGGTGTTCTTCACCAACTCCGGTTCTGAGTCCGCCGACACCGCATTGAAGATCGCACTGGCCTGGCACCGCGCCCGCGGCGAAGGCCAGCGCACCCGCCTGATCGGCCGCGAGCGCGGCTACCACGGGGTGAACTTCGGCGGCATGTCGGTGGGCGGCATCCCCGGCAACCGCAAGGTCTTCAGCGCCGCGCTGCTGCCCGGCACCGACCACATCCGCCACACCTACAGCCGCGCTGACATGGCTTTCAGCCGCGGCCAGCCGGGCTGGGGCGCAGCGCTGGCGGACGACCTCGAACGCCTGGTGGCGCTGCACGACGCTTCCAACATCGCGGCGCTGATCGTCGAGCCGGTATCCGGCTCCACCGGCATCCTGGTGCCGCCGATCGGCTACCTGCAGCGCCTGCGCGAGATCTGCGACCGCTACGGCATCCTGCTGATATTCGATGAGGTCATCACCGCCTTCGGCCGCGTCGGCGCGCCCTTCGCCGCCGAACGCTTCGGCGTTGTGCCGGACATCATCACCATCGCCAAGGGGTTGACCAACGGCGTGATTCCGATGGGCGCGGTGATCGTGCGCGAAGATATCTACCAGGCGCTGATGCAGGGCCCGGACAACGCCGTCGAGCTGTTCCACGGCTACACCTATTCCGGCCATCCGGTTGCCGCCGCCGCCGGGCTGGCGACGCTGCAGGTGTATCGCGAGGAAGGCACTTTCGCCCGTGTCCGCGCCATCGAGCCGGTGTTCGAGGAGGCGATCCATGCGCTGCAGGGCGCGCCACACGTGGTGGATGTGCGCAATTTCGGCCTGATGGGCGGCATCGAACTCGAACCGCGCGCCGGCGAGCCCGGTGCGCGCGGCTTCGAAGTCTTCCTGAAATGCTTCGAAGCCGGCGTGGTGATCCGCAACGGCGGCGACATCCTGCAGTTCTCGCCTTTCCTCGATTCGACGCCGGACGAACTGGCGCGCATCTTCGACACCGTGCGCGATGCGCTGAACAAGGTGGCCTGAAGCGGGCGCGACGGTCCCGCAGCCGGTGCCGAACGCCAAACCGGCGCCGCAGTCCTTCAGCCGATGATGCCCCACCAGCGCAGGGTCTGGCGGAAATGGTCGCGCACCGCTGCCGCCGCACGCTCTTCGTCGCCCTCGATGATCCTGTCGATGATCTCCAGGTGCTCCTCCATCGCCGGCACGATACGGTCGGGCAGCAAGGGGCGCGAATGCTGGATGACCGAGATGCGGTCGCGGTTGCGCGCGTAGATCTCGCGCGCACTGTCGTTGTCCAGCGCATCGGCAAGCGTCGAATGCAGCGCCCAGTCCACCGCCTTCGCCTCGCGCTGCAGCGAGGGCGTGATGCCGCGGCGAGCGGCATCGAGCACGCGCTGATGCATTTCGCGTAGCGTGTCGAGCTTGCCCGCCGAGCCTTCGCGCACCAGTTGGCGCGCGCCCTCCTGATCGAAGATCGTGCGCAGATGGAAGCACTCGCGCACCTGCTCCGGCGTAGCTTCCATGACGACGACGCCACGCTTGGGCAGCACGCGCACCAGCGCAACGGACTCGGCGCGCTTGACGGCCTCCCTGATGGGCGCGATCGGCAGCCCGATCGATTTCACCAGATCGGGCATCGACACGAACTGGCCCGCGCGCAAACCACCCCCAATCAACAATTCCCGCAGTGCGAGGAAGGCTTTGTCGGCCAGCAGCAAGCCGTCGGCGTCCGGCATGTTCATCTCGATACTCCCGTGTGTTGGGTCACATTGCCACATACGGCGGTGCCAAGGCAAATGCCTGCCGACATTCTAGCCTTATACCATTCAAAATTTCTATTACCATATCAGTGAAGTTATAACTAACATTTCAGAAACGATATAAGCACACCGCCGCCGGGCGTCCTATCCGACGCCCACACTGCGGTGGCCGAAACAGGTCCGCTGAACCCCGGCCCACCTGGATGCGGCACAAAACCACAGCGGTTGCCGGCGTGCCTTCACGCCGCAACCCCCTCCACACGGTTCGCGAGGTGAGCCATGAAGAAGAAACCTTTCTACAAAACTTTGTTCGGGCAAGTCGTCATCGCCCTGATTCTCGGGGTGATCGTCGGCGTCGCATGGCCCGATTTCGCCGCCCAGCTCAAGCCGCTAGGCGACGGCTTCATCAAACTGATCAAGATGATCATCGCGCCGCTGGTGTTCTGCGTCGTCGTGCATGGCATCTGCAGCACGGGCGACCTGAAGAAGGTCGGCCGCGTCGGCGTCAAGGCGCTGGTGTACTTCGAGATCGTCACCACCTTCGCACTGGCGCTCGGCATTCTGCTGGCCTATACGCTGCAGCCCGGCGTCGGCATGAACGTCGATCCGAGTTCGCTCGACGCCTCGGCGATGTCCGCCTACACCGACCGCGTCGCCCAGGCCACGAGCACGGTCGACTTCATCATGAAGATCATCCCGACCACCTTCATCGATGCCTTTGCCAAGGGCGACATCCTGCAGGTGCTGCTGATCGCGATCCTGTTCGGTACCGCGGTCGCGGCGATGGGCGAGAAAGGACGTCCGGTGACGGCTGCCATCGACAGCCTGTCGCACGTGTTCTTCAAGCTCATCGGCTTCATCGTCAAGCTCGCGCCGCTCGGCGTGCTCGGCGCGATCGCCTTCACCGTGGGCAAGTACGGCGTCGGCTCGCTGAAGCAGCTCGGCATGCTGGTGGCGCTGTTCTACGTCACCTGCGCGATCTTCGTCGTCGGTGTGCTCGGCATCATCCTGCGCCTGGCGGGCTTCAACATCTTGAAGTTCCTGAAGTACATGCGTGAGGAACTGCTGGTCGTGCTCGGCACCGCGTCGTCCGACTCCGTGCTGCCGCAGGTCATGCGCAAGCTCGAACTGATGGGCGTGAAGGATTCCACCGTGGGCCTGGTGATCCCGACCGGCTACTCCTTCAATCTCGACGGCTTCTCGATCTACCTGACGCTGGCGGCGGTCTTCATCGCCCAGGCCACCAACACGCCGCTGTCCACTGCCGACCTGCTGACCATTCTCGCCATCTCGCTCGTCACCTCCAAGGGTGCGCACGGCGTGCCCGGCTCGGCGATCGTGATCCTGGCCGCGACGCTGTCCGCGGTGCCGGCGATTCCCGCCATCGGCCTGGTACTGGTGCTGTCGGTGGATTGGTTCATGGGCATGGCCCGTGCGCTGACCAACATGATCGGCAACTGCGTGGCCACCGTCGTCATCGGCGTGTGGGAAAAGGACATCGACCGCGAGCGCGCCCATAAGGTGCTCAATGGCGAGATCGTCGTCGATCTGCATGCGCCGATCCAGCCCGAGGCCCTCGCCGCCGCCCGTGCCGAAGCAGAAGCCGCCACGGTAGCCGACATCGAGGACGCTGCAGCGCCGGACGTCCGGCCCTCGCGCGCCTGAGCTTCATCTCCACCCGGCGGGCGCCCGGCGCCCGCCGTCACGCGTATCCATATAGATACAGGAAACTTCCCATGGCCAGCCACACACCGACGGCTCCATCGACCGCCGTGCCTGCCGCTTTCGCGCTCCAGGCCCAACCCCTCACCCGCGAAGCTTTCGCCCCTTTCGGCGACGTCATCGAGGCCTGTGACGCCGTCCAGCATTTCACCA
>NZ_JANUXN010000033.1 GCF_025699485.1 Thauera carbonicopians | reverse complement strand
ATCAAGCTGCACCGGCCGGTTTGACTGCCTATACGGCAGTCAAACTCTACCGCGCGGGTCTGGTTTAAAGATACAAGCAGCCCCCGGCGAGAATTAGGGGCGCTTTTGATGTTTACGGTCCCCGGGGGCGGCGTTGCGTGGTATTTTCCTGCCGACATGCGCAAGCATGCCCATGCGTCGCGCAAGGCGACCGGGTGCCGCCATCGGCTTGGCGGCGAGAGATCAGAACATAGGGGAAAAGAATGGCTGAGGGGAAATCCAAGATCATTTACACGCTCACCGACGAAGCGCCGCTGCTGGCTACGTCGGCGTTCCTGCCGATCATCCGCACCTTTACCGGCCCGGCAGGCATCGAGGTCGAAGAGGCCGACATCTCGGTGTCGGCCCGCGTGCTGGCGGAGTTTCCGGAATTCCTGACCGAGGCGCAGCGCGTGCCGGACACGCTGGCCGAACTTGGTCGCCTGACTCTGCTGCCCGATACCAACATCATCAAGCTGCCCAACATCAGCGCCTCGGTGGCGCAGCTCAAAACGTGCATCAAGGAACTGCAGGCCAAGGGCTACGCCATTCCCGATTACCCGGAAGATCCGAAGACCGACGAGGAAAAGGCGCTGCGCACGCGTTACGGCAAGTGCCTGGGCTCGGCAGTCAACCCGGTGCTGCGCGAGGGCAACTCCGACCGCCGCGCGCCGGCCGCGGTCAAGAACTACGCCAAGAAGAACCCGCACTCGATGGGTGAATGGAAGCAGTGGTCGCAGTCCCACGTTTCCCACATGCACCATGGCGACTTCTACCACGGCGAGAAGTCGATGACGCTGGACAAGGCGCGCGACGTCAAGATGGAGCTGATCACCAAGTCCGGCAAGACCATCGTGCTCAAGCCCAAGGTTTCGCTGCTGGACGGCGAGATCATCGACTCGATGTTCATGAGCAAGAAGGCGCTGTGCGAGTTCTACGAGCGCGAGTTGGACGACTGCCGCGAAGCCGGCATCCTGTTCTCGTTGCACGTGAAGGCGACGATGATGAAGGTCTCGCACCCGATCGTGTTCGGCCACTGCGTCAAGATCTACTACAAGGATGCCTTCGCGAAGCACGGCAAGCTGTTCGACGAGCTCGGCATCAACGTCAATAACGGCATGGTCGATCTATACGAGAAGATCAAGACCCTGCCCGAATCCAAGCACGACGAAATCATCCGCGACCTGCACGCCTGCCACGAGCATCGCCCCGAGCTGGCTATGGTGGACTCGGCGAAGGGCATCACCAACTTCCATTCGCCCAACGACATCATCGTCGATGCCTCCATGCCGGCGATGATCCGCGGCGGCGGCAAAATGTGGGGCGCCGACGGCAAGCAGTACGACAGCAAGTGCGTGATGCCGGAATCGACCTTCGCCCGCATCTACCAGGAGATGATCAACTTCTGCAAATGGCACGGCAACTTCGACCCGCGCACGATGGGCACGGTGCCGAACGTCGGCCTGATGGCGCAGAAGGCCGAGGAATACGGCTCGCACGACAAGACCTTCGAGATTGCCGAAGATGGTGTGGCCAACATCGTCGATATCGCCACCGGCGAAGTGCTGCTGACGCAGAACGTCGAGGCCGGCGACATCTGGCGCATGTGCCAGGTCAAGGATGCGCCGATCCGCGACTGGGTGAAGCTGGCCGTGACCCGCGCACGCAATTCGGGCATGCCGGCGATCTTCTGGCTCGACCCCTATCGTCCACACGAGAACGAGCTGATCAAGAAGGTGAAGACCTACCTGAAGGACTACGACACCAGCGGCCTCGACATCCAGATCATGTCGCAGGTGCGCGCCATGCGCTACACGCTGGAGCGGGTGATCCGCGGCCTCGACACCATCTCGGTGACCGGCAACATCCTGCGCGACTACCTGACCGACCTGTTCCCGATCATGGAGCTGGGCACCAGCGCCAAGATGCTGTCGATCGTGCCGCTGATGAACGGCGGCGGCATGTACGAGACCGGTGCCGGCGGCTCCGCGCCCAAGCACGTCCAGCAGCTCACGCAGGAAAACCACCTGCGCTGGGATTCGCTGGGCGAGTTCCTGGCGCTGGCGGTATCGATGGAAGACCTCGGCATCAAGACCGGCAACACCAGGGCGAAGATCCTCGCCAAGACGCTCGACCTGGCCACCGGCAAGCTGCTCGACGAGAACAAGTCGCCGTCGCCCAAGACCGGCCAGCTCGACAACCGCGGCAGCCAGTACTACCTCGCCACGTTCTGGGCCCAGGCCCTGGCCGAGCAGACCGAAGATGCCGAACTGGCGCAGCATTTCGCGCCGATCGCGAAGGCCCTGGCGGAGAACGAGCAGAAGATTGTTGCCGAACTCACCGAAGTGCAGGGCAAGCCGGTCGACATCGGCGGCTACTACAAGGTCGATCCGGTCAAGTGCGGCGCAGTGATGCGTCCGAGCGCCATGCTCAATAGCATTCTGGAGACGGCGAAGGCCTGATCCCGGCGGCCTGAGTGGCGGAGGGCGCAGCCCTCAGCGCCGCGGAATCGATGCCGGGCTTCCTCGCAAGGGAAGCCCGGCTTTTCGTTTACGGCCATTGTGCGCCTGCCGGCTCGCCCGGCGACATGCAATCCATCTGGCCGGTCAGGCACAGCAAGCGTGATGCCGCCGGGCAGATCGCGGCAATCAGGGCCGGCATGATTGCCGCTGCCGTCGGTGCTCAGGCTGCCGTGCAGTCGTTGGCGAGCGGCGCGTGGGTGCGCCCGTCGAGCAGCAGCCCCTTCCACGGCAGGTCGATCCAGACCAGACCGCTGGCCACGTCTTCGAAGCGCGGCAGGCCCGATTCGGAAAAGTCGCGCTCGAGCTGGTAGCGGCGTCCTCTCCAGTCCAGCTGCAGGCGGTGGTTGACCTTGCCCTGCATCTCGCGCTGCAGTCCGACTTGCTGGCCCTCGCCGCAGCGGTAGTCGCCGCTGGGCAGGGCGAAGTGGAACTGCCCGCTCTGGCTGGAAATGCCGTCGTCCTGTTCGACCACCGGCGGCGGCAGGCTGCAGGCGGAAAGCAGCAGCGCGAGGCTGGCGAGGAGGGCGCGCGGTGTCATGGTCATTTCACCTCCAGCAGGCTGTCGTCCCATTTGTCGTGCTTCTGCAGGCCGAGCAGGTTCGCCACCGTCGCAGCGATGTTGGACAGGCCGGCGGTTTCGCTCTGCTTCAGCCCCAGCCTGCCGCCGCTGACGTTGTCGTACAGGATCAGCGGCACCGGGTTCAGCGTGTGGGCGGTCTTGGCCTTGTAGGAGCCGTCCTTGTTGACGGCCGGTTCCTTGGTCTTCTTGTCGAGTTCGAACATTTCGTCGGCGTTGCCATGGTCGGCGGTGACGAGGGCGACGCCGCCGGCCTTGTCCACCGCCTTCAGCAGGCGGCCGAGCGCCAGGTCGACCGCTTCGATCGCCATCGTCGCCGCGCGGAAGTTGCCGGTGTGGCCGACCATATCGCCGTTGGCGTAGTTGCAGCGCAGCACCTTGTACTGGCCCGACTGCAGCGCGGCGATCATCGCATCGGTGATCTCGGCCGCCTTCATCCACGGGCGCTGCTCGAAGGGGACGACGTCGCTGGGGACTTCCTGCCAGGTTTCGCCGCCGAACCTGCTCGAGCGGTTGCCGTTCCAGAAATAGGTGACGTGGCCGAACTTCTGCGTCTCGGAGCAGGCGAACTGCGGCAGTCCGGTCTTGCTGAACCATTCGCCCGAAGTGTCGCGGATCGCCGGCGGCGGCACCAGGAAGCGGCTGGGCAACTGCAGGTCGCCGTCGTACTGCAGCATGCCGGCGTAAGTGACGCGCGGATGGCGCACACGGTCGAACTCGCTGAAGTCGTCCTCGACGAAGGCGCGGGTGATCTCGATCGCACGGTCGCCGCGGAAGTTGTAGAGCACCACCGCGTCGCCGTCCTCGATGGTGCCGATCGGCTTGCCATTGCCGTTTTCGTCGAACTCGGCAATGACGAACTCCGGCAGGTCCTGGTCGATGGTGCCGGGATGGCTTGCGCGCAGGCCTTCGACGGCCGCGGTGGCATTGGCGAACTGCGGGCCTTCGCCCAGCACGTGGGTGCGCCAGCCGCGTGCCACCATCGGCCAGTTGGCGTCGTAGCGGTCCATCGTGATGTACTGGCGGCCGCCCCCCGAGGCGATGCGGGCATCGAAGCCGTCGGTGCTGATTTCGGCCAGGAAGGCTTCGAAAGGCACGACGTAGTCCAGCGCACTGGTCTCGGGCACGTCGCGGCCGTCGAGCAGCGCATGGATGCGCACCGTCTTCACGCCTTCGGCCTTGGCCTGCACCACCATCGCCTTCAGGTGGTCGATGTGGCTATGCACGTTGCCGTCCGAGAACAGGCCGATGAAGTGAAGCACGCCGGCCTTGCCGTTGGCGCCGCTCTTGGCGGCGGCGACGATCTCCTGCCAGGCGCTGCCCTGCCAGATCGTGCCTTCGGCGATGGCGTTGGCGACCAGCGCCGCGCCCTGCGCATAGACCTGGCCGGCGCCGATGGCGTTGTGGCCGACTTCGGAGTTGCCCATGTCGTCGTCCGACGGCATGCCGACCGCGGTGCCGTGGGCACGCAGCGTGATGTTCGGATAGCGGGCGAACAGGCGGTCCAGCGTCGGCTTGCGGGCAGCGTCGATGGCGCTGCCGACCGTGTGCTTGGGAATGCCGTAGCCGTCCATGACGATCACGACGACAGGGCCCGGGACGCCGGCGAAGGCGGGGTTCTTTTGCAGCATGCTCGTTTCCTGAAGATGAAATCCATCACCGGCGCGGCGTGCCGCACTCGGCCAAGCCGCTATTTTCCTTCAAATCGGCGCGGTAGTCGCATGGGCGTATTCAATCCTTGCAATCGATCCGGCGCCGTTCCGATGCCGGCGGCCTATTTCCTGAAGTCGCGGTGGCAGGATTTGCAGCTTGCATGAACCTTGTCATAGGCTGCCTGGGCGCGGCTCCTGTCATGCGTCTGCGCGGCCTGGGCGAGCGCGTCGGTGGCGTCGTAGAAGGCCCGCCGTTCGTGCTCGAAGTCCTGCGGGTGTTCCCACACCGCGGCCTTGGCCTTGGTGGGCGGCTGGAGCGTGTCGGGCGTGAAGTACGGCCACGGACCTTCGCGCAGGGTGACGAGCTCGGCGGCCAGGCGGGCGAATTCGTCGGCCTGGTAGCGGTCGTCGCGCAGCATCTTGCCCATCGGCTCGAAGCTGCGCAGCATGGCCTTGAAGGCCTCCTGGCGATGCTTGATCGGCTGCCCGGGCAGGGTGTCCTCCACCGGGCCGCCACAGCCGGCGAGAGCCAGCAGCAGCATGGAGAAAGAGAGGACGAAGGAAGAGCGGGCGAGGGACGGCGGTGCAGAAGACGGCAAGCAGGTTCGGGACATGGGTGTGGACTGCAGCGGTTTCAAGGACTGGGAAAGTACGCGCTCGGCGTGGTGCAGTCGGTTCCGACCGTACCGGCGGCAAGTCGTTCAGGACCGGCGGTTCAACCACGCAGTCGCGCGGGCGTGAGCCTGCGCAACTGGCGGCCGACGATGGCGCGGAAGCGCACATTGTGCAGGCAGAGGCCGCCCGCCAGCCCGATCAGGCAGCCGAGCACGGTGTCGATGAAGCGGCTCTGGAGCAGTTCCACGGCAGGCAGCTGCCCCAGCGTGGGGGCTTCGGCGAGCACGATCGTCAATGGCGTGATGAAGATGACGGCGAAGCCGTAGTGCCGCACCACGGTGCTTTCGATGATGAAGGTGAGCACGATCACGATCGGCGCGATGCTCCATGGCGACAGCGGCAGCGAGATGATGCCCCAGGCCAGCAGCATGCCGACGGCGGTGCCCAGCACGCGGTGCAGCTGCCGGTTCCATACCGCGCGCAGCGACACGCCCTGGATCACCGCCACGCAGCTGATCGGCACCCAGTAGGGGCGGTCGAGCTGCAGCGCCTGGGCGATGGCGAGCGACAGGCTGACGCAGGCGCCGATCACGATCGAATCCAGCACGATGAAATCGAAGTCTGCCGGCGGCAAGGGGGCGGGCGCTTCGGGCGCTTCCAGGCGCAGGACGTGCAGGCTGTAGAAGAAGGCGATCAGGCTCGCCAGCAGCGTGCCCATCGTCAGCAGCCCGACTCGGAGCGGGATCTCCTCGACGGTGCCGGGCGTGTAGGCAGCGATCGCCGCAGCCAAGACGAAGAACAGGCTGCCGGGCGGTCCGATGCGGTAGAAGCGGGCCACCATCGACACCAGCACGGTGATGAAGCCCAGCATCACCGCCTTCGCCAATGGCAGGAAATGGACGATCGTGCCCAGCGTGTAGCTCGCCGACATGCCGAAGGCGCAGGCCATCAGCCAGGTCATGCGGTGCGACAGCGGGGTGTTGGGCAGGTACAGGAACACTAGGCCGCCGAGCGAGGAGATCAGGCCGTATTCCAGGCGGTCGAAGTAGGCGCCGACCAGCAGCGGCAGGCCGGTTGCGAGCGCCGCGGCGAAAGGCATCTGCCAGCGGCGGTTGCTGGGGGTGATGGCGGTGAGCTGCTGCCATTCGTTGCGGATCAGCGCCTCGAATCTGCGCAGGGCGGATGGATGGTCCATGGTTCGGTGCCGGTGATGTGCGTCCGATGTGTAACACACCCTCGGCGATGCTTGCGATAGCATCCTGCCGTATCACCTTTTTTTCCGGATCTCACATGAGCGCACCCACGCTGATTGCCCTGATTTCGCAGAAAGGCGGTTCGGGCAAGACCACGGTGGCGATGCAGCTGGCTGCGGGCCTGGCGCTGGCCGGCTACCGTGCCGCGCTGGCCGACCTCGACCCGCAGGAAAGCGCATCGCGCTGGGCCGAATCGGCGCCGCCCGAAACGCCTTTCCCGGCGCAACTGGTGCGCCTGCAGGGCAAGGCGAAGGACATGGCCAAGACCCTGAAGCCGGTCGCCAACGGCGTCGATGTGGTGGTGATGGACTGCCCACCGTCCATCGAACATCCCCACACGATGAGCGCGCTGGAACTGTGCGATCTCGCCCTGGTGCCGGTGGTGCCCAGTCCGACCGATCTTTGGGCGACGCGCGGCATCGAGCGCCTGATCCTCGATCGCCAGCGCACGCGCCCTGCGCTGCGTGGCGCGCTGCTGCCCAACCGCGTCATGCGCACTTCGCTGGCGGGGGACGTGCTCGACGTGCTGCAGGATTTCGAGCTGCCGGTGCTCGATGCCGCCCTGTCGCAGCGCAGTGCGTATGCGCTCAGTGCCGTGCGCGGCACCTCGGTGTTCGGGCTCGGGCGCGCCGCTGCCGCGGCCCAGGAAGAAGTCGAGCAATTGGTTGCGGCCGTTCTCAAACTGATCGAAGGATGAGCGATGTCTACCTCCAGAAGCACCTTGTCTAAGCTGCGTGAAACCTTGAAGCAGGAAGACAGCGCGCTGTCCGAACGCCTGCCGGCGGTGGCGGTGCCGCCGGCCGTCGGTGCAAAGGCGCGATCCGACAGCACAGTGGTCGGGAAGCCGGCGGCCGCGCGCAAGGGCGCCAGGCCTGCTGCGGCACCGGGGCCGAAACCGAAAGTGGGGCCGAGCCCCGAACCTGTACCGGATGCGAAGAACGCGGCCGAGGCGGTGCCGCCACGCGCCAGGCCCGACAGGAAGCGGCCGGCCCGGACGGCGGCCAGTGCGGACGGGAAGGCCAGCGCCGGCAGGGAAAAGCCGGCCAAGCCGGAAAAGGTCGTGCGCAATTCCTTCTCGATGCCCGCTGGCGAACACAAGCGCATCAAGGCGCTGCGTGCCGCGCTGGCCAAGGCGGGATGCGAGGCGAGCAAGTCCGAAGTGCTGCGCGCCGGACTGGCCTTGCTGGCGGCGCGGGACCTGAAGGAAGTGATCCGGGCCGTCGCCGCCCTGCCCAAGGTGAAGAAGGGCAAGCGCGGCAAGAAGGCCTGAGTTTTCCGCGGCGCTCTGCCCCTGCGCCGCTCCGTTTCAGCGCAGCACGAAGTTCTTGTCGGGCTGCGGCGCCGGCGGCGGCGTCTCGCCCAGCAGTTCGCGCAGGCTGGCATCGATGCCGGCAACGATGGCATCGAGCGCGAGGTCGTTGGGCATGGTGCCGAAGGGCTCCTCGATTTCGTCGCTGAGCGCTTCGAGAGCGAAGAAGGTATAGGCGACGAAGACCACCACCAGCGGCATCATCAGACCGATCGAATCGACCAGGCCGAAAGGCAGCAGCATGCAGTAGCAGTAGGAGCTGCGATGCAGGATCACCGTATAGGTGAAGGGCAGCGGCGTATTGGCGATGCGCTCGCAACTGCCCAGCGCATTGGACAGCTCATCCAGCCCGGCTTCCATGTGCTGCGCCAGGATGGGCGTCAAGCTGCCGTTTTCGCGCCGCTCCCGCAGCCATTCGGCCAGCCACACGAGGATCAGCGTGGGGGCCGAGCGCGCACCGCGCAGACGAGCGACAAGGGCGTCGGGCAACAGACCGTCCAGGTTGGCGTCGACGGGCTGGCGGCGCAGCTGGTTGCGCATCGCCGTGGCGAAGCCGATCAGGCCGAGCACGAAAGGCCGGGCCGCGTCAGATCGAGCCGCGTCAGGCCGCGCATCGTCGCCGTGCGTGATCAGCGTCAGCGCCTGGCGGGCCAGGTTGCGGGCCGTGATCAGCGTTCCGCCCCACAGCTTGCGCGCTTCCCAGTAGCGGTCGTAGCTGGCATTGATGCGAAAGCCGAGAAAGATCGCCAGTGCCACGCCCATCAGCGAGAAGGGTGCGGCCGTCAGCGTGACTTTCCAGTCGAACAGCCGGCCGTGCATCGCCAGCACCGCGCAGGACAGCAGGAAGACGAACAGCAACTGCCAGAAGATGCGCGGCATCAGGGAGCCGCGGCGGACGAACAGCAGGTGGAGCCAGTGCGGTCGGGGTCGGACGATCACGATGAAGGCCTGTCGGTGGAAAGCGGGATTCTGGCATTGTTGACGGGTGCAGGCATTGTGCCTTGCGAACACCATACGGGAGTCGTGAATGTCCGAAATCAGCTTTGTCGAAGTCGAAACAGCGCCGAACCCCAGCGTGGCGGTGATCTGGCTCCACGGCCTCGGCGCCGACGGCCACGACTTCGAACCCATCGTCCCCGAACTCGCGCTGCCGCCCTCGCCCGCCGTGCGCTTCGTCTTCCCGCACGCACCCCACCAGCCGGTCACCTGCAACGGCGGCTACGTCATGCGCGCCTGGTACGACATCGTCTCGCTGGCGCCGGACAGCCGCGAGATCGACGAAGCAGGCCTGCTCGCCTCGCGCGACGTCGTCCGCGCCCTGATTGCCCGAGAAGTGGCGCGGGGCATCCCGAGCAATCGCATCTTCCTTGCCGGCTTCTCGCAGGGCGGTGCAGTCGCCTACCTGAGCGCGCTGACCCATTCCGAGCCGCTGGCGGGCGTGATCGCGCTATCGACCTACATCCCCGCTCCCCATCTGATTACCGACGGCTTGTCCGCCGCCAACAGCGACATTCCGCTATTCGTCGCCCACGGCAGCGAGGACGACGTGGTGTCGCCGGTTATGGGCAGGCAGGCCCTCGAGCTGCTGCAAAGCCTGGGCCTGAAGCCGGAATGGCGTACCTATACGATGCCGCATGCGGTCTGCACGCAGGAGATCGACGACATCGGGGTCTGGCTGCAGGCGCGGATTGCGGCGCTATAGCGGACGCCCGTCGAGCGCCCGCTTAGTCAGGTACCAATCACGAGATCCGGCTGCGGCAGCTTATGTCTCGAGCAAGGCGTGTCCGTCACCGAGCTCGCGCAGATAGGCCCAGGGATAGATGCCGCGGTCGTGGCCGTCGGTGAAGACTAGGTTGAGCCCCTTGTCGGCGACCGGCCGGATGTCGGCCAGCGCGGCAGGCGGGGCGGGTAACTGTCCGCTGCGCCGGCGCTGGGTGCAGGCGGCGCAGCGGCACTGCTGGCGCAGCCGGCCGTGGTGCAGCACGCTCAGCGCGCCGTCGTCCCATTCGATGACCAACTGGCCGGTGCGGCGGTGGTTGGTGATCTGCACCGGCCGGCAGGAAGGGGCGTCGGCGAATGCCATGTCCGTTCTCCTGTCACTGGCGTGCCAGTTCGATCGCGGTCAGCGCCAGCCGGGACAGCTTGCGGACGTCGGGATCGGGGTCTTCGAGCGCCTTTTCCAGCGCGGGAATTGCACGCGGGTCGGCGATCTCGCCGAGGGCGATGGCGGCTTCCTTGCGCAGGTTGCTGATCGTGTGCGACAGCGCGTCCACCAGCGCCGGCAGGCCGGCGGTGGCCTTCAGTACGCCGAGGCTGCGCGCGGCCTTGACGCGGACCTGCCAGTAGTCGTCGTTCATGGCCTTGACCAGGTCCGGGGTCGCCGGGCCGAGGCGGAGCTTGCCGATGGTCTGGGCGGCTTCGTCGCGCACCGTCCAGGCGCTGTCGTTGAGTGCCCGGGTCAGCGCCGGCAGCACGCTGATCTCCGAGGTGTAGCCGAGGGCGCCGACGGCGATGCGGCGGACCTCGGCGTCCGGGTCGTGGGCGGCGACTTCGGCCAGTTCGCCCACGGCTTCGGCACGGCGCAGGTAGCCGAGCACGCCTACGGCTTCGCGGCGGACGCCCGGGTCAGGGTCGCGCAGTGCGGCAAGCGCCGGCTCGAAGGCGCCGGCGGCGCGCAGTGCCCGTATGGCGCGGAAGGCCAGCGTGCGCACCGCCGCGGCATGTCCGCTCAGATAGGGCAGCAGGTGCCCGGCCGAGGCGCTGTCCTTCAGTTCGGCGAGCACCTCGCCGGCGGCGTCGCGCACTGCTGCGTCGTCGTCGAGCAGGCGGGCAGCCAGCGTTTCCACCACTTCCGGTTCCTCGAAGCCTTCGAGCGCGCGCACCGCTTCGGCACGGACGTCGGCAACCTCGTCGCTCAGGCGCGGCAGCAGTAGCGGCACGATGTCGTCCTCGTCACTGTAGGGTAGCTCGATCACCGCCAGGCGGCGGACTTCGGCGTCGGTGCTGGCGAGGCGTTCGGCGAGTGAGTCCAGGCTGATCGTCATCGCGTTCTCCTCAGCGCAGCAGGTAGGGAATGCTGACCTCGACGGCGCCGGTCGGGCAGTCGGTCTCGCACGGCAGGCAGTACCAGCATTCGTCGAACTGCATGAAGGCTTTCTTCTTCACCAGGTCGATGGCCAGCACGTCGAGCGGACAGACGTCGACGCAGACCGTGCAGCCTTTTTCGGCGATGCATTTGTCTTCGTGGACCTTGACCGGTGCCTGGGTCAGGGTGGTGGCGATGCTCATGGGTAAGTCCTCTGTTCGATGGGGCGCGTCAGGCGGCTTCGGCCTTGCGTTCGACGCGCAGGCGCTGGTAGGCGTCGCGCTCGTCGTCGTCGATCGGCACGACGTAGGGTTCGACGGCCTTCTTGGTCATCGCCATGCGGCCGTCGGCGCCCTTGCTCAGCAGGGTGTGGCAGAACCAGTCGGCATCGTTGCGTTCGGGGTGATCGACGCAGTAGTGGTACAGGCCCCAGCGGCTTTCGGTACGGAACATCGACGATCGTGCTGCCATCTCCGCGCAATCGATGATCGACATCGCTTCCATCGCCCGCATCAGTTCGTGCGGGTTGGTCGCCACCATGGCCTGGGCGTCCTCGCGCACCTCGTCGAAGCGGCGCAGGCCGATCTCGTACTTGCGGGTGATCTTCGGCGGCTGCAGGTAGTCGTTCACCAGGCGGCGGGTCTTGTACTCGATCTGGAATGGCGTCAGCCCTTCGCTGCGTTGCAATGGCGCCGATACGCGCGCCTGTTCGGCGGCTACCGCGCCCTCGTCGATCGCCTTGTCGGCGACCGTGCTGCAATATTCGGCGGCGTTGTGGCCGCAGATGCGGCCATAGACGAAGGCGCCGAGCATGTAGTTGTGCGGCACGCTGGCACAGTCGCCGGCGGCGTACAGGCCGGGCACCGAGGTTTCACCGCGCGCGTTGGTCCAGATGCCCGAGGCGCTGTGGCCGCTGCAGAAGCCGATCTCGGAGATGTGCATCTCGATCATCTGCCTGCGGTAGTCGTTGCCGCGCTTCTCGTGGAAGCGACCGCGGCTGGGGCGCTCGTTGGTGTGCAGGATGTGCTCGATCTCGCTGATGGTCTCTTCGGCGAGGTGGTCGAGCTTGAGGAAGACCGGGCCGTTGCCGCTTTGCAGCTCGCGGTAGAACTCCAGCATCATCTGGCCGCTCCAGTAGTCGCACTCGATGAAGCGCTCGCCCTTGCCGTTGGCGGTATAGCCGCCGAAGGGACCGGTGACGTAGGCACAGGCGGGGCCGTTGTAGTCCTTGATCAGCGGGTTGATCTGGAAGCACTCCAGGTTGGCCAGCGCCGCGCCGGCGTGATAGGCCATGGCGTGGCCGTCGCCGGAGTTGGTCGGGTTCTCGTAGGTGCCCATCAGGTAGCCGGAGGCGGGCAGGCCGATGCGGCCGGCGGCGCCGGTGGTGATGACCGCGGCCTTGCAGCGGATCACGTAGAAGTCGGCAGTGCGACAGTCGAAGCCCATCACGCCGGTGACTTCGCCGTTGGTCCCGGTCAGCAGGCGGGTGACGACGACGCGGTTGGTGATCTCCACCCGCGCGCGTTTCAACTGGCGGTAGAGGATCTTCTTCATGTGGTGGCCTTCGGGCATCGGCAGCACGTAGCTGCCGAGGTGGTGCACCTTGCGCACCGCGTAGTCGCCGGTCTCGTCCTTCTCGAACTTGACGCCCCAGCGGTCCAGCTCCTGGATCATGTCGAAGCTGTTGGCCGCATAGGCCATCACCGCTTCCTGGTCGACGATGCCGTCGTTGGCGATGGTGATTTCCTTGACGTACTGCTCGGGTGTGGCGTGGCCGGGGATGACGGCGTTGTTGAGGCCGTCCATGCCCATCGAGATCGCGCCGCTACGCTTGACGTGGGCCTTGTCGATCAGCAGGACCTTCAGCCCGGGGTTCTTTTCCTTGGCCTTGACCGCCGCCATCGGCCCGCCGGTGCCGCCGCCGATCACCACCAGGTCGAATTCCATGTCGATGCGTTTCATTGCTGTTCCCGTGCAGAGGAACGGCAACCTTACGCCGGACGGGTTCGCAGCCGAACCAAGATGAACTGCTATCGATTCCACTGCCGGGGATAAGACGGCGAGTCATGGGGAAGCTCGCAGGCGGAACATCCCGCCGATGGCGGTCAGCCGACAAGATTCGGCAAAAGCAGCGGAGACGGCCGTGTAAGCCAGCGCCTCTGGCAAGACGGTGCGCCCACCAGCATCACGGCTGCGCTCGGCTCGAGAATACCGAAAAACTGGCCAATGACCCCAAAAGTGGACGGGGCAGCCGGTTTCAGACGCTGATTCCGGCGTCACCCGTTCGCTGAGCAGGCCTACCGGCTCGGTTCCGGGCTCGGAGACAAAAAGGGCCTCATCGCCTACGACTCGGGGCTGGCAATTCTTGTTGAGAGGATATGCTGCGCCATTGCGTTTCCTCCCTCTGCTGCCTTGACATACCATTGCATTGCCATTAATGAATTCTTAGGCATGCCGCTGCCGTTTTCGCACATGGCTCCCAAGTACAACTGCGCATCAGGGCTACCATTCTTTGCTGCTTCTAAGAACAGTGCGGCCGCCCGATGAAGATCCTGAGAAATTTCCTTCCCACCGTAGTACATTTCGCCAAGTTGAACCTGCGCTTGGCGGTCTCCGATTTTGGCAAGCTTTTCGAGTTCACTTACGGCGGCGCTTAAGGCATCGTTCGCATTTCCTTGGGTCTGTGACGGTTCTGGCGCACTTGGTGCTGGTCCTTCAGCATTCTTGCTTTTCAACCACTTGTCTGCTTCGGCAAGAGCGACTTCCGCTTCGGCCCTTGAAAATGACTTCAACGCGACATCAAGTGCCTTTCGAGCCTCGACATGTCCTTGTTCGGCTGCAATCTTGAACCATTTAATGGTTTTGCAAGCATTTCCCGTAACTCCGCTTCCTTCTGTCATGTATGCCCATCCAAGCGCGTATTGGGCATCCGTATAGCCGAGGTTCGCAGAGTCGGAAATGTATTTTATCGATGCGCTCAGTTCCTTAACTGCGCGAAATATTATTCCAAGTTGATACAAGGACGCCGGATCGTTGGCTTTAGCATCGGCCTTTATCTCATCTAAGCTACGAGAGAAAAGCTTCCTTGAAATCGAATCAAGGGCTTCCGTTCCTTGCGTGTAGTCGGAGTTAAGCAGGCCGCGCTTCTTCAACTCATTCGTTAAGGTCGACATCTTCTGCACGGCCTTCTTGTACGCCTCTGGTCCGACGGCCTTCGCAGCACGAACGTTATTCTCATGGAGTGACCACAAATCCAATAGCTGCTGATTTGTTCTCTTTGAGTAGTCGGTGCCGATGTTCGTAAAGAACATGATGAAGATAACCACCAATACGGCAATCCCGATGGCAAGTTCAATGCTCATGTGTAACTCCTATGAGGCCCAACGTGGAAGTGAGCGGCCTGCGCGGCTTTTTGCGCAGATCCGCTCGGCCGGGTTAGCTTTCTCCGGCACCTTTGCCACGAATTGCTTCATGCCCACGCTCAAAGTCGAAGACACGCCAGAGAATTTGCTCAACTAGCCAAACCTTTGGTTTCTTTTTGTCGGAGGATGGGCCGCCCGCCTCGACAAACACCGCGCCTAATTCATGCTGTTTCATGGCACCAAGCCGTTCTTCGGCTGCGCCTCTCTCAACTGTCCTGAGCGACGTTAAGACTGCGCGGGCATCGAACTCGGGGGTAGGTTCTTGTTCAACGTCGCTTGTTGATTCATGCAACAGCTCTCGGATTAGGGTCTGTGCCTCATCGAGTGCCTTGGCGAGTCGTTCTAGCCTTCGTTTCTGGTGTGGTGTCATAGGGCGCTGCCTTACGGACGAGTGATGCGATCATAGAACTCTTCCGCGACGGTATGAATTTGATCAGCGTACTTTTGGTCGACGGCATAGTCAGATAGTGCGATGGGTTCGCTCTGGGCTGGCCGTTGGGCAATCTTATCGGACTGTGAGACGTAGGATTTGAATACGGACTCAGGATACTTGGCACGGATACGCGACATGAAGTCCTCTTGGGATTGTGTTCCGCCCGAGAGATACCGGACCTTGTTGAAAACGATCCCGGCTAGGGACGGTTTCTTGAATGCTTCGGTGCCGATGATGTTGTTCGCGGAGGAGAACACAGAATTGATCGACGCTTGAATATGCGCGATACCCAGCGTTGAAAGGTACTCAGCAAGGGCAACGACGACGTAGTACTGACTTGCGAATAGTCCGTTTTGTGTTGCAAGGTAGAGATTTGGTGGGCAGTCGATGAAGATGAAGTCATATTGGTTGTCGATGGCTGCCAACGCCTTCTTGAGAAAGAGTTGCGCCTTTGGGTTCTCAAAGCCAAACCGCTGAGCCAGTCTGAGGTCTACCCCGAAAAGCTGCATGTCAGATGGGACCAGTTTAATGCCGCGATTCAGCCGAAGATCGAACTGCTGATACCAAGGAGATTTCGCAAATCGTGTTGGGGTGGCGATGATAGAAGAGATGTCAAATGGTTTGTCGTCCAGGCACGCCTCGAAGAAGGATAGTAGAGTGCCTTTCTCGTTGATCTGACGTTCCCAGTCGGCTTCATTGAGCCAGTAAAGCGTGCAGTTGGACTGGGGATCCAAATCAACCATGAGCACGCGGGAGTTAAATTTCTTGTACAGAGAGGCGGCGAGCTCCACCGAGAGAGTTGTCTTTCCGACCCCGCCCTTGAAGTTGATGAAGGAAACAACCGTTGCCATAGTGATCCTCTTTGATTGAGAAAGCTAAGGAAACACTGATTATTTCACCAGCCTGCCTTCCTGATGGCAGAGCTGTTTGAGACACTGTCGCCTACGCAGACT
>NZ_JANUXN010000032.1 GCF_025699485.1 Thauera carbonicopians | reverse complement strand
GCGTCTGCGACTTCATCGTCATCGACCGCAAGGGACCCGGACACAACTGCGACGAGATCCAGCTCGAACGCCACGGCATCATCGCCGACCGGAACCCCTGACCGGAATCGCCGATTCACAGCGCCTGCAGACTCAGGCCAGCAAACGGAGCCGACGCCATGGATGATCTCGACGCCTTTGCCGGATGCCCGTATGCGGAATGTCCCGAGGGCTTCAACGCCGAAGAGTGGCGCGCCCGCGTCGATCTAGCTGCCTGCTACCGCCTCGCCGCCGCAAGAGGCTGGACAGACCTCATCTACACTCACATCTCGCTGCGCCTGCCGGGGCGCGGCGATATTTTCCTGATCAACGCCTTCGGCCAGACCTTCGACGAGATCACCGCTTCCAGCCTGCTGACGATCGACCTCGAAGGCCGCGTCACCGACGGCAGCGGCCGCAGCGCCAACCCGAGCGGCTTCGCCATCCACGGCGCGGTGCATCGCGCCCGCGCCGACGCCCACTGCGTGATCCACCTGCACACCGACGCCGGCATCGCCGTCTCCGCGCTGCGCGACGGACTGCTGCCGCTGTCCCAGCACGCGATGCGCTTCTGGCGCGACATCGGCTATCACGACTACCAGGGCCTGACTTTCGGCGCCGAAGAGCAGGCGCAGTTCATCGCCGAACTCGGCACACACCGCGCGATGATGCTGCGCAACCATGGCACCCTGACCTGCGGCCGCACGGTGGCCGAAGCCTTCGTGCTGATGGACACGCTGGACAAGGCCTGCCGCATCCAGCTCGCGGCGATGGCCGCCGGCGCGGTGGCGATGCCGCCCGACGAGGTGCTGGCGCGCACCCACGCACAGCTCACCGCCGACCCCGAGCCCGAAGGCGAACTGGAATGGCCGGCGCTGCTGCGCGGCCTGATGCGTGCGGACCCCGGCTTCACACGCTGAACACCAAGCCCTCATTCTTGTTCGAAAGGCATCCCCAGCCGGGATATCCTCCGGACAAGATGTCTCTCCCCGACCTACATCCACAGCAGGAGCACATCATGCCCACCATGCACATCGAACTGTTCGAAGGCCGCAGCCCGGAGAAGAAGCGCGAACTCGTCGAGGCGCTGACGAAGGAAACCTGCCGCGTGCTCGAATGCGAGCCCGGCGCGGTCGACATCATCCTGACCGACGTCAAGCGCGAGAACTGGGCGACCGGCGGCGTGATGTGGTCGGAACGCGACTGAACGAGAGGTTCGAACAGGCTGACGAGCACCATTACCGTCTCGATCGACGGGCGGCGCCGGCAACCCTGCTTTTCATATTTCGTGGAAGCGGCTTCGGCCGGGGACGCCGAGCCGGGGACGCCCAGCCGCGAACAAGGCTGCGATGCAGTTTCCAAGGCCGGTTTCGCGGCCCAGGCGCCCCCGGTTGAACGCTTCTACGGGGGCGCTGCCGATCGAGCTTCCTTACAGGAAGATGAACTTGGCGACGAAGAGCACGAACAGCACGTACAGCGCGGGCGAGATGCGATTGAACTGCCCGGTGCAGAACTTCAGCACGACGTAGCAGACGAAGCCGAGCGCGATGCCGTTGGCGATCGAGAAGGTCAGCGGCATCATCACCGCGGTGACGATTGCCGGAATGGTGTCGGTAAGGTCTTCCCACTCGATGTGGGCCAGCCCGGTGCTCATCAGCATCGCCACGTAGATCAGCGCGCCGGCGGTGGCATAACCCGGGATCATGCCGGCCAGCGGCGCGAAGAACATCGCCACCAGGAACAGCAGGCCGACGACGATCGCGGTCAGACCGGTACGCCCGCCCGCGGCCACGCCCGCGCAGCTCTCGACATAGCTCGTCACCGGCGGGCAGCCGACACAGGCGCCGAGCACGCTCGCCGTGCTGTCGACCCTCACCGCCTCGGACAATTTCTCGATGCTGCCGTCGGGCTTCTCCAGCTTGGCGCGGTGCGCCACCCCCATCAGCGTACCGGCGGTATCGAACAGATTCACGAACAGGAAGGCGAGGATGACGCTGATCATCGCCACGTCGAAGGCACCGGCCACGTCCATCGCCAGCAGCGTCGGCGCCAGGCTGGGCGGCATCGACACCACGCCGCCGTATTCGACGATGCCCGCGGTCCAGCCGAGGAAAGTGACCGTCAGGATGCTGATCAGGATCCCGCCGAACACGTTGAAGTGGCTCAGCACGCCGATCATCAGGAAGCACAGCCCGGCGAGCGCCGCCGGCAGCTCCAGCATCGAACCCATCGCCACCAGCGTGGCTTCGCTGGGCACGACGATGCCGGCGAGCTTGAGCCCGATCAGGCCGAGGAAGAGCCCGACGCCCGCCCCCATGGCGAAACGCAGGCTGCGCGGGATGCTGTCGAGCAGCCACTGGCGCAGGCCGGTGAAGCTGATCAGCATGAACAGCAGGCCGGACAGCAGCACCGCTCCCAGCGCCACTTCCCAGCTGTAGCCCATCTCGCCGACCACGGTGTAGGTGAAGAAGGCATTGAGCCCCATGCCCGGCGCCAGGCCGACCGGCCAGTTGGCGTAGAAGCCCATCAGCAGGCTGCTCAACGCCGAACCGATGCAGGTGGCGACGAAGGCGGCGCCGTGGTCCATGCCGGCGGCAGCCATGATCATCGGGTTGACGAAGATGATGTAGGCCATCGTGACGAAGGTCGTCAGGCCGGCGAACAGCTCGGTGCGCACGTTGGTGCCGTGCTCGGTCAGGCGGAAGCGGCGCTCCAGCCAGCTGTCGGGAAGAGCCGGGGTTGCGGGCTCGGCAGCCGTGGTCGAAGTCTGGGGTTGCATCAATGTCTCCTCGGTGCCGGCGGCAATTGCGCATCGGCTCTCGTTGGTGTTTTCTGGACGCCCGCTACGGCTGCGCTGCCTACCGGACATGCTCCGGCCGACGCCACCAATTTGTTAACAATTTTGGTGACGACGGCGTTCGCAGTCTAGGCAGCGTTCCCCCACCCCTTCCATACCGGATTCCTGATAATACTTATCAGGTTTTGCATATGAACCACTGAACATAGGGGCTGCAGCCCATTTCATGATCCGCAGCCTTCCTCCAGCCCCAACAGACGAGCGATCCCCGAATCGCCCTGCTGCGTGCCGCGGTCGAGCGACACCCGGCCCTCCAGGTGGCCGACATGCTCGATCATCAGCGCACGGGCACGGCCGGCATCGCCGGCAGCGATGGCATCGAGAATCTGTTCGTGGTCGTCGAGCATGCAGGCGGGCGGCGATTCCCGGCGATGGGCAAGCACGACCAGCGGCATGCGGGTCACGATCTCGTCGAGGAAGGACGCCAGCACGGTGTTGCCGACGGCATCGGCGAGCTGCAGATGGAAATCGACCGACAGTCGCAGTGCCTTGCGCACATCCTGGGCCTCGTAGGCCTGCCGCTCCTGCCGCACCAGCGCACGCAGGCGCGCGATGTCGGCGTCCTTCAGACGTTCGACCGCCAGTTCGACGATGGCCGCCTCGATGTAGCGGCGGGCGGTGAACAGGTCGCGTCCCTCAGCCGCGGACGGATGGGCGACGAATACGCCGCGATTGGGCGCATGCGTGACCAGGCGATAGATCTCCAGCCTGGCGAGCGCCTGGCGGACCACCGCACGATTCACGCCGAAGGCATCGGCGAGTGCCTGCTCCTTGAGCTGCAGGCCCGGCGGCAGGCGCTGGTCGAGCACCGCATTGCGCAGGGATTCGAACACGCGCTGGGTCTCTTCGGTCGACGGCGCCTTGCCGGCCCGGCGTGCCGCCCCTTCCTGCGTACTGCCCGCTTGCTCCGCCTCGCCCACCGCATCTCCTCCTGCGCACGCCCATTGCACGCGCTTGCTACGCGTGCCCGTTGCACGCGCCTGTTGCACGCGCCTACCTTGCCGCCGCAAGGGAAAGGATTATAACGAGATCGTGATTCCGCACATTTCGCTTTCGCCACCGCAGGCACTGCAGCGCTCCCGTGCGGCCGGCGCGCAAGCCGCGGCCAGACGTGCTTTCCGCCCCGGAATGCACGCTCCGATGCCTCCACGAGCGCCCATCAGGGGTCTCTGAAAATTGTTGACAATCATGTAATCAATCACCAAGATCGCATCGCTGCCGCGGCATGCCCCACCGGCACCGACAACGAACACAGGCATGGCACAGTGCAACCGCTTCCGCCTTTCGCGGGTCGACCTGCACAGCACATGCTCCACACTGGAGAAGACAATGGGCGCAGATGCAATCCGCTTTCTGCTCAATGGCGAGCCGGTCGAGGTCTCCGGCGTCGCCACCACCACCAGCCTGCTGAGCTGGCTGCGCATCCACGGCGGCCTGACCGGTACCAAGGAAGGTTGCGGCGAGGGCGACTGCGGCGCCTGTACCGTGGTCGTCGGCGAACTGAGCGGCGAGGGAGACGAGCTGCGGCTTCACAGCCTCAATGCCTGCATCCAGTTCGTGCCGGCACTCGACGGCAAGGCCGTGTTCACCGTCGAATACCTGCGCCGCCAGACCGGCGGCAGCCTGCATCCGGTGCAGCAGGCGATGGTCGACTGCCACGGCTCGCAATGCGGCTTCTGCACGCCCGGCTTCGTGATGTCGCTGTGGGATCTCTACAACGACTGCGTCCCGGCCGGCGAGCGCCCCGATGCCGCGCGCATCCGCAGCCAGCTGACCGGCAACCTGTGCCGCTGCACCGGCTACCGGCCGATCATCGAAGCCGGCGAGCGCATGTTCGAGCTGCCCAAACAGAACCTGGACCGCGAGGCCGTGCGCACCGCCCTGCTCGCGCTGCGCCGCAGCGCCGGCTTCGACTATGCCGCCGGCGAGCAGCATTTCCACGCCCCCCGCACGCTGGCCGAACTCGTCGCGCTGCGCAGCGGCAAGCCCGAGGCCACCCTGCTCGCCGGCTGTACCGACATCGGCCTGTGGGTGAACAAGCAGTTCCGCGACGTCGGCGACCTGATCCAGATCGGCCGGGTCGAGGAACTGCAACATGTCTGCGAGCAGGACGGCTTTCTGCGCATCGGCGCGGCAGTGTCGCTGAGCGATGCCTACGCTGCGCTGTGCCGGCACTATCCGGAACTGGGCGAGCTGTGGGAACGCTTCGCCTCGCTGCCGGTGCGCAATGCCGGCACGCTCGGCGGCAACATCGCCAACGGCTCGCCGATCGGCGATTCGGCGCCGGCGCTGATCGCCCTCGGCGCCCGCGTCGTGCTGCACGGCATGCAAGGCCGCCGCACGCTGCCGCTCGAAGCCTTCTACCTCGACTACATGAAGAAGGACCTCGCCGCAGACGAGATCGTCGAGGCGGTCGAAGTGCCCTTGCGCACGCCGGCGCTGCGCTTCCGCAGCTGGAAACTGTCGAAGCGCTTCGATTCCGACATCTCCGCCGTGTGCGCGGCCTTCGCCCTGCAGCTCGAAAACGGCGTCATCCGTGCCCCGCGCATCGCCTTCGGCGGCATGGCGGCGACCTCCCGGCGCGCCGCGCGCACCGAGGCGGCACTCGATGGCCGGCGCTGGGACGAAGCCGCGCTGGCCGACGCCCTGCAGGCGCTGGACCAGGACTACGCACCGCTCGGCGACCTGCGCGCCAGCGCCGGCTACCGCCGCCGCGCGGCTGCCAACCTGCTGCGCCGCTTCCACCTCGAGACCCGCGCCGAAGCACCGCTCGACACCCGGCAGACGCGCGTGTTCGCCGCCTTCGACACCTTCGCTGCCCAGCCCTGAGGCCGTCCGATGAAAGCCGAAACTCTCCCCCAGGAAGCGCAGGCCATCCCAGCCGCGCACCACGGCCACCCGCACGAATCGGCCCACCTGCACGTCAGCGGCGAAGCCACTTATGTAGACGACATCCGCGAACTCGCCGGCACGGCCCATGCCGCGCTGGGCCTGTCGTCCCAGGCCCATGCGCGCATCGTCTCGCTCGGCCTCGACGCGGTGCGGATCATGCCGGGCGTCATCGCGGTGCTCACCGCCGCCGACATACCCGGCAGCAACGACTGCGGACCGATCATCCACGACGATCCCATCCTTGCCGACGGCGTCGTGCACTACGTCGGCCAGCCGATCTTCGCCGTGATCGCGCAGACTCACGAACTCGCGCGCCGCGCCGCCCGCCGCGCCGAAGTGGTCTACGAGCCGCTGCCCGCCGTGCTCGATCCGCTGCAGGCAACGCAGCAGAACAGCCTCGTGCTGCCGCCGATGCAGCTGGTGCGCGGCGAACCCGCCGCCCGCCTCGCCGCCGCGCCGCACCGGCTCGCCGGCAAGTGGCAGGTCGGCGGCCAGGAACAGTTCTACCTCGAAGGCCAGATCTCGTATGCCGCGCCGCGCGAGGACGGCTGCATCCATCTGTGGTGCTCCACCCAGCACCCCACCGAGATGCAGCACGTCGTCGGCCATGCGCTGGGCCTGGCGGCGAACCAGGTCGTCGTCGAGATGCGGCGCATGGGCGGCGGCTTCGGCGGCAAGGAATCGCAGTCGGCATTGTTCGCCTGCGTCGCCGCGCTGGCCGCCTGGCGCCTGCGCCGCCCGGTCAAGCTGCGCCCCGACCGCGACGACGACATGATGATCACCGGCAAGCGCCACGACTTCCACTACGACTATGAAGTCGGCTTCGACGACGACGGCCGCATCCTCGCCGCCCGCATCGAGATGACCGCGCGGGCCGGCTTCTCGGCCGACCTGTCGGGGCCGGTGGCGACGCGCGCGATCTGCCACTTCGACAACACCTACTACCTGTCCGACGTCGATATCCGCGCGCTCTGCGCCCGCACCAACACCCAGTCGAACACCGCCTTCCGCGGCTTCGGCGGACCGCAGGGGGCACTCGCGATCGAGTACATCATCGACAGCATCGCCCGCGAAGTCGGCCGCGACCCACTCGACGTGCGCAAGCTGAATTTCTACGGTGACGAGGGCCGCGACCTCACGCCCTACGGCCAGCGCGTCGAGGACAACGTGATCCACGAACTGGTGGCCGAACTCGAAGCCAGCAGCAACTACCGCGAACGCCGGCGCGAGATCGCCACCTTCAACGCGACCAGCCCGGTGCTGAAGAAGGGCCTGGCGCTGACGCCGCTGAAGTTCGGCATCTCCTTCAACGTCGCCCACTTCAACCAGGCCGGCGCGCTGGTCCACATCTACACCGACGGCTCGGTGCTGGTGAACCACGGCGGCACCGAGATGGGCCAGGGCCTCAACACCAAGGTCTGCCAAGTCGTCGCCAACGAGCTCGGCATCCCGCTGGCGCAGGTGCGCGCCACCGCCGCCGACACCAGCAAGGTCGCCAACACCTCGGCCACCGCCGCCTCCACCGGCGCCGACCTCAACGGCAAGGCGGCCGAGGATGCCGCCCGCCGCATTCGCCTGCGCCTGGCCGAGTTCGCCGCCAACACATACGGAGGCGGGAGTATCGATGCCGACGCGGTGCGCTTCAACAACGGCCAGGTGGAAATCGGCGAGACCACATTGCCCTTTACCGAACTGGTGGTACGCGCTTACGAGGCCCGCGTGCAACTGTGGTCGGAAGGCTTCTACGCGACGCCCGGGCTGAGCTGGGATCGCAATACCCTGACCGGCCGCCCCTTCTACTACTTCGCCTACGGCGCCGCGGTGTCCGAGGTGCTGGTCGACACCCTGACCGGCGAATGGCGGCTGCAACGCGCCGACTTGCTGCACGACGCCGGCAACTCGATCAATCCGGCGATCGACATCGGCCAGGTCGAAGGTGCCTTCATCCAGGGCATGGGCTGGCTGACGACCGAAGAGCTGTGGTGGAACAAGGACGGCCGGCTGATGACGCACGCGCCCTCGACCTACAAGATCCCCGCCACCCACGACTGCCCGGCCGAGTTCCACACCCGGCTGTTCCAGAACCACAACCACGAAGACACCATCCTGCGCTCGAAGGCCGTCGGCGAGCCGCCGCTGCTGCTGCCCTTCTCGGTGCTGCTGGCGATCCGCGACGCCATTGCCGCGGCCGGCGACGGCCGGACCAATCCGCCGCTGCGCGCGCCGGCGACGCCCGAGGCGATCCTCGACGCTGTCGAGGCGGTGCAGGCAGCCTGCAGCAAGGAGATCCAGCCATGACACCCTGGATCGAACGGCTCGCGCAGTCGGTGGCCAATGGGATCCCGGCCGTGCTGGTGACCGTCGCCGCCGCCCGCGGCTCGACGCCGCGCGCACCCGGCACCCGCATGATCGTCGACGCCGATGCCTGCCACGGCACCATCGGCGGCGGCCAGCTCGAACTGCGCGCGATCGCCCTCGCCCGCCAGTTCCTGACCGACGGCGCCGAGCTGCCCAGCCTGGTGCGCTTCCCGCTCGGCGCCAGCGTCGGCCAGTGCTGCGGCGGTGTGATGCAGCTCACCTTCGAGCCGGTCGGCTCAGCGCAGCGCGAATGGGTCGAAGCAGCGCGGACACGCACTGCCGCAGGGCGCCCCTGGGGCCGCCTCGTCTCCCTGACCGATGGCAGCGTCCGTGTGTTCGGCGAAGAATCGGCCGAGCTGCTCGGCGATGCACGGCTCACCGAGCGCGCCCGCAGCCTGCTCGCCGGCACTGCCGACAGCGCCGCACTGCTGGCGGGCGAAACCGTTGGCCGCGCCGAAACGCTGCTCGACGTCAGCCTGCCGCCGGAGCTTCAGGTCGTGCTGTTCGGTGCCGGCCACGTCGGCCGTGCGCTTGCCGACGTCTTCGGCCGCCTGCCGATGCGGGTGCGCTGGGTCGATAGCCGCGAAGAGGAATTCCCCGCCACGGTCGCGGACAACGTCGAAGTGTGCTGCACCGACGTCCCCGAAGCCGAAGTGCGCGCAGCCCCGGCCGATGCCGTCTTCCTGGTGCTGACCCACAGCCACGCGCTCGATTTCGACCTGGTGCGCGCCATCCTCGACCGCGGCGACTTCCGCTTCTGCGGCCTGATCGGCTCGCAGAGCAAGCGGACCAGCTTCGAGCAGCGCCTGCGCGCACGCGGTTACGGCGAACAGGCGATCGCCCGCCTGCACTGCCCGATCGGCGCCCCCGGCCTCGCCTGCAAGGAGCCCGAAGTCATCGCCATCGCAATCGCCGCCGAGGTGCTGCAGCTGCGCGGCGCTTCGCTCGCCGCACGTCCCGTACAGCGCCACCGCGCGGCATGACGACGACACTCGTCCCTCCTGCCGCCCCGTTCCGAACGCCTTTCCGAGTCTGCCCGACATGAACTCTGCCGACCTGCACGCCGTCCGCGGCGAGATCCTGCACTTCCTCGCCGACCCCGCCAGCCACGGCGAGGCCGCCATCGAACACTTCGCCGACGGCCTGCTGCTGATTCGGGACGGCCACGTCGCCGAAATCGGCCCCGCCGCCGAACTGCTCGCCCGCCTGCCGGTCGACGTACCGCTGACCGACTACCGCGGCAAGCTGATCATGCCCGGCTTCGTCGACACCCACATCCACTACACCCAGACCGACATCATCGCCAGCCATGGCGAGCAGTTGCTGGCCTGGCTGGAGAAATACACCTTCCCCGCCGAAGCCCGCTTCGCCGATCCGGAACACGCGCAGGCCGTCGCCGAATTCTTCTGCGACGAGTTGCTGCGCAACGGCACCACCACCGCCCTTGCCTTCGCCACCGTGCATGCAAGCTCGGTCGACGCGCTGTTCGAAGCCGCGCTGACGCGGCGCATGCGGATGATCTCGGGCAAGGTGATGATGGATCGCCACTGCCCGGACTTCCTGCGCGATACCGCCGAAAGCGGCTACGCCGAATCGAAAGCCCTGATCGAACGCTGGCACGGCCGCGGCCGCCTGCAGTACGCCGTCACGCCGCGCTTCGCCGCGACCTCGACCCCCGAGCAGATGACACTCGCCGGCCGCCTGTACGCCGAGCATCCCGGGCTATACCTGCAGTCCCACGTCGCCGAGAACCAGGGCGAAGTCGCCTGGGTCGCCGAACTCTACCCCGAGGCGCGCAGCTACCTGGACGTCTACGACCGCTTCGGCCAGCTCGGCAAGCGCGCGGTCTACGCCCACTGCATCTGGCTGGACGACACCGACCGCCAGCGCATGGCCGACACCGGCAGCGCGATCAGCTTCTGCCCAACCTCCAACCTCTTCCTCGGCTCCGGCCTGTTCGACCTCGACCGCGCGCGCGAAATGGGCCTGCGCGTCGGCATCGGCACCGACGTCGGCGCCGGCACCAGCTTCTCGATGCTGCAGACGCTGAACGAGGCCTACAAGGTGCTGCAGCTCAAAAGCCAGAAACTGTCGGCCGCGAGCGCCTTCCACCTCGCCACCCTGGGCGGCGCGCACAGCCTCTATCTGGACGACAGAATCGGCAACTTCCTGCCCGGCAAGGAAGCCGACTTCGTCGTCCTCGACCCGGCTGCGACGCCGCTGCTGGCGCGGCGCATGCAGGCCGCGCAGACGCTGGATGAGCGCCTGTTCGTGCTGATGATGCTGGGCGACGATCGAACCGTCGCAGCAACTCACGTACTCGGCAAGCCTGCCTGGCAGCGCCCCGGTTGAGCTGGAAGGGGCCGACGGAAAAGCTGAACTGACCTTGCGCCCTGCAAGCACGTCGCCGCAGGGTTAAACTCCGTCTGTCGCGCACCCTGCCGAGAGCCGATCATGGTCCTGCCCCAACCCGCTCCCCGCTTCGAACGCCAAGACTTCCTTGTCTGGGAATCGGAACAGGAAATCAAGCACGAATACGTTGCTGGCGAGGTTTTTGCGCAAGCCGGAGCCCGCCAGGTTCACGTCCTCGTTGCCGGCAACTGCTACGCTGCACTTCACCAGCGTCTGCGCGGCAGCCCCTGCCGTCCGTACATTGCAGACATGCAACTCGAAGTGGAGCGCGCCGACGCAGTGTATTACCCCGACGTGATGGTCAGCTGCCACCCCGAAGACCTCGCTGCCGATCGTGTGCTGCACCATCCTCGTGTGATCATCGAAGTGCTCAGCGACAGCACCGCCGCCTACGACCGCGGACAGAAATTCGCCGCCTATCGCCTGCTCGACAGCCTGCAGGAATACGTGCTGGTCGATGCCGATCGCCGCAGCCTGGAGATCTTCCGCCGCCTGCCGTCCGGCGATTGGCTGCTCGCCACCCACGACAGCGCACGGGCGCTGGTGCTGGCTTCGCTGGAACTGGAAATCGGGCTGGACGAAGTGTTCGAGGGACTCGACCGCGAACCGGTCACGGCTTCAACCGGTAGCCCGTCCTGAACATCCACATCACGATGGCGATGAACACCAGCAGCGCCATACCGGGTGACGTGTCAGCAACTTCGATTTCTTGCAGTAGGCGCCCGATCAGATGATGGCCTGCAAACCCTTGTCGGCAATGATGTTCAGTAGCTTGAGTGCCGGGCCAGTGGGGTGGGTTTCGCCTTGTTCCCACTTGCGCACAGTCGATGCCGACGTATGCAGATGAAGTGCAAACACCGGCTGGCTGAACTTCAATCCTTCGCGCAGGCGCTTGATGTCAGCCGGGCCAAACTCCCGCACCGGCGGTGGGCAGATCGCGTCGAACTCGCGCATCGTCACCTTGCTGATCGCTCCGGCTTCATGGAGCTCAGCCAGGTCGCCACGCAGCGATTCAATGATCTTGCTCACAATGCATCTCCACTAAAACACCTGACTTCAATGCCTGCGACAAGGCTTGACCAGATAGTTCCAGAAACACCTTGCCGGCAAATTGGAGCGCCCTCTTCTCGTCCTGGGTGATGTTCGCCTTGTCGCTCTTGGGGAAACCATGCAGGAACACATAGCGGTCCCCCATCCTGGCCGACAGCAACGTGCGATAGCCACCGCTCTTGCCGCCACCTGGGCGGGCCACCCGCTTCTTGTAGAGGAAGCCATCCAAGTCGGCGTCGATCAGACCGTTCTCCATTTCCTTGACCGCCTTGCACAAGGCGGCATCAGGCAACTTCTCTCCCGCCTGCCACCGTGCGAAGTCCTTCCGTTTGAGGATGTGCGTCATCTCGACCTCCAGACTATACCCGAAACGGGTACACTTTTACGCCTCGTCGTGGTACCGCCCCAGAAGGAGCTGCTCGCCACCCACGACAGCGCGCGGGCGCTGGTGCTGGCTTCGCTGGAACTGGAGATCGGGCTGGACGAAGTGTTCGAAGGCGTCGACGCCGCCGCGTCCGTCACGGCTTCAGCCGGTAGCCCGTCCTGAACATCCACATCACGATGACGATGAACACCGCCAGGAACAGCAGCGCCATGCCGATGCTGACACCGACGGCGACGTCGGCGCTGCCGTAGAAGCTCCAGCGGAAGCCGCTGACCAGGTACACCACCGGGTTGAACAGGCTCACCGTCCGCCACAGCGGCGGCAGCATGTCGATGGAGTAGAAGCTGCCGCCGAGGAAGGTCAGCGGCGTGATGACGAGTAGCGGCACCAGTTGCAGCTTCTCGAAGTTGTCCGCCCAGATGCCGAGGATGAAGCCCAGCAGGCTGAAGGTCAGCGCGGTCAGCACGAGGAAGAACAGCATCCACAGCGGATGCTCGATGCGCAGCGGCACGAACAGCGTGGCGGTGGCGAGGATGATCAGGCTCAGCATGATCGCCTTGGTGGCGGCCGCGCCGACGTAGCTGGCGACGATCTCGAAATGCGATATCGGCGCCGACAGCACTTCGTAGATGGTGCGCGAGAACTTCGGGAAGAAGATCGCGAAAGTGGCGTTCGACACGCTCTGCGTCAGCAGGTTGAGCATGATCAGGCCGGGCACGATGAAGGCGCCGTAGCTGACGCCCTCGACTTCCGGAATGTAGCCGCCGATCGCCGAGCCGAAGACGACGAAGTACAGCGAGGTGGAAATCACCGGCGCCATCACGCTCTGCAGCAGCGTGCGGCGGGTGCGGGCCATCTCGAAGTGGTAAATGGCGCGAACGGCCTGCCAGTTCATCCTTGTCCTCCCCTCTGGTTCTGCCCGCGCTCGCTGACCAGGCCGACGAAGATGTCTTCCAGCGAACGCTGCTCGGTATGCAGGTCGGCAAAGCCGATGCCCGCGCTGCCCAGGTCGTGCAGCAGCTCGGCGATGGCGGTGTCCTGCCCGCCGCCTTCGCCTTCGTAGTGATACACCAGCTCGCTGCCGCCCTTGCCCAGCACCAGGCCGTAGCGCGCCAGCGCGGGCGGAATCTCCGCCAGCGGCGCGGCCAGCTGCAGCGTCAGGCGCTTGCCGCCGAACTTGCGCATCAGCGTGTCCTTGTCCTCGACCAGGATCAGCTCGCCCTTGCTGACCACGCCCACGCGGTCGGCCATTTCCTCGGCTTCCTCGATGTAGTGGGTGGTCAGGATCACGGTGACGCCGGCGTCGCGCAGGCGGCGCACCAGTTGCCACATGTCGTGGCGCAGTTCGACGTCCACGCCGGCGGTCGGCTCGTCGAGGAACAGGATCTGCGGTTCGTGCGACAACGCCTTGGCGATCAGCACCCGCCGCTTCATGCCGCCGGACAGCGACACCAAGCGGGCGTCCTTCTTGCTCCACAGCGACAGCGCCTTCAGCACTTCCTCGATGTAGGCCGGGTTCGCCGGCTTGCCGAACAGGCCGCGGCTGAAGCTGACGGTGTTCCACACCGACTCGAAGGCATCGGTGGTCAGCTCCTGCGGTACCAGGCCGATCATCGCCCGTGCGGCGCGGTAGTCGCGGATGATGTCGTGGCCGCCCACCGTCACCCGCCCGGCAGTCGGGTTGACCAGGCCGCAGACGATGCTGATCAGCGTGGTCTTGCCGGCGCCGTTGGGCCCCAGCAGGGCGAATATCTCACCGCGCCGGATGTCCAGGTCCACCCCTTTCAGCGCGGCGAAGCCGCCGGCGTAGGTCTTGGAAAGTCCGGCAATGGAAATGATGTGCTGCATGCCCGGCCCGCCGCTCACATCGCCGGCACGATGATGGCCACGCGGCGGTTCTGCGCACGCCCGTCCGCGGTGGCATTGTCGGCGATCGGGCGCATGCTGCCGAAACTGCGGCGGACGATGTTGTCGTGAGGCAGGCCGTGGCGCGCAAGCTCGCGTGCGACGGCGCCGGCCCGCCGCTCCGCCAGCGCCATGTTGTAGTCGGGCGTGCCGGTGTTGTCGGTATGGCCTTCGACGCGCACGGCATCGATGCCGATGCTCTGCAGCGTGTCGACGACGCGTTCGATGATGGCCGACGCCTCGTTCGAGATCTGGTCGGTATCGCTCTTGAACAGGATGCTGCCATTCAGGCTCCGGCCCCAGCCATCCTCCATTTCGACGAACCCCATGCGCTCGAGCGCGGCGATCTGCTTGGCGCTGAGGCCGTACTTGTTGGGCGTCGTCTGGCAGGCCGCAAGCAGCAATGCTGCCGCCAGCGCCAGGAAGCATCGGACCAGGAAACCGCCTGGGCCGGAGCGGACAATGGGGTGATTCATTCGCTTGACTCTCCGTGATTGAGGCGACGACGGGTGGCGGAGCCGAAGATCCGGAACTGCCCGCGCCCGTTCTGTTTCGCGGCGTACATGGCCTGATCCGCTGCGGTGAGGAGTTGATCCGCAGTCCGCGCATGCTCGGGGTACAGGGCGATACCTATGCTGACGGCAGGCGCCACCCGTGCTTCGCCGATTTCGAACGGCGCTGCCATCGCCGCCAGGATCTTGTCGGCCACCAGGACGGCATCATCGACGTCGCGCACCGAATCCAGCAATACCGTGAACTCGTCGCCGCCCAGGCGGGCGACGAGGTCGGTGTCGCGGATGCAGTTGCGGATGCGATCTGCGACTTCCACCAGCAGCGCATCGCCGGCGGCATGGCCGTACTGGTCATTGACCTGCTTGAAGCGGTCGTTGTCCAGGTACAGCACGCCGACCTTGCCGTCCGAGTCACAGGCTTCGTCCAGCGCCTTCTCCAGCCGTTCGGTGAAGCCGCGCCGGTTGGCCAGACCGGTCAGGCCATCGCGCAGCGCAAGCCGGGACAAGGTCTGGTTCGCCACTTCCAGGCTGGACTGGCGCGCGATCAGTTCGACGTTGCGGGCATGGAGTTCGGCGAACAAGGCGTTGAAGTCCTTGCCGAGCTGGTCGAATTCGACGATGTCCAGCGGCGGCACGCGGCGGTTGAAGTCCTGCTGCAGCCGGGCACCGTGGGTGGCCGAGGCGAGCGCCTCGAGCTGAGCGGTGATGCGCTGCGACATCCGCCCCGCCAGGCGGCTCGCGGCATAAAAGAACAGCGCGATGCTGCCCAGGCCGATGCCGACGGCCTGCAGCGTGTAGATGATGAAGCGCGCACCGTTGCCATGCACCACCACGTTGCCGATGTGCTTGCTGCCGGAGCGGATCTCGGCAGCGATGGGTTCGGGGAAAAGCAGGCGCCCGACAGCTTCGTCAAAATGACCGAGCATGCCGTTGCCGCGGTATCGGTGCCTGGCCAGCGTGCGCCCGTCCACCGTGCTGACGCTGGCCTCCCTGAGCTGTTCGCGCTCGGCGATCTGCAGCAGGATCTCGGCAGCCGTCCGCTGGTCCTCGAAGAGGACGGCAGCCTCGGCGGAGTAGGCGATGGTGCGCGCGACGAGCTGCAGATGCTGCTCGAGCTGCGCCCTCAGCGTGATCAGGGTCAGAACGAACAGCGCCATGCCGGCCAGCGTGATCGCCAGCACGGTCGAATCGGTGTACATCCGGCGCAAGGCCTGGAAAAGAGTGGTCCGTTTGATGCTCGTCATGGCTGGCTCGGCAACTGCTCGGTCAGCCGCAGGACTTGGGGATTGACGCGCAGCCCGCTGCGGGAGATGGCATCGAGGTTGGCCGCGAAGCTCTTCCTGTCGGGACGATCGTCCAGGCAGAACATGCCGCCGAAGGAACAGAAGTCGTGTTCTTCGCCGATCGTGAGCACAGGCCGGCCGGTGAGCATCTTGATCAGTGAGGTCAGGTGTTCCGGCGACAGCCTGCCGACGTACAACACGTCGCAGTGCTCCGCGGCTTCCTCTGCGGTGACCGCCTCATGCACGTCGACACCGTACTCCGGCCTGTGTCCATCTGCACCGTGCAGCGTGCCGCCATGCTCGCTGCCGCCGATGAGACAGAACCGCAAGGGCTGGGGCGGCTCGGGCCAGCGCGTGTAGCCGATGATTCCCCACACGATGGCGGCGGCACTCAGTTGCCGGCCTGCCGACGCTTCCGGCTCGTCCTGGGCATGGACGCACCAGCCACTGCTCGCGAGCGGCACGGCCACCAGGCAGTAGATGATCAGCTTGCGTAACATGTTGGTGTTTCCATCGGAAGTCGACCGCCAGGTGGCCACGTCGGGCATCAGCGGCGGTTCCGGACCTCGGTGCAAACCAGCATGTGCCGGCCGTGATTCTAGCCCGAAGCGCCCCTGCGGTCGCGGCAAACGCGATTCCACGAGCATCGAGGATGGAAGCGGATGCACTTTTTCCGGAAGCTGCAGGCGCGATGCAGCGGGCCCGTACGCGGGCCCGTCAACCCAGCGTCGCCGTCGCCAGCTTGGCGCCGAAGCCGATGAACACGCCGCCCACGCCTGCGGTGGCACCGGCCGCCGCGCGGCGATGGCGGCGGAAGTGGGCCGCGAGCCTGGCGCCCGAGAAGATCAGCACCGACAGATAGAGCACGCTGCAGATCTGCACGATGACGCCGAGGATCACGAAGGACAGCCCCGGGTGGGCATAGGCCGGATCGACGAACTGGATGAAGAAGGAAACGAAGAACAGGATGGCCTTCGGATTCATCAGGCTGATGATCAGCGCGGTGCGGAAAGGATGCGGCGTGCCGCTCACCTGGGGATGGCCGGTCACGGCCTCGGCTTGGTCGCCGCGCCGCCAGGCGGCCAGGCTGGCGCGCAGCAGGCCGATCCCCACCCAGGCCAGGTAGGCCGCGCCGGCATACTTGATCGCCATGAACAGCTCGGGCGTGGCACGCAGCAGCGAAGCCATGCCCAGCACGGCGAGCAGCATCAGGATGGTGTCGCCGACGAAGATGCCGAGGGCGCCGCGATAGCCCGCTGCCACACCCCAGCGCGAAGCCGTCGCCATGACGTAGAGCGAGTTCGGGCCGGGCAGCAGCACGATGAAGATGGTGCCGAGGATGAAGGTGCTCAGGTCGGTGATGCCGTAAAACATGGCCGCATTCGCAGGCAGATGGGAGGCCCGTCACTTTGCCATGCAACTCGCCGTCGAGCCAGCAAGACGCGCTTGCCCTTCAGCGGCGCACGGCGACGAATTCGAGCGGCGCATCCACGCTGCCGCCGCGCTGGATCTGCAGCCGCACGTGCAGGGCATCGCCATCGACCCAGGCCTCATAGTGCTGCACCATGCCCTGCACCGCCTCGCCGCCGGCAATGGACTCGGCGCGGGTGGCGAAGCGCAGCCGGCCGTCGCGCCAGTCCGCCTGTTCGATCAGGCGCGGAACACCGAGGAAGCTTGCGCTGCCCTCGACCGTGTCGCCGTCCGCGACGAGATCGAAGCGCTCCCGCAGCTCGACGTTCCACGGGTAGCTCACGTCCGCCTCCCACACCCCCTGCATCGCTTGCAGGCCCGGGGCGGAAGATCCGCTCCACAGCCAGGCCGCGGCAAGCATGCCGGCCAGCGCGGCAGCCGCCGCCATCCCCGGCCACCAGCGCCGCCGGCGTGGCGCCGGGACGGCCAGCCACTGCTCGAGGGCGGCATGCAGCCGCTGCAGGTCGGCCGCCCACGACGCATCGCCGAGCGACAGCGCATGGCGGTTCGCCAGCCCGCGCAGCGACGGCGGCAATGCCTCCACCGCCGGCATCTTCGCGCCCCCCACCAGGACCGGCACCACCGGCTTGCCGGAAGCCAGCGCACACTCGATTTCGCGCCGCACGTAATCGTCGGCGCGGTCCAGCCTGCGCTCGCCGTCCCGGCTGGCAGCAAGCCAGCCCGGACCGATGACCACCAGCACGGCCTCGACCTGCCGCAGGCTGTGCTCGATGGCGATCTCGAAATCGGCGCCGGGCCGGATGTCGTCGACGTCGCGGAACACGCTGCCGACGCCCAGGCGCTGCTCGAGCGCATCGGTCAGCCGGCCGGCGAAGCCGGCGCTGTCCTCACGGCGATAGGAAACGAACAGGCTGGACACGGGCGTTCAGCGGAAGTGGGCCACGCTTGCATTCAAGCACGCGGATGGAAGGCCGGCCACCTCCGGCTGCATCTTGTATCTTTAAACCAGACCCGCGCGGTAGAGTTTGACTGCCGTATAGGCAGTCAAACCGGCCGGTGCAGCT
>NZ_JANUXN010000031.1 GCF_025699485.1 Thauera carbonicopians | reverse complement strand
AGCTGCACCGGCCGGTTTGACTGCCTATACGGCAGTCAAACTCTACCGCGCGGGTCTGGTTTAAAGATACAAGAGTCAAGAAGTTGACTTTTCCCACGCCAATATCATCCTGCACGGGGGGAAAGAAACGAAGGGCCTGGCTGTAGGGCTGCCGAAAGCTTTGACGGACTGCGAAATCACTTGCCCAACGCATACACTCTATGGCGAAGGATCAATCGATGAATTCGGATAACCCATCGCCATCACCACTACGCTCTCAAGCCGTTGCTCTGGGCGGACAGGCAGCGGTCCTGCTCTTCGAGCGCCTTCCTGATCGCCTGTTCAAACCGCTAGGCATGACCAACCGGTTCAGATACTGGATCCTGCTGTGTTATCTGCACCGGCGCCGTTTCGGTCCCGAAGCACCGTTGCCACCCAGTACCGGTTTTGCCACCCGAGAGATCGTGCGAGACATCGAAAGCGCCCTAGAGGAAATGGACGACTGGGAGGCCGAAGGCGATGAGGCGGAACCCCAGGCCACGCCCATCGGGATTCGTGCCAACGCCATTGTGAGCACCTTCGTCGATGCCGGCTGGTTGAAATACGAGCGCCACGGCATCGAGCGCCGCGTCATGATGGCGCCCACCGTCAATCACTTCCTCTCCCAGTTGGTGAGCTTCGCGGAGACCGGGCCCGTCTTCGTGGGCGGCAAGATTCGCTCAATCGAGCTCAACATTCAGCAAGTGATCAATGGTGGCGGCGGCGACTCGCTCATGGAGGCGGCCGATCAAACCCGTAGCCTCCTGGAGCATGTCCGAAACACCGGCACCAGTGTCCGCGATCTCATGGATGCCATGGGTGCCGACATCTCCACGGCCCAATACGTACGCCGTTTTTTTGGAGACTACATCGAGGAAGTGTTCGTCGGTGACTACCGCCAGTTGCGCACCAAGGATCATCCCCTTGCCCGCCGGACCATCATCCTGGGGATGATCGAAAGCCTCTACGACTCGGAAACAGACCGAACGCGGCTTCTCGGGTGGTACCAGGCCCAGCGCTGTGGCGGAGACACCGAGCGGGCCTTGCGTATGTTCGAGCGCGACATCAACAGACTGCGGGAATTGGCCCGGATCGATGAATACCTCGATCGCCTGGATGACGAGATCCGCCGCGCCAACCGCCGGGCCCTGGCTTTTCTGGGCTATCGCCTGCGCTCGGCCCATCCGGTCGATACTGCCATTGACGCCGCGATCAAGCGCGTCCTGGCTGCGGGCAGCGAAATCGGTGATGCACCATTGGCGGCCGGCCCCATGGTGGCCCCGGCGCTCCTGGCCGAGCCCAGGCGCTCCACTCAGCGTCGACAGGCCGACGGCCTGCGCAAGAGCGCGCCCAGTATCGAAGAACTCGCTCGAGCAAGGTTGCGTGAAACCGCCCGTAACGCGCGCATGGTCACTGCGCCCAGGCTTGCCTCCTTCGTCGCCGGCCATATCGACCCTGCCGGCGAACTACGCTCTACCGACATTGAAATCGAATCCATCGAGGACCTTCGTGCATTCCAGACGCTGAGCAGTCTGGCGTTGGCCATGAGTACGCGCTCGCGCCAACTGCGCCTCAATGCGCGCTCCATGGCGCGCGGATTCTCGACACAGATCACTTCGACCGGGGAGGAGCCAGGCTCGCACCTCAGCGGCGCCCCCTTCCTCGTATCAGTCCAATTCAAACGGAAAGAACCCGCCCAATGAATTCCTGGGAGTCCATTGCTGCCGGTACCAACGGCCAATACTTGCCCGACGACTTCGAGCAGGCCGCCTACAGGCTTTTGACCGAGCAGGTCATCTACCACGCCGACAAGCGCAGCCGCACCACCTACTGGCTGATCGAGCGCTATGAGCGCGACTTCAAGACCGCCCTTGGCCTGTTAGGCGTGGACGTCGAAGTGAATCGGCAACTGAGCTACGCCTGCGCCATCCCCCGGCACGAGCGGACGACGCCGGTATCGACCGGGCATACCCTGATGGCCCTTGTGCTGCGCCGGATCTATGACGATGCGGCGCGTGCCGGCGACATGAACGATCACGGCGAAGTGACCTGCGATTTCGTGGATCTGGAAGAGAAGTACCGGCTTATGACGGGGCGGGAGCTTCCCGGAAAGAGCGAAGTGGATGCAACGCTCAAGCAGTTGCGGCGCTGGGGCATCGCCCGACGCCTAGATGAGGACGAGATCTCCGATACCAACGGCATCGGTCAGAACGGGGTGGCCATTCGGCCCGGCATCGTGGAGGTCTTGGGACAAGCGGCCATTGACCGGATCGCCGCCTGGGCGGTCTCAGCCTCGACCGCAGGAGACATTGAACCCGTAGACACGGAGAACTCGGGCGAAAACGAAGGAGAAGAACATGCTGACGCTTGAGCGGACCCATCTTATTCAATTCTTTCTTTTCGAAGCGGAGACCATCCGTCTCGACGAGGTCTGCGGCGTCTTCGGGCCCAACGGCAGTGGCAAGAGCTCCTTCATCGACGGCGTGCAGATTGCCATGCTCGGTGGCAATTCCAAGCTTATGGCGCTGAATGCCCAAGCCGACGAGCGTCACACGACGCGTTCCATCCGCGGCTACTGTCTAGGCCAATACGGCGAAGGCCCGGATCAACGGGTCCGGGACCATGCCACCACGTACATCACCCTGGTGTGGCGTAACCGGAAAACCAACGAACCCATCTCCATGGGTGTGTGCCTGTATACCTCCGGTGACGGAGAGGGGCACGAGGTCCTGGGCCGGTATATCGCGCCCGGGGTAGATCTCAGCCTGACCGATCATCTGACCACTGAGGGCGGCAAAGACCGGCCGCGGGACTGGAAGACGTTCAGGACCGATCTCGTGCGCCGTTCGAAAGCGGGCTCCGACGGAGATATCCTGTTCCAGGACGCCTCACGCTACCTGCAGGCCGTGCTCTTACGTCTAAGTGGATCGGGTGGCAGACCTGACCGTGAGCTTTTCTCCCGGGCGTTCCGCTTTGGCCTCCGGATGCGCTTTGACAGATCCGTCGACCAGATCGTTCGCAACGAGATCCTGGAGGCGCGCCCCACCGAAATCAAGCGCTTCAAGGACACCATGGACTCCATGCGGGCCGTGCAGGAGATGGTTGCCCGCGTAAAGAAGCAGATCGCAGCCGGTGAGAAGGTTGCCGAGGCCTTTGCGACAGCAGACCGTCACGCCCGTCGGGAATCGGCTTGGGAAGCCATTCGCCTAGACGTATTTGCCGAAGAGAAAGGGGAACTCGCGAATCAGGCGATAGTTCGGCATCGGGAGGCAGACGACTCATGCTTAATCTGCAAGGAACAGAAGGACGCCTGCGAGAAAGCGTTTAGTGAAGCTGAATACGCCATGAAGGCAGCCGTCGAGCTGAGGGACGCCCATGCCGCCCACAAAGACTTGGACCAGTATCGCACGGAAGCAGAGAAGAAGCGTCAGGACGCTGGCCGATACGCGACCGAGCTGACTCAGTACCTCCGCGAGATCAATGCCATTACCGGCAATGCGGCCGAGGATGTGGATCTCAAACCCTTGAAGAGCGAGATGGAGGCGGTACGCCAAGCGTTGGCCGACTTCATCAACGCGCCGCACCGGGGCTTGAACGAGCAGCAGTTGACCACGACGGTCAAAGTCTCCATCAAAGTACTAAAGCGCGCCTGGACCGAGTTGACGCGCATCGGTCAAAACCTTCATGGTCAGATCGAGGCCATCAAGGGCGACGAAGCCGCCATTTCGGAAAACCTTGAGCGAGCCGGCCGTGGCCAGATCGAACTCTCCAAACCAGTGCTGGCCCTGAAGCAGCACTTGGCCGATCACGGCGTGGAATCCATTCCGGTATGTGACGTGGTTTGGGTCACGGACGCCCGCTGGCAGCCGGTCATCGAAGGCTTTCTGGGTCCGACCAACCTAGAGGCCCTGGTCGTGTCCGACAAAGAGGAGGAAGCTTTCCGGCTGTATCGCTCGCTGTCCGGAAGCAGCACCGTATATGGCGCCAAGCTCGTCCTGGCGAACCGGCTCAAGAAGCAAGAGGTGACGAAGGATTTCGTCGCGGCGCTGATCGAGGGTAGCCACCGGGCCGCCGTCGACTACATCCGTAGCCTCTTTGGCCGTATCCGCCAGGCAGAAACGGACGTGGAAGCGCTGGGGCATGAGCGCACGCTCACGCCGGATGGCATGCTGGTGGGAGGCGCCGCAGTGGATCGCATCAAGCCCGCACGGCAACTACGCTTGGGCGTCACCCCGGCGCAGCGGGTCCAAGCCCTGCAGATCGAGCTCGGACGGCTTCAGCTCGCGCGGGAACAACTTGAGCGACGCCAGGGCGCTGTCAACAGGCTGCACGCACTCATCAGCACCGTCCCAGCCGAGGATAAGGCCCTCGCCAAGATTTCCCTAATGCGCAAGAACTATCAGGACGCGCAGCGGGAAGTGCAGGCCTACGAGGACAAGATGCACAATCTGGATGATACTGGGTACGCGCTCCTTTGTACCCGTGTCTCCGACGCAGAAAAGCGTAAAGCCGAATGCAATAATGCGCTCATCGCAGCAGCGCAGGCTCTCGGCGGGGCCGAAAAGGCCGTCCAGACCGCTGCTGATCTCCTTAAGCTGGCTGAGAATATGGCGGCAAATGCGCGCAAGCACGCCCAAGAGTTCCGGAGCACTCATGAGGTGGACGAGGATTACGTCGCCACGGAATGGGACAAGCTTCTGAAAGAGACGGCGGGCGAGAATCAATATCCGCGCATGAACGCCATCGCCGAAAACCGTCGCCGCAACCAAGCGAGCGAGAAATCCACTGCAGCCACTCGAGGCAACAACGGGCTTAGTGACTTCCTGCGCGAATACCGTGACTCCATTGAGGACGTGGTCCGTAACGACTGGCGACGCGCCTGGGCCTGGATGCAGGCCCTTCTCGATCGGTTGATCGGCACCGAGCTCCACAACTATGAAGAGGAGGCAAACCAGGCGGTTGAGGCGGCCAAGGAGATTTTCAGGGCCGACGTCGCCATCACGCTGAGCGACAACCTGCGGGAGCTGGACAATACCTTCTCCCGCCTAAACTCCGTCCTGAAGAGCTGCCCGGTATTCTCAAATGGTGAGCGCTATCGCTTTCAGCGCAAGGTTCGCCCTGAATACGCAGACCTACTGAAATTCGTCAAGGATGTCGCATCCTTCGGACCCGAAGACGGCCTCTTCAGCTCCGCCGGCGAAGTCCCGCAGCAATTCCTCACCTTGCTGGAAGAGGCGACGGCAGTCGGTGCCGGCAGCCAGCGCACGCCCCTGGACGATTACCGCGAGTTCTTCGAATTCGACATTGAAATCCTGCGCGCCCCGTCGTCGGACGAGGAGTTCAAGGTCATTGGACGGCTGAGCAAGCGGATCGGTCCCGGCTCCGGCGGGGAACACCGGGCCCCGCTCTACGTGATCGCCGGCGCTGCCCTGGCTTCAGCTTATCGACTCAGCAAGGACCACACCGACGGAATCCGCCTGATTCTGCTGGACGAGGCCTTCAACAAGATGGACTCGATCAATATCACCGCCACGATGCGCTATTTCGAGGATCTGGGCCTTCAGGTGTTCATGGCCAGTCCCGGCGAGAACCTGGGTACGCTGACTGCCTTCCTGCATCGATACTACGACATCGTTCGAGATGCTGAGAACAACGCAGTGTGGATGTCGGGCCATGATGTGACCGAAGAAGCACGGCGACTGATGCGTTCGGACATGGTGGAATTCCACCCTGAGCTACTGCAGGAAGAGCTAGCCCGGACGCCGGGTCGGCAGGTCGCTTCGGTAGAGGTCTGAACATGAATCATCTGGCTATCGATCTTCTTACCAAGCTCTTACAGGACGGTGAGCGGCAGCAGGCAGGCAGGCGCTCCAGGGCGGCCGCCATCACTGGCAAGCGGCTCGAACCGTACCGAGGGCTGCGGAACCTGCGAGAGCGAGAAGAATTCGAGGCCTCCATGCGGGCGGCTTCCGACGCCGGCGCCGTCGCGCTCATCTACGACCGCGGCTTTCGAGACGAGCGCGACTTGGCCCGGGTCGAACTGAAGGATCTGAACGGCTTGGCTGCCTTTCTGGGAATGACGACCCGCGGTTCCGTGCTGGAAGAAGCTCGGAGGACTTTACAGCCGGTACTGGAACAGCATCCGGTGCTCGCCGAGGTGCTTATCAAGTGGTCGGAGCTCCGGTCGGTGAGGAACACCAAGCCTGAGCAGGCCGCCGAGTGGCGGGATGCGTGCGCCGTGGTCACACAAATGGCCTCCGATACCCGGGCATCAGAAGGCGAACTTCCGATCCGCGAGGTCAGCGCCCGACTGTTCAAGGACAGTAAGCGCATCGAGCGTCTAACCGCCGTCCTGGATGTGCTGTTGTCAGGCTCGATCGATGCGCCCCCGCGGCAGCCCTTCGATGTCTGGAAGGAACTGGGGCTCATACGGGAGGAACAACCGGTGCGTCTGGCCGGTGCCGTAAAGATACGACGGTCCCGGGTTTGCGCACTCCTCGATGCGCCCTACTCCGCCTTCCATGCTGGCTCGGTGCTAGCTGTCGATGACGTACCGCAGCACGTGCTCACTATCGAAAACCAAACCACGTTCCATACCGAAGCCGTCAAACATCAAAACGAAAACGTCCTGCTCATCTACACTGCCGGCATGCCCTCCCCCGCGTGGCGCGCCATGTACGAGCGGCTGATACGAAGCCTTCCCGAACCTGTTGCCCTGTATCACTGGGGTGATATCGACGAAGGTGGATTTCGGATTGCGGCCCAGATCGCGAGGATTGCGCACGAGGCCAAACGGACGCTGAAGCCATTTCGGATGGCCCCGGAAGACGTTCCGGAAGTCATGCGCAGACCTGCGACAAAACATACCCTTGAGCGCATTCGCACCTTTGCGACCGAAGCCGGATGGGAGGAGTTGGGGCAAGCCGTCGCCGAGGCCGGCTTCATTGTGGAGCAGGAAGCGCTAAACGACTAAAAGCCATGCAGTCATGTCACAGATCTTGGCGCCGATCAAGGGGGGCGATAGCGCGTACTCCTCAGATCGGAAAGTTGCGCTTCGGAATGATGGACTGCTGATTGGTGGCACCTAACCGACTCCTTGCGGACCGAGATGTTCAGCTTACCGCCAGTGACCATGAACGCTGATCTTCGTGAGCATGTACTGGATCAGATGCTCACATCGACCGGAATACGCATCACCACCAGTCACCACAACTGAAGTTGAGCTTCCCTGCCAAGGTTTCGGTATCGCTGATACGCTGCAAGGGCAACTCAATGCGCTCATCTCCATCTGCATTGACGGTCCGGGAACCGATGGCTCACTCGGTGGCCGCATAGATGCAGCGCAGTGAAGGTACCCGCAGTTGATACTTGCGAATGAGTGCTTCGTAACCAAGATAGAGATGAGTCATATAAGAAGCCCTGAAGTCGCATCACATCGTCTACTTACTTACACAATCATCTACCTACGTTTTGATTTTCTCAGAAACATCTACGCACTATAAATGCGGCTCTTCGTTTCCAGCCCGGATTTGCGAAGGCAGCGGCGGACAACCTATACGGACCGAACCCACTGCTGCGGCTTCAAACGACAAGACTTGAGCAACCGCGACAACTCCTGCAGTGACGACAACGCGCCAAGTAGTTCAGCCTCAACGCTCTCCGGCGACTTCCCCGACATGGCCTGTTGTTTGATGGCGCCACGTACAAGCTCGATAGCCTTGCAATACTCACCGCATTCGTCGCCGCGAAGAAATACACCTGGCCAGTCGCCGCCAAACTGCAGCGGTCCCGTGTGTGGACGGAAACTCAAGGGGATGTGTGTGATCTTCCTACGTGCCACGTTCTGCTCCATTACCAGTGAATTCGTATCATCAGTGGGGCATCCCCTCCCTGCCAAAGCGGGCTGTTTGCCCCACTGACTTCTCTCACGCAGGCCGAGTTGACGCCACTTGGAGCTCCGAACCCAAATGCGTCTCTGGCGGAAAGCTCAGCTTGATGGGTGGGACAGGACTTGGTCCGTTCAAAATCCATGAGTCCACCATATCAGCCCAAGCTTGGAGCATTGCTCTTCGCTGCTCGGCGTACTCAGCCTTGTTGTAAACGGCGCGCACTCCCCGTTGCTCGTGAGCCAGACATTTCTCGATCCAGTCAGTGTTGTACCCAGCTTCATGCAGCAACGTACTGGCGGTCCGACGGAGGTCATGCACCGTAAACGGCTCGAACTCTTCATCTCGACTGACGATCACCTCCGTACCGGCAACAATCAGACGATTCAGAGTCCCATGACTCATCGGGAAATCCGACTCGTAGCGCCCTGGATGGAGGTATGGGCTAGCGCCGTAGCAAGTCTTGAAGGCCACCAGAATGTCCAGGGCCTGCTGGCTGAGATAGACGTTGTGTGGTCGGCCAGCCTTCATCCGCTCCTTGGGAATCGTCCACACCGCCGTTTCGAAGTTGACCTCATCCCATTTGGCTTGCGTGAACTCGCTCTTTCGCACCATCGTCAGCAACATGAACTTGACTGCGAGGCGCAACGTGGCCGCCGAGGAGACCTCCTCAAGCGCATTGAAGAACTTATGGATCTCCTCGGGAGAAAGCGCCCGATCCCTGACTTTGAAGGTCGCAATGGCGCTTGGGCGAATCGCTTCCGCCGGGTTCTCGATCTTCAACCCTCTCGCCTGGATGAAGCGATAAATCTGAAGGACGATGTCCCGCGCCTGAACCGCCGGTGCAGGTGCACCACGCTCCCTGATTTTTTCGCATCTCGCCAGCAAGCGCGACGGCGTGATTTCTTCCAGCTTTAGACGGCCGAACTCCGTAGCGAGGTTGCGATCGTAGACGGCCCTACGCATCGCACGCGTCGACGCTGCCAGCTTGGCCTCGACAAAGTACTTCTCTGCCCACCTGCCGAAGGTCATCCCTTCGTTGGCCTCGATCCGCTTCTCCACCTTCGAGCGAGAGGGACTCTCACCTTGTTCGATGGCCCGTCGCGCCTGGAAGAGGAGCAGCCTCGCTTCGGCGAGCGTCATCAACATGCCGTATTCGAGGGCAGACGGCTCTCGCGGTTGCTTGGCCGCGAGAGCCGGATCGTACTGCCCGATCACGAGGGTCTCGCGACGACCGTTCAATCGATAGTCGTAACGAAAGCTGATATTCCCTGTACGCAGAACTGCCACGTACAGCCCCTGCTGGTCAGTGACCTTGTAGACCTTCTCGGCTGGCTTCAGCGCCCTTAACTGCTTGTCAGTAAGCATCTTTTCCTCCAGTTCGTACCGTCAGTTGGTACCGTCAGATCATTTGACGGTACCAACTGACGGTAGTTGAAGGACCGGTTCACCGATACCGTCACCTATACCGCCAAAGTCGGCGGGCTTGAGTGAGGCATTGTGAAACCGTATGAGATGCTAACCTGTTGTCAGGACTGAGTTTTCGGTAAAAACCGGAACGTCTTGGAACGCCCTGAAACGAGGAAAACTCACTCCCACTCGATCGTCGCCGGCGGCTTCCCGCTGATGTCATAAACCACCCGGTTGATCCCCCGCACTTCATTGATGATGCGGTTGCTGACCTTGCCCAGCAGGCTGTGCGGCAGTTCCGCCCAGTGCGCGGTCATGAAATCCTGGGTCTGCACGGCACGCAGCGCAACGACGTATTCGTAGGTGCGGCCGTCGCCCATGACGCCGACGCTCTTGACCGGCAGGAAGACGGCGAAGGCCTGGCTGGTCTTGTCGTACCAGTCGGCGGCGCGCAGTTCGTCGATGAAGATGGCGTCGGCGCGGCGCAGCAGGTCGGCGTATTCCTGCTTGACTTCGCCGAGGATGCGCACACCCAGGCCGGGGCCGGGGAAAGGATGGCGGTAGACCATGTCGTGCGGCAGGCCGAGGGCGACGCCGAGTTCACGAACTTCGTCCTTGAACAGCTCGCGCAGCGGTTCGAGCAGCTTGAGGCCGAGGGTTTCGGGCAGGCCGCCGACGTTGTGGTGGCTCTTGATGGTGTGCGCCTTCTTGTTCTTGGCGCCGCCGGATTCGATCACGTCGGGGTAGATGGTGCCTTGCGCCAGCCACTTGGCGTTCGGCAGTTTCTTCGCTTCGGCCTGGAAGACTTCGACGAACTCGCGGCCGATGATCTTGCGCTTCTGTTCGGGGTCGGTGACGCCCTTCAAGTGGCCCATGAACTGTTCGGTGGCATCGACGTGCACGACCTTGGCGTGCAGGCGGCCGGCGAACATTTCCATGACCAGCTTGCCTTCGTTGAGGCGCAGCAGGCCGTGGTCGACGAACACGCAGGTGAGCTGGTCGCCGATCGCGCGGTGGATCAGCGCCGCCGCCACGGAGGAATCGACGCCGCCCGACAGGCCGAGGATGACTTCTTCGTCGCCGACCTGTTCGCGGATTTTCTTCACCGCTTCGGCGATGTAGTCGGGCATGTTCCAGTCGTGGCCGCAGCCGCAGATGTCGTGCACGAAGCGGGCGATCATTTCCTTGCCCTTGATCGTGTGCGTGACTTCGGGGTGGAACTGCACGCCGTAGAAGCCGCGCGTTTCGTCCGCCATCGCCGCGATCGGGGTGGAATCGTTGCTGCCGATGAGCTTGAAGCCCGGCGGCAGCTCGGTGACCTTGTCGCCGTGGCTCATCCAGACGTCGAGCAGGCCGTGGCCTTCGTCGTTGGTCCGGTCCTCGATGCCTTCGAACAGCTTCGAATGGCCGCGCGCGCGCATTTCGGCATAACCGAACTCGCGATGGCTCGAACTCTCGACCTTGCCGCCGAGCTGGCTGGCCATGGTCTGCATGCCATAGCAGATGCCGAGCACCGGCACGCCGAGCTCGAACACCGCCTGCGGCGCGCGCCAGTCCTCGGCTTCGTACACCGAATTGGGACCGCCGGACAGGATCACGCCCTGGGCGCCGAAGTTGCGCACGAAGTCGTCCGACACGTCGAAGGGGTGAAGCTCACAGTACACCTGCTGCTCGCGCACGCGGCGGGCGATGAGCTGGGAGACCTGGGAGCCGAAGTCGAGGATGAGGATTTTCTGGTGGGCCATGGCGCGGAAAATGTCGAACGGCGGAAAAAGGAAAGGCGGCCTGTCAGCCGCCTGGGATACTGGAAACGGATCGATCAGCTGATCTGGTAGTTCGGCGCTTCCTTGGTGATCTGCACGTCGTGGACGTGGGATTCACGCATGCCGGCCGAACTGATCTGCACGAACTGGGCACGCTCGTGCATGGCCGGAATGTCGGCGCAACCGAGATAGCCCATCGAGGCGCGCAGGCCGCCGATCAACTGGTGGATGACCGCGGCGACCGAACCCTTGTAGGGCACGCGGCCTTCGATACCTTCGGGCACCAGCTTGTCGATGTTGCCGGAGTTCTCGTCCTGGAAGTAGCGGTCGGCCGCACCCTTCTCCATCGCGCCGAGCGAACCCATGCCGCGATAGGACTTGTACGAACGGCCCTGGAACAGCACCGTCTCGCCCGGCGCTTCTTCGGTGCCGGCGAACAGCCCGCCCAGCATCACGACGTTGGCGCCGGCGGCGATCGCCTTGGAGATGTCACCCGAGAAGCGGATGCCGCCGTCGGCGATCATCGGCACACCGGTGCCGGCAAGCGCGTTGGCGACGTTGTCGACCGCGGTGATCTGCGGCACGCCGACGCCGGCGACGATGCGGGTGGTGCAGATCGAGCCGGGGCCGATGCCGACCTTGACGCCGTCCGCGCCGGCATCGACCAGCGCCCGCGCGGCATCGGCGGTGGCGATGTTGCCGCCGACGACTTCGATGTGCGGGAAGGTCTTCTTGACCCAATTGACGCGGTCGAGCACGCCTTGCGAGTGGCCGTGGGCGGTATCGACGACGATCATGTCAACGCCGGCCTCGGCCAGGCGTTCGGCACGCTCCTCGGTGCCCGCACCGACGCCGATCGCCGCGGCCACGCGCAGGCGGCCGTGCTCATCCTTGGCCGCGAACGGGTGCTCGGTGGATTTCATCATGTCCTTGACCGTGATGAGACCGCACAGCTCGCTGGCGTCGTTCAGCACCAGCACCCGCTCGAGGCGGTGCACGCGCAGCAGTTCGCGCGCTTCCTCGAGGCTGGCACCTTCGCGCACGGTGACCAGACGGTCCTGCGGAGTCATGATTTCCGACACGAGCTGATCGAGATTGGTCTCGAAGCGCGTGTCGCGGTTGGTGACGATGCCGACGACCTTGCCGCCTTCGACAACGGGGACGCCGGAAAAACGATTCTGCCGCTGCAGCGCGACCACCTCGCCGACCGTCATCGTCGGCGGAATGGTGATCGGATCCTTCAGAATGCCGGACTCGTGGCGCTTGACCTTGTGCACTTCCGCCGCCTGCTCGGCCGGCGTGAGGTTCTTGTGCACGACGCCGATGCCGCCTTCCTGCGCCAGCGCGATGGCCAGGCGGCTTTCGGTGACGGTGTCCATGGCGGCGGACACGAGCGGGATATTGAGACGGATGCGCCGGGTGATCTGGCTCTGCAGACTCACATCGCGCGGGAGGACCGTGGAGTGGGCGGGAACGAGAAGGACGTCGTCGAACGTCAGCGCCTTCTGAATCACTCGCATGGCTTTTATCCTTTCGACCAAATCCGTATTATACAGACGCCCTTCACAGCATGTAAGCCGTGCTTTTCGGAGTTCCTGAATGATTCGTCCCGCAATTCTCCTTCTCGCACTGCTGACCGCGCTGCCCGCAGCCGCGGAAATCTACAGCTGGAAGGACAAGGACGGACGGACCCACTATTCGGACATCCCGCCACCCAGCGGTCCGGTCAAGACCTTGCGCGGCACCCCGCCCCCCGCCTCGGCCCCGCAGATCGAAGGCGAAGCCACCGATGACGCTGCGAACGAGGAAGCGGCGCAGCCGGAGGCTGAACAGCCGGTCGACCCGGACACCGCCTTCCGTCAACGCCGTGCGGAACAAGCCGAGGCTGAGGCCACGGCGGCACAGAATGCCGCCGACGAAGCTGAAAGACAGCGTTTCTGTACCGACGCGCGCAACCAGCTTACGGCGCTCGACTCCGGACAGCGGATCGCACGAATGAACTCGGCGGGCGAGCGCGAATTCGTCGACGACGCTGCGCGCGCGGCGGAATCGGAACGCCTGCGCCAACAGATCGAGCAGCACTGCAACTGAAGGAAGCGCCGGAGTTTCGGCGCCCGCGGCACACGGCATGGCGACGTCCAGCGTGTCGACGCCCGGCGTGTCGGCGCTCGACGACTCAAGCGCCTGAAGCTTCGGGCTTTTCTTCCGCCGGGCCGCCGCCTTTCTTCATCACCTTGCCCTCTGCCGCACGCTTCTTGCGCACCGCCTTGGGGTCGGCGATCAGGGGCCGGTAGATCTCGACCCGATCGCGGTCGCGCAGCACCGTGTCGGCCTTGGCGAGCTTGGCGAAGATGCCGAGCTTGTTGTGCCCGTCCAGGTCGATGTCGGGATACTTGCCCAGCAGCCCCGAAGCTTCCACCGCATCGCGCACGGTGGCGCCCTCTTCCAGCTTCAGCTCGATCAGTTCCTGCTGCCGCGGCAGCGCATAGACCACTTCGACGCGGATCGTCGCCATGCTCAGGCCCGCGGGTAGACCTGCGCCGCGCGCTTCACGAAGGAATCGACGAAGGTATTGGCGATGTGGTTGAAGACCGGCCCCAGCACCTTCTCCAGCAGCTTGCTGGAGAACTGGTAGCGCAGGCTGAATTCGACCTTGCACGCGGTGTCGCCGAGCGGCGTGAAGCGCCAGTGCCCGTCCAGATGGGTGAAAGGGCCGTCGGTCAGGCGCAGGTCCATTTCGGTCGGCCAGCGCTTGGTGTTTTCGGTGCTGAAATGCGCCTTGATGCCGTGGTAATTGATGTGCAGCGTCGCCGCGGTGACGGTGTCGGTGCGCTGATGGACGTCGGCGCCGCCGCACCAAGGCAGGAACTGCGGGTAGTCTTCGCACCGGTCGACGAGTTCGAACATCTGCGCGGGCGTGAATTCGATCAGAACGAGCTTCTTGACGTCGGCCATGAACAACCTGAGCGGTGCACGGTGCGAAACGGGTAGCGCCGTGCTGTTAAAATGCGCGATTCTACCGCATGCGGACCAGCCCGTTGGCCGCGCACCGCATCGGCGCGACGCCGCCGAAGGATCATCGAGCAATGAGCATCATCGAAAACCGCAAGGCCTTCCACGATTTCTTCATCGAAGAGAAGCACGAGGCCGGCATCGTCCTCGAAGGCTGGGAAGTCAAGGCGATCCGGGCCGGGCGGGCGAACATCAAGGAATCCTACGTCATCATCCGCAACGAGGAGATCTTCCTGTTCGGCATGCACATCGCGCCGCTCAGCACCGCGTCGAGCCATGTCCGCCACGACCCGGTGCGTACCCGCAAGCTGCTGCTGCACAAGAAGGAAATCGCCCGCCTGATCGGCAAGGTCGAACGCGCCGGCTTCACCCTGGTGCCGCTCGACCTGCACTACGTCAAGGGCCGCATCAAGCTCGAAATCGGCCTTGCCAAGGGCAAGAAGCTGCACGACAAGCGCGAGGACGAGAAGAAGAAGGACTGGGACCGCGAGAAGCAGCGCCTGATGCGCACGCAGATGTAGCAGATACAGGACGGGTAGAGCGAAGCGAAACCCATCGAGCGCAAGGGGCCGAATGCCGTTCGGTGATTTTCGCCTGCGGCTCTATCCACGTGGCCCGACCTGCGAGGCCTGACCCATCCCACCCCAGGAACGCCACGCCTCAGGAACTGCAGGACAGCATCGAACATCCCGCCTTGTGGCGCGCCCAGTCCGGCCGCCTCGCTGCAAAGGCTTCCCGCCCCGGCTGCTCGACGTACGGCCGGCGCAGCACATCGAGCAACTCCACGACACCGCTTGCATCACCCTGCTCGGCCCGGTCGATGGCCTGCTGCGCCAGGTAGTTGCGCGGCACGTAGAGCGGATTGACCGCATCCATACGCGCCTTGCGCAATTCCGCCGGCACGCCTTCCTCGCGCAGCCGCGCTGCGTAGCGTGCGAGCCAGGCCTGGAATGCCGCGGCCACCTCGTTCCGGCGGGCTTCTTCGTAGAACACCTCGCCGAACAGTTCATCAACGGGCACCGGATCGGGCTGCGCCACATCCAGTTCGGCCAGGCGGCGGAAGAAGAGCGTCATGTCCATCTCACCGGCCTGCAGGATGCGGTGGAGTTCGGCCACCAGCGCCCCATCCTCGCCTTCCTCCTCGCCCTCCCCTTCGCGCCAGGTCTCGAAGCCGAGCTTCTGCTGCGTCATGCGGCGGTTCTCCGCCTCGTGCACCTCGGCATACATCGCCAGCGCCCGTTCCAGCGGTTCGACCTGCTGGATCACCGGATACACCGCGTTCGCCAGTAGCCACAGATTCCATTGCGCGATGCGCGGCTGGTGGCCGAAACGATAGCGCCGCCCGCCGGCGTCGGTGGTGTTGGGCGTCCAGTCGGGGTCGAAGTTGTCGATCCAGCCGTAGGGACCGTAGTCGATCGTCAGCCCCAGGATGGACATGTTGTCGGTGTTCATCACGCCATGGACGAAACCGACCCGCATCCAGTGCGCCATCAGCACCGCCGTGCGTCGGCACACTTCCTCGAACCAGCGCACCCTGCGCTCCGAGGGATCGGGTTCGGCCGCGGACAGTTCGGGAAAATCGCGGTCGATGGTGAAATCGATCAATTGCCGCAGCAGTTCCTCCTCGCCGCGCGAGGCGAAGATCTCGAAATTGCCGAAGCGGATGAAGGACGGCGCCACCCGGCACACCACCGCACCCGGCTCCGGGCGCGGATGGCCGTCGTAGAACATGTCGCGCACCACTTGCTCGCCGGTCGCCACCAGGCAAAGCGCCCGCGTCGTCGGCACCCCCAGGTGGTGCATCGCTTCGCTGCAGATGAACTCGCGGATCGACGAGCGCAGCACCGCCCGCCCGTCCGCCCGGCGCGAATACGGCGTCGGCCCCGCCCCCTTCAGTTGCAGCTCCCAGCGCTGTCCCTGCGGGTTGATAGCCTCGCCCAGCGTGATCGCCCGCCCGTCGCCCAACTGCCCCGCCCAGTTGCCGAACTGATGCCCGCCGTAGCAGGCCGCATATGGCTCCATGCCCGGCAGCAAGGCATTGCCGCCGAACACTTCGGCAAAGCGGGGATCGAGCACGTCCGCCGTATCCAACCCGAGCAGTTCCGCCACCTCCGGTGCCCATGCCAGCAAGCGCGGCGCCCGCACCGGCGTCGGCGCCACCCGCGAGTAGCAGGCGCCATGCACCTGCCTCACGTGCCGCCCATCCACCGGGTCGCCCGGCAGTTCGCGCACGAAGCGATTGTCGAAACGAAGTTCTCGCATGAGACGCCTCACCTACGGTTTTCGATCATCGGGCCAGCATCAACGCTGGCCGGAGTGTGGGGTATTCATGGAGCGGGCGAGGACTGTCCGAGCCCGCAGGGCGAGTTCCGCAGCCCACGGAAGGAATACCTGCGATCCGGTCAAACGAGCACACCGGTTCACTATCGGTTGGACAGCCGCGCGAAATATCAGCTCCGCCGCGGATCGAACGCATCCCGCACCACGTCCGCAAACAGGTTCGCCGCCAGCACCAGCACGAACATGAACACGAACGCCGCCGCCAGCGACCACCACACCATCGGCTCGCGCGCCAGTTCGGCCCGCGCCAGGTTGATCATGGTGCCGAAACTGATCGTCGTCGGATCGACGCCGATACCCACATAGGACAGCACCGCCTCCGCCAGCACCAGCCCGGAAAAATCCATGACCAGCGAAATCAGCACGATGTGCATCACGTTCGGCAGGATGTGGCGGCGCAGGATCGCCGGCGTACCGACGCCGAAAGCCCTTGCTGCCTGCACGTACTCCAGCTCGCGCAGCTTCAGCGTCTCGCCGCGCAGCAGACGCGCCAGCCCGGTCCAGCTCGTGATGCCGAGGATGAAGCACAGCGCCAACAGGCGCGCATCCGAACGCTCGGCCGCGGTGTCGAACCACTGCGGATGGGTGTCGATGACCACCTGCATCATCAGCACCGCCGCTGCGATCAGCAGCACGCCGGGAATCGCGTTCAGCACGGTATACACATACTGCACCGCGTCATCCACCCAGCCGCCGAGATAGCCTGCGGCAATGCCCAGCGCCACCGCGAACGGCATCATCACCAGCGTCGTGATGGTGCCGATCACCAGCGCCGTGCGCACGCTCTTCAGCGACAGGTAAAGCACGTCCTGGCCGACCTTGTCGGTGCCCAGCACGTGGTACAGCGGCGCCAGTTCGAGGCACACACCGACGATCAGCAGGATGATCGCCAGCGTCACCAGCGCCGCCCGCCAGGCCAATACGGTGTGGCCGGTCAGCATCGCCAGCGCCACCTGCCCCCAGCCCAGGCCGCTGCCCTGCCACACGATGGTGGCGAGCACGACGAAGCACAGCAGCCACGCCACCGCCGCCAGCCCGGCGCCGCTGGCGACGCGCGCCGCGACGTCGGCGGCGCGTTCGCCCTCCGGCTCCTGCAGGTGGGCTGCGCCATGCACCAGGCGCGGATAGTCGCGCACCTGGCGGCCGTCCGGCAATTCCATCGCCTCGCGCTGGTAGAGCTGCCAGGCGAAAGGCGCGGAATAAGTTTTCTCGGTCTGCGCGCGCAAGGGCTCCAGCAAAGCATCCAGTACCGACAACACTTCGGTGGAATACACCGGCCCAGGCTGCCCGCCTGCGGCAGATTCGGCTCCCGTCGCTGCTTCGGCATCGACTGCGGCCTCGGCGCCGTTCTCGGTCTCGGCCCCTGCAGCCGATGCCTCGGCCTGCGCCGCCGGCAGCAGCGGCCGGTAGTGCAGGCTGTCGAGCAGACCGACCAAGACGAAGGCCAGCAGCACCGCCGCCGCCGCCATGCCGGTCGGGCGCTTGCCGACCTTGCGCCAGGCCGCGCGCAGCGGCTCGTTGCCGCGCACATGGACGATCGCGAGCAGCGCCACCGCCAGCAGCACGAACAGCAGCAGGTCGGTCCATAGCAATACGGGCTGGAAGCTCATCGGCGCACTCATTCCAGCCTCACCCGCGGATCGACCAGCGTGTAGGAGATGTCGGTCAGGATCAGGCCGATGATGTAGAGCACCGAGCCGATGAACACCATCGCCCTGACCACGGCGAAGTCCTGCGCATTGATCGCGTCGATGGTGTAGCTGCCGAGGCCGGGAATGGCGAAGAAGGATTCCACCAGCAGGCTGCCCATGAACAGCAGCGGAATCACCACCACCACGCCGGTCAGGATCGGGATCAGCGCGTTGCGCAGCACGTGGCGGAACAACACCGCCAATTCGGACAAGCCCTTGGCACGCGCGGTGCGCACGTAGTCCTTGGAGATCTCCTCGAGGAAGATCGTCCGGTACCAGCGCACCGAGGAGCCGATGCCGGCCAGCACGCTGATCAGCACCGGCAGCATCAGGAAGCGCGTCGCGTCCAGCCCCGGCGCGTAGCCCGAGATCGGCACCAGCGCCCACAGCTTGGACACCAGCCACTGGCCGCCGATGATGTAGAACAGGCTGGAGATCGACATCATCGCCACGCAGATCACCACGCCCCAGAAATCCAGGTAGGTGGCGCGGAAGAACACCAGCAGCAGCGCCAGGCTGATCGACGCGAACAAACTCAGCACGAAAGTCGGCAGCGCGATCGCCAGCGACGGCCCCATGCGGTCGCGGATCTCCTGGCCGATGTCGCGGCCGTCGTCGGCGCGACCGAACTCGAGCGCGAACATCCGCAGCGACTTGTCGAAGAAGATCGTATCGGTGAAGCGCGCGCTGCCTTCCGCATCGGCATTGACGAACATCGGCTTGTCGTACCCGCGGTCGGCCTTCCAGCGCTCGATCGCCTCCGGCGTGGCGCGCTTGACGCCGATGTGCATGCGCGCCATGTCGTCCGGCGAGTTGACGACGAAGAACAGCACGAAGGTCAGCAGATTGACGCCGATCAGGATCGGGATCGCATACAGCACGCGGCGGACGAGATAGGCCAGCATCAGTGCCTCTCCCCCGCCTCGTCCGGCACCGCGGTGGCGACCTCGCGCCGGCGCCAGTGCAGCACCGCTGGCGAGACCATCGCAAGCAGCAGCAGCGCCGCCAGCACCAGCGGCCACAGCACCGGCTCGTTCCATTCCGCCCGGGCGGCGGCACGGCGCTCGACCTCGAGCCGCAGGTACTTGATGTTGTTGCGCACCATCGCGCCGGTCTTGCGGTTGTTCACCCAGCCATGCTGCAGCGAATAGGTCTTGGGATGGAAGGCGAACACCCAGGGCGCGTCGTGCTGCAGCATCGCCACCATGCGGTCGATCACCTGCTGCCGCGCAGGGCCGTCGGGCATCGCCTTCATGCGCTCGAACAAGGCATCGTATTCCGGGTTCTCGTAGTTCGCCGCGTTCTGGCCGCTGAACCTCACCTTGCCCTGCGGACCATGCAGCAGGAACAACAGGTTCTCCGGGTCGGGGTAGTCGGCATTCCAGCCGAAGAAGAAGAGTTGGGCGTTGCCCTGCCGGATCTTGTCCTGGAAGCGGTTCCAGTCGGTCGGGCGGACGACGAACTGCACGCCGAGCGAGCGGAACTTCTTGGCCAGCCAGTCCGAGCGCGTCTTGTCGCCCAGGCCGCCCGGCGTGGTGTCGAGGTTGACGATCAGCGGTTCGCCGGTGCGCGCATTGCGGCCGTTCGGCCAGCCCGCTTCGGCCAGCAGGCGGCGGGCTTCGTCCAGGCTACGCCGCACCGGCCTGCCGTTCTCGTCGTCACCCTGCCATTCATAAACGACCGGGTTGATGCCTTCGCGGCCTTCGCGCGCACCGAAGATGCCGGGCGGAATCGGACTCATGCCCGGCAGGCCGCGGCCGTTGAGGAAGATCGAGACGAACTCCTCCATGTCGAGCGCGATCGAGATCGCCTGCCGCAGCTTGCGCGCCTGCTCGCGGCTTTCCCGCGATCCAGCGCCTTTCTCCTTTGAGCCACCTGAGCCGGCCGCACCGACCAAGGGATCGAGCATGTTGAAGCCGAGGTAGAAAATCGACGGCGCCACCGAGGTCAGCAGCCGGATGCCCCTCTCTTCCATTTCATCGGACAGCGCCACGTCGCCCTGGCTGGTCATCGTCACCGCCTGGTCGAAGTTGTCGGACGACACCCCCGAAGCATCGTAATAGCCCTGCAGGAACTTGTTCCAGTACGGAATGCCTTCGCGTTCGCGCGAGAACACCACGCGGTCGATGAAAGGCATGGTCTTGCCGCAGTCGGCCAGCAGTCCCGCCTCTTCATCATCCGGCTCGCCTTCGCAGGGATAAGGCTCGCCGCGGAAATTCGGGTTGCGCGCCAGCACCATGCGCGCGTTCGGGTTGTTCTCGACCAGCATGTAGGGGCCGGTGCCGACCGGCCACCAATCCAGCGTCAGGTTGCGCTCGGCCATGCCGGGCTGGGCGAAGAAACGGTCGACTTCGGGCGGCACCGGGCTGAAGAAAGGCATCGACAGCCAGTACATGAATTGCGGATAAGCACCCTGCAGCGTGATGCGGTAAGTATGGGGATCCACCACCTCGACGCCCGGCAGCTCGAAACGCTCCAGATCCAGCGCACCGCCACCCTGCTCCGCCGCGGCTTTCTGTGCAGCCACCAGTTGCCCATGCAGCGTTTTCAGGCCGGGGATGTACTCGGCCATCAGTTCGAAGATCGGCGAATGCAGGCTCGGATGGGCGAGCCGCTTGATCTGGTGCACATAGTCCGCCGCCAGCAGTTCGCGCGTGCCGGTTTCCGCAAAGTCCCCCAGGCCCCGGACACCATGCAGATCGTCCGCCGTCAGGCCGAGATAGCGCGGCGAACCGTCTTCGTTCACAGCAAATGCCGGATGCGGCTGGTAGAGGATGCCCTCCTTGATGCGGATCTCGACCACCGTCTTCGCCACGTTCGCCGCATCCGCCGTGGCCGGCAGTTCCCGGCCGTTGCGGTCGTAGCGCCGCACCCCGGGCATCTCCGCGGCAGTGGCAGGTTCCAGCACATACGGGCGCTTCAGATAGTGGTACTGCAGCGGCGGTTCGACGATCTGGTACAGGAAGGCGGCCTCGTCCTCGCTGTAGGACTGCACCGGATCGAGATGCTTGGGACGCTCGGTGAAGGCCGTGTAGAAGATGTTCTCGCCGCGCTCAACGCTCGGATACGGATCGTTCAGCCCCGCCGAACAGCCCAGCATCACCAGCGCGCAAGCTGCCGCCGCACTCCGTGCGAAGGCACGGCGGAACAGACCGGGCGGACGGCACAAGAGCGACGATACGGAAGGAGCCGGAAGACGGGGCACAGGCAGACGGAGGAATCAGGACAGCCGCGATTCTGGCAGGTTTTGCCGGCCATCGCAGCGCGCCAGCATGCCTGCTGCCCCTTCAGCATCCATCCCGCGCCACGCAGGCAGCAGAACCGGGCCATCTCACCGATCGATCTTGACGGGGATATGGTCGGCTACTAGGTTCAAGCAACGGTAGCCAACGGATCCCGACAATGTACTTGCCGCAAGACGATGCAGTGTGGACGAAGCTCAACCGGAAGATGGCCGAGCATGCGATCGGAACGCTGAATGATCATCTGGACTCGACTCGCGGCCTCAAGGCTGCTCTGGTGAGTTCCCCTCATGGCGTCAGGGCTACGCTGGCGCGCGTCACGGGCACCAAGCCGCCGGCGCAGGCCGAGCACTCTGCATTATCGGTCGAGGGTGTCGATACGCGGCCGCTGCCCTTCTATGGCGAGGACTGGCTGCTCTACCGTTTTGCCTGCGTCATCGAAGACGATCCGGATCTGGCGGGCTACGAACGGCTTGCGCATCTGTTCGCAGTGCGCGCGCCCATCGATGCGTTTGAAGATTCGGCCCCCTGGACGCTGCTCGACTGGACCTCGTCGCCGTTGCACCAGCTCAACGTACAGGCCGGGCTCGACTTATCTCGACTCGACCCAGAGCACGTGCGTGAGTACTTGGTATTTTTCTGCAGTTTTCTCGGTGGCGAAGAGGATGTGGACTACACCCTCACCCCCTTCCTGATCCCCGGTTCCAGCAAGGATTTCGACTGGGAAAGCGCACTTGTGCCGCTCGAGGAACGGGCGGAGATGCGGCATTTGACCATGTTCGAGCCGGTTGCCGGTGTCGAGGAAGCCGATGTGTTCGATCTCCCGCCCGTTGATGCGGGAACCGAAACCAAGGCATACGTCGAAGTAAGGAAGAAACGAGCGGATAACCGAGCAAGTCTAGATTTGCTCCCTGGTGTGATCGCGAAGCTCTTTGACGAGATGAGCGGCCGTAACCCACCCAGGCCGGAAGTCCCTGCGGTGGCAGGGGAAAGCGGCGAAACCGGTGACGAGAATGCGGTGCGGGAAATCCCAGCGCTCTGCTTCAAAGGCGTGCTCGTCTGGTATCGCAATACCCTGTTTCATGCCGATTTCTCGGTCAATGGAGACGGCGCAATCCAGATGGATGAAGATACGCCGATTGCCGGGGTCGACACGTTGCCCTTACCTCAGCTGGACGTCAAACAGGCTCGCCCACCCGTGCCGCTGCTGTGTCGGCGAAAGAAGCGCGAGGAGATTGCCGCCGAGGAATTGCTGGCCCGTATCAGGCAATTCCTTGCCGTCAGCGACGGGCCCAGGCCGCCGATCAGACTGCGCGGCTTGCGGGTAAGCGGTGACGTGACCGATAAGAGTGTCTTTGCTGGTACGGTCCGGCTGGAGGACATCGAATTCACAGGCAACGTGGTATTTGACGACACGGTCTTCGAGGGCTCACTGGAACTGCTCGGCTGCCGATTTCTGGAAAGGTTCAGCGCTCGCAATGCGACGGTGAAGGGTGCGTTGCGTCTCGACCGCTCATATGTCCATGGGGCCATCGACGACGCATCGGGCAGCAGCGCGGAAAAGCAACGCCGGGTCAAGCCGACTCTCGATCTGCGCGGGCTCGAGGCAAAAGGGGGGGTCTTTGCCGACCATCTGACCGTATTCGGTCGCATTCGCGCGCAATGGGCGCGAATTGGCGGTGTGATGCGCGCCCGAGGCCTGCAGGTATATCGCCGCGGCAATGACGCCGACGACGAGCGCGCAATCGATTTGTCGCACATGACAGTTGACGGGCCGCTCGACCTGATCGGCAATACCTCGCGCAGCACATTCGGTGAAGCCGTCAAGGCCAGACGGACGTTCATCGGTGGAGCGCTGGTAATGCACGGCCTGCGCGTTCGCCAGGCCGATCTCCGCGGCGTGCGTATTTACGGCTATCTCGATCTCGAATCGTGCGAGATATCCGGCTCCGTGAATCTCGGTGTGCTCGACTTCGACGACGGTGAACGCGGCTGGCGGGCCCGGATCGAGACCGAGCTGGATCTCTCTCGCAGCCGGGCGGGCCAGCTCGAGCTCAGCGGCTGCTTCGTCGGCGGGCCGCTCACACTGGTCGGACTACGGCTCGAAGACTCGCTGTTTGCGCGCCTGCACGACCGCTTTCGCACCCGGATCGGCGCCGCCGCCGTGCTTTCCGGCGCCTCGGTACGCGGCGACATCGACTGCGCAGGCGCAGAGATCACCGGACTCGTCGAGTTCATCACCGGATACTGCGGTCGTCTGAGGCTCTGTGCATCGCCCTGGCTTGCTCAAGAGAAAAAGCCGATGATCTGCGGGACATCCGCCGGCGGCGTATTGCTAATGGATCTGCAGGTCGGCGCAGGTATCGATCTCACGGGTCTGCGTACCGTCGCTCCCGGCGGCAACAGCTTCGGTAGAGCAGCTTATGTCGAGGGCGGTTTCGTCGCTCTCGGTACGAGCCTGGGGGGCGGCCTGCGGTTCTGGCGCGAGGACGCCGAAGCGCATTTCCGCTCGCAGTTTGCAGAACGCGGCTTAAATCCGAATGACGATGCAGCCAAGGAGGCCATCGAGAAGACCATCGCGGAAATAAAAGCCCGGGTCGGAGGCAAGCTCGATTTGCGCGGCATCCGCACCGCAGGTTCCATCAACCTCGGGTGCTGCGAGATCGACGACTCAGTCTGTCTCGATAATGCCCGGATCGGCGGCAATCTCCGCGCCAGTGACGGCAATGCGATCATCAAATGCGCGAAAGACTTCACTGCCGACCTCGCCCGCATCGAAGGCGATGTCGATCTGCGCAGGCTGGAAGTACGCGGTAAGCTCAGCGCCCGCGATACCCGGGTGGACGGCAACGTCCTGCTCGCTGATGCCACCGACATAGAGCGACAACCGAGGCATGCGCGTGTCGAAGGCGTGATCGATCTTGCCGGTCTGCATGCCGGTGCCAGCCTGGTCATCAGCGGAGACAATCTCGCCGACAATGCTGCGCAGAAGGGGAAGCCTTGCATCGATCTTTCCCGCAGCCGGATCGGTCAACTGAGTAACCGTCTTAGAAGTCAAGCATCGTGAAGCGATTTGTCCCAATGTTTGCCTGTGCGGACCATGGCGTTGA
>NZ_JANUXN010000030.1 GCF_025699485.1 Thauera carbonicopians | reverse complement strand
TCCAGTCTGCGTAGGCGACAGTGTCTCAAACAGCTCTGCCATCAGGAAGGCAGGCTGGTGAAATAATCAGTGTTTCCCGAGAGCTTCGAGGAAATGGTGCCGGCCGACGTGCTGGGCAAGCTCCCCAACCTCCAGTACTTCGCCTCGGTGTCGGGCGGGCGGATCATCAAGGGCCGGTTTCCGATCATCGATCCCGATGCGGACGTCCGCAACATGCCCCGGGCGGCCGCATGATCCGCGCCGTCGCCGTGGTGTCGCTGGTGGGCCTGCTCGTGCTGGTGCTGTACCTGCCCTCGGCGCACCCGCCGGAGCGCTTCCTCGCGCAACTGCGCGCCGAGCATGCGCGGGCAGTGGCGTACTGGGGCGAAGAACCCGCCCTGCGCATGCTGAACCGCGCCATGCGGATGCAGGACGCGACCGCCGACGCCACGCCGATCCCGGCCGCGCACGGCGCCCCTTCGCCAGCGGGCGTCGATAGTGCGGTGTCCCGGGAGATGTCCGCGGTCAACCAGCGGCTCTTCAACAACCCCTATTTCCGCTCGATCGACGCCCTGCTCCTGCTCGCCAGCTACCGGCTGGCCACCCTGCTCGAATGGCTGCCCTGGCTCGCCGCCTTCGTCCTCGCGGCGCTGGCCGACGGCGGATGCACCCGGCTCGTCAAGGCCAGGGAATTCCGGCAGCACGACCCCGAGATGTTCGCGCTGTACGCGAGCGCGGGAATCGTGATCGTGTGCGCCACGGTCGTCGGTTTGGTGCTGCCGGTGACACTGCCGCCGCTGTGGCTGCCGTGCGTGCCGCTGATCGTCGGCGTGCTGGCGGGACAGGCGCTTGCGTGTTTCCATCGGCGCGGATGAGGGACCGCCCGGCGACGCGAACTTGATGGCAGTTGTCTAGTGCATCAGTTGCCAACGCAGTTTGGCCCGAATCTGCTGTTGATGCCACCCCAGAATGACAAGAAAGAGCCATGATTCATGACCCCAGGCCTAGAAAGCTTCAAAGAATTGTTTTTTGAATTCGGGTTGAGTAGGGGTAAAATCAGCACATAACTCTATTCATAAAAATGAAAAATGAAAATAAATAGCTTCTATCTTCTCGATCGAAATTCTGTCAATCTCATCAAGGAATCCATTAATGGAAAGATTCAGAAGGACAAAACAAAACTCAAATTCATAAAGAGACTAAGAAGCATCGACCGAAAAGGGAATTTCATTTCTCCGCTTTTTTCGATTATTGAAGGTGAAAAGGGGAGAAAGGATAGCTTCGAAGAGAAAATTTCTTGCTTAAATCACGAGGCTGATGTAATTCGCCAATTCTACAAGCATGCTCGTGTTGACTCGGACTTCTTGAGTGCAAATGCGCAGCAAGCGGGGCAAATCTTCACAGAAAACCTAGAACTAGGCTGGCCTGTGCGCACCAAATATTTTGAGGTGGCCTGCCCCATGCTGAAGGCTGGGGTACCAAAGCTTCAGCGAAGTTCTGTTCAGGATAGATTACTCAAGGCAGCGAAAGATCTCGACTTGCCTATCAGAGATCCACTGGTCGTCATCTGTCTAGCTTGCCTGCATGGAGGGAAAGAGGCCAGGGGGATGCTGAAGCCCGCCAGTCCGCGTTCCTATAATGCACTAAGCGACTTGTACGTCATCATCCGCATAGGTTTTTTGAAAGCATTGATGAGTAAGCATGGACCAACCATACGGATTCATTTCCTCTCGATGGATACTGCCTTGGCTGGGATACTATCCATGATTTCGTACCCTGATAGCAGCATTACAGAAAGGGGCGATCTGAACCTTAGCTTGAAGTATGAAGTAGAGTTGTTCAAGGATTTATCCAAAGATGAAGCTATTGACCTACTGGAAAGCTTGCTGGCTACGACAGGCCAAGAGGGAGAGGTTTGAGACTGCACTCTGACCATATTCACCCTCATTAATTAAGAAGGCTTCTTCAGCTAAGAAAGAAGATACGCGGATTCGTTGGGTTGCAGTTCGGCCCAGCTCGCCCTGCGGTGGATATTCATCGCCGCGCCCCGAAGGAAGGAACTGGGCACACTCCCCCTCTGCGCTGTCGCTCCTCCTCGATGGCCTCCAAGCGCTCCTTGGCCAGTTCCGGATGGTCCATCCACGCATCCCTCGGATGCGGATTCCACACCTGGTACAGCCAGGGAAATGCGATCACGAACACAATCGCGCATAGCCCCAGGATGGCAACATCGCCCATTCTTCCGCCGTACCCACCCAGTCCTTCGGCAATTTCGCCCGCCATCGAATGCTCGCGCAGCCCCCAATCCATCAGCATCAGCCCCGTGACCGAGAAAGACAAACGAGCAAGGGCCGTCATCTCGTTCTCCACCTCCCGCCCCCTGGCTTCAGCCTTCTCCACCTGCGCCATCCAGAATGTGTCCTTGTCCTTGAGCGCACGCAGTTTGGCATCGTTCACCCGTACCCGCCCCCAAGCATATCGCCGCTCGGCCACCTCGCACTCCGGTTCGACAGCACAGCGCAATGCGCTGCCAAGTCGGCTATCGGCCAATGAAGACAACACCCTCTGCACAGCGTAGTACGACACCGACGCCAACACTGCCATCCATAGCACATAGGCCACGGCGGCGAGACCAAGCCTAGCGACCATACCGGCATCGAGCGCCGGCCAATCCATGGTCAGGATGCTTCGGTGGGCGATCCCTGCCAAAGCAACATCGAGCGCAACCGCCACCGACAGCAAGGCCAACGCGAATCTGAATTCGATCACCTTGTCCAGCAGCCGAAAGCCGCTCTCCACAGTCTCCTTCGCGATACTTCCTGCCTCCATCCTCGTTTTCTCCATGCCGATTGCCCGTGTCCATGCGTACGCCACCGGCACATCGTAGCGCCACCGCTGCGCAATTCTCCGCCCCTTGATGGCGAAATCCCCGCCACAAAAAGCGACATTCCCGGGAGACACCCCGGACAGGGCCGCCTACGCTCCGGTCATGCGCTGAAAGCGCATTACGCCACGACTCGAGGCCCGTGCCATGATCACCGCCACACCAACACCCCGTCAGCACCGCGCGACACCAGCCGTAGAGGAAGCCGACACGCGGGATGTCATCGAGACCCGCCTGTGGATTGACGAACACGACTGGCTCTACGGCCTCCTCAAGCGCCCGGAGAATCTGTCCCCCACTTTCCGCTTGCCCGACCTCATCAGTGCCTGCGTCTCCGCGGCGCTGGCACCGCCGGACGGTGCCCGCAGGCTTTTCAGCTACCTCGGCACCCAACTCGTGCTGCGCGACCCCACCACGGCCCGCCGGCGCGAAGCGATGTGGCGGCCGCAGTACGAGCAGTTGCAGGCTTTGCAGCGCTCGCCGGCGAACCAGCACCCGAACCCGAAGTTTCAGCTTGACCAGTTGACGACCGGCGCGGTCGCCCTGTGCCGCGAAGCGGACCCTTCTGGCAATCTGGTCCTCAAGCACGCTCGGCTCAACATGGCCCGGCGCGCGGCCGTCGGCACCGCGCCGGAAAGCGGTTGAGCACGGCACACACATCCGCTCCTAATTACCCGCCCGAATCACCCCGCCTGCATCGCGCAGGCCGACCCGTACCCCACCCCGGCCGGCTTACCGGCCCCGACCCTTGGTCCTTCCACGCCCGCGGAAGGTGGTACGACGCTCGAGAGGTAAGTCATGCCCCGCCCTCTGCTCCTCGCCCTGTCCATGCTGTGCGGACTGCCCCTTTGGGCCCATGCCTGCTGGGATGAAGCCGCACGGCGCCACAGCGTGCCCGCCGATCTGCTCTACGCGATTGCCAAGGTGGAATCGAACCTCGACCCCAAGGCCGTCAACCGCTCGCACCTTTCGCGGACGGGCTCCTACGACATCGGTCTCATGCAGATCAACAGCCGCCACCTGCCCAGACTGGCCCGGCAGGGCATCACCGAAACACGCCTGTTCGAGCCCTGCACCAACCTCGACGTCGGCGCATGGCTGCTGGCCGACCTCTTCTCGCGCCTCGGCCGCAGTTGGGACAGCGTCGGCGCCTACAACGCCGCCTGCACCCAGCTCAAGGGCGACGACTGCGCCCGGGCCAGGGCGCGCTACGCCTGGAAGGTGTACCGCCAGCTTCCGGGGGTCACCGCCGCTTCGCGGCAGGCCGGCACGCCTCGCCACGCCGCCCCCGGGATCGCCGCTGATATAGCCGTCCCGATGCTCGCCGTACGGGTGGCGCCATGAACATGTCTCTCGCACGGGTGTTGTGCCGGATCTGCCAGGCGGTTGCCACGGCCGCGCTGCTGTCTTCCTGCACCCACCCGCCGATACAGCCGCCGCCGGCCCCGCGCCCCGTGGGCCACCTCGCCCAGCTCGGCCACGGCGCGCGGGCGGACTTCGTCCGGTGCGTGCCGCCGGCATGCCCGACGCCCACCCCCAAGACGCTCGACCGGCTCCCGGGCACCACCGCGGCACGCGCCCCACATCCGGTCGCCCCGGTGCCGATTGCACCCGATCCGGTCGTGCCGGCATCCGTTCCCGATCCGGCAACGGAGACCGTGCTGCCTCCGGTGCATGTCGTCGCACCGGCCATCGCCGAAAGCCGGACCTGGACGGTGCACTTTGCGTTCGGCAGCGCCGAACTCGGCCCCACGGCCCGAACGATCCTGCGCGCGGTCGCTGCGGCGCTGCCCGATGCAGGGCGCATCAGGATCACCGGCCGGACCGACGCCACCGGCCCGGCCGACGTCAATGACGCGCTCGCCGCCGCCCGCGCCCACGCGGTGCGCGAACACCTGGCCCGAGCGCGCCCCGAGCGCCAGGACGCAATGACCGTGGAGGCGGCAGGCAAGTGCTGCTTCGCCGCAAGTAATGACACGGCGGCCGGGCGGGCGCTAAACCGCCGCGTCGACATCGCGGTGGACCGCCCCGCACCACCCGGACCGCAACCCACCTCGGGGCCCTCCCCCGCACCCGCACTCCCCCACCCGCTCATCGACCCGCTCCGACCCGTCTTCCGACGCTCAACTCAACGGAGGTCTTCATGAGCACCGCAACGCTTACGCCGTCCCGCCTGGACGGGCGCCGTCCCTTCGCCATTCTGTCGCTGCTCGCCCTCGGCCTGCTGGGGCTGTGCGCCGCGTTTCCGAGCTTCGCCCTCGACCTGGTGGCCTTCACCGGCATCACGGGGCCCCTCTCATCCGCCCTGACGCAGATCTCGGCCCTTGGGCCGGGGATCAAGGCCCTGGTTGGCTTCGTCGGCTTCGTCGTCGCGCTGATCTCGCTTGCCGCACTGCGTAATTTTGGCCCGGTCTTGTTCTACGTCGGGTTGGCCATTTTCGGGGCGGTCGGGTTGGTGATCGCCGGCGCGATCATGGGCGCGGTCGTCTGAGCCGGCCTCGCGCCCCGGGAGCCCGGCATGCGTACCGACACCTACATCCCGCGCCGCCTCGACGACAACTGGAAGCTGGGCTTCTGGGACATCGATGTCGCCGCGCCGGTGCTGCTGGCCTTCTTCATCGGCTACCTGTCCGGCGCCAAGCTTTCCTTCGCGATCTGCATGGCCGCTGGTATCGCGGTCTCACGCTGGGTCTCAAAGCTCAAGGCCGACAAGCACCCTGCTTTCGCGGTGCATTGGCTGTGGTGGCACCTGCCGGCCACGCCGCTGACCGCGCTGCGCGCGACGCCGCCCTCGCACATCCGCCGGATGGTCGGCTAGCCATGGACTTCGAACGGCTTAACACCGACCGCAAGGCGCTCCTTCGCCGCAACCGCGGCCTGGGCCTGGCGGTCGGCGCCCTGGCGATCGGACAGGTGCTGTCGCTCACGGCGCTGCTCAACGTGCTGGGGTCGGAGCGCACGGTGATCGTGCCGCCGACGATCGACAAGTCGTTCTGGGTCACGCGGGACAAGGCGAGCACCACCTATCTCGAACAGATGGGCAGCTTCATCGCCTGGCTGGTGCTCGACGTGAGCCCCGGCACGATCGACTGGAAGAAAGACATCCTGCTGACCTACGTCGACCCGGCCCAGCACGGCGCGCTGAAAGCCCGCCAGGAAGTCGAGGCGGAACGCCTGAAGCGCATCAACGCGGCCACCGCCTTCGCCCCCGAGCAGCTCGTGCCGAGCGAGGACGGCCAGAACGTCGTCATCCGGGGACGGCTGCGCACGCTGGTCAACGGCTTCGAGACCAGCAACGACTCGAAGGCCTATCTGGTCGAGTTCGGCTACGCAGGATCACGCACGCATCTGAGAACTTTCAAAGAGGTGCCCTATGCGAGCCGCTGAACCTGCACTTGCTTGCCTGCGCACCACGCTGGCGGCCGCGCTTGTCGCGGGCGCCGCCGGCGCCCACGCCCTGCAGGTGCTCGACGCCAGCGACGGGGTCGCCGTCGAGGCGATCCTGTCGATCCACGAGCCCACCCGCATCCGCATCGAAGGCGCGCCAATCACCGACGTGTTCGGCAACATCTACGCCAGCGGCTGCGCCGCGACGCCGGACCTGCCGGCACCGCCGGGCACCACGGGCGCCGGCACGCCCACGACGGCCGCCCCGGTCAATCCCGCCGGCGAGATCGTGCTCGAGTGCGACCGCGACAAAGGCGAGATCTACGTCCGCCCGGTCGGCGACGGCGCGAAGCCGGTCAACCTGTTCGTCTCCTCGGCGCAGGCGACCTACACCCTGCTGCTGCGCCGCGCCGACACCCCGGCCGACACTATCGTCATCCGCGACCGGGCGGCCGCGCAGCGGCGCGTGGAGGCTACGACCCCACGTGCCGCCACCGGCACCGCCGCCAGCCATGTCCGCGCGCTGAAGGCGCTGCTGGTGGCGATGGCCACCGACCGCCTGCCGTCCGACATCCAGGCCAAGGACGTGGGCCAGCCCATCGTGCTGTGGCGCGAGGCGCGCTTCCACCTCGACCGCATCTACCGCGGCCGCGGCCTCGTCGGCGAGCGCTACCTGCTGCAGAACGTGAGCGACGCCCCCATGGTGCTCGCCGAGCCCGAATTCGACCGCGAGGACGACGAAGCGGGCCGCGTGGCCGCCATCGCCATCGAGCACCACAACCTGCACCCGGGCGAACGCACCCAGGTCTTCGTGATCCGCCAGGAGAGCCGGCCATGAGCCTCTCCCGCTCGCCGCATGAACGGCCGGCCGGTGCACTGGGCGGCCTGCTCGAACGGCTCTCGCCGCGCCAGCGCCAGTACCTCCTGCTGGCCGCCATCATGGCGGGCGGCATCGGGCTGTTGTGGCTGATCTTCGCCTTCACCGGCGAACCGGACCGCCCGGCGGGCACGGACACCGCCGCGCGCCCGAGCGGGGTGACCAACATCGGCGTGATGCCGCCGGGCGGACAGGTGAATCCGCTCGACCAGTGGGTCGGCACCGCCGGACGCAAGCTCGCCCAGTACGAGGCCGAGCGCGAGGAGCAGAACCGCCTCAACAGCGAACGGACCGCGTTCGAGCAGCGCACCCTGCAACGTTTCGCCGAACTTGAGCAGAAACTCACCGCCGCCGGCCAGGCCGCCGCCACGCCCGCGCCACCGCTCGCCGCTCCGTCCTCGCCCACCGCGATGCCGCCCGCCGAGAGCCTGCCGCCGGCACCGGCCGGCGCGCCCGCCGCCGCCCTGCCCCCGGGCGTTCCGGACGCACCGGTGGCGCCGCCCCCGCCGCCCGCCATCAGCCGCGTCAGCCTCGCACCCAGTGCCGGCCCGCCGGCCCCCGCCGGCGCTGCCTCGACAACCCCCGGCACCCCGCCCGGCGACGGCACCGGCGAAGCCCGCACCGTCTCCACTTACCTGCCAGTGAGCTTCACCCGCGGCACCCTGCTCGGTGGCCTGGACGCCCCCACCGGCGGGCAGTCCCAATCCAACCCCCATCCCGTGCTGATCCGCCTGTCGGACAACTCGGTGCTGCCCAACAGCATGCACGGCGAGTACCGCGAGTGCTTCGTGATCGCCGCCGGCTATGGCGACATCAGTTCGGAGCGCGCCTACCTGCGCACCGAGAACCTGTCGTGCGTGCGCCCGGACGGCCACACGCTCGAAGTGCGCATCCAGGGCTCGGTCTACGGCGAGGACGGCAAGGTCGGCATGCGCGGGCGGCTCGTCACCAAGCAAGGCCAGATGCTCGCCAACGCCTTGCTCGCCGGTGTCGTCAGCGGCATCGGCCAGGGCCTGGCCACTTCCTCGACCGACTACAGCACCTCGGCCCTTGGCACCGTCGCCAGCGCCTCAGGCGCCGACGCCTACCGCGCCGGCCTGGGCACCGGCGTCGGCAAGGCCCTGGACCGCCTGGCCCAGTACTACATCAAGTTGGCCGAAAACACCTTCCCCGTGATCGAGATCGACGCCGGCCGCGAGATCGACGTGGTGATCACCAAGGGCGTGCGCATCGACACCCCGATGCCCGGCGCCCAGGACGGCCGCGCGGACCTGTCCCCCGCCAACCGCTACCTGGAGGCAGCCGATGACCCCGACTACTGAGCGCGGGCGAACACCCGCACGCCGGTTCGCGGTGCTCGCCACACCGCTCGCCGCGCTTGCCCTATTCGCCTCGGCCGGCCTGCCGGCCGCCGACACCGCCTCCGATGACGCGGCCCGGTTGCGCGCCGCGCTCGAGGCGGCCCACCCCGGCACGCGCTTCACCGAGATCGCGCCCTCGCCCGTGGAAGGGCTCTTCGAGGTGTGGATGGACGGCAACGTGGCGTACGTGCTCACGCACGATCCGCGCTACTTCGTCTTCGGGCATCTCTTCGACACCCTGACGCTGCGCGACCTGACCGCGCCCCGGCTCGCCGCCCGGCAACAGCCGGCCGAGGCCGCCGTCCCCGCCGCGATCGTATTCGACGACCTGCCGCTCGCCGACGCGCTGAAGACAGTCCATGGCAAGGGCGCACGCCGGCTGGCGGTCTTCAGCGACCCGGCCTGCCCCTACTGCCGACGGCTCGAAGCCGAACTAGCCGGCCTCGACGACGTCACGATCCAAACCTTCCTCGTTCCCTTCCAGGGCGAGGCGCTGCCGGTCTCGATCTGGTGCGCCGCGGATCGCGAGACGGCCTGGCGCGAATTCATGCTGCGGGGCGACGAAAGCCTGCTGCACGCCGGCACGCCCTGCGACCACCCGGTCGCCCGCAACCTCGCGCTCGCGCGCGGGCTCGGCATCCAGGGCACGCCCACGCTGGTCTGGCCCGACGGCAGCCGCACCGAGGGTTTCATCGACCGCGCGGCGATCGAAGCCCGGCTGCCCGATGCCGCGGGAGGCCGGCCATGACGGCGGCAAAGCGGCTCATCGTGCCGTCCGCCGCCGCGCTGGCGCTGTCGGGCTGCATGTCGATGTCGGGCGTGGGCGGCGATTCGAAGTACGCCTGCCAGGCCCCGGAAGGCGTCACCTGCGAGTCGGTGTCCGGCACCTATGCCAACGCGGTGGCCAACAATCTGCCCGGCCAGCGCAAGCGCGCCGCCGGTTCCGCACGGCCTGCGGACCGGACCACCGATGGGGCACCGCCGCGCCCGGCCGCCGCACCGCCCCTGGCCGGCCTGCCCGCCACCGGCGGAGAAGCCCCGTCCGCGCTGCGCGCGCAGGCGCGCTACCTGCGCTTGTGGGTGAAGCCGTGGGAAGACCGCGACGGCGACCTGTACGACCAAGCACATGTGTACGTCCAGGTCGATCAGGGACACTGGCTGATCGATCACGTCCAGCAGCGCATCCGCGACGCCCATGCGCCCTTGCGCCCGCCGCCGGCGAGCAGCACGGCACCCGCGAGCGACAACGCGGCCCGCACTGAAACGACGCCGGCCATCGCGCGCCCGGCCCCCCCGCTGCCCGGCCTCGGCACCGGGAACACTCCGGAGGTGCGGCGATGAAGGGACACCACGCCGAATGGCGCCCGCTGCAACTGCCCTTCGGGCTGGGCGCGTCACTCGACAGCCCGGCCGAGCAGTTCGCAAGCTGGCTGCCGCACATGGGCTATCTCGACGCCGAGAAAATCTTTGCAAATCGGGATGGCATGGGCTTCCTGCTGGAGCTGATGCCGCAGTCCGGCGCCGATGACAGGATGGTCGAAGTGCTGGTCTCGCTCTACGCCAACTGCCCCGCCGGCACCGGCGTGCAGTTCCATTTGTTCGCTTCGCCGCACGTTCGGCAGCAACTGCGCCGGTACGCGAACCTGCGGGTCGAGGACGCGGACCAACTCGCCAAAGCCCGCCACTGGGGTCGCCCGGCGCGCAATGAAAACCTGTTCCGGACGCTGGCACGCCAACGTGTCGGACACCTTCTGGCCGGTTCCCAGAGATCGCTGACCCCAGGTTTCCACTACACCATCCGCGACTTCCGCCTGATGCTGAGCGTCGCGTTTCCGGGCGACCCGGAAGACCTCAACAAGCGCGATGAGCTGCTGGCGCTGCGCGACTCGATGGCCTCGACGCTGCGCTCGGCCTCGCTGCCGCCCCGAACCTGCGATGCGGCCGACCTGATCAACTGGTGCGCGATCTTCACGAACCCGGACCGCCTGTCCGGCACCGACGCGCCCGACCTCAACTACGACGATGGGCGCGAACTGCGCGACCAGATCGTCGACTTCGACACGATCCAGGACCCGCACCTGAACGGCCTCACCCTGTGGAAGGAATCGAGCCCTCACATGCTCGAAGCGCGCTTCTATTCGGTGAAGTCCTTCCCGGAGCGCTTTGCCCTCTGGCAGATGGGCAGCCTGATCGGCGACATGATGCAGCCCGCGCTCCAGTACAGCGCGCCCTTCCTGCTCACCCTGGGCGTGCACATCCTGGGCGTGCACATCCTGGACCCGAACGCCACGAAGTCGGTGATCACGGCGAACCACGTCAGAGCGACGCAAAACGCCAAATCGAAAATGGCCGACGTCATGCCCGACGTGAAGAAGAAGCTCGACGACTGGACGGCTGCCGCCAATGCCGTCGACACCGGCGGAAGCCTGGTGAGCCTGTACCACCAGTTGGCCATCTTCTCGCCGCCGGAGAAGGCCGCGGCCGCCCACGAGGCCGCCAACGCGATCTGGCGGGGCCGCGGCTTCACCCTCAATGCCGACGCCTACATGCACCGGCAGGCGCTACTCGCCAGCTTGCCAATGACGCTGACCGAGCGATTCCACCGGGACCTGGCGAAGATGCGCCGCGTCACGCGCAAGACCATGGCCAACGCCATCCACATGGCCCCCTTGATCGCCGAGTGGCGTGGCACACGAACCCCCGCGCTCATCTTCGGTGGCCGGCGCGGCCAGTTGATGACCCTGGATCTGTTCGACAACGACCTGGGCAACTACAACTTCGCCATCATCGGCGCCCCGGGCTCGGGCAAGTCCGTGCTGATGAACGAACTGGCCTGGTCCTACCGCGCCATCGGCGCCAAGGTCTGGATGCTGGACCTGGGCCGGTCGTTCGAGAAGCTCTGCAGGAAGGCGCACGGCACCTACATCGAGTTCCGGCCCGATGTCGACATCTGCCTCAACCCGTTCTCGATCGTGCGCGACATCAACGAGGACATCGACATGCTGGTGCCGGGCATCTCGAAGATGGCCTCGATGCAGCATTCGTTGGAGGAGGTCCAGTACAAGGCGATCTCGGCCGTGGTGCTCAAGCTCTTCCGCGCGTACGGCCAGGACCTGACCATCACCGGCCTGCGCGACGCCTTCAAGACCGGCACGATCGAGGAACTGGGGGTGGTAAACGACCAGCGCATCCGGGACCTGGCGATCATGCTCGCCCCCTATGCGCGGGACGGCCAGTACGCGCGCTTCTTCGAGGGGCGCGCCAACGTCGATTTCTCCAACGACTTCATCGTCATCGAAAACGAGGAGCTGAAGCGCCGCCCCGACCTGCACGCGGTGGTGAACATCCTGCTGCTGCACCAGATCACCGGCGAGATGTACCTGACCCGGAACCGGCGCAAGGTGCTCTTCATCGACGAACTGAAGCAGCAGTTGGGCGACATCGGCGCCGACGATCCGGTGAAGGCCGCGGTGGTCGAGGAAGCGGCACGGCGCGCCCGGAAATATGGCGGTGCGCTCGGCACCGCGACACAAAGTGCCGACGACTACTACGGTAGCGCCCAGATGGAAGCCGCCTTCAACTGCTCCGACTGGGTCTTCCTGCTACGGCAGAAGCCCGAATCCATCGAGATGCTCGACCGCAAGGGCCGACTCGCGATGGACGAGCCGAAGAAGCGGCTGCTGAACTCGCTGCGCACCGAGTCCGGGGCCTTCTCGGAGCTCTACATCTCGTCGCCCGTCGGCGAAGGCGTCGCGCGCAACATCCTCGATCCGGCCACCCACCTGCTGTTCTCGAACAAGCTCGAGGACAACGCGCCGATCGACGAACTGCGCGCCCAGGGGTTGTCGATCGACGAAGCAATCGCCGAACTGCTGCGGCGCCGGGGGCACACGCTATGACGCCCGTGCCGCAGCTCGCCACCCACGGCCTCATCGCTATCCTCGTCACCGCCTGCGCGCTGACCGGCTATGACCGCCTGGTCGCCCAGCCGCGGCAGATCATTGGCGTCGTCGATCTGGCCGAGGTCTATCGCGCCAAGGAAGACGAGTTCACCCGCCGGCTCACCTCGGCACGCACGGAGGAAGAGCGGCAGGCCGCGCTGGACATGGCGCGGGCATTCTCCCGGCAACTGCCCGCCGCGCTCGCCGCCCTGCCGGCCGAATGCGGCTGCCCGGTGATGCTCAAGTCGGCCGTCGCCGGCCCGGCGCCGCGCATGGTGGACCTCACCGCGTTGCTGCGTCAGCGCGTGGAGGCGCCGTGATGCTGGAACTGCCCGCCCCCGCCGCCACCCTGGCCCAGCCCGCCGCGCCGCCTGCCGCCTCGCGCCACCACGCACGGGCCGGGTTCGCCGACTTCCTGCGCCACATGCGCCGGCGCTGGTATCTCTACGTGCCGCTGTTCGCGGTCTGGGCGGTGGCCTACGTGCGCGTGTTCATCGATCCCACGCCGCGCCTGCCGCTGTTGTTCAACTGGACGCCCAGCCTGCCCTACAAGGTTGCGATCCTGCATTCGGGGCAGCACACCTTGCGCCGCGGCGACTTCATCGTCTTCTCCTTCGCCGGCGACGGCGCACGCGACTACCCGGGGCTCGCCGGCCAGCCTTTCTTCAAGATCGTGCGCGGCCTGCCCGGCGACACGGTCACCGTCGTCGGGCGCGAGGTGCGGATCAACGGCGAACCGGTCGGCATCGCCAAGACCCACGCCTTCGACCGCCAGCCGCTCGCGCCGATCGCGCCGACGGTCATCCCGCCCGGGCACTACTACGTGCAGGGCACGAGCCCCGATTCCTTTGATTCGCGCTACCGCGACAGCGGCCTGGTGCGCGCCGAGCAGGTCATCGGCGTGGTCGAGCCGCTTTTTTGACGGAGATCTTCATGTCCCGCCCCCTTTCCGTCGCCGGTCTCATCCGCTTCGCGCTGCGGGTGGTGATCGCCATCCTCGCCTCGCTCATCGCGCTGTGGTCCGTTTCCACCACCCACGCGCAGACCAGTCCGGCACACGGGCCGATCCGCACCGGGGACGACATGCCCATGCTCGACTTCCTCGCGCTGCTCCACCAGATCGCGCCGGCGGCGGCCGAAGGCGCCAAGATTTATCTTGGTGCCGTCCACCTGCGCTGCGGCCGCACGCTCAACACCCTCGAACTGCGCCAGGCGCTCGCACACGACGGCGGCGAACCGGTGCTGATGGGGCTGATCCGCGCCAGCCAGCAACAGGACGCGGCCGCCCGGGTCCAGCTCGTGCGCCAGATCCACTGCCCGACCGGAGCGCCGCGGTGATGCGCCGCCCGGTTCTTCAAAGCTGCGTCGCGGTGGTGGCCCTGCTCGGCGGCACGCCCCAAGGCCGAGCCGCAGACGCCGGCGTGATCGGCCCGACCTACGAGATCGCCGAGCCCCACCTGCTCGCCTTCATCGAACAACGCCTGCGGGACATGGCCGCCAGCGGCGACCTGCAGCGGCTCGAAGAAGAAGCCCGGACCCGAGGCGTCGACGCGGTCCGCCACCCCGCGCCGGTCGAGGGGCTGTCGCCCACCGGGACGCGGCGCACCTATTACTACGACCCGAGCTTCACGCTCGAGCGCAACCTGCACGACGCCGACGGCCAGCTGATGTTCGCCGCCGGCACGCGCGCCAATCCGCTGGAGATCGTCTCGCTGTCGCGCCACCTGCTGTTCTTCGACGGGCGCGACGCACACCAGGTCGCACACGCGGCCGCGCTGATCGCCCACTACGGCGGCCGCGTGAAACCGATCCTGACCGGCGGCGCCTACCTGGACCTGATGCAACGCTGGCGCACGCCGGTCTACTACGACCAGTTCGGCCTGCTCACGCGGCGGCTGGGCATCCGGCAGGTGCCGGCGCTGGTCTCGCAGGAGGGGCCGCGGCTGCGCATCGACGAGCTGGAAGTGCCGCGATCGGAGGTGCCGCGATGAAACGCCTGGCCCTCACGGTCTGCCTGCTGCTGGGCCTGGCCGGCGCGGCGACGCCGGCCGCGGCCGGCATCACCTGCACCGGCAAGTTTCCGAACCCGATCACCGACCTCTGCTGGTCGTGCATCCTGCCGATCAGCATCGGCAGCGCGCGCATCGGCAACTTCGGCGGCCAGGAGGACATCGACAATCCGTCCAATCCAGTGTGCACCTGCGGGGTCAATCCGACCGTCGGCCTGTCCATCGGCTTCTGGGAACCCGCGCGCCACGTCGAGGTGATCCGCAAACCCTTCTGCCTCGTGTCGCTCGGCGGCATCGACCTCGACCCGGGCCTGCCCGCGCCGGAAGCCGCCCGCTTCACCCGGCCGGAGGCCGATGGCGACGGCGGCAGCTTCTACCAGGCGCACTGGTACGTGAATCCGGTGATGTACTGGCTGGAAGTCGTCACCGACTTCCCTTGCCTGGAAAAGGGCAGCTTCGACCTGGCCTATCTCACCGAAGTCGACCCGCTGTGGGGCGACGACGAACTGACGCTGATCCTCAACCCGGAGGCGGTGCTGTTCGCCAACCCCGTGGCGGTGGCCGCCTGCGCGGCCGACTGCGTGGCCGCGACCGCGGGCTTCGGCATCCGCGAGATGTTCTGGTGCGCCGGCTGCCAAGGCGCCGTCTATCCGTTCAACGGCCACCTGCCCTACCACCTGGGCGGCGTGCGCACGGCCGCGCTGCTCGCCCAGCGCCTGACCGCGAAGCTGCACCGCGAGCTCCTCGCCTGGGGCTGGCACGGGCAGGCGGGGCTGTGCGGCCCCTACTTCCTGCCGGTCATGGACAAGACCGCCTACAAGACCCAGCTCACCTACCCCATCCCCAACACCGGCAAGGAGGACGGCAAGTGCTGCCAGCCGTTCGGGCGCAGCACGATCATCTGGGGCGCCGGCAAGGAATACCCGGTCCGAGGCGAGGACTTCGCTTTCATGTTGTTCAGGAAAAGGAACTGCTGTGTCGGCTTCTGAACCTTTCCGCCGCTGCGCCGCCGTGTTTGTGGCGCTGCTCGCCACCATCCTCAGCAGTACCGCGGCCGCGCAACCGATCGTGACGGACGAAGACATCGCACGCGCGCGCCGCGACACGCCCATCGTCACCGACGACGACATCCGCCGCGCCCAGGAGAAGCATTCGGCGCCGTCGCCCGTGCCACCGCCCGCGCCTTCCACACCCCGCATCGAGGCCCTCCCCGAACCACTGACCGCCCGGCCGCTGGACCTCTCGGCCGTCGCCCAAGGCTACGCCGACGGCGCCGCCCGCCTGGACGGTGCGCAGGCGCTGGCCGGCGGGCCCGCGCTGCTGGTCTTCGCCAGTCTCTCAATGCCCGAAGCCACGCTGGCGCGCCTGCTGGAACAGGCCGAGCGCGCCCACGCGCTGATCGTACTGCGCGGTTTCATGAACGGATCGCTGCGCGACACCGCCGCCCGCATGCAGCGCCTGATCGGCGGCCGGCAGGTCGCGGTGCAAATCGATCCGCTGGCCTTCGACCGCTTCGCCGTCACCCGCGTGCCGAGCTTCGTCCTCGTGCGCGACGGCGCACGCCCGGCAGCCTGCGCCGGCGGCGCCTGCCCGCCGGCGGGGGCGTTCGCGCGCACCACGGGCGACGTGAGCCTGGACTATGCGCTCGAACACCTGCGCCGCGCGGCCCCGGACTTCCAGCGCGAAGCGGACCTCTTCCTGGCCCGCCTCAAGCCCGGCCCGCGGTAGGAGCCCCGCCATGCGCCGCCTCGTCATCGGCATCACGCTGGTCTGCTTCGTGACGACGCAGACCACGGCGCTTGCGCAGCCCCATGCCGAAGGCACCGCGGCGGGCCAGGCCGCCAATGCCGCCGCGCGGCCGACGCGGCCGCCGTCGTCCCCGGCTACACCATCTCGCCGCCCGAATCCGCCTACTACGGCCAGCCGAACCTTGGCGGCCAGGCCAACGCGCGCCTGAATGCCTGCGCCGCGGCGCCGGACGATCCGGTCTGCGAGGCCCAGGTCGGCGCAAGCACGTCGGCCAACCTCCCGCGCGACACCATCTCCCCCTACGATCCGGCCGTGGCCGAGGCACGCCGGATCGCGGCCAACCCGTCGCTGTCGCTGGAGAACATCGCCAGCTTCTACAGCGGCTGCCAGGTCGACACGGTGCCGGGCGCGGCAACGGAGACCCGCGTCTGCCGGCAGTACAGCGGCGCCGGCGCACAACGCTGCGCCCGCAGCCTGACGGTGTCGGTGGCGCGCAGCAGCAGTTGCACGCCGGGCGAGTGGTTCGTGTCCGCCGCCTCGGGCGCGACCGGCGCCGCGGTGCAGTGCCTGCCGGACCGGCCGGCCGCGCGGCAGCATTTCCGTGTCACCCAGGGCGGCACGCCGCTGGCCTACTTCGACGTGGACATGGGCACGCCGCTCGTCTTCCCGCAACGGGTCGCGACGCTGCCCAACACCGGCGCCGGCTGGGGCGGCGGCCAGAACGGCGCCTGGGTCGCCGACAACCAGTGCGTGGGCGACGCTTGCCGGCTCACCGTGCTGATCGCCCGCGAATACCGCCTGGTCTGCAGCGGCGAGGAGTACGGCTACGGCATCGGCGGGAACTGCGAGCAGGTGCGCCCGTTCCTCGAGGTCTACGGCGCCTGCCCCGCCGGCACCCAGAGCGGCAACCACATTTTGAACCCGACCAGCCCCGGCGGCGAGCCGGGCGAGTGGCAGCCGACCTGGCTCGACGAGGCGCGCTGCTACGCGTCGACCTCCCCGCCGGGTGGGCAGTTCGGCATCGACCAGACCGGAACTGTGCCGGGGTATTTCTGGGGGGTGCATTCGCAGCGCCCGGTGGTCGGCTGGAAGCTCAATCCCGCCTACGGCCCGATCCCGCGGATGACCTTGAGCTACCTGCGCCCGCACACCGAGGTGGCGGAGGCCGACCGCTGGGACGATCACTGCCCCGCGCTCGCCGCCGACGGGCGCTGCGCGGTGAGCGAGGCGGCGCGCTGCGTCGACGGGCCGGCGACCAAGCTCATCGACGGCGCGCCGGTCACGCGGGACTGCTGGCGCTACGAGACGGCGCTGTCGTGCACGCACGGCGCCCCCAGCGACGAATGCGCCCCGCTCGCCGCGGCGGGCTGCACGCCGGCGGGCACCGTCTGCCGGCAGGCGAACGCGGCGACCGGCTCGTGCGAGATCGCCGAGCACACCTACACCTGCCCGGTCGCCGCCGGCACCGCGGTAACCGCGTCGAACTGCCCGGCCGACGTCTTCTGCGTGGCCGGCAACTGCTTCAGCACCGCCTACACCCACGACGCCGACTTCGCCCGCTCGATGTCCTTCATGGAAGCGGCGCGCGAGGCCGGCGTCTATCTCGACACCGACACCATGCGGGTCTTCTCGGGCGAGGCGGCGAAGTGCCGCGACCGCCTGCTGAAGGACTGCTGCATGTCGGATTCGTCCGGCGCCGGCATGACCAACCAGAGCCTGTTCGGCACCGGGTCGCGGCTCGTCTACGACGTGCTGATGAATTCGTCGAACCGCGCGTTCATCTACCAGGGACTGCAGGCCCTGCTGCTCGGCGGCGGCTTCTCCGGCAGCTTCACGACCTACGGCGTCACCGTCGCGATCAACGGCGCGGCCGTGCCGGCCGGCTCGGTGGCGCTGTATTCGGGGGCCAACGTGGTGATCGCCTTCGACCCCTGGTCGTTGGCCATCGCGGTGGTGATCTACGTCGTGATGTCGATGATGTCGTGCAACGAGAACGAGGGGCGCCTGGCCCTGCAAGAGGGCGCGCGCCTGTGCCGCAAGATCGGCACCTATTGTTCGTCGTGCATCCGGGTGCTCGGCAAGTGCGTGTCGTGCATCGAGCACACCACCGGGAAGTGCTGCTTCAACAGCGTGCTGGCGCGCATCGTCAACGAGCAGGGCCGGGCGCAGGTCGGCAAGGGCTGGGGCAGCGCCAGGAATCCGGATTGCTCCGGCTTCACGATCGCGCAGTTGCAGGCGCTCGACTTCGCCGCGATGGACCTCTCCGAGTTCTACGCCTCCATCGTGCCCACCCTGCCCGACGTCGGCGCCCTCCAGTCGGACAACGCCGCGCGGGCGGGCCAGTGCTACTACGGACAGGGGCGCTGCCCATGAACCGCCCGTCACGCCTCGCGCTCGCCTACGTGCTCGGCGCCTTCTGCACACCTGTGCCCAGCGCCGCCGCGGACGTGCCCTACCGCACGCCGGTGCCTGACGCCCGGCCGGTGATGCTCGCCGCGCTGCGCGCGCCCGACGGCACGGCATACGGCGTGCTCACCGGAGAGATCGCCGAGGCGATCACCCGACACTTCCAGGCCACGTCACCGATCCACATCGACGTCACCACCGAACGCCGCTACGCGCAGCCCGGCTGCGCGCGGCTGAACGTGACCTTCTGGCAGGAAGGCGTCGTGCTGCCGGACGCCCCCGGGCCGCGCCGACAAACCATCGCGTTCGGCATCGACTACTGCCTCGACGGGCGGCCGCCCAGGTCCCTCGAGTAGGCACCGCCATGGCCCGCCGCCCGCTTCCTTTGTTGCTTGCCCTCGGCCTGGCGGTCGGGCTGCCGGCCGGTGCCGCCGGGGAAAGCGGATCGCCGTACTGGCGGGACAGTTGGCGCGGCTGGCACTTCTACGAGGATCCCGTCGCCGAGGAACAAGCGCAGCCGGCGATATCAGCCCCGCCGACGGCACAGCCGGACGCCGGGCGAGCCCCGGAGCTGGACGAATTCGAACACCTGCAGAAGACGCTGGAGGCGTACCGCAACATCGCGGTCATCCGGCCCACCGAAAGCAATGTGCGGCGTTACATGGCGCTCGAGGCGAGGGTCGTGCGCCAGGCATCCGCCTTTGCCGATGTCGCACGCCGGGTGGCCTGGGCCACGCCCGAACTCGACCCCACCCTTGAAGGCCGCCCGGTCAACGCGAAGGCACTGGAAGTCTTCGAGGAGGCCCAGCGCAACGAACGCTCGCGCACCGTGGCCCGCCTGGGCGAGGACCACGTGCTGTTCTTCTTTTACCGGGCGGACTGCCCGTATTGCCACGCCTTCGCGCCCGTGCTGGAAGCTTTCCAGGCGCGGCACGGCATCCAGGTCGTCGCGGTCAGCCTGGACGGCGGGCCGCTGCCGGGCTTTCCGGCCGCGCGCATGGACAACGGCATCTCGGCCGCGCTCGAGGTGTCGCAGGTGCCGGCAGTCTTCCTTGCCCAGCCCTTCACCGGCCGGATCACCCCGATCGGCTTCGGCGTGCTGTCCGAATCCCAGTTGCTCGAACGCATCGCCATCGTTGCCAGCCCCGAGGGCGAAGCCCTGCTGCCCGGCGCCGCGCGCCAACTCGCCCTGCCATAGGAGTCCCCGCCATGCACACCGTCCCCCTGCGCCGAGCGCTCGCCGTGGTCCTGGCGGCCGGCACCGTCCTTTTGCCGCCACGGGTGCATGCGGGTGATCTCAACAGCGAAGTGAACGCGATGTTCGACAACCTCGGCGCAATCGGCAACTACACCGCCCCGGGGGCGTTTCGCGGGCAGGCCTACAACACCTATACCGGCGGCAACCTGATGATGTGCTCGCCCAACAAGGTCTATCAGCTCGCGGCGGTCCAGTTCCCCAGCGCCAAGGCGGGCTGCGGCGGCATCGACGTCTTCGGGGGCAGCTTCAGCCACATCTCCGCCGACGAATTCAAGAACATGCTGCGCAACATCACCGCGGCCCTGCCCGGCATCGCCTTTCAGTTGGCGCTGGAGGCGGTCTCGCCGCTCCTGGGTGGCCTGACGAAGTGGGCAAAGGGGTTGGAGACCTGGATCAACAACGCACGCATCAACTCCTGCGAAACCGCCAAGGCCATCGTCAGCACCGCGGCCGAGTCGCTCGGCTACAGTTCGCAGGAAACCTGCGCCGACCTGGCCATCGAACTCGGCATGGAGAGCGACCGCGACGCCGCGCGCCGGCGCTGCGCGAGCGACCGCCCGAGCATCCTGTCCACCGCGCGCAGCTCGGGCGACGCCAACATCCGCAACAAGGCGCCCTTCGTCGGCAACCTGACCTGGAAGGCGCTGCAGCATACCGGCGGCTACCTGGACGACGCCGAGCGCGAACTGATCATGAGCATCGTCGGCACCATCATCTACTATCCGGAGGAATCGGGCCGCGATCCGGAGCCGATCGCGCCCACGCTGACCTCGATCAGCCAGTTGCTCTACGGCCAGGCCGCCGCCGGCAGCGGCAACGTGGTCCAGCATCTCCTGCGCTGCAACAACCATAGCGCCTGCGACGGGGTGTCGCTCAACACCGCCTACAACCATACGCCCTTCACCGCCCGCGTCGAGACGCTGATGCGATCGATCGCGGACAAGATCGCCACCCGCAGCGCCATCCCCAACAACTCGCCCGAGGTCGGCTTCGTCAACCAGACCACAGAACCGGTCTACAAGATGTTGTCGATCGGCACCAGTATCCCCGGCTCGGGTCTGGCCGACAGCCTGATCGCGCAGTACCGCGACCTGATCGCCGCCGACTACGCCTACGTGTTTCTCGAACGCAACCTGCGTCTCGGCATGGCGGCGCTGGACAAGGACTACACGCTGCAGCAGACCCAGCGCGAACAGGCGGCGGCGATCCGCCAGCGCACGCAGGCGATGCTGTGGCAGATCTCGCAGGAGAAGAATCTGCTGTACCAGAAGGTCGGCTCCTTCCGCGCGGTGTCGGGCCACCTCGAGGAACTGGAGCGCCAGTTGCGCACCAGCATGCCGCAGCACGTCATGGACATGCTGGGCCACCAGGCCGCCTACCTGGCGCGCTGATCGCAGCCCACTGCCAGAGACCGGGTCATGTGGGAGATCTACGCCTACCAGAACGCGGCGAGCCTCTTCGGCGTCTTCAACGCCGCGGCGGCGATCCATGCCTCGGGCGACTACCTGTCGGCGGTGGCGGCGGTGGCCTTCTGCGGCTTCGTCGCCGCGCTGATCGCCTACGCCTTCGCCCCGGAAAAGCTGCAGGGCTGGAAATGGCTCGCCACCGTGCTGCTGGTCTTCTCCGTGCTGATCGTGCCCAAGGTGTCTGTGGGCATCGTAGACAAGACCGGCGGCACGCCGGTGCAGGTCGTCGACAACGTGCCGTTCGGCGCGGCGCTGCTGGGTAGCCTCACCAGCACGATCGGGCACACCCTGACGGGTCTCTTCGAGACCGCCTTCCAGTTGATCCCCGGGGCAGGCGCGCTACCGAGCGAGCTGACCTACGAGCGCAACGGCCTGATGTTCGGCAGCCGGCTGATCCGCGAGACTAGCAATGTCGTGTTCAATGATCCGAACTTCCGCACCGATTTGATCAACTTCATCCACAACTGCACGACCTTTGATCTGCTCGACGGCACCCTCGATCCGGCCGCCTTCTCAACGGCGGACGATGTCTGGGCGTTGATGGCCAGCCCCAACCCGGCGCGCTTCACACCGATCACCAGCGCCACTGGCAGCAGCACCATCGACACCTGCCCGAACGCCTACCTCAACCTCAACAGCCGGCTGCCGGCGCAGATCAGCCGCATCGAAGGCCACCTCGCCTTCCAGCTCAATCCCACCCTGCCCGGCACGGCCGCCGCGGCCGCGATCGCCGGGCAGATCCAGCAGGCCTACCTGAAAAACGGCATCGCCGCGGCCTCGGCCACCGCCGCCGACCTGATACGCCAGAACGCCGTCCTCAACGCGATCGCCGACACCGGCAAGATCGTCGGCCAGAAAGTGAACGACCCCGCGGCGATGATCCTGGCCGTCGGCCGCGCACAGGGCGTCGCGCAGCAGAACGCAGCGTGGATCAACGCCGGCAAGGTCGCCGAACAGGCCCTGCCGGTGTTCCGCAACGTCATCGAGGCGGTGACCTATGCGCTCTTCCCGCTCTTCGTGCTGTTGCTGCTGCTCACCAGCGGCCGCGAGTCGATGATCGCCTTCAAGGGCTACGCCACCATCCTGATCTGGATCCAGCTGTGGCCGCCTCTGTATGCGGTGCTGAACTATATGGCCTCCATCTACGCCGCCTACGACATCGCCGCGGCGGCCGACCTCGGCACGGGAATGAAGGCACTGTCGCTGCAGACCGCCTCGTCGATTTATTCGCGCACGATCTCCGGCGAAGCGGTGGTGGGTTACCTGTCGATCACCATCCCTTTCATCGCCTGGGCCGCCCTGAAGCGCATGGAGAACTTCGGCTCTGTCATGGTCGGGGGGCTGTCCGGCCTGCAGGCCATGCTGGGTGCGGCCACCGGCTCGGCCGCGGTAGGCAACACCAGCCTGGGCAACGTGACCATGGACCAGATGCGGCTCGCGCCCAACCGCACCTCGGCCTTCATGCGCAGTTGGCAGAACGACCTCAGCGGCGACACCTTCAGCAGCAACGCGCTGACCGGGCGCACCGCATTGAGCCTGCTGCGCAACCAGGGCTTCGCGTCCCGCGTGGTGTCGATGCGCGTAGCCGAGCAGGACGTGACCGAAGCCAGCCGCCAGGCCGATGCGGCCCGCGGCGAGGCGGTGGCCGCCCATACCGAGCGCTCGACGGTGCTGGCCCAGGCGTTCAGCCGCGGCTTGGCCAAGCTGCACTCGTCGCGCAGCAGCACCGGCTCGTCGTCCAGCAGCTTCGAACAGTTCGGCGAGTCGTTGAACCGCCTGGACCAGATCAGCCAAGGCGTGGCCGACAGTACCGGGCTCAGCCAGTCGCAGGTGGCCCGCATCGCCTTCGGTGCCTCCGGGCATCTGGGCTTTAGCACAAGATTCGCCGGACTGCAGGGCAACGCGACCGCCGACAAGAGCTTCTTGTCGGGGCTGTCTGCGGAAGAACGGCGTGTGATGACGTCCTTGACCAGCGATCAGATTGCCGAATTCAAGCAGTTCGGCGACCGCGTATCCCGGGACACGAGCTTCGCGGCCATCGTCGCGGACGACGCGCGCGAAGCACAAGACATGGCTTCACGCCTCGCCACCGCCACCAGCCGCTCCGAACGCGCCGACGCGGCCCTGGCCGAGCGCACCGCCTTTGCCGAGCGAATGTCCGCGGCCTATGAACGCGGCGAGACGATTTCCATCGACATCGCCCAGGATCCCCACAACTTGGCGATGTTCACCCGCTACGCGCAGGAATACGGTGGGAACAGCGCGTCCGCCCATGTCTTGATGGAAGCCGAGTTGGCACGCCAGTCGATCCGGCCGAACCGGCTCTTCTCCGACGGCAGCGCGGTGCCTTTGTCGTTTGGCGACGTGCGTGCGCAGCACCATCAGGACGCTGCGGCGCCGGAGCTGTCCCCCGACATTGCCGGGCGGCACCGGAACCAGACCACGGAAGTTCAGCGCTTCGGCGCATCGTCGATCGCCTCTTCAAGCAAAGAGACTGCACCTTCTCAACTACGGGAAGACGTCCAGGCCCAGGGAGCACGAATACAGTCGACCACCGCCGGGGACTGGAGCGCTTTCGACGAGAAGGCGGCGATCACCCAGACATCCGACGGCACGCTCGCTTCAGAACGGTCCTTGATGGCGCAGTCAGGCAAGCAGGTGGTCGAAGACGCCGCGCCGATCCTCGACAACGCGAGACAGGCGGTGAGGGACGTGCTGCGTAAGTAGGGCCGTCATTGAAGCTTGTCGGGATCGAACATCCGGCTTCCATGCGTGGGGTCGGGCTCAGGTGGCTTCATGAATGGAGGATGGCCTTTGTCCCGCCAGTAGTTGGCAGCCAAATCCCGCCCTGAGTATCCCATGCCGGGGATCGGGTTCTCCTCCTCTTCGGAGCGGAGCGGCAACCGTCCCTTCTGCTTGCTTCCAATGCCCGACAGCCCGCCGCCGATCGCCCCTCCGAACAACGCTCCCACGCACATCATGACGATGCACAGCCCCCACTCCTCGTCCCGGACGGAGAGGAAACCGATGCCGATACCGAGCAGCAGGAAGAAAAGGAAAACGGCCTTGCGCATCATCGTTCCAGAATACGCCAGCAGCGCACTCGTTCAACTCAGGCTTTCGTTTTAGCACCCCCAGCGCCACGAATGCGACGCCCCTTGCCCGTCGCAAAGACTTCGGCAGCGCGGGCGAGCGCATCCAGCGCACCACCGTTCGACATCCAGGCCTCCACCCACTGGGGCTTCCGTCCCCTTCCGGACCAGGACAAAGTCCGGTCGTTCGGATGCGCGTACTTGGCCGGCAGCGGCGATCTGGCCTTCGACGACGGCGCCGCGCCAGAGTCCTGCTGCCGCAACTTACCGCCATTGGTGGGTTCCGCCGCCACTGGAAGGATGTCCGTGAGCGCAAAACCTTCAGCCTTGGCCAGCGAAGTCAGCTTCTTCAGAAGCACCTCCTTCGCTCCGCGCTCGCGCTGCCGGATCGCTGAGGAGATACGGCTGTGGAGCTGCCGCAGTTGAGCCAGTGAATAACTGGAAAGGTCCATAGGATGCACATCCTGCGCCTGTCGGCCGGTAGTTTCACGATCCATAAGAAAACTCCCCTTTTGAATTTGCCGCTTTGCGGATGACTACGACTTTTTCTCGGCACCCGAAATCGGATGAACGTAGATCAGCCCCTTCGTCTGAGCTGCCTTCACTTTGCGGTCGATCATGTCTCGCAGCGTGAGATGCCCCTCCAGCACCAGGATCAGGTCTTCGCCATCGACGAAGAGCGTCTGAATCTCTTTACCCATGACGAGGCTTCGGATTACTTCTGGACTGAAGCCATTCACCGAGATGAAAAGGCCCCGTCCGTACAGTTTCCCCGCCACCTTGCCTGCGAATTGGTAGACCGGCTCGTTGCTGGCGGATCGTTCTTGCCACTTGGCCTCGATAAGATAGTGCTCCCCATCGAACTTCACCGCGCCGTCGACTTGCTCGCCGTTGACGCGAAAGGCCTCCGTGGCCTCCAGTCGCGAAAGGCGCGACAACTCGGCCAGAATGCGCTCCAGCACGTAACCGCGCTGCTGCCGCGAAGTCTTGTTGGCGAGCAGATCGAGGTACTCGGCACGCAATTGCTCTAACGACGCCGTGGGTTGCTGGCGCACCGCCTCCTGCGCGGCCCGGCGCTCGCGATCGGACTTGATCTTGGCGTCACGAATTTCTTGCAGTTGGCGAAGGTGCTCCAAGTTCTTGTTGGCCGTGCTCCGATCCAGCTTCCGCAGCTTGTCGAAGTAGTACGGATCGAAATGCGACCAGCTCAGCAGCGACTGCAGCATGGCTCGGAATGGGCCCAGACCATTGTCTTGACGTGCCGCGAGCGCGGAGAACAGAGAATCAACGACTTCGTGTCGCTTGAGTGCGTTCTCGCCCTCTATCTGGAGGGACGCGGTCTCCGCCTTCGTGCATCCGTGCTTCTCGAAGAAGCCCACAATGTCCTTGCGCGGCCAAAACAGCGACAGGATGCAGTCCTTCATGCAGCCTTTGATATCGGCAGGAAAAATCATGTCGTGTGCCCTCTAGCCGATCCGGGCCAGTAGTTGTTCGATCACGTCGCTGGCCTGCCGCTGCCGCAGCGCCCTCGTTTCGCGTTGCTCCGTGTCGTTGCCCTCGCCCAGCTCGAACTTGGCGACCGACACCGGGCCGTCCTTGCGATAGCCCTCGGTCTTCTCGTCGCCTGCAAAGCGGCTGCGCAGGATCGCCAGCGAGGCTTCGACGACGGTAGCGTGCCTGCCGCCACGCTCCTTGCGGAAAGCCTCCGCCACAGCGTCGATGCCTTCAGGGGCGTGCTCGATGCAGTAGATCAAGTCGTGTGCATCCTTGCGCTCGAAGCGCTGGTCGAACGCGAAGGACTTCAGGCAGGTGAAGCTGACGAGGTTGGCATGCTTGATCTTCTCGGTGGCGATGCCGTTGTCACCCAACAGTTCGACCTGGATTTCGGCGACCTGGTGCAGGTCGAAAACGATCGATGAATGCGGGATGTTCAGGGCCGAGATCGTGCCTTCCGTCGGCAGCGGCTGAACCTTGCCGCCGGCGATGTCCGGTGCGTCCGCGAGCAGTTCCAGCACCATCAGCGCACCGTGCTCAGTGCGGGTCTGCCAGCGCCAGGAGAGCTTCTGCTGCTTCTCGTTCTCCGCACGCTCGAAGCCCATCTTCTTGAGGTTGTCCTCCAGCGTGTGGTACGCCTCGGTGTCGGCCAGGATCTGCAGGTCGATCACGATGTCCACGTCCAGGGTACCCGCATGCGCCGGTACCACCGGCGGTCGCGCGGCAACGAGATACCGGGGCGTGAGTCCGCCGATCAGGTAGATCGAATCCTTCCACGGTCCGAGACCACGCAGCAGCGTTACGAGGACACGTTCGCAGTCCACCGTATACTGGTCGCTGTAGCCGTCGAGCGTTGCGGGCTTGGCCATCAGAAGCCGATCCTTTCTTTGCGGAAATGCTCGGCCATTTCCTTCGAGCGGCCTTCGCCGCGCAACAGGTCGAGATAGATCTGGATCGGGCTGGCCAGCCACAGGCCACCGACCCGCTCACGGAACAGCAGTTCGCCTGGCGACTTGGCTTCGATGATGGCCAGGTTGGCACCTTCGCTGACGGCCCGTGCGTTCAACTCGCCGATCGCGGCGTCGGCATTAGCGCCGATCAGCACCCGTACGCGCACCTGCGACACGTTGGAGAGGAACGGCGCATAACGTTGTGCTGCGGTCTCGTGGCTCACGGCGTACTCGACGCTGCGCGCGTCGAAGACCTGGCCGATCCGCGCCTCCAGCGCGTCGGCCTTCGTGCCGGGCACATAGTACCGGTGCAGGGTCGACGGCCGAATGGCGGCGAGTTGCTTGGTCCATGCATCGAGCAAGGCCGCCGGCTCGCGCAGGTGGCGTTCCTTGGCCGGGCCTTGGCCGCGCGCCGCCAACCAGTCGAAACGCTCAAGCTCAGTCAACACTTGCGAGGCGGTGGCGGGCGACACCATCGCCAACTGCGCCAGCTCTGTGACGCCGAACCAGTTCTGATGCCGGACCAGCAGCGCGTGCAGGACCTGCGCGCGCCGTCCGGAGAACAGTGCGCGCACCGACTTCGCAAAGGTCTTGGGGGGCGGCTTGTCGATGTACAGATACGCACCTGGCGCAGGCAGGTACAGGCTGCCGCCGCTGTCGTAGTAGCCAACACGCTCGTTTCTGAGCAGTTCCTTCGCACCGGGGGAGATGGACTCAGCGACGAGAAGCGACAGAGCCTCTGCGCCCTGCCCTGTGGGCCGTCCGTGGCTTGCCTCCCGGAACTGCCAGATCACTTGCCGGACATCCCGGGGGAAGACTGCCTTCTTGGCTTCGATCAGCAAGACGAAGGACTTGCCAGCAACGCGCAGATCGACCTGGGCGTCATGCCCACGGTCGCCTTGCTTGCTTGCCGGCTCCCAATGGTCGAGGTCGGCCTCCACGTCGGGAAGTTCCCGCAGAGCGTCCACGAAGCGGCTGATCAACTGTCTTTCCGTCAGGCTGGACTCATGCATGGGCACTAAGGCCTTTTTGCTGTGCAGTGAATAAGCCGATCCTAGCGAATATTTACCTGTGCAGCAATATTTACTGTGCAGCAAATAAAGCGCGGATGCTGAAAGGCCCCTTGTGTCGGTAGGAGTCCTGCGTTTGGGCATCACGGCCCTCCGCCGTCGGGCTCGTGGGCTGCACCCCGCACTTCGAGGAGGGCTCTTCGGCCCCTCTTCTCGGGGAAACGTCACATCTGCGCCGTCTTTGACGCCAGCGCGTCCACGTCATGGCAGAGCCTTCGTGACGCTATCGCTGCGGTGCGTGGGCGAGCTCGTCGAGAAAGCGCTCCATCTCGGCTTTATCGGAACGGGACAAATCACAGTGCCCACCAACGCCATTGCGGAGCCCGAAGCTTGGCTACCAATACGTCAGCTAGAAACCGAAAGAGCACGATGCAGAGAAGGGACAGGCAGCCCAGGATATCGCTAAGCCTCGTGCAGATATTACTCGGGCGACACATACCCAGGCGCAAACTTGGCGCTCTCCACGCCGTACAGGGCCAAGTGATTACGAAGCCACAGCCGGAAGGCCTGATCTTGCAACCGATGGTCCGATGTGCAGTCGATGTGCCACTGCCTCAACACGTAGCCAGCCATCGCCGCCCGTAGCTTGAGCTGCAAAACACCGTCTGTCATTCCAAAATCCTTTTCCGCGATTTCCGGGGATTTCTTATCAGGATGCGGGACGAGTTCGAGCTCCACGATCCGGTTCCACTGGATGTCTTCAGCGGACGTCTCGGATTGTTCGACCTCACCGTCCAGAATCACCTCTGTCTTGTCCATGCGGCTGATCACAAAGTCGTGAAATGTCCGGCGCATCCGACAAAAGGCACGGACATGCCACCTGAGCCCATCGGAGACCATGGCGAACGGCACGATCTCACGTGTCGTTGCACCGCTCGTATGAGAGATGTAATGCAGCCGCACCGCTCGTCCCTTGTAAATCGCACGGGTGACAGGCGCAAGCACATCCATCCGTGGTCGATTTAGTGCTACAGGGATCTCGCAGGGGATCAACGGACCGACCACGGGGTTCACCCCATCACCGAAACCTTCCGAGAGAGCAGTCAGCACTCGATCCGACACATGCTGGAAAGCAGGAACAAAACGCTCTCCGATGACGTAGGTCTTCGAGAGATTGTCGAACGTAATGTTGTCCTTGAAAAGGCTTCTGTACAGCGCGAAGTCCCGCGTAGCAACAGCGGGGGCAACCCCGAACCGCTTCTTCAAGTCTGAACGGCCCACCTCTCCCAGGAAGTACAACCGAAATTCGATGTACGCCAGCCGGTCACGCTGCGTCTGGCTCAGGCCGTCCAATGTGCTCGTCTGTTCCGAGCTCGAAGCTGTCGTCTTCATGGCTGCGGATTCTCCGCCTACCGGCTGGCATCGTCAAACCGTTTTGGCTTGTTGACATGATCGTTTTGATGATATAACTTAATCAACAACCGCATGTCGCGGTTGTCTCTACAGGAGAAGTGCAATGGCAAAGAATCCCCCGACCGGCGATGGGCGCCGAATCGGTGCAGTCCGTGAACGCAGTCAGACGCAAACGCCGTCCGGGCACTGGGTCAAGCGAGATGCAAACACGGGCCGTTTCATGGATGTGAAAACCAGCGACAAGAGCCCGTTCAAGGGCGTTCGCAAGGAGAAATGAAGATGGCAAACCCAAACAACGTGTACATCGTCCAACGCGGTGATCAGTGGGGAACCCTGCGTGAAGGCGGCGAACGGGTCAGCAGCTTGTACGACACTCAGGCCGCTGCGATCGAGGCAGGGCGCGAGATGGCTCGCCAGGGTCAAGGTGAACTCCTGATCCAAGGCCGTGACGGTCAGATCCGCGCTCGCGATTCATATGGCAATGACCCTTGCCCGCCGAAGGATCAGACATGATCAAGCTCGACTTCAAAGCTCCAAGCAAGCGTGACCTGACCAAGATGCTCACTGCCGCCGCTGAGAAACAGATCTCCGAAGCTGCGCGCCGTGCCGCCGCCCCGTATGGTGGCGTCCGGCTCAAGTTCAAGCGAAAAGCTGATGGTTCGCTTGCTTCGGTCGACATGGAAGGCAGTGAGAAGGCTGTGCAGGCGGCACGTCGCGCGCTAGCAAACTGACACTTTTTCCCTGCTTCGAATGATCTGCCGTAGAACACGCAAAGTGACGACGCGTGCTTCATCTGAGGTGCGGCAATGAAGCACCACACCGATATCGCGAAGCAGTATTTCAAAGCCTTGGAAGAGCTGCATCCATAACTGACTCTTTGGAGTGTTTGCCCAGCCGTTCTACGGCGTACGCGTCAGCGTATGCGACCCGGTCTGAGTAACCGTCTTAGAAGTCAAGCATCGTGAAGCGATTTGTCCCAATGTTTGCCTGTGCGGACCATGGCGTTG
>NZ_JANUXN010000002.1 GCF_025699485.1 Thauera carbonicopians | reverse complement strand
CCCCCCCCCCCCCCCCCCCCCCCGCCCGGAAACCCTGCCTGCGAGGACATCCCATGACAGCCTCCACGACTCCCGCTTCGGGCGCACGCCGGCCATCGCCGCTGGTGGCCGCGATCGTCCACAAGCGCGGCGACCGGGCCGACGAGTTGCTCGCGCGCTTCGCGCTCGACCTGCGCGACTCGGGCTGGCAGGTGCATGGCATCGTCCAGCGCAGTTGCGGTTCGCGCAAGGCGCATGCCGCGCTGGTCGAGCTCGACACCGGCCTGCACATTCCGCTTTACCACCACACCGGCCGCTGGCCGCTGCCGTGCAGCCCCGAACCGGACGGCATCACCGCCGCCAGCCTCGCGCTGCGCACTGCACGCGAGGCTGAAAGCGACCTGGCGGTGGCCAACCGCTTCGGCACGCTGGAAGCGCTCGGCGGCGGGCTGGCACCCGAGATGCTGGCGCTGATGAACACGGGCCGGCCCTTGCTGACGGTGGTCGGCAAGGCCTACCTGGCCGACTGGCGGGAATTCACCGGCGGACAGGCGGCCGAGCTGCCGCCCAATCGTGCTGCGCTGGACGAATGGTTCATCGGCGTTGCCTACGCGAAACGCGCGGCCTGAAGCTGCGGACGGCCGGCCAATGAAACGAAGATCCTTCCTGGCGCTCGCCGCCTGCGCGCCCTTCCTGCCGGCAGGCGCGCTGCTGCCGGGCATTGCCGCAGCACGCCCGACCGCCGGGGACGGCATTCATGTTTTCGGCGAACTGCCCGCGCCCGAGCGCATCCGTCGCGTGTTCGCCGCCGGGCCGCCGGCCTCGGTGCTCGTCCATACCCTGGCGCCCGACAAGTTGATGGGCTGGCCGGGCGCGATGTCCGACGACGCGCTCGCCCTGCTGGCCCCGCAATATCGCGCGCTGCCGGCGCTGGGCCGGCTGACCGGGCGTGGCAGCACGGTGCCGATGGAACGGCTGGTGGCGCTGGCGCCGGATGTCATCGTCGATACCGGCATGGTGAGCGAGCATTTCCTCTCCATCGCCGAGCGCGTCCATCTGCAGACCGGCATCCCCTACGTCCTCGTCGACGGGCGGCTGGCCGACAGCGCCCGCCAACTGCGGCAGACAGGCCGCCTGCTGGGCACCGGCGAACGCGCCGAGACCCTCGCCCGCCATGCCGAAGCGGTGCTGACCGTCTGCCCACCGCCCAACGATATCTCGGATAAACCCAAGGTCTATCTGGCGCGCGGCAGCGACGGCCTGGAAACGCCGCTGCCCGGCTCGGTCAATGGCGAGTGCATCGAAGCTGCCTGCGCGGTGAATGCCGCCCGCGGCAGCGGCAACCTGGCCCGGGTGTCGCTGGAGCAACTGCTGGCCTGGAGGCCGGACGTGATCGTCACCCAATATGCCGAGTTCGCCGCCCTCGCCCGCCGCGACGCCACCTGGAACACGCTGCCGGCAGTGCGCGAAGGCCGCCTGTTCCTCGCTCCCCACCAGCCCTTCGGCTGGCTCGACGGCCCGCCCAGCGTCAATCGCCTGATCGGCGTGCGCTGGCTGCGCGAGGTGCTGCACAGCGGCGCACCGGCAGCGGACTGGATCGACGAGGCGGAGGAGTTCCACCGCCAGTTCTACGGCCACGTGCCCCCGCGCGAACTGCTCGTGCGCGCCATCACCGCCGCATGAGCGCTCGCGGGCTGCATCCGCTGGTGCTGGTGCTGCCGGCCGTGCTGGTCGCGGCGGTCGCGCTGGTGTCCGGCGCCTATCCGCTCGCCCTGTCCGATGCGCTTTCCGCGCTGCTGGCCGGCCCGGCGGCCGCTGGCGAGGCCGGCACCGTGGTATGGAAGCTGCGCCTGCCCCGCATTCTCGCCGGGCTGCTGGTCGGCATGGCGCTGTCGGTGGCGGGCGCCGCCTACCAGGGCATGTTCCGCAATCCGCTGGTATCGCCGGACATTCTCGGCGTGTCGGCCGGCGCCGGCGCGGGTGCATCCATCGCCATCCTGCTCGGCCTGCCGATCGCCGCGGTGCAGGGCGCCGCCTTCACCGGCGGCATGCTGGCGGTCGGCAGCGTCTATGCCGTCGCCAGCCGCATCCGCTACCACGACCCGGTGCTGGTCCTGGTGCTGGCGGGCGTCGCCGTGGGCACGCTGTTCGGTGCCGCCATCTCGCTCACCAAGGTGCTGGCCGACCCGAGCGTGGAACTGCCCTCGATCACCTTCTGGCTGCTGGGCGGGCTGAACTCAGTGAGCATCGACGACCTCGCCGTCGCCGCGCCGCTGATCCTGTGCGGCCTGGCGCCGATGTGGCTGCTGCGCTGGCGCATCAACCTGCTGACGCTGAGCGACGACGAGTCGGCCAGCATGGGCATCAACGTCGTCCGCCTGCGCCTCGCGCTGATCGCCTGCGCCACGCTGATGACTGCGGCGGCGGTGTCCATCGCCGGCATCATCGGCTGGATCGGCCTCGTCGTGCCCCATGCCGCGCGGCTGCTGGTCGGCCCCGAGTTCTCCCGCCTGCTGCCCGCCACCGCGCTGCTCGGCGGCGCCTTCCTGGTGGCGGCCGACACGCTTGCACGCTCGGCTGCCAGCATCGAACTGCCGCTCGGCATCCTCACCGCGCTGGTCGGCGCACCGGTGTTCCTGTGGCTGCTGGCCCGGAGCGGCAGGCAGGCATGAGCGGCACGGCATTCGGCACCATGGCGGCGGATCGGCACCCGCAAGACACCGGGCCGGTGCTGGAAGCCCGCGGTCTCGCCATCGGCCACCATCGCAAGCGCATCGGCGAAGACATCGACCTGCAGCTTCACCGCGGCGAAGTGCTGTGCCTGCTCGGCCCCAACGGCAGCGGCAAGACCACGCTGTTCCGCACCCTGCTCGGCCTGCTGCCGGCGCTGGACGGCAGCGTCCGCATCGGCGGCAAGCCGCTGCCCGAGTGGCCACGCAAGGCGCTGGCGCGTTTGATCGCCTATGTGCCGCAAAGCCAGGCCGTGCCCTTCCCCTTCACCGTGGCGCAGATGGTGCTGATGGGGCGCACGGTGCATATCGGCCCCTTCGCCCAACCCTCGGCACACGACCGCCACGTCGCGGCAGAAGCGCTTGAGGCACTCGGCATCGCCCATCTGTCGGCACGCGCCTGCATGGAAGTGTCGGGTGGCGAACGCCAGCTTGCGCTGGTGGCGCGCGCGCTGGCGCAGGAAGCCCGGGTGCTGATCCTCGACGAACCGACTTCCAGCCTCGACTTCGGAAACCAGTTGCGCGTGCTGGAGCGCATCGCGACGCTCGGCGAGCGTGGCATCGCGGTGCTGATGTCGACCCACCAGCCCGAACACGCGCTGCGCGTCGCCGACCGCGTCGCCTTCCTGAAAGCCGGCCGCATCGTGCGCTGCGGCGGTCGCAAGATCATCGACGCCAGGGCGCTGGCCGAACTGTACGGCGTCGATGAACGCCTGATCGCCGCCGGCTCCGCCTAGCCTGCCCACCCCGCAGCCGGTATGCTTCGACCGGTTCGAATTCGAAGAGGTGGTGCCGGCGCATGAAAACCGACAACAAGGGCATCGAACTGCAAGGCGCGATCTGGATGACGGTCGACGGCGCCAATCTCGGCGGCCCTGGCCGCATCGAGCTGCTGTCGAAGATCGCCGAATGCGGCTCCATCACCGGCGCGGCCAAGGCCATCGGCATGAGCTACAAGGCCGCCTGGGATGCCATCGACGCAATGAACAACCTCGCCGGCGAGCCGCTGGTCGAGCGCCAGACCGGCGGCAAGGGCGGCGGCGGCACTAGGCTGACCCACCGCGCCGAGCAACTGGTGGCGAATTTCCGCCTCATCGCCCAGGAGCACCGCCGTTTCGTCGAACAACTCAGCCGGCAGGCCGAAGGCATTGCCGACGATTACCTGTTGATCAGGAGGATGAACATGAAGACCAGCGCACGCAACGAATTCCTCGGCACCGTCCGCGAACTGAAGCGCGGTGCCGTGAATGACGAGATCGAGCTCGAAGTGACCGGCGGCCACCGCCTCGTCGCCATCGTCACCCACGAGAGCAGCGAAAGCCTGGGTCTCAAGCCGGGCGCCGAAGCCTTCGCGCTGATCAAGGCCTCGTCGATCATCGTCGTCACCGATGAAGCCGGCGCCCGTTTCTCGGCCCGCAACCGCCTGGCCGGCACGGTGTCGCGCGTGCAGCCGGGTGCGGTCAACACCGAAGTCGTCATCGACCTGCCCGGCGGCGGCAGCGTCGCCGCCATCGTCACCAACGAGAGCGCCACCAATCTCGGCCTCGCCGCCGGCAAGCCGGCCACGGCGATCTTCAAGGCATCGAGCGTGATCGTCGGCGTACCTGCGTAAGCGGGGTTGCAACTCAAGCCTTGCTGCCGCGCCCGCGCAGCAGCAAGGCCCACATCGCCAGGCTGAACAGCATGCCGCCCGCCACCGTCAGCGCCAGCGGCGTTGCGCTGGCCTGCACGCTGTGGCCGACGATCATGCCGGCGCCGGCGCCCAGCCCCATCTGCGCGAAACCCATCATCGACGCCGCCGCACCCGCCATCTTCGGGTAACCCGCCAGGGCCAGCGCGGTCGCATTCGGCAGCAACAGGCCGACCGCCATCGTCACGCCCCACATCGGCCCCATCACCGCTGCCGGGTGATGCACGCCGGCCAGCGCCAAGCCGGCCAGCAGCAGGCCGCTGGCCGCGCCCAGGTAGACGCCGCTGCGGATCAGCCAGTCCGCGCCCAGCCGCCGCGTCAGGCGCGCCGACAGCACGCTGCCGACGATGAAGCCGGTGACGTTGGCGCCGAAAGCCAGGCCCATCTGCTGCGGCGACATGCCGTACAGATCGATATAAACGAAGGGCGAGCCCGAAATGAAGGCGAACAGCGCCGCGAAGGCGCCGCAGCCGGTCAGCAGCGCGCCGCGATAGGTACGGTCGGCCAGCAGCACGCCGTAGTTCGACAACATGCGCGAGGGGCGGATCGCGTGCGGGTCGGGATGGCGGTTGGTCTCCTTCAGCACCGACCACACCATGAAGCCGAGCGCCAGCCCGTACAGCGTCAGCACGACGAAAGTCGAGCGCCAGCCGAGATGGGCACTGAGCCAGCCGCCGAAGATCGGCGCCACCAGCGGCGCCAGCGCCGTCGCCGTCGACACGTGCGACAGCACCCGCGCCGCCTCGTGCGGACCATAGACGTCACGCACCACCGCGCGCCCCAGCACCGGGCCGACGCAGGCGCCGAAAGCCTGCGCCAGCCGCGCCAGGATCAGGGTCTCGATCGTCGGCGCCAGCGCGCAGGCCGCCGACGACAGCACGAACGCCGCCGAGCCCCACAGCATCACCGGCCGCCGGCCGAAGCGGTCCGACAGCGGGCCGATCAGCAGTTGCCCCAGGCCGAAACCGAGCAGATAGACCGACAGCGTCAATTGCGCGCCGGCGGTGTCCGTGCCCAGCGCACGCGCGATCGCGGGCAGGGCCGGCAGGTAGAAATCGGTCGACAAGGGGCCGACCGAAGTCAGCGCGACGATCAGGACGGCAAGCAGGACGCTATGTTGTACGGGCATCGAGACACCAAAAACGAAACGCCGGCCCGAGGGCCGGCGCTTCCGGATTATACGGACGGCAATGCCGCCCGCCACTCCGTTCAGGCTGTGGCTTTCGCCTTGAACACCTGGCGGTAGTGATGCAGCAGCGGTTCGGTGTAGCCGCTGGGCTGGGCGCGGCCGTCGAAGATCAGCGCACGGGCAGCCTGGTAGGCGATCGAGTCGTCGACCTTCGGCGCCATCGGACGGTAGGCCGGATCGCCTGCGTTCTGGCCATCGACCACCGCGGCCATGCGGCGCAGCGTGGCATCGACCTGCTCGGCGCTGACGATGCCGTGGCGCAGCCAGTTGGCGATGTGCTGGCTGGAGATGCGCAGCGTGGCGCGGTCTTCCATCAGGCCGACGTTGTTGATGTCGGGCACCTTCGAGCAGCCGACGCCCTGCTCCACCCAGCGCACCACGTAGCCGAGGATGCCCTGGCAGTTGTTGTCCAGTTCCTGCTGGCGCGCCTCTGCGCTCCAGTCGGCCTTGGCGGCGACCGGCACGGTCAGCAGGCCGGTCAGCAGCGCATCGCGTTCGGCGGCGAGGTCGATCTTCTCCATTTCCTGCTGGATCGCGGCGACGTCGACCTGGTGGTAGTGCAGCGCGTGCAGCGTCGCGCCGGTCGGCGACGGCACCCAGGCGGTGTTGGCGCCGGCCTTCGGATGGGCGATCTTCTGTTCCAGCATCGCCGCCATCAGGTCGGGCATGGCCCACATGCCCTTGCCGATCTGGGCCTTGCCGCGCAGGCCGGCGGTCAGGCCGACCAGCACGTTGTTGCGCTCGTAGGCCTGGATCCAGGTGCTGGTCTTCATCTCGCCCTTGCGGATCATCGGGCCGGCTTCCATCGCGGTGTGCATCTCGTCGCCGGTGCGGTCGAGGAAGCCGGTGTTGATGAAGGCAACGCGGCTCTTGGCCGCGGCGATGCAGGCCATCAGGTTGACCGAGGTGCGGCGCTCCTCGTCCATGATGCCCATCTTCATCGTATGGCGCGGCAGGCCGAACAGGTCTTCGATGCGGCTGAACAGCTCGTCGGCGAAGGCGACTTCGGCCGGGCCGTGCATCTTCGGCTTGACGATGTACATGCTGCCGGTGCGCGAGTTGCCCTTGCGCGCGAGGTCGTGCATCGAGATCAGCGTGGTGACGACGCCGTCCAGGATGCCTTCGGGAATCTCGTGGCCTTCGCCGTCGATGATCGCCGGGTTGGTCATCAGGTGGCCGACGTTGCGGATGAACAGCAGCGAGCGGCCGTGCAGGCGCAGGCTGCCGCCGGCCGCGGCGGTGTATTCGCGGTCGGTGTTGAGGCGGCGGGTGATGGTCTTGTCGCCCTTCTGCACTTCCTCGGTCAGTGTGCCCTGCATCAGGCCCAGCCAGTTGCGATAGACGACGACCTTGTCGTCGGCATCGACGGCGGCGATGGAATCTTCACAGTCCATGATGGTGGACACCGCGGCTTCCACGACCAGGTCGTTGATGCCGGCGGCGTCGGTCTTGCCGATGGCGCCGTTGCGGTCGATCTGGACGTCGATGTGCAGGCCGTGGTTCTTCAGCAGCACCGAGCTCGGCGCGGCGGCGTCGCCCTGGTAGCCGACGAACTTCTCCGGCTGCTGCAGGCCGACGGTGGAACCGTTGTCGAGCGTGACGGCGAGCTTGCCATCGACCACGGCGTAGGCGGTCGAATCGGCGTGCGAGCCGCCGGCCAGCGGCGCGGCCTGGTCGAGCACCTTGCGGGCGAAGGCGATCACCCTGGCGCCCCGCACCGGGTTGTAGCCCTTGGTGATCTCGGCGCCGTCGGTCTGCGGGATGGCATCGGTGCCGTACAGTGCGTCGTACAGCGAGCCCCAGCGGGCATTGGCGGCGTTGAGCGCGTAGCGGGCGTTCATGACCGGCACCACCAGCTGCGGGCCGGCCTGCGACGACAGTTCGCTATCGACGTTGGGGGTATCCACCTTTACGCCGGTCGGCTGCGGCAGCAGATAGCCGATCGATTCGAGGAAGGCACGGAAAGCGGCCATGTCGGTGATCGGGCCGGGATTGGCGCGATGCCAGTTGTCCAGTTCGGTCTGCAGGCGATCGCGCTCGGCGAGCAGCGCGCGGTTCTTCGGAGCGAGATCGTGTACCAGCGCATCGAAGCCTTTCCAGAAGGCGGCGGCATCCACCCCCGTGCCCGGCAGGGCTTCTTCTTCGATGAAACGCTTCAGATTCGCAGCCACCTGAAGGCGATGGCAGTTCACTCTCTCGGTCATGTTGTACGCACTCTCTGGCATGATTCATGGGAACCCGGGCGCAGCACTCATGCAACGCGGGCGACCGCGAGGATGCGACCGATTTACGCTCCGGTCAAGGCCAACGCGCAAAAGTCCTCTATAAGACCTGAGATATACCTGGCCGGTCCACCCCATCGCCAGGAGGCGCCGAAGCTCGTCGACACGCATGTGCTTCACCTTGCGGACGCCGGGAGACGAATCGATTGGAGAAACAGGGAATGCCCAGTCCGACACTCACCAGGCACCAGACGCTGGTATTGAATGCGCTGCAGCGTGCCAACGAACCGACCAGCGCGTATGCATTGCTCGAGCAGCTCCACGACGAGGGGATCAAGGCTCCACCGCAGGTCTATCGGGCGCTGGACAAGCTGGTCAGTTGCGGACTCGCCCACAAGCTGGACAGCCTCAACGCCTTCGTCGCCTGTGCCCACCCACACGAGCACGAGCATGGGCTGATCGTCTTTGCCATCTGCGGCCGCTGCGGGACGGCGCAGGAATTTTCCGATCAGACCATCGAGCGGCACCTGAAGGACTTATCGCAAGCCCATGCATTCAGGATGGAGAGCAGCATCATCGAGATGCGCGGCACCTGCGAGGCTTGCCTGAACGCCTGACGCCCTCTCCCCGCTCCACCACTCCCTGCTTGTAGTGAAGCCTTCGCACGAAGGCCTGTCGGCTCGTTGAAGCGCGTTTTGTTATGTTATAACATAACTATCTGCACTCAATCGCACCCGGATTGCGCGGCGCGCAATTGTGCCTTTACCCGCTTCCACCGACTCGACGAGCAATGAACATAGACCTTTCCCAGCCTCAGCAGAAGAAGCTGCCGGTGACCGTGCTCTCCGGCTTCCTCGGCGCCGGCAAGACCACCTTGCTGAACCACATCCTGCACAACCGCGAAGGCCGCAGGGTCGCGGTCATCATCAACGACATGTCCGAGGTCAACATCGACGCCGCGCTGGTTCGCAACGGCGGCGCCGAGCTGTCCCGCACCGACGAGAAGCTGGTCGAGATGAGCAATGGCTGCATCTGCTGCACCCTGCGCGAAGACCTGCTGGTAGAAGTCGAACGCCTCGCCCGCGACGGGCGCTTCGACCAGTTGGTGATCGAATCCACCGGCATCTCCGAACCCTTGCCGGTCGCCGAGACCTTCACCTTCGAAGGCGAGGACGGGCGCTGCCTCAACGACCTGGCACAGCTGGACACGATGGTCACGGTGGTCGACGCCTGCAACTTCCTGCGCGACTACGGCTCGCGCGACAGCCTGCAGACACGCGGCGAGTCGCTCGGCGAGGAGGACCGCCGCACCGTGGTCGATCTGCTGATCGAACAGGTCGAGTTCTGCGACGTCATCGTGCTCAACAAGATCGATCTGGTCGGCGCCGAGGAGCGCGAGCGCCTGATGGCCATCCTGCGCGGCCTGAACCCGCGCGCCCGCATCGAAGTCGCCGAGTTCGGCAAGGTGGCGCTGGATCGCGTGCTGGACACCGGCCTGTTCGATTTCGCCGCGGCCGCCCAGGCGCCGGGCTGGCTGCAGGAGATGCGCGGCACGCATGTGCCCGAGACCGAGGAATACGGCATCGGCAGCTTCGTCTACCGCGCCCGCCGCCCCTTCCATCCCGAACGCTTCTTCGCCTGGATCGAGAACGAGTGGCCCGGCGTGGTGCGCTCCAAGGGTTTCTTCTGGCTCGCCAGCCACCCGACGATGGTCGGCTCCTGGTCGCAGGCAGGCGCCGTGGCCCGCCATGGCGTGGCCGGCTACTGGTGGGCCTCGGCGCCACCGGAACACTGGCCGCAAGACCCCGAAGCCGTGGCCGCGATCAAGCAGTACTGGGACGAGGAAGTCGGCGACGCCCGCCAGGAAATCGTGCTGATCGGCATGGACATGGACGAGGCAGCACTGCGCACGCGCTTCGACTCCTGTTTGCTGACCGACGAAGAGATGGCGCTGGGACCACAGGCGTGGACAGGTTGGCACAACCCGTTCCCCGACTGGCCCTGAGCGTACTTCCGTAGCCCGCACGCCACGCGCGAGCAAGGCACGGGCGTCTCTTCGCCGTCAACAAGACTCCGATCCGTTCCACTCAATCCATCCCCCAGGAAGGAGGTACTCCCATGCAAGTGCTGTCGTCCCTCAAGGAAGCCAAGAACCGTCATCGCGACTGCCAGATCGTCCGCCGCCGCGGCCGCATCTATGTCATCTGCAAGAGCAACCCGCGCTTCAAGGCGCGCCAGGGCTGCGCGAAGAACAAGCACAAGGGCTGAACCCCGGCCAGCGCCGGAAGCCGTCGGATCAAGCCAAAACAAGGAAAGGATGTCGAAGATGGATGTGAATCGTGAAGTCGCCAGGGCCTGCCTGCTCGCGCTGGCGGCATGGGGCAGCAATGCCTGGGCCCAGGCGCCGGGTGCCGCACACAACAGCGCCGACAGGCGTGAAACAGTCACGGCCCTGCCATCCATCGTCGTCACCGCCACCACCTCGGCACGGGAGGTGGCCGATGCGCCCGCCAGCGTTGCCGTGATCAACGGCGAATCCCTTCGCCAACGTCCCGTCAATGATCTCGCCGATGCCGTGCGCAACTCGCCCGGCATCGGCCTGGACGATCTCGGCATGGGGCGGCGCGGCATTTCGATCCGCGGCATGAGCTCCGAACACACCCTGATGCTGATCGACGGCCAGCGCATCAACTCTTCCGGATCGGCCATCGCCCATTCGGATTTCGAGCTCGGCTGGGTGCCGACGGAAGCCATCGAGCGCGTGGAAGTGGTGCGCGGCCCGATCTCCTCGCTGTACGGCTCCGAAGCGCTCGGCGGCGTGGTCAACATCATCACCCGCTCCGCCACCGACCGCTGGCGCGGTTCGGTCAGCACCCAGGCGCTGATCAACGACCACAGCCTGGACGGCAATCAGTACAAGGGCGGTTTCTACGTCAGCGGACCGCTGCTGCCGGGCACCCTGGGTTTCAAGGCCTGGGGCGAATACCGTCACCGCGACGCCTTGCGCGACGAGGCCAATTCCACGCTGACCGCACTCGACGACCAGCGCGCGAAGACGGGACATGTCGGGCTGAGCTGGACGCCGGACGAACACCAGCGCATCGACCTCTCGGTCGATGCCGGCAACGAGGAACTGGACGGCGTGCGCGGCACTTCGGGAAGAGCGATCTACCGCAGCAAAAACGAAGTCCAGCGCCGCCGCTACGCCCTCACCCATGCCGGCAACTGGAGCTGGGGCGACAGCCAGCTCCGGCTGTACCGCAGCACGCTCGAGCGCAAGGCCTGGCGCAGCGACGGTGCCGACGCCACCGGCCCGAACCGCTTCGTCGATACCGTGCTCAACGGCCGGGTCGGTTTCATCGCGGGCGAAGCCCACAAGCTCACCTTCGGCCTCGAAACCCGGCGCGAGAGCCTGGAGGATCCGAGCATCAACCGCTCCGGCAAGAAGGCGCTGAACCACCATGCGCTCTTCGCCCAGGACGAGATCCTGCTGGGCGAACGTTGGGAGCTGGTGCTGGGCAGCCGCTTCGACCACCACGAGGACTTCGGCTGGGAAACCAGTCCGCGCGCCTATCTGCTGTTCCGCCCCGACGACGCGCTGACCTTGAAGGCTGGCGTCGGCCGCGGCTTCAAGGCGCCCACGCTGAAGCAGCTCTCGCCCGAATTCGAGTCCCGCGCCGCCATGGGCGGGCGCGGCATCATCCGCGGCAACCCCGAGCTGGAGCCGGAAACCAACCGCTCGTTCGAGCTCGGTGCAGCCTACGATCTGGGCCGCTGGTCGGCCAGCGCCACGGTGTTCCGCAACGACGTCCGCAACCTGATCGAAACCGTGCGGCAGCCCACCTGCTCCGAACGCGGGCGCGTCTGCCTGAACTACGAGAACGTCTCCCGCGTGCGGCTGCAAGGCCTGGAGCTGACGGCAGCGGCGGATCTGACTGCCCAATGGCGGCTGGACGCCAACTACACCTGGCTGGACGCGCGCGACCGCAGCAGTGACGAGCGCCTCGCCGACCGTTCCCGCCACCGTGCCAACCTCACGCTGGCCTGGGCATCGCAGGATCGGCTCGCCACCCGCGTGCGGGCGGAATACGTCGGCTCGCAGTACCGTTCGGCCACCCTCGGTGAACGCCCGGGCTACACCCTGGTGCACTGGTATGTGGACTACGAACTGAAGTCCGGCCTCAGCCTGCACGCCGGCATCGAGAACCTGAGCGACAAGCGCCTGGCCAACGACGATGCCGATCTTTACGGCCGGGCGGACGAAGGCCGGCGCTACTTCGCCGGCCTGAGCGCGAGCTTCTGATGCCGGCACTGCGTCTGTTCCGGGCGCTGTGCTGCTGCCTGGTACTGGGTCTGTCCGGCCCTGCGGCCGCAGCACAGCCGGAGGTGCTGGTATTGCACAACGGCTTCGTCTCGGCCGAGAAATTCCAGCGCCTGCAGCCGTTTGCCGCGCAGGAAGGTGTCGAGCTGCGCCATCTGAACGTCGACGACAGCCCGGCGGCGAGCCTGTGGGAAGCCGCGGCGGCGGCTGCACTCGTCGTGCTGGACGTGCCGAGGCCCAATGATCGCGCAACGGTCACGCAGCGGCTCGAACAATCGTCCGAGAGTGAGCGGCCGGTTGGAAACCTGCGGAGCCTGACCGTCGGCGGCGGCCGGCCCGCATGGGCAAACCTGCCACCGCAATACGGCGGCGCCCTGGCCGCGCTGTATGCCGCGGGCGGCGAGGACGGCTTCCGCCGCTTCTTCGCGCTGGTCAAGGCCATCCACGAGGAACGCCAGCCGGACGCGAGCCTGCTCGCACTGCCAGCGCTGCTGCCTGCCACCGGCTTCTACCATCCCGAGGCACCGCAGGTCTTCACCAGTCTCGACGCCTATCTGGACTGGCATGCAGCCCGCCTGCAAGCCGCGCCAGCCAAGGGCCGTGTTGCCTTCCTCGCCCACTCCGGCGCGGTCTCGGACATGCTGACCCGCGAGCTCGACGAACTGATCGCACGCAGCGAAGCAGCCGGCATCGTACCGGTGGTGTTCTGGTTCGATGGCTCGGCGCCGGACGGGCTGGCCGGTCTGCTCGCCGGCGGCAGCATCGACGTGCTGGTCAACCTCACCCACATGCAGAACGGCGCTGCACGCAGCCGCGACTTCCTCGCCCTCGACATCCCCGTCATCCAGACCCTGCGTTTCCGCGAAGGTGAAGCCGCCGTCTGGCCGACTGCGCCCAGCGGCGTGGCGGCCAGGACAACGGCCGTGTTCCTCGCCGGCCCCGAGGGCTGGGGCCTCAGCGACCCGATCGTGCTGTCCGCCAGCACCGCCGGTATCGAAGCGCTGCTGCCCGAACAGGCCGATGCGCTGATCGGCAAGCTGGGCAAACTCATCGCCCTGCGCCATACGCCGCCCGCCGACAAGAAGCTGGCGCTGATGTTCTGGAACTACCCCGCCGGCGAGAAGAACCTCGGCGCCTCGAACCTGAACATCCCGCGCAGCATCGTCTCGATCCAGGCCGCGCTGGCGGAACAGGGCTACGCGGTCGGCGAGCCGGTCAGCGAAGACCAGGTCATCACGGCCGGCCAGCGCCTGCTCGGCGCGCTGTACGGCAGCGTGCCGCTGGACGATCTGCTGGCCGAAAACATGGCCGGCCTGTATCCGCTGGTCGCCTACGAACGCTGGCTGGCCACCCTGCCCCCGCAACGGCAGCAGGAGCTGCGCCAGGCCGGCGATCCGGCCAAGCACCGCGCAGTGCGCCAGATCGACGGCCAGCGCTACTTCGTGATCCCGCGCTGGCAGCTCGGCAAGCTGCTGGTGATGCCGCAGATGCCGCGCCATGCCGACGCCCATCGCCACTACCACGACACGGCCAGCGCCCCCGATCCGCTCTACATGGCGGCCTATCTGTACCTGCAACAGCAGGAAGCCGCCCATGCGCTGATCCATCTCGGCACCCACGGCACCCAGGAATGGCTGCCCGGCAAGGACAGAGGCCTCGCCGCCAGCGACTACCCCTGGCTGGCCGTGGGCGATCTGCCGGTGCTCTATCCCTACATCCAGGACAACGTCGGCGAAGCCATCCAGGCCAGGCGCCGCGGCCGCGCGACGATCATCAGCCACCAGACCCCGCCCTTCGCCCCGGCCGGCCTGTACGACCAGTTGCGCGACCTGCACCACCTGATCCACGAATACGAACAGCTCGACGACGGCATGGTGCGCGAGCGCGTCGCCGGGCAGATCCGCGAAGCCGCCATCGCCGCCAGCCTGCATGCCGACATCGGCTGGACGGCCGAGGCAGCCGAGCGGAATTTCCCCGCCTTCCTGCAAGCGGTGCACGACCAGTTGCACGAACTCGCCCGCAGCGCGATGCCGCTGGGCCTGCACACCTTCGGCCAGCCGGCGGATCAGGCGCACCGCATCAGCACCATCATGCAGCAGCTCGGCAAGCCCTTCTACGCTGCGCTCGGCATCGACCAGGCGGAACTGTTCGTCGCCGATCATTCGGCGCTTCAGAACAGCCCGACTTGGCGCGCGGTCGAGCAGATGCTCGATCCACAAGCCACCGATACCCTGCCCACGGCCGTGGCCACCTTCGCCGAGCGGGCACGCGAACTCGAGCAGCGCCTGCACGACACCCAGGAGAACGAAGCGCTGCTGGCCGGGCTGGCCGGCCGCTTCGTTCAACCCGGCGCCGGCGGCGATCCGGTGCGCAATCCCGAGGTGAGCAGCGGCCGCAACCTGTACGCCTTCGAGGCCGACAAGATTCCCGCCCGCGCCGCCTACGAATCCGCCGCCACGGCCTACGCACAACTGGTGGACGCCTTCCGCGCCGAGCACGAGGGCGAATGGCCGCAAAAGATCGCCTTCAGCCTGTGGTCGTCCGAAGCCATCCGCCACCTCGGCATCACCGAGGCGCAGATCCTGCATGCGCTCGGCCTGCGCCCGGTATGGGATGCCGGCGGCCGCGTCACCGCGCTGGAGATCATTCCCGCCGCGGAACTGGGCCGGCCGCGCAGCGACGTGGTGGTGCAGGTCACCGGCGTCTATCGCGACCAGTTCGACGGCTTCATGCGCCTGCTCGACGACGCCCTGACCCGCCTGGCTGAACTGGACGAAGTCGACAATCCGATCGCCGCCAACAACCGCCGCATCGCCGCCGCGCTGCACCAACAGGGCATGAGCGCCGACGAGGCCATCGCGGCTGCCCGCTACCGTATCTTCGGCAATGCCCCGGGTGAATACGGCACCGGCGTGCCGCACCTGGCGCTGGCATCGACCGAATGGGACGACGATGCCGCACTGGCCGAGCAATTCCTCTCCAGCAGCCGCCACGCCTACGGCAGCCAGGGCTGGGGTACGGTGGCGGCGCAAGGCAATCTGCTCGCCGAACAATTGCGCGGCACCCAGCTCGCGGTGATGTCGCGCTCGTCGAACCTGCACGGCGTGCTCTCCACCGACCATCCCTTCGAGTTCCTCGGCGGACTGTCGGCGGCCATCCGGCACCTGGACGGCAGTGCGCCCCAGTTGCTGATTTCCGACCTGCGCAGCAGCGAGGTGCGCACCGCCGGGCTGTCCCGCTTCCTCGCCGACGAGCTGCGGACACGCTATCTCAATCCGCAGTGGATCGCAGCGATGCAGCACGAAGGCTACGCCGGCACGCTGCAGGTACTGAACGCCACCAACAACCTGTTCGGCTGGCAGGCGATGGATGCGTCCACCGTGCGCGACGACCAGTGGCAGGCGATGTTCGACACCTATGTGACGGACAGCCGCGGACTCGGCACGCGTCAATGGTTCGAGCAGCACAACCCGACCGCCCAGGCGCAGATGCTGGAACGCATGGCCGAGGCGATCCGCAAGGGCTACTGGAACGCATCCGAAGACACAAGGCGGGCGCTGGCCCGGCGCTGGCAGGAACTCGAGCAGCAGTTCGACGTGAACACCGGTGCCGCGAAGACCCGGCGCTTCATCGCCGAGATGGCTCGGCCGGACATGGCCCAGGCCGACATGGCCCAGACCGATATGGCCCAGGGCTTTGGCTTGAGCGCCACGCCTGCCCCGGATACAGCCTCAGCCACTGCTGCCGAACAGCCCGTCCCGGAGAGCGCCGAAGCAGCACCCGAAAGCGTGCAAGGCCAGGTGCTGGAACCGGTCGAACCACCCCCGCAGCACGACTCGCGCCAGCACTGGGTGCTGGCCCTGATGCTGCTGCTGATCTGCGCCGGCGCGCTGCGGCAGCTCATCGACACCCGCAAGAACGAAACCCTTCCCTGAGGAAACATGACCGCATTTGCCGCAATCGAAACCCTGCTCTACGACGTCTCGCGCCTCTTCCTCGCGCCGGTGATGCTGCTGATCGGCATCGCCCTGGCCTACGCGCTGGTGATGCTCGGCGCCTTTGCCGTCGAAGCCTGGCAGCGCAACAGCAACACCCACCCGAAAGCACTGTTCATCCACGCCCGGCAAGGCACGACCGGACAGGCGCCGATGGCCAGCGACGACCTGGAACTGTGGATCATGAAGCGGCTGGAATGGCTGCGCATCGTCTCGCGCACCGCACCGATGCTCGGCCTGATCGCCACCATGATCCCGATGGGCCCGGCGCTGCTGGCGCTGGGCAGCGGCAATGCGGCGGAGGTGGGCCGCAACATGGTGGCGGCCTTTTCCGCAGTGATCCTGGCGCTGCTGGCCGCCAGCATCTGCTTCTTCATCCTCAGCATCCGCCGGCGCTGGCTGCTGCAGGACCTGCGCGAACTGGAACGACAACGGGAGGCACTAGGCTGATGCGCTTCCTCGACGAAGACGACAACGACCCGATGCTGTCGGTCGTCAACCTGATCGACCTGTTCCTCGTCATCATCGGCACGCTGATGGTGGTCATTGCCCAGAACCCGCTCAACCCCTTCACCCAGAACCGGGTGGTGGTGGTCGAGAATCCGGGCGACGCCGACATGCGCATCACCATCAAGGAGGGCCAGGAACTGACGCGCTACGAATCCAGCGGCGAAATGGGCGAGGGACAAGGCTCGCGCGCGGGCATCACCTACCGACTCGACGACGGGCGGATGATCTACGTGCCGGAGGATTGAACTCCCTGAGCACAGTCCGGAACACCTGCTTCCGCACGCTTGGACGACTCCAGCGGGGAAACTGATGACCGCCCTTAGCCCGGCAGCAGCTCGAAAGACGTTCGCCCGAGCACCTGGCCGTTGACCAGGATCTCCATTGCATGATGGCCTGGATAATGAACCCGGGTCGTGAAGTTTGCGATGGTCTGCCGCTTGCGGACCCGCTCGACGGCATTCCCGGTCAACTCCAGGACCTTCAGCTTGAAGACCTTGGGCGCGACGCTCCCCGATTTCTTCACGTAATGGATTGCGTAATCGACCACCAGGCGCTGCGTCTCGTTCGTCGTCGAGGACAGCACGAACTCGAGTTCGATCGATTGCCCCAGCTCGATTACCGGCGGTGAGAGACCCAAGTCCGTGAGCTTTACCTGCGGCGCACCACCTGCGCCGATCACTGCCAGAGCACGGGGTTCCCCTTTCTTGATCAGACTCCGCAGCGCGTGCTTTGCGATCCATGCGGTGCCGGCATCGCCAAGCGGCCAGCGCTCGATGCGATCGAGCGCCCAAACGGGATTGTCCTTGGCGATGTCGTTCAGATTGTTGGCAACCGACCGCCGAACATAGAGGCTTGGGTCGTCCTTGAGAGCATCGAGTATCGGCACGAGCGGTGACGGGTCGAGCATCAGCGGCTTGATCTGGAACGACCACGGCAAGCGCGGCCGACTGCCTTCGCTGGCCAGGCGGCGCACATGCTCGTTGTCATCGCGAGCCCACGCCTCCATGACCTTGAGCGTGCGCGGGAGATCGCGCCGCAGAAAGTGGCGCACCGCAAACTCCGAGCTTCCGAAGTTCGTGAAAAACTTGAGCACGTCCATCGACGTCTCGAAATCGTCCGCTCCATAAAACGCGACGTATTCGGGCAGAACCAGGGTGATGAACCTGTTGTTCAGACGCGGTGCCAGCTCGCGTAGCTTTGCGACATTCGAACGGAAATCTCCGGGCAGTGCTACATGCAGGCCTTCTGCCACGCGCTTCACACGGGCCATCAGGGAGAGTTGATCGAGGTCGCCGAAGCAGGCAAGGAAAGATTGCCGGTCGAATGCCGAAGAAACCTGCCCGGCCTCGTCCGCGAAGTGCTGAATGCACTGTTCGTCGAATATTTCCTTCAACGCCGGCGCTGCGTCTGCTGTCTGTCCGACCATTTGCATCCCTCATCGAATAACGAAACACACGGGGCACTTTCACACCGTCAGGATTCCTGGTCTGTTTCCGCGGCATCGGGAAGGCCAAGCATGTGGAAGCAGTCGATCAATCTTCCGCACGGGACAGGGACCGAATCACCGCGTTGACGCGAGCAGGCTCGGTGATCTCCATCCATTGCAGATGAGAAAACCCGGGATCGTCACGAAGCGCCGAAAATTTGATTCTGTTCCTGGAGAAGGTCGTGAATGACCAAAGCAGTACCGACTCCCTGGACAGGAAAGCCATGCGCAGTGACTCACGATTGCCGTTGAACAGCTCCGTGCGCCTGATGCCACGGCTTAGCGTGCGCCAGAACACCCGTGAGAACACTGTAGCGCGGCCGAAGTTGAGCCAGACGACGTGCGTGGCACGCGACCACAACAGTTCACGTACTGCGCTGTAGTTTCCGTCGGCCACCCAACGCTCACCCGTGGTGGCCTCACACACGGCGCGCTTGAACTCTTCAGGTGGCACGGCAACCCAGCTCGGCCCCCAATAGAGCCGATCGAGCTCGATGCATGGGCAGCTCATGGCCTTCGACAAGGCATTGGCGAAGGTGGTCTTCCCCGATCCGCTTGTGCCGACAACGATGAAGCGCATGTTTCCTGGAACTCGGTGATCAAACCATGAGGCGTGCTTTTGAGGGTTCTTCGCATAGAGCGGTCAGGACAAGCAGCGTCCGGAACGCCTGTACAGCCCCAACGAAAAACGGCGGCACGAAACGTACCGCCGTCCGGGATACCGATGGGCCTGGCTTTCGCCGCAAGCTGCCGGCCCACCGGCAGATTCTGGAGCCCCCTCAAACAGGCATGTTCATGATGTCCTGGTACGCGGTGACCAGCCGGTTGCGCACCTGCACCATCTGCTGGAAGGACAGGTTGGCCTTCTGCAGATTGACCATCACGTCTTGGAGATTGACGTTGGGGTCGCCGGCGGAAAATTCCTGCGCCATCTGGCGCGCTTCGGACTGGGCCGCGCTGACGTCCTTGAGGGCGTTGTCGAGCACATCGGCGAAGTTGGCGCCGCCCGCCACGGGCCCAGCCGGCTCCACAGGCTTGTTCTGTGCAGCCTGGGATACCGAGCGCAGTTCGCTCAACATCTGGTCGATTCCACGGGTGTCCATGCTTGCTCTCCGGTCCAGGTCTTCGGCCTTGTGATCTGTCTGCCGATCTTCGGTTCCCCGGCCTGTATCGCTCTTTGTGTCGCTGTTGACGTCAGTCTAGCAGAGCAAAGCCCGTGCCACCGCTGTCGAGTCCGCCCGCCGGCTAGACGTCGTAGCCTTCGTCGCGGTACTGTTGCAGCTTGTAACGCAAGGTTCGTTCCGAAATCCCCAGCTTTTCGACGGTTTTCTTGCGCGATCCGCCCAGTTCGCGCAGCGTGCCGAGGATGTGCTCGCGTTCGAGATCCTTCATGTTCGCCGGGCGGGTGGCCTGGGCTGCTGCGGCGACGGCCCCGGTCTGCGGCGGCAACGGCTGGCTGGCGGCAAACATTGCCGCCGGCGCGGCAGGCGCCTTGCTCGGCACTGCGGCAAAATCTGCCGCCGGAGCGATCTGCACCGCCGGCGCCGCTACGGCGCCGTCCCAGTGCGGCAGGCACAGGCGCAGCGTCTCGACGCCGACGGTGTCACCGGGCGTCAGGATCAGTGCGCGCTGCAAGGTGTTCTCCAGTTCCCGCACGTTGCCCGGCCAGCCGTAGCTGGGCAGCAGGCTCTCGGCCTCGGTCGCCAGACGGGCCTGGCGCTTGAGCCGCGCAGCGTGCTGGCCGAGGAAATGGCGTGCCAGCGGCACGATGTCGCCCGGCCGCTCGCGCAGCGCGGGAATCGCGATCGGAAACACGTTGAGCCGGTAGTACAAATCCTCGCGGAAACGGCCCGCGGCGATTTCCTTCTGCATGTCACGGTTGCTGGTGGCCAGCACCCGGATGTCGAGCGCCACCGGCTTCTTGCCGCCGACGCGTTCGACTTCGCGCTCCTGCAGCACCCGCAGCAGCTTGGCCTGCAGGCCGAGCGGCATTTCGGAGATTTCGTCGAGCAGGATGGTGCCACCCTGGGCCTGCTCGAACTTGCCCGGCTGCGCAGCCTGCGCGCCGGTGAAAGCACCTTTCTCGTAGCCGAACAGCGTGGCTTCGAGCAGGTTCTCGGGAATCGCCGCGCAGTTGATCGCGATGAAGGGGCCGCTGCATCGCGGCGAATGGCTGTGGATGTAGCGCGCGAAGACTTCCTTGCCGGTGCCGGACTCGCCCGACAGCAGCACCGTGGCGTCGGTCTCGGCCACGCGCGCGGCCAGTGCCAGCAGATTGCAGGTATGGGGGTCTTCGGCGACGGTGTCCTCGGCGGCGGGCGGCAGCGCCGCGTAGCGCCGCACGTTCTCCAGCAGCACTTCGGGTTCGAAGGGTTTCATCAGGAAATCGCAGGCGCCGCCGCGCATCGCCGCCACCGCCTTGTCGACGTCGCCGTAGGCGGTCATCAGCAGCACCGGCAGCTGCGGCTGGCGCAGGCGGATCTCGTGCAGCAGTTCGAGGCCGTCCATCGGCTGCATGCGCAGGTCGGTGACGACGAGGTTGAAGCGCTGGCGTTCGAGTTCGGCCAGCGCCGCCGGTCCGCCATCGACGCCGGTGACGCCGTGGCGGGCCATCTCCAGCGTGAAGCACACGGCGTCGCGCAGCGCGGCATCGTCCTCGACGACGAGAATGTTCAGGTGTTCGATCATGGCGGTGACGGCGAAGAAGTCGTGTCTGCCGGCAGCTCGAGCGACATCGGCAGACTGAGGATGAAGGTGGAACCCTGGCCGGGCGCCGAACGCAGCAGAATGTCGCCGCCGTGGCCGCGCGCCACGCCGCGCGCGATGGCGAGGCCGAGGCCGGTGCCTTCGGCGCGCGTGGTGAAGAAAGGCTCGAACAGGCGCTCCTGCAGCTCGGCCGGAATGCCCCGGCCTTCGTCGCTGACGGCGAAACGCACCGCGGCCACGCCCAGGCCGCTGTCGGCGGCCGGCACGTTTGCGACTTCGAAGCGCACGCAGCCGCCCGCCTCGCTGGCCTGGATGGCGTTTTCGAGCAGATTCGTCAACGCGCCGCCCAGTGCCTTGCGGTCACCAAGGAGTTCGGTGTCGCCGCAGCCGCAGTGTGCGTCGAACTCGATCTGCTTCGCCTTCGCCAGCGGCTCCAGCGTATGGGCAAGTTCCGCTGCGAGCTCGCAGACGTGGAAGCGCTGCCGCCCCAGGCTGTCGCCGCGGGCGAACAACAGCATGTCGCGGATCAGGCGTTCCAGGTAGCGCAGGCGCTCCAGCGCGCGGTCGGCGACGTGGCTGCGCTGCGCAGCGTCGAGCTCGGGCTGGCGCAGGTTGCCGGTGTAGAGCAGCGCGGCAGCCAGCGGCGTGCGCAGCTGGTGCGCCAGGCCGGCGACCATCTCGCCCATCGCCGCGAGCCGTTCGTTGCGCTCGGAAGCGAGGCGCATGCGGTGGGTTTCGGTGATGTCGTGCAGCAGCACGATCCGCTCATCGCCCGATTCGAGCGCGGATTCGGACAGCGACAGCCGCCGCGGCTCGTCAGCACTGCCGCCCTCGCCCGGCGCAGCGAAGCTGAACTCGCCCGGCGTCTCGGTGGCCTGCAGGCGCGCCCACGCGGCACGCCAAGCGGTGCCGACCAGCGCGCCGCCGAACAAGGCCTCGGCCGCACGATTGACCTGGACGACGAGGCCCGCGCGATCGACGACGACCACCGCTGCCGGCAGCGCGCCCATCAGCACCGACAGCCGCTCGGTCAGCTGCCCGACCTGCGCCTGCAGCGCGTTGTAGGCGGTCGACAGTTCCTCGGAGGCGCGGTTGAACAGCGCAAACGCCTCGGCCAGCTGCGCCGCGTCGAGAGGGGCGGCCGGCGATCCGGCTGCCGGCGTTCCGGCGGCCTGCAGTCCGGCAGCCGCCGCTCCGGCAGAAGAATGGCTGGGTTCCGTATTCACGCCCTGCACTCTAATCATGGTGGGCACTATCTTAGCCGGCAAACAGGCGGCAAAAAATGCCGCTATTCGCATGACCACCCTTGCCAGGGCCGCGTGACAATGCGTCCATCCGAAAAAGTGGACTGCCATCATGGCCGCTGCCGAGAACACTGCCGAGATGCCCATTGGAGGCATACCCGCCGGGGGCATACCCGCTGGCGGCGAACCCGCCGCCGAACCTACTCGCCTGCAGCAGGCGCTACAGAACGTCAAGGCGCTGACGCAGCAGCAGAAGATCGCCGCTGCCGCCGCGCTCGCGCTGACGATCGCGCTGATCGCAGCCCTGCTGATGTGGAACCGCCCGCCCGACTACGCGGTGCTGTACTCCAACCTCGACGAGCGCGACGGCGGCCAGGTCATCGCCACGCTGCAGCAGCAGAACGTGCCCTACCGGATGTCGGCCACCGGCAATGCGATCCTGGTGCCCAGCGCGCAGGTGCACGAAACCCGCCTGCGCCTGGCCGCAGCCGGCCTGCCCAAGGGCGGGCTGGCCGGCTTCGAACTGATGGACGGCCAGAAGCTGGGCATCTCGCAGTTCAACGAACAGGTCAATTACCAGCGCGCGCTCGAAGGCGAGCTGTCGCGCACCGTGCAGTCGATCTCGGCGGTCGACAGCGCCCGCGTGCACCTGGCGATGCCCAAGCAGACCGCCTTCCTGCGCGACGACCAGAAGCCGACCGCGTCGGTGATGGTGAACCTGCGCCCGGGACGCATCCTGGACGAGAACCAGGTCGCCGGCATCGTGCACCTGGTGTCGTCCAGCGTGCCGCGCATGACCGCCGAAGGCGTCAAGATCATCGACCAGAGCGGCAAGCTGCTGACCGAACGGGCCGACCCGCTGATGCGCGCCGGCCTCAACGCCAACCAGTTGCAGTACGTGCGCATGGTCGAGGAAGGCCTGATCGAGCGCATCGACAACATCCTGGTGCCGCTGTTCGGCAAGGACAACTTCCGCGCCCAGGTCACCGCCGCCGTCGATTTCAACCAGGTCGAGCAGACCGCCGAGACCTACAAGCCCAATCCTTCGCCCGATCAGGCGATCCGCAGCCAGCAGACCACCGAGACCATCAACCCGCAGCAGGGGCCGCAAGGCATTCCCGGCGCGCTCACCAACCAGCCGCCGGTGCCGGCCACCGCGCCGCTCAGCGTGCCGCCGGTCGGCGCAGGCCAGCAAGGCTCGCAGGGCGTGATCAGCAGCAACCGCAGTGCGGTGCTCAACTACGAAGTCGACCGCAGCATCCAGCACATCAAGCAGGCGGTCGGCCAGATCAAGCGCCTGTCGGTGGCGGTGGTGGTCAACAATCGCACCGTTCCCGGCCCGGAAGGCAAGCCGACCCGGGTGCCGCTGACCGACGAGGAAATCGCCCGCATCACCAACGTCGTGCGCGAAGCCGTCGGCTACAACGCCGACCGGGGCGATTCGATCAACGTCGCCAACAACGCCTTCGCCCGCGACCCGGACGACGCCGCGCCGCCGCTGTGGAAGGATCCGGAAATGGTCGAGCTCGGCCGCGAAGGGCTGAACTGGCTGCTGATCCTGATCGCGATCCTGCTCGCCTACTTCGGCGTGCTGCGCCCGCTGCTGCGCACGGTGATCCCGCCGAAGGAAAAGCCGGCCAAGGACGCTCAGGGCGAACCGGGCCTGGGCGGCGAAGCCGGCGACGAAGACGAGGACGGCGTGGTCGTGTCGCTGTCGGGCGGAGATGAAGCCGACAGCTACGAAAGCCGCCTCGCCCGCGCCCGCGAGCTGGCCCGCGACGATCCCAAGACCGTCGCCAACCTAATCAAGGAATGGCTGGGCGTGACCGAGGAGGGCCGCAAGTGACGACACCCGAAGAAGGCCTGGAAAAGTCCGCGCTGCTGCTGATGACGCTCGGTGCCGACGAAGCGGCCGAAGTGCTGAAGCACCTCGGCCCGCGCGAAGTGCAGCGTCTCGGCATGAAGATGGCGAGCATGCCGCCGCAGTCGCGCAGCAAGGTCGAACCGCTGCTGGACGAGATGATCGAGCATTTCGCCAAGGGCGCGCTGATCGAATCCGACGAGGAGCAACTGCGCCTGATGCTGACCAAGGCGCTGGGCGACGAGCGTGCCAGCCACCTGCTCGCGCGCATGATCCAGGGTTCGGACACCGCCGGCATCGAAAGCCTGAAGTGGATGGACGCCGGCACCGCCGCCGACCTGATCAAGAACGAGCATCCGCAGATCATCGCCACCATCCTGGTCCACCTCGAATTCGACCAGGCCGGCGAGATCCTCACCCATTTCAACGAACGCCTGCGCAACGACGTGGTACTGCGCATCGCCACGCTCGACGGTGTGCAGCCTGCCGCGCTGCGCGAACTGAACGATTCGCTGACGCGCATGCTGGCCGGCGCATCGACGGTCAAGAAGGCCTCGATGGGCGGCGTGCATCATGCCGCGGAGATCCTCAACTTCGTCGGCTCGACGTACGAGACCAGCATCATCGACAACGTGCGCGAATACGATCCCGAGCTGGCGCAGAAGATCCTCGACGAGATGTTCGTGTTCGAGAATCTGCTCGACATCGACGACCGCGGCATCCAGACCGTGCTGCGCGAAGTCCAGTCCGATTCGCTCATCGTCGCCCTCAAGGGCGCGCAGCCGGAACTGCGCGAGAAGATCTTCAAGAACATGTCGAGCCGTGCGGCCGAGATGCTGCGCGAGGATCTCGAATCCCGCGGCCCGGTCCGGCTGTCCGAAGTCGAGGCCGAACAGAAGGAAATCCTCAAGATCGTCCGCCGCCTGGCGGAGGAAGGCCAGGTCATGATGGCGGGCAAGGGAGGCGACGATGGCTTCGTCTAAGCTGCCGGGATCCAGGAGCGCTTCGTGAGCATTTCCCGCCACCAGGCCGTGGGCGCCTACCGGCGCTGGACGCCGGAGGATTTCGACGCGCGGGAGGCGGCCCCTCTCCCGGCAGGCGCCGATGCCGTTGCCCCGGCCGAACCCGAAACCCTTCCCGACACGCCTGAGCCCGCCTACAGCCTGCCGCCCGATCTGAAGCTGCCCACGGCGGAGGAAATCGAGCGCATGCACGAGGAAATCCGCAATGCCGCGCGCGAGGAAGGCTGGCGCGAAGGCCACGAAGCCGGGCTGGCGGCGGGCATGGCCGAAGGCGAACGCAAGGCCTACGAGGAAGGCAAGGCGAAGACCGAAGCCGAAGCCGCGCGCGTGCTGGCGCTGGCCGAGCGGCTCGAGCAGTCGCTGGCCGAAATCGACCGCGAAGTCGCCGAGGAGTTGATGGCGCTCGCCATCGAACTCGCCCGGCAGATGGTCCACCACACCCTGCACCTCCACCCCGAGACCGTGCTCGACACCATCCGCAGCGCACTGCAGCAGTTGCCGCAGGGAAATGCGCAGATCCGGCTGCATCCTGACGACCTGGCGCTGGTACGCGAGAACCTGGGCGAACAGCTCGCGCAAGCCGGCCACCGCCTGCAGGAAGATTTCGACCTGCAGCGCGGCGAGTGCCGCATCGACACCCAGGGCGCGCAGCTCGACGCCACGCTGGAGACCCGCTGGCGGCGCGTGCTCGAATCGCTCGGGCGCGAACACATGCGCTTCTCCGCCGCCGACCCGGATCGGCCGGCAACCGGCACACCGGACTCTGCCGCATGAAGCACGGCGGCGAACTGTGGCGCGACTTCCTCGCCGACGGCCGCCGGCTGGTCAGGGACACCAGTGCCTTCGAGATCTCGGGCCGGCTCACCCGCATCAACGGCCTCGTCATGGAAGCGGCCGGGCTCAAGCTGCCGCTGGGTTCCGGCTGCCGAATCCTGATCCCGGGCGGCGGCTCGGTCGAAGCCGAAGTCGTCGGCTTCAGCGGCGAAAAGCTGTTCATGATGCCGACCGACGACGTCTTCGGCCTGGCACCCGGCGCCCGCGTGCTGCCGATGGAAGTGGGCGTGCCGCGGCTGGTGCCGGGCAAGCGCATCGGTCCGCGCCGCCGCGCCGCCGACCGCGCCAAGCACCTGCCGGTGGGCAACGCCCTGCTCGGCCGCGTCGTCGATGGCGCCGGCCGGCCGCTCGACGGCGCCGGGCCGCTCGCCACACAGGAAACGCGCTCGCTGCAGGGACGCGCGATCAACCCGCTGTCGCGCGCACCGATCCAGCAGCCGCTGGACGTCGGCATCCGTGCGATCAACGCCCTGCTGACCGTCGGCCGCGGCCAGCGCCTGGGCCTGTTCGCCGGCTCCGGTGTCGGCAAGTCGGTGCTGATCGGCATGATGGCGCGCTACACCTCGGCGGACGTCATCGTCGTCGGCCTGATCGGCGAACGGGGCCGCGAAGTCAAGGAATTCATCGACCAGAGTCTCGGCCCGGAAGGCCTGGCACGCTCGGTGGTGGTGGCCGCGCCGGCCGACACCAGCCCGCTGATGCGGATGCAGGGCGCGGCCTACGCAACCACGGTGGCGGAATACTTCCGCGACCAGGGCAAGCAGGTGCTGCTGATCATGGACTCGCTGACGCGCTACGCAATGGCGCAGCGCGAGATCGCCCTGGCGATCGGCGAACCGCCGGTCACCCGCGGCTACCCGCCGAGCGTGTTCGCCCGCCTGCCGGCGCTGGTCGAGCGCGCCGGCAACGGCCCCGAAGGCGGCGGCTCGATCACCGCCTTCTACACCGTGCTGGCCGAAGGCGACGACCAACAGGACCCGATCGCCGACTCCGCCCGTGCCATCCTCGACGGCCACTTCGTGCTGTCGCGCAGCCTCGCCGACCAGGGCCACTATCCCGCGATCGACATCGAACAGTCGATCTCGCGCGCAATGCATGGCCTGGTCGGCGACGATCATTTCGCCGTCGTGCGCCAGTTCAAGCAGTTCTTCTCACGCTACCAGCGTTCGCGCGACCTGATCGCGGTCGGCGCCTACCAGCCGGGCGGCGACCCGGTGCTGGACACGGCGGTGCAGCTCTACCCCAGGCTCGAAGCCTTCCTGCAGCAGGGCATCAACGAGCGCGAGTCCTACGACGGCGCCCTGCAGAAGCTGGCACAGGTATTTTCCGCCTGAGCGTGACATTTTCCACAGGCAGTTGCCGAATGCGTGGCACGCCTGCGGCATATGACGATTAGACTGCCGGCGCCCACCTCTCCGTTGCCGGGGCACGCGAACGACGCGCTGCCAACCCCATGAGTCCCCGCTTCCACCTCCAGCCCCTGCTCGATCTCGCCCAGACCCGCACCGACGAAGCCGCCCGCCAGTTGGGCGAACTGCTGGCGGCCGAGCGCGACGTGGCGCAGAAGCTGCAGATGCTCGAGGACTACCGGCGCGAGTACAACGACCGCTTCGTCGAAGCCGCGCGCGAAGGCCTCAGTCCGGACGCCTGGCGCAACTATGGCGCTTTCATCGCCCGCCTGGATGAAGCCATCCTCGCGCAGCGCAAGCTGACGGAACAGTCACAGCAGTTGACGGCGCAGGGACAGCAACACTGGCTCGCCCAGCGCAACAAGCTCAAGGCTTTCGACACCTTGTCGCAGCGCCACCAGGCGAGCCTGGCCCGCGTCGAGGCCCGCCAGGAGCAGAAGATGGCCGACGAGCACGCCGCACGCCTCGGCCGAGCCCGTCTGGACGGCGACGGCGGCACCCACGACTGATCGTCCGGCAGCCCGCCGGCATGGCACGGCTCTTGCATAGAAAGCCCTGCTCATCCTGTTCCAGAGGCGCCAGACCATGTCCGCAACCCTTTCTTCCCCCAGCCTGGCCCAGAGCCTGCAAGGCCATTCCGCTCGCAAGTGGTCCGACCCGGCGACGCTTGCCGGGCTGATCGGCCCCGGCAGCCAGCAATCGCCTTCCCAGACACCTTCCCAATCGCCGTCCTTCTCCCGCACGCTGCAGAACCAGTTGCGCGATTCGCGCGCCCCATCGGCCCAGCCCGCGCATGCCAACAACGCTCCGGCACAGCCGCGCGAGGCCGAACGCGGCCCGCAGCGCACCAGCACGCGCGAACCGGAACGCGGCCGGACACAGCCCGCCGACCCGGCGGCCCGCTCTGCCGAATCCGGCGAATCCCGCCCCGCCGAAAACGCTGCGCAGCCGACCGAGGCTGCCAAGGGCAGCGAAACCACGGACGAACATACCGACATCTCACGGAACGGCCAGGCGGCAGCGGCCGAGGCGTCGGCAGATACATCCACCGATGCGGCCGCGCTTGCCGGCCTGCCGGCAGCGATTGCCGCCCTGCAGGCCGGCATGGCGAACGACGGCGAAGCCGACGCCGAACCGGCCACGGATGACGGCGCCGGCAAAGCGCTGCAGAATGCCGGCCTGCCATCGAAAGGCAGCCCGAAACCGGCCGATGCCGGCACCGACGCCGGCCAGGCGGCACAGGGACGAGTGCCGCTCGCGACAGTCATTGCCGACAAGACGGCAGGCACGACCCCAAGCCTGAAGGCGGGGGACGAAGACATCGCGGCCCGGCAGCCCGGCCAGGCCGCGGGCGGACATCACGGCACCAATCTGCTCGGCGTGCTGCGCCACGCCCCTGCCCAGGCGCCGACGCCGCAACTGCCCGTGCACACCCCGGCAAACCGGCAAGCCTGGGCCGAGGACGTGGGCAACCAGGTGCGATGGATGATCGGCCGCGCGGAGAGCAAGGCCGAGCTGGTGCTGACGCCGCCCAACATCGGCAAGCTCGAAGTGTCGATTTCGCTCAACGGCGACCAGACCACGGCGCAGTTCGTCGCCTCCAGTCAGGCTGCGCGTGACGCACTCGAGCAGGCGCTGCCGCGCTTGCGGGAGATACTTCAGCAATCCGGCATCAGCCTGGGACAGGCCGATGTCAGCACCTCGGAAGACCGTGGCGCTGGGAGTGACGGTGGCAGGCAGGGCCGGCAAACGGGCAGCAACGGAACGATCGCGGATGCGGCCGACGGCGGCCAACCCGCATCATGGCTGCAACAACACGACGGAATGGTCGACACCTTCGTCTGAAGCGCTTGAATTGGGGCCGCTCTGCCCCACTTTTCCACGCTTCGCGGCGCGCGATCTTCCGCGATAATTTTGGCAAGATATCAGGAGATTCGCATGGCCAAGGCGCCAACCAAACCGGAGGCGGGCGGAGAAGCAGCCCCCAAGGGCAAGAGCAAGCTGCTCATCATCATCGTCATCGTGCTGCTGGTGCTGCTGATCATCGTCGCGGGCGGCGTCGGCGCGCTGCTGCTGCTGAAGAACAAGGGCGGCGGCGATGACGGCGCCTCCGCGCCGGCAGCCGCCGCTGCCCAACCCGCAGCGCTGCCGCCGGTGGATCTGTCCAAGCCTCCCATTTTCGTACCGCTGGACCCCTTCACCGTCAACCTGCGCCGCGACGAGGGCGACCATTACCTGCAGGCCGTGATCGTGCTGCGTGTCGCCGACGCCAAGACCGGCGAAGGTCTCAAGGGCTACATGCCCGAGATCCGGCACCGCATCAACCTGCTGCTGTCGAGCCGGCTGCCGTCCGAACTATTCACCACCGAAGGCCGAGAACTGCTGGCCGCCTCCATCGTCGACGAGGCCAACGCCGCGATCGGCTTCCCGGTGCAGACGGACGCCCGCGGCCGCACGACCTCGAGCGGCCCGATCCAGGCCGTACTGTTCAACTCCTTCATCATCCAGTAGCGGACGCGAACGCCATGTCATCGGATTTTCTCTCCCAGGAAGAAGTCGACGCCCTGCTGCGGGGCGTGACCGGAGAATCCGACGAGCCCGAAGTCGAGGAACACGCGGCCGAGGGCGTGCGCCCCTACAACCTGGGCACCCAGGAGCGCATCGTGCGTGGGCGCATGCCCACGATGGAGCTGATCAACGAGCGCTTCGCGCGCTACCTGCGCATCGGCTTCTTCAACTACGTGCATCGCAACACCGAAGTATCGGTCGGCCCGATCAAGGTGCAAAAATACGCCGAGTTCGTGCGCAACCTGGTGGTGCCGACCAACCTCAACCTGGTCACGGCCAAGCCGATGCGCGGCACCGGGCTGGTGGTGTTCGACCCCAACCTGGTCTTCCTCGTCGTCGACAACATGTTCGGCGGCGACGGCCGCTTCCACACCCGCGTCGAAGGCCGCGACTTCACGCCGACCGAGCAGCGCATCATCCACGGCATGCTCGAAGTGGTGTTCACCGAATACGCCAAAGCCTGGGCGCCGGTGTTCAAGCTCGAGTTCGAGTACGTGCGCTCGGAGATGAACTCGCAGTTCGCCAACATCGCCACCCCTTCCGAGATCGTCATCTCGACGACCTTCTCGCTGGAGATCGGCGGCGCCCAGGCCGAGATGCACGTCTGCTTCCCGTATTCGATGCTGGAGCCGATCCGCGACCTGCTGTATTCGACGATGCAGAGCGACCACATCACCTCGGACCGGCGCTGGATCAAGCTGCTGTCACACCAACTGCGCTCGGCCGATGTCGAGCTGCACTGCAATCTCGGCAGCGCGCGCGTCACGCTGCGCGACATCGTCGACATGCGGGTCGGCGACGTGATTCCGCTGAACGTGCCGGAACTGCTGCAGGCCGAGATCGACGGCGTGCCGGTGTTCGAATGCAGGCAGGGCACCAAGAACGGGCAATACGCCATCCGGGTGGAGCGCTTCCTCGCACAGGAAGAAGAGCCTTCACCCTTGTTAGCTGGAGGCCAGAATGGCTGACGACAACCAGATTACCGACGACGATTGGGCCGCCGCGATGCAGGAACAGGCCGCAACCGAAGCCAGCCAGTCCGGCGACAGCGAGGCCGACCGCGTCGCCGCCGAACTCGCCGCCGCGGCGATGGCGGACTCGCCCTACCAGGCCCGTCCGGCCAGCCAGATCTTCGAGGATTTCGGCGCCGGCAGCCCCGGCAAGGGCTCGCTCAACGATTTCGACATGATCCTCGACATCCCGGTGCAGATCACCGTGGAGCTGGGGCGCACCAAGCTGACGATCCGCAACCTGCTGCAGCTCGCCCACGGCTCGGTGGTCGAACTCGACGGCCTCGCCGGCGAGCCGATGGACGTGCTGGTCAACGGCACGCTGATCGCGCAAGGCGAAGTCGTCGTCGTCAATGACAAGTTCGGCATCCGCCTGACGGACATCATCAGTCCGGCCGAGCGCATGCGCAAGATCCGCCACTGAACGTCGCAACACCGTGCATCGATTCACCGTCCTACGTCTTCTGCCGCTCCCGCTGACCGCCCTTGCAGCCGATGCACTGGCGCAGGCGCCGGTCGCAGGCAGCGCCCCCACCGAGCTGGCCGGCAGCCTGTTCCAGATGCTGGGCGGCCTGGCCGTGGTCATCGCCCTGCTGCTCGCCAGCCTGTGGCTGATCCGTCGCCTCGCCGCGCCGCGCGGCAGCGCCGCCGCCGCGATCGAAGTGCTGGGCGCCGCCCCTGTCGGGCCGCGCGAGCGCGTGGTGCTGGTGCGCCTCGGCGAGCAACTGCTGGTGCTCGGCGTGGCGCCGGGCAGCGTCACCCGGCTGCACGAAATGAAGGCCGAGGAACTGCCGCTCGCAGCACGGCAAAACGCGCATCCATCGTCATCCGGCTCGGCGCGGAATTTCTCGGCCTGGCTGGGACAGGCCATGAAGCGGCAGACGGCAGAGCGGCAAGCGGCGGAGCGCAGCGATGCACACTGAGTGCTCGTCACTGCTGCGCACGCGCCTGGCACCGGCGCTGTCGCTGGCTGCAGTGCTGACGCTGCTGCTGGTACTTGCCGGCCTGCCGCTGCCCGCACAGGCCCAGGCCCAGGCCCTGCCCGCCGTCACCAGCACCACCGCGACGGACGGCGGCACCACCTACAGCCTGACCATCCAGACGTTGCTGCTGATGACGCTGCTGAGCTTCATCCCCGCAATGGTGCTGATGATGACCAGCTTCACCCGCATCATCATCGTGCTCTCGCTGCTGCGCCAGGCGATGGGCACTCAGACCGCGCCGCCCAACCAGGTCCTGCTGGGCCTGGCGCTGTTCCTGAGCTTCTTCGTCATGGCGCCGGTCGCCGAGCGGGTCTACGCCGAAGCCTACCTGCCGATGTCGGAAGGCCAGATCCAGTTCGACGAAGCCCTGCAGCGCGCCTCGGTGCCGATGCGTACCTTCATGCTGGCACAGGTGCGCGAGCCCGATCTCGGCCTGTTCGCCGGCCTGGCCAAGGTGCCGCCGGTGGAAAAAGCCGAAGACCTGCCGATGCGCGTGATCATCCCGGCCTTCGTCACCTCGGAGATCAAGACCGCCTTCCAGATCGGCTTCATCGTCTTCATCCCCTTCATCATCATCGACATGGTGGTCGCCTCGGTGCTGATGTCGATGGGCATGATGATGATGTCGCCGGTGATCGTGTCGCTGCCGTTCAAGATCATGCTGTTCGTGCTGGTCGACGGCTGGACGCTGCTGATCGGCTCGCTGGTGCAGAGCTTCGCGGTCTGATGCAAACAAGCGGGAGAAACCGGTCATGACCCCCACCACCGTCATCGAACTCGGCCGCCAGGCCGTCGAAGTCACCCTGATGGTGTCGGCGCCGCTGTTCCTCGCCGCGCTCGTCACCGGCCTGATCATCAGCATCTTCCAGGCCGCGACCCAGATCAACGAGATGACGCTGACCTTCGTGCCCAAGCTCGTCGCCATCTTCGTCACCCTGGTGCTGGCCGGGCCGTGGATGATCACGCTGCTGACCGACTTCATGCGCCAGCTGTTCGAATCCATCCCGGCGATGATCGGCTGAAGCCGCAAGCCGGCCCCGCCCGATGCTCAGCGTAACGGCCGCCCAGCTCGATGCCTGGCTCGCCGCCGCGGCTTTCCCGCTGGCACGGCTGCTCGGCCTGTTCGCCACCGCACCGATCTTCTCCAACCGCGGCATGCCGGCCCGCGTCCGCCTCGCCGCCGGCCTGGCCATCGGCATCGCGCTGCTGCCGGCGATGCCGCCGATGCCCGAGGTCGCGCCGAACTCGGGCATCGGGCTGGCGATCTTCGGCCAGCAGATCTTTATCGGCGTCGCCGTGGGTTTCATGATGCGGCTGGTGTTCGCCGCGGTGGATACCGCGGGTGCGCTGATCGGCATGCAGATGGGCCTGTCCTTCGCCATCTTCTTCGACCCCGACGCCGGCGGCCAGACCGCGGTGCTGTCCGACTTCCTCAGCCTGGTCGCCACGCTGCTGTTCCTCGCCGTCAACGGCCACCTGCTGATGGTCGAGGTACTGGTGCGCAGCTTCGAATGGCTGCCGGTCGGCGCCGAAGTCGTGCGGGCCCAGGGCTGGGGCTACATCGCCCGCGCCGGTGCCGCCGTCTTCGCCACCGGCCTGCTGCTGTCGCTGCCGGTGCTCGGCATCCTGCTGGTGGCCAACATCTCGCTCGGCGTGCTGACGCGCGCGGCGCCGCAGCTCAACCTGTTCGCCGTCGGCTTTCCGGTCACGCTCACCGCCGGCTTCGTCGGCGTGCTGCTGTTCATGACCAACTTCGCGCCGGTGCTGCAAAGCCTGTTCGAACGCGGCTTCGACGAAATCGGCCTCATGCTCGAACTGCTCGCTCCGCTGCCGGCGGCCGCGCCACCGCGCTGATCCCCGCACCCGGCTCAGAGCGCGGGAAAGATCTGCGATCTCAGCAGCCGGATCTCGGCATTGGCGTAGCGGTGCGCGAACGGCCGCGTCGATTCGACGCCTTCCTCGTAATGCACGATCTCGTAGCCGGCGAAGCCGCCCGCCTCGACCATCTCGCGCGCATTGCGCAGGAACACCTGGCGCGCCTCGCCGTCGCCACCGGTGATCAGCGACTTCATGCGCAGCGCCATCCGCACGCGACCGGCACCCGATTCGCGCACGTCGATCCGCCATGTCGGCGCCAGCGGATCGTAGATCGCAAAAGCCACCAGGGCGCCGGCCAGGTACTCGACCTTCAGCATCTTCAGGTCGCTCAGCATCAGCAACCCGCCGGCGATCGCCGCCACCGGGGCCCCCTGATCTCCGACCCACGCCCGGGCTCGCTCCAGGTCGGAGGACGGAGCCGATGCCTGTTCGGGCGCCGAGGTTCTGGGCGCCGAGGTGCAGCCGGCAAGGACGAACACGGCCGCAGCGGCGGCAGTGAGGGCCAGAGCGGAACGGGCAGGCATGGCGGCACTCAGTTGAGGTAGTTGAACAGTGACAGGCCGGACACCCGCATGAAGGACATCTGCGCCGCCTGCAGGTAAGTCTGCTGCTGGGTCAGGCGCGAGATCGCATCGACGTAATCGACGTCCATCAGGTCGGACAGCGTGGCGGCGTACTGGATGTTCAAATCGCTGCCGAGATTGGCCAGCGCCTCGGTTTCGGTCAGTTGCGAACCGATCTGGGCGCGCGCCTTCAGGATGCTTTCCTGGCTGGCATCGAAGGTTTCCAGCGCGAACGCAACCGCTCCGGTCATGCCCGACACGCCGTTCTGCTTTTCCAGCGCGGCGGCGAACATGGCCATGTTGTTGAGCATGCTGGTCGACGGCACGTAGATTTCGAAGGCGTCGCCGTCGGCCACGTCGGCCGTCGGCAGGGACAGCGTCAGGCCGTCGATGGTGGCACTCGGCGGCGTCAGCGTGGTCGCCGGCGGCACTTCGTTGCCATCCTGGCCGAGGCGCGTGACGCTGTATTCGCCGGTCGCCTCATCGAAGCGAAGCTGATAGCGCGACGCCTGGTTCACCGCCGCCGGGTCGACTGCGCTCAGGGCGGGCGCCGCGCTGCCCTTGTTGTCGATCGCGCCGTGGATCTTGATCGTGTTGGTGTCGAGCGTCAGCGTACGGTCGAACACGTCCGAGCCCGGCAGGCTGATCGGCATGTAGCGCGAGGCCGACACCTGGATGCTGCGCTCGCCCTGGTCCCCGGCATAGCTGACGCCGGACAGGTTGCCGTTGAACGGCTGCGCCTGCGAACGATAGCCGCCGAAGATGTACTCGCCCATGCCGTCCTGGCTGTTGGCCAGCGCCAGCATGGCTTCGAACTGCGCCTTCATGTCGACCGCCAGCGCACGCAGGTCTTCCGGCTTCATCGTGCTGTCGCCGTTGCCGGCCTGCACGGCGCGCGTGCGCACGTAGTGCAGGATTTCACCGGCCCCATCCAGGCGCGCTTCCAGCAGCTTCATCGCATCGTCGGCGTAGCCGATGTTCACCGAGAACTGCTTGTTGACCGCCTGGGTCTGGCCGATTTCGAGTGCGCGGGCCGAAGCGATCGGGTCGTCGGCCGGCGTCAGCACGCGGCGGCCGGTGGCCACCTGCTGCGAGGTCTGCAGGATGTTCGACCATTGCTGCTGGATCGAGGCCACGCCACGGTCGTAGATCATGTTGGACGAAATGCGCATGATGCTCTCCCGATGTTTCCGGCTCAGCGGCCGATGGCGATGAGTTCGTCGAACAGCCGCTGCGCCACGGTCATGACGCGGGCCGAGGCCTGGTAGGCAAGCTGGAAGCGGATCAGATTGGCTGCTTCCTCGTCCAGATTGACGCCCGAAACGCTGTCGCGCGCCGAGGTGGCCTGTGTCACCAGCGCCTGCTGCGCGGCTTCGTTGACCTGGGCTTCGCGCGTCTTGTTGCCGACGGTGGTCACGGTCTGGGCATAGACGGACTGGAACGTGGCGGTCGGCCGCCCGCTGGCATCGGCCAGCAGGGTCTTGGACGTCTGCAGCGCACCGAGCGCGACCGCATTGCGGTTGTCGGCGACGCCGGCGGCGTTCGGCGCGAAGGCGAAAGCGTCGCCAGCCTCGGGCGTGCCGCTGAACTCGAAGTCGAACTCATACCCACCCGGGCCGGTGACGCGGAAGCGCGCACCGGACGAATCCGTGGCCGGGTCGAAGGTCGTGCCGGTGCCGCCGCTCGGGTAGCCTGTATCCGTCAGCCACTGTCCGCTCGCGCTGTCCTGCCGCAGGCGCTCGATCGTGTAGCCGGCCGGCACCGACAGGCTGGTGCCGCTGAAGCTGGCCGAGAAGGCGGCGAAATCCGGCTTGCCGTCACCCGAAGCGTCCATGCCGGCGTTGCTGCGGACATCGATATTGGCCAGCTTGCCCGTGCCCTGATTGGTCAGCGGCGCGGTCACCGACATCGGTCCGCCGGCGGCGATTTCGCGCGGATCGGAAATGGCCACGGAAATGTCGCGCGCGGCGTTGCGCGTCGGCTGGATCAGCAGCCCCTTGGCCGGCACGCTGGCCGCGTCCGGAATCGTGACCGACAGACCGCCGCCGTCCAGCGTCAGCGGCCCGGCGGCCGGCAGGCTCAGGGAAGCCAGTTCCTCGTTGCCGGCAAACAGCCTGAGCGCACCACCGTCGCTGTCGATGGCGACGCGGTAATCCCTGGCCCGCACCGCGCTCACATCGGTGATGCCGGCGCTGACGCCCGCCGTGGCCGGCACGATCGTGGGCGTGATCGGCTTGAAGAAGTCCTTGCCGAAGACCCCTTCCAGGTCGATGCCGAGCTTGTGCTGGGCATTGACGGTTTCGGTGATGCCCAGCGCGATCAGACCCAGTTCGTTCTGTGCGGCATCGAGCGACACGCGGCGGAACTCCAGCAGCCCGCCGAGCGTTCCACCCGTCAGCAGCGATTCCGCCAGTTCCATGCGGTTGCCGCCCGGCGCCACCATCGAGATCGCGCCGCGTGTCGGATCGTTGGCGCTGGGCACGACTTCGAAGGTCGATACCGTACCGCGCAGCACCAGCGACTGCCCGGAGCCGATGAACACCGACACCGAACCGTTCGCCTGCGCGCCATCGGTTTCCTCGACGACGGTGATCTTCACCAGCTTGTTCAGTTCGGCCAGCAGCTGGTCGCGCTGGTCCAGCAGGTCGTTGGCCGGCGTGCCGGCTCCGCCCGCCTGAGCGACGACGATGCGCTGGTTCATGTCCGCGATCGCCTGCGCATACGTGTTGATCGACTCGACCGTCTGCACGATGCTGCCTTCGACGCCGTCGCGGATTTCTTCCAGCCGGGCATTCAGCGACTGGAAGCGCGACGCCAGCGACTGGGCATTGGAAATCAGCGCCTGGCGCGCCGCCACGCTGGTCGGGTTGGAAGCGACTTCCTGCACGCCGGCAAAAAAGCCCTCCATTGCCGGTGACAAGCCGGTGGTGCGATCGGCCAGCAGGTTGTTGATCTGGCCGACCTGCGCGCCGTAGGCCGCATATTGCGAGCGGCGGTTGTCGGCCTGCAGGATCTGCCCTTCCAGGAAGCGGTCGTAGCTGCGCGTCACCGAGGACACCTGGGTGCCCTGGCCGAAAAAGCCCGCTCCGGTGAACAAGGGCTGCAGCGCGCTCTGCCCCACCGTTTGCCGGTGGTAGCCGGTGGTCCCTGCGTTGGTGATGTTGTGACTGGTGGTATTGAGCTGGGCCTGTGCCGCATTGAGGCCCGTCATTCCGATGTTCAGCATGCCAGCCATGATGGTCTTCCTGATCCGCGATTGCCTGGAAAGGATTCAGCAAGAAGGATGCCACCCCAAAACCGGCAATTCATGCGGCCACCCGGAGCGGCAGGTTCAGCCAATGCCCGCCAGTGCACTGCGCAGCGTGGTGCCGCCGATGATGCGGGTGAGCTTGTCGGCGTACTGCGGATCGGTCGCATAGCCGGCGTCCTGCAGGCTGCGGGCGAAGCCGGCGGCGTCGGTCTGGCCCAGCACCCCGGCGTAGCGCGGGCTGCGCGCCATCAGGCTGACATAGTCGCGGAAGGATTCGGCATAGGACGAATACGAGCGGAAACGTGCCGCCTCGGCATAGGGGCGGCCGTCGGCGTATTCGGTGACCTCGCGGTCGACGGTCCGACCGCGCCAGGCCGAGCCGGCCTTGATATTGAACAGGTTGTGGCTGGGACTGCCATCGGCATGGCGCAACTGCTTCTCGCCCCAGCCCGTTTCCAGCGCCGCCTGCGCCACCATGAAGGCCGGCGGAATGCCGGTACGCTTGCTGGCTTCGACGGCATGTGGCCACACCTCGGCGACGAAGCCGCGGACCTTGTCCGACACCGCGCCGCCAAGCTCGCGCACGCGCTGGATCGCCTCCCTGAAGCCGGCTTCGAGCACGGCGCCGCCGGCCGCCTTGGCATCGCCGGAGGCAGCCGGCGCAGCAGCCTCGGCACGGGCCTGAATCGGCACCGCGCGCCGCGCGACGGCAGATATTGCCGCGCCGCGAACCACGCCGGCAAGCGAAAAGCTATCCTTGCCGCCCTGCTCCGCCTGCCCGGCCTGTGTGAGCGCAGCCAGGGCATCCGCGCCCGCTGCGCCTTCGTCCTTGCCGCCGAGCTGGCGGAACAGCGTATCGGCGAGGCCGGTGCCGCGCCCCTGCGACAGGTTCAGTGCCATCTGCTGGTCGAGCAGACTCTGGTACATGCGGGTCTGGTCGCTGTCGAGCAGGCTGTTCTGCGGCGTGGCGTCGCGCATCGATTTCAGCATCATCTGCATGAACAAGGCCTCGAACTGCTTCGAGGCCGCGCGCAGGGCTTCATTCGAGCGGCCTTCGGTGCGGGCGAGCCGCTGCAGCTCGCCAAGCGAGTTGGGATCGAGGGCGTTGAGCTGGACGCCGGCGTTCATGGCCCGTCCTCAGATGATTTCCAGCTCGGCGCGCAGCGCGCCGGCCGCCTTCATCGCCTGCAGGATACTGACCAGATCCATCGGTTTGGCGCCCAATGCGTTGAGCGCCTTGACCACATCGGCCAGGTTTCCGCCGGCACGCACGTTGTGGATGCTGCCGCCGTCCTGCTGGATATCCACCCGGCCCTGGTTCTGCGCCGCCACCGTCTCGCCGCGCGAGAACGGCGCCGGCTGGCTGACTTCAGTCTGGCTGTCGACGGTGACGGTAAGGTTGCCGTGCGACACCGCCACGTTCTGCAGCGTCACGCGCTGGTTCATGACCACCGAGCCGGTGCGCGAATTGACGATGACCTTGGCGATCTGCTCGCCCGGTGCCACCCTCAGATTCTCGATCCGGCCGAGGAAGGCCACGCGGCGCGACACGTCCTGCGGCGCCGTGACCTGGATGCTGCGGCCGTCCAGAGCGTAGGCCGAGCCCGGCGCGATCGCGTTGATGGCATCGACCACCTTGCCGGCGGTGTGGAAATCGGCTTCATTGAGCTCGACCATGACGAACTCGCCCTGCCCGACCGCCGCGGCCACGCCGCGCTCCACCGTGGCGCCGCCGGGAATCCGCCCGGCCGCCAGATGGTTGATGGTCTGCGCCGCGCCGCCCGCCGCGCCGCCCGCGCCGCCGACGGCGAGATTGCCCTGGGCCACCGCATACACCTGGCCGTCCGCGCCCTTCAGCGGCGTCATCACCAGCGTGCCGCCGCGCAGACTCTTGGCGTTGCCGATCGACGACACGGTGACATCGATCGCCTGGCCGGGCCGGGCGAAGGGCGGCAGACTGGCCGTCACCATCACCGCGGCGACGTTCTTCAACTGCATGTTGGTGCCCTGCGGCACGGTGACGCCCATGTTGCCCAGCATGTTGACGATGCTCTGCTTGGTGAAGGGCGTCTGCGTGGTCTGGTCGCCGCTGCCGTCGAGGCCGACCACCAGACCGTAGCCGACGAGCTGGTTCTCGCGCACGCCGGCGATGGTGGCCAGGTCCTTGATGCGCTCGGGCGCGGCCTCGGCCGCCGACACGAAGAAGATGCCGGCCGCCACGGCCACCACCAGCGCGCGCGTCAGCAGGGTTCGGAAGGCATTCATGTCTGGCCCCGTTCAGAAAGGCAGGATGGCGAGGAAGAAGCGCTGCAGCCAGCCCATGGTGTTGGACTGGTCGATGACGCCGGTACCGCGGTATTCGATGCGCGCATCGGCGACCTGGATCGACTGCACCGTATTGGTCGATGTAACGGTGTTGGGATCGACCACGCCCGAGAAGCGGATGAATTCGTTGCCCTGATTGATGGCCAGCATCTTCTCGCCCGACACCAGCAGGTTGCCGTTCGCGTAGACATCGATGACCGTGACCGTGATCGTGCCGTTGAAGGCGTTGTTGGCACGGGCGGAGCCTGCGCCGTTGAAGCCGGAGTCGACGCCGGCCTCGACGTTCAGTCCATTGAGCCCGCCCAGCGGCAGGCGCGACGAGGCGGTGATGCCGCCCGTCATTTCGGAGCTGCGCGTCGCGCTGGTGTTGGCGCTCTTGGTCGCGGTGTTGCGCTCGACCAGGTTGATCGTGATGATGTCGCCGACGTGGCGCGCGCGCCTGTCCTCGAACAGCGGGCGCGCCAGCGCCGCCTGGTAGATGGCGCCGTTCGCGGCGGGCGCCGGAGCCTGGCCGTCCGGGCGCACGCTCATCGGCTGATGCACGGCGGTCGGCGGCACGGTTTCGATGGCGGCACAGCCCGACAGCAGCGCCACCGCGACGGCAAGCCAGGATGCAGACAGCAGTTTCATGGCCATGCGCTCACAGCTGGGTGAGCCGGCCCAGCATCTGGTCGGACGTGGAGATGGCGCGCGAATTCAGCTCGTAGGCGCGCTGCGTGACGATCATGCTGACGAGTTCCTCGGCGACGTTGACGTTCGAATTCTCGACGTAGCCCTGGTTGATGACGCCCGCGCCATTGGTGCCCGGCTCGGTCGGCGTGGCCTCGCCGCTCGACGCCGTCTCGTAGAACAGGTTCTCGCCCATGCTCTGCAGGCCGCCCGGGTTGATGAAAGTCGCCACCTGGATCTGGCCGACCGGCTGCATCTCGACCTGGTTCGGCAGCTTGACCGTGACCGTGCCGTCCTTGCCGATGGAGATCTGCGTGGCGTCGGCCGGAATCTGGATGGCGTCGAGCAGCGGATAGCCGCTGGCGGTGATGACGTTGCCCTGGTTGTCGAGCTGCAGCGCACCGTCGCGGGTATAGGCGGTGGTGCCGTCGGGCATCGCGATCTGCAGGAAGCCGTTGCCCTGGATCGCCAGGTCCAGCGAGCCGCCGGTCTGCTGTGGGCTGCCCTGGGTGAAGATGCGCTCGGTGGCCACCGGACGCACACCGGTGCCTATCTGCAGGCCGCTGGAGACCTGCGTCTGCTGCGTGGTCTGTGCGCCCGGCTGGCGCATCGTCTGGTACAGCAAGTCCTCGAACACGGCGCGCTGGCGCTTGTAGCCGTTGGTCGATACGTTGGCCAGATTGTTGGAGATCACGTCCAGCGAAGTCTGCTGGGCATCGAGCCCGGTGCGGGCGGTCCACAGGGAGCGGATCATGATGAAGTCCTCTGTTCTGCATTGCCGTGCCGGCAGGCTTTGCCGGCACGCGGCGGCGATTGCCGTTCGTGCATGGGATCAGTCTAGGCCTTTGCCGGCCCCGGCCATCCCGCGATAAACAACGCAAAAACCGTGCTAATTCCGTACGAGGCGCGGCTGCCGCGGAGCAGCGGCCGCAATCTCAACGCGCCCCCAGCACCTGCGCCGCAGCACGGTCGTTGGCTTCGGCGGTCTGCAGCATGCGCACCTGCATCTCGAACTGGCGGGCGAGCGAGATCATCTGCACCATCTGGTCGGCGACATTGACGTTGCTGCCTTCCAGATAGCCGCCGGCGACCTGCACGTTCTCGTCGGCCGGCGCGGGCGTGCCGCCGGCGAGCCGGAACAGGCCGTCGTCGCCGCGCACCAGCTCGGCTTCGGGCGGATTCACCAGCTTGAGCTGGGCGACGACATTGACGATGTTGCCGTTCGGATCGATCGACGACACCGAGCCGTCGCGGCCGATGACGATCTCGGTGTCGGGCGGCAGCGCGATCGGCCCGCCGTCGCCGATCACCGGCAGGCCCTCGCGGGTCTGCAGGATGCCGGCCGGACTCAGCGCCAGGCTGCCGTTGCGGGTATAGGCTTCGCTGCCGTCGGGCAGCCGCACGGCCAGCCAACCCTTGCCCTCCACCGCCACGTCGTAGGGCCGCCCGGTGTATTGGATCGGCCCCGGAGTGAAGTCGTTGGCGATGCTGGCATCGACCGCGAACGAGCGGCTGCGGAAGGCCTCGGTCTGGATTTCCACTCCGCGCAGCTTGTGCATCTGCGCGCGAAAGCCGGTGGACGAGGCGTTGGCGATGTTGTTCGACACCGCCGCCTGCTGGTTCATCGTGCCGGTGGCGCCGGTCATCGCGGTGTAGATCACCCGATCCATGTTCTGTTCTCCCTATCCTGCAAACCCGGAACGACGCCCTGCCCTCATCAGCGCAGGTTGACCAGCGTCTGCAGGATCTGGTCCTGCGTGCGGATCGACTGGGCGTTGGCCTGGTAGTTGCGCTGCTGGATGATCATCTGCACCAGTTCCTGGGTGAGGTCGACGTTGGATTCCTCGACCTGGCCGGCGGAGATGACACCGTTCATGCCATTGCCCGGCGTGCCGCGCGCGAAACCGCCGGACTCGGGCGTCTCGACCCAGTAGTTGTTACCGATGGGCGACAAGCCGTTGTTGTTGCGTACGGTGGTCAGATTGACGATGCCGATGTCCTTGGAAACGCCGTTGGTGTAGCGCGCCTGGATGACGCCGTTGCGGCTGATCGCCAGACCGGCGATCTCGCCCGGCGCGGCGCCGTTCTGCAGCAGTTCACGCGGCTTGGATTCGCCGCCGAACTGCGTGATCGAGTTCATCGCCAGCGTGGCCTCGCTCGGGTTGACCGCATCCGTGCCGAGCAGGGCACTGAACACCGAGCCATTGGCCGGCGGCGTGACGGCCGCCGTCGCATGCGGCGTGACCTCGGCGATCCGGCCCAGGCCGTCGAAGCCGAGCGTGGAGTTGTGGGTGAGCGAGCCCGGATCGTTGTCGACGACGGTGTAGACATCCCACTCGCTGTAGCTGGGCGGCGTCGTCGTGGTATCGACGACGTCGGTGCGTCGGGCGAAATAGAAGGACAAGGTGTGTTCCTTGCCCAGGGTGTCGAAGATCTTTATTCCGGTGGAATAGGTATAGGTCAGGGGGTCGCTCGGATCGAGCGGCATCGCGGCACCGTCGATCGTTTCCGCATCCGCGCTCAGATTCAGGTTCAGGCTCATTTCCGTCGTTTGCACGGCGCCGATGCCCGACGCGGGCACGATCAGCGGACGGAAGCTGTCCACCGAGGAAGTCGCCGGCGCCGCGACATCGCCCGACACCGGATCGACCGTCTGGTAGCCCATCAGCCTGTCGCCCAGCGCGGTGATGATGTAGCCCTGCTTGTTGATGTCGAACTGGCCGTTGCGGGTCAGCGCGTAGCCGCCGTTCTGCAGTTCGATCTCGAAGAAGCCGTTGCCGTTGATCGCCATGTCCAGCGGGTTGCTGGTGGTGGTGACGTTGCCCTGGGTGAAGGCCTGGCGCACCGCCTGCACCGCGCTGCCGATGCCGATCTGGATTTTCGACACCGCGCCGGTCAGCGACGAGGCATAGGCGTCCGCGAATACCGTGCCGGAATTCTTGAAGCCCACGGTGCTGGCGTTGGCAACGTTGTTGGAAATGACGTCGAGCGCCTTGGAGGAAGAACTCAGGCCGCTGAGGCCTTGCTGGAATGCCATGATCGCTGCTCCGGATCAGAGAATCTGCTTGATGTCGTCGAGCTTGAACAGACCGAGGTCGCCCACCTGCAGGTCGGCGCCCCTGGGACCGCGCACGACGCTGGTCACCGGCCCGAACTGCAGCGTGCGCCCCTGCACCTTCTCGTCGCCGAGAGTCGCGGACAACGACAGGGTGTAGACGCCGTCGGCGGCACGCGAACCGTCTTCCGCGGTACCGTCCCAGATGAAGTTGTGGCTGCCGGCCTCGATGCTGTCGAACACCATCTGCTTGACCGGCAGGCCCGAGCTGTCGGTCACCGTCAGCGTCACGCGGTCGGCCGGCCCGTCGATCTCGAAACCACCGATGCCGCCCGCTTCCGTCAACACCATCTGCTGGCCTTCCACCAGCACGCCGCGCCCGATCAGGGCCGCGGCGTTGATGCCCTCGGCCGAGGCCTGCGAATCGAAGAAGGACTGGACCATCTTGTTGAGCCGCTCGATGCCGTCGACCGTGCTCATCTGCGCGAGCTGGGAGGTCAGCTCGGCGTTTTCCATCGGGTTCATCGGGTCCTGGTTGCGAAGCTGGGTGGTCAGCAGCTTCAGGAAACGCCCCTGCATGTCCTCTTCCGCCTTCTGCACGGGTTCGCTGCGTGCCAGCTTGGACAGCACGTTTTCCATTGTCACATCGTTCGAGACGGTGCTCATGAATCTCTCCTGCTACGGCATCATTTGCCGGACAGCGCTCACTGTCCGATCTGCAAGGTACGCTGTAGCAATGTCCGTGCCGTGTTCATGATCTCGGCGTTGTTCTGGTAGGAGCGCGAGGCCGAGATCATGTTCACCATCTCCTCGGCCACGTTCACATTGGGCATTTCAACGTAGCCGTCGGCATTGGCCGCCGGGTTGTTCGGCTCGTACACCATCCGCATCGGCGCAGCGCTGTCGACGATCTGCGTCACCTGCACGCCGACCGCCGCCGGCCCGGCCATCTGCCGGGCGGCAAAGACGACCTGCTTGGCGCGGTAAGGCTCGCCGGTCTCGGTGGTGACGCTGTCGGCGTTGGCGAGGTTGGAGGCGGTGGTGTTGAGCCGCAGCGACTGCGCGTTGAGCGCCGAGCCGGCGATCTGGAAGACGTTGAGCATGCTCATGATGGAATTCCTTACTGGCCGGTGAGCGCGGTGTTCATCGAGCGCAGCATGCCGTTGATGAAGGTCAGGCTCGCCTCGTAACGCAGCGCGTTCTCGGCGAAGGCTGCACGCTCGACGTCCATGTTGACGGTGTTGCCGTCGACCGCGGACTGCAGCTCGGTGCGGTATTTGGAGAAGGCATCGGCCCCGAGCGCCGCGCCGCCGGCGATATGACCCTGGTGCGTGGTATCGAGCGCGACGCCGCCCAGACCGCCGCCCGGCGCCTTGCCCAGCGCATTGTCGAGCGCGGCGCGGAAATCGATGTCGCGCGCCTTGTAGTGCGGCGTGTCGGCGTTGGCGATGTTCGACGCCAGCAATTCCTGGCGGTGGGCCTGGAGATTGAGCGCCACCTGGTGGAAGCGCATCTGGTTGTCCAGCAGGGTCTTCATCGCCTTACCTCTCGAATGCGGCCGGTACGTCCCCCGGCGGGGACGCGACATCGTCGGCCAAGGAATACGCAGCTTTCATGCCAGCGATGGTAAGCCCCGCCTCGGAGCCGCCCTCGCCCGATAAGGCGGTAGAAAACCGCCCAAATCTGCCGCTTGCCGGCCCCGCCGGCAAAACCTGCCGTGGACTCTTTGCCGGCCACCGCCCCTGCCGCCAACTTGCCTCCACGCCGGAGGCATGCTGCAATCCGCCCATGAATCGCCCGCTCTCCGGCCCGGCCGCTCTCCGCACCATCAACCCGTCCCGTTTCCTTCGCGCAGGCCTGCTGTCACTGGCCCTGCTCGCGCCCCTCAGCCCTTCCCCCGCCGCCGCCCGACAGTCGCCCGAGGCCGTCGAGGCAGCGGTACGCAGCCTGCTGGAACGGGAAACCCTGGGGCAGCCCGGCGAAGTCCGGATCAACGTACGCGCCTTCGATCCGGCCAACCAGTTGCCGCCCTGCGCGGCGCTCGAAGCTTTCCTCCAGCCCGGCACCCGCGCCTGGGGACAGATCACCGTCGGCGTCCGCTGCGACGCCCCCACCGCCTGGACGGCATGGGCGCAGGCCACGGTGCAGGTCTTCGGCCCCTATCTCGTCACCACCCGCGCGTTGCGCTCGGCCGAAGTGATCCGCGAAGCCGACGTCGAAGTCCGTGAAGGCGAACTCAGCGCCCTACCCGACAACGTGCTGTCCGCGCCCGAACAGGCCGTCGGCCATGTCACCCGCTTCGCGCAGGCGGCAGGTGCGCCGCTGCGCGCGGGCAGCCTGCGCCAGGCCGACGCCGTGCGCCGTGGGCAGACGGTGCTGGTGACGACACGCGGCCCCGGCTTCACGGTGTCGGGCGAAGGCCAGGCCCTGAACGCCGCCGCCGCCGGCGAACGTATCCGCATCCGGCTCGGCAACGGCCAGATCGTGCAAGGCCTGGTGCGGCCGGATGGCACGGTCGATGTCGACTTCTAGGTCACAAGCGCTTGTGGCAAGGCGTGAAATAAATCACTAAAGTTTCACGAAACGCTGCCGATTACCCATTCGTGTCGATGCGTTTCCGGAGAACATCATGAAAATCGAGAGCACGGGCAAGGCCTATGTCCCGTCGCAGGTGCAGGATGCCCGCACGCCTGCGCAGCGCAGCAATACCCCGGTCCAGTCCGGCGGCGACAGCGTGCAGCTTTCCCCGCTGGCCACGCTGATGAAGAAGGCGGAAAGCGCGATTTCCGAATCGCCTGAAATCGATCAGAAGCGCGTGGATGAAATCCGCCAGGCAATCTCGGAAGGCCGCTTCAAGATCGACGCCAACCGCATCGCCGACGGCCTGATCGCCAGCGTCCGGGACATGCTCGAGTCGCGCGGCTGAACCATCGGACGGCAACGGCGGTAAGATTCGGCTCCGCATGCACCGACCCGCGAAGGACACGATGAACCAGCCCGCCCCCCCTTCCGCCGATCAGCAGCGCCTCGCCCTGCTGATCGAGGCCGAATCGATGCAGCTCGGCGAATTCCTCGCCATCCTCGACCGCGAGGAAGGCCAGCTCGTGCAGGGCAATACCGACGCGCTGATAAACATCGCCAACGAGAAGAACGAGCGCTACCGCCAGCTCCAGCACCTGCATGACGAACGCACGCGGCTGCTGGTGCGCATGGGCCATGGCGTCTCCGACGCCGCCATCCGCAAGGTCTGCGCAAATCTGCCGCGCGTGCTCGCACGCTGGGACGAAGTCATCGCCCGGGCGCGCCAGGCGCGCGACCGCAACGCGCTGAACGGCCAGCTCATCCTCGAACGCATGTCCGGCAACCAGGCCGCACTGACGGTGCTGCTGTCCGCCGCCAACCACCCGCAGCTCTACGACGCCGACGGCCTCGCCAAACCCACCGGCGGCGGCCGCATCCTCGGCAGCGCCTGATACCTCGCGCCCCTTACCACACACCCGCTGCCGCGCGCCTGTTACCACGCGCCTGCTACCGCGCGCCTGAACATTCATCCAGTATCGGGCTCTGCTATCCTTGCGCCCTTCGTGAAACCGAACGGGCCCGCAGCATGGCTGGCAAACAAGACACTCCCAAGCAATACGACGAATCCTCCTTCCGTGTCCTGAAAGGGCTGGAGCCGGTGCGCGAGCGCCCGGGCATGTACACCCGCACCGACAGCCCGACGCACATCATCCAGGAAGTCATCGACAACGCCGCCGACGAGGCTCTGGCCGGCTTCGCGAAGAAGATCCACGTCAGCCTGCACCTGGACGGCTCGGTCACCGTGGCCGACGATGGCCGCGGCATCCCGGTCGGCCTGCACCCGGAGGAAGGCGTGCCGGTGGTGGTGCTGGCCTACACCCGGCTGCACGCCGGCGGCAAGTTCGACAAGCGCGAAGGCAACTCGGCCTACGCCTTCTCGGGCGGCCTGCACGGCGTCGGCGTGTCGGTCACCAACGCGCTGTCGACTCGCATCGAAGTCGAGATCAAGCGCGACGGCAAGCTCCACCGCATCGACTTCGCCAACGGCGGCGAGGATATCGGCGCCGTCCGCATCGAAGGCGACTGTGGCCGCCAGACCGGCACCCGCGTGCGCGTGTGGCCGGACGCGAAATACTTCGAATCGCCGCGCGTGCCGATGCACGAACTCGAACGCCTGCTGCGCTCCAAGGCCGTGCTGCTGTCCGGCGTGTCGGTGCGGCTCGACGTCGAGCAGGCCGGCGGCGGCATGCAGACCAAGACCTGGAGCTATCCCGAAGGCCTGGCCGGCTACCTGAAGGAGCTTGCCGGCGACGTCGAGGCCGTCGCACCGATCTTCACCGCGGAAAAATATGCCGGCAAGGACGACAGCAGCTTCGCCCCCGGCGAAGGCGCGGCCTGGGCGCTGGCCTGGTTCGAATCCACCGTGCCGAGCGAGTCCTACGTCAACCTGATCCCGACCGTCAATGGCGGCACCCACGAATCCGGCCTGCGCGCCGGCGTGTTCGAGGCGATGAAATCCTTCATCGACCATCACACCCTGCTGCCGCGCGGCGTCAAGCTCCAGCAGGAGGACGTCTGCGGGCGCATGAGCTTCGTGCTGTCGGCCCGCCTGCTCGACCCGCAGTTCCAGGGCCAGGTTAAGGAAAAGCTCAACTCGCGCGAAGCGGTCAAGCTCGTCTCCAGCCAGTTGCGTGACCCCTTCGAGATCTGGCTCAACAACCACGTCGACGCCGGCAAGGCCATCGCCGAACTGTCGATCAAGCAGGCCCTGGCGCGGCAGAAGAGCGCGCAGAAGGTCGAGAAGAAGAAGACCTCGGGCGTCGCCGTGCTGCCGGGCAAGCTGTCGGACTGCGAATCCGAGGACATCGCCGACAACGAGCTCTTCCTGGTCGAAGGCGACTCCGCCGGCGGCTCGGCCAAGATGGCGCGCAACAAGGAAACCCAGGCCATCCTGCCGCTGCGCGGCAAGGTGCAGAACTCGTGGGAGATCGACCCCGACCGCCTGTTCGCCAACGCCGAAATCCACGACATCGCCGTCGCGCTGGGCGTGGACGCACACAAGGCCGACAGCGTGGTAGACCTTTCCGGCCTGCGCTACGGCAAGGTCGTCATCATGTCCGACGCCGACGTCGACGGCGCCCACATCCAGACCCTGCTGCTGACCCTGTTCTTCCGCCACTTCCCCAAGCTGATCGAAAGCGGCCACGTCTATGTGGCGCAGCCGCCGCTGTACCGCGTCGACGTCCCCGCCCAGGGCAAGAAGCGCCCGCCGCGCCGGCTGTACGCGCTGGACGAAGGCGAGCTCACCGCCATCCGCGACCGCCTGGAGCAGGAAGGCTTCCGCCCCGACGCCATCGAGATCGGCCGCTTCAAGGGCCTGGGCGAAATGAACCCCGATCAACTGCGCGAAACCACCATGGACCCCGCCACCCGCCGCGTGCTGCCGGTCAAGGTTCGCGGCGGCGCGCTGCAGGACACGCTGAAGATGTTCACGCTGCTGATGGGCAAGGGCGAAGCCTCGGGCCGGCGGGCGTGGATGGAGGAAAAGGGCGACAGCGTCGAAGCGGACATCTGAATCCCGCCTCCGCCCGGAGGCGAATCTTGCCTGCCCGGATCGATGGTATATACTCATGATATCCATCAGACTCCGACAGGAAAAAGACCATGGACACCGCCAAGCTCTTCATCAACGGCCGCAGCCAGGCCGTTCGCCTGCCCAAGGAATACCGTTTCGACGGCGATGAAGTGATGATCAAGCGCGTCGGCGACGCCGTCGTGCTGCTGCCGCGCCACGGCTGGCGCACCCTGTTCGACGCGCTCGACCAATTCGAGCCCGGCTTCGAACTGGTGCGCGAGCAGCCGGAGCAACAGCAACGCGAGGCGATCGCACCATGAGGTACATGCTCGATACCAACATCTGCATCTACCTCATCAACCACCGCCCTGCCCACGTCCGCCACCGCTTCGAGGCCCACGCGGTCGGCGACATCGGCATCTCCGTCGTCACCGCCTGCGAACTGGCCTATGGCGTCGCCAAGAGCGGTTCCACGCGCAACCGCACCGCCCTGGAAAGCTTCCTGCTGCCGCTCGACATCGCCCCTTTCGACGAAGCAGCGGTCTGGAAATACGCCGCGCTGCGCGCCGAACTCGAACGCAGCGGCGCACCCATCGGCCCGCTCGACACCCAGATCGCCGCCCACGCCCTCGCGCTGGACTGCATCCTGATCACCGACAACACCCGCGAATTCGCCCGCGTCGGCGGACTCGTGACCGAGAACTGGGCCGAACCGCTGCTGCATGAGCCAGCAGCACCGTGGCCTGCCTCATCATCCTGACTGCCAGACTGCCCGCAAAGCCCGATGCTTTTCGGCCGGCGAAATCACACAGCCGGCAGACGCTCCGTTTCGAGCGTCACGTGGGACAACTCATGGATATGGGCAAGCATCGCCTTGTAGGCCTGCACGTCCTTCGGCGCCACCGAGGCAAGCGAGACGATCGCCGCGAAATGCCCTGGCCCGACCTGCCAGACGTGGATGTCGGTGATCCTGTCGCCGGTGGGCGCAAGCGCTTCCCTAATCTCCTCGCGCACCTCTTCCCCTTCGGGAACCGCATCCAGCAACACGCTGCCCGCGTCGCGGATCAGACCCCATGACCAGCGGCCGATGACCAGCGCACCGACCACGCCCATCAGCGGATCGGCCCACAGCCAGCCGTAGCTGCGGCCGAGCAGCAGCGCGACGATGGCCAGCACCGAGGTCAGCGCATCGGCCAGCACGTGCATGTAGGCCGCGCGCAGATTGTTGTCGGGCGTATGGCCGTGGTGGTGATGGCCATGCCCGTCGTCATGGTGGTGAGCATGGCCATGTCCGTGATGGTGATGATGCGTGTGGTCGTCCTTGAGTAGCCAGGCCGACACCAGATTGACGATCAGGCCCAGCACCGCGACCAGGATCGCCTGATTGAAGCTGATGGGAACCGGATCGGCTAGCCGCGACAGACTCTCCCAGCCGACCAGCAGCGCAACCAGGGCCAGCACCACCGCGCTGGCGAAGCCGGCAAGGTCGCCCAGCTTGCCGGTGCCGAAAGTGAAGCGGGCATCGCGCGCATGGCGCCTGGCGTAGGAATAAGCCAGCGCGGTGATCAGCAAGGCGCCGGCATGCGTAGACATGTGCCAGCCATCGGCGACCAGGGCCATCGAGCCATAAATGGTCCCGGCCACGATCTCCGCCACCATCATGACGGCCGTCAGCGCGATCACCAGCCACACCCGGCGTTCATTGCGATGATGGTCATGGCCAAGGAAGACGTGCTCATGGGACGGCTGGAAATCGCCCACCGGCGCTGCAGCCGCATTCGGATGTGCGTTCATTTCAGGTAGGTCCGGATGACGTCGATCATTTCCTGTCCGCCCACGCGGCGTTCATCCTCGCTCGCCGGCTCGATGACGTGCTCCTGCAGGTGGCCTTCCATCACTTCCGCAGTCAGCCCGGTCAGCGCACCGCGCGCCGATGCAAGTTGCCGCAGGACTTCACCGCACGAGGCCTCCGCCTCCAGCGCCCGCTCGACGCCATCGAGCTGCCCCTTGATCCGCCGGATGCGGGCGATCAGTTTTTCCTTCTGGCGGATGGTGTGCGACATGACCGGCTCCGGCTGAAATATAGCATAGGGGGCTATACTACAGAACACAGGCTCCTGCCGCCAGACGGGCGAACGTCTCATGTGTCCAGGCCACGACTCCTTGCCCGTTCGGCCTCGTCGATGTCCTGTGCCCCGAAATCCGAATTCCCGCCAAACCTGCCCGGCGATTCGCATCCAGTCACGCGCTCGGGGTAAGATCGCCCCCTTTTCGCAGCATCAGCGCCCCGGCATCCGGGGCCGCCTGGATCGATGAGCAACGACACTTCCGACCTGTTCGGCACCCCTGAACCGTCTGCCGACGCCAATGCAGCAACAGCCAAGCCCGATACTCCCGCAGCTTTGCCGCCGGTTGACGCACCTGCCGGTGCCGGCCTGACGCCCCCCCCTGCCCCGCCCGCCGCGCCAGAACCGGCAGAAGAGGACGACGGCACACTGGCGCTCGACCGCTATGCCGAGCGCGCCTACCTCGCCTACGCCATGAGCGTGGTGAAGTCGCGCGCGCTGCCGCAGGTGGAGGACGGCCTGAAGCCGGTGCAGCGCCGCATCCTGTACGCGATGAACGAGATGCGGCTGTCGCCCGGCTCCAAGCACGTGAAGTCGGCGCGCGTGGTCGGCGACGTGATCGGCAAGTACCACCCGCACGGCGACAGCAGCGTCTACGATGCGATGGTGCGGGTGGCGCAGGATTTCTCGCTGCGTTATCCGCTGGTCGACGGCCAGGGCAACTTCGGTTCGCGCGACGGCGACTCCGCCGCGGCGATGCGCTACACCGAATGCCGCCTGACGCCGATCGCCGAGCTGCTGCTGTCCGAGATCGACCGCGGCACGGTGGATTTCGTCCCCAACTACGACGGTGCCTTCGAGGAGCCGAAGCTGCTGCCGGCCCGCCTGCCCTTCGTGCTGCTCAACGGCGCCTCCGGCATCGCCGTCGGCATGGCGACCGAAATCCCGCCGCACAACCTGCGCGAAGTGGCCGACGCCGCCTGCCACCTGATCCGCAACCCGGAAGCGACGCTCGACGAGGTGCTCGGCATCATCCCCGGCCCCGATTTCCCCGGCGGCGGCCAACTGATTTCCTCGCCCGAGGCGATCCGCGACGCCTACGCTTCCGGTCGCGGCAGCCTGCGCCTGCGCGCACGCTGGAAGATCGAGGAGCTGGCCCGCAACCAGTGGCGGGTGATCGTCGAGGAGCTGCCGCACGGCGTGTCGGCCGCGCAGGTGCTGTCCGAGATCGAGACCCTGACCAATCCGCAGCCGCGCGCCGGCAAGAAGGACGTCACGCAGGAACAGAAAAACCTCAAGCAGCTCGTGCTCGGCGTACTCGACACCGTGCGCGACGAGTCCAGCGACAAGGCGCCGGTGCGCATCGTGCTGGAGCCCAAGTCCAGCCGCCAGAACCGCGACGAGTTCATGGCGGTGCTGCTGGCCCATACCAGCCTGGAGACCTCGGCCTCGGTCAACATGACGATGATCGGCCGCGATGGCCGGCCGCAGCAGAAGAACCTGGTGCAGATCCTGCAGGAATGGATCGACTTCCGCTACGTCACCGTCGAACGCCGCACCCGCCACCGCCTGGACGAAGTCGACCGCCGCATCCACATCCTCGAAGGTCGCATGATCGCCTTCCTGCACATCGAGGAAGTGATCCGCGTGATCCGCGAGTCGGACGAACCCAAGCCGGCGCTGATCTCCGCCTTCGGCCTGTCCGAAATCCAGGCCGAGGACATCCTGGAAATCCGCCTGCGCCAGCTCGCGCGCCTGGAAGGCTTCAAGATCGAGAAGGAGCTGGCCGAACTGCGCGACGAGCGCGACGGCCTGCAGCACATCCTCGACAGCCGCGCGGCGATGACCCGCCTGATCCTGAAGGAAATCCAGGCCGACGCGAAGAAATACGGCGACGACCGCCGCACCCTGGTCGAAGCCGTCGCCGCCGTAGCGCCGGCCGAGATCTCGGTGCCCGACGAGCCCGTCACCGTCATCGTGTCGAAGAACGGCTGGGTGCGCTCGCGCCAGGGCCACGGCATCGACCCCGCCGGCATCGGCTACAAGGCCGGCGACTTCGGCTTCGTCGTGATCGAGACGCGCAGCACCTGGCCGCTGATCGTCATCGACAGCAACGGCCGCGCCTACACGGTCAAGGTGTCCGACCTGCCCGGCGGCCGCGGCGATGGCGTACCGATCACCACCCTGGTCGAATTCCAGGACGGCGGCAAACTGGCGCAGGTCGTCAGCGACGCACCGGACACGGTCTGGCTGTTCGCCAACAGCGGTGGCTACGGCTTCCTGTGCAGCGTCGGCGACGCCACCAGCCGCCAGCGTGCCGGCAAGGCCTTCATGAGCCTCGAAAAGGGCGAAAAGGTGCTGACACCGGCCAAGGCATACGGCGACTGGATCGCCGCAGCGTCGGAAAACGGCCGCCTGCTGGTCTTCCCCCGCCCTGAGATGAAGCAGCAGAGCGGCGGCCGCGGCGTGATCGTGATGGCGCTGGACGAAGGCGAAGCATTGGCCGCGGTTGCAGTGCCGGCTGACGATGCGGTACTGGCAGTCGAAGGCACCGGCCGCGGCGGCAAGGCCGTCACCATCGAACTGAAGCCCGCCCAGCGCGAACCGCTGCGCCACCGCCGTGCGCGCAAGGGCGCGCCGCTGACGCCGAAGGTGAAGCCGGAAAAGATGCGCTGAGAAGTCTTAATCGGCGGGGGCAGCTTCCGCAGCGGCACCCGCCGACGCAGCAGCAGCCCCGGTATCGACCTCTCCCGGCAGGATCGAGCGGATGGGGTCGTCGGGCGACATGCGCGTCGGCCCGACCGGCGTCGGTTCGACGTCGCGCGCTTCCAGCAGGATCGTGACGCGGCGGTTGCGGCCCCTGCCCTCTTCGCTGGCGTTGTCCGCCACCGGGCGCTGGTCGGCATAGCCGGCGACGCTCAGACGGCCGGGCAGCACGCCACTGTCGACGAACAGGCGCGCCACGCTCGAAGCCCGCACTGCCGACAGCTCCCAGTTCGACGGGAAGCGCGCGGAGGCGATCGGCGCGCTGTCGGTGTGGCCTTCGATGGTGATCGGGAAGATCGAGGCCGTCAGCACCTGTGCCACCGCACGCAGCGCCTCAACTGCAGGCGCGCTCAGGGCCGCATCGCCCGACGCGAACAGCAGCGCGGCATTGATGTCGATGCTGATGCCGAAAGCGCCGTCGGACACATTGACTTCGCCGGTCTTCGACAGCCCGCCCAGCGCGCGGCGGATCTCCTCGGCCATGCCGCGCATCTGCGCGGTGGTCTGTTTTCGGCGGGCTTCGCTGGCTTCCTGCAGGTCCGAACTCGCCGGCGGCGCGGGGCGCACGACCGGCGCCATCGCCACCGGCGGCACGATGAACTGCTCGCCCCGCTCGGTGATGCTGAGATTGCGGAAAGCCTGGACGATCGAGTCCGACACGACGCGGTACTTGCCCTCGTTGATCGAGGACAGCGAATACATCACGACGAAGAAGGCGAACAGCAGCGTGATGAAGTCGGCGTAGGACACGAGCCAGCGCTCGTGGTTGTCGTGTTCTTCCGCCTGCCTGCGTCTGCGCGCCATGGCCTGCGGCTAGACCACGTAGCCCTGCATGCGGCTGGCGATGATGCGCGGGTTCTCGCCGTTGGCGATGCCGACGATGCCATCGACGAACATCTCGCGCTGCGTCACCAGCACGCCGATCTGCGCCGACAGCTTCTTGGCGATCGGCAGGAACACCAGATTGGCGAAGCCCACGCCGTAGATAGTGGCGACGAAGGCGACGGCGATGCCCGCCCCCAGCCGCGACGGATCGGACAGATTCTCCATGACGTGGATCAGCCCCATCACCGCACCGAGGATGCCGATGGTGGGCGCATAACCTCCGGCCGCTTCCCAGATCCTGGTCGATTGCCGCATCCGGGCTTCCCAGGCGTCGATCTCGACTTCGAGCACTTCGCGCAGGCGCACCGGATCGACGCCATCGACCAGCAGCTGCAGGCCCTTGCGCATGAACGGGTCCGGCAGGCTGCCGATATGGTTCTCGAGCACCAGCAGGCCGTCCTTGCGTGCAATCTGGCTCCAGCCGGCAACCTGGTCGATCATGCGCGACGGGTTGGTCACCGGCGGCACGAACACCCAGCGCGCCATGCGCACGCCGTCGACGAAGGTGCGCAGCGGGCTCTGCAGCATCACCGCGCCCAGCGTGCCGCCGATGACGATGAAGAAGGCCGTCGGCTGCAGCAGCGAGGACACATGCCCGCCTTCGAGCACCTGCCCGCCGACGATCGCGGCAAACCCCAGCACGAGGCCGAAGACGCTGATCCTATCCATGACGCAGTCCGGGCCTTGTCATCAGCTCTGCTGCTTCTTGGGCGGCCGGCCGCGCCGCGCGGTCGCCGGCGCGTCGCCGCCGAACACCGACGAGCGCAGCCGCGCCACCGCCTGGCTGTGGAGCTGGCAGACCCGCGACTCGGTGACGCCGAGCACGGCGCCGATCTCGCGCAGGTTCAGCTCCTCGTCGTAATAAAGCGCCATCACCAGTTGCTCGCGCTCGGGCAGCACCTCGATCGCCGACACCAGCCGCCGGCGCATGTCGGCGTCCTCTAGCAGATCCAGCGGATTGGCATCCTGCTGCACCAGATGGCGTTCGAGGAAATCGTCGTCCTGGTCGTGGCCGAAGTCCTCGAAATACACCAGTTGGTGGCCACGCGCTTCCTGCAGCATGTGCTGGTACTCGGCCAGCGGCACACCCAGCGATTCCGCCAGTTCGCTTTCGCTCGGCGTCCGTCCGTATTCCTGCTCCAGCATGTGGATGGCGGATTCGATACGCCGCATGTCGCGCCGCAGGCTGCGCGGCAGCCAGTCGGCTTCGCGCAGGCCGTCGAGCATGGCACCGCGAATGCGCTGCACGGCATAGGTCTCGAATTGCGCGCCGAGACCGTCCTCGTAGCGGCCGATGGCATCGAGCAGACCCATCATGCCGTTCTGGATCAGGTCGTCGACTTCGACGCTGGCCGGCAGCCTGGCCATGAGCTGGTAGGCGATGCGCTTGACCAGCGGCGCATAAGCTTCAACCAGATGGGTCTTGTCGAGATTACCTTGGGCGTCGTACATCCATTGGGCCTGTATTTTCCTGCGGCGCGATCCGGCCGGCATACCTGGACGGGAAGTGGATTGCCGGCATTCTCCCGCACTGTCACAGGCATTACCAGCGGGATACATCACACCGCCTCCCATGATCAGGCATTCCGCACGGACTTCGCCCGGCCCGCCGCCTCGATGCTGCGCATGAAGGCGGCACTGGCCGCACGCGTCGCCGCGGCGGCATCGAAGCGCGACAGCGTGGCAGTCAGGTCGTCATGCTCGACCTCGCCCAGCCATTCCAGCGGCAGGCCGACGTGGCGCCGGACCAGGGCACTCAGACCGGCGAAGAAGCGCGCGGCATCGTCGCGGTCGCGTGCCCGGCAGACCGCGACATGGGCGGAGCCCGCGCCGGCGGCGGCCAATGCCTTGATCGTGCGATAGGCCTCGGTGGCCCCGCTCGCGCTCGCCTCGACCACCAGCAGGCGGCGCGGAGCGGCAGCGACGAAGGGAGAGGGGTCGGCCGCCGTTTCACCGTCGGCATGCACCAGCACGAAGCTGGCATGGCGGTGCAGGATGCGCAGCGCCTCCACCAGGCAGGCGCGGCGTGCGTCGTCCAGCAAGGGCAGCGCCAGCGCGGCGGCCACCGCCGGCACCCGGCCGAGCAGGCCCGGCGAGGGCTGCAGCACGTCGGCCAGCGTGCTGCGGCCGTCGAGCAGTTGCAGCAGGTCCGGTCCGGGCGCCTGGCGCAGCACTTCGCCCAGCCCGGCTTGGCCTTCGGCCTCGTCCAGGATCAGCACCCGCTCGGCGTGGCCGGCGATGCGATGCGCCGCCAGCACCGCATTGTGCGCGCGGCGGCGGCCGCAGGCATAAAGTGCCAGTACCTGGGGCGGCACGCGGCGGAACAGGCGCCTCAGCCCTGCCGCCTGGTCTTCGCGGCGGTCCATCATCTCAGGCACCTCCGGCTGCGGCCAGCATCATTCCCGTCTCGTCGCCGTTCAGATGCCAGGGCGATTCGGCGCCCTGCCCGCGCAGCGCGCGATGCAGCAGATAGGCCCGGTTGGGCAGGTGCAGGTCTTCCGGCACCCGCTGGCCGTTGGTCAGGTAGCGGATCCCGAGCCGGTGGCGCACGGCGACGTCGAGTGCCGGTGCCAGGGAGGCGGCCTCGTCCACCTTGGTGAAGATGCAGCCCGCCAGATCGTCCCCGGCATAAGCGCGCACCACGTCGTCCAGCGTGTCGCCGCGAGCGGTGGCGTTCAGCAGCAGCAGGCGGCGGACGTCGCCGGCGCCGCTCAGCATCACCGCCTGTTCGGCCACCATGCGGTCGCGCTGGCTCATGCCCATGGTGTCGATCAGCACCATGTGCTTGTTGCGCAGGCCGGCCAGCGTCTGGCGCAGGTCCGCGGCATCGCGCACCGAGAACACCGGCACACCCAGGATGCGGCCATAGATGCGCAACTGCTCCTGCGCGCCGATGCGGTAGCCGTCGGTGGTGATCATCGCCAGCCGGCTGGCGCCGTGGCGCACCACGCAGCGCGCGGCGAGCTTGGCCGTCGTGGTGGTCTTGCCGACACCGGTCGGCCCGACCAGCGCGAACACGCCGCCCTGGTCGATCACGTCCTCGTCCGAGGCGTGGGCGCGCATCATGCGGTCGAGCATCGCGCTCGCCGCATCGCGCGCCTCGCCCCTGCTCGCCGCCTCGGGCACGGCTTCGGCCAGCTTGCGCGCCGTGGCGGCGGAAAAGCCGGCCTCGAGCAGTTCGCCCACCAGCGCCGCACGGGCCGGTGCCTGGCGCCGGGTTTCGCCCCAAGCGAAGCCGGCGAGCTGGCGCTCGATCATGCCGCGGATGCCGGACAGCTCTTCCATCAGCCGGGCATTGGTTTCCTGCAGCTCGCGCACGCGGGCACTGCCGGAATCGTCGGCCGGCACGGGCGCGGATGCCGGCGCGGGCCGGCTGCGCATGGCGAAATCGGCCGTCTCGATGCGCGGCGGCGAGAACGGCCGGATGACGGGCTGCGGAGGAGCTGCCGGGGCCGGACGCGCCGCATTGCGCGCTGCATTCGCCGCCAGTGCGGACAGGCTGACGTGGAAATCGTCCTCGGCCGCTTCGGGCGCGGGCGCGCGCGGGCCGGGCTGGGCGAAAGGCTCGGGCGCGGCCGCCCGCGCAGCAGGCTTTGCCGCAGCCGCCGTCTTCTCCGCAGCGGCGGTACGCCGGGCCGCCTGCAGCGCGCCGACGGCCTCGCCCGGCAGCGCCAGGATCTCCACGCCACCATCGACGGCACGGTTCGACAGCACGATCGCATCGGGGCCGAGCTCTTCCTTCAGCTCGCGGAGCGCTTCACGGGCAGTGGGAGCAAAGTAGCGTTTGACGTTCATGGCGTTTCTCCAGGCAGCCGGACTTTGGCCGCAGCTTGAGGAGGATTATCACGGCCGGTACGCGCGTTCCTTGGGCCGAATAAACCGCGTTTCACCCGCTTATTCGATGCTCTGGGTAGAACGTGATTGACGGGTTTCGCCTTCGGCCCTACCTACGCGGCCCGACCCATCCCGCGTCGATGCCATGGACAGGGGGAACCCATCAATCATGCCGCTCATCCGTTCTGCCCGATCATCGCCGTGACGCGGATGGTGCGGGACTCGGGCACTTCGCTGTTGGAGATCACCTTCAGCGAAGGTACGGCGCGGCGCAGGAAGCGCGACAGCAGCATGCGCAGTTGCGAAGGCACCAGCAGCACCGGCGGCAGGCCGATTTCTTCCTGGCGCTGGGCGATCTGCGCGGTCTGGCGCAGCAGCGTATCGGCCAGGCCCGGCTCGATCGCGCCGCCCTCGCCGCCGGCGCTCATGGCCTGCATCAGGATGCGTTCCAGGCCGGGCTCCAGCGCCATGACATTGACTTCGGCATTGCCGGGGAACAGGCCCTGGATGATCGCGCGGCCCAGCGACTCGCGCACCTTGAGCGTGAGCTGCACCGGATCCTGCGTGCGCGAGGCCTGCTCGGCCAGCACCTCGATGATGCTGCGCATGTCGCGGATGTTGACGCCTTCTTCCAGCAGGTTCTGCAGCACGCGCTGCACGGTGCCGACCGGCAGCAGCTTGGGCACCAGGTCCTCGATGAGCTTGGGCGAATCCTTGCCGACGTGGTCGAGCAGCGCCTGCGTTTCCTGGCGGCCGAGCAGTTCGGCGGCGTGATTGAGGATGACATGGTTGAGGTGGGTGGCGACCACGGTGCTGGCATCGACCACGGTGTAGCCCAGCGCATGCGCCTGCTCGCGCGTGCCCGAGTCGATCCAGAACGCCGGCAGGCCGAAGGCAGGGTCGGTCGTTTCGCGCCCCTGGACCGGACCGGATACGTGGCCGGGGTTGATCGCCAGCAACTGCCCCGGATAGGCCTCGCCCGCACCGACTTCGACGCCTTTCAGCGCGATGCGGTAGGCGTTGGGCTTGAGCTCCAGGTTGTCGCGGATATGCACCGGCGAGGACAGGAAGCCGACTTCCTGCGCAAACTTCTTGCGCAGGCCGCGGATGCGCTTCAACAGTTCGCCGTCCTGGCCCTTGTCGACCATCGGAATCAGCCGGTAGCCCACTTCCAGGCCGAGCACGTCGACCTGCGATACGTCGTTCCAGCTCGCCTCCTGGGATTCAGGCTGCGGCATCGCCGCCTGCGCCGCCGCTGCCTCGGGTGCTGCCGCGACCGCGGCATCCTCGATGATGCGCTTGCGCCGCATCCAGGCCAGGCCGCCGAGCGCGCCGGCCAGCAGCAGGAAGACGAGGTTGGGCATGCCCGGAATCAGGCCGAGCACGCCGATGATGCCGGCCGCCAGCGTCATCACCTGTGGATTGGAGAAAAGCTGGCCGATCACCAGGCCGCCGATGTCGCCGTCGTCACCGACGCGCGACACCACCAGACCCGCCGCCACCGAGATGATCAGCGCCGGAATCTGCGCCACCAGGCCGTCGCCGATGGTCAGCAGGGTGTAGGTGTGGGCCGCGTCGCCCACCGCCATGTCGTGCTGCATGACGCCGACGAACAGGCCGCCGACGATGTTGATGACGAGGATGATGATGGCGGCGATGGCATCGCCGCGCACGAACTTGGACGCACCGTCCATCGCACCGTAGAAGTCCGCTTCCTGCGCGATCTCCTTGCGCCTGGCCTTGGCCGTCTTCTCGTCGATCAGGCCGGCGTTGAGGTCGGCGTCGATCGCCATCTGCTTGCCGGGCATCGCATCCAGCGTGAAGCGCGCCGACACTTCGGCGATGCGGCCGGCGCCCTTGGTGATGACGACGAAGTTGATGATCGTGAGGATCACGAAGACGACGATGCCGACCGCGGTGTTGCCACCGACCAGGAAGCTGCTGAAGGCCTCGATGACCTTGCCCGCCGCATCCGGCCCGCCATGGCCTTCGAGCAGCACGATCCGCGTCGACGCCACGTTCAGCGACAGCCGCAGCAGCGTCGTCACCAGCAGCACGGTGGGAAAGACCGAGAAGTCCAGCGGCTTTCTCGAATACATCGCCACCAGCATCACCATGATCGAGATCGCGATGTTGAAGGTGAAGAAGACGTCGAGCAGAAAGACCGGCAGCGGCAGCACCATCATGGCCAGCACCATGATGATCAGGATCGGCGCTGCGAGCGGGCGCAGATTGGCCGGAGTCAGCAACGCGCGCAGGTTCAGGGTGGTGTTCAGGGCCATCGCTCAGTGACTCGTTTCGATGTTCATTCTTCGGCAGCGCCGGGGTCCATGCCCTCGGGCACCTGCAGGTCGGCAGGCGCCTCGGGCTGCTGGCCGCCCTGCTTCATCCAGGCGTCGAGCTGGTAAACGTAGGCCATGACCTCGGCCACCGCGGTGTACAGCGCGGCGGGAATCGCCTGCTCCAGTTCGCAGTGCTTGTACAGCGCACGCGCCAGCGGCGGCACCTCCAGCAGTGGCACCGCGTTGTCGCGGGCGATCTCGCGGATCTTCAGCGCCAGCTCGCCACGGCCCTTGGCCACCACCACCGGCGCGCCCATGCGCTCGGCGTCGTACTTCAGCGCCACCGAGAAATGCGTCGGGTTGGTCACCACGACGTCGGCATTGGGCACTTCGGACATCATGCGGCGGCGCGCCATCTCGCGCTGCATCGCACGGACCCTGCCCTTGATCTGCGGGTCGCCTTCCTGTTCCTTGCTCTCGCGCTTGACCTCTTCCTTGCTCATGCGCAATTTCTTATGGTACTGCCAGAGTTGGAAAGGCACGTCCATCAACGCCAGCAGCCCGAGGCTGGCGGCGATCAGCACTGCGGCGAAGATCACCGTGCCGGCGAAGTCGGCCATGCCGGCCTCGATCGGCGTCACCATCAGGTCGAGCAGGTGGTCCTTGTTCGACCACAGCACCATCGACGCCACGCCGCCGATGATCAGCGACTTCAGGATCGCCTTCACCATCTCCATCAGGCCGTGCGCCGAGAACATCCGCCCCAGGCCCTTGATCGGGTTCATGCGGCCGAAATTCGGCCCCAGCGCCTTGGGCGCGAAGTTCAACCCGCCCAGCACGATCGGCGCCGCCACTGCGGCGATCAGCAGCGTCAGGAACAGCGGCATCAGCATCAGCAGCGCACCGCTCAACTGGCCGCGCAGCACGTCGAGCATCAGCGCGACGTCGAACACCGTCTCGCGCTCGAAGGCAAAGCCGGTGCGCACCACCGCCAGCATGCGCTCGGCCATCCAGCCGCCGAGCAGCCACAGCGCCAGCACGCCGGTGATGGTGACGAAGAAAGTCGACAGCTCCCGCGACTGCGGGACCTGGCCTTCCTCGCGCGCCTGTTCCAGCCGTCGCGGTGAGGGGGCTTCTGTTTTTTCGAGATCGCTTTCTTCGGCCACGGCCGGCTCCATGTACGCCCCGCCGCGCGGCAAAGGGCGCGGGCGCGAGGCGACGTGTGCGGATTATCGGCCGCGGCCGGCAAGATCTGCCGGCCGAAAAAAGGCGGTAAAGGGCCGCTATTCGTCCCTTTCCGATACGGACATCAAGGCCGGATCAGCTTCCCGAGGGCAGGCGGTCGAAGCCGCGCAGGGCATCGCCGGGCTTGATGCCGCGTTCGCGGAACCAGCCCTGGTTCATCTCCAGCGCAAAGCGCGCGGGGGCGGCAGCGCAATGATTGTCCTCGGAGTGCGGCTGCATGTCCTCAATGTTGATGATCCTGCCCTGCGCATCGATGAAGGCCACCGACAGCGGCAGATACGTGTTCTTCATCCACATGCAATGGGTCGCGTCCTGGGTGAACACGAACACCATGCCGTGCTGCACCGGCATGGCCTTGCGGTTCATCAGGCCGAGCTGGCGCGTCTGCGGCGTATGGGCGACCTCGGCCTGGATCCGGTACATGCCGGCACCCAGTTCCGCCAGCGGCATCGCCACGTCCGCCAGCACGGCGCCCGACGACAAAACCATACCGGCTGCCAGCGCAACCTTCCCGAAAACCGCCATCCGCATCATCCCTTCGCTCCTTTGCCTGGACCCTTGTCAGCGCGACGCATCTTACCCGCGCCAGCGTCGGGCCGGGAACGCGCATCCGCCGTGCGCATCGCTCCACCACCCCGTCCGGCCGGCCTCGCACGCCCGCTGACAACGGGCTTCCCAGCAGTTCGGCCCGCCCTGCCCGCTTTATCCGCAGCGGGCAGACCCGGCACCTCCACCTCCCGCCATTCTCCCGGCTGCAGGCCGTCCAGCCGCCACGGCCCGATCGCCACGCGGATCAGCCGCAGAGTCGGAAAACCGATCTTCGCCGTCATCCGCCGCACCTGCCGATTCTTGCCTTCACGCAGCACGATCTCCAGCCAGGAGGTCGGTACCGTCTTGCGAAAGCGCACCGGCGGGTTGCGCGGCCACAGCCACTCCGGCTCGGCCACCCGGCTCGCCTCGCAGGGCCGGGTATGGAAATCGCCCAGATCCAGCCCGGCGCGCAGTTGCGCCAGTGCCGCCTCGTCCGGCTCGCCCTCGACCTGCACCAAGTAGGTTTTGGGCTGCTTGTGGCGCGGATCGGCGATGCGGTGCTGCAAGGCGCCGTCGTCGGTCAGCAGCAGCAAGCCTTCGCTGTCGGCATCGAGCCGGCCGGCGGCATAGACGCCGGGCACCGGTACGTGGTCTTTCAGCGTGGGCTGACCGGGTTCGCCGGAAAACTGGCACAGCACGCCATAGGGTTTGTTCAGGAGGATCAGGCGGGGCATGGGCGGGATGATACCTGCCGATTCGGACATCACATCCGGAACACAGAGCACGAATACCGCTGTCGCCTTTTTGGGCACGAAAACACCTCTCCCCGACCCTCTCCCCGGCAATGTCGATCGATAATTGGCCGGAGAAGCCGGCGCGATTGCGCGGTTTTTTGTGTGAAGGGAGGGAGAAAAGCGTACAGACTTCATGCGATTGCCCAGATCCGGAACGGCAGACCAGCTTGTTGATAAGAACAATTCTTAATATCATCACCCCGATATCGCCCGCCTCCGCGCTCTTCATGCACACCCCGCCGCCCTCGCTGCGACAAACCGCCGACCTGCTCTACCGGGATCACCACCAATGGCTGCGGGGCTGGCTTTCCCGCAAGGTCGGCTGCACCCACCAGGGCGCCGACTTGGCGCAGGACACCTTCGTGCGCGTGCTCGGCGCGAACGAACTCGGCAGGCTCGACGAACCGCGCGCCTTCCTGATGACCCTGGCGCAGCGCGTGCTGTACAGCTTCTGGCGCCGCCGCAACCTGGAAAATGCCTGGCTGGAAGCCCTGGCCCAACAACCGGAAAGCCATGCCCCCTCGGCCGAGGACTACGCCTTGGTGCGCGACGCCATCGAAACCCTCGACCGCCTGCTCGGCGGCCTGCCGCTGCGCGCCCGCAAGGCCTTCCTGATGAACCGCCTGGAAGACATGACCCACGTGGAGATCGCTCGCAGCCTGGGCGTTTCCGTGGCCACCATCGAGCGCGACGTCAAGCTGGCCTTCACCCACTGCTACCTCGCCAGCCTCGACGCCATGCCGGACGGCATCATCGAAGCGCCCTCCTCCGCGCGCCCATGAACACCCCCGCCCGACGGCTCGACCCCATCGCCGAACGCGCCATCGACTGGCTGCTGCGGCTCGACTCCGGCAGCGCCACCGCCGAAGACCGCAGCGCCTTCGAAGCCTGGCTGGATGCGGACCCGCGCCACCGCAACGCCTGGCAGACGATCTCCGGCCTGCTCCACCAGCCCATCGCCACCCTCCGCGAAGCGGAAAGCCATCTCCCCGGCCAACGCCGCGCCGCCCGCATGGCACTGACCACTCCCCAGCGCCGCAAGGCCTTGCGCAACAGCGCCGCCGCCCTGCTCCTGCTGAGCCTCGGCGGCTACGCGCTGAACCGCCAGCATCCGCTCGGCACCCTGGTCGCGGACCTGCACACCGCCACCGGAGAACGCCGGCAGGTGCAGCTCGCCGACGGCAGCACCCTGGTGCTCAACGCCCGCAGCGCGGTCGACGTGGAATACAGCGCATCCATGCGCCTGCTGCACCTGCGCAAGGGTGAAATCCTCATCCATACCGCCCCCGACCCTGCCCGCCCGCTCGTCGTGCAGACCCTGCACGGCCAGGCCCGCGCCCTCGGCACCCGCTTCAGCGTGCGGCAACTCGACACCCACAGCGAACTCGCCGTGCTCGAACACCGCGTACAGCTCATCGCCGCCAGCGGCGCGCAACAAGTGTTCGACGCTGGCAGCACGGCGCGCTTCGATGGCACCCGCATCCAGCCCCTGGCCGCCTCCGCGGCCACCCACGCCGCCTGGGCCGGCGGCCAACTCGACGTACGCGACCAGCCGCTGGGCGAAGTCGTCAACGCGCTACGCCCCTACAAGCGCGGCTACCTGCGCGTCTCTCCGCAAGCCGCCGCGCTGCGCGTGTACGGCGTCTTCCCGCTCGACGACCCGGACGCCGCGCTGCTGTCGCTGGCCGAAACCCAGCCCATCGCCATCCGGCGCTATGGGGCGCTGGTTACGCTGATCGAGCATCGCAGCAAAATCGAGTAACTTCGAATTTCCATGAGGGGTTTCGCCGGCCTCGTTGGACATGACTACTGAACCCGCGCGTTCAGCCCCATGTTCAACACCCGCCGAGAAGACTCCATGACCCGCAAGCACCGCCCCAGCGCCCGCCGGCCCCGTCCGCTGCACTGCGCCATCGCCGTATCGCTCGCCCTCGCCAGCCTGACGGCCGCCGCCCAAAGCGCCGCACCTGCCCCCACCACCGCCGAAGCCGCCGCCCAGCGCGCCTGGGACCTTCCCGCCGCCCCGCTGGCCGACACTCTTGCCCGCATCGCCCGCGACAGCGGCCAGCGCCTGTCCGCCGACCCGGCGCTGGTCGCCGGCAAGACCGCCGCCCCGGTGCGTGGCCGCTACAGCCCCACCAACGCCGCCCGCCAGGCCCTTGCCGGCACCGGGCTGGAACTGATCGTCACCGAAAGCGGCACGCTGAGCGTGCGGCCGGCGCCGGTGAGAAAAGGGGATGCGACGCTGGCCGCCGTGACGGTGACGGCCCAAGCCATGCAGGAGCAGGCCACCGGCCCAGTGCTGGGCTATGTCGCCAAGCGAAGCATGACGGCGATGAAAACGGACACGCCTATCATCGAGACGCCCATGTCGATCAACATCGTCACGCGTGAGCAGATGGACAGCCAGGGCGTACAGCAGGTAGTGCAGGCGCTGCGCTACACGCCGGGCGTGGCGGCGGACATTCGCGGCAATATTTCGCGCTTCGATCAGATGGCCTTTCGCGGCATCGGCTTTGCGCTCGACTCCTTCCATTACCTCGATGGCCTGCGCCTGCCGCGCGGCGCGTCATACCTGATTCCGCAGATCGACACGCACAGCGTCGAACGTGTGGAGGTGTTCAAAGGCCCGGCCTCGCTACTGTATGGCCAGGCACCGCTGGGCGGCATCGTCAACTTGGTGAGCAAGCGCCCGACGGAAGAGTCTTTACATGAGGTGAGCGTGTCGCTGGGCAGCCACCAACACAAGCAGATCACCTGGGACAGCGGCGGCGCGCTCGATGGGGATGGCACCTTGAGTTATCGCCTGACCGCTCTGGCGCGCAAGGCGAACACATCGGTGCAGATGACCGAAGAGGAGCGTTTCTACATCGCGCCATCGATCGCCTACAAACCCAATACCGACACCTCGCTGACCGTGTTCGGCCTGTACCAGCACGATCCCACCGGTGGCTTCTACGGCACGTTGCCGTCAAGCGGCACCATCCTGCCCAATCCATACGGCAAGCTGTCACCCGACTTCTTCGACGGCTCGCCCGATTTCAATGCGTTCGACCGCACCCAGGCGAGCATCGGCTATGAGCTGAAGCATCGCTTCAACGAACGCTGGTCACTGACGCAGAACATGCGCTACTGGCGCATGGACTTGGACCAGAGCCAAGTTGGCCAATCGGGCCTGCAGGCGGACTACCGCACTTTGTCGCGTTACGCGCTGTGGTCGCGGGAGAAGATGAACGCGGTCAACATCGACACCCATTTGCAGGGTGATCTGCAAACAGGCCCGCTGGCGCACAGGCTGCTGATCGGCCTGGACTTGCAGCGCGACCGCTGGACGCAGACCCAGGGTTTTGGTGCTGCGCCGACGCTGGACATCCTGACGCCCGACTACGGCCAGGCCATCATGCGGCCCGCGGCATCGACCAGCCCGGATCGCACGCAACGCCTGATCGGTCTGTACGTGCAAGACCAGATCAAGTGGGGCGGCTGGGGGCTGACGCTGGGCAGCCGGTTCGACCGGGTGAACATCGAGAACGACAACCGGCTGGCCAGCACTCACACCGACCAGAACATCAGCAAGTTCACCTGGCGCGCCGCGCTGATGCACAACTTCGACAACGGCGTTGCACCATATGCAAGCTACGCCACTTCGTTCGACCCGTCGGTCACGGTCAATCCGTATGGCGATCCGTTCAAACCGACGACGGGCCGGCAATATGAAGTGGGCCTCAAGTACCAGCCGCAAGGCACGGATGCGCTCTTCACGCTTTCGGCGTTCGACCTGGTGCAGCAGAACGTGCTCACGAACGACCCTCGATCCTCGCTGCCCAATGCGCGCGTGCAGACGGGTGAAGTCACCTCGCGCGGGCTGGAGTTCGAGGCGCGCTTCAGTCCCGTCAAAGGGCTGAATGTCGTCGGCGGGCTGGCAGCCATCAACCCCAAGGTCACGCGCAGCAACGGCACGGATCTGGGCAAGCGCACGGTGTCGGTGGCTCACGGCACCGCATCGCTGTGGGCGGACTATCGATTGAGCGGCGCGCTGGCGGGGCTGACCGTGGGCGGCGGCGTGCGCGTCTCCGGCTCCGCGTATGCGGATGCGGCCAACACGCAGAAGATTCCCGGCTACGGCGTGGCCGACGCGATGTTGCGCTACGAGTTGGGTCGCATCAACCCGGGTCTGCGCAGCGCAACGCTGGCACTGAATCTGAGCAACATCTTCGACAAAGCCTACTTCACGTGCAATGCAGCGAACTTCTGCAACTATGGCCAGGGTCGCACCTTCCTCGCGACGCTGAAATATGGCTGGTGAAGCGGTGGATGATCGCCGGCGCGCACTGCTGATGATGCTTGCGATGGGCGCGCTGTATGCCGGCTTCGGCGTGATGATGGGTTTGCTGCAAGGCGGGCTGCCACCCGTGCTGCGCGCCCGTGGCATGCCGCTGGATCAGCTCGCGTTGACCTACGTTTTGTTCCTGCCGCTGGGGTTGTCCTTCGCATGGGCGCCGCTGGTCGATCGCATTCGACTGCCTTGGCTGTCGCCCCGCATCGGCTGGATCGTCGCGGCGCAGGCCGTGGCCGTGGCGGGCGTGGTGGCCGTTGCCCTGCTGGAGGACGCGCCGCTGGCGCTGCTGTTCGGCCTGGGGCTGGGCGTTGCCATCGCGATGGCAACGATGGACCTGGCGCTGGATGCGCTGGCGGTGGAGATGGCGGGCGAATCGCTGAAGCCGGTTGCTGCGGCACTGAAACTCGCTGCGCTGGCACTTGGCTCGATGCTCGGCGGCGGCGTGTTCGTCGGTCTATTGGGCAGCCTGGGCTGGCTGGCAACGTTTCTGTCGGTAGCCGCCTTTCTGTCGCTGTCACTGGCGCCAGTGCTCGGCTTGACGCACGCGGATAGCGCGGCCCACGCGGCCCATCAGAGGAAGACCGCTGGCGTTGGCCGCATGTTCGGCATCCTGCGCCAGCCGCAGTTGCGCTGGCGCGTGGCGATGCTGGTCGTGGCTGGCAGCGTGATCTTTCCATTGAGCGCCCACAACCGCGTGATGCTGGTGGACTTGGGCGTGCCACTGGAGCGCATCGCGTGGCTGGTCGGCACCTTGCAACCGCTGGCCTTGCTGGTGGCGTCGCTGGTCGTTGCACCGATGGTGCGCACGGTCGGCCATCGCAGCGCATTGGCGTTGCTGGCAGCTTCCGCGCTGCTTTGCGTCGGTCTGTTGCTGGCAGCCTGGCATTACGGGATTCCCGCACTGGCGATTGCCGGCACCGTCGGCATGGCCGGCATTGTCGGCGCACTGATGGTGGTCTATGCCACGCTGATGCTGTGCTGGGCCGAAGGCGACCAGGCCGCAACCAGCTACGCGGTCATGTTCTGCGGCACGAGGCTGGCGGGCATGGTGGCGACGGTGGGCACGGGCAAGCTGGTTGCCGTGGTGGGCTGGCAGGCTTTTTACGGGCTGGGCGCTGCGGCGCTGCTGCTTTCGTCGGCGTGGCTGCTGCGCGGCCTGCGCAATACATGAGACATGAGGATCCTTGATGATGAATATCCCCGATTTTTCCACTCTCCGCCCCGATGCCGCACTGGCTGATGTCAGCGAATGGCCTGTGGCGCATATCCGCTTCCCCGAGTTGGACGAGCCCGACCGCGTGGGCCGTGTGCTGGGCGCGCTCGACGCGCTGCTGGCGCAGCGCCAGCCGTTCGCGGTGATCTGGAGCATGGCCAGCCACGACCATGACGACGAACCGCACGAGGACGAAAAACGCGCCACCATCTGGATCAGGCAACGCAAGGGTGATCTGCGCGCCTTTTGCAAAGGCTATGTCTACGTCGCGCCTACGCAAGAGCTGCATGATCTGCTGGCCGGGCGCTTTCGCACGGTGCAGAAGCTCTACGGCTTTCCGCTGCTACTGGCGGATGACCGGGAAGATGCGCGCCGGCAGGCGCAGGCCCTGCTGGCGGCTTGAATGACGCAAATGCAGCAGCCAGGCGAGCATGCGCTGAACATGCACCCATTGCTGTTCGAGGCATTCGCCTGCTCGTTGGCGATGATGTCCTTCGTCGCCGTGCTCGGCCCGATGGCTCGTGTGCTGGGCTTTGCTCCGTGGCAAGCGGGAGCGGTGATGACAGCCGGTGGTCTGAGCCTGGCTCTGTTCGCGCGCCTTTGGGGGGTGTGCAGTGACCGGCGCGGGCGACGGCGCATTCTGCTGTTGGCGCTGGGGGGCTTTTGTGTCAGCCATCTGGCGATGAGCAGCTTTGCCATCTGGACGCTTGAGCAGCAGAACCAGCCGGTATCGCTGGCCTTTGGCGGCTTGCTCGCGCTGCGTGCGCTCTCCGGCCTGTTCTACGCCGCTGTTCCTGCCATCGGCGCAGCGCTGATTGCCGACCATGCTCCTGCCGGGCAGCGTACGCGATTGCTCGCAGGCCTGGGCGCGGCCAACGCACTGGGCCTGATTGCAGGGCCAGGCCTGACGGCGCTGGTCGTCGGGCAGGGGCTGGTGCTGTCCATTGCTGCATCGGCATTGCTGCCCTTCGCTGCGCTGGCCGTGATGTGGCGCTGGCTGCCGCGCTATGAAATCCGTGCCGATGCACAAGCCGCACCGGCCCTGCTGCATGACCGCCGCCTCCATCAGCCAATGATCGTGGCCTTTGTCGCGATGACTTGCGTCGGCATGGCGCAGGTGACAGTGGGGTTTTTCGCCTTCGACCGTCTCCAGCTGGACGCGGCTGCCGCCAGCCGGACGGCGGGCACGGCGCTCACGGGCGTAGGTATTGCGCTGGCGCTGTCGCAACTGCTGCTGCGGGTCATCAAGTGGCCTGCTGCTCGCTGGATTGTGGCAGGGGGTCTGCTGTCGGCAGCAGGCTTTGCCAGTGTGGCCTGGGCCCAGAGCGCCCAGGCGCTGTGGTTGGGTTACTTCGTGGCCGCCTTCGGCATGGGCTGGGTGTTTCCGTCTGTCGCCGGCCTGGCTGCAGATGCCGTGCAGCCAGGCGAGCACGGCGCAGCCGCTGGCGCGGTGGCGACTGCGCACGGTTGGGGCATGATCGTCGGGCCGCTACTGGGCAGTCTGCTGTATGGCATGCATGCCGGCGTGCCTTATGGGGTCATGGTGTTGACGCTGCTGGTGATGGCGATTTCCATCAGTCTGAATCCGTGACCATCCCACGAATCTTTCGCCTCCCGACCCGAATTGCTCCCCAGTCCGGCCTCAGCCATGACAACCTTCAAATCCGCAAAGCCGTATACATCTTCCAGGACGGTGGATCGGTAGCCGCAGTGGCGCTATTGCCGGCCTGGCGGCCAGCCCGGCTGCAGGTCTGGGTGGCGGATTGGTCGATGCGGCGGATGCGCCCGGTTCACACTGCGGACAGGTGTGCCGCAGGACACGCCTGCTCCGGCCTGGATCAAACCACTTTGCCGCCGGGCTTCTCATCACCTGGCATTGGCACAACCCATGTTCAAAGTGATCCACGTTACTCCAGGCTGCCTCTCGACCACGATCTGCCCGCCCTCCAGCCGATAGGTCAACAGGCAGTTGTGCCTGGGATTGGAAAGCACGTCTGGATTGAAGATGGCCACGTTCTCTCCGGCAGGCCGGCGAACCGATCGGGTGAGAAGGCCGGGGTGTCCCTCCCGGTGAATCCTCGCGCCCACCGACTGGCAAAACCCATAGTCCGACGGATGCAAGAGATCCGGGTGTTCGTCGACAGCCTTGCGGAAGTCCAGCAAGGCTGCGCCGCATGCCACCGAATACACCTTGCGCTCGGCAATGACCGTCATCCGCTCAAACCCTGCATCGCCGAGCAAACCCCGGTACCAATGGTAAGAGGACTCATGGACCGTGGTCTCGACCGACTCCGATCCGTACCAGACGCCGTGGCTGCCATCGGAAAACCGGCTGGACTGCCAATGCTTGAACGGCCAAATGATGGCGTTGAACCATTCGGCATCCTCGAACGGGCGATCGACGACCGGCGTGCCGGATCGGTATGGCGGCGGCTTGACTTCGTCTTCCACCTTCTGCGCCAGCAGCCACTCGGCGGGATCGTCCGTCAGGTCATCGAACAGATCCTGCGACTGGCGCAGAGACACGATGTTTCGGACTACGTCCCGGTGAACGTCGGCCAGCGTGAGTCGATCAAACACCACGGGCCCGGTCCAGGTAGCCGCGCACCATCAGCAGGCCCGCAAAGCCCCACTCCTTGATCACCTCGACGGGCGTCAGATTGTCAAAGGCCTTGTTGCGGGTGCTCATCCAGCGGTAGGCCAATTCCCGGTTCTGCGGGAACAGCAGGCGCAGGTTCTTGTGGATACCCAGCAAGTGGCCCACGCGCTCGTACTGGTCGCGGCTGGTGCCGATCGGTTTGCCGCTGCGATAGTTCGACAGGGCAGCGCGATTGCTGGCGGCGATACCCAGCAGTGCAGCCTGATCCTCAGTGCTCAGCTTCCAGTGGTCGAACAAGACCATGACCATCTTGGCCAGGGCACCACGGTCTTGTGACGCGGTCACTTCGCGCTGGGCTAGGGCACCCATGCCTGACTCCTTGTGCGTGATTGCTCAGTGGCTCAAGTATAGGATTTCGTTTTAAATAACACAAATATTGTTTTAAAAATAACAATCATCGTACCCACAGCCAACGCGCCGGCAGCGTGGCAAGCAGCGTCCCCAGTATGGCAACGCCAAGCGCAAGCAACTGGCTTACCGGGCGGCAGACCACGCAGCCTGGCGCTCGAGCACCGCGCGGTCGCTCTCGCCGACGAGTTCCTCGTACACCTTCGGCGCAGTCGCCCCTTCGGTATTGATGACGAGTACCCGCGAATCGGCGTCCAGTCCGACCTCGGCAGACAAGGCCGGGTCGGCCCGTAGTTGCTGGAGCGCCGCCAGGCCTGCCGTACCGGACTCGCCGGCGACGATGGGGATGTCGCGCGGGCTGCCCTTGGCGAGCACCCGCATGGCCTCGACCGCCTGACCGTCCTCGATGGTCATGAAGTGGTCGACGCAGGGCTGCAGGAACTTCCAGGCCAGCGGCGAAGTATCTCCGCAGGCCAGGCCCGCCATCACCGAATCCACCGAACCCGTCGCCTTGGCCGCGCAGCCCTGGATCGCACTCTGTATCAGGCAGTCCGCCTGGGCCGGCTCCACGATGATGAAACGGGGGCGCTGGACACCGTGGAACTCCCAGAAATAGCTCGCCACCCCGGCAGCCATGCCGCCCACGCCGCCTTGCAGAAAGACATGCGTGAAGGGGCCAGCCTCGTCCGGGCGAGCACCCGACTGCTCGACGATTTCTTCCGCGATCGTGCCGTAGCCCTGCATCACGTCACGCGGAATCTCTTCGTAGCCTTCGTACGAGGTGTCGGACACGACCTGCCAGCCGTTGGCAGCCGCCAGGCGTGCAGCCTCTTCCACCGACTCGTCGTAATTGCCCGTGATGCGCACGATCTGCGCGCCATAAACGGCAATGGCCTGTTCGCGTTCCATGCTCACGTTGGCGTGCAGCACGATCACGCAGCGGCAGCCCGCATCACGGGCAGCGGCAGCCAGACCGCGGCCATGGTTGCCGTCGGTCGCGCTGATCACCGTGTAGTCCTTCAACTGCTCGGCGTAGCGGCCGCTCAACACGGCTGTCGGCTCGAAACCGGGATGCAGGCGCAGAATCTGGCGCACCAATGCGATGGGTGCGCCCAGGGCCTTGAAGCTGCCCAGCGGCGAGCGCACGGACTCGTCCTTGACGCTGAAGCGCGCAAGCTTGAGTTGCGCCGCCAGCTCAGGCAGGTCATGGAGCGGCGTCGCAGCAGGTGCGATCTCGTTCCAGTGCGACAGCCATTGGCGGCTTTCGTGGGCGCGCTCGATGTTCATGATCGAGCGAAGGTCGGCGGGATATGGCGCGCGGATGGCGCGTTCATTAGCAATCAGCATAGCTTGTCTCCTGAGGCGATTCGGATGAGCGCCGAAGCATCGACGCCCATAAAAATAATATTCATCTATAAAAAATATTTTTATGAAAAACAGGCATAAAATCCGTTCAAACGATCAAACTTTCCTCGTTTAGCGGAAAAAAATTCAACATGGCTCATGAACTGGACGCTTACGACCGGATATTGCTGTCCGCACTGCAGGAAAACGCCCGCATCACCCAGGGCGAGCTTGGAGATCGAGCAAACCTGTCGACGGCTGCCGTGAACCGGCGGCTCAGATTGCTGGCACAAGCCGGCGTCATCGAACGCTACACCGCCTACGTCAATCCCAAGGCGGTCGGCTATCCGCTGACCATCATCGTGGAGGTCAAGGTCGAGAGCGAACGCACCGACCTGCTGGATGAAATCCAGCACAGCTTCCGGAACTGCCCCCAGGTCCAGCAGTGCTACTACGTGGCCGGTGAATGCGACTTCGTGCTGATCTTTCTGGTCCGCGACATGGCGCAGTACGTGGAGCTGAGCCGCCGCCTGTTCCTGGACAACAAGAATGTGAAGAGCTTCAAGACCCTGGTCTCAATGAACCAGGTGAAGACAGGGGGGAGCGTGCCGATCGACGAGCCGGGATGATGTGCGCGACTGAATATAGGCCTGCCTGCTAGCCGGACAGCTCACCTCACCCGCAGCCAGCGCGTCGGCAGCGTGGCGAGCAGCATCCCCAGCACGGCGACGCCGAGTGCAAGCAACTGCGTGGCGTTGAGCGTTTCACCCAGCGCCAGCACGCCGACCAGGGCGGCGGAAATCGGCAGCATCACGGTGAAGACACCGCTCTGCGCGGCGGGAATGGTCTTCAGCCCGGTCATCCACAGCCACACCGTCCACATGCAGGCGGCCAGGGCGTAGAACAGCAGCAGCACCCAGACATCGGCCGTGACGGCACCGAAGTCGAAGCCCAGCGCAAAATAGAGGCCGAACGGCGTCGTCAGCACGAAACCCCACAGATTGATCAGCGAAGTGATGCGCTTGGCGCTGAGCTTGCCGGTGAGCTTCTTGCCGATCACTGCATAAGAGGCTTCACAGACCACGGCCGCCAGCAGCAATACTTTGCCCAGCAGAGCCCGGCCGCTGCCCTCATCGCTCACTGCCGCGTTCGCCTCGCCGCTGTGCCCTGCCACCGCCAGCAAGGCGATCCCCAGCACCGCGCAGCCGATTGCCAGCCAGGTGCGCAGGCCGATGCGCTCCTTCAGGAAACCCCAGCTCATCAGCGCGATGACGGCGGGGATCGAAGCCATCACCACGCCGGCAGTCAGGGCGTTGGTCAGGCTGACGCCGGTGATCATGCAGATGGTGAACAGGAAGTTGCCGAGGAAGGATTCCAGGAACAGCAGGCGGCGGGTCTGGACGCTCATCGGTTCCTCGTCCGCCGGGCGCTTCAGCCAGCCCAACATCGCGACCCCGCCGATGCCGAAGCGCAGCCAGGCCAGCAGCAGGACCGGAAAAGTCGCCGCCAGCGGCTTGCTCAGCGCGACGTAGCTGCCGACGAGCGCCATGCTCGATGCCAGGCAGAGCATGGCGACGGGACGGGATGAGGTGATCGATGACATGAAGAAAAAGGGAAAGTGCCGGAATGGAGCATGCCCGGCGGGCGAAGCCAGCATTCTGCCATCACGGCCCTACCCGCGGCAGCGCCGGTGCTGCCGGCCCTGCCCTGCCGCCCTCTGCGCGCGCGGCCGCCGACACCAGGTTCGCGGAGCCGCCGCGGTGATGCATCATGTCGGACAGGATTCTTGAAGGGAGCGGCCTCTTCGATGGCAGGCAGACAGGATGTGGCGCGATTCATCGCCAACTACCGCGACGAAACCGACAGCGCGGCCCTGTATCGGGCGATGGCGGATGCCGAACCCCAGCCGGAGATCGCCGAAGTCTATCGGCGGCTGGCGCGGGTCGAGGAAACCCACGCGGAATTCTGGCGGCGGCGGATCGAGCAGGCGGGCGGCCAGTTGCCCAAGGGCCTCGGCTGGCGCACCCGGGTGCTGATCTGGGCCAGCCGCCGCTTCGGCGCCCAGAGCGTGCTGCCGCTGGTGGCCGACGACGAGGCGCGCAACCGCACGATGTACGACAGGCAGCAGGAAGCCGCGGGCACTTCGCTGCCGGCGCAGGAACGCTCGCACGCGCGCATGCTGTCGCTGCTGGCCAGCCGTTCCAGCCGTGGCTGGAACGGTGCGGTCTATTCCCGCCTGGAAGGCCGCCACGGCGCGGGCGCCGCCAACAACCTGCGGGCGATGGTGCTCGGTGCCAACGACGGGCTGGTGTCGACCTTCTGCCTGCTGATGGGCGTGGCCGGCTCGGCCGCCAGCGTGCAGACCCTGCTCGCCACCGCGCTGGCCGGCATGCTGGCCGGTGCCTGTTCGATGGCGATGGGCGAATGGATCTCGGTGCAGAGCGCACGCGAACTGCAGGAAAGGCAGATCGCCAGCGAGGCCGAGGAACTGGCCGAAGTCCCCGCCGAGGAGCAGGAAGAGCTGACCCTGATCTACCAGGCCAAAGGCTTCAGCGCCGACGAAGCGCGCCAGATCGCCGAGCGGGTGATCAAGGACAAGGATTCGGCGCTGGAAACCCTGGTGCGCGAGGAACTGGGCATCAACCCGGACGATCTCGGCGGCTCGCCGACGGCCGCCGCGATGTCGTCCTTCCTGGTGTTCATCGTCGGCGCGCTGATCCCGGCGCTGCCGATGTTCCTGGTCGGCGACGACTATCTCGTGCTCGCCAGCCTGCTCGCCTCGGCCACCGGCCTGTTTGCGCTGGGCGCGGCGATCGCGGTCTTCACCGGCAAGCATCCGCTGTTCTCCGGCCTGCGCCAACTGGCCATCGGCCTCGGCGCGGCCGGCATCACCTACGGCATCGGCCACCTGTTCGGCGTTGCGGTGGGCGGCTGATGCGGCTCAGGCGCCTCCTCTCCAGAAGTAATAGCCGATACCTTCCCTCCGTTGCCGGCGGAATCAGTCGAGCGTCTTGACGCTTCTGGCGTCGGCGCGTACCGCTTCCCGGCTCAGACGCTCCTCCTTGCAGCCGAAGGACTTGTACAGCTCCAGTTGATCGGCGTAGTGAGGAGACCTGACGCCATCCGGGTCGACAAAGCCGCTCTGGCCCGGAGGCGCCACGGTGCACAGGCTCGCCGCCTTGCCGCCCTTGAACACCACCAGGTTGTTCTCGGTGCCGCGATTCATGAACGGTGCGAGGGTAATGCCCTCGTCCGCGCCGGCCTGCGGGATGCCGAGGAAGTTCTGCGGCCTGAAGAGATGGGTCGCAACCGGAGTCTTCCAGTCTGCGAGATTGCTGCCGAACTGATCCTCGAGCGCAGCGACCGCAGCAAGGAAGGTTTCCTTCAGCACCGCAGCCGGGGCCTCTCCGTTGAAGAAATCGACGGTCTGCGGCACGCCGGCTCCGTCGCCAAGCATCGCGTTGTAGACCAGCTTGAGGCCGGCTGCGGGGCGCGGGCTCCCGGGGTTGCCCGCAGCCGGATAGCCCGCCGGCGCATAGCGTGCAAAGACGTCGGCCGGCAGATCGTCCTTGAGCACGCGCTCGAGCAGCACGGGCACCCACTTGCGCATCAGCGTGGCCGCTGCATCATCGTAGTAGCCGTCGTCGTCCGCATCGGCGCTCTCCCAGTTCCAGGCGGCGAGATGGTCGCGCACGATGCGCGCCATCGAACCGGCGGGCAGATCGGTGGTGGCGTCGATCAGCGCGGGAAGCAGATAGCGGGCATTGAGATCGGCGAACGAGCCCGCCCTGTTCAGGTCCAGCACGTCCTGGCGGCTCAGCCTCGGCTTCGCCTCGATGCGGCTGGACAATTCGTTTACCCGGTCGACGGTCGAATAATTGCCGAAATCGGTCAGCGTGCCGGGGCCAGCCTGGTTGTTCCAGTTGACGACATATTTTTGCGCCGGATTGAAGACCTGCGGGTTGCTGCTGAACGGCTGGAAGCCTTGCCACTCCATGTCGCCGGCACCGCTTGCCGGCAGGCGCACGTCCTGGTTGGCCGGGCGCCTGGGCAGGTAACCCGGCGAAACGTAGCCGATGTTGCCCTTCGCATCGGCGTAGTACCAGTTGATGGTATGGGCCATCCTGCTCGCCTGATCGAGAAACTCCTCCCAGTTGCCGGCCTGGGTGGAGCGGATCCAGGCGATCAGCGACTGCACCTCGAAGCCCGCCCAGCTCGATTTCTTGGTGTAGGCGGTATTGTTGCCGGGATCGAAACTGGTCACGAAGCCGTGCACGGTGGAATACACCTCCGTTGTCGTGTCCGGTTTGCCCTTTACCTTGATGAGTTCGGTCCTCGCTTTCATCCGCTGCACGGTGCCATTGTGCAGGTAGGCGGTCTTGTCGCCGGGGACCAGGGTTTCCTGGTACATGTCATTGACGTCGAGCGGACCCGCGGTCGCCCCCCAGCTGATCTTGCCGTTGGTGCCGAACAGGATGACCGGCAGCGCGAAAGGCGTGTTGCCGACGATGTCGAAACCGGCACCGTGCAGGCCGACGGCAAACACGTAGCCCGGATTGAACCAGCCGAACTGCGGCCCATTGAGCAGCATGGTGGAACCGTCGTCGGTCTTGTCGGGGCCGATGATCCACATGTTGCTGGTCGTCGGGCGAGCATCCGGCCAGGTACCGCCGACGACCGCGCCGGCGAGCTCCATACCCTTCCAGTCGGCGGACAGCGGGCGCAGGCGGGCAAGATGGCCGGACAAGGACGACGCCTTCTCGTCCGTCGCGGATGCGTTGCCGGCAACGGCGATCTGCTGCGCGGCCGTCCCGGCTTCATCGCGTTTCATGGCGACCACCTCGTTGCGCGGCACGGTGGTGGGCGCGTGCTCGTCCTCGAGCCAGTAGATCTGGTCGAAAAGCGCGCGCCCTGCACTGTCTCCGTAGCTGCCCGTCAGCGAGCTCAATGCCTGGTAGTTCGACACTTCCGACGACGAGCCTGAATAGCGATTGACCATGGTGCCGACGTAGAGCATTGCCACGTCGTAGGGAGTCCATTTGGTCGGCTCAAAGCCGGCATCGATGAACTGCCTGGGCAGCAGCCGGGCCTTGTCGGCAAGCACTTCATCGATGCGCCGGTTGAAGCCGCTGGCATAGCCGTCGAGGATGGCGAAGTCATCGGCGCCAAGCGCATCGATCTGCCGTTGAATGTCCTGCGGATCGAACAGCGAACGAGTGGAGACGTCATGGCTGACGTAGGCTTCGCCGAGCACCTCCGCGACCGTGCCGATGACCGAACGGCGCGCCATTTCCATCTGGTACAGGCGATCCTCGGCGATGACGTAGCCATAGCCGGTGAACAGATCGCGCGTCGTATCGGCATACACATGCGGCACGCCATAGCCGTCGCGGATGATCGTGATGCGGTCCTCCGCCGGGTTGCCGCCGGCATTGCCCATGCAGCCGGCCACGAGGGCGCCTGTGAGTGCCAGTGAGATGGCGGCGGCGATATTCTTTACCCTTCTCATGCTTTTCTGTCTCCTGTGGTGCTTGCTGCTTTTCGTTATGATTTTTATGCGTGCCGACCCGCTGCGCCCAGCGCTCCGGGGCTCGATGGCACTGCGTGGCGCTCGGCCCCGAGGTCGCACGCCAGCAGCCTTTCAGGTTTGCACTCGAAGTTCTGGCAAGGCTCCAGCCGACCCTGGTCAAACTTGAATTCCCTATAACGGAATTCATTTCATTTATTAGAAATGATACTTCAATTCTGGTCAAGCTGAATTTCTGTATCACATCCGGAGAGGAGCGCGCCTGGGTCCGCGGCGCTCCGCTCCGGGCGGCCCGCTCAGAAGTAGTAGCCGATATTGGCGTAGAAGACCTTCTTCCAGCGATCGTCGCCGCCGGCCGCCGCGCCGTTGGTGTAGTCGCCGGTATAGGGGTCGTTCCTGCCCCAGCGCATCTCCGTATAGATGTACAGCGGACCGGCGCTGAAATGCGCGCCGGCGATCACCCGCTGCGAATCCTTGAAGCCGGACCTGTCCTTGGTGAAGACGCTGTAGTTCAGGTAGGGCGTGATGCCGCTGACCGGGCCGTAGCTGCCGGGCAAGGCGTAGCTGAGCTCGCCCGAGTAGAAGTTGCCTTTCGCCGCGACGTTGAACGAGCCGTCGTAGGCACCGAAGGTGAGCGCGTCGTTGCCGGTCGCCGACGGATTGCGCGGCGCCATCTTCTGCCGGCCCGCTTCGGCCAGCACCCGCAAGGCGCCGTAGCTGCCGCCGTAGTGCAGTGCATAGGCCTTGCGGCGGCCGTCGCGGCCGGTGTCGTAGTTGTGCAGCGTCGAGTGCAGCGCCGAGATGCCCAGCTCCGACTTCGCCTCCTCGCCGTGCTGCAGCGTGTAGGCCAGGCGGCCGACCACCATGTTGCGTTCGTCGTTGCTGCTGCCGCCTGTCACCGAGTCGTCGGCGCGCACCACGTTGACCGAGTAGCGGTTGGCGTCCCGCGAGGTACCGCTCCAGTTGCCACCGTCGGTGGGGTAGAAGCCCAGCTGCACGTCCAGCGGGCCGGCAGTGTGCTGCAGCTTGATACCGAGGTTGTGCACGTCCTCCAGGCCGATGGCGTTGACCATGGTCTGGTAGAAGGTGCTGCTGACGTAGGGCAGCACGCCGAAGGGGATCTGGTTGATGCCGGCGACGACGCGGGTGTCGTCGCCGAGCTTGTAGCCGACCCAGGCCCACTCGGGGAAGTTGATGCGCCCGATCCTGCTGGTGTAGTCGTAGGGGTAGGCGCTGCCGTAGAAGCGGTACTGGGCCGAGCCGTAGAAGGTGGGCGAGTCGTAGTTGAGGGTGATGCGGAAGGTGTCGAAGCTGAGCTTGCTGATGTCGTCCTCGTAGTCGAAGCTGTAGTCGTAGCGGGCGCGCAGCGCGCCGCCGATCGTGAACTTCCCTTCGGCCGCCGTCGTCTCTTCGGCGGCCCGTGCCGGCGCGCCGGCGGCGGCGAGCACGCTGCCCGCGAGCAAGACTGCGCCGATGGCCGACAGGCGGTACGGCATGCGGGCCGTCTTGACTGTGTATTTCTCGTTCATGGTTTCTCCTCCTTGTTTCAGGTTGATGCAGTAATTGTCCGGGCGTGCGAAGGCCCCCGCCCGGCCCCGCTATCGGGGCGGGCGTTGCGGAACAGGCGGCCGGAATGCTTATGGACTGGGTGTGCCGGCCGGGCCGGCGCACACCCCTGGCGCCGCGAAGCTGCGAATCGAAGGGCTGGGCGCTAGGCGCTCTCTCCCGCCTTCTCTGCAACCGGCGCCGAAGCCTTGCTGCGCGTTGCCAGCCAGCACAGGATCGAGCCGATGCAGACCATCGCCGCGCCCTGCCAGAAGGCGAACGAAAGCGGCGCGCTGAGCAGCGCGGCGGCGAGCGCGGCGGAAAGCACCGGGATGAAATAGGACGCGCCGGCAAGAATCGTGACGTTGCCGTGCAGGATGCCGACGTTCCAGGCCGCGTAGCCGAAGCCCATCGCACACGCGGCCAGCACGAGATAGATGATCGAGCGCAGGTTGAAATCCATCTCGCCGCCGCCCATCAGCAGGTATTTGACCCACAGCACCACCGCAACGAGGATGAAGAACAGCGTCACGCAGTTGTGCCCTTGCGCGATGCGTGCGGTCACGGTGCAGTAGGCGGCCCAGATCACCGCGCCCGAAAAGGCCAGCCCGTAGCTCAGCGGGTTGTCCTGGACGTTGGCGATCATGCTGGCGATGTCCAGCCCCTGGTCGCCGCCCAGCACCCAGCAGATGCCGGCCATCGACAGCAGGAAACCCGGCACCACCAGGAAGTTCGCCTTCTGCTTGTTGAACAGGATCGCCGACATCAGCGTGAAGGTCGGCCACAGGTAGTTGACCATGCCGACTTCGATCGCCTGCCGGCCGGTGTTGGCATAACCGATCGACAGCGCGAGGCACAGCTCGTAGGACACGAACAGCAGGCTGCCCCACAGCAGGTATTTGGGCGGCACCTTGCTCAGCTTGTTGAAACCGACGCTGAAGACCAGGAACACCGCCGCGACGGTATAGATCAGCGCCGCGCCGCCGGTGGCGCCGAAGCTCTCGCTGACGCCGCGGATCAGGCCCACGATCGACGCCCACAACAGGATCGCGATGAAGCCGATGAGCGTTGCCTTGTTCTTGCTGTTCATGCTGCCTTGTCCATGGTCAGGAATGTCACGAATTCTGCCCGGTAAAAGAGCCGCGGCCTCGGGGCCGGGAGGCCGCCGGAGCGCCGGGCCGAGAAAAAACCGGGGATTATGGAGCCGACTGCCCCGCCCGGGCACGGCCGGCAAACACCGGCCATGCCCGGGCGGAGCGTGTCATGCATCAGCCGGCGCTGGGCACGTCGATCCAGATCGTCTTGAGCTCGGTGTATTGGTCGTGAGCCCAGATCGACTTGTCGCGGCCACCGAAACCCGACTCCTTGTAACCGCCGAACGGCGTGGTGATGTCACCTTCGCCGAAGCAGTTCACGGTCACCACGCCCGCGCGGATCGCGCGCGAGACACGGATCGCGTTGTTCAGGTTACTGGTGTAGACCGAGGCCGCCAGACCGTAGACCGAGTCGTTGGCCAGCGCGATCGCTTCATCGACATCCTTGAAAGTCGTGACCGACAGGATCGGGCCGAAGATTTCCTCGATGAACAGCTGGCTGTCCGGGCCGACGCCGTCCACCACCGTCGGCTCGACGAAGTTGCCTTCGCGGGTGCCGCCGCCGAAGACCACGCGCAGCTTCTCCGCCGCGGCCTGGTCGAGGTAGGAACGGACCTTGTCGAAGTGGGACTTGCTGACGAGCGAACCCAGCCGGTGCTCGGGATCGAGCGGATCGCCCATCTTCCACTCCTTGACCGCCACGGCCATGCGTTCGAGCAGCGCGTCCTTGATGTCGGCATGGACGATCAGGCGCGACGAGGCCGAGCAGTTCTCGCCCATGTTCCAGAACGCGCCGGCGACCACCTGTTGCGCGACCATATCGAGGTCTTCGACGTCCTTCAGCACCACGGCGGGGTTCTTGCCGCCGCACTCCAGCACCACGCGCTTCAGGTTCGACTCGGCCGCGTACTGCAGGAACAGCCGGCCGGTGTCGGTCGAGCCGGTGAAGCTGACCATGGTGACATCGTTGTGCTTGCCCAGCGGCTCACCGACTTCGCGGCCGCCGCCCGGCAGCACGTTGAACACGCCGGCGGGCACGCCGGCCTGGTGGGCGAGTTCGGCCACGCGCAGCGCGGTCAGCGTCGTTTCCTTGGCCGGCTTGACCACGATCGAGCAGCCTGCAGCCAACGAGGGGCCGATCTTCCATGCCAGCATCAGCAGCGGGAAGTTCCACGGCAGCACCAGGCCGACCACGCCGATCGGCTCGCGCACCACCAGCGCCAGCGCGTTCGAACCCACGGGCGCGGTGTTGTCGTAGATCTTGTCGATCAGTTCGGCGTGCCAGCGGATGGTGTGGATCGCTTCCGGCACGTCGGCAGTCTGGCACTCGCGCACCGGCTTGCCGCTGTCCAGGCTTTCCATCACCGCCAGTTCGTGCGCATGCTCTTCCAGCAGCTCGGCGAAGCGCACCAGCACGGTCTTGCGCTGCGAGGGCGGCAGGCGCTGCCAGCGGCCGTCGTCGAACGCGGCCTTGGCGTTGGCCACTGCCAGATCGACGTCCTGCGCGTTGCAGGCGGTGATCTCGGCCAGCACTTCGCCGGTGGCCGGATTGGTGGTGATGAAGGTCTTGCCCGACAGCGAGTCGCGGAAAGCGCCGTCGATGAAGGCTTTCGTCGGGAAGCTGATGTTCTTGGCGATCGCGGCGTATTCCGCGGCAGTCAGCAGTTCGGCCATCAGGCTTGCCCTCCGACGACTTCGGCAACCTCGCGCTTCAGTTCGGCGACAATCGCCTTCAGCGCCTGCTTCTCGTTGTCGTCGAGGCCTTGCAGCGGCGCGCGCACGCCGCCTGGGCGCAGGCCCACCAGTTCGCAGCCGTACTTGATCGACTGCACGAACTTGCCGCACTCGAGGAAATCCATCAGCGGCATCATCGCCGACATGATGCGGCGGCCCTTGCCGAAGTCCTTCTCGACCACGCACGCCTGGTAGAGGGCGACGTGCTCGCGCGGCACGAAGTTCGAGCCGGCGCACACCCAGCTGCGCGCGCCCCAGGCGAAGAATTCCAGCGCCTGGTCGTCCCAGCCGCAAGAAACGTCGATGCCGGGGAATTCGCGCGCCAGCATGTGCAGCTGGCCGGTCTGGCCCGAGCTTTCCTTGATCGCGACGAAGTTCTTCGACGCCGCGGTGACGGTGCGGAAGTACTCCCGGCCCATCGACACGCCCATGCGGCCCGGGTAGTTGTAGAGCATGATCGGCAGGCCCGCGGCCTTGTCGATCGCCAGCGCGTGCGCGGCATTCTCCGCCTCGGTGGGCAAGGCATAGGGGGGCGAGCCGACCAGGATCGCATCGGCGCCGATTTCCTTCGCCGACGCGGCGTAGCCGACCGACTCCTCGGTACGCACCGCGCCGGTGCCGACGATCAGCGGCACGCGCGTGCCGATCACCTGCTTGGCGTAGGTGGCGAGGTCGATGCGCTCCTGCACGGAGTGCGCATAGTATTCACCGGTCGAGCCGCCGATGATGATGCCGTGCACGCCGCCTTCGATCAGCGATTCCAGCACCTCGGCGAACGCGGTCTTGTCGATCTGGCCGTCTGCCGACAAAGGGGTGATGGCCGGGGTGTAGATACCTTCGAATTTCATGATGGTTCTCCATTGGTGTGGGAAGTGCATTCCCGGTGAAAAGCGTGCCGCCGCTCCGGCAGCGACACGCGAATGGGGTTGAACGGGTTCAGGGAAAATCCGGGATTCAGCGCTTCAGCGAAGCGGCGTCTTCCAGCGTCATGCCGCGGGTTTCCGGCGCCAGCCACACCGACACGGCGAGGCCGACGAAGGACACTGCGGCGGCGGCGTACATGGTGTTGCCGATGCCGATGCTCACCAGCGAGATCGGGACCAGCCAGGTGCCGATGGCCGCGCCGATGCGCGAGATCGAGGCGCCGATGCCCACGCCGGCAGCCCGGATGTCGGTCGGGAAGATCTCGTTCGGATACACCAGTTGCAGCACCTGCGCGCCGCCGATGAACAAGGCGTAGAGGCCGAAGAAGGTCAGCACCACCCATTCCGCGCTGTTCGAGAAGCTGCCCAGCCCCAGCAGCGCCAGTGCCGACAGCAGGAAGCTCCAGATCACCAGCGGACGGCGGCCGATGATGTTCACCAGCGGCGTGGCGACGATGCAGCCCACCACGAACAGCAGCGTGATCGCGATCGAGCCATAGGCTGCCCAGTCGCCGGTCAGGTTCAGCGCTGCCAGCACCTTTGGCACGAAGGCATACACGGCAAACACCGGAATCACCGAGCAGGCCCAGAACACGCCGACGAACAGCAGGCGCTTGCCGTAGCCGGACTGGATCAGCGTACCGAGCGAGACCTTCTTGTCGGCAGGCGCTTCCGGCATGTTGGCCAGCGAGAACGTCGGGCCGTAGACCTTCTTGATCACGCGGTCGGCCTCGGCGCTGCGCCCCTTGCTGAGCAGCCAGCGTGCCGACTCCGGCGTCCCCAGGCGCACCAGGAACAGCATCACGCCGAGCACCGCCGGGCTGGCCAGCACCCAGTGCCAGGCTTCCGGACCTGCCGCACTCAGGATGGCGTTGCCGACGATGTAGGCCAGCGCCGCACCGGCGAACCAGAGAATCGTCAGCGCCGCCAACCGGGGGCCGCGGTTCTTGCTGGGCAGGAACTCCACCAGCAGCGAGCTGGCCACCGGATATTCGATGCCCACGCCGACGCCGATGAGGAAGCGGAGCATGAAGATGGCGACGGCGGAATCCACCCACAGATGCGCCAGCGAGCACAGCGTGAACAGGATGGGCGGGACGAAATACAGTTTCTGCCGTCCCAGCTTGTCGGTGAGCCAGCCGCCGAAGAAGCCCGCGAAGAAAATGCCGATCAGTGCCGAGGCCGCGATCATGCCTTCCCAGAAACTGTCCAGGCTCAATTCGGCCGACAACTGCATCAGGGCGACACCGATGATGCTGAGGATGTAGCCATCCATCACCCAGCCGCCGCCCGAACGCACGGTCAGCAATTGATGGAAACCATTGATGGGAACATCCTCGATGGAAACGGCGCGGCCTGTTCCCTTTGAGTAAGCTTGATTCATTTTGCCTCCTGCATCCTTGTTTGGGTATCAATTAAATCCGGCGGTTCATTTCCTTTTCCGGACGATCGCCTGACGTCCCATTCGGGGAAATTGCCCTGCGGATGGACGAGCGCCACCCGGCGCCATCTGCAGGCCGCCAATCGAGCGCCGCGCCATCAGCAATGGCGCGCGCGGATCACTTCAGGCGATTACATTTCCTTGCCGGCTTTCATCTGCCCCCACCAGAGGGTGGCATTCACGCCGATCGACAGGAATGGTTCGGGGGGCACCTTGTTCGGCCCGGAGGTGTCCAGCAGGAAATCGATCTGCTCATTGCGCTGGCCGGCGATCCAGTCGGCCAGCAGCGTTCCGGTCACGGTGCCGCGGGTCACGCCCAGGCCGTTGCAGCACAGCGCGCCATAGACATTGGGCGCAAGCTGGCCGAAAAAGCCCTTGTGGTTCTGCGACAGCGCCAGCGAGCCGCTCCAGGTGTATTCGAAATCGACGTCCGGCAGCATCGGGAAACGCCGCTCGAAGGACTGGCGATGATTGCGGACGAAACGCTCCAGGCAATGCGGCTTCGGCTGCTGATTCGGGTTGAAGCTGAAGCTGTTGCGAATCAGGATGCGGTTGTCGGGCGTACGGCGCACCGTGCTGCCGAACGGATCGGCGGGGATCACGCCCCAGAACGGCTTGCCGCCCAACTGTGCCTGCTCGGCCGCGGTCAGCGGCCGGGTCAGGCTGGCGTACAGGAACATCGGCAGCATCGTGCGCTGCAGGAAGCCGAAGCGCATGCCGAAGGCGTTGTTGGCCAGTACCAGCTTGTCCGCCGTGATGCGGCCGTTGCGATGCCCCAGCACCACTTTGTCGCCGTATTCGAAATCGGTGATCGGGGTGTTCTCGTACAGCGTGACATTGGACGGCAGGCTGTCGGCCAGCCCTTTCACCAAGGCCGAGGGCTGGATCAGGATGGTGCCGGGCGTGAATAGCGCCTTGCGGTAGAACGAGGTGCCAATGTGATCCGGCAGATCCTTGCCTTCGATCACTTCGTAGGGCTGGCCGAGCTTGTCCAGCCCGCTGCGATAGGCATCGAGCACGGCCACGCCGCGGTCCTCGATGGCGCCCTGGTATTTCCCGCAGGCGTGCATCTGGCAATCGATGCCGTGCTGCTCCACCAGCGAGCGCAGAATGGACTGCCCCAGCAGATTGAGCTTGAGCGTGCTCTGCGCGATATTGATGTCGCCGATGTAATCCTTGGCACCGATGTCGTGCGGCAGGTCGATCGCGAATCCGGCATTTCTGCCCGAAGTGCCGAAACCCACTTCCTGGGCCTCGATCAGCACGATTTCCTCGTCCGGGAAATTCAAGGCCAATTGCCGCGCCGCCGCCAGGCCGGTGAATCCGGCACCGATCACTGCCCAGCGGGTTTTCTTTTCGCCGGAATGACTTTCTTTTGCCCGGCGAGGCGCACTGGTGTGATACCAGCCGCATGCCGCATCATCCGCAGGCAGTGAAGCAACTCTTGTCATTTCATGGTCTCCGTCTTATCGTCTGATCAATTTATTTTTTGCAGAGTCTAGAGACGCAGCCATTTCTGGACAAACAACCTTTTTTCCGGACTATCGATAACCTCATGTTATGAACAAACGCACAGCGCCCGGCCAATTGCTGCTCAAGATGCCCTCCCTGCGGGCAGTGAGATGTTTCGTCGTCGCAGCCCGCCACCGCAGCTTCACCCGCGCTGCCGAAACGCTGTGCGTCACCCAGGCCGCGATCAGCCGCCAGATCAAGGAACTCGAAGAACATCTGGGTACGGCGCTGTTCACGCGCACCGGGCGTTCGGTCGAACTGACCGCGGCCGGCTCCACCTTCTTCGATGCCGCGCAGTTGTCCTTCATCAACATCGCCCAGGCGGCGATACGCATCCGGCAGGGCCACGGCAGCAGCAGCAGGCGCACCCTGAGCCTGTGCTGCTCGCCTGCCTTCTCGGCACTGTGGATGGCACACCGGCTGCCCAGCTTCTTCAGCGCGAATCCGGACATCGACGTCGACCTGGTGTCGACCCAGAACTTCCTGTCCATGGCCCCCGACATCCAGCCGGACGTTTTCATCACCAAGCTTTCATCGATACGGGACGGCTACATCAGCGAGCCGCTGTTCCACGACCGGATCTATCCGGTCTGCTCGCCTGCCTACCTGGAGGCGCACCCGGAAATACGGGACATCGAGGGATTGATGCAGGGCGTCTTGCTCGACCTGAGCCCCTACGAGCGATCAGGGATCGCCGAGCACGTCGACTGGGGCGTATGGCTGGCCATTCACCACCTGGACATCGAAGACCGCCTCCGCAGAGATCGGCACTACTTCAACGCCAACGACTACAACCTGCTGATCCAGATGGCGCTCAACGGCCAGGGCCTATCCCTGGGCTGGGACCACCTGGTGGCCCCCCTGATCCAGCAGGGCCGCCTGGTCAGGCCGGTCGAGCATGAAGTGGAACTGGAAGAGACGCGCCATTACCTCGCCTACCGCGAGGACAAGGCCGACGACGAGGCATTGGGCCGCTTCCGCGACTGGTTCCTGGCCGAGTGCGGCCTGGCGGCAGGATGATCCCGGGCGGCTGAACTCGCCCCGGCCTGCTACGCTCCGAGGAGCTGTCCGGCGGCCAGACGCCCGACCTGGCTCAGCAGACCTTGAAATATGGGCTCGCTCACACTCGCCGGAAAGCTTGCGGGCAGGATGCGTGACACGGCTTCGACGACTTCCGGCGCTCGCCGAATGAAATCCTCGATGACCGGCTCGAAATCGGGACCAAGCGCGTTCACGCGCGCTACGGCGCTCCAGTGCCGGCGTTGAACATCGTGCATCCGGTAATGGATGTTTTTCGAGCGTACGGCCATGGCGGGCTTCACCTTCTGCCACGGGAACTGTCGCGCGCCCGAGCCGATGATGGGCCAGGCGGACATGACGTCGTAGAGCGGAGTGAGCCGGAACCGGCTGCCCGGCAGGAGAAAGATGCTGAAGTTCTTGGCATGCCCGTCAGGTGCCGCGAGAAGCCAGAACAACAGTTGTGCCGCAAGGAATCGGAGCCGGTCCTCCTTCGGCCCGTCGCTGCCGCGCAGGACACGCAGGATGTCCGCCATGCCTGGCCCCCCATGCTCTTCGTATTTCCTTTCAGCCGGCACCCCGAGGGCCTGGCAGAAGTCCTCCTGCGGGCGCCGGGCCCACCAGCCTTCGAGCAGTACGCGATCAAAGCGCGCTACCGAGAGTACCTTGTGGTGTCCGAATCGGAGAATCTCGCACTCCGCCACCGCAAAGCCGAACTCGCGCGCAATCTGGGCGCACAGCCACTCGTTCTCTACCGAGGTGGAAAAATCGGCCCGCACATGGCCGACTTCACCCATGGGGAGCTTGAGGATATGCGTCGTGGGCGTGGCACCCAGCGGCCGGCACCAACGCCCCTCATGCTGCAGCAACGCCGTTTTCTCCTGCGCGCCGGCGATGGAAATCCTCAGCCCTTCCTCGTCACCGAGGCCGAGCGGAGCATTCGAGATGGTGGCGTCGAGCAATGCTTCCACCTGGCCGTCCGTCAACGGCTCGGCATCGATGCGGCGCACGCCGGTGGGCTCCACGTCCAGTGGGAGCAACTGCACGGCTCCCACGCAATCCCGGCCGATATGGGCCAGGAGATCGAAGGTCGAGGCGGATGTCCCGAACTTCTGCGCGATACGCTTTCGAATCGCGATGCTCTCAGGCAAAAGGTTCTCGAAGTAGGTCTCGACCCGGTCACCGGCGAAGGGTCTGGTGCCTTGCTCCAACGGCATGGACAGCGAAATCGCGCGCGCCGACGGTGAGCCGAGCCAGGCCTCCAGGTACACGAACCGGTGACCGTCGGGAGCCAGGGTCCAGTGCCCCACCGCCTCGCCATTCATCCATACGGCGAGTGTCCTGCGTTTCGACGGCCGCCCCGCCATTACCAGGCGTCCTCGCGCGGACCTGCAGCCGCCGCACCGCCTTGCGGCCTGGGTCGGATGGCGAGCTCGGCGTCGAACAGCATCAGCAGGGTCAGGAGCTGATCGACAGTCACGTTCGCTGGATTGTCCAGGAGCCTCGAGATGCGCGCCTGGGATAACCCCATGGCCTCGCCCAACTGGGCCTGCGTGAGTTTGCGGGAAGCTCTCATGCCTTGAAGCACGGAAGCAAGCTGCTCGACGGTCCGTATCGTGTGCATGGTCAATATGCGCTAGATGAATATCTCCAATTTATGCGTCAATGCGCATAAATACAAGATATGCACCCCAAGAATAAAAATTGGGGGAGCGTGACGCTTTCCATTGACGCAGCAGGATGACCCCGACAAGGCCTGCGAAGCTATCAGCCCCATCGAACGCGGAGCCGGATCGGATTCTGGCGGAGGCGGTGAGATTCGAACTCACGAGGGGCGTAAACCCCTGACGGTTTTCAAGACCGTTGCATTCAACCGCTCTGCCACGCCTCCGCAAGAGGGCGCGATTATAGCACCGGGCAGGCGGCGCACCGACTCAAGTCGATGAGACCACTTCCGGCGCCGGCAGATACCTTTCCTGCATACCGGATTCCTCCACCTCACCCCCCACTGATGCACCGTCGCAGCACACCGGCAGGCGCAGCAGCCCGCGCAGCGCGGCGTTGCCGTTCCACTGCGGCTCGGCATCGATCATGCGCAAACCGGGCCAGCGGCGCATCAGCGCGCGCAGCGTGACGTCGGCTTCGAGCATCGACAGACCTGCGCCGATGCAGACGTGCGGGCCGCTGCCGAAGGCGAGATGGCTGCCTTCGCCGCGGGTGATGTCGAAGCGCTCGGGCTCGGTATAGCGGGCAGGGTCGCGGTTGGCCGAGCCGATCAGGGCGATGAGCAGTTCGCCTCTGCGCAGGGTGCGGCCGTGCAGCTCGATCTCCCGGCTGACGCGGCGGCCGGTGTATTGCACCGGGCTGTCGTAGCGCAGGATTTCGCGCACGGCGGCACCGATGCCGTCCGGCTGCGCGCACAGCGCGGCCCACTGGCCGGGGTGCGACAGCAGCGTGAACAGGCCGTTGCCGAGTAGGTTGCGGGTCGTCTCGTGGCCGGCGAAAAGCAGCATCGCGCATTGCGCGAGCAGTTCGCCGTCGGCGCGCACCAGGCCTTGCTGCTCGGCCTGCACCAGGCGGCTGACCAGGTCGGTGCCGGGCATGCGGCGGCGGGCTTCGATCAGAGCATCGAAATAGCGCACCAGTTGCAGCAGGCTGCGCTGAGCGCGCTGCAGTTGTTCGACCTCGGGCCGGACGGCGCCGATGAAGACCGCGAGTTCTTCCGACCAGGCGATGAATTGCGCCTCATCGGCGCGGTCGATGCCGAGCATCAGGCCGATGACGCGCGAGGGCAGCGGCCGGGCGACGGCTTCGATGAAATCGAAGCCCTGCGCGCCATCCAGCCCGTCGAGGATCTCGTCGGCCAGGCGCTCGATCTCGGGCGCGAGGGCGCGGATCGTCGCCGGATGGAAGCCGCCCAGCATCGCCCGGCGCAGCCGGGTGTGGTCGGGCGCATCGAGGAACACCATCGCCCGCGAGAACAGGCGCTGGAAGCGGTCCAGGCCGCCCTGCGCACGCGCCGCCGCATAGGCTCCGCCGTGCGCCGCGTCCAGCCCTTCGGCGCGTTTCACCCAGCCGCCGGTGCGCTGCGACGAGAAGCGCGGGTCGCGCAGCACGCGTTCGACGTCCGCGTGCCGTGTCACCAGCCACGCGCCCTGGAAGAAATCCTCGCACCAGTGCAGCGGCCCCGCTTCACGCAGGGCGCGGTAGGCCGGATAGGGATCGCGCAGGAAGCCGGCGTCGAAGGCCGGCAGGCCGGCGCTGGCCGCCCGGGTCACCGCGCGCCGCTCCCGTCGCTGCGCGACGTAGGGCCGGCTTTGCACAGCCGGCCCGCTCCGCAGGCGCGCAGCATTGCCGCGCGAAACCCCTGCTTCGCCCTCCCCGCGGGAGGCTGGGCGCCCGCTTCGGACGGCCCGGCGGAGGCGCTCATGCGGCGTCCTGCCCCTCGATGCGCATGTCGAGCCGCTCGAGCAGGCTGCGGTCGCGGCCGGTGCCGGGGTTGGGGGTGGTCAGCAGGTGGTCGCCGTAGAAGATGGAGTTGGCACCCGCCATCAGGCACAGCGCCTGCAGGGCTTCGTCCATTTCCTGGCGCCCGGCCGACAGGCGGACGTAGCTGGTCGGCATCGTGATGCGCGCCACCGCGATGGTGCGCACGAACTCGAAGGGGTCGATCGGATCGACATCGGCCAGCGGGGTGCCGGGGATCGGCACGAGGTTGTTGATCGGCACCGATTCGGGCGGCGGTTCGAGGTTGGCGAGCTGGGCGATCAGGCCGGCGCGGTGGGCGCGCGTCTCGCCCATGCCGACGATGCCGCCGCTGCAGACGTTGATGCCGGCCGCGCGCACGTTGCCGAGGGTGTCGAGGCGGTCCTGGTAGGTACGGGTGCCGATGACCTTGCCGTAGTACTCCGGCGCGGTGTCGAGGTTGTGGTTGTAGTAGTCGAGGCCGGCGTCCTTCAGCGACTGGGCCTGGCCTTCGTCCAGCATGCCCAGCGTCATGCAGGTTTCCAGCCCCAGCGCCTTCACTTCACGCACCATCGTCGTCACCCGCTCCATGTCGCGCGGCTTGGGCGAACGCCAGGCCGCACCCATGCAGAAGCGGCTGGCGCCCTGGGCCTTGGCGGCGCGGGCGGCTTCCAGCACCTCGTCGACCGGCATCAGCTTCTCGGCTTTCAGGCCGGTGTCGAAATGGGCGGACTGCGAGCAGTAGCCGCAGTCCTCGGCGCAGCCGCCGGTCTTGATCGACAGCAGCGTCGAGAGCTGGATCTCGCTCGGATCGAAATGCTGGCGATGGACCTGCTGGGCGCGGAACACCAGTTCCATGAAAGGCAGCGCGAACAGGGCTTCGATCTCTTCGACGCGCCAGGCGCCGGTGGCCGCCGGGACGGGCTGGGGCGCGGTGCGGCGCAGGGCGTCGGGCGACACGGTAGCGACGGTGGTCATGGGTTCTCCTTGAGGACGGAATCGGAATCGAACAATCGGTGCAACGCAGGCACGTTCAGGTATGGGGCGATGGCTTCGGGCGACGGTGCCGGCAGCCGCGGCACCAGGCCCAGGCAGGGCGCGTTGCCCAGGCCGGCGGCCAGCGCGTCGAGCGTCGCCGAAGCCTGGGCCATCGCCGGGTCGATGGTGTTGGCCACCCAGCCGCACAAGCGCAGCCCGCGCGCACGGACGGCTTCGGCAGTGAGCAGCGCATGGTTGATCGCGCCCAGGCGCAGGCCGACCACCATCAGCACCGGCAGATCCAGGTCACGCGCCAGGTCGGCGCTGTCCCAGCCACCGGCGGTATCCAAGGGCACGCGGAAACCGCCGACGCCTTCGATCACCACCCTGTCGCAGCACGCCGCCGCAGCCCGGATGGACGCCAGTATAGGGCCACGCTCGATGCTGCGGCCTTCGAGCGCGGCGGCGACGTGCGGTGCGCAGGCGGCCTCGAACTGGAAAGGCGCGATCTCGTCGGCGCTCAGCGCCACGTTGCTGGCGGCACGCAGTGCATGGACGTCTTCGTTGATGCGTTCGCCGTCGATCACGCTAATGCCGGCGGCGACCGGCTTCAGCCCGGCGACGCGCAGCCCGGTCTTGGCCAGCAGGCCGACGATGGCGGCGGCGATGGTGGTCTTGCCGATCTCGGTGTCGGTGCCGGTGACGAAACAGGCGTGGGCCATTACGGCTCCTCCGGTGATTCGGTGAAAGCGCCGAAGCCTGGACGGTCGCGCCGGGATGGGTTCATAGCTTCTTCATCCGGGCTTTCATCGGCGCTTGTACAGAACGGCATGGACCACCTGGTAGGTGGCCGGCAGGCCCTCGGCCGTGCGCAAGCCCTCGTAGGCGGCGGCCAGGGCGCGGATCCGCGCCGGGCCGGTGAGCCCGCCCGGCCGGCCGGGGTTGAGATTGTGCGCGCCCAGCTCCTTGAGCGAACGGGCCAGCGCGCGCAGGTCGGGAAAATGCAGCGTCCGCGCCTGGCGTTCGAGCACCAGCACCTGCAGGCCGCTGTCCGCGCACAAGGCCTCGTAGTCACCGAAGGCGCGGAAGCGATTGACGTGGGTGAAGCCGTCCACCGCCTGCCAGCTGTCGCGCAATTCTCCCAGGGTGCCGGCACACAGGCTGCTGAAGGCCAGCACCCCGCCCGGCCTCAGCACCCGCTGCGCCTCGCCCAGCACGGCGGCGAAATCGCCGCACCACTGCACCGCCAGGTTGGAATAGATCAGGTCGAGACTGCCGTCGCGCAGCGGCAGGGCTTCGGCATCGCCGGCGACGAAGTGCCGCGCGCCGCCCAGGGGCCGGGCATGGCGCAGCATGCCTTCGGCCAGGTCCAGGGCAACGCCGGCATCGGCACCGAAGCGCTCAGCCAGCGACCGGGTGAAGTGTCCGGTGCCGCATCCCAGGTCCAGCCAGCGGCCGAACGCCAGGGACGGCAGGCGCGCCAGCAGCCGCGCACCCACTTCGCGCTGCAGCGATGCGGCAGCGTCGTAGCTGCCCGCCGCACGGGAAAAGGAAGCGGCCACCTGGCGCTTGTCCGGCACAACGAGCAGGTGTTCAGGCATTGCCGGCCTCGCCGATGAAAGCCAGCATCGCCGCCGCCACCTCGTGGGGCCGCTCCAGCGGGAAGGCGTGGCTTGCGTCCTCGATCAGCCCGACTGCGATGTCCGGCTGCAGTGCCAGCAGCTCGCCGGCCACCTCGGCCGGCACCAGGGCGTCGGCGCCGGCAAGCAGATGCAGTTGCGGCCCGCCGAAGTCTCGCAGTGCGCCGCGCCCGTCGCAACTGCCGAGCACTTCCAGCCCGGCCAGCCGCACCTGCGCCGCGGCGCGGGGCGCCGCAGCCTGCAACTGGCGCGCCAGGCTGCGGGCTTCGGCCGCGCCCTGCGCGCAGAGCAGGCTGAAACGCCTGAGGGTGGCGTCGGGATCAGCGCGGCAGCCATCGACGAAGGCGTCGAAGCTCGCCTCGTCCATGCCCTGCGGCCAGTCGCTGCCGGCCACGAAGCGAGGATTGCTGGCCAGCGTCAGCAGGCCGCGGCAGCCTTCGCCGCGCAGCGCCGCCAGTCCGCTGGCGAGCATGCCGCCGAGCGACCAGCCGCCCAGCCAGGTATGCGGCGGCAGGCGCGCGTCCAGCTCCAGCAGCCAGTCGCGCGCTTCGCCGCTGGCCAGTTCGGGCAGCGGCTCGATGTCCACCCGCAGCATCGGCTCGAGCCCGCGCAGGGTTTCGGCCAGGCCCTCCAGCAGCAGGCTGCCCAGGCCCCAACCCGGCAGCAGGATCAGATGTTCACGCATGGCGGTTCACCCCGGATCCGCAGTCGGCCAGTGCGTCGCACAAGCGCTCGACGTCGTCCAGCACATGTGCCGCGCTCAGCGTGATGCGCAGCCGCGCGGTATTGGCCGGCACCGTGGGCGGGCGGATGGCCGACACCCACAGCCCTGCGGCGTCGAGCGCCGAAGCCAGCGCCAGCGCGGCGGCGTTGTCGCCGACGATCAGCGGCTGGATCGGCGTGGCGGAATCGGCCAGTTGCCAGCCGCGGCCGGGATGGCGGGTGATCAGTGCGGACAGGCGCTCGCGCAGCGTGGTCGTCAGCGTGGCGAGCCTTTGCCGCCGCGCCGCGCCCTCCTCGCCCGTGATCAGCTTCAGGCTGGCGCTCAGCGCATGGGCCAGCGCAGGCGGCATCGCGGTGGTGTAGATGTAGCTGCGGCCGCCCTGCACCAGCGCATCGACGACCGCCGGATGGGCGGCGACGAAAGCGCCCGCCACGCCCGCGGCCTTGCCGAGCGTGCCCATGTAGATCAGGCGCTCGCTGCGCAGGCCGAAATGCGCCAGCGCGCCCTCGCCGTTCGGACCGAGCACGCCGAAGCCGTGAGCGTCGTCGATGATCAGCCAGGCGTCGTGGCGTTCGGCCAATGCCAGCAGTTCGGGCAGCGGCGCGACGTCGCCGTCCATGCTGAACACCGCGTCGGTGACGATCAGCCGGATCGGCTGCTCGCAGTCGCACAGCATGGCATCGAGCAGATCGAGGCGGCCATGCGGATAACGCCGCATCCTTGCCGCCGCGAGCAGGCCGCCATCGACCAGCGATGCGTGGTTGAGCTTGTCGGCGAAGATCGCCGCCTGCTCGGCGCCGAGCGTGGTCAGCAGCGCCAGGTTGGCCATGAAGCCGCTGCAGAACAGCAGCGCCGCCGCATCCGGCACCCAGGGCGACAGCAGTTGCGCCAGTTCGCCTTCGAGCCGGGCGTGGGCCTGGCTGTGGCCGGTGACCAGGTGCGAGGCGCCGCTGCCCGCCCCCCAGCGCTGCGCGCCTTCGGCCAGCGCGGCGGCGATGTCCGGATGGCTGGCGAGGCCGAGGTAGTCGTTGCTGCCGAAGTTCAGCAAGCGGCGCGTGCCGTTCTCGCCACTTTCGACGGTCTGCAGGGGCGCGCAGGGCGAAGCGGCGATTCGGCGGCGGCGCAGCAGCGCCGCGGCCTCGCGCTCAAGCCGTCGCCGGGTCAGATGCGCCAGCAGCATCGCTACTCCGGGTGGGGGTGCCGTCCGGCAGCACGTCGTCGAGCGTCGCCCGCACCCGTGCCGCCAGCCAGGCGGACAGCTCGTCGTCGAGCACGTAGGGCGGCATCAGGTACACCGTGCGGCCGATCGGCCGGATCAGCAGTTCGTGGCGGCGCCCGGCGAGATGGAAACGTTCGGCGAAGCGCTCGCCGGCCCATTCTTCACGCACGTCGAAAGCCCAGATCATGCCGCGCCGGCGCAGGTGCTCGATGCGCGAATCCTCGGCCAGCGGCGCCAGCGCAGCCGTCAGCGCCTCGGCGCTGGCCCGGTTGCGGACCAGCACGTCTCCCTGCTCGAAGCGGTCGAGCACCGCCAGCGCCGCGCGGCAGGCGAGCGCGTTGCCGGTGTAGGAATGCGAGTGCAGGAAGCCGCGCGCGACTTCGTCGTCGAGGAAGGCTTCGTAGATCTCGTTCCGGCTCAGCACCAGCGACAGCGGCAGGTAGCCGCCGCTGATGCCTTTCGACAGGCAGATGAAGTCCGGCCACAACGGCGCCTGCCCCTCGCCCGCCGCCTGCTCGAAGGCGAAGAAGCTGCCGCTGCGGCCGCAGCCGACGGCGATCTCGTCGGCGATCAGATGGACGTCGTAGCGCTCGCACAGCGCACGCAGGCCGCGCAGGTAGGCCGGGTCGTACATCGCCATGCCGGCGGCGCACTGCACCAGCGGCTCGACGATGAAGGCGGCGATGTGTTCGTGGCGGGCTTCGAACAAGGCCCGCACCTCTTCCAGCGCACGTGCGGCAACGTCGGCCGCGGTCTCGCCGGGGCCGGCCTGGCGGGCATCGGGCGAGGCGACGAGGTGGGCCTGCAGCAGCAGCGGCGCATAGGCGTCGCGGAACACCGTGACGTCGGTCACCGCCAGCGCGCCCAGGGTTTCGCCGTGGTAGCCGTGGCGCACGCAGACGAATTCGCGCTTGCTGTCGCGGCCCCGGTTGCGCCAGCAGTGAAAGCTCATCTTCAGCGCGATCTCGACCGCCGAGGCGCCGTCGCTGGCGAAGAAAGCATGGCCGAGCACGCTGCCGGTCAGCGCCGACAGGCGCTCGGCCAGTTCCACCGCCGGCGCATGGGTGCAGCCGGCCAGCATCACGTGCGGCAAGGTGTCGAGCTGTTCGCGCAGCGCGGCGTTGATGCGCGCATCGGCGTGGCCGAAGAGGTTCACCCACCACGAGCTGTTGGCGTCGAAATAGCGCCCGCCGGCGTAGTCGTACAGCCACGGCCCCTGACCGCGCGCGATCGGCAACGGCGGTACCGCCTGCAGGCGCTGCATCTGGGTGCAGGGATGCCACACCTGGGCGATGCTGCGCCGCTGCCAGGCGGCCTGCTCGTCACGCACGGGGCCGCTACCGGAAGCGGTGCTGCCACGGGCCGGAAAATCGGGGTCGGGGGAACGGGACGCCATGCCCTCTTCGTCCATAATTATGAATCACAGGCCGTGATTGTTTCAGTTGCAGGCCAAAATGAAAAGCCTTCAGCCCTGTTCGAACAGCACGATCGACTCGACGTGCGAGGTCTGCGGGAACATGTTGGCGATGCCCGCTCCGCGCAGCACATAGCCCTTTTCATGCACCAGCACCGCCGCGTCGCGCGCCAGCGTCGCCGGGTTGCATGATACGTAAACGATGCGCGGCGGCCGCTGCAACGGACTGATCGCCTTGACCACCGCGATCGCGCCCTCGCGCGGCGGATCGATCAGCAGCTTGTCGAGCGATCCGAGCGCAGCCAGGCTGTCCTCAGTGGCTTCGAACAGGTTGGCTGCATGGAATTCGCAGCGTTCCGCCAGGCCGTTGGCCGCGGCATTGGCCCGGGCGCGCTCGACCAGCGCCTCGCTGCCCTCCACGCCGACCATCGTCGCGCCGCGCCGCGCGATCGGCAGGCTGAAGTTGCCCAGGCCGCAGAACAGGTCGGCGATGCGCTCGCCCGGCTGCGGATCGAGCAGTTGCATCGCGCGCCGGATCAGCAGGCGGTTGATGTGGACATTGACCTGGGTGAAATCGGTGGGGCGGAAGTCCATCCGCACGTCGAACTCGGGCAAGGTGTAGGCCAAGCCGGGGCCCCCCTGCGGATGCAGCGGCGCGGCGGTGTCCGGGCCGCCGGGCTGCGCCCAGGCCTGGATGCCGTGGGCGTCGGCGAAAGCGGCCAGCGCACGCCGGTCGCCTTCGCTGAAGGGCAGCAGGTGGCGGAACACGAAGGCGGTCGCGGTATCGCTGACGGCGATCTCGATCTGCGGCACGCGGTCGGCGATCGACAGCCTGGCGATCAGGCGGTGCAGTTCCGGCACCAGCGCGGAAATCGCCGGCGGCAGCACCGGACAGGACTGCATGTCGGCGATGTGGCTCGAGCGCTTCTGGTGGAAGCCGACCAGCACCCCGCCCTTGCTCGGCACCACGCGCACGGTCAGCCGCGCACGGTAGCGGTAGCCCCAGGCCGGGCCGTGGATCGCCGGGTAGATCACCTGCGGCTCGACCTTGCCGATGTGCCACAGCGCGTCTTCCAGGATGCGCTGCTTGGCGGCGGCCTGCGCCAGCGGGTCGAGATGCTGCATCGAACAGCCGCCGCAGGTGCCGAAATGCACGCAGCGCGGCTCGATCCGCTGCGCACTCGCCTTCAGCACCCGCGCCGTTTCGGCCTGGGCATAGCGCGGCCGCTCGCGCAGCACGGTGTATTCCACCCGCTCGCCGGGCAGCGCGCCTTCGATGAAGACGGCCTTGCCGTCGACATGGGCGATGCCGCGGCCTTCATGGTCCAGCGATTCGATGACTGCTGCCGACATGGGGATTCCGCCGAGAAAAGTGGCGCGATTCTACCGCGTCCGTCCACCTGCTTCTTGCGTCTACTTCCACCATCCGCCGCGGCCGCCCCCGCACCGGCGCCAGCGTCCGGCCCCCGCCCGGGCCTATAATCCGCGCCATGAATCTGCCTACTCAGTTGCCAACTCATTTGCCGACATTCGAAACCCTGCTCGGCGGCCTGTCGACACGCGAGTTCCTTGCCGAATACTGGCAAAAGAAACCCCTGCTGATCCGCCAGGCCGTGCCCGGCTTCAGCGGCGTGCTGGAGCGCGACGAACTGTTCGAGCTCGCCTGCGACGCCGACGTCGAATCGCGCTACATCCGCCTGCCCGCCGACGGCCTCGAAGGCGAATGGACGCTGGAGCACGGCCCGCAGAGCCGCGGCCGCCTGCGCGGCAGGAAGCAGCCCTGGACCGTGCTGGTGCAGGGCCTGAACCTGTGGGTGCCCGAAGGCGACCGCCTGCTGCACTGCTTCGACTTCATCCCGCAGGCGCGGCTGGACGATCTGATGGTGAGCTACGCCGTCGATGGCGGCGGCGTCGGCCCGCACTTCGACAACTACGACGTGTTCCTGCTGCAGGGCACGGGCAAGCGCCGCTGGCAGATTTCCGATCAGGCCGACCGCACGCTGATCGAAGGCGCGCCGCTGCGCATCCTGAAGAACTTCCAGCCCACCGAGGACTGGGTGCTGGAACCCGGCGACATGCTCTACCTGCCGCCGCACTGGGCGCACAACGGCATCGCCATCGGCGAATGCACCACCTACTCCATCGGTTTCCGCTCGCCCACCGCGCAGGAGCTCGGCAGCGAATTCCTCGGCTGGCTGCAGGAGCGCATCCGGCTCGACGGCATCTATACCGACCCGGACCTGGAGCTGCAGCAGAACTCGGCCGAGATCGGCAGCCGCATGGTCGACCAAATCGAAGGCATGCTGTCGGGCATCCGCTGGAGCCGCGCGGACATCGAGGAGTTCGTCGGCGCCTATCTCACCGAGCCGAAAGCCCACGTCTTCTTCGATCCGCCCGAGGACAGCCTGAGCCGCAAGGCCTTCGAGCGCGCCGTGCGCGCGCACGGCTTCGAACTGGATGCCCGCAGCCTGCTGCTGTTCTCGGCCGCGGGCTTCCATCTGAACGGCGAGCCGCTGGAATTCGACCCCGCCCTGCACGACGTCGTGGCGAAGCTCGCCCACCAGCGCAGCTTGCCGGCCGAGGATTTCGCGGCTTGCCCGACCGAGTTGCTGGACATGCTGCACGAGTGGTACGAAAGCGGTTTCGGGCGCCCCTGCAACTGATCGAGGGGCAAGGGCAGGAATCATGTCTTCAGGTGCCGACGAAATCATCGGACTGTACGAGCGGCACGCAGAGGCCTGGGATCGCGCTCGACCCGGAGACCTGACCCTCGAGAAGGCCTGGATCGAGCACTTCACCAGGCTGCTTCCCCCCGGCGGCTCGGTGCTGGACCTGGGCTGCGGCGCGGGACAGCCGATTGCCCGCCATCTGATCGTGCGCGGCTTCTCCGTCCTCGGCGTGGATTCATCGCCGGCACTCATCTCGAAATGCCGGAGCCGCTTTCCGCAGGCGGAATGGACCGTGGCCGACATGCGCAGGCTGTCGATCGGCCGCCGGTTCGACGGCTTGATCGCCTGGGACAGCTTCTTCCATCTCGCACACGACGAGCAGCGCAGGATGTTTTCCGTCTTCCGCGAGCATGCGGCCCCGGGCGCCCCGTTGCTGTTCACCACAGGCCCCGGACACGGCGAAGCTATCGGTTCTTTCGAGGGAGAAGCGCTGTATCACGCCAGTTTGTCTCCGGCTGAATACGAGGCGCTGCTCGACGCCCATGGGTTCACGGTGTCGAAGCATGTCGCCGAAGATCCTGAATGCGGGCGCCACACGGTATGGCTCGCGCAGTACCAGTCGCAGAACCCCTGACCGGACGGCCATCGGCGCAGACGGAATGAGCCCGCATTCGCCGCTCGGCCAGGGAATTTCGGTGCCATGCAGCAAGGCATCCAGGACGGGTAGTGGCCGGTTTTGACGGAAAAATACGCTCACATTTTGCAGTGCAGCATCCGCGCCGGTTTTTCCTCGCCTGCATGCTAGACTTGCCGCGTTTCAAGCCGTGATTGCATTACCCATGCCACTGGCTGCCCGGCAGCCGGCGGCATTCAACTCGAAAAAGGACAACAGCAATGAAACAATCCCTTCTCGTCGCCGCCCTCGTTGCCATCGCCGTGACCGCTTGCGGCAAGCAGGAAGAAGCGCCGCCGCCGGTGTCGACGCCGGCCCCCACCGTTCAGGAACAGGCTCAGGAAGCTGCCGAGCAGGCCGTGGAAGCGGCGAAGGAAAGCGCCGAGGCTGCGAAGGAGAGCGCTTCCGAAGCTGTCGACGCCGCCAAGGAAGGCGCCGCCGACGCAGTCGAAGCGGCCAAGGAGCACACTGACGCCGCTGTCGAAGCCGCCAAGGAAGCCGCGGAAGCGACCAAGGAAGCCGCTGGCGAAGCCGTCGATGCTGCCAAGGAAGCCGCCGAAGCCGCGGTCGAAAAGGCCAAGGAAGCCGCCAACTGATTTCCGCTGTGGCACGACGCAAAAAAGCCGGCTGATGCCGGCTTTTTTCATTTAACCATGACTCCAGCACCGAACTTTGCTGGACTACGCCAAAGCCCAGTACAACAGTTTTATCAATAACTTAAGTACGATATTACCCCATCCGACCGCAAGGTGTTCGTGCTCTAATATCGGACGAACGCCAGCGAGCGCCGCAAGCCTGCCTTGGCCTTGCATGGGGAATCGATCGTAGAACAGACCCGCTCGCTGGCGCAGGTGATGCGCTGCAACGCCCCACAGCCGGGGAAGTCCCACATGACAGCATGCCCACCGGTGAAGTAGATCGCGTCGAACTCCACCGGATCGATCTCGTCCGGTCGCGCGGTGGATGACAGCAGCGCCATCCGCGCAGGGTCGGCCAGCCAGTCCTTCACGGACGCATCGGCGAGTGGCCATTTCAGCAAGGAACCAGTGGATGAACTCTAACGTTGAATACAACTTCAATGTCAAGCGGCACATGCACCTTGGTGCGATGCCCCTCTAATGGCGGCGACGGGCCTTCCTGGTGGTCGGGGCATCGTCCGCCTCTACCAACCGCATCTCCGACAGAACGCGCCGGGCGTTGGCAGCGCAATCCATGTCCTGCGGCTTGGCTTCGATCTGCGCCATCAGTTCGACCAGATGGGCCTTGCTTTGCGCGAGCTGTGCTTGCAGGGCCTCGATGTCCTGCACCTTGCGGCGCAGCGTGTCGATCAGAGTGCCGTGATCCCAGCTAGCGAGATCGCTGGGCAGCAATGTACGCAACTCATCCAGGCTGAAGCCCGCACGCTGCCCGGTCGCAATGAGCTTGAGCGCCAATACCGCGTCGTCGGGGTAGCTGCGATAGCCGTTTTCCTGGCGCTCGACCGCCTTGAGCAGGCCGATGCGTTCGTAGAAGCGGATGCGCGAAGGCGCCAGGCCCGTGCGCTGCGCGAGTTCTCCAATTTTCATGATCGAGGTACTCCGAGTGGCCACAGGGTTTGACATTGAACATTACTTCAAAGTTAACCTTGAGGCCATCGCACGACCAGGTGCAAATCATGAAGGCGGACGGAATGCAGACGATACTGGGGGCGAACGGCCAGATCGCCGTGGAACTGGCGCGGGAGCTACAGCGCAAATACACGAACGATGTACGGCTCGTAAGCCGCAATCCACGCAAGGTCAACGACACCGACAGCCTGGTGTCCGCCAACCTGCTCGATGCGAAGCAGACCCTGGATGCGGTCAAGGGAAGCAGCATCGTCTACTTCACGGCCGGCCTGCCGCCAGACACGGCGCTATGGGAAGCGCAGTTCCCCGCGATGCTGAAGAATGCTCTGGATGCCTGCCGCGTGACTGGCGCGAGCTTCGCCTATTTCGACAACACCTACATGTATCCGCAGGATGCGCGGTTGCAGACCGAGCAAACGCCCTTCGCGCCGGTGGGCCGCAAGGGCAAAGTGCGCGCCGCGATGGCTTCGATGGTGCTCGAGGAAATGGCGCGCGGCGAGATCCCCGTGCTCATTGGCCGCGCCCCGGAATTCTATGGGCCGGGCAAGACGCAGAGTTTCACCAATGCGCTGGTCATCGAAAAACTCCAGGCCGGCAACAAGCCGCGCGTGCCGGTGCGCGACGACACGCGGCGCACGCTGATCTGGACGCCCGACGCGAGCCGCGCCCTCGCGGCCCTGGGCAATGCACCCGATGCGTTCGGCCAGACCTGGCATCTGCCGTGCTGCGACGACCGGCCGACGTACAAGGAGTTCGTCGCGATGGCCAACCAGGTCTTCGGGCGCAAGCCTTCCTATTCGGTCATCGGCAAGTGGGCGCTGACCGCAGCCGGACTGTTCTCGAAGCAGGTACGCGAGATCGGGGAACTGCTGCCTCGCTACGAGCAGGACAACCTCTTCGATTCCACGAAGTTCAAGCGCCGGTTCCCCGAGTTCGAGGTGACGACCTATCGAGAGGGGCTGGAGCTGATCCGGCGGGAGTGGTCAGGCAAATAGGTGCTATCGCAAAGTGTCCGGCTGTTCTCCTTCTCCCCTGGCAGGAGAGGGCCGGGGAGAGGGGAGCCACTTTGTAAACACTTGACAGAAGTTCTCCCGGCGCTTTCCTGATGGTCACTTCAGGTCGATTCGACCATCCACCTAGACGATCTGTAGAGGCCCTGATCCGGGCAGGCGCGTCACCAGATCGGCGCCCACCAGCCTGGCCGGCGTGTAGGCGCCACCAGCAGGTTGGGCTTTCATCAGGTATTCGACCACGGCCAGCGAGCCGGTGATGGTCAGACTGTAGCCGTTGGCGGTGCGGATGCGCGCGGTCTTTTTCTCTCCGTGCGCATTGGTGGCCTCCCCCCAGACGAAGGTGGGCATCTGCGCACACTTTTCCTCGCTGGGGCCCTTCACCGTCCTGGCGATGCGCGCCTTGATCAGCTTCTGCACCCACGGCAGCCCCAGTAGCGGCCGGACATGGTTGGCGCGCCTGGCGCTGGCGATCATGCGGGGCGAGCCTGGAATGAATGCCTGAATGTTCGGAATACCGGTGGTGTGGTAGGCGGTGGATACGTCGCCCCAAGGGATCGTCATCGCCTCCTTCTCGCCGTCACCGAAGTCGATGCGGCGCACCTCGTAGGCCAGCGGCACGGTGACGATCTTCCCGTCGCGGCGCACCTTGCCGCCCTGGGCCAGCCCCTCTACCGAGGTCTTGGCGGTGCCGGGCGAGAAGCCCGAGCGCGAGTCGAAGCCCAGCGTGAGATGAGTCGCATCCGGCAGCGCCTCTTTCAGCGCGGCGGCCACGCAGTCGGTGGGGATGACGTCGAAGCCCACGCCAGGACACAGCACCACGCCGGCGTCCCGCGCGCGGACATGGAGCGACTGCGCGTGCTCGAACACGGCAATCTCGCCGGTGATGTCCAGGTAATGCGCGCGGGCGCGCAGGCAGGCTTCCATCATCGGCGCGGCGGTGGCCGAGAACGGGCCGGCGCAGTTCAGCACCAGCCCCAGCGCCTGATCCTCGCCCTGGATCTGCCCGGTCAGCGCCAACACGTCATCGAGGCCGAAAGCACGCGCCTCCAGCCCCAGCGTGCGCGCCAGCGCCTCGACGCTTTCGCGCCTGCGGCCCGCTAGTACTGGCTTGAGCCCGCGCCGCGCCGCTTCGCGGGCGATCAGTTCCCCGGTATAGCCATTCGCGCCATAGATCATCCAGCGCATGCGCCCGGGACTACCGCTTTGCTTGCTCATTGCATCTCTCCTGTCTGGGAGATGGATCTCTGATCTCCCTGGCGATGATTCCTTGGTTTTCCCAGCATGAGCGAGATGGCCATGTCGGCGAGCTTGCCGAAGGGCGCATGCAGCAGGCCGGGGAAGTTCCAGCGGCCCTGCACGAAGACGCCCTTGGCATGGCTCATCGCACGGAAGCCCTCGATGCCGTGGTAGGCCCCCATGCCGCTCGGGCCGACGCCGCCAAAGGACAGATCGTCCTGCGCCACGTGCATCAAGGTGTTGTTGATGCCCACGTTGCCGGAGGTGGTGCGCGCCAGCAGCCAGGCACAGTCGCCGCCCTCGGCACCGAAGTAGTAGAGCGCGAGCGGGCGGGGCCGCGCGTTCACATAGGCGATGGCCTCGTCGATGCTGCCGTAGGTGCGCACAGGCAGGATGGGGCCGAAGATTTCCTCCTGCATGAGGAGCGTTTCATCGCCCGCGTTGACGACGAGCGTCGGCACCAAGGTGCGCTCGCGCCCAGGCATGTGGGCGGGACGCTCTTCCACCTCTCCCACCTCGATCACACGGGCGCCATTGCGGCGCGCGTCATCGACGAGCCCGCGCAGCCGGTCGTAGTGGCGATCGCTGACGATGCTCGTGTAGTCGCGGCTGGCCGGGCCGTCCGGGTAGAAGCGATGTACCGTGGCGACGTATTGGGCGATGAATGCCTCCAGGTCGTCCTCGTGCACCAAGGCGTAGTCCGGCGCCACGCAGGTCTGGCCGGCGTTGGACAGCTTGCCGTACACCAGGCTCTGCACGCTGCGGTCGTTGGCGTGGCCGCGCGCCACGATGGCGGGGCTCTTGCCGCCCAGCTCCAGGGTCACGGGCACCAGGTTGTCGCTGGCGGCGCGCATCACCTTGCGGCCGACCTGCGTGCTGCCGGTGAACAGCAGGTGGTCGAATGGCAGTGCGCTGAACGCGGCACCGACCTCGGGGCCGCCCAGCACCACGGCCACCTCATCCTCCGCGAAAGCCTCGGCCAGCACATGCCGCAGCGCCTCGCTGGTGCGCGGGGTCAGTTCCGAAGGCTTGAGCATCGCACGGTTGCCCGCAGCCAGCGCGGTGGCGAGCGGCACCAGCGTGAGGGAGATGGGGTAGTTCCACGGCGACATCACGCCCACGACGCCCAGCGGCTGGTATTCGACGTAGGCGCGTGCGGAGCGGTAGAAGAAATGCACGTGGCGGCGCTCGCGCTTCATGAAGCGGCGCAAGTGGCTGGAGAGGTAGTCGATGGCCTGGATGACGCAGGCCAGTTCCATGATGTCGGTCTCGTGGCGCGAGCGGTTGCCGAAATCGGCGCTGACCGCATCCTTGAGCACTTCGCGGTGCGCGAGCACGGCGGCGCGCAGCCGGGCGAGCCGGGCCTTGCGCAGCGGCAGGCCCGGCGGGCCGTCGTGGAGGAATGCGTTGCGCTGCCGGCTCAGCAGGTCGGCCATGCGGGTGCTGTCTTCAGTCATGCGGTCTCTCCCGGTTTCCGGACGGCTGCTGTCAATGCTTGGCGTCGGACTCGAGCGGCTTGGGTGCGTACAGCGCCGCCTGGAAGTCGGGGGCATACTCGTACTTGAACATCTTTCCCAGCTTCAGCGACTCGATGAAGCGCGAGAGGCTGCCGTCCGTCAGCGTCAGCTTCACCGCGTCCACGCTGGACGTGCTGGCGTGGCGCAACTGGCGGGAGGTGGTGTAGCCGGTGGTCAGTTGCCCTTGCTGGTCGATGTTCGTGAAGCTGTTCGTCACCAGGCTTTCCTTGCTGGAAGAAACGTCGAGCTTTTGCGTCTCCAGCGTCACGTCCAGCTTCTGGGTTTCGCTGTCGAAGATTTCGACGACGACGTTGTTCTCGCCCTCGCGGTAGTCGATGCGCGTCAGCCACTTGGGCAGGTTGTAGCCGACCACGCCGCGCACCTTGGCCAATTCGGTATCGACAGGCAGCTTCAGCACGTAGCCCCAGAAGTCATCGGAAAATGACTGGCCCATCAAGGAGAACGGCCCCCAGTTCGACGAACCTGGTTTGTTGGTGACGACGGACAGGCCGATCTCGTTGTAGCTGTCGTTGTCGCAGTAGTGGTAAGCGTAGGCGGTCAGCGCGACAACGCCCCTGCCCGGCCACACTTGCAGCGGCTGCACCTGCTCCAGCACCTCGGGCGGCATCAGTTCCCGCAGCCGCGCCAGGTCGGCGGTGAAGATGGCCGTCACCCGGCTGTTCTTGTAATAGAAGTTCGGCGAATGGCTTTCGAAGCCAATATCGACCTTTTCCTTGGTGATCCCCTTGAACCAGCTCAGGTCGGTGCCCGGCGACTCGGCGGCGATGACGGAAAGCGGCGGGTTGGAGCGGAAGCGGTCGTACAGGCCGCCTTTCACCACGGGTACATCGTGGTCACCGATCTTGATTACGGTGGTTTCGGCCGCTTGCGCGAATGTAGCCGCAGCCGGCAGGCATGCACCAAAGAGGGCGGCCAGGGAAGTGGTTTTCACGGTGTTGCCTCGGAGATGAAATGACATCACCGCAAAGCATAAGTATTAAGTTGACTTCAAGGTCAACCCCATCGTGTCAGCTCACGCCCAATGGAACATTCCGCCTCGACGAGGCGCTGTCCCTGCGACCTGATGATGGCGCGGGCATCAGCCGGCTTCGCGCTTGGGATTGGCAGGCGGTGCGCACATTGCGGCCAGCCGTGAGTTCGGTGTCGTAGCCCGACCGCTGGCTCCGCGCGTGCCGCCGCTCACGACCTATCTGCTGCAGCTCGACGGAGATCCGTTCGACTAGCTGGCGCGGGTTCATTGAGCGCGTACAGGCCATCGAGTTGCCGGAAACCCCCAGGCCCATACGGGGCCGCAATCCCGGTCACCCGGAGGAGCTGACGCCATGAAGAAGATCGTCCCGTTCTTGCTGATGGCCGCATTGACTACCTGCGGCCAGTCCGAGACACCACGGAAGGCCACGGATTCCGCAGCCAGCACCCCAACAGTAGCAGAACTGGCGGCCAACCCGGAACGGCCCAAAGAACTGCGCCAGCAGTGCAAGACCGAGCGGCCCGGGCTGGGTGACGTGCTGTGCAACCGCGTTGCCGAAACTACGAGCAAGAGGCAATCCGCTGCGAATGATATCGGCTGCCCGCCAGGTGGCCGATATCGAGTCAGTTCACGATCTGATCGCGCATATCCCCTTCAAGGCGCTGATTGCCGACAAGGGTTACGGTGCCAACGCGTTGGTCAAGGCTGTAGGAAAACAGCTCCCATGCGGTCATTCCGCCTCGATCGAACCGGCGATCTTTGCGTACATACGACCGAAAACTGTACCGCCATCGGAATCTGATCGAATTTTTTATGCCTGGTGCGTACCGCGGCAGGCTGCCGCGATACGCACGACCGATCAACGCAGTTCGTTGTGCAGCAGGCCGAGGATCCGCTTGGCGGTGTCGGAGGCGTCGGCGCCGCCCTCGCGGGTCAGCACCCTGACCTGCGAATCGCTGCCCTGCCCCTGCACGTGCAGGCGGTATTCGCTGCCGCCCTGCGCCGGCTTGTCGTCGCTGCGCCAGAAGGCCAGCTTGGACAGGAAGCCCTTGTCCTCGGTCTTGTTGTCGGCATCGGGGTCGACATAACGCACGAAGTACAGGCCCTGGGCGCGGTCGCGGTCTTCAACGGTGAAGCCGATGCGGTCCAGCGCCAGGCCGACGCGGCGCCAGGCGCGGTCGAAGGACTCTTCCATGATCAGGCTGGCCTGGCCGTCGCTGCCGGAGGCGATGCGCGCACGCTCCTCGGTCGGTGCGCTGGTCAGCGCGGCTTCGGCACGCACTTCTTCGGCGCCGAGGTGCACCATCAGGCGGCGCAGCATTTCGGCTTCCAGCTCGGGGTCGGCCGGGCGCGGCTGCCAGATCGTCGAGTCCTTGGCTTCGTTCGGATAGATTTCCATCATGCCGCGGTGGCTGACGTAGATCTCGACCGTACCGTCATCCTTGCCCTGCTCCAGGCGAGTGCGGAACTTGTCGCGCTCGGGCGTGGAGAAAAGGCCGTCCAGCACCTTGCCGATCGCCGAGCGCAGGAAATCCTGCGGGATCTTGGCGCGGTCTTCGGCCCAGTCGGTTTCCATGACGCCGATGTCCGGGCTGTCGATGTTCAGGACGAAACCGAGTTCGAGCCAGAAATCCTTGATCTGCGGCCACAGTTCGTCCGGCGTGCCGGCAACGACCAGCCAGCGCTGGCTGCCGGCGCGCTCGATGCGCATCGTCTCCGGCGCGGCGAGCACTTCCGGGCCGGTGGACGCAGCCGGCTGGTCGGCACGGTCCGCGCTGTAGGCGGAATAGGTCGCCACGCCGCGCGGCGTGACGTCGGGTACGGCGAAGCGGTCGTCGCGCGTGGGCGCGGTGAGATCCGGCGGGATCTCGAGCGGGCGCTCCATTCGCTTCGCACCCTTGTAGTCGATGCGTTTGGATTCGAGCAGGGAGGTCGAGCAACCGGCAAGCGCCACGGACAGCGCGATCAGGGAAACGGGGGTGCGCATGGAGCGATTCATGGAGTTCCTGCGGAAGAGAAATTCGGATCAGACCTGGATGCCGGCCTTGCGCATCGCCTTCAGCACGCGCTCGTGGCAGGGCTCGGTCAGTTGCGTCAGCGGCAGGCGGATGCCGTCACCGATCAGCCCCATGCGGGCGACCGCCCACTTGACCGGAATCGGATTGGCTTCGCAGAACAGGTCGCGGTGCAGACCCGTCAGCGCGGCATTGGTTTCGCGCAGCTTGCGCAGATCGCCCGCGGCAGCGGCGGCGCACAGTTCGTGCATCGCCCGCGGCGCGACGTTGGCCGTCACCGAAATGACGCCGTGGCCGCCGAGCATCAGGAAGGCGGCCGAGGACATGTCGTCGCCGCTGTACAGGGCGAAGCCTTCGGGGGCGCGCTCGACCAGGTCGCAGGCGCCGCCGAGGTTGCCGGTGGCATCCTTGATGCCGACGATGTTCGGCACTTCGGCCAGGCGCAGCGTGGTGTCGTTGGCGAGATCGGCGACGGTGCGGCCCGGCACGTTGTAGAGGATCAGCGGCAGATCGACCGATTCGGCGATGGTGCGGAAATGGCGGTAGAGGCCTTCCTGGGTCGGGCGGTTGTAGTACGGCACGACCGACAGGTGGGCCACGGCGCCCGCCTGCTTGGCGAACTGCGCCAGTTCGACCGCCTCGACGGTGGAATTGGCGCCGGTGCCGGCGACGACGGGGATGCGGCCGGCGGCATGCTCGACCGTGACGCGAATGAGTTCGCAGTGTTCTTCGACATCGACGGTGGGCGACTCGCCGGTGGTGCCGACGATGACGATGCCGTCGGTGCCCTCGTTGATGTGCCAATCGATGAGGTTGCGCAGACGAGGATAATCGAGGCTTCCGTCGTCGAGCATGGGCGTGACGATTGCGACAAGCGATCCGGTAATCATGGCGTTGGCCAGAGCGTTAAAAAGTTGATTCTAACCGATCGTCGCGCCACGGCCAGCGCGGCACGCATTTTTGCGGGCACGCGCCGAGAACGGGAATGTTTGCGGATATTACCGGCTCACAGATCGGCCAGCGCCTTGACGTGCGCGACGACCGAACGCGCCAGCGAGGACAGCGAATAGCCGCCTTCCAGCAGGGACACGATGCGCGTGTGGCCGCAGGCCTTGGCGACGTCCTTGATCTGCTCGGTGGCCCAGATGTAATCCGCCTCGAGCAGTCCCATCGAGCCCATGTCGTCCTCGTAGTGGGCGTCGAAGCCGGCGGAGATGAAGATCATCTGCGGCTCGTGGGCGCGCAGCGCGGGCACGACCTTCTCGCCGAAAGCCTCGCGGAAGACATCGCCGCGGGTGCCGGCCGGCAGCGGTACGTTGCACATGTGGGCGGGCGGATTGTCGGCGCCCGAGTAGGGATAGAAGGGATGCTGGAAGATGCCGCCCATCATCACGCGCGGGTCGTCGCGGAAGATGTCCTCGGTGCCGTTGCCGTGATGCACGTCGAAGTCCACGATGGCAACCCGCTCCAGGCCGTGCGCCTCGAGCGCATGGCGAGCGGCGATGGCGACGTTGTTCATGAAGCAGAAACCCATCGCCTTGGCGCGTTCGGCATGGTGGCCGGGCGGACGCACGGCACAGAAGGCATTCTCGATCTCGCCGGCGATCACCATGTCGGTCGCCATCACCCCGGCGCCGGCCGAGCGCAATGCAGCCTTCATGGTGCCGGGGCTCATCGCGGTGTCGGGGTCGAGGTGGCGGATGCCGTGCTCGGGAACGCTGCCGAGCAGTTCGTCCAGATAATTCTCGGGATGGACCCGGATGATCTGCTCACGCGTGGCGATGGGCGCATCGTAGAAGGAGACGTACATGTCCAGCCCCGACGCGATCAGGCGGTCGTTGATCGCACCGAGTCGATCGGGGCATTCGGGGTGCATCGCCCCCATGTCGTGCAGCCAGCAGTCGCGATGCGTGATGAACGCCGTTGTCGTCATACTCTCCCCTTCTCCAGCATTGAACGTCGTGTCCGCCACTCAATCGGAGGCGGCTCTGCTTGTCAGCCGTTTTTTCTGCTCGGCCCGACTCGGTGCGAACCGTGAAATGGCTCCGCCGGTCGATGTGCTTTTGTCACCTATTATCACCGCTTCGCAGTCAATTTCACAGTGCCTCCGAGATGCCCAATTTCCATGTCGAACGCTTGCTGGAGGCCGCCAGCCAGATCATTCTCGGCAAGGGGCACGAGCTTCGCCTCGCCTTCGCCTGCCTGATCGCACACGGCCACCTGCTGATCGAGGACGTTCCGGGCGTGGGCAAGACCACGCTGGCCCATACCCTTGCCCAACTGACGGGCCTGCAGCTCCAGCGCATCCAGTTCACCAGCGATCTGCTGCCGGCCGACATCCTCGGCGCCTCGATCTTCGACCGCGACACCGGTACTTTCCGCTTCCACCCCGGTCCGGTGTTCGCGCAGGTAGTGCTGGCCGACGAGATCAACCGCGCCACGCCGAAGACCCAGAGCGCCCTGCTCGAAGCGATGGAAGAGCGCCAGATCACCGCGGACGGCCACAGCTTCGAGCTGCCCGAGCCCTTCTTCGTCATCGCCACGCAGAACCCGACACACCAGATCGGCACCTTTGCGCTGCCCGAAAGCCAGCTCGACCGCTTCCTGCTTCGCATCCGGCTCGGTTATCCCGATCCGATGGCCGAACGCGCCCTGCTGATGGGAGAGGACCGGCGCAGCGTGCTCGAACGGCGCACGCCGGTGATCGGGCCGGCGGAACTGGTGGAGCTGCAGCGCGCCGCCCAGGCCCTGCACGTCGCCGACCGCCTGATCGACTACGTGCAGGCCCTGCTCAGCGCCACCCGGCACGATGCGGAGCTGGCCGCCGGACTCAGCCCGCGCGCCGGACTCGGCCTGCTGGCGGCGGCCCGCGCCTGGGCCTTGATCGACGGCCGCGACCATGTGCTGCCGGAAGACGTGCAGACGCTGTTCCCGCACGTCGCCGCCCACCGCCTGCATCTTGCCGGCGACGCCCGCCCCGTCCCCGCGGCCACGCTCGCACGCCTGATCCAGTCGGTGGCGCTGCCCTGAGCAACATGCCTGCAGCCGGCACACCCTCTCCACCAGCTTTGTTCCGCCGCTGGCTGCTGCGCCGGCCGGGCAGGCCCGAAACGGCGCCGATCGAACTGCGCAGCCGCCGCATCTACGTGCTGCCGACCGCCGGCGGCCTGAGCTTTGCCATTGCCATGCTGGCGATGCTGGTGGCGTCGATCAACTACGGCCTGAGCCTCGGCTACGGCCTGGTCTTCGCCCTGGCCGGCGCGGCGCTGGCCAGCATCGTGCACGCCTGGCGCAACCTCGCCGGACTGCGCATCCGGCCCGGACGCAGCGAAGCGGTGTTCGCCGGCGAAACGGCCACGCTCCATTTCATCATCGACAACCCGCGCAAAGCCCGCCGTCCTGCCCTGCGGCTGAAACTGCGCGGCGCGGAAACCGCCTTCGAGCTCGGCCCGCTGCAGACGCGCGCGATCGGGATCGCCTGCGCCGCCGAACACCGCGGCCGGCTGCAGGCCGGGCGCACGGTCATCGAAACCCGCTGGCCGCTGGGGCTGATCCGGGCTTGGAGCGTTTTCGTCGCCGACGTCGGCTGCGTCGTCCACCCGGCGCCGGAGAAGAACGCGCCTCCCCTGCCCGAAAGCCCGGCGGAACAGGGTGGCGGCGCGCCGTCGCCGAAGGCCGGCGACGACGACTTCGCCGGCCTGCGCCCGCACCAGCGGGCCGACTCTCCGCGCCACATCGCCTGGAAAGTGCTCGCGCGCGGCGGCCCGCTGATGACCAAGCAGTTCGCCGGGCAGCAGGGGCAGGAGCTGTCGCTGGCCTGGGCCGACCTGCCGCCCGGGCTCGACGCCGAGCGGCGCCTGTCGCGCCTGAGCGCCTGGCTGCTGGAGGCCGAACGCAGCGGCCGCCCCTGGTCGCTGGCACTGCCCGGCACGAACGTGCCGCGCGGCAACGGCCGCAGCCATCTGCTCCGCTGCCTGGACGAACTGGCGTATCACGAGGAGCCCGACAGGGCGGACGGCACATGATCGGCGGCTGGCTGAAGCAGCGCGCAACGAGACGCCGATCGGCAAGCGCCGGCAGCGCGCTCGGCCGCCGCCAGGGCGCCTGGCTGCTCGGCGCCGCAGCGCTGACGATGGCACCGCACGCGAGCTGGCTACCGCCCTGGATCAGCGGGCTGTGCGCCGCGCTGCTGGCCTGGCGGGGTCTGTTGCTGTGGCATGGGCGCCAGGCGCCGTCGCCGTGGCTGCTGCTGGCGCTGACCGCGGCCGCAGCAGCCGGCGTGCGCGCCGAGTTCGGCCACTTCTTCGGCAAGGACCCCGGCGTGGCGCTGCTGGCGCTGCTGCTCGGCCTCAAGCTGCTCGAAATCCGCGCCGCCCGCGACGTCCGGGCAGCGGTGATGCTGTGCTTCTTCCTGCAACTGGCGATCTTCTTCGAAGACCAGAGCTTTCCGGTCGCCGCGCTCGCGCTGTGCGCCAGCCTGCTCGGCCTCGCGGCGCTGGTCGCCCAGGCCGACCCGAACGGCCGCAGCGGCGAGCACCTGCGCGTGGCCGGCACCCTGATGGCGCAGGGCCTGCCGTTCATGCTGATCCTGTTCGTTCTGTTCCCGCGTATCGACGGCCCCTTGTGGGGTTTGCCGGCCGATGCCTTCAGCGCCCGTACCGGCTTGTCGGAGTCGATGAGCCCGGGTTCGATCAGCGCGCTGAGCCAGTCGGGCGAAATCGCCTTCAGAGCCAGTTTCGCCGGCGAAATCCCCGCCCGCCGGCAGCGCTACTGGCGCGGCCCGGTGCTGACCCGCTTCGATGGCCGCAACTGGCAGGCCGAGCCTGCGCAGGAAGCGGCGGTTCCCTTCCATGCAGCGGACGGCAAGCGCATCGACTACACGCTGACCCTGGAAGCCCACGGCAAGCGCTGGCTGCTGGCTCTCGACTTTCCCGGCGCCACGGGCGCAGCGCTGCGGCACACCGGCGATTTCCAGCTGCTCGCGCCCCGGCCGGTCCGGTCGCGGGTGCGGCACGAACTGAGCGCCCATCCGGAAGCCGTCGTCGGGCTGGCGGAGACGGCGGCGACGCTGGCCGCGGCGCGCCGGCTCCCGGCCGGCTTCAATCCGCGCACGCAGGCACTGGCGGCACGGCTCGCCGCCGGTGCGGAGTCGCACGAGCAGATCCTGCAACGAGCCGTTTCGCATCTCCGGAACGCCGGGCTGCTCTACACGCTCCGGCCGCCGCTGCTCGGCCGCGACAGCGTCGACGAATTCCTTTTCGACAGCCGGCGCGGCTTCTGCGAGCACTTCGCCTCCGCCTTCACCGTGCTGATGCGGGCCGCGGGCGTGCCGGCGCGCGTCGTCACCGGCTACCAGGGCGGCGAGATCAACCCGGTAGACGGCAATCTCGTCGTCCGCCAGCTCGACGCCCATGCCTGGAGCGAAGTCTGGCTCGGCGGCCGTGGCTGGGTGCGCGTCGATCCGACCTATCTCGCCGCGCCGCGCCGCATCGACGACGGCCTTGCTGCCGCCCTGCCCGCCGGCGAAGCCCTGCCTTTCACCCTGCGTGCCCAGCACGACTGGCTGCGAAACATGCGCTTGCGCTGGGAAGCGCTGTCGAATACGTGGAACCAGCGCGTTCTTGGCTACAATCCGGAACGCCAGCGCGAACTGCTGTCCCGCCTGGGCCTGGCCCCGGGCGATGCGTGGCGCCTCGCCGGCATGCTGGCCGCCGCCACCGGCGTGCCGTTCCTGTGCCTGATCCTGTGGGCCGGCCGCAGGCGACGCCGCAGCGACCCACTCGACCGGGCCTGGCAGGCACTGAGCACGAAGCTGGCTGCCCGCGGGTTGGCGCGCCAGCCCTGGGAAGGGCCGCATGACTACACGCAGCGGGTGGCGTCGGCCATTCCCGAACTCGCAGCCGCAGTACGGGCAATCGGCGTGGATTACGCCAGCCTGCGCTACGGCCCCCATTCCGACAGCGCGCGCCTTGCCGCGCTCAGAAAGAAGATCGACGTTCTCCGATTGCCATGAAACTGCCCCGATTCCGCCTGCCCCCGTCCATCCGCCGCAAACCCGCCGCCAGCAAGACGAGGCACAGGATCCTGCCCGCCCTGGTCGGCGCCGGCCTGTCGCTGCTGGCCGCGCTGCCGGCCACCCCGGCACTGGCTTCGTATGCCGAGCGCGACGATGTCCGCGCCTTCGCCGACGAGCTTGCGGCACGCCATGGCTTCGACCGGGACACCGTGGCGGCGACGCTGGCACTGGCCCGGCACGAAGCCGGCGTGATCCGCCTGATCACGCCGCCGGCGCGCAAGGGCGCGCGCTCGTGGCAGAACTATCGTGCCCGCTTCCTGGACCGCAGCCGCATCGAGGGCGGCGTCGCGTTCTGGAAAGCGCATGAAGTGGATCTCGAGCGTGCCTCGAAGCAGTTCGGCGTGCCGCCGGAAATCATCGTCGCGATCATCGGCGTCGAGACCCTGTACGGGCGCCATACCGGCAATTTCGAGACCCTGTCCGCGCTCACCACGCTCGCCTTCGACTACCCGCCGCGCGCGGACCTGTTCCGCCGCGAACTCGAAGCCCTGTTCCTGCTCGCCCGCGAACAAGGCCGCATACCGACCGATTACTACGGCTCCTTCGCCGGTGCCATCGGCTATCCCCAGTTCCTGCCCAGCAGCGTGCGCGCCTATGCGGTCGACTTCGACGGCAACGGCCGGATCGACTTCGATTCCGACCCGCTCGATGCGATCGGCAGCGTCGCCAACTACCTGCACATGCACGGCTGGCAGCCTGGCGCCCCGATCGCCGAACCCGCGCTGCTGGCGGCCGACACCGACGCCGCGGCACTGGTCGCGGCAGGCATCGAGCCGGCGCTGGAACCCGAGGCCTTGAGCCGGGCCGGCGTGAAGCCGCTGCACGGCGACACCGCCGCCGGCCCCACCACCCTGGTCGACCTCGAAACCCCCGGCGCGGCGACGGAATACTGGCTCGGCTACCGCAACTTCTACGTGATCACGCGCTACAACCGCAGCAGCTTCTATGCGATGTCGGTGTTCGAGCTGGCCGAGGCGCTGAGCCAGCGCCGCCTCGTCGAACGCATCAGGGCCGAAAACCGAAACTGATCCAGATCAAGGCATGACACGGCGATTCCTCGTGAACTAGGCGGCCCACAGCATCCCGCCCGCAGACACGTGACCTCGACGCCACTGAAGCCCGCCGCAGTCCGCCTTTCCGACATCTCCGCGGCAATGTCCACCGGCTGGCGGCAGTTCTGCGCCATGCCCGCCCTCAGCTCCGGCTATGCGGCGGTTTTCGTCGTCCTCGGCGCAATCCTGTTCTGGGCGCTGGAATCGATGTCGATCGCGCCGATCAGCCTGTCCTTCGCCGGCGGCTTCATGCTGATCGGCCCGGCGCTGCTGGCGGGCTTCTTCGCGCTGTCGGACAGCCTGCGCGCCGGCCGGCGGCCCGTCGCCGCCGACATCGGCCGGGGATTCGCCCGCATGCCGCGCGGCGGCTGGGTGGTCTCCTTCGTCTGCGCGCTGCTGTTCCTGATCTGGATCACCGACGCGGGCACGCTCTACGGCTTCATGGTCGGCCGCGAACCCGCCCAATTGGCCCACCTGCTGCAGGGCGACGCGGCCATACACCGTTTCGTGTTCTTCAGTTCGATCATGGGCGCGGTACTGGCTTTCATCCTGTTCGCAGTCTCGGCCTTCTCGATCCCGCTGATCTACGATCACCGCGCCAACCTCGTCTCCGGCGTCGTCGCCAGCGTCAGGGCGGTGTTCGGGCGCTTCGGCGTCGTCATGGCCTGGGCCTGCCTGCTGGCCGCGGTGATCATCGTCAGCGCCGTGCTGCTGCCGCTGCTGCTGGTCACGCTGCCGGTGATGGCCTACGCCAGCCGCGAACTGTATTTCAGGGTCTATCCGGTGGACGGCGCGCCGGCCTGATCACCGCCGCAGCCGGCGCCTGCACTCACAGCAGCGCATCGCGTGAAATGCCGTAGCGCTTGAGGATGCGGCGCAGCTGGCTGAGCGCTTCGAGCTGGATCTGGCGCACGCGCTCGCGGGTCAGGTCCAGGCGCAGCGCCAGCTCTTCCAGCGTCAGCAGCTCGCATTCGTCGATGCCGTAGCGGTGGCGGATGACGAGCCGCTGTTTGTCCGACAGCATCTTGATCCATTCGCGCACCAGACGCTCGAGCTCGGCGAAATGGATCTGCAGGTCCGGTGCCAGCACCTGCTCATCGGCCAGCGACTCGCCGATCGACAGGTTCGGATCGATGTCGAGCGGCGCATCCAGCGAAGCCGTGTGTTCGCTGAGCTGCAGGATTTCCCGCACCTCATCGACGGTCTTGCCGAGCCTGCGTGCGACCGCGTCCAGCGAAGGCTCGCCGATGGAGCCGTCGTTGCAGCGCTGGGCGCGCAGCACCTGGTTCAGTTCCTTCACCACATGCACCGGCAGGCGGATCGTGCGCGACTGGTTCATGATCGCGCGCTCGATGTTCTGGCGTATCCACCAGGTCGCATAGGTGGAAAAACGGAAACCCCGCTCGGGGTCGAACTTCTCGAGCGCATGCATCAGCCCGAGATTCCCCTCCTCGACCAGATCGAGCAGGGGAATGCCACGGTTGAGATAGTGCTTGGCGATATTGACGACGAGCCTGAGATTGCGCTCGATCATCGTCTGCCGGGCGTCGAAGTTGCCCGTACGCACCAGGCGTGCCAGCCTGAGTTCTTCTTCGGCGGTCAGCAGCGGGTTGGCGCCGATCTCGTTGAGATAAAGCTGGGTGACGTCGCTGAAGAAGTCGCTTTCCTTCGCCTGCACGACGGCAGTGGCAAAGACCTCGACCTCGGGGGGAAGATCCGGTTCATGGCTTTCGAGATCATCGAGGCTTACCGGTTCTTCCATGCTTCCCCCTGTCGTCAGCGTGCGGGCAGGTACTTCGTCGGATCGATCGCCTTGCCCTGCTTGCGGATCTCGAAATGCAGCTTGGGGCGATCGGTTTCGGAGCTGCCCAGTTCGGCGATCTTCTGCCCGCGGGCAACCTGGTCGTCTTCCTTCACGAGCAGCTTGTCATTATGCGCATAGACCGAGTTGTACTCCTGGTTATGCTTGATGACAACAAGCTTGCCGTAGCCGCGCAGCCCGCTCCCGGCATAGACGACCTTGCCCGCCGCAGCCGCATAGACCGGATCGCCGACGTTGCCGCCGATGTCGACTCCCTTGTTCGACGCTTCGTTGTAGGCCGCGATCACCCTGCCGGCCGCGGGCCACTGCCAGTCGCCGGCCACGGCCGCTGCCGGCGTCTCGGGCGCAGGCGCCGGCTGCTCGGGTGCCGGCACCGGCGGCGGCGCAGCGCCCGCTCCGGGATCCTGGGAATACGGCACCGGTCCGCCCAGCGGCCCCTGCTTCAGCGGCGGCGCAGCGGGCTCGGTGCCACCGGGCATCGGCACCGGCATCGCCACCGCACCGTCGCCGATCGGAATGGCGGTGGCGCCGCCGTCCTGCGCCATGTCGGGCGGCCCGACGCGCAGACTCTGGCCCACCTGGATCTGGTCGGGATTGGTCAGACCGTTCCAGCGCACGAGATCCGGCAGCGTCACGTTGTACTGGCGCGCGATGCCGAGCAGGGTTTCCCCCTGCCTGACCACATGCATGCCTGCCGGCACTGCCGGCGCGGAACCCGTGACAGGCGGCGCGCCGTTGCCGTCGCGTACCGGCGCCTCACCCGACGAGGCGCACCCCGCCAATACCACGCTTACCAGCAAAGCCGGCATCAAACCAAAACGAGTCTGCATGTGAATAGCGAATTTCATTCCGTACCTGCGAGCAGCGGCACGAAGCGTACGGCCTCATGCCAGCTTTCCCGAAAAACATTACCTTGCCGCTCGACCAGCAGCAATCGCTGGTCGGCCCCTCCCACCGGCACGATCAGGCGCCCGCCCGGCGCGAGCTGCGCCTTGAGCGCCGGCGGTAAACCGATGGCCGCGGCCGCGACGATGATGCTGTCGAACGGAGCCGCCTCGGGAAGACCCAAACTACCGTCCGCAAGTTTCAATCTGACATTGGGCAGACGCAGCGGACGCAGGTTCGCCCGCGCCCGATCGAGCAGCGGACGGATGCGCTCGACCGCATAGACCTCGGTCGCCAACTGGCTCAGCACCGCTGCCTGGTAGCCACAGCCCGCCCCGACTTCGAGCGTCCGCCCCAGCTCACGGCCGGCGCGCAGCAGCTCGATCATGCGCGCGACGACGAAGGGCTGCGAGATCGTCTGCTGGAAGCCGATCGGCAGCGGCGTGTCGTCGTAGGCACTGTAGCCCAACCCTTCCTCGACGAACATGTGCCGCGGCACGCTCTGCATCGCCGCCAGCACCCGCTCGTCGCGAATGCCCTGGGTACGGAGGCGCTCGACCATGCGCACGCGTGCGCGCATCGCCTGCCCTGCATCGGCGCTGCGCACGTTCACCGCTTCAGCCAGTCGAAGACCGGCGCGATCTGGCCGGTGTGGGTGAGATCGATCTGCAGCGGCGTGACCGACACGTAGCCGTTGGCCACGGCGTGGAAATCCGTGCCTTCGCCCGCATCGGCCGCGCCGCCCGCCGCGCCGACCCAATACACCGTCTCGTTGCGCGGCGTCACGCTGCGCACCACCGGCTCGGCCTTGTGGCGTCGGCCCAGGCGCGTCACCTTGACGCCCTGCAGACGCTCGTAGGCGACGTCGGGCACGTTGACGTTGAGCAGCACCGGCTGTGGGAAAGGGTCGTGCATGAAGCGTTCGGCCAGGTCGCGGGCGACGCGCGCGGCAGCGCTGAAATCCGCCGCCGACTTGCTGACCAGCGACACCGCGATCGACGGCACGCCGAGCAGGAAGCCTTCGGTCGCTGCCGCGACGGTACCGGAATACACCGTGTCGTCGCCCATGTTGGCGCCGTGGTTGACACCGGACACCACCATGTCGGGCAGATGGTCGAGCATGCCGGTCACCGCGAGGTGCACGCAGTCGGTCGGTGTGCCATTGACATGATAGAAGCCGTTCGCGGTGCGGCGCAGCGACAGCGGACGATCCAGCGTCAGCGAGTTGCTGGCGCCGCTGCGGTCGCGCTCGGGCGCGACCACCGTGACTTCGCCGATGGTGCCGAGCGCCTCGGCGAGCGCCGCGATTCCGGGAGCGAAGTAGCCGTCGTCGTTACTGACCAGAATGCGCATCTGAAACCCATGGAAAGCGCCGCGGGCGCGGCCTGAAGACGCGGAATTCTAGCACAGCGCCAAGTCGCGGGCGGTCCGCCCGCCACCGGCACCGGACGATGAAAGGCCGTGCGCGGCGGAGGAGCGCCACGCACGGCCTTTCGCTGCAGCCGGGGGCTGCGTTGGTTTTACTTCAGGGTTTTGGGCGTATCGCTGCCCAGCTTGTAAGCCTGCTGCGACGGCACGAAGACGCCCTTGTTGTCGTCACGCCCCTGCAGCAGGTAGCGTGCATCCGGCTTGCCGTAGCTTTCGGCGGCGAGCTTGGACATCTTGCCGATGTCGTTGCCGCGCAGGCGGTTGATGATGAGGCCGACCTTCATGTCGTCGAAGTCCTGCATCATGTTCTGGTCGCCTTCGCTGTCGCCGGCGATGAACACCGGGCCGTAGCCGTACTTGGGCACCAGGAACTGCTTGATCGTCTCGGTCTTGCCCGGCCCCTGCGTCTGCGCGTAGCCCTGGCGGAACTGCGTCCGGATCGCGCCATTGGCATCGCGTTCGAGTTCCATCGCGTAGACGTTGTCCACCGCGTTGGCGTAGCCAAACTCGGGGTTCGACGACACTTCGCGGATCACGTCGCGGAACGAGGCCGAGCACACATAGACGTCGAAGCCGCTGGCGCGCAACTTCTTGTACAGATCCTGCATTTCCGGCACCGGGCGCAGGCCGTTCTTCCAGGTGATGCTGACCACCCCCGCCTTGCCCGGCAGCGCCGCCGGGCTCGTCCATTTGACCGCCTCGACCGGCTGGGTCTGCTGCCAGCGGAAGGTTTCGGCAGCCAGCGCACGCACGTCCTTCTCGGTCATGCCGGTGAAGTGGTAGGTGACCCACGGATAGGACACGGAATGGTCGAAGGTATTGCCGATGGCTTCGTACAGGAAGCGCATCTTGACGATGAAGTCCTGGTACTGCGGCGCCTGCTTGACCTGGGCCAGCGTCTGCTTGCCCCTGAGACCCTGGTAGTTGTTGTACAGCCAGGCATAGCTGGAGACGATGTCCTGCGCGATCTTGTCGATGTTGATCGCCTGGCCGGCTTCGTTGCGGCTGTCGTCGTCGAAGTTCGTGGTCGGAATGTCCTTGCGGATCGCGTTGTCGAGCTGCGCCGGCGTCATCGCGAAGCGCAGGTTCTCCAACTGGTAGACCAGCAGCGCTTCCTGGATGTCGAGGAAGATCGAAGTGTTGTCCCAGTCGAACACCACGTAGGGCGGCTTGGCCGGATCATAGTTCGGGCTGGACTTGCCGTAGGTGGCGAGCATCTTGTCCAGTTGCGCGCGGTTGAAGTCGTCCCAGTTGCCCTTTTCCAGCTTCTGCGCCTGCAGGGCCTGCGATACCTGCGAGGCCGTCTGCGACACCACCTCGGACGTAGTCTGGCACCCCGTCAGCAGCACCGCCGACAGCAGTGCCGCGGCAACAGCAGACATCCTGAACTTCATCTCCATGACTTTCCCCTTGAGTGTGAACACAAAATTGCCATGCTGCCGCTGACGCATTACAGCAGGGCATCGACCAGTTGCGGATGCGGCCGCGGCAGGATGGTGTATTGCACCAGCAGCCCTTTCGCGCCCGCCAGGTCGGCGCCTGTCCTGACCGCTGCCGTGATGTCGGCCACATCGCCGTTCAGCACGTAGTAGCACTTGCCGCCGATGCCGAAGGCCAGGTGGGTGCGGATCGGCACCACGCTGGCGGCCTTGACCGCAGCGTCGGCCGATTCGATACAGGCGCCCACGCTGTAGGTCTCGACCACGCCGATCGCCTGCACCTGGTCGATCGGCGTCACACCGCTGATCGACGGCAGGATGGAGGCGTGGATGTTGGGGATGGTGAATTGGTCCACCAGCGTGTGCGCAGCGACCTCGGTGCCGACGTCCACCGCCCGCGCCGTCGCCGCAACGTCGCCGCCGACCATGACGATGTACTTGCCGGGGCAGATGGTCTTGGCCACCAGCAGCGACACTTCGGCAGCCTTCAGCATCGCATCGCCGGCTTCGATGCCCTTGGCGATGCTGTTCAATTCGATCAAACCGATGGCGTGAAGCACCTTACGCCCTCCTGATGACAATGGCGTCGTCGCCGATCGTTTCCACCACGCCGTCGATGCTGGCGTGGATCGGTGCGCCCATCGCCTTGGCCGGGATGTCGGCGATGCGCTGTCCGCAGCGGACGGCATCGCCGACGCGGATACAGGGCTCGGCGGCGACGCCGATGTGCTGGCGCAGGCGAATCCACACCCGTTCCGGCGCATGCACGACGTCCGACCAAGGCGCCTTGCGGTTGTAGCGCGTCAGGCCGATGCGGGCCACCAGCCGGCTCGTCGGCAGCAGGCGCCCTTCGATCATCGGATCGGCCTTGCGCAGCTCGCCTTCGTAGCGCGCGCCTTCCTGGCGGAACTGCGCCTTCAGCGCCTGGTTCAGGCGCATCGGCGAGATCTCCACCGGACAGGCATAGGCTTCGCAGATCGCGCACTCCGAGCAGGTCAGCGCCGACAGCAGCACCGACGGCTTGGCAACGTGGTTGTAGTTCACCGAACGCACGATCAGGTGCGGCGGCAGTTCGTGGCCGATCAGATGGCGCGGGCAGAGTTCGGTACACAGCAGGCATTGCTCGCACACCGTGCGCGCCATGCTGATGACGCTGCGCATGTCGGCGCGCCGGCGCTGGATCAGCAGGTGGTCGGCAGGCAGCGCGATCAGGCCGCCGGTGGTCCGGGTGACCGGGACGTCGAGCGATTCGAGCAGGCCACCCATCATCGGCCCGCCATCGATGAAGGCCGCGTCGGTCGCGGGAATGCTGAGCCCGCCGGCCAGCGCCAGCGTCTCGCGCAGCGGCGTGCCGATCGGCACCGTCACGGTCACCGGTTCATTGACCGCGCCGGTGACCGTCAGGCAGCGGTGGGTCACGGGCAGTCCTTCATCCACCGCGCGGGCGACGTTGATCAGCGTGTTCACATTGTTGACCACCACGCCGATGCTCAGCGGAATGTCGCCCGGCGGCACGCGCCGGCCGGTTGCCATCCAGATCGTGATCACCTCGTCGCCGGCCGGATACACGTCCTGCAGGATGTGGATGCGCATGTTCTCGTGCAGCAGCGGCGTGATCGCGTCGATCGCCTCGGCGTACTTGGCCTTCAGCGCAACGATGCCTTCACGTGCGCCCACCGCCTGCATCGCCAGCGCCAGGCCGCGCACCATTTCCTTCGCATGGCGCACCGCCAGTTGCTGGTCGACCTTCAGCAGCGGCTCGCATTCGGCGCCATTGACCAGCACGATCTCAGCCTCCGCGCCCAGCTTGACGTGGGTCGGAAAGCCCGCGCCGCCGGCGCCGACGACGCCGGCCTCATACACCTTGCGGACGATCTCCTGGGTTTCCATGTACCTCTATCTCCCGCTCGCAATCCGCGCCGTCATGGCGCCCTCACTGCACCACTGCCCGGTAGCGGGCACCAGCTTTGCGCAGCCGCCCTTCGGCCACCAGCGCCTCCAGCCGCGCACGGTCCACCGCCGGGCCGAAGTGCGCCGCCAGCTCGGCCAGCGAGCGGCCGCGCGCGGACGCGGCGATGAAGGCCAGCAGCGCCGCGTCGTCCGACGTATCGACGCCCGATGCGACGATGCCCGAGGTATCGACGCTCTCATCTGCTGCCGGCGCCGCAGGCGTTGGCGTCGCGGGAGTCGGGGCATCACCAGCCGGCGCGGCCCCGGCGGCGGCCGGCAAGGCCGCAGCAGCGTTTTCTCCCGCGGCCGGCCTGGCTTTCGGCGCTTCACCCTTCGAGCGATCCACCAGCTCCAGCACCATGGCTTCGGTATCGTTGTCTGGCCGGCCGATCTCCAGCCGGCTGACGACTTCGCCCAGCCGCGACGCCGCCGCCTTGCCGGCATCGACGGCGGCGCGGCAGGCGGCCAGGTCGCCCTCGACCACCAGCGTGAAGAAGCGCGGATCGACCTGGTGCGAGCGGATCAGCTTGACGTCCGCCGCCTTCAGCATGGCGTCGGCCGCCTCGATCGCCGCGACCAGGCCGCGGACTTCCAGAAAACCCAGCGCGTCGATCTTCATGCGGAAACCTCGAAGGAAAGGGCCTGAGCGTTCATCTGCCGGTCATCCGCTCAGAAGCGGATGTTGTCGCGCCCGACTTCGAGCACCGCCTCGGTGAAGGCACCGCAGGCCGCCTTGCATGCGGCCTGGCTGCCGGTCAGGAAGGCGCCGCCGTAGTTGGTCTCGGACGGCGGCCCGATGTAGGTCGCCAGCCTGACGTCGGCGGCCTTGATCGCGGCATCGATGCCGTACATCGCTTCCAGCGGCGGCGCGATCAGGTAGGCCATCGCATCGCCGAGCGGAATCTTCGCCAGCCCCGACAGATAGCTGCCGGTGCGCGACACCAGGTGGGCGAGGAAGGCGGCGGTATGCGCATCGTCGGCCCACTGGAAGGCCGGCCCGCTCTCGATCATCGCCACCATCGCGTCCAGCCCGGCCTTGACTTCGGCCGGCGTCGGACCGCCGAGCATGATGATCACTTCGCCCGCGGTGGGCGACGAACTGTGCGCCGCGCCGGCATACAGCGAACGGCCATAGACGACTTCGACCTGAGCCTGCTTCGTCGCCTCGTCGGCGGCGATGTAGGTGACGTCGTCCGAATCCGCCGTCAGCAGGCCGATGCTGTTCATGTGCGCCGGCAGGCCGAGTTCTTCCTTGTAGTCCTTCGCCACCGAGGCGATCAGGCGGACGGCCTTGACGCTGGGCTTGATGGGTTCGAGTGCGGACATGACTTATCTCTCCACGGAATCCGGATGGCTCACTTGTTCAGCGCGATGCCCGAAGCCTTCTGCTCCAGCATGCGCTTGGCCAGATCGACGATGACGGCTGCCGCCTCGACCGGCGGCGTGCCGGCGCGGTGGATGTTGGAAATGCAGGTACGGTCGGCCTCGACCGTCTGCGAAGTGGGGCTGTAAACCATGTAGCAGGACAGGCTCTCGGACTGGCCGAGGCCGGGCCGTTCGCCGACCAGCAGGATCACCACCTTGGCGCCGAGCAGTTCGCCGATCTGGTCTTCGACCTTGACGCGGCCATAACGCACGAAGAACGGCGTGCCGACGTCCAGCCCGGCGCTCTCCAGCCCTTTCAGCAGCGGCGGCAGGATCTCGTCGTAGTTGGAGGTGATCGCGTCGGTCGACAGGCCGTCGGACACCACCACCTGCACCTGCGGCGACTGCTTGCACTTCGACTTCAGGATCTGCACCGCTTCGGCCGACAGCCGCCGGCCGAGGTCCGGCCGGGTCAGGTACTGGTCCTTGTCCTTGATCTCGCTATGCACTTCGAGCAGGCCGGTCTTTTCCAGCCAGGCGGCCGGCACGTCCTGCAGCACCGTGTCCTTGGAGCGCGAATGGTCGGCGAGGAAGCGCAGCAGCGAGGTGGTGCGCGGGCGGGTGCCGACGCGGCCCGAGCACACCCGCGAGCCGCTATTGCGCTTGAGCTCCTGCAGCACTTCGAGGCTCTTCGGATTGCGCACGCCGATCCAGTTCTTGACGCTGGCGTCGCCGAGGTCCGGCAGGCAGCCGCCATCGGCCCCGGCCGGCGCCGCGGCAGCGGACGAAGTGCTCGCAGGCGCGGGTGCCGCCGTGCCGCCGATCTGCCCCAGCACCGCGCGGACGATGCTCTCGATCTCTTTCTGGTCCATGATCAACACGCCCCCAAAGTCAGAAGAACCACGACGCGTCGCCCGCATTGTGGGTCAGGCGGCCGTTTTCCATCAGCCCCATCTTTTCCAGCCACTGCTCGAACTCGGGTGCCGGCCTGCGGTTCAGCACCTTGCGCAGCGTGGCGGTGTCGTGGAAGGCGCTGGTCTGGTAATTGAGCATGATGTCGTCGCCCAGCGGCATGCCCATGATGAAGTTCACCCCGGCCGAGCCCAGCAGCACCATCAGGTTCTCGTTGGAGTTCTGGTCCGCTTCGGCGTGGTTGGTGTAGCAGGTGTCGCAGCCCATCGACACGCCGGACAGCTTGCCCATGAAGTGGTCCTCGAGACCGGCGCGGATGATCTGGCGGTCGTTGTAGAGGTATTCCGGGCCGATGAAGCCGACCACGGTATTGACCAGCATCGGGTCGTAGTGGCGCGCCAGGCCGTAGTTGCGCGCCTCCATCGTCACCTGGTCGGCGCCGTAGTGCGCGCCGGCCGACAGCGCCGAACCCTGGCCGGTTTCGAAATACAGGCAGTTCGGCCCGGCCAGGCGGTTGTGGGTACGGCCGACCTCGGCCGCCTCGTCGAGCATCGCGATCTCGACGCCGAACTCCTTCAGCCCCTTCTCGCTGCCGCAGATGCTCTGGAAGATCAGGCCGCCCGGCGCGCCGCGGCGGATCGCCGCGATCTGGGTGGTGATGTGCGCCAGCACGCAGCCCTGGGTGGGAATCTGGTACTTGTCGACGATCTCGTAGATGGTGTCGAGGATGCGGTGGATGTTCTCGACGTTGTCGGTCACCGGATTGACCCCGATCACCGCGTCGCCCGCGCCGTAGGACAGGCCTTCGAAGATCTGCGCGCGGATGCTTTCCAGGTTGTCGCGGGTATCGTTGGGCTGCAGCCGCGCCGAGATCCGGCCCGGCAGGCCGATCGTGGTATTGGCCTTCTTCACCACCGGCATCTTCGACGCGCCGTAGATCAGGTCCGAGTTGGAACAGATCTTGGCCACGCCGGCGATCATCTCGGACGTCAGTCCCTTGCGGATGAAGGCGATGTCGTCATTGCTGGTATCGTCGTCGAGGATCCATTCGCGCAGTTCGCCGACGGTCCAGTTCTTCACCTTCTCGTAGGCCGCGGAATTGATGTCGTCCTGGATGATGCGGGTGACGCAGTCCTCTTCGTAGGGCACCACCGGGTTGTTGCGCAGATCCGCCAGCGTCAGCTCGGACAGCACGTATTTCGCCGCCACCCGCTCGCGTGTGCTCTGCGCCGCCACGCCCGCCAGAACGTCGCCCGAGCGGAGATCGTTCGCCTTGGCCAGCACGTCCTTGACGTCCTTGAACTGGTAGGTCTGGCCGAACAACTGAGCCTTGAGTTTCATGTGCGCTCCATCCACAAAGCCAAAGAGGAAACGATCCGCCACGCTCCACGCACCCGCCGCTGGCGGCACCTGCATCCCGAACGGCCGAAGCCGACGGCCGGCGGCCCAAGGTCGGGCCACGTCATTCCACGCAGCGATGCTACGCCCGGCGTTTTTTGGGCCGCTAACAAAAATCGGCAAGTTTCACGCGGCGCAATTGACGCCCCGAACCGGCACGGGCTAAGGTCCGCTCATCCCCTTCCGCTGCATGGTCATTCGGCGGCAGGCGGTGCGGGATCGAAGCGGAGCGCCGGGGCCCCTCCTCCGGAATTCAGTTTTTCCATGCAGCGGAGAGCCATGAAAGCCGAGATCATGACGACCACGGAGCAGGGAATCATCCTGCCGCTGGGCGACACCAAGGGGTGCATCCGGGTATCGGACGTACACGATGCCGACGAGCAGGCGGCCAACATCACCGCCTGGTATCAGGAATACGATCAGATCGGCGCCGGCCGCTTCTTCGGCTCGATCACCGAGGTCTGGCTCGGCCAGATGCAGTTCTTCCTCGAAACCACCAGCCACGCGCTGCGCCAGACCTGCATCGTCTGGCCCGGCGCCTTCTGGTTCGGCCTGCCGCGCTGCGACAGCGCCGACGGCCTGATCAACGCTTCGCCGCTCGGCCGCAACACCATCGCCGTGCGCCCCGGCGGCAAGGACTTCGAACTGCTCACGCCGGATGCCTACCAGATCCTCGGCATCGTCATCGACGAAGCGCTGCTCGAACGCCACGCCCGTGCCGCCGAGCGCCCCCAGCTGGTCGAACTGCTGCGCAGGGGCGAATCGTTTCCGCTGCCGGCACGGCAGAAGGCGATCTTCTGGGAACGCGTGTCGCGCACGCTGCTGCAGGCCGCCGGCCTGGGCCTGAAGCGCCTGCCCCGCACGGTGTGCGACACCCTGACCGAGGAACTGATGACCGGCCTGTTCGAGCTGTTCGGCGAACACATCGCGCCGGTCAAGCTGCGCCACAGCAATCTCAGCTACCGCCGACTGGTCTCCGGCGCGCGCGAATACGTGCTGTCCCAACCCGACCGCGTCATCTCGGTGACCGACCTGTGCGAAGCGCTCTACGTCAGCCGCCGTACGCTGCAGAACGCTTTCCGCGCGGTACTCGGCATCTGCCCGGTGAACTACCTCAAGGCCCTGCGCCTGAACGCGGTGCGCCGCACGCTGCGCGACCGCGACTCCGGCTTCAGGACGGTGCAGGACGTCGCCGCCCGCTGGGGCTTCTGGCACATGAGCCAGTTCGCCGCCGACTATTTCGCGATGTTCGCCGAACACCCGTCCGACACCCTGAAAGCCGGCGGCGGCGAGCACGTCTGCTTCCGCTACCCTTCCAGCATCCGCTCCAGAGCGGAAAAAGTCCCGCTCGTCATGCTTGCCTGAAGCCAGGCACGCCCGCCTCGGGCAGCTTCCGCGCCATGCCCCCGACCTCCCGTTCTGCGGCAACTGCCTGAGCGCGCGCAGCCGTGCCCCGCGCACGGGCACAGCACCGTCAAACTTGCCGATTTTTGTTAGCGGCCCCAAAAACCCCGGGGCTACCATCAGACCGAACTCCTCGCCATCACGGCAGCGGCCGGCAGGCCCGGACCGCGCCAGCCATGTAGCGCAAGGCGTTCAGCTGACGTTCCTGGAGCGGCCCCCTTCACCCGGGCGCCGCCCGCTGCGATAACGGAGCAGGCCGACGGAAGCCATGAAATTCGACGACAAAGAACGCATCATCCAGGAGTTCGTGCCCGGCAAGCAGGTCACGCTGGCACACCTGATCGCGCATCCCACCGAAGAACTGGCGCACAAGATCGGCGTCTCCGGCGCCGAGGCGATCGGCATCCTGACCCTGACCCCGGGCGAGACCGCGATCATCGCCGGCGACATCGCCACCAAGGCGGCGGCGGTCCATATCGGCTTTCTCGACCGCTTCAGCGGTGCCTTGGTGATCTGCGGCTCAGTCGGCGCCGTCGGCGAGGCGCTGCAGGAAACCCTCGGCGTGCTGCAGCGCGTGCTCGATTACGCCGTCTGCAGCATCACCCGGACCTGAGGCGCATGATGACCCGTTCGCCTTCGCCGCCCCCTTCCCCCTACGATCCCAGCCGCTTCGTGCTGGTCGGCCCGGTCGCGGCAGGCAAGACCACGCTGTTCAATGCGCTGATCGGCCGCGGAGGCGCGGCGATGAAGACGCAGGCGCTCGACTACGAGAACGGCATCGTCGATACGCCGGGCGAGTTCTTCAGCCACCCGCGCCTGCACCACGCGCTGATCAACACCGTCTCCGACGCCCGCAGCGTCGTCTATGTGCATGGCGCAACCGATTTCGACTACCGGCTGCCGCCCGGCCTGCTCGAAGTCAATGCCGACAAGCGCCTGATGGCGGCGATCACCAAGATCGACCTGCCCGACGCCGATCCGCAGCGCGTCGAGGCCCTGCTGCGCGCCGGCGGCTTCAGCGCGCCGATCTTCCGGGTCTCGGTGTTCAGGCCCGAAACCCTCGTGCCCTTCAAACGCTATCTGTTCGAACAGGAAAGGCAGGACGATCATGAAGCAACTCATTAGTGCCGAAGTGGTGCGCAGTGAGCACGCCGCCGGAAAGCGCGAGATCGCCGTGACGCGCAATGGGCATATCGTCACACCCGAAGCACGGACGGTCGCCGAGGCGCTGGGCGTTCTGATCCGCGAGGGCGAAGCAAAAGCCGACGCCGCACCCCACTGCGGCGCCCCGCCGACGCCGGCCATGCCTGCGTCCAGGCCGGCCGCAGCCGCTGCCCTGCCGGCGGAAGCGCTCGCCGAGATCCGCAAGGCAGTGCAGGCCCGCCTGCCGGCAGGCCTGGTTCCCGACGGCATGGTCGACCAGCTGGTCAGCAAGGTCGCGCAGGAGCAGCAGGCGCGCCAGGCCGCCACGCTCGCGGTCAATGCGCCGCCCAAGCCCGCCCCCTCTGCACAGGACGCAGCGCTGCCCTACGAGTCCCGCACCATTGCCGGCGGCATCAAGGCGGTGAAAGGCGATTCGGTGCGCATGGGCCTGTTCGACGGCGCCGGCGAGGACAGCCATGTCGGCATCGCCGACGTCATCACCAGCGCCGACGGCAGCTCGATGGCCGCCGGCTTCATGAGCTGGAACCGCTGCTTCTTCCCATGGACGCTGAACTACGACGAGGTCGATCTGGTGCTCGAAGGCGAGCTTCACATCCGCTGCAACGGCCAGACCGTGGTCGGCAAGCCCGGCGACGTGATCTTCATTCCCAAGGGCTCGGCGATCGAGTTCGGCACGCCCACCGAGGTGCGCTTCCTGTACGTCGCCCATCCGGCCAACTGGTCGGAGCTCTGAGGCGGAGCACGGCGGGTAGTCATCATGGCAACCTACATCACCGAAACCTGGCTGCGCGAGCGCAACACCCTGGCCGACGGCACCGAGCTGCATCTGCCGGCGGGTGCCTGCCTGACGCCGGCGGCGCAATCGCTGATCAGCGAGCGCCATCTGCGGGTGAAGTACGTCGATGCTTCCGGCCAGGTCTTCGTCAATGATCCCGCGGCGGCCCGCGGCAAAGGCAGCGCCGACGAGCGCAAGCGGGTGCATCCGCTGACCGGCAGCGACCATGCCCACGCCATGCACTGCGTGCTGTGCCGGCAGGCGGTCGACAAGAAACCGGATACGCTGACCCACCTGAACGCCGACACCCTGGTGTCGAAGAACGACCCGCGCATCCACCTGCGCGGCCAGATCGACGACGCGATCGCCTGCGCGGTCTGGATCCAGGCCGAGCTGGCCGACAGCGACAAGCCCTCGCGCCGCATCGCGCCCTGGCTGGCCGACGTCCGCTCCGGCCTCGGCAACGTACTGCGCGCCGAAGCCGCCGGCGACGCCCTGCACCCGGTGCACATGGGCGACTTCGACGCCGAAGCCATCCACCGCATGTCGCACGCGCCGCTCAAGCACCTCGGCTACGACCACATCGTGCCCGACGTCGAGCACGGCCTCACCGCCGCGCGCCTGAACATGCTGCGCACCGCGATCCGCAAGGTCGAACTGGTCGCCGCCCGCCTGTACATCGGCGGCGACTTCAGCATCGCCCGCCCGGACATCCTCGAAGGGCTGAACCGCCTCAGCAGCGCGGTGTATGTGCTGATGATCGTCGCCCTGATGCTCGATCGCGGCCTCGCGGTGAAGGAGGCGGCATGGAGCTGATGCGCCGCTGTGCGGAAGCCGCCCGGCAACGGCCGCCGCGCGTCGTCTTCCCCGATGCGCTGGATGCGCGCGCCATCGAAGCCGCCCGCCACCTGCAGGCACGCGGCTGGGCCAGGCCGACGCTGCTCGCCAACCCCTTCGAGCTGCGTGCGCTGTGCCTGGAGAAAGGCCTCGGCCAGGGTTCGCTGTCGCTGCTCGACCCGGCGCGCGCCGGCGTGCGCCACGCCTACGCCGAGCTGCTGCAGACGCGCATGCCCAAGGCTTCGCAGGAAGAAATCGCCGCCCGCCTGTCCGAGCCGCTGTGGTTCGCCGCCGCGATGCTGGCGAGCGGCGACGCCGAGCTGTGCATCGGCGGCAACCTGTCCTCCACCGCCAGCGTGCTGCGCGCCGCGATCCGCGTGCTCGGCCTCGCACCGGGCAATACCACGGTGTCGTCGATCTTCTTCATGATCCCGCCGGCCGAAGCCTGCGGCAGCGACAGCCGCATCCTCGGCTTTGCCGACTGCGGCGTGGTGCCGCAACCCGAGCCGACACAACTGGCCGACATCGCCATCGCCTCGGCGGCGAGCTACGAGAACGTCACCGGCGAACGCGCCGCGGTCGCCATGCTGTCCTTCTCCAGCCACGGCAGCGCCCGCCATCCGGCGGTCGACGCGGTGCGCGAAGCCACCGCGCTGGTGCGCCAACGCCAGCCCGGCCTGCTGATCGACGGCGACCTGCAGTTCGACGCCGCCATCGTGCCCGCCGTGGCGGCGCTGAAGGTACCGGACAGCCCGCTGCAGGGCCGTGCCAACGTGCTGGTGTTCCCGTCGCTGGAGGCCGGCAACATCGGCTACAAGATCGCCCAGCGCCTGGGCGGCTACAGCGCGCTCGGGCCGATGCTGCAAGGCCTCGCCCAGCCGATGCACGACCTGTCGCGCGGCTGCAGCAGCGAGGACATCGTCGAAACCTGCCTGCTGGCCGCGATGATGGCCGGCGGCAATGCCGTACCGGCCGCTACGCCATCGGCGCCGCGCGCCGTCACCGTCTCACCATGATTCCCCAGGAGGGGACTTTTTAAGGAGTAGTCAAAATGGAAGCCCTGGGACTGATCGAAACGAAAGGCCTGGTTGCCCTGATCGAAGCCTCCGACGCGATGGTCAAGGCCGCGCGCGTCAAGCTGGTCGGCGTCAAGCAGATCGGCGGCGGTTTCGTCACCGCGATGGTGCGCGGCGACGTCGCGGCCTGCAAGGCGGCGACCGACGCCGGCGCGGCCGCTGCGCAACGCATCGGCGAGCTCGTCTCGGTGCACGTCATTCCGCGCCCGCACGGCGATCTGGAAGAAGTCTTCCCGATCAAGATGGAAAGCGGACTGGACTGAGCGGCCGGACGGTTCGGCTCGACTCGACCGGACGGCCCGGCCGCCCCGCCCCGCGTGGGCTGGCGGCCGGTGACCGATCCCTGCAGGACATGCGCGACGGCTGCGGCGCCACGGTATCAGCACGCCCGCGCAATGAAGAAAATGGCCCCGACGCTGAACAGACACGGCGGTGAACACATGGAACTGGCAATCGTACTCGGACAAGTGGTTTCGACGGTGAAGCACGCCGGCTTCGAACAGCAGCGCCTGCTGCTGGTGGACTTCATCGGCCCCGAAGGCGAGCGCAAGGGCAGCCCCTGTGTCGCCACCGACAGCATCGGCGCCGGCGACGGCGAATGGGTGCTGGTGGTCCAGGGCAGTTCGGCGCGCAAGACGATTTCCAACGATGCGCCGACCGACCTGAGCGTGGTCGGCATCGTCGATGAAGTGGTGCTGGGCGGCAAGCTCACGTTCCACAAATAGGCAGGCCGGAACACGAACGAAGCCGCGCGGCCGGCATGGCGGCGCGGCATGGATGAAAACGGGAGCGCACGGTGGATATCAACCTGAAAGACGTGGAACAGATCGTTCGCACGGTACTGGCATCCATGCAGACACAGACCCAGGCGGCGCCGGCCGCCGCGCGCCGCGTCGCGCCGGGCGTGTTCGCCGAACTGGACGACGCGGTGGCCGAAGCCAGCCTGGCGCAGAAAGGCATCCGCACGCTGGCGGTGCGCACCCGGGTCATCGAGGCGATCCGCAAGGTCTGCGAGGAGCATGCGCGCGAGCTGGCCGAACTGGCGGTGGCCGAGACCGGCATGGGCCGGGTCGAGGACAAGATCGCCAAGAACATCTCCCAGGCGCGCCACACGCCGGGCGTCGAATGCCTGTCGCCGATGGTGCTGACCGGCGACCGCGGCCTGACCCTGATCGAGAATGCCGCCTGGGGCGTGATCGCCTCGGTGACGCCTTCGACCAACCCCGCGGCGACCGTCATCAACAATGCAATCAGCATGATCGCCGCCGGCAACGCGGTGGTCTTCGCCCCCCACCCGGCGGCGAAGAAAGTCTCGCAGCGCGCGGTGTCGCTGATCAACGAAGCCTCGGTCGCCGCCGGCGGCCCGGACAACATCGTCACCACCGTGCTCGAGCCCGACATCGCCACCGCGCAGCGGCTGTTCAGCTACCCGGGCATCAACCTGCTGACCGTGACCGGCGGCGAGGCGGTGGTCGAGGCCGCGCGCAAGCACACCGACAAGCGCCTGATCGCCGCCGGCGCCGGCAATCCGCCGGTGGTGGTGGACGAAACCGCCGACATCGCCCGCGCCGCGCGCGACATCGTCTGGGGGGCGTCCTTCGACAACAACATCATCTGCGCCGACGAGAAGGAGATCATCGTCGTCGACCGCGTCTGCGACGCGCTGAAGACCGAGATGGCGCGCCACAAGGCGGTGGAGTTGACGCCCGACCAGGCCGGGCGCCTGGTCGACATCCTGCTCACCAAGGTCGGCCCGGACGGACGCGGCAGCGTCAGCCGCGACTGGGTGGGCCGCGACGCGGCCAAGATCGCCGCCGCCATCGGCCTCGACGTGCCGGCCGACACCCGCCTGCTGTTCGTCGAAACCGCTGCCGACCACCCCTTTGCCGTCACCGAACTGATGATGCCGGTGATTCCGGTCATCCGCGCGCCGGACGTCGATGCCGCGATCGACCTCGCAGTGAAGCTCGAAGGCAATTGCCGCCACACCGCGGCGATGCACTCGCGCAACATCGACGCGCTCGACCGCATGGCCAACGCCATCAACACCAGCATCTTCGTCAAGAACGGCCCCTGCCTGGCCGGCCTCGGCTTCGGCGGCGAAGGCTGGACGACGATGACGATCTCCACCCCGACCGGCGAAGGCGTGACCAGTGCACGCACCTTCGTGCGACTGCGCCGCTGCGTGATGGTGGACCACTTCCGCATCATCTGAGGCCCATCATGCGCAGCATCGCCGACTGGCTCGAACCCCGCCTCGCCCAGGCCGCCGCACTGGCGGCCAGCGGTGCCGCGGCCGCCGACCTGGCAGCGGACGCGCCGCTGCACCTCGGCATCGACCTCGGCACCAGTTGCGTGGTGACGATGGTGCTCGACGGCGAGGGCCGGCCCGTGGCCGTGCGGCTCGACTGGGCCGACGTGGTGCGCGACGGCGTGGTGTGGGATTTCTTCGGCGCGGTGCAGATCGTGTGCCGGCAGCTCGAATCGCTTGGCACGCTGTTCGGCGACCGGCTGCCGAAGCAGGCCACCACCTCCTACCCGCCCGGTACCGACCCGCGCATTTCGGTGAACGTCATCGAAGCCGCCGGGCTGGAAGTCTCCGGCGTCATCGACGAACCGTCGGCGGTCGCCGCGCTGCTGCAGCTCGACAAGGCCGCGGTGGTCGACATCGGCGGCGGCACCACCGGCGTGGCGGTGGTGCGGGACGGGCGCATCGTCTATTCCGGCGACGAGCCGACCGGCGGCCATCACGTCAGCCTGACCCTGGCCGGTTCGCGCAATCTGCCGCTGGCCGAAGCCGAGATGCTCAAGCGCGGCAAGGACAACGCCACGCTGTGGCCCATCGTGCGGCCGGTGTTCGACAAGATGGCCCACATCGTCGACACCCACCTGCAAGGCTGGCAAGTCGATACCCTCTACCTGTCCGGCGGCTCATGCGCCATGCCCGGCGTGCGCGAGTTGTTCGCCCAGCGCTTTCCGCAGCTCGAGGTGATCCTGCCGCAGCCGCCGCTGTTCCTCACTCCGCTCGCCATCGCCGCCCACGGCCTGGCCGGCGCGTACGCCGAGGTCCAGGCATGAACCACGAAGACGTCAGCACCGTCGTCTATCAGGCCATCGACCTGATCAACGCCCGCTCGGTACGCGAATTCTCGGTACCGCCGAGCACCTTCATCGGCCCCGGTAGCATCGCCCGCATCGGCCAGGCCATTGCCGCGCGCGGCATGAGCCGGGTCTTCATCGCCATCGACGAGAGCCTGGAAAAGCTCGGCCTCGCCGACGGCATGTACCGCTCGCTGCAGGCCTGCGGACTGGAGCACGTCGTCTATCGCCAGGCACCGCGCGAACCGGACACCGCGCTGGTCGAGACCATGGCCGAGGCGATGCGCGAGACCCGCTTCGACGGCGTCATCGCCTTCGGCGGCGGCTCCATCCTCGACGCCGCCAAGGCCGCGGTGGTGCTGGCCGCCAACCCCGGCCTCGGCGTGCACGCGATGGCCGACGAACCGGCGCGCATCGCCGTCCGCCGCGCACCGCTGATCGCGGTGCCGACCACCGCCGGCACCGGCTCCGAGGCGACCAACGCCACCGTCGTCACCGATACGGACGGCGGCGAACACGTCAAGCACCTCATCATCCACCCGGACATGATTCCGGACCTGGCGGTGATCGACGCCTGCCTGACGCTGGGCACGCCGCCGCACTTCACCGCCGCCGTCGGCGTCGACGCCCTCACCCACGCCATCGAGGCCTATGTCGCCATCCACGCCACGCCGCTGACCAAGGCGCTCGCCTACCGTGCGATGACGCTGATCGGCGAAGCGCTACCGATCGCGGTGGGCCAGGGCCAGAACATCGAGGCACGCGAATCGATGATGCTGGCGTCCTACATGGCCGGTGTTTCCTTCTCCAATGCAGGCCTGGGGCTGTGCCATGCGATGGCGCACCAGATCGGCCCCGCCTACGGCATCCCGCACGGCATCGCCAACGCCATCCTGCTGCCGTCGGTGATGGGCTTCAACCAGTTGGTGTGCAAGCGCGACCTCGCCGAGATCGGCCACGCCCTCAGCGGCCGTCTGCTGGATGCGGCGCAGACCATCGAGCACGTGCAGCAACTGATCGTGGAACTGGGGCTCCCGCTCAACCTGCGCGAGGCCGGTGGCCGGGACGGGGACTACGAGCGCTTCGCCGACGCCGCGCTGCTCGACCCCAGCCTGGTCACCAATCCGCGCAGCGTGTCGCGCGCGCAGGTGGTGGAGGTCTATCGCCATGCCCACGCCCGCCAGTGCGCCACCGACTGGCGCACGAGCCAGCCGGCCGGCTGACGGAAAACGATAAACAGCGGAGCACCGGGCACGCGCTGGCGCGGTGATTCGACGAGCATCTGGCGCAAGAGGAAACGAGCATCATGGACAAGATCAACGTCATCATCATGTGGATCATGATGAGCTTCATGGCGATCGCCGCACTGGACCGGATGATGGATCAGTTCGACGGCGCCGAGAAAGTGCTGGGCAAGATCGGCCTCGGCGGCCTGGGCCGTTCCATCAGCGGCTCGGGCAAGCAGTTCGAGGAAGGCTTCATGGCGATGGGCGCGCTCGGCCTGGCGATGGTCGGGGTGATGGCGCTGGCGCCGGTGCTGGCACGGATGCTCGGCCCGATCGTGATCCCGCTGTACGAAGCGCTCGGCGCCAACCCGGCGATGTTCGCCACCACGCTGCTGGCGCTGGACATGGGCGGCTTTCCGCTGGCGCGCGAGCTGTCCGGCGGCGACACCGCGGCCTGGATGTATGCCGGCGTGATCCTCGGCTCGATGATGGGGCCGACCATCGTGTTCTCGATTCCGGTCGGGCTGGGCATCATCGACAAGGAAGACCGCCGCTTCCTCGCCATGGGCGTGCTCGCCGGCATCGTCGCGATCCCGCTCGGCTGCATCGCCGGCGGCCTGGTGGCGATGGCCTCCAACGTGATCATCGACGGCCAGCAGGTGGATTTCACCTTCGGCATGATCCTGTCCAACCTGACGCCGGTGATCCTGTTCGCGGTGGCGGTGGCGCTGGGCCTGAAGTTCATTCCCGAGAAGATGATCGCCGGCTTCCAGGTCTTCGCCAAGATCCTGGTCGCGGTCATCACGCTGGGGCTGGCCGCCGCGGTGCTGCAGGACCAGATCGGCCTGACCCTGATTCCCGGCATGGACCCGATCTTCATGGTGCCGGGCGACGTGCCGGGCGAGGACCTGCGCGGCATCGAGACCATCGGCAAGATCGCCGCGGTGCTGCTCGGCGCCTACCCGATGGTGTTCCTGCTGACGCGCTGGTTCGGCAGCTCGCTGGCCAAGGTCGGCAGCCTGCTGAAGATGAACGACACCGCCGCCGCCGGCATGGTGGCGACGCTAGCCAACAACATCCCGATGTTCGTGATGCTCAACAAGATGGACGACCGCGGCAAGGTGCTCAACATCGCCTTCGCGGTATCCGCTGCCTTCGCCCTCGGCGACCACCTCGGCTTCGTCGCCGCCGTGGCCTCGCCGATGATCTTCCCGATGATCGTCGGCAAGCTGGTCGGCGGCGTCGCCGCGGTGTTCGTGGCGATGATGATCGCGCCCAAGCCGAGCGTCGCCCCCGCCGTCGCCGCCAAGGCGACTGCATGAAGCTTCCGTCTGCTGCTGTGCCCGCGAAGCGCCCCCGCTCCCCGGCCCTCGGCCGGCCCTCCCTCCCGGGGAGCGGGGGCACAAGCACAGGGGATCCGCGTCATGGCTGAATCCTGGCAGATCCACAGCGTCGGCATCGACATCGGCACGACGACGTCGCAGGTGATCTTCTCGCGCCTCGAAGTGGTCAACCGCGCCGCCGCCTCGCAGGTGCCGAACTACGAGTTCTCGCGCCGCGACATCCTCTACGTCAGCCCGGCGATCCCGACGCCGATCGACTTCGAAGGCCATGTGCATGAGGACACGCTGCGCCGCTTCATCATGTCGCAGTACGCCGCCGCCGGGCTCGACACCGAGCAGGTCAAATCCGGTGCCATCATCATCACCGGCGAAACCTCCAAGGCACGCAACGCCCGCCAGGCGGTGATGGGGCTGGCCGAGCAGCTCGGCGACTTCATCGTCGCCACCGCCGGCCCGCATCTGGAATCGGTGATCGCCGGCCAGGGCTCGGGCGCGGCCGAACATTCGCGCACCAACACCTGCCGCGTGCTCAACATCGACATCGGCGGCGGCACCTCCAACTACGCGGTGTTCGAAGCCGGCCGCGTCGTCGACACCGCCTGCCTCAACGTCGGCGGCCATCTGCTGGAACTCGAAAGCGACGGCCGCCTGCGCCACCTGCACGCGCCGGCCCGGCCGATCTGCACCGAACTGGGACTGTCTCCGCTGCCGGAAGCCGGCCAGCCGGTCAGCGATGGCACCGTCACCCGCATCGCCGACCGCATGGCCGGCTTGATCCATGAAATCTGCGTCGGCCAGCCCTCGCCGCTGGCGCAGCAGCTACTGATGACCGACTGCCTGCGCCCCGGCCATCGCTACGACGCGGTCTATCTGTCCGGCGGCGTCGGCGCGTGCTACTACGACCCGCAGAGCATCGCCTCCGCCCGCGCCTTCGGCGACATCGGCCCCGCCCTCGCCGAAGCCCTGCACCGCCACGCCGGCATGCAGGCGCTGCCGCTGCGCGAACCGCGCCACACCCTGCGCGCCACCGTGATCGGCGCCGGCGCCTACAGCCTGTCGCTGTCGGGCAGCACCATCTGGGTAGACGAGCAGCACCTGCCGGTGCGCAACCTGCCGGTGGTCCACGCCGCCCGCCCCTGGCCCGGCTGCACCGCCGTGCAACTGGCCGAGGACTGGGATACCGCGATAAAGCGCATGGACATCGATCCCGCCAAGGACGGCTATGCGCTGGGCCTGCCCGACGACCTGCCGGTGGCCTACGCCGACGTCGAGCGCGTCGTCGACGCTCTGGTGCATTTCGCCGACGCCCATCCCGACCCCGCACGGGCACTGTTCGTCGTCGCCCGCCAGGACCTCGGCAAAGTGCTCGGCATGCTGCTGCAGCCCCGCCTGCACGGCCGCAAGCTCGCCGTCATCGACGAGATCCAGACCCGCCCCGGCGACTACATCGACGTCGGCAAGCCCTTCATGGGCGGCGACATCGTGCCGATCACGGTTAAATCGCTAGCATTCCCGGGCTGAATCAGGGGGCAATTCGAGGCGCCCCGCCAACTTCCCCCTTAGCGGCAGCTCAAGGGCAGGAAATCGAGCCTGCAGTTCGCGCCGACATCGAGTCGTGGTCGAACGGACAACGAACCGCTTTTCCCTTCATGTTCCGCCCTGGTCCAACTCAGCGTCACCAGCTCCGGGGCCTGCTCGGGCCGCGTGGCGTGCGTTCGAAGACCGAGAGGGGTGCGATACGAGTACTGCAGCGAAGCACTGGTGAGATCCTTCAAAAGGATGAGCCGTGGCGGCGGGCTCGAAGTGACGGCTCCCAGCCCCCGTTGCTCGAATGCCACCACGAACCCACCTGCACTTGCCGGCTCGATCAGAATTCTTGCCCTCACCGTCCCCGCGTGGACCTGGCTGTCGACCGGAATCGCGGCAAACTCGAAGACTGACCCGGTCGCGACGATCCGATGTCGCTCATCGGTATCAGAGGCAGGTGGAACAAGGTTCGATATTGCCGCTTTCATCACCGCGATCGCGCGCTGCTCCGCCATCACCTGCCCCGCCGCCTCCCTGGATTGCTCCACACCTCGCTGGACCAGCAACAACACCTCGGTAGCCATGTAAACAAGCCCGCTGCCGATGACCATGGCGATGAGCAGTTCCAGAAGCGTGAAGCCTCCAACTGCGCTGCGCATGCGTCGCGCGCTCAACGAACCACTCCGACACGGTAAGTTTCAAGCGACACCAAGGGCACACGCCCTTGAGCGAAGACGTCGACCTGCACCCGACGAAGCGCATAGGGCTTCACGGTATCGACCGCACTGGCTGCCGTTCCAGCCTGTTCGACCGTCGCCCTCCATGACAAGGCGCCTTCGCTGCCCTCGAAGCGTCCCTCCGTATCGGCGGCGATGACGACATGGGCCTCGAGCTGATTGGCTGCGACCAACAAGGCCTCAGCCCTCAGGGCGTCCGCTTCGATGCGTTCCAGGTTCGTCACGATCGGCGGCAGCAGCACGCCAAAGAAGAGCGCCACCACGGCAAGGGCGATCAGGGTTTCGAGTAGACTGAATCCGTCTTGTCGACGCATGGTGCTACTCGAACGCCAGGCTGCCAGTCAGCGCGTCGACACGGATCCGGGTACGCGTCCTTCCGGACATGAATTCGATCGCCTCCCCGCTGGAAGATCCATCGGGAAAGAAGGTGATGCCCCGCTCCCGTCCCGCCCCGCTCATGCAGGACACCGTGAAGCCGGTATCACGGTCAGCCTTGGCGGCCTCCCCTCGCCTCGAACTTGCCATGGACTCACACGGAACGAACACAGCGACACCGCTTCTCATCGCACTCAACCTGGCCTTCCTGAGACGGTGCTCGACACGTTCCGAGACACCTTGCAGGCGCCGGTCATCGCCCGGGACCGCCTGGGCGCCGATGGCGGCAAGCAAACCGAGCAGCACGATCACCACCAGCAACTCGAGCAGCGTCATGCCACGCTCATTGCCTGTCCCAATTGCCGATGTCGGTGTCTTCGCCACTGCCGCCTTCCTTGTCGTCCGCACCCAGCGAGAAGACATCCGCCGGTCCATGCTTGCCCGGCATCCGGTAGCGGTACGGACGCCCCCACGGATCGGTCAGGTGCTGCTGCTTTCGCACATAGGGCCCACGCCACTTGGCCGCGCCCGGCGGGGCTTCCCAAAGGGCGCGCAGCCCATGTTCCATCTCCGGATAAGTCCCCATGTCGACCCGGTAGTAATTGAGCGCGGTGGTCAGCGTTTCCACCTGGAGCGCCGCCGTATCCGACTTTGCGCCGGAGAACATGTTCATCACCTGCGGCGTGACCACGGCGGTCAGCAAACCCATGATGACGAGCACGACCAGAAGTTCGAGCAGTGTGAAGCCCCTACTTGTCCCCATGTGCCGGCGTGCCGAAAGATGAAGGTGTTCGGTCATGATCTCAATGCAAGTTGGTTGATGCTGAGTATTCCCAGCATGACGCCGCCGACCACGAGGCCGACGACGATACCCAGGAACGCGATCGCGAGCGGATTGACCAGCGCGAGCGTCCGTTCGAGTTGTTCGGACGCATCCCGCTCCAGCAACTGGGCGGCGCGCAGCGTTGCAGTACCAAGTGCGCCGGTGTGTTCTCCCACCTCGATCAAGGCGCAGGTCTCGTCGGGAATCGACCCGATGGATTCGAGGGCCGCACCGATCGTACTGCCCTCGCGAAGCTGTCGCGACGCACCTTCCAGCGCAACACGAAGACGCCGCGAGCCGGCAGCCTGTGCCGTCAGCAGCACGGCTTCCGAAGCTTCCACGCCGCTCTGAAAGAGCATCCCGAGCACGCCGAGCATGCGCGAAACATTCAGTCTTTCCATGAGACGAACAGGCGGAAGCCGTCGTGCTGCTGCGCCGAGCCAGGTGTCGAACCATGGAGAACGGCGATACAGCACGAACCCTGCCGCGACGAGCCCGAGGCTCCACAGCAGCGCTGCCAGGGCGTGGTTCAGTACCATGTCCGACAGCCACAGCACGAAACGCGTCATGCCCGGCAAGCGATGCTCTTCGCCGGCGAAGATCGGTTCGAACCCCGGGATCACCACGGTCAGCACCACCACCAGCGCAAGCAGAACGGTCGCGAGCACGATGGCAGGATAAGTCAGCGCATTGCCGATCTCCGCCCGCGTGCCGGCCTGGCGCTGCAGGTGGCGCCCTGCTGCCTCCAGCCCATCGGCCAGGTCCCCGCCACTCTCCGCTGCCCGGATCATCGGCGGCAGGTATTGCGGCATGCCGGGTTCGGCGCCCAAGGCAGCCGACAGGGGTGCTCCGGCCTGGATGCGAGGCAGCAGGCTGCGCGCCAGGCGCGCCGACGGACGCTTGCCCGCCTGGCGCGAGACCACGCGCAGCGCCTGTTCGACGGTCAGACCGGAGGCGAGCATCGCACCGATCTGTTCGCAAAACAGCGCGACGTCACGAAGCGGCATGCGCTGGTTCAGCATCACCGGTCGACTGAGCAGATCGGTGATGCTGCCGTCCTGCTCCGTGATCCGGAGCGGCGTCAGGTTTTCGCCGATCAGCTCCAGGGCAAGGCCCTCCGCATCCTTCGCCTCACGTATCAGGATGCGGTTTTCGCCATCGACAGTCAGCGCACGCACGGTGAACCGTCTCACAGCCGCCCGTCCTCGATGACGCCCAGCACTTCATCGAGCGTCGTCTCTCCCGCCAGCACCCTGCGCAATCCGATGGACAGCAAGGCCGGGATGTCCTTTTCCCGAGCCAATCGCTGCAGCACCTCTTCCGCATGCGCCTGCCGGATCGCCCCTCGCTCTTCCGTTCCGATGGCCAGCGCCTCGAAGAGCGGAATACGCCCGCTGTAGCCGCGCCCCCGGCAGGTCGGGCAGCCTGTCGCCATGGACAGCCGGTAGGATCCGGCATCGTCTCCCGCAACCACAGCCATCGCCGCGTGCTCCTCCGGCGTCGGTAAACGCGTTGTGACGCACGCCGGACATAGTCGGCGAACCAGGCGCTGTGCGCCGGCAAACACCAGCGTCGATGCCAGCAGATAGTCCGCCACCCCCAGGTCCAACAGGCGCGTCACGGTACCTGCGGCGGTATTGGTATGCAGCGTCGCAAGCACCAAGTGCCCGGTCAGTGCCGAGCGAATGGCGATATCGGCAGTCTCGCTGTCCCGGATCTCACCGATCATGATCACGTCCGGATCATTGCGGAGCACCGAACGCAGCGCAGCGCCGTAAGTCAGTCCGATCTCGGGTTTCACCTGCAGCTGCGCCACGCCGGGCAGGGTGTACTCGATGGGATCCTCCACCGTGACGATCTTGAGCTCGGGGCTGCGGATCGCATTCAGCGCGGCATAGAGGGTCGTCGTCTTGCCGCTACCGGTCGGGCCGGTGATCAGCACGATGCCATGGGGCCGCTCGAGCGCTGTCCGAAGTGCACTCAGGCTGAAGGGGTCGAGCTCGAGCCGCTCCAGTTCAGGCGAAACCGAGTGCTGCCCGAGCAAACGCAGCACCATCGACTCGCCATGTAACGTGGGAAAAGTCGCGACGCGCAGATCGAGGCTCACGCCCCGTGTCGTGAAGCGGATGCGCCCATCCTGCGGCAGGCGTTTTTCGGCAATGTCGAGCCGCGCCATCAGCTTGAGCCGCGAGATCAGGGCTTGCGACCAGCGGCCGGACAGGGTTTCGGCCTCCTGTAGGATGCCATCGATCCGGTAGCGCACCACCAACGCATCGGCCGAGGGTTCGAGATGAATGTCCGACGCATGCATGTCCATCGCCTGCGTCAGCAGACGGTGCGCCAGTCGTATGGCAGGCGCGTCCGAATCATGGTCGGACAGCCGGTCGATATCGTCCCCGCTGCCCGCTGCTTCGCCCTGCCCTGCATGAGCATCCGAGTGCAGACTGTCCTCGCGGGCGTCGGCCTGCAACTGTTCCTCGATGTCTGACTCCAGTGCTGCCAGCCGCTCCACCGGCTTGCCCAGCGCAAAGCGCACTCCTTCGACCGCCACCTCGTCCATCGGATTGGCCATGGCCAGCCGGGCCCGTCCTTCGGACTCGCCGATCGGGCACACGCCGTGCCGACGCAGGAAGACAGGGTTCAGCGCGGCCGGGATCGCCAGCGGACGTGGATAGTCGGATCGAGCAAGGACATCGATGCCGAGGAGTTCGCCGAACAGCCCCGCCATGCCCCGCTCGGACACGACACCCAGACGCGTGGCAGCTCGGGAAAACGCCAGGCCGCGAGCGAGCGCCGCCGCACGCACCCGCTTGACGCCCTCGACCGTAATGAGCTGATGATGCTGAAGCGCCTCAACGAGTCGGGTCTCGTCCGATATGCCCTCGGATTGACTGGAAAAGCCCAGGATGGATGGCCTGCTCATCTTGGTCCACATCGCTCTGCCTGCATCTGAAGCGCGTATTCCCATGTCGTTGCTCGAACCGTGAGCATAGCTGTTTACGACTCGGCATGCATGCCATTCGTCTATGACGAAAGAAACCACAGAACGGGGGAAAACTCCACCAGACATGAACAAAGGTACACCACCGACCTTCTCCCCACACCCGCCCTCACTGCAGTCACAGAGAAACCGCGGAACTTCAAATCCGAATGCACACCCAACGTATCATGCGCATACTATGCGCACTGGAGGTAGCCATGAAATCCACAGGAGCCGCTGCACAGGCGACGAAACGCCCGGTCAACCTGACTTTGAGCGAAAGCACCGTCGAGCAAGCCCGCCGCTACACGAACAACCTGTCGGCCACGGTTGATGGCTTGCTGGCTGAATTCATTGCCAGGGAAGCTCAGGCTCGCGAAGAAAAGCGCCAACTCTATACAAAGGTCTCTGAAGCCTGGAACCGGTTCGATGAACGTTATGGCACGTTCGGTTCGGAGCACTCCCCCTTATGAGCCAGTTCGACGTTCATCGGAACCCCGGCAAGAATGCCGCTGCAATCCCGTTCGTCGTCGTGGTGCAGTCCGCGGCGTTCGATGAGCGGAAAAGCCGAATCGTCATTCCCCTGGCCAAAACCGAGAAAGCCTCTGTCAACGTGGGCATGGTGGCATCGCGGGTGAACCCGATTTTCGAAATCGATGGCATCCAGGTGACATTACATACACTGCAAGTGGTGTCGGTACCAATCGATTCGCTGGGTAAGAAGGTGGGGTCGTTGGCACACGAAGCAGACGCCATCATCAATGCCATGGACGAAGTTTTCTCCAGGGCCTATGGCTAACGTCTACTTTTTATACACCGGCGAATAGAAACGCATCTTGTAGTAATACAGGCTCAGCCCACTCAGGAACTACTGCCCCGTGTAGCGGAAGCCCACCCCGATGGTCGTGCAGACCGCAGCTGTCGACCGCCGTACCCGTGACCGCGCTGTTGCACTCAGCCAAGCGCCCGGTATTCGCCCTGGTCAGTGTCATGCTCAAGAAGGCCTTCAGGAATCTGCCACCCAACGAAAAGCCCATGGTGCACTCCGACCAGGGCTGACAATACCAACAATCACCCACTCAAAAGTGCAACTGTATTGACCCACTGAAAACCTGCTCAGGTGTTATCGTCAAAAGGAAGACACCATGAGCACATTGATGGACGAAGAAATCAAACGCTGGACAGCCAAGCGCAAGGCAGCGCTGGTGCTGGAGATCCTCCAGGGCAAGACCAGCGTGGCTGAAGCGAGCCGGGCCTATGACCTGCCGCCCTCGGAGATCGAGACCTGGGTGAATGACGGGCGCAAGAGGATGGAGAACGCCCTGAAGGCTAACCCGCAGGATGTGCGCGACCAGTACGAACACCAACTCAAGGACCTGCAGGAGGCTTATGGCGAGGCGATGCCGGAGCTGCGCGCCCGAAAAAAATGCAGTCCCTGCTAGGCGAGGACGAGAAGTGATCGAGACGATCCGCCAGGGACTACAGGCCGAGGGCCTCATCGTCTCGATCAGCAAGCTGTGCCGGTGGTTCGAGGTACCCCGGCGCAGCGTGTACTACCGACCGGTGAAGGCTGAGCCGACGCTTCAGGATCGCTTTGTGACACCGATCAAGGCCATGATCGAGGAGAACCCGTCGTTTGGTTATCGCACGGTGGCGCACCTGCTGGGGTTCAATAAGAATACGGTGCAGCGCATCTTCCAGATCAAAGGTTGGCAGGTGCGCAAACGGCCTGTGGGGTTCAGGCCCAGGATCCAGGCGTTGCTCTCGGTGGCCAAGGCGCCCAACGAGCGCTGGGCCACCGACATGCGCCGGATCTGGGCCGGCCGTGATGGCTGGACCACGATGGCGCTGGTGATCGACTGCCACAGCCGTGAGCTGCTGGGCTGGCACCTGTCGCGCAGAGGAAACTCGAAGACGGCCGAGTCAGCGCTGGAGCACGCACTGATCGCCCGGTTCAGTACGCTCGGGCGCGTGCCAGCCCCGTTCCTGCTGCGCTCGGACAACGGCCTTGTCTTCACCAGCCGCAGTTTCACGGCGCTGGCCAGAAGCTATGGGTTGCGCCAGGAGTTCATCACGCCACACAGCCCTGAGCAGAATGGCCTGGTGGAGCGAGTGGTCCGCATGCTCAAGGAGCAATGTGTGCATCACCACCGCTTCGAATCACTGCAGCATGCCAGCCGCCTGATCGGGGACTGGATCCAGTTCTACAACCATAGGCGCCCACATCAGGCGCTGAACATGAGAACGCCCGCTGAGGCATTTGCATTAGCGGTCTGACCTGTGCAGGTTCTGCTGGGTCAATACACAACCGGGTAAGCAGGACAATTGTCAGATCGCGGTCAGCCTGAGCTTGGCGACAGAACAAGCCAGCTTGCCAGCGGCCAGGCAACTCTATCTGCCTGAAGAATGGGCAGAAGATGAAGCACGGCGCACTCGGACCGGTGTGCCCGGGACGGTTGCATTCAGCACCAAGCCGCAGATCTCGCTCGCACAAATCCAGACGGCTCTCGAAGGGAACATGATGCGGGGGCTCGTACTCGCCGATGGCGGTTACGGAAACTGACCTGCCCCCTGATGTAGTGCGAAGCTGATTTAGAGTCCGGTGTTAAAAAACTCTTCTTGCCGATATCCGTTGGCGAACTGCTCGGGCGCCAAGTAGCCCAGAGAACTATGAGGCCGCTCGGTGTTGTACTCAATGCGCCACGCTTCGATCAACGATCTGGCCTGCCGTAACGACAGAAACCAGTGCTCATTGAGACACTCGTCGCGGAACTTGCCGTTGAAACTTTCGATGTAAGCATTCTCCACTGGTTTGCCTGGTCGTATGAATGACAGTTTCACGCCTGCCTGATAAGCCCAGGCATCCAGTGCTCGGCCAGCGAACTCCGGCCCATTGTCCACGGTGATGGATCGGGGCAGACCACGCATCATGGCCAGTCTGTCCAAGACATGTGTCACCCGTAGCCCGGGCAGCGACGTATCGACCTCGATGGCCAAGCACTCCCGCGTGTAGTCGTCGACCACGTTCAAACAACGGAACCGGCGGCCATGGGCCAGACCGTCAGCAACGAAATCCATCGATCAACTCTGATTCGGCCCGCTCGGTTGAGGGCGAACCACACGCTCGACCGAGGCAATGCGCTTTCGCTTACGTTTGCGTATGCTCAGCCCCGCCTGACTATACAGCCGCCAAACCCGCTTATGGTTCGCTTGCCAGCCTTCTCGGCGTAGCAGCACATGGATACGCGTAGCCATAGCGCCGCTTGGCGGCCGCCAGCGCCTTCATCCGTTCGGTCAATGCACGATCACTGCCGCGCTTACTCTCGTAGGCAAACAACGACCGCGAGATCCCCACTAGCCCACAGGCTCTGGTCACACCCAGCTTGCGTTCATCCATCAGAATCCTGACCGCTTCACGCCGAGCCTGCGGGCTTACCACTTTCGCCCAAGCAAATCCTTCAGCGCCGCGTTATCCAGCACTGACTCGGCCAGCAGCTTCTTGAGCCGATTGTTCTCCTGCTCCAGCGCCTTCAGGCGCTGGACCTCGGACACCATCATCCCACCGTACTTCGCCTTCCAGTTGTAGTACGTCGCTTCCGATATCCCGTGCTTGCGGCACAGCTCCGCAGGCTTGGCACCTGCCTCGGCTTCTTTGAGCACGCCGATGATCTGTTCTTCCGTGAATCGTTTCTTCATTGCCGTTCCTTTGCGAACGGACTCTACATCGTTTACGTACTATTTATGGGGAGCAAGTCACACGGGCACGATATTTCCTCGTAAGCTAGTGGGGGACTGAAGAGGCAGACCGATTTGCAGGACAGCAGAACATCCATGGAGGGGTCGTTTTGCCTCAATCGCTCAGGCCATATTTGCGTATCTTGTCGTGCAGCGTGGTCTTGGCAATCGCCAGCGCTTCGGCGGTACGCGCCAGGCTGCCATGCCGGCGCAGCGCATCGGCGATCAGGGCACGTTCGAAGGCTTCCACGGTTTCACCCAGCGGGCTCGGCCTCTCGCCCTGAGGCTGGCCGAAAGGGGGCGACCCCGCCTCGATGCCGAGCACGCAGCGGTCGGCGACGTTCCTCAACTCGCGGACGTTGCCCGGCCAGTGATGGCCGACCAGTTGCTGGATGCGCCCCGGCGGCAGCTGCGGCACGGGCCGATCGTGCCGTGCCGCAGCTTGCAGCAGGAAATGCTCGAACAGCAGCGGGATGTCCTCTCGCCGCTCGCGCAGCGGCGGCAGGGCCACGGTGGCGACGGACAGGCGGTAGTACAGGTCGGCGCGGAAACGCCCTTGCTCGGCCAGGGCCAGCAGGTTTTCCTTGGTCGCGGCGACGATGCGGCAATCGACCGGAATCACCGTGTTCGAGCCGAGGCGCTCCAGCGTACGCTCCTGCAGCACGCGCAGCAGCTTGATCTGCATCGGCAGCGGCATGGTCTCGATCTCGTCGAGGAACAGCGTGCCGCCGCTGGCATGCTCGATCTTGCCGATGCGGCGCTTGCCTGCGCCGGTGTAGGCCCCGGCCTCGTGGCCGAAGATCTCGCTGTCGAACAGGGTCTCGGGGAGGCCGCCGCAGTTGATTGCGACGAAGTTGCCGGCGCGGCGCGGGCCAGCCTCGTGCAGGCAGCGCGCTACCAGTTCCTTGCCGGTTCCGGTTTCGCCGTGGATCAACACGTCCGCGGCGCTGCCGGCGAGATTGTCGATCAGCGCGCGCACACCGACCATGCCCGGAGAGTTGCCGATCAGGCGCGCTTCCAGCAGGTCGCGCTGCGCCAGCCGGCGACGCAGAAAGCGCACCTCCAGCACCAGGCGGCGCTTCTCCAGCGCGCGGCGGACGGTGTCGACCAGATGCTCGGGGGCGAAGGGCTTCTGCAGGAAATCGTAGGCGCCGTCCTTCATCGCCTGCACTGCCATCGAGATGTCGCCGTGGCCGGTGATCAGCACGACCGGCAGTTCCGGATCGATGGCCTGGAGCTCCCGCAGCAGGCTCATGCCGTCCTTGCCGGGCAGGCGGATGTCGCTGACGACGATGCCGGCGAAGTCCGCTGCCAGGCGCCGCAGCCCCTGCTCGGCGCTGCCCGCGCATTCCGCGACGAGGCCTTCGAGCTGCAGCGCCTGCCGGCAGCCGAGCGCCACGTCGGGATCGTCTTCGATGATGAGGATCTTGAGGTCTTCAGCCATGATGGTCTGCAAGCGGAAGTTCGAGGGTAAAGACGGCGCCGCCGTCCGGATGGTTCGTGCCCTGCAGGCTGCCGCCAAAGTCGCGCACGATGCCGGCGGAAATCGTCAGGCCCAGGCCCAGGCCGTCGCCCTCCGGCTTCGTGGTGAAGAACGGCTCGAACAGATGCGAGCGCGCCTCGTCGCTGAGGCCAGGGCCATGGTCGCGGATCTGCAGGTGGACGACACCGTCCGCGCAGTCCCAGCTCAGTTCGATGCGCGGCTGCGGCTGTCCGGCCATCGCATCGAGCGCATTGCCCACCAGATTGACCAGCACCTGCTCGAGCCGGTTGGGATCGCACATCACGACCGGCTCTCTGGGCGGTCCCTTGCGCTCGACCGATGCGGCACTGCGCCGCAGCCGCGCTTCGAGCAGCGCCAGGACGTTGTCGAGCGCCTGCCCGAGCCTGACCGGCGAGGACCGGCCACTCGATTTGCGCGCGAAGCTGTGCAACTGGCCGGTGATGCGTCCCATGCGTTCAGCCAACTCGGCGATGCGTACCAGGTTCAAGCGCGCGGTCTCCGCATCGCCGCGCTCGAGAAACCGCCCCGCATTGGCCGACAAGGTGCGCAGCGCGGCGAGCGGCTGATTCAGTTCGTGGGCGATGCCAGTGGACAATTGCCCGATCACTGCCAGCTTGCCGGCCTGGATCAGTTCTTCCTGCGCGGCCCGCAGCGTGCGCTCTGCCCGGATGCGCTCGACGATCTCGTCCTGCAGCTTCTGGTTTGCGGCGGACAGGTCGGCGGTGCGGGCCTCGACCTTGTGCTCCAGTTCGTCGTAGGCCTTCTGCAGGGTTTCCCGCGCGGCCAGCCGGTGGCGCAGATGGCGCCGCCGCTCGGCGACGACGGCGGCCAGCAGCAGCAGGCAGGCTGCGGCGATCGCCGCCAGCGCCGCACGGCTCTGCGCCAGGCTGTCGACCTGTTCGAGCTGCGACAGCACCGTCAGCGTCCATTGCATGTCGGGCAGGGCGCGCGACTGGGCGAGGAAGCGGCCGCTGACCGGATAGACGGAGACCGTTTCGGCAGCTTCGCCGGCGATCCTGACCAGTTGTGCGCCGTGCCCGTCCCCTTCGATCTCGCGCATGCCCAGCGGCTGCAAGGCGCGCCGGTTGTATTGCCGGGTGTAATCGAAGGCTGCGCGCGTACGCTCGTCGAGAGGGCGCAGCAGCGTGAACTTCCAGCCCGCAACGGCGGACAGGATGACCACCCCGTTCTCGTCGGCGACCAGTACCGGCGCTTCCACGGTCGACCAGGATTTCTCCAGCTGCTCGAGGCTGACCTTAACGACCGCAACGCCCCGGATGTCCTGTTCTCCGCCGCCGCCCGCAAGCCTGGCCGCCAGGTAGTAGCCGGGGTCGCCCTGTGTCGTGCCGATGCCGAAGAAGCGGCCGGAACCATTGGCGATGGCATCGCGGAAATAGGGCCGGAAAGAAAGATCCTCGCCGAGAAAACTGTCCGTCCGGCGCCAGTTGCTGGTCGCCGCGACGCGGCCGCCCGCATCGATCACGTAGATCGACATCGTACCGGCGCGCTCGTTGAGTTTTTCCAGGTGGATGTTGACGCGCTCGGCCACCTGCCCGTCCGCTGCCCCGGACAGCAGATCGATCACGTCCTGCTCGAGATCCAGCGTGCCCGGCAGGAAGGCGTATTTGCCGATCTCGCGCTCGAGGCTGGCGGCATACAGATCGAGCCGGTGCAGCCCCGTCGCCTGCAGGTCCTCGATGCCCTGCTTCTGCGCAATCCGGTAGGCGGCGAAACCGCTCAGGCCGACCACGGCGGCGCAACACAGCAGCAACACCAGGGAGCGGGAACGAAACATGATGGGTGCGGGGACGTGCCAATCGGTGATCACAGTACCATGCGCTCGGTGCCGGGGCCCGGCGTGCCACACCGGGCCCCGGCACCTGCATGCATGAATGACGCGGTACGGCCTCAGGCCGCCTGCGGGGCCATCTCCTCGGGGACGGGCAGCGCGTCCTCGGCTTCGGCCAGTTCGGGCGCGACCGGCTCGATCGCGCCTTCCCACTTCGCGATCACGGCGGTGGCGATCGCGTTGCCGAGCACGTTGGTCACCGTGCGCCCCATGTCGAGGAAATGGTCGATGCCGAGGATCAGCAGCACGCCGGCTTCGGGCAGGCCGAACATCGGCAGCACGGCGGCAACGACGACCAGCGCCGAACGCGGCACGCCGGCGATGCCCTTGCTCGACACCATCAGGACCAGCAGCATGGTGACCTGGCTCGCCAGCGACATCTCGATGCCGTACGCCTGGGCGATGAACAGCGCCGCGAACGAAGTGTAGATCATCGAACCGTCGAGGTTGAAGGAGTAGCCCAGCGGCAGCACGAAGCCGGTCACGCGGTTCTTGACGCCGAACTTCTCGAGCTGCTCCATCAGCTTGGGATAGGCCGACTCGCTGCTCGCGGTCGAGAAGCCGAGCAGCATCGGATTGCGCACCAGCTTGAGCAGGCGGAACACCTCGCGCCCGAGGACGAGGTAGCCGGCGAGGATCAGCACTGCCCACAGCACCGCCAGCGCCACATAGAAGCACAGCATGAACTTGCCGAATACCGCCAGCATGCCCAGGCCCTGGGTCGTGATCGCCCCGGCGACGGCGGCGAATACGCCGACCGGCGCCACCCGCATCACGTAGTCCGTCACCTTGAGCATGACGTGGACGATGTCGTCCATGGTGCCTACCAGCGAGCGGGCCGTCTGGTTGTGCAGATTGCCGAGGGCCAGGCCGAAGAACACCGCGAAGACGAGGATCTGCAGGATGGAATTGTTCGCCATCGACTCGACGATGCTCTTCGGAAACACCTGGGTGATGAAGTTGGCGAGGTTGAGCGCGCCGGTCTTCAGATCGGTGGCGGCGCCGGCCTCGGGCAGGGTCACGGCCAGGGTCGAGCCCGGCTGCAGCAGGTTGGCCATGCTCAGCCCGACCAGCAGCGACACCAGCGATGCGCCGACGAACCAGAGCACCGCGCGGCTGCCGATGCGGCCGACGGTCTTGGAGTCGCCCATGTTGGCCAAGCCGGCCACCAGGGTCGCGAACACCAGCGGCGCGATGATCATCTTGATCATGCGCAGGAAGATGTCGGTCAGCACGGCGAAGTATCCGGCGATGACCTTCGCCGCTTCGGCGCTGCCCGCCATCGTGTTGCAGGCGTAGCCGACGGCGACGCCCAATACCATTGAGATGACGATCCAGGTCGTCAAGCGATTCATCTTCATGTCGCTTTCCTTTCGAGTTGTGGTGTCGTCGGACGGGCTCAGACCCTGGCGGCGGGGATCGGCTGCGGCCGGGTCAGCACTTCGGGGCGCAGCACTGCGGCCAGCGCCTCGGCGCTCATCAGGCCGCGCTCGATGACGATTTCGGCCACGCCCCGGCCGCTGCGGAAGGCCTCGGCCGCCACTTCGGTGGCATGGGCATAGCCGATGAACGGGTTCAGCGCGGTGACGATGCCGATGGAGTTCTCGACCGAGGCGCGCAGCATCTCGCGGTTGGCGGTGATGCCGTCGACGCAGTAGTCGGCGAGCACGCGGCAGCCGTTGGACAGGTGCAGCACGCTCTTGAACAGGCTGTGGGCGATGATCGGCTCGAAGGCGTTCAGCTGCAGCTGCCCGGCTTCGGCAGCGAAGCTGACGGTCAGGTCGTTGCCGATGATCTCGAAGGCGATCTGGTTGATGACCTCGGGAATCACCGGATTCACCTTGCCCGGCATGATCGACGAGCCCGCCTGGCGTGCCGGCAGGTTGATCTCGCCCAGGCCGGCGCGCGGCCCGGAGGACAGCAGGCGCAGGTCGTTGCAGACCTTGGACAGCTTGACCGCGACGCGCTTGAGCACGCCCGACAACTGGACGAAAGCGCCGCAGTCCTGCGTCGCTTCGATCAGGTTAGGCGCGGTGACCACTTCGATCCCGCTGATCTCGGCCAGCAGGTCGCAGACCAGCGGCGCGTAGTCGGGGTGGGCATTGATGCCGGTGCCGATCGCGGTGGCGCCGAGGTTGATCTCGCGGATCAGCGAGGCGGCATCGCGCAAGCGCTCCTCGTCCTCGCCCAGCATCACCGCATAGGTGGAAAACTCCTGCCCCAGCGTCATCGGCACCGCGTCCTGCAGCTGGGTGCGCCCCATCTTGAGCACGTCGGCGAATTCCTCGGCCTTGCGTTCGAAAGCCGCGCGCAGGTAGGCCATCGCATCGACGAGGCGGAGGATGCCGACGTGGGTCGCGAGCTTGAGCGCAGTGGGGTAGACGTCGTTGGTCGACTGCCCCATGTTCACATGCTCGTTCGGGTGCAGGTAGGCGTATTCGCCGCGCTGATGGCCGAGCAGTTCCAGCGCGCGGTTGGCGATGACCTCGTTGGCGTTCATGTTGGTCGAGGTCCCGGCGCCGCCCTGGATCACATCGACGACGAACTGCTCGTGCCATTGCCCGGCGACGATCTCGTCGCAGGCCGCGGCGATGACTTCGCAGCGGCCCCCATCGAGCAGGCCCAGCCGGCGATTGGCCTCGGCTGCGGCCTTCTTGATCTGCGCCAGCGCACGGATCAGGTCGGGGTAGACTGCGATGGTGATGCCGCTGATCGGGAAGTTCTCGCAGGCGCGCAGCGTGTGCACACCGTAATAGGCCGATGCCGGCACTTCCCGGTCGCCCAGCAGGTCGTGTTCGATGCGCGTGTTCGTTGTATTCATGGTCGGTCTCCTTCGAAGTGGGCTCGTCTCGACTCGAAACGGGCTCCCAGTGCATTGCATGCCGCGTGCCAGCAGCGCTTTAGCTGATAAATTAATGTTTTGATTGGATAAAATTTTTTCTGCGCGGCTGCGTGGATCCGGGATTCCGAATGGCGGGCCCGCTTTCCGTCCGGAAATCCGAACGTTCTTCATGCTTCCATCGAAGCGGGATGATCCGCGCCCTCTAGCCGGCCATTGCCAGTAGTCCAAGGCCAAACCCCTGCCCCAACTCAACAAACTCCATCGGAACAAAGGGGGAGGTAGTGGGCTTCTTGCCATACCGATACACGCTCTTCGCATGCGCTGAAGGCACACTGGTTCACGCGTATTTGTATCTATGAATGATGGCGCTGTGCTGGAAAGAGGATATTGAGGCGTTTGCCAAAACTATGCGAAAGGCCGAAGCAAAACCGTGCAGCCAGGCGCATGATTGACTGTTTTTGGATGTGTAACTGTTGAACCTACAGTTGCGCGGTTCCAGTCCATGCCATGCATACGGCTTACGGCTCGAGAACTAATCCGCACTCAATTCAGAGTAACGATGCAGGATGTGAGTTTGGAGTGTGTGCAGTGCAGGCTCTGGTTGCCACTGCAGTTGAGGCTTCTTTCTCTATTCCTTGCCACAGAGCTCTGCTATCACCGACAGAAAAGTTCGGTATCTGTGGCGCTACATCGTAGCTAGTGAGGGAGCACTTACTTCTCTTCCATAAACTAGAATCTGCTGAGAACAACACAGGCCAGGAGCCAGAACGAAGGGTACATCTGCTTTTACTGTCAGCAAGGGCCCTATGGTCCAAGTTTCTGGAACCATAGGTTATCCTACTGACAAGACTGAACACCCCCATCCTCGCACTAGTACCGCATGCCCCTGGCCCTTAGTTATTAATACGCCCAGAACATTTTCTGAATTTCTTTCGTATCGGACGTCTTGGTCAATGCCAATTGGAGCAGGATCCGAGCCTTCTGTGGATTAAGGTTATCGGCAACGACAAAATCCAGCTCATCATCATTTGCCTCGCCATTGCGCGCCACAGAGCCTGTGCCAACATGGCTGGAACGTACAACGAGAAGGCCTTGCTTGCGCAGATCAGCCATTCCTTGCTTCACGGTGCGGGACATGGTGCCATTGCCAACAGCCGCATAAATCAGTCCCTTGGCACCATTCTTCACGAATGCGTTTGCGGCGACCATGTTTGCATTAGCTTGGCCATAGACGATCTCGACCTTGGGCAGCTCACGGAGGCCGCTGACGTCAAACTCCGAGTGCACGGTATGTTTGCGCACAGGCGCATTGTAGTAAAATACCTGGCCACCTGCGAGATAGCCCAGGAAACCCAGGTCTGTCGACTTGAAGGTATCCAGTGCGAAGGTGTTCGTCTTGACTGTGGTGCGCGCGCTTCCAATATAGTCGTTCAGGGAAATAAGCACCCCCTTTCCAACTGACTCAGGGCTGCCCGCCACAAGAATACTGTTGTATATGTTCATCGGACCATCAGCGCTGGTCGCAGATGACGGACGCAGGCCAGCCGTCAACACGACCGGCTTTTCGCTCTTGACCACGAGGTTGAGGAAATAAGCTGTTTCCTCGAGCGTATCCGAGCCATGAGTGATAACGATTCCATCGACCTCCTTCTCGGCAAGCAGTTCATTGATTCGTCCTGCCAACTGCAGCCAATGGGAGTCCATCATGTCTTCACTGGGAATCTGGAATATCTGCTCGCCACTGACGTTTGCAATTTCATCGATCCCGGGTACCGCAGCTATGAGAGCTTCCACGCCTACTTTGGCAGCCTCATAGCCAACCACTTGAGTGGTTTTGGATGCAACACCGGCAATGGTTCCACCGGTGCCGATAATCACGACGTTGGGCTTATCTTCTTGGCCAGCAATGGCGACTCCACCCAGCGCAATACACGCACTCACGGCCATGGCACACAAGCGCCCAAAATATTTCGTTGCGTTCATTTTGCGTTCACTCCGATCAAAAACACAAAGACAGGCGGAATCGGCATAAACTTCAGCAGCAAATCAATCCCGAAATCGGTTATGCGATCCCGTATTCATACTAATTACGGATTGATGAAGACAGTAGATACGCATGGCCGCAGGTGAACGGGTACGCTACGTGAAGCCGAATGGGTACGGTTCTTTGCTATGGGATGGTCATGGAGTACGCAGGTTGACAAATCGCAAAACATGCCATGTCGATGAGATGATATCCATCTGACGCACAGCAACCCCGAGCAGGCTGAATCATGTTCGGGGTACAGTCGATTTCCTACAGGTACAGGACATGTTTTCGTTGCCGATCCTACTGTCTCGTGAAGACAAGAAGCCATACAAACAACAGATTGCAGGACAAATCGAGTGCCTCATCCGTTCGGGCCGATTGCAGGAGGGGGATCAGCTTCCCGCGATAAGCAGGATGTCGACGCTACTCCATGTATCGAAGAATACAATTCTCGGGGCTTACGAGCTTCTACTCGAATCGAATCTCATCGAGAGCAGGCCCAGTCGAGGTTATTTCGTCACGCTTGGCAGATCGCTTATTGTCGACGCAGCCAAGCCTGGATTCGCCATTGATCATCTGCCGACCTATGCTGATGCTGTCAGCCTTGCGCGATCCAGCGGCGTGTTCATATCACCGCCTTCCAACCCCATCAGGTTTGACTTCAAGATCGGCCGCCCATCCGCTCACGCGTTCCCGCGGCGACATTTCAGCAATCTGTCAAAGCAATTGATAGATCACCACGGTGACGCAATGTCAGACTACACCCCACCAGCAGGCCTGTGGGGATTCAGGATGCAGATTTCCGATCACCTCTCGGCAGCGAAAGGCTTGAAGGTCGCCCCTGAGAATGTGCTGATAACGGCCGGGAGTCAGGAATCGCTCAGCCTGATCGCCGCGCATTTCCTGGATCATTACAGCGAAGCCGTGACGGAATCCCCTTGCTATGCCGGATTCCGGAATCTGGTACTGCGACACAATGCCACTGCCCTGCCGATACCTGTCGACGCTCAAGGGCTTCGTACCGATCTGTTACCAGAGCGCCCCGTCCAATTGGCATACGTCACTCCATCGCACCAGTATCCATTGGGATACACGATGTCGATGGAAAGGCGTCATCAACTGCTTGCCTGGGCAGCACGAAACGGGGCCATGGTCATCGAGGATGACTATGATGGGGACTTCTGCTACGAATCCGTCCTGCCACCACCATTGGCGGCAATGAATCCACATCAAGTCATATATCTGGGTACTTTCTCCAAGACCTTGGGGCCTGGCCTCAGGCTCGGATACATGGTCTGTCCTCCCGCGCTGATGGGAGATTTCATCGAGCGCAAGGCACTGCTGAACAATGGCAGCCCATGGCTTACACAGGCCGTCATGGCACGTTACTTCGATGAATGCAGCTTGGCCGTCACTTGCAGTGCCTCCGCCGCCGCTACCAGGAGCAACGCGACGAATTACTGCGCGGCCTCGAGAGAACATGGGCCGGCAGCGGCACCGTAAGCGGTCAAAATGCCGGAATGCATCTGGCGTTCAAGCTACCTGACGATGGCCATGACGCAAATATCATTGCGGATGCGGCACTCAGATATGGAGTCAGACTATACCCGCTCAACGATGCGGCAACGAGCGAAACAGACTCCTGTGAACCTCGCTACCTGCTCTTTGGGTATGCCTGCCTGGAGTCAGCCGAAATCGCCGAAGCCATGTCTCTCTTGCACGCTGCCCATAGATCACTCCATTGAATGACGACACGTCCTGGATCGACGTACGAGCATCGTCAGGACATGCGTTTCCCAGCGTATGCGATCATGAGTTTGTCCAGAAAACCAAATAACTTCCGATTCATATCCTCGTAGTCATTGGCGCGCAAAGCCCTGGGTTGCTGTACGAACCGATGTGCAGTGAGCGCCCTGAGCTCCGGTTCCGAGGCCGCAATCAGCAGTTCGATCACCTCGGGCGTGAACTCCATGTGGCACTGGAAGCCGTACACGAGATCGCTGTATTCCACGATCTGGCGCGGGCATCCCTCGCTGGACGCGATGATCCTGGCGCTTGCGGTCAGTCCGGGCATGTCGTTGTGCCAGTGGCCGACTTCCGGCGTGTCGCCGAAGTGAGCGAACTTGTCGTTGGCCTTGCCTTCGGCCGTCAGCGCGATCGGGAACTTGCCGATCTCCTTTTCCGGGCTGTGCTCGTAGCGGGCGCCCAGGGCCTCGCCGATCAACTGCGAGCCGAGGCAGATGCCTACGACCGCCTTGCCGGCCTTCACGCACTTGGCGATCAGCTCGCGCTCGGCCGCCGCATCGAAGTGGGGGCATTCCTCCTTCGTGGTGGAAGGAGACTGCGGGCCGCCCATCACTACCAGCAGGTCGATGCCGTCGGCCGATGGCGGCAGCGGTTCATGGTTGTAGACACGGGAGTAGCTCGCCTTGTAGCCACGGTCCTTGACCCAGGTTTCGTAGGCACCTGGTGCCTCGAACGATTCATGCACGACGAAGTGGACATTCATGATTTTTCCTTCCTGTTGACGAGTGATTACATGGGATGCGGACGGTAGTGAGGCTCTATCGCGCAAGCTTGGCGAGGATGCCGCACACGCTGGCCAGTTGCGGCGTCGCCATCACTGCGCCTTCGTGCAGGGCGGCATGGGTCATGTCGAGACGGCCACTGCCGATGGCCGCGACAACAGCCAACGCGGGAGTGACCACAGGAAACAGATCATCCATGCTCCCGCTGCTGGACCGCATGGCTCACGGCCTGCGCGAATGCCTGCGCATTCTCTTCATCGAGAGTGGACACCGTGATGCGCAGCCCATGCGCCGGCGACTGCACGCCGAAGGGCTCGCCCCCGCGCACCACCCAGCCACGCTGTGCCAACGCCAGCACCGCCGGCTGACTGCTTTCCGGCAGCGGCACCCACAGGTTCAGGCCGTCGGCGGGTCCGGCCACCGCAATGCCCTGCGCAGCCAGGGCCGCGGCCACGATCCGGCGGCGGCGGGCGTAGTCCTCGCGGGCCTGGTCGATCCGTGCGCTGCTCTCCGGGGAGTCCAGGCAGGCCCACACTGCATCCTGCAGCAGATGGCTGACCCAGTTCATGCCGGGCGCCAGCCGCAGACGCAGCCGCTGCGAGGTCTGCGCATCGCTCGCCACGAAGGCCAGGCGCAGGTCGGGGCCGAACATCTTGGACACCGAGCGGATCAGCACCCAGCACCGCGCCATGGGTGGGATCGCGTCGTGGTAGTCCGTCGAGGCCAGGCGGGCAAAGTGGTCGTCGGCGATGACCAGCACCTGCGGATGGCGTGCCAACACCGCACGCAGGTGGCGCGCGCGCCTGGCGCTCAGGCTGGCGCCGGTCGGGTTGTGAGCCCTGGGCGTCAGGATGACCGCCTGCGCGCCCTGTGCCAGCGCCTGCTCCAGCGCCTGGGCCTCCATGCCTTCGCTGTCGACGGCCACCCCCACGGTCTGGAACCCATTGATGCGCAGCACGTTGATGTGGCTGAGAAAGCACGGGTCTTCCACGGCCACCTTGTCGCCCACGACCAGACAGGCCATCAGCAGGCGCTCGATCGCATCCACCGCGCCATGCGTCAGGTTGATCTCGAAGTCCTCGGGGCACTGGCCCGTCATCCATTGGCGGGCGACGGCCTCGAGCGCAGGATCGACCGTGGCCTCGCCATAGAGACGGGGGCGATAGGACGTGCGTGCCAGGATGGCAGACATATCAGGCAGCCAGCGTGGATTGGGGTTGCCCCCGCCCAGGTCGATCAAGGGCGAATCGGGAACCGAGCCTTCCTGCTCGCCCGGACCGGGGCGCTCGCGGATCACCGTGCCCAGGCGCCCCTGCGTGAGCGCGACGCCGGCTGCGACCAGGCGCTTGTACGCCATCGCTACCGTATTGCGGTTGACGCCCAGCGTGACGGCAAGACCACGCACCGGAGGCAAGGCCTGGCCTGGCTCCAGTACGCCTGTCTGCGTCAAGGTACGAATGCTGTCGAAGATATCCGCTGCCGTTTTACCGACGATTTCCATAATGATCTAGGACATGATAAAGTTTGGCATAGGACAATTATACACTAACTGTTTCGATGTCGGGTCGGCTGCTGCGTGCTGAACTGCCCCACCGGCTTTCCGCAGCTCGAAACAGCGGCCTTCATTGGACTGAACCATGCACACTTATCGACTCGTCATCCACCGCCACGACAAGCTGCTGGGCCACTTTGAATCAGGCACGCCTTGGTCGCACGACGCGATCAAGGACATTGCCGCACGCCTGAGCGAAGCCGATGGCTACCGGCTCGAATTCCTCGTTGCCAGCGGCGAGCGCCGTCTCCTGGAAAGCCGCCCGGATGGCGTACGTGTGCTGAGCAGTGAATTGCTGTTCTCCCCCCTTCCCTGAAAAGCCGAAGCCACATGCAGCACACCACCACTCATCTGATGCAAACCTACGCCCGCCAGCCAGTGTCCTTCGTTCGCGGCCAGGGCGCGCTGCTGTGGGACACACGGGGCATCGAATACCTTGATGCCATTGCCGGTGTGGCCGTCACCAACCTCGGGCATGCCCATCCGGAGATCGCGACTGCCATCGCGGAGCAGGCGAGCCTGCTGCTGCACACATCCAATATGTTCTCTATCGCCTGGCAGGAACGCCTGGGGGAACGCCTATGTGCGCTCGCCGGCATGGAGCGTGCCTTCTTCTGCAACTCCGGGGCGGAAGCCAACGAGGCAGCCCTGAAGCTGGCCCGCCTGCATGCCCACCGTCTGGGCGTCGCGCAGCCGCAAGTCCTGGTGATGGAGAACAGCTTTCATGGCCGCACCTTCGCGACGCTCGCTGCGACAGGCAACCCTGCCGTGCACCGGGGCTTCGAACCGCTGATGCCGGGCTTCCTGCGCGTGCCATATGACGACATCAACGCCGTGCGCACAGCTGCCGCCGCCACGCCCGGCATCGTTGCTGTGCTCGTCGAGCCGGTGCAGGGTGAAGGCGGCGTGCGAGTCGCCTCGTGCGAATATCTGCAGCGGCTGCGCGAGCTGTGCGATGAGCACGGCTGGCTGCTCATGATCGACGAGGTGCAGACCGGCATGGGCCGCACGGGGGCATGGTTCGGCTTTCAGCATGCCGGCGTGGCGCCCGACGTCATCACGCTGGCCAAGGGGCTCGGCAACGGTTTCCCGATCGGCGCATGCCTGGCGCGTGGAGAAGCCGCCAAACTGTTCTCCCCCGGCCACCACGGCTCGACTTTCGGCGGTAGTCCGCTGGCCTGCCGCATCGGCTGCACCGTGCTCGACATTATGGAGCGCGAACACATTTCCCAGCATGCGGCGGCAATGGGAGAACGGCTGCTTTCAGGCTTGCGCGACAGACTCCGGCACCAGCCGAACGTTGTTGCGATTCGAGGCCATGGCCTGATGGTGGGTATTGAGACAGATGCACATTGCAGCGAACTCGTCGGACTGGCGCTGGCGAAAGAGCGTTTACTCATCAGCGTGACTCGCGGCAATACGATCCGCCTCCTGCCTCCCTTGATCATCAACGCCGCGCAGGTCGATGACATCATCGGACGGGTCGGCCGTTTGCTCTGGAACTAGCAGTGATGCTGCATCCCGGTCGATTTGGACCATGCGGATACGAGTGACACTGCACGTTTCCACTTTTTGCCGTTTTGGCCAACCATTCCCACAACCGCGCACGTTCCATCTTCAATAGCTGGAAGGCCATGACGTGGCGTCGCCTCGACACAGGACTGCCAATGCAATTCCATTTTCCCATCGTCATCATCGACGAGGACTTCCGTTCCGAGAACACGTCCGGCCTGAGCATCCGTGCCCTGGCTGAAGCGATCAAATCAGAGGGTTTCGACGTCCTGGGCGCGACCAGCTACCATGACCTCAGCCAGTTCGCCCAGCAGCAGAGCCGTGCCAGTGCCTTCATCCTGTCGATCGACGATGAAGAGTTCGTCTCCGACGCCGAGACTGCACCGGCATTGCAGAGCATCCGGCTCTTCATCAGCGAGGTCCGGCGCCGCAATGTCGACGTGCCCATCTACCTCTACGGCGAGACGAAGACCGCTCACCATGTGCCCAACGACATCCTGCGCGAGCTGCATGGCGTCATCCACATGTTCGAGGACACGCCGGAGTTCGTCGCACGCCACCTCATCCGCGAGGCGAAGAACTACCTCGCCGGCATCAAGCCGCCCTTTCTGAAGGCATTGCTCGATTACGCGGAAGACGGCTCCTATTCGTGGCACTGCCCCGGGCACTCCGGCGGTGTTGCCTTCCTGAAGAGCCCCGTCGGCCAGGTCTTCCATCAGTTCTTCGGTGAGAACATGCTGCGCGCCGACGTCTGCAATGCGGTCGAAGAACTGGGACAACTGCTGGATCATAACGGCGCCATTGGTGCCAGCGAACGCAACGCGGCACGCATCTTCAATGCCGACCACTGCTTCTTCGTGACGAACGGCACCAGCACCAGCAACAAGATCGTCTGGCAGCACGCGGTGGCGCCGGGCGACGTGGTGGTCGTGGACCGCAATTGCCACAAATCCATTCTCCACAGCATCATCCTGACGGGGGCGATCCCCGTCTTCCTGCGCCCCACCCGCAACCATCTGGGCATCATCGGGCCGATTCCACGCCAGGAGTTCTCGCTCGAGGCCATCAAGGCGAAGATACGCAGTCATCCCCTGCTGGCCGGCGTCGACGCCGAGACAGTCCGGCCACGCGTGCTGGTGCTGACGCAATCGACCTACGACGGCATTCTCTACGACACCGAGACCATCAAGTCCGCACTCGACGGCTACGTCGAGGCGCTGCACTTCGATGAAGCATGGCTTCCGCATGCGGCCTTCCACCCCTTCTACGGCAGCTATCACGCCATGGGCAAGAAGCGTGCGCGGCCTCGCGAGTCGCTGGTGTATTCAACGCAATCGACCCACAAACTGCTGGCAGGCATCAGCCAGGCCAGCCATATCCTGGTGCAGGACTCGGCCACACGCCGACTCGATCGCCATCTGTTCAACGAGGCCTACCTGATGCACATCTCGACCTCGCCGCAATACGCCATCATCGCGAGCTGCGACGTGGCAGCGGCGATGATGGAGCCGCCGGGAGGCCGGACACTGGTCGAAGAAAGCATCGTCGAAGCCCTGAACTTCCGGCGTGCGATGCGCAAGGTGGGCGAGCAGTTCACTGCGGACGACTGGTGGTTCGAGGTTTGGGGGCCGGCAACGCCGGAACAGGAAGGGATCGGAAGCGCGCAGGACTGGATCATTTCCGCCAGCGAGCCCGACGGGCAATGGCATGGCTTCGGCCCGCTTGTCGATGGATTCAACATGCTCGACCCGATCAAGGCCACCATCGTGACGCCCGGACTGGACATGGACGGCCGCTTCGGTCCCACCGGCATCCCCGCGTCGATCGTCACCAAGTTCCTGGCCGAGCATGGGGTGATCATCGAAAAGACCGGCCTCTACAGCTTCTTCATCATGTTCACCATAGGTATCACCAAGGGCCGCTGGAACTCGCTGGTGACCGCGCTGCAGCAGTTCAAGGACGACTACGAACGCAACGTGCCGATGTATCGCGTGCTGCCGGAATTCTGCCGGAAGTACCCGCGCTACGAAGAAATGGGACTGCGTGATCTGTGCCAGCACGTGCATGCGCTGTATGCCAGGCATGACATCGCCCGCCTGACGACCGAGATGTACCTCACCGAAGCCGTTCCGGCAATGAAACCCAGCGAGGCCTACGCGCACATCGCGAACCACAGGACCGAGCGCGTCGACATCGAGCGCCTGGAAGGCCGCGTCACCACCAGCCTGATCACCCCGTACCCGCCGGGCATTCCGCTCCTCATCCCCGGCGAGATGTTCAACCGGACCATCGTCGACTATCTCAAGTTCTCGGGCGAACTCAATCAGTTGGCCCCCGGCTTCGGCACGGACATCCACGGATTTGTCGAGCTGCCGGGAGAGCACGGCCAGCCCCGATACTATGTGGATTGTGTTGCCTGATAGGGTAAAGACACGACAGGTAATCTCGGTATGCCAACCGAAGCTCCTTCATCGTAGCCATCGGTGGCATGCCTACAGGCGGAGGATGGCAGCACGACCATGGACTTACCATTGATCGAGCCGGTCTTGCTCTTCTCGCAAACACTCCAGGACGTGCCCACGACTGCCCCCACAAGCACCACCGCCGGACTGCGCAAACCGCTTTCCAGCGCCGCGACGAGGTTTCCCACCCGTCCCCGCCAGCATCGCTCGTAGCCGCTGCCGGCATTCATCACGACGGCAGCGGGTGTGTCTGCGCCCATGCCTGCACGGCACAAGGCATCCCGGATTTCCGCCAATCGGCTCATGCCCATGTAGATCACCAGCGTGGTACCGCCTGCGCACAGCGCCTGCCAGTCGGGACTGTCGCCGGCGGCGGTACGGGCCGTCACGAAACTCACGCCATGCGCAAGCTCGCGGTGCGTCAGGCCAATGCCCAGCACCTGTGCGGCAGCGATACCCGCGCTCAGGCCGCTGACGATCTCCATCTCGATACCGTGTTCGCGAAGGAATACCGCCTCCTCTCCGCCACGACCGAAGAAGCCTGGATCACCCCCCTTCACTCTTGCCACGCTTCGTCCGGCCAGCACATGGGCGAGCATTCGCGCATTGATGTCCTCCTGTCGGGCCGAACGCGGATTGCCGCCCCGTTTACCGCAGGACTCCAGCTTCGTGCCGGGCCGCGCGTAACGAAGCAGATCCTTTCCCACCAGATCGTCGACCAGCCACACGTCGGCCTGCTGCAGCACGCGCAACGCGCGCAAGGTGATTAGATCCGCGCTACCGGGCCCCGCCCCCACTAGCCAGACCTTGCCCAGGTTTCTTGCCCTATCCATGACCGCCTCCCGTATCCGGAAAAAAGGCCGGCGATGATCTGCCGGCCAGGGTGAAAAAAGCTCTTACGGGCGTGCAGGCCTGGAAGCGTAATAGTCGGCCAGAGCCTTGATGAGCTCGGGAGCCAGCGGTTCGGCCATGGCGTTCATCACCGGGTCGGTACGCTGCCGCTGTTTGAAGTCGTCGAGCTGCTTCACCAGATACTCGACTTTCTGCCCCGCCAGATTGGGATACAGGCCCTCGCTGCTGATCCCGTCGATACCGTGACAGCTGGCGCACAGCGGCAGGATCGCCGCGACTTCCGGCGCAGACGTAGAGGAGTCGGCTGCCCGGACGTGCGCAGACATCGGCGCGAGAGCAAGGGCAAGAAGAATGAAGGTGATCGGTTTCATCATGGACTCCTGGATCAGAACGGACGGGTTTCCGGCAAGCCGACGCTCACCCAGCGGGTACGGGCTCGCGAGAAGATCCCCGCCGGGCTTTCCATGCGGTGCTCGGCAAGCAGTTCCAGGCTGGTGCTGTCGTAGATGCGCACACGGTCGCCCCAGTAACCGGCACTGACGTACATGGCCTCGCCACTGCGGTTGTACTCGGGGAAGAAGGCGTGGCCGCCGACGTCCAGCGTTTTGGCGACCTCCAGGGTGTTCTTGTCGATGAGCTGGATCAGGGAGGCGCGCTTGTCCTTGTCGACGATGTCGACCGCTACATAAGGAGCATTGGGGTGCGCGGCCGGCGATTCGGTCGCTCCCGCCACCTTCACCTGCTTCACCAGCGAGAAGTCCTTGGTATCCCACACGGTGACCACCGAGCCCATGTCGCAGGTGCCGATGTTGGTGCCGAAGGCCAGGAAGCGGCCGTTGACTTCCGTCACTGCGCCGGAGCCGACGTGCGGCTGGCAACCGGCCGGGATGTCGGCCGCGACCTTGTTTTCCTTGAAGTCGATGGCGACGATCTTGTTGTCGCCATAGGAAGCCACCATCGAGTAGCGGCCGTCCGGCGTCAGGAAAGTGTCGTGCAGCATGCGGCCGACACCGATGAGCTTGGTCACCGGCATGCCCGGCTTGTCCAGATCGATGATCCAGATCTGTCCGGCCTGGCGCAGCGTAAGCGCGAACTTGTTGTTGATGCGGCTGCCGATCACCGGGCCGCCGGCGGATTGCACGAACTTGCCGTCCGGATCCTTGCCTTCGAGCTTCAGGTACTTGACCGGCTCCAGGGTGTCGGCATTCAGGATGGCAACGATGTTGGGCACGAAGGAACTCACCGCCAGCCACTTGCCGTCGTTCGACAAGGCAATGCCCGGCCCGGTCAGGCCAGCCTTGGCGCGGCGCACCACCTGCAGGGTGTAAAGGTCGACCTTGTGCACCACGCCGTCGTCGCTCTTGAGCCAGGCCCAGCGCTCCGACACCGGGCTGAAGTCCATGATGTGCGGGCCGTCGGTGCTCAGTTCGCCCACCACGCGGTGAGTCTTACCGTCGATGAAGACGGCCTTGGCGTTGCCGTGCTCGCCGCCCCTGCCGTAGCGTCCGCGCGCCATCACCACCATCAGGTCATACACCGAATCGATCTCGTAGGCCGGCTTGTCCGGCAGCGTCTTCTCATCCACCAGCACCTCGACGCTGGCGCGGATGTCCTCCAGTCCCCACTCCGGCGTGCTGGCCGGCTGGGTCTTGATGTAGCTGGCGAGCAAGCGGATGTCGTCGTCCGCCAGACGACCGACGAAGGGCGGCATCAAGGTGTCGGGAATGCCTGTCATGATGGTCCCGCGCAAGGCGGCCTCGCTCTGCACTAGGCGGTCGCTGGTCAGCGCCGGCGCGACATAGCCACTCCGGTTGGCTGCATGGCAGACCGCACAGTTGTCCTGGAACAATGCTTCGGCCCTGTCCGCCTTTTCGAACGATGCGCCGCTGGCAGTACTGCAAAGCGTGGCCAGAATTGCGGTGATGAAGATCTTTTCTTTATGCACGACGTTCTCCCTGAACGTTAACAAAGCCTATCCGGGCAAACACGACTATGGGAGAAACGGTCCTGCCATGGAGGACATAGCCCTACTAATGCCATGGGTACAGCGCAGGCAGTCCAGAGCGGCATAATGTGGGCACACTCCACCATTGCCTGTCCTCAGTCCTCAAACGACTGTGGCAACCTAAAAAACCGATGCAGAACAGACTGCTTGCCGTACCGATCCAGCTGTCCCGTGACAGCGCCGAACCCTACAAACAGCAGATCGCCAACGGCATCGAGCGGCTCATTGCCACCGGTCGGCTGCATGCCCACGACCAGTTGCCATCGATCAACGAACTGACGGCGCAACTGGGCGTTTCGAAAAACACCGTGCTGGGTGCTTATGAATTGCTGTATGCAGCAGGACTGGTACGGAGCGAACACCGGCGGGGGGTCTTCGTCGAACCGGGCGGCCCCTGCATGGGCAAACCGGTCGAATCGGCACGCGCGCAGCCGGTGCCCGCCCCATCGGCCGCGCCGGCCTACGCCGATGCAGCCAAACCGCCGCCGGGCTCCGGCGTACACGCGCAACCGCCGGCAATGCCGGTCCGTTTCGACTTCAAGATCGGCCGTCCGGCCGCCTCCGTCTTCCCGGCGCAGCGCTGGGCCGAACTGTCCAGCCGCCTGCTTCGCCAGATGAGCCGTGCGATCGCCGAATACACCCCCGCCGAAGGCTTGTGGGGGCTGCGCATGCAGCTTGCCGACCATCTTTCCGCGAGCAAGGGCTTCGACGTGGAGCCGGAACAGATCGTGATCGTCTCCGGAAGCCAGGAGGCCTTGAGCCTGCTGACGGCCCATTGCCTGGGCGAAGGCGATGAAGCGGTCATGGAGGCCCCTGGCTATACCGGCTTCAGCCGCGTGCTCGACATGCACCGAGCGAAGATCACGCGCATTCCCGTCGACTCACAGGGCCTTCAGGTCGATGCCTTGCCGCAACGGCCGGTCCGGTTGGCGTACGTCACGCCTTCGCACCAGTACCCGCTCGGTTACGAGCTGTCACTGCCGCGCCGCCGCCAGTTGCTGGAGTGGGCAGCAGCCAACGGCACACTCATCATCGAGGACGACTACGACGGCGAGTTCCGCTACGAAAACACGCCGCTACCGCCACTGGCCGCGCTGGACCCTTCGCGCGTGGTCTATCTCGGCACCTTTTCCAAGACCCTGGGGCCAGGCCTGCGGCTAGGCTACATGGTCTGCCCGCCTGCGCTGGTCGACGCCATAATCCGGCGCAAGGCCTTGCTCAACAACGGCTGTCCCTGGCTCGAGCAGGCGGTGATGACGCGCTACATCGAGGCCGGTGAGTATTCCCGCCATCTGCATGCGCTGCGCCGCCGCTATCACGGCCAGCGCGACTGCCTGCTCGGCGGACTCGATCGAATCTGGGGAACGGCTGGACGGGTCAGCGGCCAGCATGGCGGCATGCACGTCGCCTTTCACCTTCTGGATGGCAGCGAGCATGCCGCGGACGTCGCACAAAAGGCTCTGGCATGCGGCGTGCGGCTCTATACGCTGCCCGAGGCTGCCAGCGGCGGCAGCCAGGACGTCGAGCAGCGGGCGCTACTGTTCGGCTACGCATCTATGGACAGCGAAGCCATCGAACAGGCGCTCGAACGCTTGGCCGCGGTGCCGCAAGTCATCGGCAGACATCACTCGGTGACGACGATGAGGCCCTTCATTTCCGGATGCGGCCCGCAGGTGTATTCGTAATTGCCGGGCTGCTCGAACTTGCGCGACCAGCGCTCGCCGGGGAAGAAGCGCTCGGACTCCTCTCCGCTCCCCCTGAACAGCACCGAATGGCTGACGCGCTTCTCGTCGTTGATCCAGGTCACGGTGTCGCCGGCCTTGATCATAAGTTCGGCGGGCGTGTAGGCGTATTGGACGATGCGCACCTCGTGCTCGGCCGCCCATGCTCCGCCCGCGACCATGAGGCCCGCCAGCATGCCCGCGCGCAGCTGCCGGGTTATCCACTTCGTCTTCATGCTTCTCTCCCGTCCGGAAAACGCATGACGGGAACCCATGCGCATGCATGGATTCCCGTCCTCTCGCCATGCGTGCGGCACCGACGCCGCACGCTGCCGTCCCGTCTTACTGCTTGGCGGCAGTGATGTCGGCCTTGGCGTCGATGCCGAGCTTGTAGCCCAGCGACACATGGTGGAAGCGGCCGGCCGCGCTGTCGTCGTGGATGGCGAAGCCGAAGTTGTAGGTCTTGCCCGCTTCGAGCGCGACGTCGCCCTGCCCGCCAGCCGCCAGCTTGCGGGTGAACACCACGGTCCAGGTGTCGCCGTCCTGCTTGCCTTCAGCGCTGACCAGCGCGCTGCCGCCTTCCATCACGCGGGTGTCGGCGACGTGGCCGTCGAAGCCCTTCTTCTCTCCGCTGCGCCACTGGTAAAGGTCGTAGAACTTGCCCTCGGCCAGCGACGCGCCCTTGACGTACTTGGTCTTGGTATCGGCCGCGTCCGGCATGGTGCGCGAGTCGGTGTGGCAGGTGGCCCAGCAGCCGGCCTGGTCAGCCAGCTCCACCTTGCCGCCGGATTCGAGCATGAACGCGATCTTGACCGGGTTCTTGTCGTCCATCTTGGCTGCGCCCGAGGCTGCGGGCTGCTTCCAGGAGAAGCGCAGGTAGAGGTTGTCGGCGTCGTGCGCGGCCTGCACCTTCACCGGGATGAAGGCAGCCTTGCCGGCGATCGGGCTGGGCTCGATCTTCTGGCCGCTGGCGATCTTCTTGCCCATGTCGGACGTCTCTTCATGGTGACAATCGGCACAGGTCTCGCCTTTTTTCAGCGCACGCGCGCCGCCGTGTGCACTGCCTTTCTGGATCCATTCCAGCGGCGACACGCCGGGATAGAACAGCGTGATGTCCTTGGCCTCGACCTTGCCCCAGTCGGGCGCCGCGGCCAGTGCCGATCCGGTGCCAAGGGCGAGAACGGTGCCGACAGCGGCTGCGATCATCGTCTTCTTCATGTTCGTTTCCTCACTGCGGATGGGTCGGGAAGAAAGCCGGGCGCCTGCAGCGCAGGCGCTCGCCGGATCATTCCTCGTCTTCGTCGGTCATGCCTTCGGGCTTGTGGTGGGCGATGCCCTTGTGGCAGTCGATGCAGGTCATCTTGTCTTCGATGGCCATCTCGTGCTGCTTGCGTGCGCGCTGCTTCTGCTTTTCGGGATCCATGCTCTCGAAACCGTGGCAATTGCGGCATTCGCGCGAATCGGCGGCCTTCATCCGTGCCCATTCGCTGCGCGCCAGCGTCAGGCGCTTGGCTTCGAACTTCTCGGGCGTGGAAATGCTGCCGGTGAGCTTGCCCCACACTTCCCGCGAGGCCTGGACCTTGCGGATCATCTTGTGCGTCCACTCCTTGGGCACATGGCAGTCCGGACAGGTCGCACGCACGCCGGTGCGGTTGTTGTAGTGGATGGTTTCCTTGTATTCCTGATAGACGTTCTCCTCCATCTCGTGGCAGGAGATGCAGAAGGTCTCGGTGTTGGTGGCTTCCAGCACGGTGTTGAAGCCGCCCCAGAAGAGCACGCCGAGCAGAATGCCGACAGACAAAAGGCCGCCCAGCGAGTACTTCGTGGAAGGCCGGCGCAGGCGGGCCATCAGGCCGCCGGAATCTTGTTGTTTGGAGCTGTCTCGATCTGTCATGGGACTCCCCTTGCGCCCCCGCGCCGAGGCGCGGGGGTTCGGGTCAATGATCGGCTAGGCGATCAATAGACGTCGTGCATCGTGTTATAGACGTTGAACTTGCCGGTCGGCGTGACGACTTCAGGATCGGTGATGACCTGCTTCACCTTCAGCGTCTTGTCGTCATAGATCACGATTGCCGACTGGTCGGTCTTGCCGCCCCACAGCGAGATCCACACTTCGTCGCCAGCCTGGTTGTACTCGGGCTGCACCGCGCGGCGGATCGCCTTGCTTTCCGGCAGGCCGGAATCCTTGGCGACGTTGAGCTGCGTCGGCGGCTTGGACAGATCGTTCATATCGAACACATACACCGACTCGGCAACCTCACGCTCGGGGTTCATCGGCGCATCGGCCCAGAAGTGCTTGGACTTCGGATGCGTCTTGACGAACAGGTTGCCCGCGCCCGGCATCTTCAGTTCCTGCACGACCTTCCAGTTGTGCTCCTTGTACTTGGCGAACTTGGGATCGTCGGACGCAGTCGAGATCAGCGAGACGACTTCGTCGCCGAGGTGACCGGTCGACCACACGGGGCCATATTGCGGATGGACGAAGTTGGCTCCGCGGCCCGGGTGCGGAATCTTCGCGGTGTCGACCAGCGCAGCCAGCTTGCCGGTCTTGGTATCGACCGCAGCAACCTTGTTCGACGCGTTGGCAGCCACCATGAAGTAGCGGCCCGAGGCATCCCAGCCGCCGTCATGCAGGAACTTGGCGGATTCGATGGTCGTCGACTTCAGGTTCTTGATGTCGCTGTAGTCGACCAGCAGGATCATGCCGGTTTCCTTGACGTTGACCACCCACTCGGGCTTCTGCAGCGAAGCGACGATGGAGGCCACGCGCGGCTCGGGGTGGTAGTCGCCATCCACCGTCTGGCCGCGGGTCGAGACGACCTTGATCGGTTCGAGCGTCTCGCCGTCCATGATCGAGTACTGGGGCGGCCAGTAGGTGCCGCCGATCAGGTACTTGTCTTCGTAGCCCTTGAACTTCGAGGTATCGACCGAACGCGCGTCCGAACCCAGGCGCACCGTGGCGACGGTGGTGGGCTCTTCGTACCACATGTCGATGATGGTGGTCAGGCCGTCGCGGCCGACGGTGTACACGTAGCGGCCGGAAGCCGACAGGCGCGAGATGTGCACCGCGTAACCGGTATCGAGGATCTTCCAGATCTTGTGGGTGTCGCCATCGACCAGAGCCAGCTTGCCCGCGTCACGCAGCGTGATCGCGAACACGTTGTTCAGGTTGACCTTGTTCATCTGCTTCTTCGGACGCTGATCGACCGGAACGATGAGCTTCCAGCTATCCTTCATGTCCTTGAGCGAGAACTCGGGCGGAATCGGCGGCTCGTTCTGGATGTAGCGCGCCATCAGGTTGATTTCTTCCGGCGTCAGAATGTCGTCGTAGTTGACCATGCCGCCTTCGGTGCCGTAGGCGATGATCTTTTCCAGACGGTCGGTGCCCAGCTTCAGCGTACCGCCTTCCATCTTGGTGCCGTCGTCCAGAGTCTTGCTCCAGTGCGGCTCCAGATTCTTGCCAGTGGCGCCCTTGCGCAGCACGCCATGGCAACCCGCACAGCGCTCGAAGTAGATCTGTTTCGCCTGCTCCATCTCTTCCGGCGTCAATTTCGGCGCCGTCTGCGCCCATGCGCTTCCCAGCGCCATCGGCAGAATCGCCAACGCCAGGGTTTTTCCAATCCAGCTCTTGTTGTGCATTGCCCTCTCCTTAAGCACGGGACGTCGAAGTAACACTGCGGCGCCAGTATCGAATCGCACGTGCTCTCCGATCCTTGATTTGAGTTAATTTTCCCTACGCCTTGTACGGATAAAGTGCCGTCACACGTTCAGCAGCACCAAACCGTTGAGCGAATAAGCAAAATGGAATATTGAGGCCGCGGGTATACGCGGCTGTCGATCCCCTGCACAAGACGGAGTCGTCCCATGCACGCAGCCACTCTCGCCCCCGCAGCCGCCCCCCAATCCGTTCAGGCCGCATCCGCTCGCCAGCCGGGCGGATACGAGGAACCAGGCCGGCCCGGTGCGCTGGCACCGCAGATGGAAGACGAGCACGATGCCGCCACGCGCGGCTGCGTGTATCTGGTGGGCGCCGGTCCGGGCGATCCGGAGCTGCTGACGCTGAAGGCCGCGCGCCTGATCGAGTCCGCCGAGGCGGTGGTCTACGATCATCTCGTCAGCCCGGCCGTGCTCAAGCTGATTCCGCCGACGGCGCGGCGCGTCTATGCCGGCAAGGAAGCCGGCAACCACGCCCTGCCCCAGCACGAGATCAATCGCCTGCTGGTCGAACTGGCCAGCGAAGGCCTGCGCGTGGTACGGCTCAAGGGCGGCGACCCCTTCATCTTCGGCCGCGGCGGCGAGGAAATGCAGGCGGTACAGGCCGCCGGCCTGCACTGCGAGATCGTCCCCGGCATCACCGCCGCGGCCGGCGCAGGCGCCACCAGCGGCATCCCGCTGACTCATCGCGAACATGCGCAGACGCTGGTTTTCGCCACCGGGCACCTGAAGGACGATACCGTCGATCTCGACTGGGAAGCGCTCGCGCGCCCGAACCAGACCGTGGTCATCTACATGGGCCTGGGTGCGCTGGACATCATCTGCCGCGAACTGGTCGCTCATGGCCTGCCGGCCGGCACGCCCGCGGCAGTCATCCACGGTGCCACCACTGCCGAGCAGCGCAGCGTCTACAGCACGCTCGGCAAGCTGCCGGCAGCCGTGCTCGAAGCCGGCCTGCGCCCGCCGGCGCTGATCATCATCGGCGATGTCGTCACCATCGGCCGGAACGCGCTCCAGTCCGCCTGTACCCTGGCCGGCCAGAGCCTTGCTGCGATGCAATGACTACACTGAGGCCATGGGTATAATCCGCGTTTCATGACCCTGTCCCACGGATATCGCCCATGGCCGAAGAGAACCAGTTTTTCCGTCCCGTAAGAGACTTCTGCCAGCGCCAGGTCATGACCTGCAGCGCAGGCGACAGCCTGGTATCGGCCGTCGCCGTGATGCGCGAGCGCAACATTTCCAGCATGGTGGTGCTCGGCGACGGCATGCCCGAAGGCATCTTCACCGACCGCGATCTGCGCAACAAGGTCGTCGCCCCGGGGCGTTCACCGGTCGAGCTGACGGTGGGCGACGTCATGCACTCGCCGCTGGCCACGATCGGCGAGGACGACATGCTGTACGAAGCGCTGTACCGCATGTCGCGCCTGAAGATCCACCGCCTGGTGGTGATCGATGAGCAGGGTGCGCTGGCCGGCATCATCACCGACACCGACATCCTGCGCCTGCAGGCGCACTCGCCGCACCAGCTGGTTCTCGACATCGAGAAAGCCGCTTCGGTCGAAGACCTGCGCACGCTGCACATCCGCATCCAGAACCTGGTGCTGCATCTGTCCGGCACCGGCGTGCCGATCCGCGACATGGTCAAGCTGATCGCCCACCTCAACGACCAGGTGCTGATCCGGCTCATCGCGCTGCTGCGTACCGAGCGCTACGCCGATCTCACCAACGATTTCGCCTTCGTCGTCATGGGCAGTGAAGGGCGCAGCGAGCAGACCCTGACCACCGACCAGGACAACGCCATCATCTACGACGACGATCTGAGCTCCGCCGACGTCGCCCGCCTGGAAGCCTTCTCACACGACCTCATCGGCGCCCTGATCTCGATCGGCGTGCCTGCCTGCAAGGGCGGCATCATGGCGCGCAACCCGGAATGGCGGCGCAGCCTGTCGGGCTGGAAGGAGGAACTCAACCGCTGGCTGACGACGCCGAAGCCCGAGAACGTCATGACCGGCAGCATGTTCATGGATCTGCGCATGCTGTACGGACGCGACGACCTGGTGCGCTCGGTCAGGGAGCACGCCTTCGCGATGCTGAGCGCCGACCAGAGTTTCCTGATGCGCATGGTGCAGAACACGACGCACTTCGTCCCCCCGCTGGGCTGGTTCGGCAAGATCAAGCTGGAAAAGGACGGCCCCCATCGCGGCAAGCTCGACATCAAGAAGGCCGGCATCTTCGCCATCACCGACGGCATCAAGGCCCTGGCGATGGAAGCGCGCAGGCTCGAGGGCAGCACCCACGACCGCATCGAGATGCTGGTCGAAGCCGGCGTGATGAATCCGCAGGACGCCCGCAACCTCATCGCGAGCTTCGACTTCCTGGTCACGACGCGCCTGCGCGGCCAGGTCGACGCCCTGCGCGCCGGCGCCGAGCCCACCAACTACGTCGCCCTGGACAGCCTCAACACCATGCAGCAGGGCGAACTGCGGCTGGCGCTCGAGCAGGTGGCCCGCTTCCAGGACTTCATCCGGCACCACTTCCGCCTGCACCTGCTGCGCAGTTGAGCACGCCCGGCCGCGGGGCCCGCGCTCAGACCACCGGGTCGGCGTCCTGCACCGGGGCCCGCACCACGCATACCGCCGTCGCCCGCGGCACGATGCAGCGCCCGCTCGCCTCGACCGTCGCCCGGGTGAAGGCGGCGCCGAACAGCAGGATCAGCGACGAGTAATTCACCCACATCAACAGCAGCACCAGCGAACCCGCCGCGCCGTAGGACGACGCGGTGGCGGTCGTCGACAGGTACAGCGCAATCAGCGATCGCCCCAGCACGAACAGCAGCGCAGTCACCAGCGCCCCCAGCCAGACGTCGCGCCAGCTCAGCACCACGTCCGGCAGCACGCGGAAGATGGCGCCGAACAGCAAGGTGATGACGACGAGCGACACCGTCCAGTCCAGCCCCAGCAGCACGAAGCCGGGCACCGGCAGCCAGTCCTGCGCAAAGGCCACCACCGTCCGCATCGCCACACTCAGCGCCAGCGACACCAGCAGCACGAAACCGATCGCCAGCACCACGGTCAGCGACAGCAGCCGTGTCTTGAGATAGTTGAGCACGCCGCTGCGCGTGGGCTGCGGCGCCACGCTCCAGATCGCGTTCAGCGCGCCCTGCATCTGCGCGAACACCGTCGTCGCACCGAAGATCATCGCACCGAAGCCGGCGATGGTCGGCAGCAGACCGCTGTGCTGGATGCGGCTGTTCTCCACCGCCGTCTGCACCGCGGTCGCTGCCTCGACGCCGAGCGCCGCCTGAAGCTGCTGCACGATCTCGCCCTGCGCCGCGCGTTCCCCCAGCACCAGGCCGACGATGCTCACCGCCACGATCATCACCGGCGCCACCGAGAACACGGTGAAGAACGCCAGCGCCGCCGCATGAACGAACACCTGCGCCTCCAGCCACACGCGCACCGTGGTTTTCGCCACATCGACCCAATACTGCACCCAAGCCTTCATCGGGGGGATTCCATCATGTTGAGCATGAGGACCATTTAGCGCATCGCGACAGGTGGAAGCAAGCCTTGGCCGCACATCGACTGCGGTAAACTCCCGCGCATCGAACACTCACTGCAACCGGAGCCCCCGATGAGCCTGTTGGCCCAACTGAAGAAAGATTCCCTGCTTGCACGCAAAGCCGCCGACAAGGTCCGCGCCACGCTGCTGAGCACCCTGATCGGCGAGGCCGAGATGGTCGGCAAGAACGCGGGCAATCGCGAAAGCACCGACGACGAGGTGCAGCAGACCATCCGCAAGTTCCTGAAGAACAACCAGGAAGCACTCGGCGTGATCCAGGACGCCGAGCGCCGTGCGGTGCTCGAGCAGGAATCCGCCATTCTGACCGCCTACCTGCCGCCGATGGCGAGCGAGGAAGAGGTAAAGGCCTTCATCGCCGACACCGTAGCCGGCCTCGCCGAGCGCTCGCCCAAGCAGATGGGCGTGGTGATGGGCGCGCTGAAAGCAAAGTTCGGCACCGGCTTCGACGCCAAGCAGGCCAACGCCTGGGTGAAGGAAGCGCTGGGCTGAACGCGCCCTGATCAGTGCAATGCGGCATGGATCTGCTCGGCCAGCTTGCGGCTGACGCCATCCACGCGGCACAGGTCTTCCACCGTGGCATCGCGCACGCCGTCCAGGCCGCCGAAAGCGGCGAGCAGGTTGCGGCGGCGCGAAGGGCCGACGCCGGGGATGTCTTCCAGTTTCGAGCCGATGCGCGCCTTGCCGCGCGCCGCGCGGTGGCCAGTGATGGCGAAGCGGTGGGCTTCGTCGCGGATCTCGACGATCAGGTGCAAGGCCGCCGATTCGCCGCCTAGCGCAAGGCCTTCGCGGCCGTCGGGGAAGATCAGCGTCTCCAGGCCGGCCTTGCGGCCCTCGCCTTTCGCCACGCCGACCATCGCCACCGATTCCAGGCCGATGTCGGCCAGGGTTTCGCGCGCGGCGCCGACCTGGCCCTTGCCGCCGTCGATCAGGATCAGGTCGGGACAGATGCCCTCTCCCGCCGCGACCTTGCCGTAGCGCTTCTCCAGCGCCTGGCGCATCGCCGCGTAGTCGTCGCCAGGCGTGATGCCGCTGATGTTGTAGCGGCGGTATTCGGCCCGCTTCATGGCGCCGGCTTCGCACACCACGCATGAAGCCACCGTGGCCTCGCCCATGGTGTGGCTGATGTCGAAGCATTCGATGCGCTGCGGTGCTTCGTCGATGCCGAGCGCGACCCGCAGGGCTTCGAGGCGCTGCTCGATGCGGCCGGCGTCGCGCGCACGCGCCTGGATCGCCAGCCGGGCGTTCTTCTCGGCCATCTCCATCCAGGCCTTTTCCGCGGCGAAGCGCGGCGCCACCACGCCGGGCGGGCGATCGGTGATCTCGGCCATCGCGTCGCGCACCGGTTCCGGCCGCAGGTTGACCAGGATGCGGGCCGGGATCGGGTGCAGGCCGTAATGCTGCTCGACGAAAGCCAGCAGGCAGTCGGCCGCGCCCGACGACGCGCCGCCGCTGGGGAACTGCGGCCGGTCGCCGAGATGGCGGCCACCACGCACCATGGCAATGTTCACACAGGTGAGGCCGTCCTCCTCGACCGCGGCGAGGATGTCGACGTCCTCGTCCTTGCGGCTGTCGACGAACTGCTTGTGCAGCACCGCCTGCAGCATGCGGATCTGGTCGCGGCAGGCGGCGGCTTCCTCGAAAGCCAGGCGCTCGGACGCTGCGTGCATGCGCGACGTGAGATCGTCGATGACTTCGCTGGTCTGGCCGTCGAGAAAACGGGTGGCAAGCCTGACGTCAGCCGCATAGGCTTCGGCGTCGATCAGGCCGACACAGGGCGCGGTACAGCGCTTGATCTGGTGCAGCAGACAGGGCCGCGAGCGATTGGCGAAGACGGAGTCCTCGCAGGTGCGCAGCTGGAAGGTCTTCTGCAGCAGATGGATGCTTTCGCGCACCGCCCAGGCATTGGGGAAAGGCCCGAAGTAGCGTGCCCGCCGGGCGAGCGCACCGCGGTGATAGGCGAGGCGCGGGAATTCGTCGGCGGAGAGTTCGATGTAGGGATAGGTCTTGTCGTCGCGGAACAGGATGTTGTAGCGCGGCGCCAAGCTCTTGATGAGGTTGTTCTCCAGCAGCAGCGCCTCGGCCTCGGAGCGTGTGGCGGTGACGTCGACGCGCTGGATCTGCGCGACCATCATCGCGATGCGCGGGCTGGAGAGCGTCTTCTGGAAGTAGCTGGAGACGCGGCGCTTGAGGTTCTTGGCCTTGCCGACGTAGAGCACCTTGTCGTCCGCGCCGATCATGCGATAGACGCCCGGCTCCTCGGTGAGGGTGCGCAGGAAGCTCTTGGCGTCGAAGGTGGGAGAGATGGGCGTCGGCTCGGTCATTTCATCGATGCTGCAGGCCGGTCAGGCGACATCGCTCGCAAACCTCAGCCGGTTTCCGTCGGGGTCGACGACGAGCATCTCGCGCATTTCCCATGGCGTGTCCTGAGGCGGCTGCGCAACCGCCACGCCGTTGGCGACGAAGCTGCGATGGCAGGCATCGACGTCCGGAACACGGAAATAGACCGCCCCGCCCGGCTCGCAGTCGCCTGCATGTTCGGAGAGAAAGATCGTCTGGCCATCGCGGGTGAGCTGGAAGAAGCACGGGAAACCCGGCTCGAACTGGTGGCGCCAATCGACCTGGAAACCAAGCCCCTGGACGTAGAACGGCAGCGCCCGGTCGGCGCTCAGGGTGCGAAGCTGCGGAATGACGGTTTGTTCCATGCTGGAGGTTCGGAGACGGGTCTGGCGAAATATTAACCCTGCTTGCGCAGGATTTCGGTGCGCTGCTCGCCGATGGTGGCGGCAGTCATCGCCGGTGCGGCGCCAGCGACATCGTCCGGAATCGCCGCCACGGCCTGCCGCGCCTGGACATAGGCGGGATGCAGTTCGAGCGCAAAAGGATCGGCCAGCCAGGCGGGACACGCGGTGGCGGGCACGATCGCCGCCAGCCGGGCGAGATTTGCCGCATCGGGCAGCGGTGCCCAGCGGTCGAGCAACTCGGCGGCGAGGTCGGGCCGGTTGCAGACGAGCAGCATGTCGCAGCCCGCCTCGTAGGCAGCCTTGGCGCGGCCGACGATGTCGCCGGCGACGCGGGCGCCTTCCATGTTCAGGTCGTCGCTGAAGACCACGCCCTGGAAGCCGAGCCGCGTGCGCAGCACGTCCTTGAGCCAGAACGGCGAAAAGCCCGCCGGCTGCGGCTCCGGGCCGGGATCGGCATTCGGGTAGATGACGTGGGCAGGCATCACGCCGGCGAGCTGGCGGCCGAGGCGGTGGCGGTAAGGGGCGATGTCTTCGTTCCAGAGGGTGTCGAAGTCGCGCGCATCCACCGGCACCTCGTGGTGCGAATCGGCCTCGACGAAGCCGTGGCCGGGAAAGTGCTTGCCGACCGCCCCCATGCCGGCCTGCGCCATGCCGGCGACCACCGCCTGCGCCAGCGCGGCGACCACCTGCGGATCGCGGTGAAAGGCGCGGTTGCCGATGGCACGGCAGGCACCGTAGTCGAGATCGAGCACCGGCGCGAAGCTGAGATCGACGCCGTGTGCACGCAGCTCGGCAGCCAGCACGAAACCGGCGGCTCGCGCAGCATCGAGCGCGGCAGCGTGATCCTGCTCCCACGAGGCACCGAGGCAACGCATCGACGGCAGGCGGGTGAAGCCATCCGAGCGGAAGCGCTGCACCCGGCCGCCTTCGTGATCGACCGCAATGATCAGCGCCGGATCGCGCAGCACACGGATGTCGGCGGTCAGCGCACGCAACTGTTCGGAGCCGATGTAGTTGCGCGCGAACAGGATCACCCCGCCGACCAGCGGATCGAGCAGGCGCTCGCGTTCTTCGTCGGTCAGCGCGGTGCCGGCGACGTCGATCATGACCGGGCCGCGGGGAAGCGAAACGGGGAAAGTCATAGTGAAAGCCTCATCAGGGGGCGGACGTGTCGTTGCGGTTCAGTTCAGGGACCGCGCCATCCATTCACCGCACGATCTGCGGTGAATGAGAGTGCCAATCGCCGCATATCGCTCCCGGGCGTGGCTAGGGTGGCGCCTCAGCCGGGATGCGCGTCCGCCAGTTTTTCGATCACCGCGAAAGCTACCACCGTATCACCTTCGTCACTGATGCTCAGGTACGCACGCAAACCCTTGTCGCGCATGTGGGCGGCGAGGCGTTCGTCGTAGCGGTAGCCAGGCTTGCCGAGCGCATCGTGGCCGACCGCGACCGCGTGCAGCGTGGCGGGCACGGCGACGCCGGTGCCGAGCGCCTTGCCGAAAGCCTCCTTGGCGGCGAAGCGCTTGGCGAGGAAGCGCGCGGGGTCGCGGTGGGCGCGCCAGGCCTCGACTTCGGAGGCGGCGAGGATGCGCAGCGCGAAGCGATCGCCATGGCGTTCGAGCGCGTCGCGCACACGCTGCACGTGCGCGATGTCGGTGCCGATACCGTGGATCACGCCGCCCTGCCCGTTCAGGCCGCCTGGGCCTCGCGCATCAGCCGCTTCATTTCGGCCACGGCCTGGCGCAGGCCGACGAAGACCGAGCGGCTAACGATGGAGTGACCGATGTGCAGCTCGCGGATGCCGTGCAGGCGGGCGATCGGAGCGACGTTGTAATAGTTGAGCGCATGGCCGGCGTTGAAGCGCATGCCCAGCCGGCGCACTGCTTCGCCAGCCTCGCGGACCTTGGCGAGTTCGGTCAGCACTGCCGGCGATTCGGCATCGCGGCCGGCGGCATGGAAGGCGTGGGCATAGGGGCCGGTGTGGATTTCGCAGACGCGCGCGCCGATGCGTTCGGCGGCTTCGATCTGCTCGATCTCGGCGTCGATGAACACGCTGGTGACGATGCCGGCGTCGGCCAGGCGGGCGATGACGTCCTTCAGCCGTGCTTCCTGGGCGACGATGTCCAGCCCGCCTTCGGTGGTGACTTCGTGGCGGCCTTCGGGCACCAGCATCGCCATTTCCGGCTTCGTGCGGCAGGCGATGCCGACCATCTCGTCGGTCGCCGCCATTTCCAGGTTGAGCTTGACCTGGGTCAGCTCGCGCAGCCGGCGCACGTCGTCGTCGTTGATGTGGCGGCGGTCTTCGCGCAGGTGGATGGTGATGCCGTCCGCACCGCCGAGCTGGGCTTCGACACCCGCCCATACCGGATCGGGCTCCCAGGTGCGGCGCGCCTGGCGCAGCGTGGCGACGTGGTCGATGTTGACGCCGAGTTCGATCATCAAAGCTCCTGCAATTCCTTCAGCACCCGGCGCGACTGCAAGGGCTGGCCGCCCAGGGTGTGGTTGATCAGCATGCGCAGCAACTGCTTGGACTGGGCCAGCGTCTCCGCGCGGGAGAAGTCGTCGGCGGCCATGTCGAGCAGGGTCCGGCCGGACAGCAGCGGCTGCTCGCCCAGGGCGGCAGCGCCTTCGCCGCCGCTGTCGCTGTCGCGGATTTCCTCTTCGAGAACTTCCAGCCGAACCGGGCCGCGTTCGATTATATAAAGGTAGCGCCCCTCGGGCCGCACCGGCTCGCCGCTGTCGGCCTCGTGCTCCAGGCCGGCCTCGTAGCCGAGGTCCTGCAGCAGCGCGAGCTCGAAGCGGCGCAGGATGGGCGGTTCCGGCTCGCCGCGGCCGAGTGCGCGCACCGCTTCGGCGTAGGCAGCGAACAGGCGCGGATGGGGATCTTCACGCGCGGTCAGGCGCACCAGCAGCTCGTTGAGGTAGTAGCCGCAGATCAGCGCCCGCCCGCTCAGCAGCGGCTGTCCACCCTGCCATTCGGCGCGCACCAGGGTCTTGACCTCGCCGCCGCCCGACCAGTCCATCAGCAGCGGCTGGAAAGCCATCAGCACGCCGCGCAACTGCGAGTGCGGCCGCCGCGCACCCTTGGCGACCAGCGCGACGCGGCCATGGTCACGCGAAAACACTTCGACGATCAGGCTGGTCTCGCGCCAGGGATAGGTGTGCAGCACCCAGGCCGTCTGCTGCTCGACACGCTGCTTGGGGGCTGCCATCAGCGATCGCCGCCGGCTACTCGTAGCCGAGGCTCTTCAGCGCACGCTCGTCGTCGGCCCAGCCGCTCTTGACCTTGACCCAGACTTCGAGGAAGACCTTGCCGTCGAACAGCTTCTCGAGCTCGACACGGGCTTCGGACGAGATGCGCTTGAGCCTTTCGCCGCCGCGGCCGATCACCATCGCCTTGTGACCCGGCTTGTCGACGATCACCGCCGCATGGATGCGGCGCAGCCGGCCTTCGACCTCGAACTTCTCGATCTCGACGGCGATGCCGTAAGGCAGCTCGTCACCGAGCAGGCGGAAGAGCTTTTCGCGGAGGAATTCGGAGGCGAGGAAGCGCTCGCTGCGGTCGGTGATCTCGTCTTCCTCGTACATCGGCGCACCAGTCGGCAGCAGCGGCGTGGCGGCCTTGATCAGCTCGGCTACGTTGCGGCCCTTCTCCGCCGACAGCGGCACGATCTCGGTGAAGTCGCGCAACTGACGTACTTCGTCGATGAAGGGCAGCAGACGGGCCTTGTCCTTCAACTGGTCGACCTTGTTGATGACCAGGATCACCTTGGATTCTCCGGGAATCACCGACAGCACCTTGCGGTCGTCGTCGCTGAAGCGGCCGGCCTCGATGACGAAGAACACCAGGTCGACGTCGGCCAGCACCTGCGATACGGTGCGGTTCATCGAGCGGTTCAGCGCATTGCGGTGATGGGTCTGGAAACCGGGCGTGTCGACGAAGACGAACTGCGCATCGGCTTCGGTGAGGATGCCGGTGACGCGGTGACGGGTGGTCTGCGCCTTGCTGGAGACGATGCTGATCTTCTGCCCGATCAGGCGATTGAGCAGGGTCGATTTGCCGACGTTGGGGCGGCCGACGATGGCGACGAAGCCGGTGCGGAAACTACCCCCCGCCTGTTGCCCTTCCTCTTGTCGGCCCTGATCGTGTTGCTGTTCGTTCATTTCGCCCTCAAGGCTGTCAGTGCGAGCTCGGCCGACTGCTGCTCCGCAATGCGGCGGCTGGGGCCGCGGCCGAGCGTGCGGATGCCGAACTTCGGCACTTCGCACGCCACTTCGAATTCCTGCGCATGCGCGTCGCCGAGCGCCTGCACCATCACGTAGGTCGGCAGCGCAACCTTGCGCGCCTGCAGCCATTCCTGCAAGGCTGTCTTGGCATCCTTGTTCGGCCGGCGCGGGTCGACTTCGGCCAGCAGCGGCACGTAGAGGCGGTCGATGACCGCTTTGGCGGCGTCGAAGCCGCCGTCGAGGAACACTGCGGCGAATACCGCTTCGAGCGCATCGGCCAGGATCGACGGCCGGCTGGCGCCGCCGGACTTCAGTTCGCCTTCGCCGAGGCGCAGGGCGTCGCCGAGATCGAGCTCGCGTGCGATGCGGTACAACGCGTCCTGCCGCACCAGCGAGGCGCGCACCCGCGACAGCTCGCCTTCGCGCAGTTGCTCGAAGCGGGCGAACAGCGCCATCGACATCACGCAGTTGAGGATGCTGTCGCCGAGGAACTCGAAGCGCTCGTTGTTGGGCTGGCCGAAGCTGCGGTGCGTCAGCGCTTCGGTCAGCAGCCTGGTGTCGGCGAAACGATGACCCAGCCGGTTCTGCAAGGTTTCCAGCGTCATGCGGTCAACGCGCCTTGCTGCTGACGTGGAACTCGATCAGCAGGCTGACATTGGCCACCATCGGCACCACGCGCTCGTAATCGACTTCGATGACGGTCTGGTTGCCTTCCTTGGCGATGTCGAGGTCCGTCGCGATCACCGACGACACGTCGTCGACCTCGGCGCGGCGGCTGAAGCTCTGCCGCAGTTCGGCCGGGCTCGCGCCATTGTCGCCCTCGGTGGCGAGCACGCCGACGATGCGCTGGATCGCCATGTATTCGGTGATCGCCGGTACCGTGCGGAAAACCATCAGCAGCACGAACACGCCGATGGCCCCGAACAGCAGCACGCCGATCAGGCTCACGCCGCGTTGATGTTTCAAGCCCATGCCCGTCTCCCTCAGTGGAAGCTGCCGATACGCTTCATGTCGTTGAAGTTGAACCAGATGAAGAAGGCCTTGCCGACGATGTTCTCTTCCGGCACGAAGCCCCATACCCGGCTGTCGGCACTGGCGTCGCGATTGTCGCCGAGCACGAAATAATGCCCCGCCGGCACGGTGCAGGCCACGCCGCGGTTGGTGTAGGTGCAGTTCTCGCGCTGCGGGAAGTTCATCACCTGCGGGATATGGGCCGGCGCGTCGCGTTCGATCAGCAGCGAATGCTCGACCGCGCCCAGCTTCTCGGTGAATTGCGGCGAGTAGTACAACCGGTCAGGATGCAGGTAGCTGCCCGTCTCGGCGACGGGCACAGCCTCGCCGTTGATCGTCAGCCGCTTGTCGAGGTATTCGACGCGATCGCCCGGCAGGCCGACGACGCGCTTGATGTAGTCCAGCGAGGGATCGGCCGGGTAGCGGAACACCATCACGTCGCCGCGCTGCGGCAGGTTGACGTCGATGACCTTCTTGTTGATCACCGGCAGGCGGATGCCGTAGGTCCATTTGTTGACCAGGATGAAGTCGCCCACCAGCAGGGTCGGGATCATCGAGCCGGACGGAATCTTGAACGGCTCGACGACGAAGGAACGCAGGCCGAACACGATCAGGATCACCGGGAAGAAGCTGGCGCCGTACTCGACCCACCACGGCGCCGGTGCGTTGGCGGGGCGCTGCTTGCGGGCATGAAAGCGATCGAAGAACCACAGGACGCCGCTGACGACCAGCAGCAGGAAAAGGATGAGGGCGAAATTCATGTGTTGTCCGTCACTTGCCTTCGTCGGTGCGCAGCACCGCCAGGAAGGCCTCCTGGGGAATCTCGACGTTGCCGACCTGCTTCATGCGCTTCTTGCCTTCCTTCTGCTTCTCGAGCAGTTTCTTCTTGCGCGTGATGTCGCCGCCGTAGCACTTGGCGAGCACGTTCTTGCGCAAGGCCTTGATCGTCTCGCGGGCGATGATGTGGGCGCCGATCGCGGCCTGCACCGGCACGTCGAACATCTGGCGCGGGATCAGGCCGCGCAGCTTGGCGGCCAGTTCGCGGCCGCGGTACTGCGCGCTGGCGCGGTGCACGATCACCGACAGCGCATCGACCTTCTCGCCGCCGACCATCAGGTCGAGCTTGACCAGGTCGGCCGTGCGGTACTCCTTGAAATCGTAGTCGAGCGAAGCGTAGCCGCGCGACACCGATTTCAGCTTGTCGAAGAAGTCCATCACGACTTCGTTCATCGGCAGTTCGTAGATCAGCTGCACCTGGCGGCCGTGGTAGCGCATGTCGACCTGGTTGCCGCGCTTCTGGTTGCACAGCGTGATCACCGGACCGACGTAGTCCTGCGGCAGGAAGATCGTGGCGGTGATGATCGGTTCGCGGATTTCCTGATACTTGCCCGAATCGGGCAGCTTGGCCGGGTTCTCGACGTGGATCACCGAACCGTCGTTCAGCACCACTTCGTACACTACCGTCGGCGCGGTGGTGATCAGGTCCATGTCGAACTCGCGCTCCAGCCGCTCCTGCACGATGTCCATGTGCAGCAGGCCGAGGAAACCGCAGCGGAAGCCGAAGCCCAGCGCCTGCGACACTTCCGGCTCGAACTGCAGCGAAGCGTCGTTGAGCCGCAGCTTCTCGAGCGAATCGCGCAACTGGTCGTATTCGGACGACTCGACCGGATACAGCCCGGCGAACACCTGCGGCTTGATTTCCTTGAAGCCGGGCAGCGGCTCGGCGGCCTTGCGGTTCGCCAGCGTCACCGTGTCGCCGACCTTGGCGGCTTCCAGCTCCTTGATGCCGGCGATGATGAAGCCCACCTCGCCCGCGCAAAGCTGGTCGCGCGCGACCGAGCGCGGCGTGAACACACCGACCTGGTCGCAGGGATACTGCGCGCCGGTCGACATCAGCAGAATGCGGTCCTTGGGCTTGAGCACGCCGTCGATCACCCGCACCAGCATCACCACGCCGACGTAGTTGTCGAACCAGGAATCGATGATCAGTGCCTTCAGCGGTCCGTCGATGTCGCCCTTGGGCACAGGCACCCGCGCGACGATGGCTTCGAGCACGTCCTCCACGCCCAGGCCGGTCTTGGCCGAGCACAGGATGGCCTCGGAAGCATCCACACCGATGACGTCCTCGATCTCGCTGCGCGCATTGTCGGGATCGGCCGCCGGCAGGTCGATCTTGTTCAGCACCGGCACCACTTCGACGTCCAGGTCGAGCGCGGTGTAGCAGTTCGCCACCGTCTGCGCCTCGACGCCCTGCGAGGCGTCGACCACCAGCAGCGCGCCCTCGCAGGCGGCGAGCGAGCGGCTGACCTCGTAGGAAAAATCGACGTGTCCCGGCGTGTCGATCAGGTTCAGGTTGTAGACCTGCCCGTCCTTGGCCTTGTAGCTCAGCGCAGCCGTCTGCGCCTTGATCGTGATGCCCCGCTCGCGCTCGATGTCCATCGAGTCGAGCACCTGGGCCTCCATCTCGCGATCGGACAGGCCGCCGCAGAAGTGGATGAGTCGGTCGGCCAGGGTCGATTTGCCGTGGTCGATGTGGGCGATGATGGAGAAATTTCTGATGTGGTTCATGCGAAACGAAAAGGGTGCCTTGCAGCACCCGTTTTCGGAATGGTTGGCGTCGTCAAGCCCGCGATTCTAGCGGAAAATCATCGCAGTAAGCGCGCACCGCCGCCTCGTCCAGATGGTAATGGCAGAGTTCCGCCTCCCCTGCCAGCAGGACCGGGACGAGTTCGTCCCAGCGTTCCTCCAGTTCGGGATGCTGGTCGATGTCGATGACTTCGATCGCCCAGCCGTATTCCTTTGCGATGGGCTCCAGTGCCGCGACGAGGTCGTGGCACAGGTGGCACCACTCGCGGCTGAGGACGGTGAATGTGCGGGACTGGCCGGCCATGGCCGCGCCGGCCGCACTCATTTCCCTGCTCGCAGGCTGACGTAGGAGGTGGTTTCGCCGCGCATGACCAGCAGGGTCACTTTCTGGCCCTGCTCCACGCCGCCGATCAGGCGGTTGAATTCTTCCACCGACGTCAGCTTGATCTGGCGCCCGCCGAACACGATGGCCTGGATCAGGTCGCCCTGCTGGATCTCGGCCCTGGCTGCCGCGCCCTGGACACGATCGACGATGAGGCCGCCTTCGATGCCCCGCTCGCGCCGCTGCGCCGGTGTCGGCACCGACAGCGCAAGCCCGAGCTTGTTCGCCGCCGGAGCCGTGCGCGGCGCGGCGCTGGCAGCCGTTGCCTCCTTCGGGTCCTGCCATTCACCGACCTGCACCTCGAGCGTGGTCGGCTTGCCGTCGCGGTACACCTCCACCTCCGCACTCTCGCCCGGCTGGACCGCGGCGACGATGCGCGGCAGGTCGCTGGACGCATCCACCGCCTTACCGGCGAAGCGCACGATGACGTCGCCCTGCAGCAGCCCGGCCCTGGCGGCCGGCCCGCCGGGCTCGACCGAGCTGACCAGGGCGCCCGACGCACCCGGCAGGCCGAAGCCGTCGGCAAGATCGCGCGTCACTTCCTGGATCGCCACGCCGATGCGGCCGCGCTGCACCCGGCCCTTGGTGCGCAACTGATTCTGCACGTCCATCACGACATCGATCGGGATCGCGAACGACAGCCCCATGAAGCCGCCGGTGCGGCTGTAGATCTGCGAGTTGATGCCGACGACTTCGCCCCTGAGGTTGAACAGCGGACCGCCGGAATTGCCCGGATTGATCGCCACGTCGGTCTGGATGAAAGGCACGAAGTTCTCGTCCGGCAGCGAACGCCCCTTGGCGCTGACGATGCCGGCCGTCACCGACTGGTCGAAACCGAAGGGCGAACCGATCGCCACCACCCATTCGCCCACTTTCAGCCGGCCCGGATCGCCCAGCACGACGTGCGGCAGGCCGTTCGCTTCGATCTTGATCAGCGCGACGTCGCTGCGCACGTCGGCGCCGATCACCCTGGCAGTGTATTCACGCTTGTCGGCGAGGCGGACGAGGATCTCCTCCGCCTCCTCGACGACGTGCGCGTTGGTCAGGATGTAGCCGTCGTCGCTGATGATGAAGCCCGAGCCCAGCGACTGGTTGTCGGGGTCGGCACCCGGGTATTCGTGCCGGCGCGGGATGAACTTGCGGAAGAAGTCGAACATCGGATCCGACTCGTCGAGCCCCGGGAAAGGTATCGACGATTGCGGCCGTTCCCCGCGCACCTGGATGGCGCTGATATTGACCACGGCCGCACCCTGCTTTTCGACCAGGGAAGTGAAATCAGGCAGACTCGCGGAAGGATTCGCTGCCGACACGAGCGGTACGAACAGCAGAGCCGCAGCGAAAACCAGACTGCGGCGAAAGACAACGAAGCTCATCGGGGGTCCTGAAGCGACTGCAGGCACATGGCCTGCGATGCGGTTTGATGGGTCGGCCCTCGCTGGGGCAGCAATTCCATGCTCAGTTGTGATCGCCAGCCGCGGCTGCGAAACAACAGGCGGTTGACGGCGAACGCCAGTGCCAGGCCGGCAAGACCGCCACAGGCTGCGCCGAGGTCGGCGCTCCCTTGTCCGGCAGCCACGCTGCCGAGCGCAGCCCCTGCCACCAGCAGGACGGCGCCGAGCCCGTAGCTCGCCATCGCAGCCTTCAGTGGCGCGCCATCGGGAATGCTGACGAGGACGGTGTCGCCGACCTCCAGCTTCAACCGGGTCGGCAGCACGAACTCGGCTCTGGGCCGTCCGAAAGCCTGGGTGATCTGTACCGAACGGCATCCGCCCGGCTCGTCGCAACGTCCGCAGCCGCCGCCCGCGTCGGACACGCGCAGCCGAACGCGCCCTGCCTCGACGCGCAACACCTGCGCCACGGCCTGCATCACTGCCCGGAGGGTCGAATCGCGTCGCCGATGCGCTTGACCGCGCGCTCGGGGACTTCGCCGAGCACGGTGATCAAATACCCGTCGAGCGATCGCTTGTAAACATTGATGGCGCCGCTGGCCAGCGGCCCGAGGCCGATCGAGGCGCCATCGGCAACCGGCTCGATGAACACAGAGACCGAAGCCAGGCCGTCGCTGAACACCATGTGGACCGCCTGGCCGCGTTCGGGGCCGAGCGGCCTGCGCATCACCGAGGTCAGCGTATAGCCGGGCACCTCTTCCGCCACTGCCCAGCCGCTGTCGGCACGAGCCAGATCGCTGCCGCGCGCATTCACGAAGCGCCAGTCATCGACGTCCTGGAAACGGGGCGCAAGCAGTTCGTCGCCGATTTCGCCACCGATGCGCACGTCGCTGAAGACGAACTGCTCGACCAGTTGCCCCTGCTCATCGACGGTACGCGCCTTCAGCAGCAGACCCGACTGGACTTCCGCCCACAGTGTATGGCCGTAGCGCAGATCGTCCCGCGGTTCGAAAATCAGCGCCTGCGCTTCCATGCCGGCGACGCGGACGACGCTACCCTTGCGAATGCGATAGCTTTCGGCGAGACCGACCGGCGACGCCGGGATTCGCGCCGGAAAGGCACGCCGGCTGGCGGCTTCGTCGATGATGACGAGCTTCTGGTCCGGCAGCATGCAGCGCACTTCCATGCCTCTGCGGATCACTTCGCGCGGGCTGCCGTCCAGCGCCTCGAGGCGCTCGTACTCCACGCCGCCATCCACCCGATGCGCGATGCGCGAGGTTTCGACATGCGTACCGGACTGGTACATGAAGGTGCCGACATAGTTGAGCCGCTGCCCGGCCGACGCGATGCGTGCCATCCAGGACAGCGGGTCGCCCGGCGCTTCGGCCAGGGCAGGAAGGTGCAGCAAGGCGGCGCAGACGCCGAAGACGGCGGCCAGACGCCTCATCGGCCCGCTCCGGCCGATGCGGAGACGGTCCTCACATACTGCACACCGGCCGGCATCGGTCCGCTGCTGACACCTTGATGGGCGAAAACGTACTCGCGCAGGGGATCGTCAGCCACGTGCTCGATTCCTGCGGCAAGCGGTGCCGCGGCAGGCGCGCCGACGCTGGCGATGAGCGGCTGCGCCGCAACCCGCTGCAGTTCCACGCCGGCGGGGCCGGCCGCGTCCTGCGAGTAGAGCGTCGCTGCGACCACGCCCACCGCAGCCACCCCCATCACCGAAGCCGCGATCGGCATCAGGGTCCGCACGACGCTACGCCGGGCGGCGGACGCCTTGGACGCTGCCGGTGCGAAAACGATGGGTTCATCATCGAGACCCGCCATGACCCGCCCGACGAAATCCGCCGAACCGGCCTGCTCACCGCGGATGACGTCGCCGATCAGGCAGTACGCATCCCAATCCTTCCTCAGCGATGTGTCGCGTCGCAAGCCGTCGAAAACCTGGCGTATCGCGTTCTCGTCGAGGTCGCCATCGATCAGCGCCGACAATTTGTCCTTCATGCCTACACCCTACCAACGTTTGTCCGGGGCCGTGTCCAGCAACGGCCGCAGGCGTTCTGCAATCGCTTCGCGCGCACGGAAGATCCGCGAGCGCACCGTACCGATCGGACATTCCATGATGTTGGCGATCTCCTCGTAACTGAGGCCTTCGAGTTCGCGCAACATGATGGCCGTCCGCAGCTCCTCGGGGAGAGCCGCCATCGCATCTTCGACGGTTTCGCCAATCTGGCGGGTCATCAGCAGCCGTTCGGGCGTATTGATGTCGCGCAATTGCTCGCCGTCTTCAAAGGTCTCCGCCTCCTCCGAGTCGAAACTCGTCGAAGTCGGCGCCCTGCGTCCCTGCGAGACCAGGTAGTTCTTCGCGGTGTTGATACCGATGCGGTACAACCACGTGTAGAACGCACTGTCCCCACGGAACGATCCCAGCGCACGGTAAGCCTTGATGAAGGTTTCCTGCGCCACATCTTCGACTTCGGCTGGATCGCGGATCAACCTCGACAACAGGCGATGCAGCTTGCGCTGGTACTTGGATACCAGCAAGCCGAAAGCCTGCTTGTCGCCGCGCTGCACGCGCTCGACGAGTTGCTGATCGATTTCGCGATCGGTCATGGAGTGTTCGTTCTTTCCGGATGTTCGAATGACAAAGCCGCCGGATTATAAGCGAGCACCCCTGCTCTCACCAAAGATCGAAGACACAGGGACAGACACGGCACCCTGGGATTAGTTCATGCGCCGCACGGGCGATTCGGCCGGCTGCCTGCCGGGCGCCGGCACGCCCTTGAACAGCACACCACGTGCTATATTTTTGCCCTTTCCCTTGAGCGCGAGCGACATCTTGCTGAAACAGTACGACGTACTCATCCTCGGCAGCGGTGCGGCAGGCCAGTCCATGGCCCTCAGGCTCGCCGACAGCCGGCGTGTCGCCCTCGTCACCAAGCGCGAACTGTCCGACAGTGCCAGCAACTGGGCCCAGGGCGGCATCGCCGCGGTGCTCGACACCGCCGACAGCATCGAAGCCCACGTCCAGGATACCTTCACCGCCGGCGCCGGCCTGTGCGACCCCGAAGCCACCCGCTTCGTCGTCGAGAACGGCAAGCGCGCCATCGAATGGCTGATCGACCGCGGCGTGCCCTTCACCCGCGAGGCCGACTCCCAACTGGGCTATCACCTGACCCGCGAAGGCGGCCACTCGCACCGGCGCATCATCCACGCCGCCGACGCCACCGGCGCCGCGGTGCAATCGACGCTGTCCGCCCAGGTACGGGCACACCCGAACATCGACATCTTCGAGCATCACATCGCCGTCGACCTGGTGCTCGGCGACAAGATCGGCCAGCCGGACGAAGGCTGCCTCGGCGCCTACGTGCTCGACATCGAAGCCGGCAAGGTGGTGACCTTCGCCGCGCGCAACACCGTGCTGGCGACCGGCGGCACCGGCAAGGTCTATCTGTTCACGACCAACCCCGACGTCGCCACCGGCGATGGCGTGGCGATGGCCTGGCGTGCCGGCTGCCGGGTGGCGAACATGGAATTCATCCAGTTCCACCCGACCTGCCTCTACCATCCGCAGGCCAAGTCCTTCCTGATCTCCGAAGCCGTGCGCGGCGAAGGCGGCCTGCTCAAGCTGCCCGACGGCACACGCTTCATGCCCGAGCACGATCCGCGCGAAGAACTCGCGCCGCGCGACATCGTCGCCCGTGCGATCGACTTCGAGATGAAGAAGCGCGGCCTCGACTGCGTGTATCTGGACATCAGCTACAAGCCGACCGAATGGCTGCGCTCGCACTTTCCCAACATCTACGCGCGCTGCCTGGAGCTCGGCATCGACATCACCCGCGAGCCGATCCCGGTCGTCCCTGCCGCGCACTATTCCTGCGGCGGCATCGTCACCGACCTGGCGGCGCGCACCGACGTACCCGGCCTGTACTCGGTGGGCGAGTCGGCCCACACCGGCCTACATGGCGCCAACCGCCTGGCGAGCAATTCCCTGCTCGAATGCCTGGTCTATGGCGAAGCGGCGGCGAACGACATCCTGGCGAAGCCGAAGCGCCCCGCCCCGGTACTGCCCGACTGGGACGAGAGCCGCGTCACCGATGCCGACGAGGAAGTCGTGATCTCGCACAACTGGGCGGAACTTCGCCGCGCGATGTGGGACTACGTCGGCATCGTCCGCACCACCAAGCGGCTGAAGCGGGCACAACATCGCATTCGCCTGCTGGCGCGCGAAATCCACGAGTTCTACTCGAACTTCCGCGTCACCAACGACCTCATCGAGCTGCGCAACCTGGTGGTCACCGCCGACCTGATCGTCTCCTGCGCGCTCAAGCGCAAGGAAAGCCGCGGTCTGCACCACTCGCGCGACTATCCGGATCTGCTGCCGCGGGCGCGCGAAACCATCCTGCGTCCACCACGCAAGCGCCGAACCTGATCAGGCGCCGGCCAATGGCGCGGCCTTGTGCCGCAGCCACATCCGCAACAGCCGCCAATGCGCCGGCGCCATGTTGGCCCGCAGCAGCATGAAACGGCGCTGGAGCCTTTCCGGGGAGGCGCCGCTTTCGGCCACCGGGCCGACGAGCGGCAGCCATACCGCCCAGCCGAAATCGACCGCGCCGCGAGCGAGGCGATAGGCGTGAATGGCAGCGGCATCGCCATCGGCGTGGCATTGCACGCTCAGCCTGCCGTCGCCCCCGAGGACGAGCACCCATCCGCGCTTGGCTCGCTCCTGGGCAAGGGCATGGAACAGCGACAGCGGCAGCACAAGCCCGAGCACGACACCCAACAGCTGCAGCCACGACCACGGCTCGCCGGACGGCATCAGCCCCGGCACATGAAAAAGCGCCAATCCCGCCACGACATGCGCGGCCAAGATTGACGCCATAACGGCCCTCGACGGGCCAAGCGGAACGGTCAGCGGAAAGTGCATGGCTTCACCATGCGCCTTCCATCTCAGGCCTTGCGGAACACCAGGGTGCCGTTGGTGCCGCCGAAGCCGAAGTTGTTCTTCAGCGCGACATCGATCTTCATCGGGCGGGCGACGTTCGCGCAGTAGTCGAGATCGCACTCGGGGTCCTGCTCGAAGATGTTGATCGTCGGCGGCGAAATCTGGTTATGCACCGCGAGCACCGTGAACACCGACTCCAGGCCGCCGGCGCCGCCCAGCAGGTGGCCGGTCATCGACTTGGTCGAATTGACCACCAGTTTCTTCGCCGCATCAACACCGAAGGCGAGCTTGATCGCATCGGTCTCGTTCTTGTCGCCCAGCGGCGTCGAGGTGCCGTGCGCATTCAGGTAATGGATCTGGTCGGGCGTCACGCCGGCGTTCTTCATCGCATTGACCATGCTGCGGCGCGGGCCGTCGGTATCCGGCGCGGTCATGTGGTAGGCGTCGCCGCTCATACCGAAACCGGCGAGTTCGGCATAGATTTTCGCGCCGCGGCGCACCGCATGCTCGTGTTCCTCGAGCACCATGACGCCAGCGCCCTCGCCCAGTACGAAGCCGTCGCGATCCTTGTCCCACGGGCGGCTGGCCGTCGCCGGATCGTCGTTGCGGGTCGACAAGGCCTTGGCCGAGGCGAAGCCGCCGATGGCGAGATTGGTGACCGTCGATTCGGCGCCGCCGCAGACCATCACGTCGGCGTCGCCGTACTCGATCATGCGCGCGCTCATGCCGATGGCGTGGAGGCCGGTGGTGCAGGCGGTAACCACCGCCAGGTTGGGCCCCTTCATGCCGTGCATGATCGACAGGTTGCCCGAGATCATGTTGATGATGGTGCCCGGAATGAAGAAAGGCGAAATCTTGCGCGGCCCGCCGCCGAGGAAATCGTCGTGCGTATCCTCGATCATCGGCAGGCCGCCGATGCCGGAGCCGATGTTCACGCCGATGCGATCGGCGTTGCTTTCATCGACCACGATGCCGGAGTCGCGAATGGCCTGTATGCCCGCGGCCATGCCGTAGTGGATGAACACGTCCATGCGGCGCGCTTCCTTGGCCGACAGGTATTCGGTGACGTCGAAATTCTTGACCTCGCCCGCAATCCTGGCCGAAAACGCACTCGCGTCGAAACGGGTGATCGGTCCGATGCCGCTCTTGCCGGCAAGCAGGTTTTCCCAGGCTTCGGGAACAGTATTGCCGACTGGCGAAATGGCACCCAGACCGGTGACGACGACTCTACGACGCGACACGGGCAACTCCGTTGAAATCGGTGAAATGAAGACATGCGTATCCGGACACCGCAGCAGCGGCATCCGGACCGCGTTCGCTCAAGAGAAGCGAATTACTTCTTGAGGTGGGCGTTGACGTAGTCGATCGCCTGCTGGACGGTGGTGATCTTCTCGGCCTCTTCGTCCGGGATCTCGCACTCGAATTCTTCTTCGAGGGCCATAACCAGCTCCACGGTGTCCAGCGAATCCGCGCCCAGATCATCGACGAACGAAGATTCGGTCTTGATCTCCGATTCGTTCACGCCAAGTTGCTCAGCGACGATCTTCTTGACGCGCTGTTCGATGTTCTCCATGAACTAACTCCTTCCCTGAGGGTAACGGGTGTATTGAAAAAGCCGGCGTATTCTACCAAAAGCCGGCCGAACCGCTATCCTGACCGACGATCAGGACATGTACATACCGCCGTTGACGTGCAGGGTGGTCCCGGTCACGTAGGCGGCGGCAGGCGAAGCGAGAAAAGAAACTGCTCCGGCAATCTCCTCCGGACGACCCAGACGGCCGAGCGCGATGTTGCCCAGCAGCGCGTCGCGCGCGGCTTCCGGCAGCGCACGCGTCATGTCGGTGTCGATGAAACCGGGCGCCACGCAATTGACGGTGATGTTGCGGCTACCCAGCTCGCGCGCCAGCGCGCGCGTCATGCCGGCCACTCCGGCCTTGGCCGCGGCGTAATTTGCCTGGCCGGGATTGCCGGCACTGGCGACCACCGAGGTGATGTTGATGATCCGGCCCGTGCGGGCCTTCATCATGCCGCGCATGACCAGCTTGCTCATGCGGAAGACCGCGCGCAAGTTGGTGTCGAGCACCGCATCCCACTCGTCGTCCTTCATCCGCATCGCCAGGTTGTCGCGGGTAATGCCGGCATTGTTAACCAAGATCGAAATCGCGCCGAAGCGCTTCTCGACATCACCGACCAGCGCCTCACAGGAGGCGGCGTCGGTCACGTTCAGCGCCAGGCCGGCGCCCTTGATACCCGCATCGGCCAGCGCCTTGTCGATGTCGGCAGCACCCGCTTCGGAAGTGGCGGTGCCGACGACGGTCGCGCCGAGCCGACCCAGCTCCAGAGCCACGGCGCGGCCGATGCCGCGCGATGCGCCGGTGACCAGCGCAACCTGTCCTTCAAGCGAGAAACTCATATTCACCTCACCGCCGCAATCGACTGTTCGAGGCTCGCCGCGTCGTGCGCCGAACCGCCTTCCACATCCTTGGCAATGCGCTTGGTCATGCCGGCCAGCACCTTGCCCGGCCCGCATTCGATGACGTGGCTCATGCCGCGCGCCGCCATCGCCTGCACCAGCTCGATCCAGCGCACCGGCGAATAGGCCTGGCGCACCAGGGCGTCGCGGATCTTCTCGGGATCGTCGTAGACGGCGACATCGACGTTGTTGATGACGTCGATTTCCGGCCGGGCGATGACGATGTCCGCCAGGCGCTCGGCCAGGCGCTCGGCCGCAGGGCGCATCAGCGCGCAGTGGAAAGGCGCGGATACCGGCAGCAGCACGGCACGCTTCGCACCCCTGGCCTTGGCGATCTCGCCGGCGCGCTCGACCGCGGCCTTCGCACCGGCGATGACGATCTGGCCCGGCGCATTCAGGTTGGCGGCCTCGACCACCTGCCCCTGCGCGGCTTCGGCACAGGCTTCGCGCACGGCGTCGGCCTCCAGGCCCATCACCGCGGCCATCGCGCCTTCGCCGGCGGGCACCGCTTCCTGCATCGCCTGGGCGCGGAAGCGCACCAGCGGCACGGTATCCTTGAAGGCCATGGCCCCGGCAGCGACCAGCGCCGAGTATTCGCCCAGGCTGTGCCCGGCCACCAGCGCCGGCTTGGGACCGCCCGCGGCCAGCCAGGCGCGCCAGGCGGCAACGCCCGCCGTCAGCATCAGCGGCTGGGTGTTGACCGTCAGCGCCAGGCGCTCGGCCGGGCCGTCGCACACCATGGCCCACAGATCCTCGCCCAGCGCATCGGACGCTTCGGCGAAGGTTTCACGAATCACTGCGGCTTCGCCGTAGGCGGCCATCATGCCGACCGATTGCGAACCCTGCCCGGGAAAAACCAGCGCAAATGCCATGCCTGCTCTCCGGTTGTCAGAAGTTGGAATGAGGAATCAGAAGTCGATCAGGGCCGCGCCCCAGGTGAAGCCGCCGCCGACGCCCTCGACGACGATGCGATGGCCCGGGCGGATCTGGCCGCCGCGCACGGCCTCGTCCAGCGCCAGCGGAATCGACGCCGCCGAAGTGTTGCCATGGTGGTCCAGCGTGGTGATGACCCTGTCCATCGACAGGCCCAGGCGCTTGGCCGTGGCCTGGATGATGCGGATGTTGGCCTGGTGCGGAATCAGCCAGTCGACGCTGTCGGCGGTGACGCCCGCGATGTCGAGCACTTCGTGCGCCACTTCACCCAGCACCTTGACAGCGAACTTGAACACCGCCTGGCCGTCCATGCGCAGGAAGGGGTCGCCGATGACCTGGCCCGAGGCGACGCCGCCCGGCACGCACAGGATCGGATGGTGGCTGCCGTCGGCGTGCAGTGCCGAAGCGCGGATGCCCGGCTGCTCCGAGGCTTCGAGCACCACCGCGCCGGCGCCGTCGCCGAACAGCACGCAGGTGGCGCGATCGGACCAGTCGAGAATGCGCGAGAACACTTCGGTACCCACCACCAGCGCACGCTTGTGGCTACCGGAACAGATGAACTTCTCTGCCACCGACAGCGCATAGACGAAGCCGCTGCACACCGCCTGCACGTCGAACGCCGCGCCGCCGTTGCGGATGCCGAGCTTGGACTGCAGCAGCGTGGCCGTGCTCGGAAAGATGTAGTCCGGCGTCGAGGTGGCGACGATGATCAGGTCGATGTCCTCGGCCTCGCAGCCTGCCGCGTCGATCGCACGCTCGGCGGCGATCCGCGCCAGATCGCTGGCGCCGACGTCGGCCGCGGCCAGATGGCGGCTGCGGATACCCGAGCGCGAGACGATCCAGTCGTCCGACGTGTCGATACCGCGTGCGACCAGATCGTCGTTGCTGACCGGCTCACCGGGCAGGTAGCTGCCCGTGCCCGCGATCCTTGCGTAGATCATGCCTTCACCTCGTTCATGCTCGCCATCCGTTCGGAAATCCGCTCGATGAGCCGGTTCGACGCCGCCTCGGCCGCACGCGCGAGCGCAGTGCTGAAAGCGAGCACGTCGGCCGATCCATGGCTCTTGAGCACCACTCCGCGCAAGCCCAGCAGCGGCGCACCATTGTAAAGGCGATGATCGACCCGCTGCTTGAAACGCTTGAGCACCGGCAGTGCCACGGCCGCCATCAGCTTGGTCAGCAGCGAGCGGCTGAATTCCTGCTTCAGCATCGCGCCCAGCATCTGCGCCAGCCCTTCCGAAGTCTTGAGCGCGACGTTGCCGACGAAGCCGTCGCACACGACGACGTCCACCGTGCCTTCGTAGATGTCGTCGCCTTCGACGTTGCCGTAGAAGTTGAGTCCGCTGGCACGCAGCAGGTCGGCCGCCTCCTTGACGACGTCGTTGCCCTTGATCGCCTCTTCACCGATGTTGAGCAGGCCGACGCTCGGACGCTCCTTGTGCTCGATGGCCGCGACCAGCGACGAGCCCATGACGCCGAACTGCAGCAGGTGCTCGGCCGAACAGTCGACGTTGGCGCCGAGGTCGAGCACATAGGTGTGCCCCCTCATCGACGGCAGCACGGTGGCAATCGCCGGCCGGTCGATGCCGGGCAGCGTCTTCAGGACGAAGCGCGAGATCGCCATCAGCGCGCCGGTGTTGCCGGCCGACACGGCGGCATTCGCCTCGCCGGCCTTGACCAGGTCCATCACCACGCGCATCGAGGAGTCCTTCTTGGTGCGCATGGCGATCGCCGGCGGGTCGTCCATGGTGACGACCTCGGACGCAGGGCGCAGCTTCAGGCGGGCGCCGAATTCGGATTGGGCCGTACCGAGCAGAGGCTGGATCGCCTCTTCCCGGCCAACCAGGATTACGTTTGCATCGGCATGGCTGCGCAGGAAGGACAGCGCGGCAGGCACGGTCACGGTCGGGCCGTGATCGCCACCCATGCAGTCGATCGCAATGGTGACACCCATCGGCATCTCGCGTGACTCAGGCGGAAAATATAAGGAATGCGCGGAAAAAAAGCGGCGCAGGCGCAAAGCGCCATACGCCGCCTTCGCGTACCGGGAGCAGGATTACTCGCCCTTGGCCTTCATGACTTTCTTGCCACGGTAGACGCCGCTCGGGCTGACGTGGTGGCGCAGGTGGACTTCACCGGTGGTCGGCTCGACGGCCAGCGCCGGCGCGGTCAGGAAATCGTGGGAACGGTGCATGCCACGCTTGGAGGGGGACTTCTTGTTCTGTTGGACGGCCATGGAAATACTCCTGAGACAAATTGATGCGCCTAGTCTGCGCGATGACTGCCTCGCAGCGACGCCAGCGCAGCGAAAGGCGATTCTTCGTTGGCCCCGTTGACTCCCCGGGGCGCCTCACATTGTTCGTGTCGCGGTGCGATCGGCAAGGCCAGCAGAATCTCTTCCTCGATCAGCGCCAGCACGTCGAGATCATCCTCGACCTCGATCGCATCGACTGCGTCGTCTTCGAGCTCCTCGTCGGGGATGGGCTGTCCTGCCCTCACCGGCTGCAGCACGGTCTCGACCGCCAAGGGCCAGTCGAAACCCGCCAGGCAGCGCTGGCAACGCAGATCCAGCCGCCCTTCGAGCACCAGCCTGAGCCGGGGTTCCTGCCGGCCGGACGAGCCGCCTTCGGCAAGCGTCCGTTCAGCCAGCAAGCCTTCAATCTTCCAGCCCACCACGCCCGCATCGCTGGCCAGCACATCGGCCAGACGCGACAATCCCGCCACCTCGACCTCGCCCGACAGGGTCCGTGCCTCGGCGGCGAAACGGAAGGGATCGGCAATCCTGCCGAGCGACGCGCCTCGTTGCGACATAGCCGTGCATGATATTATTTTTTCAGGCTTTGTGTCAAAGCCATTGAAGGGAAAGACGCCCCGCACGCCCCTTTCCCGAGCCCGGAACAAGGCGCCTCGAAACCGGCCTCCTAGCCAGGCGCCTCTATGCCGGGCGCCCCTCCCCGCAAAGGGAACCACACCCGGGGCGATCACTCGATCGGCCCGCCATCCCCGCCCACCTGCCGAACCACGCAATGAAGCTGATCCTCGCCTCCACCTCCGCCTACCGGCGGATGCTGCTCGAACGCCTGCTCATCCCGTTCGAGACCGCGCGCCCCGACACCGACGAAACCCCGCTGCCGGGCGAAGCCCCCGACGCCACTGCCGAACGCCTGGCCGCCGACAAGGCGCGCGCCGTGGCATCGGCCTGGCCGGACGCGCTGATCATCGGCAGCGACCAGGTTGCCCACATCGGCGACCAGGTGTTCGGCAAACCGGGCAGCGAGGAGCGCGCCATCGCCCAACTGCAGCAGATGAGCGGCCAAACCGTGAGCTTCCACACCGCGCTTGCGCTGCTCAATACCCGCAGCGGCCGCCTGCAGATCGAAGGCGTACCGACGCGCGTACGTTTTCGCAGCCTGAGCGAAGACGAGATCCGCCGCTACGTCGCCACCGAACGCCCGCTCGACTGCGCCGGCAGCGCCAAGGTGGAGGGCCTCGGCATCACCCTGCTCGAAGCCCTGTCCGGCGACGATCCCACGGCGCTGATCGGCCTGCCGCTGATCGCGCTGTCGCGCATGCTGCGCGCCGAAGGCGTCGCCCTGCCATGAGCGCCGCCCACTCCCCTGCCGGCGAACGCGGCACGCTGTTCCTCGTTCCCGTTTCCCTTGGCGAGACGTCCTGGCCCGGTTTCCTGCCCGCCCAGGCGCAGGCGATCGCCGCCGGCCTGGAACACTTCGTCGTCGAGAATGCCCGCGCCGCGCGCGCCCACCTGAAGCGGCTCGACTACCCCCGCCCGCTGCGCGACACGGACATCCGCGAACTGCCGTCCGATCCGTCAAGCGCCCAGGACGCCGCTTTCGACGCGCTGCTCGCTCCGGCACTGGAAGGCCGCGACCTGGGCCTGATGTCGGACGCCGGCTGCCCCGCCGTCGCCGACCCCGGCGCCCGCCTGGTGGCGCGCGCCCACGCGCTGGGCATCCGCGTCGCACCGCTGGTCGGGCCCTCGTCCATCCTGCTCGGCCTGATGGGCTCGGGCCTGAATGGCCAGAGCTTTGCTTTCCACGGCTACCTGCCGGTCGACGAAGCCGGCCGCGACACCGCGCTGCGCGCGCTGGAAGACGAATCGCGCAAGCTCGGCCGCACCCAGATCTTCATCGAGACGCCCTACCGCAACGAACGCATGTTCGACGCGCTGCTGAAGACGCTGAAGCCGGACACCCGCGTCTGCGTCGCCCGCGAACTCAACACTGCCGAGGAGGCCATCCATACGCGCAGCGTGCGCGAGTGGAAGAAGGCTGGCCGCCCGGTGCTGGCGAAGCGACCTTGTCTGTTCCTGCTGCTGGCCTAAGGCCAGCCCCGTATTACCGTCGTAGCGGCTTCAGCCAGGAACGCCGAGCCGCGAATACAGCCTTGCTGCCGCTCGAAACGCTGCTGTCACAACTGAAGCTCCTGCGGGAGTGGCTTTATCGGCAGGAACAACAAATCAGGCGCGTTCCAGCAGCCAGCGCGCCATGTCGCCCGGCGTGCGCACGCAGGCCAGCGGCTGCTCCGCCTCCAGCGCCGCCAGCGGATGCGCACCGAAACCCACCGCCAGCCCGGCCACACCGGCGTTGCGCGCCATCTGCATGTCGTGGGTGGTGTCGCCCACCATCAGCGTGCGCGCCGGATCGGCGCCGAGTTTGTTCATCAGTTGCTCCAGCATCGCCGGATGCGGCTTCGAAAAGCACTCGTCGGCACAGCGCGTCGCGAGGAAATGCTCGCCCAGCCCGGTATGCGCCAGCGCCCGATCCAGGCCGACACGGCTCTTGCCGGTCGCCACCCCCAGCATGCGGCCACGTCCGGCCAGTTCGGCGATCAGTTGCGGCACGCCGTCGAACAGGCGCAGCTCGTGGTCCATGGAGAGGAAATGATGGCGATAGCGCTCGATGATGCGCGGATAGTCGGGCTCGCGCAGCGCCGGCACCGCGTGGCGCAAGGCTTCGCCCAGCCCCAGACCGATCACGTAGCGCGCCTGCTCGTCGCTCGGCTCGGGCAGACCGAGATCGCGGCAGGAAGCCTGGATGGCCTGGGCGATGGCCGCCGCCGAATCGAGCAGCGTACCGTCCCAGTCGAACACGATCAGATCGAAGCCTTCAACCATTCGCTCAGCCACTCGTCTTCTCCGCGACGCCCAGGGCGTCGATGAAGGATTGCAGTTCCGGCGGCAGCGCCGCCTCGAAGGACAACACCTCGCCGCTCAGCGGGTGCTGGAACGAGAGCCGCGCCGCATGCAGGAACATGCGCTTCAGCCCCTCGCCTTCCAGCCGCTTGTTGAGGGCGAAGTCGCCGTACTTGTCGTCGCCGCACAGCGGAAAACCGAGATGCGTCAGATGCACCCGGATCTGGTGGGTGCGGCCGGTCTTCAGTTCCACTTCGAGCAGGCTGTAGTCGCGCCAGCGCTTCACCAGCCGCACGATGCTGTGCGAAGGCTTGCCCTCGTCGCTGACGCACACGCGGCGCTCGCCTTCGGCAGTCAGATACTTCAGCAGCGGCGCCTTCACATGCTGCAAGGGGTTGTTCCAGCGTCCCGCCACCAGGGTCAGGTAGCGCTTCTCGATGCGCCCTTCGCGCAGCATGTCGTGCAGCACGGTCAGCGCGGAGCGCTTCTTCGCCACGATCAGCAGCCCCGAAGTCTCGCGGTCGAGCCGGTGCGCCAGTTCGAGCATGCGCACTTCCGGCCGCTGCACCCGCAACTGCTCGATGACGCCGTAGCTGACGCCGCTGCCGCCATGCACGGCCTTGCCCGCCGGCTTGTCGATGACGATCAGCGCGTCGTCCTCGTACACCACCGGCAGCGGCCTGCCCGCCGGCGCGGGCGTGCTGCGCACGGGCTCGGCGACGCGGATCGGCGGAATGCGCACTTCGTCGCCTTCGGCCAGGCGGTAGGTCTGCTGCACCCGCCGGCCATTCACCCTCACCTCGCCGCTGCGCAGGATGCGATAGATGTGGCTCTTGGGTACGCCCTTGGCGATGCGCTGCAGGTAATTGTCGATGCGCTGCCCGGCCGAAGCCTCGTCGATGCGCTCGTGTCTTACCGCAATGCTTTTGCCTTCGATAGTCGTCATGAAATATACTTTCGGGCGGTCGACCCGGTCGCTGCCAGCCAAGTGCATCAGTCGAGGCTCCGTACGTCGAAACGACGGGCCTCGAGACGACGGCAAACTGCTGGCGATGAGCCCTGAAGAGCGCTCCCGGCGTCGCCGCTGCGTGCCATCCAATGCCAAAAAAGGCGCCGATGGTAACGCAATCGCCAACTTCGATACACCCGTCCAGCCCCTGGGTTGGATTTTGACGCGTTACTCGCACTTGCAGGATCAAATGTTCCGGCCCGGCGGCCCCATGACCGGCCCGCTGGCGGGAACAAGAGAATATCGACCAGCCGACCCATCACAGCCCGACTAACCCACCGGATGCAAACAGAAGCCCTACCCAATCGCTCCTGAACCCGGAAAGCGCGATGGTGCGCGCCGTTCGTCCTGCCCGTGCTCCTGACGCGGGAGAACGATCCAAATGAAGCGCATGCTTTTCAATGCGACGCAGGCCGAAGAACTACGCGTCGCGATCGTGGATGGTCAGAAACTGATCGACCTCGATATCGAATCGGCCTCGAAGGAAGAACGCAAGAGCAACATCTACAAGGCGGTCATCACCCGCATCGAGCCCAGCCTCGAAGCGGCCTTCGTCGACTATGGCGCCGAGCGCCACGGTTTCCTGCCGTTCAAGGAAATTTCCCGTTCCTACTTCCAGCCCGGCGTGGACGCCGGCAAGGCCTCCATCAAGGAAGCGCTGAAGGAAGGCCAGGAGCTGATCGTCCAGGTCGAGAAGGACGAGCGCGGCAACAAGGGCGCGGCGCTCACCACCTACATCTCGCTGGCCGGCCGCTACCTGGTGCTGATGCCGAACAATCCGCGCGGCGGCGGCGTGTCGCGCCGCGTCGAAGGCGACGAGCGCGCCGAACTGCGCGAAGCGATGGATCAGCTCGACGTGCCGCAGGGCATGAGCCTGATCGCTCGCACCGCCGCCATCGGCCGCAGCGCCGAAGAGCTGTCCTGGGATCTGAGCTACCTGCTGCAACTATGGCGCGCGATCGAAGGCGCGGCGCAGGGTCAGAGCGGCGCCTTCCTGATCTACCAGGAAGGCAGCCTGGTGATCCGCGCCATCCGCGACTACTTCCAGCCCGACATCGGCGAGATCCTGATCGACACCGACGACGTCTATGAACAGGCCTGCCAGTTCATGGGCCACGTCATGCCGGCCAACGTCGCCCGCGTGAAGCGCTACAGCGACGACGTGCCATTGTTCTCGCGCTTCCAGATCGAGCACCAGATCGAATCGGCCTACTCGCGCCAGGTCGGCCTGCCCTCGGGCGGCGCCGTCGTCATCGACCACACCGAGGCGCTGGTGTCGATCGACGTCAACTCCGGCCGCGCCACCAAGGGCTCGGACATCGAGGAAACCGCCTTCCGCACCAACTGCGAAGCCGCCGACGAAATCGCCCGCCAGCTCCGCCTGCGCGACCTCGGCGGCCTGATCGTCATCGACTTCATCGACATGGAGTCGGCCAAGAACCAGCGCGAAGTGGAAAACCGCCTGCGCGACGCGCTGCGCCACGACCGCGCCCGCGTGCAGACCGGCAAGATCAGCCGCTTCGGCCTGCTCGAACTGTCGCGCCAGCGCCTGCGCCCGGCCCTGGCCGAGACCAGCTACATCACCTGCCCGCGCTGCAACGGCACCGGCCACATCCGCAGCACCGAATCGTCGGCGCTGCACATCGTCCGCATCCTCGAAGAAGAAGCGATGAAGGAGAACACCGGCGCGGTGCACCTGCAGGTGCCGGTCGACGTCGCCACCTTCCTGCTCAACGAGAAGCGCGTCGACATCGCCCGCATCGAGATGCGCCACAAGGTGCAGCTCATCATCGTCCCCAACCGCCACCTCGAAACGCCGGCGCACGAGATCATCCGCCTGCGCCACGACCAGCTCAACGCCGAGGACATCGCGCTGGCAAGCTACCAGATGGTGCAGAAGCCCGCCGAGGACGTCGCCCGCCTGCCGAGCACGCACAACGAGCGCCCGGCCCGCCAGGAAGCCGCGGTCAAGGGCATCGCCCCGGCCCAGCCCGCGCCGGTCGCCACCAGTGCGGCACAGGCGCCTGCCGAAGTGTCCGCCGCACCGGCACCGAAGGGCCTGCTGGAGCGCATCATGGGCTGGTTCACCGGCAGCAAGCCGCAAGCCGCTCCCGCCCCCGAGCCGGTCGTCGAAGCGGCACCGAAACGCGAATCCCGCACACGCGGCGAACGCAACGGCGAAGGGCGCCGCAACGGCGGCAGCCGCGGCCGCCGTGGCGAACGCGACGGCGATGCGCAAAGCAGCCGTGGCGTGCGCAGCGAACGCCAGGAGCGCACCGAGGCCACCGACAAGCCGCAGCGCGCCGACAAGGCCGAACGCAGCAGCGAGCGCACCGAAGGCCGCGGCCGTGGCCGCAACCGTGGCGAGCGCAGCAACGAACGCGCAGCCGAAACCCTGGCGGCCACCGGAGCGCCGGCCGCCGGCAGCCCGGCGCCCGGAACGCCGGCCGCCGAAAGCAACGACGAACTGCTGAAGTCCGCCGCCGCATTGACCGCCGTTGCTGCCACCACCGCGGCTGAAGCCGCCCCGGCCGACGCCGCCAGCGGCGAAGAAGGCGCCTCCGGCGAGAAGCGCCGCCGCCGCGGCCGCGGCCGCGGCCGCCGCTCGGGCGAAGCCCTGGCGGATGCCGCAGCGCAAGACAGCGCAGCAGGCGAAGACGCCGCGACCGCCGAAGACGCCGGCAGCGTTCCCGCCGCTCCGGTCGACGAGAGCCCTGCCGCGGAAGCCCTGCCTGCCGCAACTGAAATCGCGACCGAAGTGAGCGAGCAGCCGGCCCCGACGGAGCCGGCCCAGGCCGAAGCACAGCAAGCCCAGGTGGAACAACCGGTCGAACCTGTCGCAACCGAAGCAACGCCGGCCGAAGCGCCCGCCGTGGCTGAAGTGGATGCGGTCGAGCCGGCCGCCGCCCCGGCAGCAGAAGCCGCGCAGACAGCTGAGGAGGCCGCAGCGCTGCCGGTCGTCGCGTCGGAAGTCGGAGCAGACCACACTGCGCCAGTCGATACCGCTGCGACCGATACCGCTGCGACCGATACCGCTGCGACCGATACCGCGGCGGTCGACACCGCGGTGACCGAAGCAGAAGCACTGGCTCCGGTCGAACTCGCAAGCGAAGCCGAACAGCCTGCGGCAGTCGAGGCGCCGGCAGCCGAAGCTGCCGAAGCGCAGGCAGTGGTCGAAGAAGCCGCCACCCAGCCGATCGTCGAGGAAGGCACGGCAGTCGAAGCCGAAGCGCCTGCCGCAGCCGACACGGCGCCTTCGCTGATCGAGCGTGCTGCCATCGCCGCCCGCACGACCAATGGCGAGGCGACGGCTGACGAAACCACCGCTCCCCTGGCGCCGAGCGCGCCGATCTCGGTTCCGAGCGAAAGCGGCCTGGTCATGATCGAAACCGATCCGACCAAGCGTGCCACATTCGGCACCGGCGCGCCGGAACAGCCGGTCCGCCTCGGCCGCAAGCCGCGCCCGGCTCCCGTCATCGTCGAGGAAGCTCTGCAGCAGGTCGAGACGCGCAACTGAGCGCCCGTTCGATCCGGGCATGCGAAAAGGCCACTCCCTTACGGGAGTGGCCTTTTTCTCATTCAGGCGCCGACATGGTCCACGCCCGGCTCAAGCCTGGGTCGTCACGCTCTCCAGCAGGCCGCGCACACCGCTCTCGCACAGATCCAGCACGACGTCGAAGCCCTTCGGCCCGCCGTAATACGGATCAGGTACTTCGTCGAGATCGCTGTCTCGCGCATAGTCCATGAACAGGCCCAGGCGCGGCTGGTAAACCTCCGGGCACATGCGCTGCATGTATTCCAGGTGTCCGCGATCCATCGCCAGCACGAGATCGAAACGCTGGAAGTCGGATACGTGCAGCTTGCGCGCACGCAGATCCGACAGATCGTAGCCGCGCTGCTGCGCCGCCTTGCGCGCACGCGGGTCGGGTGCCTCGCCCACATGCGAGCCATGCGTGGCCGCCGAATCGACTTCGATCAGGCTCTCGAGCGCGCCGGTCTGGATGTAATGCCGCGCGATGCCTTCGGCGGTCGGCGATCGGCAGATGTTGCCGGAACAAACGAACAGGATTCTCACCATTTCTCCTCCCCCTCCTCGTCACACACTGCCGTGCTGATCCGCGCCGAACGCGCGCTGGCGAAGCTTGAACAGCTCGTCGCGCGCCGCGGCAGCCTTCTCGAACTCCAGGTTGCGGGCATGTTCCTGCATCTCCTTCTCCAGGCGCTTGATCGCCCGCGACAGCGCCTTTTCGTCCATCACCGCATAGTCGGCTTCCTTCTCGGCCACGCGCGCGGTGTCGCGCTTGGCACCGTCCGAATCATAAACCCCGTCGATGATGTCCTTGATCCGCTTCGTCACCGACTTCGGCACGATGCCGTGGGCCTCGTTGAAGGTGATCTGCTTCTGGCGGCGGCGCTCCGTCTCGCCGATCGCCGCCTTCATCGAGTCGGTCATGCGGTCGGCGTAGAGGATGGCGGTGCCGTGCAGGTGGCGCGCGGCACGGCCGATGGTCTGGATCAGCGAGCGTTCCGAGCGCAGGAAGCCTTCCTTGTCGGCATCGAGGATCGCCACCAGCGACACTTCGGGAATGTCCAGGCCTTCGCGCAGCAGGTTGATGCCGACCAGCACGTCGAATTCGCCCAGGCGCAGGTCACGGATGATCTCGACCCGCTCCACGGTGTCGATGTCCGAGTGCAGGTAGCGCACCCGGATGCCGTTGTCGGCGAGATAGTCGGTCAGATCCTCGGCCATGCGCTTGGTCAGCACGGTGACCAGCACGCGCTCATTCACCGCGAGCCGCTTCTTGATCTCGCTCAGCAGGTCGTCGACCTGGGTCAGCGCCGGCCGCACCTCGACCAGCGGGTCGATCAGGCCGGTCGGACGTACCACCTGCTCCACCACCTGGCCCTGGTGCTCCTCCTCGTACTTCGCCGGCGTGGCCGAGACGAAGATGGTCTGCGGCATCAGGCGCTCGAACTCGTCGAACTTCAGCGGCCGGTTGTCCAGCGCCGAGGGCAGGCGGAAGCCATAGCCGACCAGGTTCTCCTTGCGCGAGCGGTCGCCCTTGTACATGCCGCCGACCTGGCCGATGGCAACGTGCGATTCGTCGACGAACAGCAGCGCGTCGGACGGCAGGTAGTCGATCAGCGTCGGCGGCGGCTCGCCCTGGCCGCGGCCGGAAAGATGTCGCGAGTAGTTCTCGATGCCCTTGCAGAAACCCATCTCGTTGAGCATCTCGAGGTCGAAGCGGGTGCGCTGCTCGAGGCGCTGCGCCTCCACCAGCTTGCCTTCGCGCTGGAAGAAGGCGACGCGCTCGCGCAGCTCCTCCTTGATCGCCTCGACCGCCTTCAGCACCGTGGCGCGCGGCGTCACGTAGTGGCTGGACGGGTAGACGGTGAAGCGCGCCAGCTTGTGGCGCAGATGCCCGGTGAGCGGGTCGAACAGGGTCAGGTGCTCGATCTCGTCGTCGAACATCTCGATCCGCACCGCGAGCTCGGCGTTTTCCGCCGGGAACACGTCGATGACGTCGCCGCGCACACGGAAAGTGCCGCGGCGGAAGTCGATGTCGGCGCGGGTGTACTGCATCGCCACCAGGCGCTGGATCAGGTCGCGGTGGGCCATGCGCTCGCCTTCGCGCAGGTGCAGGATCATCGCGTGGTAATCGACCGGGTCGCCGATACCGTAGATGCACGACACCGTGGCGACGATCACCACGTCGCGCCGCTCCATCAGGCTCTTGGTCGCCGACAGCCGCATCTGCTCGATGTGTTCGTTGACCGAGGAGTCCTTCTCGATGAAGAGGTCGCGCGAAGGCACATAGGCTTCGGGCTGGTAGTAGTCGTAGTAGCTGACGAAGTACTCCACCGCGTTCTCGGGCAGGAACTCCTTGAATTCGGCATACAGCTGCGCCGCCAGCGTCTTGTTCGGTGCCAGCACCAGCGCCGGCCGCCCCATGCGGGCGATAACATTGGCCATCGTGTAGGTCTTGCCCGAGCCGGTCACCCCCAGCAGGGTCTGGTACATCAACCCATCTTCGATGCCTTCGCACAGCAGGCGGATCGCCTCGGGCTGATCGCCGGCGGGCGGAAACGGCTGGTGCAGGCGGAAAGGACTGCCTTCGTAGCTCACCACGCTCGACCCGTTCGCCGGGCTGCCGGACGCGGTGCTTCCCGCGCTATTGCCTTGACTCGTCATGCTAATATTTCGCCTTGCGTGTGCGGTGCACCAAGGACGGTGCGCCGGACGAAAACGCCGATTATTTCCCAAATCGCGCAACAAGGCACGGCCAACGCCATTCCTGTTACGCGGCCTCGCCACCGTAGAACCCCTGGAGTCTTCATGTCTGCTTCGATCTTCGCCGCCGTCGAGATGGCGCCCCGTGACCCGATCCTTGGCCTGAACGAGGCCTTCGCCGCCGACACCCGCGCCGAGAAGGTCAACCTCGGCGTCGGCGTGTACTACGACGACAACGGCAAGATTCCGCTGCTGGCCGCCGTCCGCGCCGCCGAGAAGGCCCGCCTCGAAGCTCAGCCGCCGCGCGGCTACCAGCCGATCGAAGGCCCTGCCGCCTACAACGGCGCAGTGCAGAACCTGCTGTTCGGCAAGGACTCCGAACTGGCCACCAGCGGCCGGGTCGTCACCGTCGAAGCGCTCGGCGGCACCGGTGCGCTGAAGGTCGGCGCCGACTACCTGAAGCGCCTGCTGCCCGGCGCCACCGTCTACATCTCCGACCCGAGCTGGGAAAACCACCGCGCGCTGTTCGAGTCGTCCGGCTTCCCGGTGCAGACCTACGCCTACTACGACGCGACCAGCCGCGGCGTGAACTTCGCCGGCATGAAGGCCAGCCTCGAAGCCGCCCCCGCCGGCTCGATCATCGTGCTGCACGCCTGCTGCCACAACCCCACCGGCGCCGACCTGTCCGACGCCCAATGGGACGAAGTCGTCGCCGTGTGCCGCAGCCGCGGCCTGGTGCCCTTCCTCGACATGGCCTACCAGGGTTTCGCCGACGGCATCGACGCCGACGCCGTCGCCGTGCGCGCCTTCTCGGCCAGCGGCCTGCAGTTCTTCGTCTCCAGCTCGTTCTCGAAGAGCTTCTCGCTGTACGGCGAGCGCGTCGGCGCGCTGTCGATCGTCACCGCCAGCAAGGAAGAAGCCGGCCGCGTGCTGTCGCAGGTCAAGCGCGTGATCCGCACCAACTACTCCAACCCGCCGATCCACGGCGGCGCCATCGTCGCCGCGGTGCTCAACTCGCCCGAGCTGCGCCAGCAGTGGGAAGACGAACTGGCCGGCATGCGCGACCGCATCCGCGCCATGCGCACCAGCCTGGTCGAGCAACTGAAGGCCGAAGGCGTGGCGCAGGATTTCTCCTTCGTCATCAAGCAGCGCGGCATGTTCTCCTACACCGGCCTCAGCGCCGAACAGGTCGAGAAGCTGAAGTCCGACTTCGGCATCTACGCCGTGTCGACCGGCCGCATCTGCCTGGCCGCGCTGAACTCGAAGAACATCGGCTACGTCGCCAAGGCCATCGCCCAGGTCGTCAAGGGCTGAGCAACGATCGAGGTGGGGCGGTGAAAGCACAAAAAATCACTGCCCTACCTTGACGCTGTACGGTGCCATTCCTATAATGCGCGCCTCTGTTCCCCGATAGCTCAGTCGGTAGAGCGCCGGACTGTTAATCCGTAGGTCCCTGGTTCGAGCCCAGGTCGGGGAGCCAAATTCAAGGCCAGTCATCCAGCACACTTCGGTGTCGAGGATACTGGCCTTTTTCATTGCGTACTCGGAGCTCCCCTCCTCGCCCAATGGGCTGCGTATCGGACTGCATTCACCTGCCCGGTGCCCCATTTCAGCAATTTCAGCTATAAAGGTAAAACCATGTTTTCGGACATTCCCAGTCCCATCGATCTGCGCCGCATGGACGATGCACGCGAATGGGCCGACACAGCGATGACAAAAAGGCCCTGGCGCGTCGAGTTCTTCGAACTGTTTTCATCCTTGATCAGCCAGGTAGCGCAGGGACGGCCTATCCGTGTTCTCGAGCTTGGCTCGGGGCCGGGCTTTATGGCGGAGCATCTGCTGAAGACCTTGCCTTCGGTGGAATATGTCGCACTGGACTTCTCACCTGCAATGCACGAGCTTGCTGCACAGAGGCTTGGCGCTCTTGCAGAGCGAATCCAATTCGTGGAACGAAGTTTTCGCGACGCATCCTGGGCCGAGGGCTTGGGCAGCTTCGAGGTTGTCGTCACGCTTCAAGCCGTTCACGAACTCCGTCACAAGGGCCATGCAGTTGGGCTTCATTCCCAGGTAAGGCAAATCCTCAGCCCGGACGGAAGCTATCTTGTCTGCGATCACTTTGCCGGTGAAAGCGGAATGTCCAATGACCAGCTCTACATGTCGGTGACCGAGCAACGCGCTGCTCTCGAGCAGGCCGGATTCTCCGATGTGGATGAAGTACTGGTGAAAGGTACGCTTGCGCTTCACCGTGCAAGGCCCTAGCCAGCAGCCGTCCTTTCTCCAATCGCCTTCAGCACAACCATGGCTTTCACTCAGAGCGAATACGATATCCGGTGCGAATGGGGGCTGCGTGGTGCCGAGACGATAGCGAGGCGCTGCAATGCCGTGATTGTCGTGGATGTCCTGTCATTCACTACTGCAGTGTCTGTCGCCGTCAGCCAGGGAGGAATGGTTTTTCCCTATAAGTGGAAAGACGATTCGCGCATCACGTTTGCTGAAGAAAAGGGGGCCATCCTGGCTGGGCCGCGTGGCAAGGGCAGCTATTCCCTTTCTCCCGCATCCTTGAGCGCCGTGCAATCGGGGCAGCGGATCGTTCTCCCCAGTCCCAATGGGGCAACGATCTCACTCTCCACTGGTACGGTTCCCACCTACGCGGGCTGCCTCAGAAATGCCAAAGCCGTGGCTGCCGCGGCCTCGAAACACGGTCCGAGAATCGGGGTGATTCCCTGCGGCGAACGATGGGAGGCCGATTCATCTCTCCGCCCTGCGCTTGAAGATCTGATTGGGGCTGGAGCGATCATTCAGCACCTTGGTGGCAGCAGATCGCCCGAAGCCTGTGCCGCAGTCTGGGCGTACGAAGGTGCAACAAGTTCATCGCTCATCGACACCATTCGGGGCTGTGGTTCAGGCAAAGAACTGCTGGAGCGGGGATACGATATCGATGTCATGCTGGCATGCGAGATCGACAGCGACGACGCAGCGCCCGTCCTGTGTGACGGTGCCTACCAAGCTGCGCCAGAAGTGAACACGGCATATCCTGCTGCTCTACGGTAATGGGCGAATACGTTTTCCGCGAACATCATGATCATAGTCATCGAAGGCGTCAGCGCTGCCGGGAAGACGACATGGGCATCGCGGTACGCTCCGGCAGTCGTCGATGAAATAACGACTACCCCGCCAACGGAAGATGACGCATCAGTAGCCCAATACTGGAGCGATGAAGACAGCGAACGCTGGCGACGCGGACTGGAGCTTGAGCGCATTCATGACATCGTCTGTTTCGACACTGACCCGCTGAAGATCCACTATGCGTGGTGCCTGTGGCAAATCGGAAGCGGTTCGCGCGAGACCTGGATGGCGAACGTCCAAACCACCCGGAAACGAATCTCGGAGAAGCAGCTCGGGTTTGCAGATCAGATCGTATTTCTCGACCCACCGGAACAGACCATCCGGCTGCAGAGAACGAACGACAAGACACGACTGCGTCGCAGTTTCGAAACGCACATCCGCTTGTATGAACCGCTGAGACGCTGGTATCTGCAATTGGAAACCTTATCGCCGGGCAGCGTGCTTTTCAATGCACATCAAGCCCAGGATTGGACACCGGCGCGGTTGCGGGCAGATCGTTATGACCTCGGACTGTTCGACGCACTCATCGACGCAACCGATCGGCGCGACTGGTAGCCAATCTCTCCATAAAACCCGGTTACGTAAGCTTCGCAGGCCTCCAGGAGAAAAAATGTACAACGGTAGCTGTCTCTGTGGCGCAATTTCATTCCGCTTGCGGTCCGAACCCAAGGCGGTGACGAACTGCCATTGCAGGATGTGCCAGAAGCAGCATGGCGCAGCATTCGCCACGTATGCAAGCGTACCGAAGGCCGATCTGGAGTGTCTGTCCGGACAGGAGTTGCTCACCGCTTACAACTCATCTGGAAGCATCGTCAGGAAGTTCTGCCGCATTTGCGGCTCCAATATCGAATGGAGCGGCAGCAATGAATTCACTGACTGGGTATCGATACCCCTGGCATCGCTCGACACGGCTTTTGCGCCCACTAGCATCGAGGATATTCACCTGGAGTCCGGTGCGCCCTGGTTGCACGCCAATCGGTAATCCACATGCAGATGCTGCCGAAGTCCCATCGAACTCCAGGAGCAAACGAATGACGCCGACGAAATCCTGCCCTGTGCTTCTGCGCAGGGGCGACGAGGTCGAGATACTGGCGTTCCAGCATCCGATCGCCGGCTTTCAGCTCGTGAAAGGCAGCATCGAAGAAGGCGAAAGCCCGGAGGAAGCCGCCATACGTGAACTTGCGGAAGAGTCCGGTATCCAAGCCGCCAGAATCTCAACCAGGCTCGGTGTTTGGGAATCCGGTCATCAAGGACAAATCTGGTCGTTCCATCTCTGCGAAGCAGATCTGGCACTTCCCGATCAGTGGGTGCATCATGCCGCCGATGATGGCGGACACGACTTCCGCTTCTTCTGGCACCCGCTCTCCAAGCCCGCTGGTTCAGAGTGGCATGAGGTTTTTCAGCGGGCGCTGAAGTACATTCATTCGGCGCTGACTTACGACACCAGCAGCACAGCCAAAACCAGTTCATGACATGAGCGCCATTCGAGCAAAATCCGTATGTATCTTCCGCCACCACGATGGGGTTCTGCTCACGGAAGGCTACGACCCTGCCAAGGATGAGCACTATCTGATCCCAATAGGCGGTGGCATCGATTTTGGCGAGACTTCCGAGCAGGCAGCCAGGAGAGAAACACTGGAAGAGATTGGCGCCGAGGCGCATTCGTTCAAACTTCTGGGCGTTCTCGAGAACCTGTTTTCCTTCGACGGCAAGCAAGGCCATGAAATCGTCTTTGTTTACGAGGCCAGGTTCGAGGACACCAGCTTCTACGAAGCGCCTGAACTGCAAGGAACCGAGTCCAATGGCAGCAAGTTCATGGCCAGATGGTTCAGTCGGGATCAGCTTCGTGCTGGAAACCTCCGCATCTACCCGAGTGGCATCGAAAACATGCTGCTTCAGCAAACCAACAAGTAGGCCTGTCTAGCCCCACGCATACCTTGATCGACGCAGCGTCGAACGGCTGCATTACGCGGCAGCCATGTGATCGACATGGTGCAACTGCTACACTGGAACTCAAGCTTTCCTGCGAGGCATCCCATGGACATCGATCTCGCCGCCTTCCGCCTCAATGCCCTCGCCCTGCTGACACGTGCCGATGGCAGCAGCAGGACCGCAAGCGCCGGCCAGGCCGGCCTGTTCGAGGCGCTGCTGAAGCTCCAGACCACGCGCCTGCTCGGCGCTTCGGGCAATAGCGTGAACACCATGCTGGTGGACGATACATCGACGCCGATGGAGTCCGTGCTTGCCCAGCTCGAAGCAAGCAACAGCGCCTTCCTGCGGCGCTACAACGCGCGCGTCGAGTCGATCGGCGACGAGGCCGCAGTGCTGACGCGCCTGCGCGAGCGGCTGGCCGAACTGGGCAGCGCCGGCGACGGGCTGAAGCAGCTCTCGGCGGCCAGCGCGGACGGCGACATCAAGGCCGCGCTCAAGGACTTCATCGAGCGCTACAACCAGTGGGATACCGAGTTCGACCCCTACTTCGAGGACGGTGCCCTGCTCGACGACAACCAGGCAGGTGAAGCCGCACGCTTTTCGCTGCGCCGCGAAGTCGGTTCGATCTTCCACGGTGCGGGCAACGGCGGTTTCGCTCTCGGCCTCACCGACATGGGCGTAGGCTTCACGCCCGACGGCCAGTTGCAGTTCGACGAACAGGCCTTCGATGCCGCATTGCAGATCGGACGCGAAGGCGCGCTGCGGACGCTGCACAACGTCGCCGGCGCCTTCTCCACGGCCGCCGAGCTGCTCTCCGCCGACGGCCACCTGCTGGACCGTCGCATCGGCAATGCCGAACGCGCCGTGGCCTGGGCAGCGGAGAAGCAGGATGCGCTGATGGCCGAGTTCGGCCCCAACACGGCGGCGGAAAAGCTGGCGAAGTGGTATCGCTGACAACATCCGTTCAATTCCGCTTGACTTTCGCCCCGCCTCGCATACACTCGCGGCCTTCAAGGGGAGTAGCTTCTCAAGCCGCAACATCGTCATCACGGCAGCCTGTCGCCAGACACGCTCCCGGTGCTGCGGGCAAGGGGATCACCGGTTCTTCCGAGCCCTGATTCCTTGCAAGCGAGACCTTGCCCAAGGGCAAGGTCCGTGCACGCAAAACAGCTGCAGGGTCTGTGTCCTTCGGGAACAGGCCCTTTTTGTTTTGTGCGGAGCACGCAATGGAATCGATCGGTACGTGGTGGATGTGGGCGGTATTTGCCGCCATCGTGGTGGTGATGCTGCTGGTGGACCTGTTCGCCTTCGGCGGCGGCAAGCAGCATCGGGTGTCGCTAAAGGAGGCGGCCGGCTGGTCGCTGGCCTGGGTGACGGTGTCGCTGCTGTTCGCCGGCGGGTTGTGGTGGTATCTGGACGGCACGATGGGCCGCGCGATCGCCAACGAGCAGGCGCTGGCCTTCGTCACCGGCTATCTGGTCGAGAAGTCGCTGGCGGTCGACAACGTCTTCGTCTGGATGATGATCTTCAGCTTCTTCGCCGTGCCGCTGGAACTGCAGCGGCGCGTGCTGCTGTACGGCATCGTCGGCGCGATCGTATTGCGCACGATCATGATCTTCGCCGGCAGCTGGCTGATCGCCGAATTCCACTGGCTGCTGTACGTGTTCGGCGCCTTCCTCGTGATCACCGGCATCAAGATGGTGTGGTTCGCCGAGCACGACCCCGACCTCGACAAGAACCCCTTCGTGCGCTGGATCCGCAACCATTACCCGGTCACCGAGCGCCTGGAAGGCGAACGCTTCTTCGTCGTCCGCGACGGCGTGCGCATGATCACCCCGCTCTTCCTCGCCCTGGTGCTGGTCGAGATCTCGGACGTGATCTTCGCGGTCGACAGCATCCCGGCGATCTTCGCGATCACCACCGACCCCTTCATCGTGCTGACCTCGAACCTGTTCGCCATCCTCGGCCTGCGCGCGATGTACTTCCTGCTCGCCGACCTGGGCGACCGCTTCGAACTGCTGAAGTACGGCCTGGCTGCGATCCTGGTTTTCATCGGCACCAAGATGCTGATCGTCGAGTGGATCAAGATCCCGGTGCTGGTCTCGCTCGGCGTCGTCGCGGTGATCCTCGCCATCGCCGTCGGCGCGAGCCTGTGGCACAGCGCGAAGAAGAGGTCGCAGGCCTGATGCTTCAGGCGCGCAGCCAGGATGCCGCCTCGGCAGCGAAATGCTCGACGAGGCGGTCGAATACCAACCTGATCCGCGCCGCCACCGGCCCGCGCTGGGGGCGATAGACCGACAGCCCCCAGGGTTCGGGGCGGAACTCGGGCAGCACCTCGACCAGCCTGCCTGCACGCAGGTGAGGCTGGGCCAGCGGCGCCGCCAATTGACCGAAGCCGATGCCGGCCAGCACCGCATCGGCTTCGGCACGCGTATCGTCGGTAGCGAAGGCCGGCGCGCGCGGCAGCCATTGCTGGCCGCGCGCCAGGAACCACACCCAGGGCTTGCCGGTGTTCGGGTCGATGACGGCAGTGGCCGGCCGCTCGGCCAGTTCCTGCAAAGTCCGCGGTAAACCGACCCGCTCGATCAGCGAGGGCGCGCCGACGATATGGAAAGGCACCTGCGCCACCGCGCGGGCGACGAAACGGCTGTCGCGCAGCGAGCCCAGCCGCACGCCGATGTCGATCTGCTCATCCACCACATCCACGAACTGGTCGGACAGGCGCAGATCCAGCTGCAGCCCCGGATGGTCGGCACACAGTTCGCCCAGCACCGGTGTCAGGTAGTCGCGCTGCAGGGCGCGCGGCGCGGTGATGCGCACCAGGCCGCCGAGGCCGCTGTCCTGCTCCTTTGCGCTTCTCTCGAACAGCTCATCCACGCCCTTGACACTGATGCGCGCGCGGGCCGCCAGCTGCTCGCCGAACTCGGTGATGCGGGTGTGGCGGGTGTTGCGGTGGAACAGCAGTTCACCGACGTGGCCTTCGAGTTCCTTCACCGCCCGCGTCACCGCCTGCGGCGAGACGCCGAGCCGGGTCGCCGCCTCCTTGAAGTTGCGTGTTTCGGCCGCGGTGCAGAAGATCCGCAGCATTTCCAGGCGGTTCAGCATCGTGTGATTCCTGCATGGGGCAACAGACCCAATTATTCCATCTATCGGAATTCTGAAATCAAAAACTATTCATTCATTGGATCAATCCGTCTTGGAATACTCATGGGTTCCGACGCTTGGCCTCCTGCGGCCAGGCCGTGCAGAAGAACGACAGGAGCCCGCAGCCATGACCATCAAATCCCGTGCCGCCGTTGCCTTCGCCGCCGGCGAACCGCTGAAGATCGTCGAGATCGACGTCGAACCGCCGCGCAAGGGCGAAGTGCTGGTGAAGATCACCCACACCGGCGTCTGTCACACCGACGCCTTCACGCTGTCCGGCGACGATCCGGAAGGCATCTTCCCCGCCGTGCTCGGCCATGAAGGCGCCGGCATCGTGGTCGAAGTCGGCGAAGGCGTGACCAGCGTCGAGCCGGGCGACCACGTCATTCCGCTATACACCGCCGAGTGCGGCGAATGCCTGTTCTGCAAGAGCGGCAAGACCAACCTGTGCGTGTCGGTGCGCGCCACCCAGGGCAAGGGCGTGATGCCCGACGGCAGCACCCGCTTCTCCTACAACGGCCAGCCGATCTACCACTACATGGGCTGCTCGACCTTCTCCGAATACACCGTGGTCGCCGAAGTGTCGCTGGCCAAGGTCAACCCGGAAGCCAACCCCGAGCACGTCTGCCTGCTCGGCTGCGGCGTCACCACCGGCATCGGCGCGGTGCACAACACCGCCAAGGTGCAGGAAGGCGACTCCGTCGCGGTGTTCGGCCTCGGCGGCATCGGCCTGGCGGTGATCCAGGGCGCGCGCCAGGCCAAGGCCGGCCGCATCATCGCGATCGACACCAATCCGTCCAAGTTCGAGCTGGCGAAGCAGTTCGGCGCCACCGACTGCGTGAACCCGAAGGACCACGACAAGCCGATCCAGCAGGTCATCGTCGACATGACCGGCTGGGGCGTGGACCACAGCTTCGAGTGCATCGGCAACGTCAACGTGATGCGCGCGGCGCTGGAATGCGCACACCGCGGCTGGGGCCAGTCGGTCATCATCGGCGTGGCCGGTGCGGGGCAGGAAATCTCCACCCGGCCGTTCCAGCTCGTCACCGGCCGCAAGTGGATGGGCACCGCCTTCGGCGGCGTCAAGGGCCGCAGCCAGCTGCCGGGCATGGTCGAGGATGCGATGAAGGGCGACATCGAGCTCGCGCCCTTCGTCACCCACACCATGGGGCTGGAGAAGATCAACGACGCTTTCGACCTGATGCACGAAGGCAAGTCGATCCGCTCGGTCATCCACTTCTGATCGAAGCGGGGAAGCGAGCATGCAACGCATCGAACACCGCGCCTGCTTCGGCGGCTGGCAGGACGTCTATCGCCACCGCTCCGACGTGCTGGGCTGCGAGATGAACGTCGCCGTCTACCTGCCGCCGCAGGCGACGGGCGGTACGAAGCTGCCGGTGCTGTACTGGCTGTCCGGCCTGACCTGCACCGAGCAGAACTTCATCACCAAGGCCGGTGCACAGCGCTACGCCGCCGAACACGGCCTCATCATCGTCGCGCCGGACACCAGCCCGCGCGGCGACGACGTCGCCGATGCCGACGGCTACGATCTCGGCAAGGGCGCGGGTTTCTACCTCAACGCCACCGAGCAGCCCTGGGCGCAGCATTACCGGATGTACGACTACATCGTCACCGAACTGCCGGCGCTGGTCGAAGCCAGCTTCCCGGCCAGTGACGCGCGCGGCATCAGCGGCCATTCGATGGGCGGGCACGGCGCGCTGAGCATCGCGCTGAAAAACCCCGGCCGCTACCGCAGCGTGTCGGCTTTCTCGCCGATCGTCGCACCGACACAGGTGCCCTGGGGCGAGAAGGTCTTCTCAAACTACCTCGGCGAGAACCGCGAAGCCTGGAAGCAGTACGACAGCGTGGAACTGGTCGCCTCGGCCGGCGAGAAGCTGCTGCTGCTGGTCGATCAGGGCGATGCCGACGAATTCCTCGACGGCCAGCTCAAGCCGCAACTGCTGCAGGCCGCCTGCGAGGCCGCCGGCCATCCGCTGATACTGCGCATGCAGCCGGGCTACGACCACAGCTACTACTTCATCGCCAGCTTCATCGGCGACCACCTGCGCCATCATGCGCAGGCGCTGCTTGGGAACACCGCCGCCAAGTAATTCATAGGAGCGGCCTCAGCCGCGAACAGAGCTGCGATAGCGGCCCTTCCCGATCAGGCCTGCATTCGCGGCTAGGCGCCCCCGGCTCGGCGCCCCCAGCTGAAGCCGCTCCTGCGAGAGCTTGTGCTGTTTGTTCAGAAAAGTAGAGGCGGCCCTCCTCCATGCCCTTCTCCCACGACCTGCCGCCGGTGTCGAACACGACGATCCGCAACGTTCGCCGCGACTTCGGCGAATGGCATCTGGGCCGCCCCTACTACCTGCTGTGGGCGCTGGACGTCGATGCGGCGCCAGTACGCCGGCGCGTGGCCGCGGCCCAGCGACATCTGTCCGGGCTGCTGCTGGACGGCTATCTGCGCCAGCCGCACATCACCGTCGGCCTGTGCGGCTTTCCCAGTCCGGCACCGGTGCACAACGACGACTTCGGCGCCGAACTGCTGCACCGCCAGATCGATGCATTGAAGGGATTGCAGCCCAGGGCCTTCGACATCGAAATCGGCGCGCTGGACGGCTTCAGCTCCGCGCCCTATCTCGCCGTCCATGACGGCGGCCGGCACGTCGAAGGCCTGCATGCCTGCCTGAACCTTGCTCCGCAGTTGCCGGCGCACACCGACTACCGCCCGCACATCACCGTGGGACTGTATGGCGGCACCTGGCCGCTGGATGCCGTCCATGCCCGGCTGGCGGCATTCGCGCCCGCCGACGCGCTGCGGCTGCGCATCACCCGCATCAGCCTGCTCGGCTACGCCAGCGGGGAAATCGGCGGCAAGTTGATCCGCATCGCCGACTACGACTTCGCCCACGCCCGCTGCATCCCTGCGGCGGGCGGCGCGGAGCTGCTGCCCTTTCCCCTGCCCTGACGCGCGCCCTGCCTCAGACGCTGTGGCGCCGGCGATGCTGGCGCGAACCCACTGCGCCATCCGCATCGGCATGGGCGTGGCGCGCAGCAGTCATCTCGGCCAGCACGGCGGCGACCTTGTGGTTCAGCGTGCCTTTGGGGATCACGCCCTTGGCGTCGGGTTCGCCCGCTTCCACGCCGGTCAGCACGCTCATCGCCTCATCGACCGTCTTCACCGCATGGATGTGGAACAGGCCCTGCGCCGCCGCCTGCACCACGTCCTCGCGCAGCATCAGGTGGCGCACGCTGGCCGCGGGGATGACGACGCCGTGGCTGCCGTCCAGTCCGCGCGCCATGCACAGGTCGTAGAAGCCTTCGATCTTCTCGTTGACGCCGCCGATCACCTGCACTTCGCCAAACTGGTTCACCGAACCGGTGATGGCGAAACGCTGCTGGATCGGAATCTGCGTCAGCGCCGACAGCAGCGCACATAGTTCGGCCAGCGACGCCGAATCACCTTCGACCGGCGCATACGACTGCTCGAACACCAGGCTGGCCGACAGCGACATCGGCTGGTGGCGGGCGTAGCGTGCGGCGAGGAAAGCGGACAGGATCAGCACGCCCTTGGAGTGGATGGCGCCGCCCAGTTCGGTCTCGCGCTCGATGTCGACCACGTCGCCTTCGCCCATGCGCACCGTCGCGGTGATCCGCACCGGATGGCCGAAGCGCTCGCCCGCCAGCTCGACCACCACCAGGCCGTTGATCTGGCCGGCGCGCTCGCCGTCGGTGGAGATCAGCGTCGTACCGTCGAGGATGGATTCGCGCACGCGGGACGGGTAGCGGTTGCAGCGCCGCGCGCGTGCTTCGAGCGCAGCCTCAACTTCGGCGCGGCCGGTGGCGGCCAGGCCCTTCAAGCGGGCCTGATGGTCGGCTTCGCGCATCAGGTCGGACAGCGCGCGGGTGTTCAGCGACAGCCGGCCGGCATCCTCGGCCAGGCGCGCGCCCTCCTCCACCAGCCGCGCGACGCCGCTGCGGTCGACCGGCAGCAGCTTGGCGCTGCGCACCAGCAGCGCCATCAGCCGGGCGTACTCGCATTCGTTGTCGGGCGTGCGCGGCAGGTCGTCGTCGAAGTCGGCCGCGACCTTGAACAGGTCGGCGAACTCCGGGTCGTTGTCCATCAGCAGGTAGTAGATGTCGCGGTCGCCGATCAGCACCACTTTCAGCGCGCTCGGCACCGCCTCCGGCTCCAGCGTCAACGCGCCGCTCCAGCCCTGGGCCTCGGCCGGCGGCTCGATGCGGATCTCGCCCGCGCGCAGGCAGCGCTTCAGGCCTTCCCAGGCGTAAGGCTGGGTCAACAGGCGTTCGGCGTCGAGCACCAGGTAGCCGCCGTTGGCGCGGTGCAGTGCACCGGCGCGGATCAGGTTGAAATGGGTGACCTGGTTGCCCTGCTGCACGACGTGTTCGATGCGGCCGATCAGGTTGCCGTAGCCGGGGTTGTTCTCGAACACCACCGGCGCCCCCTGCGAAGCCGAATGATCGACCAGCAGCTTGACCTGGTAGCGCTGGTAACGGGCTGCCTCCTCGGACTCGGTGGCGTCCTCGTCCATCTCGTCGAGCATGGTGCCCCGGATCGCGCTGTCAAGCACATCCTTGTGCACAGCATCCAGAAAGGCGAGCACTTCGGGCAGGTCGGCGTGGGCTTCGCGCACTTCGCGCAGCAGGTGCGACACCGCCGGCCCCAGCACTTCGGTTTCGGCGCGCTCGATCGATTCGCGCACCGCCTTGCGCCAGCCGGGAAAGTCGTTGAGCAGGTCTTCGAGCTTTTCGCTCCAGGCGGTGACGCGCGCCTCGATGGCCTTGCGTTCCTCCTCGGGCAGCGCCTCGAAAGCTTCGGGCGACATCACCTCGCCCTCGCGCGTGGGCGCGAAGACGAAGCCTTCAGGCGTTTGCAGCAGCGAGATCGACTCCGCGCCGCAGGCTTCGCCAAGCTCGCGCAGCGCGCCGTCCTCACGCGCCTTGTGGGCATTCTGCAGCGCCTCGACGCGCTCGCTGTGGGCCTCGCTGTCGAGCGCCGCGCCCAGCGCCGGGCCGAGTTCGCGAATGAAGGTCTGCATGTGGCTGCGCAGCGCGGCGCCGCGGCCGGCCGGCAACGCGAGCAGCCTGGGCTTCAGCGCCTCGTCGAAGTTGTGCAGGTAGCACAGGTCCGGCGGCACCGGTTCGGTCGCCGCGCGTTCGCGCAGCAGGCGGAAGGTGGTGGCATGCTTGCCGCTGCCCGGCTCGCCCAGCACGAACACGTGGTAGCCGCTGTGGCCCATGGCGAGGCCGAACCTGATTGCCTCGACGGCGCGCGCCTGGCCGAGGTCACCGGCGTGGCCGCCGGATGGATCGTCGAGGGATTCAGTGGTGTCGAAGGTGAAGCAGGCTGGGTCGCAATAGGTACGCAGTGCCGATGCCGGCAGGGCCACGGGTTCGGCCATTGTTGTCATTCTCCAGAAGCCGGATTCGATCCGGAGCCGAATGATACACCGTGGCTCGGGCCCGTCCCGGCGGCACTCCCCGGGCGTCGCACCCCGACAGCCTTCCTTGCGCCGCGCTGCGCCACTGCCGATAATCCGCACACTCCGAACAGCGGCCGCACATGAAAGTCATCCCCATCCACGACGCCACGCTCCCCTTGCCGCCCGACAGGGCGGCACAGGCTCCGGCTGACGGTGCCGTATTCGACCGCCGCGGGCGCAGCATGCGCGACCTGCGCATCTCGGTCACCGACCGCTGCAACTTCCGCTGCATCTACTGCATGCCACGCGAAGTGTTCGGCGACGACTACGCCTTCCTGCCGCGGCGCGAGCTGCTCAGCTTCGAGGAAATCCTGCGCGTGGCGCGGCTGTTCGTCGCCCGCGGCGTGCGCAAGATCCGCATCACCGGCGGCGAGCCGCTGCTGCGCAAGCACCTGGAAAACCTCATCGAGATGCTCGCCCGGCTCGACGGCGTCGAGGTCACGCTGACGACCAACGGCGTGCTGCTGCCGAAGATGGCCCGTCGCCTCAGGGACGCCGGTCTGAACCGCGTCACCGTCAGCCTGGATGCGCTCGACGACGCCCTGTTCCGCCGCATGAACGACGCCGACTACCCGGTGGAGAAAGTGCTGGAAGGCATCGCCGCGGCCAGCGATGCCGGCCTCGGCCCGATCAAGATCAACATGGTGGTCAAGCGCGGCACCAACGACGGCGACATCGAGGCGATGGCGGCGCACTTCCGCCACAGCGGCCACATCCTGCGCTTCATCGAGTTCATGGACGTCGGCGCCTCCAACGGCTGGAAGATGGACGAGGTGCTGCCCTCGCGCGAAGTCGTCGCCCGCATCGACCGCCTCCATCCGCTGGAGCCGGTGTCGCCCAACTACACCGGCGAAGTCGCCCAGCGCTGGCGCTACAAGGACGGCGCCGGCGAGATCGGCGTGATCTCGTCGGTGACGCAGGCCTTCTGTTCGTCCTGTACCCGCATCCGGCTGTCGACCGAAGGCAAGCTCTATACCTGCCTGTTCGCCCAGCAGGGCCACGACCTGCGCGGCCTGCTGCGCGCGAACGCGGACGATGCCCGCCTCGACGCCGCGATTGCCCAGGTATGGCAGCAGCGCGAGGACCGCTACTCCGAGATCCGCACCGCCGAGACCGCGGCGCTGCGCAAGATCGAGATGTCCTACATCGGCGGCTGAAACATGGCTCAGCCTCCGTATCCGAAATACCGCGATGCGCGGATCCGTCGATGCCGCGGACGCGCTGGCATTGCAAAATACGAATCCGCCCCAATCTGGAACCGGCTCACTCTCGACGCCCGCGACAGGCCCTCGAGTGCGCGCGCCTCACAACGAATCTGATACCCGACCGGAGAACAACCGATGCGCCAAGCCGAACGCGCCATCTTCGACCTGCGACGCGGCCTCCCCATCCTCGTGCGCGACAACGGCAGCACCACCCTGATCCAGGCCGTCGAAGGCCTGGACGACAAGGCGCTGGCCGAACTGCAGGCGCTCGGCGGCAGCCTGCCCCGTCTCGTGCTGTCCAGCCACCGCATGGCGGCGCTCGGCTTCGGCGACACCGAACAACCGGCCGCCGTCTCGCTGGCCCCGCTGCCCGACAGCAAGGGCCTGCACGAGCTGGCCAGCAGGCGCGATGCCCGCCTGCCTGCCGGCGCCCACCACGCGCCCGCAGGCAAGGCCGACCGGGCGGCGATCCGCCTGCTGTCGCATGCACTGCTGGTGCCCGCCGCCGTCGCCTGCGACGTCACCGCCGCACAGGCCGCGCAGGTGAAAGTCGAAGTGGCGAACGGCAACCTGCTGGTGGTTGATGCCGACATCGCGCTGCAGCTCGGTGCCGGCGGCCCCGGCGCGCTGAACCGCATCAGCGAGGCCCGCGTGCCGCTGGCCGAAGCCGAGCACAGCCGCTTCGTGCTGTTCCGCGAGGCCGACGGCGTCCATGAACACGTCGCCGTCGTCATCGGCGACCCCGCCATGTGGCCGGAGGACGTGCCGGTGCGCCTGCATTCGTCCTGCCTTACCGGCGACCTGTTCGGCAGCCTGCGCTGCGACTGCGGCGAACAGCTGCGCCGCGGCGTGGCCGCGATCAACGCCCAGGGCGGCGGCGTGCTGCTCTACCTGTCGCAGGAAGGGCGCGGCATCGGCCTCGCCAACAAGCTGCGCGCCTACGGCCTGCAGGACGAAGGCCTGGACACCATCGACGCCGACCAGACGATCGGCTTCTCGAAGGACGAGCGCAACTTCCGCGTCGCCCACGAAATGCTGGAGCAGCTCGGCGTCTCGCGCATCCTGCTGCTGACCAACAACCCCAGCAAGGTCGAGGCGCTGCAGCGCGCCGGCATCAAGGTCACCGCGCGGCAGGCGATCTACGGCGAGGTCACCCGGCAGAATCAGCGCTATCTGGCGACCAAGGCCGCACGCCACGGACACTGGCTGCACGATCTGCTCGACGAGCAGGACGAGCCTGCGTCGCAGCAGCCCGAGAGCCTGCCGTCCCCCGAAGCAGCCGCACGCGACTGAAACCGGCACGTCGCCGAAGGGGAGCACGATGACCTCCACTCAGCCTGCCGAGCGCGGCGATGGTGAACCTCCGCCAGCAGGCGACCCCTCGCACAGGTGCCGCATCAGGCCGCTGAATGCCGCGATCGCGGCGGCCTGCCTGCTCGCCGTCTTGGCGCTGTGGCTGATCACGCTGCAGCGGATCGCCTTCGAGCGCGACCAGGCCGTGGCAGCGGCGATGAAGTCCAACTCGAACCTCGCGATCGCCTTCGAGCAACAGGTCTTCCGCACGCTGAAAGCGGCCGAGCAGGTCGCGGTGTTCGTGCGCGACCGCTATCAGCAGCAGGGCCCGGCCGTCGACCTGCGTGAGCTGATCGACCAGCAACTCATCCGCGAAACCTCGTTCAGCATCGTCAGCGTGGTGAGCGAAAACGGCGACATCCTCAGCAGCACCAGCCGCCTGGCCAGCAACGCCATCAACTACGCCGACCGCGAGTTCTTCATCGCCCAGCGCACGCCGGGGGAAGACACGCTGTTCATCAGCCAGCCGGTTCTCGGCCGCGTTTCCAGGCACTGGCAGATTCCGATGTCGCTGCGCATCTCGCGTCCGGACGGCAGCTTCGGCGGCGTCGTCGTGATGTCGGTGCCGCCGACCGATTTCACCGACTTCTATCTCCAAGCCGACCTCGGGCAGCAAGGCCTGCTGGAACTGGGCAAGCTCGATGGCGGAGTGCTGAGCAGAACGACCGGCAGCCACAACGAATTCGGCCTGGACGCCACTTCCCTCGCCTGGTTCCAGCGCCGCCGGGAGCAGTCCGAAGGCGGCTTCGTCGACGACGGCAAGGCCACCGACGGCGTGGCGCGCATCGTCAGCTACCGGACCATGACAGACTACCCCTTGATGGTGACCGTGGGCACGGCCTACGAAGACGAGCTCGCACCGACCCGGCACCGGGAAAACAGCTATCTGCTGATGGCGGGCGGCGCCACGCTGGCGCTGCTGACCTTCGCCTGCCTGCTGATCCTGATGCTGGCACGCCAGCGCAACGCCGTCAGTGCCGTGCGGGCCAGCGAAGCCCTGTTCCGGGCGACCTTCCACCAGGCGGCGATGGGCATCGCCCACATCGCCGCCGACGGGCGCATCATCGGTGCCAACGAAAAATTCTGCCGGATGCTCGGCTACAGCCAGGAAGAGCTGCACACGCGCACGATCTTCGACCTGGGCGACAGGCACGAGGAAGATCGCGTGCGGCAACAGCTTCAGCAAGGCCTGTCGGCGCCGCTCGCGCCATCCTCCCCCGAAATCGAGAAGACCTACCGGCGCAAGGACGGCTCCATCCTCTGGGTCTGCGAAGCGCTCAGCGCGGTCACCGGCGCCGACGGCCGGGCCAGGTTCCTGGTCGCGGTCACGCAGGACATCACCGCCCGCAAGGAACTCGAGGAACGGCTCTCGCACGCGGCCCTGCACGATCCGCTGACCGGCCTGCCCAACCGCCTGATGTTCATGGACCGCTTCGACCAGGTGCTGGAATCGGCGCGCCGCCATGGCGGGCTTGCCGGCATCCTGTACATCGACCTGGACGGCTTCAAGGAGGTCAACGACAAGCTCGGCCACGCGACCGGCGACCGGTTGCTGTGCGAGGTCGGCCGGCGCCTGCAGAGCTGCGTCCGCGCCGAGGACACCGTGGCGCGCTTCGGCGGCGACGAATTCGGCGTCGTGCTGGCCTCGCTGGGCAAGGCTGCAGACTGCGAAGCCGTGGCACGGAAGATCATCGATGCGCTGGCCACGCCCTTCGGCCTGGAAGCCGGAACCGCCATCCGCGTTTCGGCCAGCGTCGGTGCCGCCGTGCATCCGGTACACGGCACCGAGGCCGCCCTCCTGCTGAACCTGGCCGACACGGCGATGTACGTCGCCAAGAACGCCGGCCGGAACCAGTTCCGCTGGGCGCCGGGCAGCCTGCCCGCGCTGCCTTGAAGCCGCCCCAGCCCCCGCTCAGCTCCTGACCGGCCTGACCTTACCTGCCGCCAGCGTGGCGCGCTCGCGCGCCTCGGCCACGTCCGCGCCATTGGCCACCGCCACGCCCATGCGGCGCCTGTCGAAGGCCTCGGGCTTGCCGAACAGGCGCAGGTCGCTGCGCGGCACCGCCAGCGCCTCGGCGACGCCTTCGAAGGCGATGCCGGCTGCGTCCATGCCGCCGTAGATCACCGCCGACGCACCCGGCTCGCACAGCGCCGTATCCACCGGCAGGCCGAGGATGGCGCGGGCGTGCAGCTCGAATTCGGAGAAGCGCTGCGAGCACAGCGTGACCAGGCCGGTGTCGTGCGGCCGCGGGCTCACTTCCGAGAACCACACCTGGTCGCCCTTGACGAAGAGCTCGACACCGAACAGGCCGCGGCCGCCGAGATTGCCCGTGACCGCCTCGGCGATGCGGCGCGACTCGGCCAGCGCCACCGCGCTCATCGGCTGCGGCTGCCAGGATTCGACGTAGTCGCCCGCCACCTGGCGATGGCCGATCGGTTCGCAGAAATGCGTCCTGACTTCGCCGTCCGGGTCACGTGCGCGCACCGTCAGCAGCGTGATCTCGTAGTCGAAGTCGACGAAGCCCTCGACGATCACCCGCCCCTGGTTCACCCGCCCGCCGGACGCGGCGTAGTCCCAGGCCTTCGCCACGTCGTCCGGCCCGCGCAGCGTCGATTGGCCCTTGCCCGACGAGGACATCACCGGCTTGACGATGCAGGGATAGCCGATGCCGCCGTCGATGGCGGCCTGCAGCGCTTCGAGCGAATCGGCGAAATGGTAGGGCGACGTGGGCAGGCCCAGTTCCTCGGCGGCGAGGCGGCGGATGCCCTCGCGATTCATCGTCAGTTGCGCGGCACGTGCGGTGGGAATGACTTCGGCCAGGCCGGCAGCCTCGATCTCGGCCAGCATGTCGGTGGCGATGGCCTCGATCTCGGGCACGATCAGGTGCGGGCGCTCGGCCTCGACCAGGGCACGCAGCGCAGCACCGTCGGTCATCGGCATCACGTGGGCGCGATGCGCCACCTGGTGGCCCGGCGCGTCGGCGTAGCGGTCGACCGCGATCACCTCGACACCGAGGCGCTGCAGCGCAATGGCGACTTCCTTGCCCAGTTCGCCGGCGCCGAGCAGCATCACGCGCAGCGCGCTGGACGACAAGGGGGTACCCAGCTTCATGCAATCACTCCTTGAAATGGGAATCGCGGCGCGGAACGGGGACGGGGCCGCGGAGTGCGCATGGTAATACGGCAGGCGCCGGTTTCGTTCCCGCTCAGCTCGCCTCGGCCTCCGCCGGGCGTTCGTAGCGGTAGAGCAAGGTGTCGCATGCCGTGCAGGACACGATGCGGCGCGTATCCTTCCCGGAGCCGAGACCCTCGTCCTTCAGTTCGGTCTTGCCGCAGGCGTGGCAGCTCGGCTCGGCTTTGCCGTGCACGGCGAGAAAGTCCTGGCGCAGCGGCAGGGCGCGCTTCTGCCTCTCCTTGCGCTGGTGTGCGTACAACAGCAGCCACATGAAGAAGAACAAGCCCATCAGGAACAGCATCGGCACGAATTTGGACATGGGCATCAGCCTCGCAACGCAAAAAGCGGGAAATTCCAGTCTAGGCAGGCCGGCCGGGCCTGTACCTGTCAGGGATCAAGTGCGGGAACTGACCGCCGCGTCGGCCGCGGGTTCCAACTCGTCGAAGCGCGCCGACTCGATCTTGTGGAAATGGGCGCTGATCTTGCGGCTGGAAGTCTGCACGTCCTGCACGTCGCGGCTGGCCTGCTCGATGTGGCGCGCCAGCGCCGCCATGCGCTCGTCGAAGCGCTGGAAATCCTTCGCCAGCTTGCCCAGCGCATCCTGGATGACGTGGATCTGCTTGCGCGTCTCGACGTCCTTCAGCACCGCGCGCGCGGTGTTGAGCACCGCCATCAGCGTGGTCGGCGACACGATCCACACCCGCCGCTGCTGCGCATGGGCGACGATCTCGGGGTGGTAGGCATGGACTTCGGCGAACACCGCTTCGGCCGGCAGGAACATCACCGCGCCATCCGACGTCGTGCCGGGCAGGATGTACTTGCCGGCGATGGCGTCAACGTGGCGCTTGAGATCGACGCGGAAGGCACGCTGCGCGGCATCCCGCTCCGCCGGCCCGGCGGCGTCGAACATGCGGTGATAGTTCTCCAGCGGAAACTTGGCATCCACGGCGATGCTGCCGGTCGGCTCCGGCAGACTCAGCAGGCAATCGACGCGCGTGCCGTTGGGCAGCACCTGCTGGAAGGAAAAGGCCTCGGGCGGCAGCATGTTGCGCACCAGGGCCTCGAGCTGCACTTCGCCGAAGGCGCCGCGTGCGCGCTTGTCGCCGAGCAGTTCCTGCAGGCTGACGACATTGGTGGTGAGGCCGTCGATCTTCTTCTGCGCCTCGTCGATCGTCGCCAGCCGGGCCATCACATTGGCAAAGGTCTCGTTGGTCTTGCGGAAACCTTCGTCGAGCCGCTGGTTGACCTGGCCCGACAAGGTGTCCAGGCGCCCGTCCACGCTCTGCGTCAGCGCCTGCATGCCGCGCGACAGCTGCATCGACGCCGCGCTCAGGCCGCGCTGCAGCAGTTCGCGGTCGGCGCGCGCATGCTCGCCGATGCGGTCGGTCTGGCGCGCCATGCCTTCGTGCAGGTCGCGCAGGATCTCGCGGTGCTGGGCGCCGAGCTGCTGCTCCATCGCCTGTTCCAGATAGTCCGCGGCACGCTGCGGCAGGTCCCGCTCGATGCCGTGCAGGCGCACCAGCGCCCACACCAGCAGCAGCGCGACGCCGCCCAGCGCCGCCAGCAGCAGTTCGGTTTCATTCATCATCGGCATATCGACCGGCACTCTACCGAACAATGCCGCCTATCGTCGGCAGCAGCAGCGCTCGCCGCATTGTAGAATTGCGTTTTCACCTCAAGGTCCCCGCTCCCGCCATGGCAGCCTTCATCACTGAAAAAATCCTCTCGGTCCATCACTGGAACGACACCCTGTTCTCCTTCACCACGACACGGGACCGCGCATTGCGGTTCGAGAACGGCCAATTCGTGATGATCGGCCTGGAAGTGAACGGACGGCCGCTGATGCGCGCCTATTCGATCGCCAGCCCCAACTACGAGGAAACGCTCGAATTCCTCAGCATCAAGGTGCAGGACGGCCCGCTCACCTCGCGCCTGCAGCACCTGCAGCCGGGCGACAGCCTGCTGGTTTCGCGCAAGCCGACCGGCACCCTGGTGCTGCACGACCTGAATCCCGGCAAGCACCTCTACCTGTTCTCCACCGGCACCGGCCTGGCGCCCTTCATGAGCGTGATCCGCGACCTCGACGTCTACGACCACTTCGAGAAGGTCGTCCTGATCCACGGCGTGCGCTACGTCAGCGAACTGGCCTACAACCACTACATCACCCACGAACTGCCCCAACACGAATTCCTCGGCGAGGCCATCAGCGAAAAGCTGATCTACTACCCCACGGTCACCCGCGAACCCTATCGCAACCAGGGCCGCCTGACGACGCTGATCGAAAGCGGCAAGCTGTTCGAGGACATCGGCCTGCCGCCGCTGGACCCGGCGGTGGACCGCGTGATGATCTGCGGCAGCGCGGCGATGCTGAAGGATTCCCGCGACCTGCTCGACCGCCGCGGCTTCAAGGTGTCGAAGCGGATCGGCGAGCCGGGCGACTACGTCATCGAACACGCCTTCGTCGAGAAATAAGCTCACGGAGCCGCGTCAGGCCAGCGCACGCAGGCTGGCCAGCGGCGGCCGCGACAGCAGCCGGCGGGTGCCCAGCCAGCCGCCGGCGACGACACCCGCCGCGCCCAGCAGCACCGCCACCACCACCGGCAGCAGCGCCGGTACGTAGGCCATCTTGAACACCTGCTCGGCCAGTACCCAGCCGATCGCGCTGGCACCGATGCCGGCGAGCACGCCGGCCACGCCGCCGAGCACGAGGAATTCCGCCAGCAGCGCCTGCCGCACCTGGCGGTTGCGTGCCCCGAGGGTGCGCAGCATCGCCAGCTCGTATTCACGCTCGTCGTGGGTGGCCTGCAGCGCCGCGTACAGCACCACCAGACCGGCCAGCACCGCAAAGCCGAACACGAACTGCACGATGACGATCAGCTTGTCGGTCATCGCCTGCACCTGCGCCAGCACCGCGGCGATGTCGATCACCGACAGATTGGGGAAAGCGCCGACCAGCCGGGTGGTGAAATCGTGGTTGGCGGCCGGCAGATGGAAGCTGGTGATCAGGCTGGCGGGGTAGTCCTCCAGCAGCCCTTCGGAGGCGATGAAGAAGAAGTTCACCCGCATCGAATCCCAGTCGAGCTTGCGCACGCTGCTGATCGGCGCCTCGACGCGCTCGCCGGCGATCTCGAAAGTCACGCGGTCGCCCAGCTTCAGGCCGAAGGTCTGCGCCAGCCCCGCCTCCACCGAAAACTGCGGCGTGCGCTCGCCGCCATGCCAGCGGCCGGCCTGCACTTCGTTGCCGCCGGGCAGCCGGGCCGAATAGGACAGGTTGAACTCGCGCTCGGCCAGGCGCCGGGTGCGCTCGTCCTCGTAGCGCTCGAGCTCGACCGGCTCGCCGTTGATCGCCACCATGCGGCCGCGGATCATCGGCTGGATGTCGGGCACGACCATCCCTTCGGCGGCGAACAGCTCGGCCACGCCGGCACGCTGGTCGGGCTGGATGTTGATGACGAAACGGTTGGGCGCATCCGGCGACGCCATCGCGCGCCAGTTGTCGAGCAGATCGGCACGCACCAGGGTCAGCAGCAGCAGCGCCGTCATGCCCAGGCCGAGCGCCGCGGCCTGGATCACGCTGCCGCCCATGCGCCGGCCGAGCGCGGCAATGCCGTAGCGCCAGCCGCCGCCGCGCAGGCTGCCCTGCCCCTTCAGGCTGCCCGCCAGCTTCAGCACCCACCAGGCCGCCAGCGCGAACACGCCCAGCGCGACTGCGAAGCCGGCCGCCACCATCGCTCCCAGCCGGGCATCGGCGGCGATCCAGAAGATCAGGCCGAGCAGCGCGACCAGCCCCAGCGCCCAGGCCGTGCCCGACAGCGGCTCGGCCAGGTCGAACTCGCGCCGCAGCACGCGCAGGGTGCTGACCCTGCCCAGGCGCAGCAACTGCGGCAGCACGAAGCCGGCCAGCAGCGCCATGCCGACCACCACGCCGTGCGCCAGCGGCAGCAGCGAAGGCGCCGGCAGCTCGGTGGCGAGGATCTCGCGCAGGCCGCCCGCCAGCCCCCATTGCACCGACCAGCCCAGCGCCGTGCCGGCCACCGCGGCGGCGAGGCCGAACAGCAGGAATTCACCGACGACCACGCCCAGCACCTGCGCCTGGCTGGCACCCAGCACCCGCATCACCGCGCAGCCGTCGAGGTGACGGGCCATGAAGCGCCGCGCCGACAGGCCGACCGCGACCGCGGCGAGGATCACCGCCAGCAGCGCGGCGAGGCGCAGGAAGCGCTGCGCCTGGTCGAGCGCCGAGCGCACTTCGGGGCGGGCGTTTTCCACCGTCTCGACGCGCTGGCCACGGCCCAGGTTGGCGTCCGCCCACTTCTCGTAGGCTTCGACTGCCTGCGGCGTGCCCGCCACGTGCAGGCGCCAGGTGGCGCGGCTGCCTTCGACGATCAGGCCGGTGGCGTCCAGGTCCTCCAGGTTGAAGATCGCGCGCGGCAGCAGGCTGAAGAAGTTGGCGCCGCGGTCGGATTCGAACGTCACCATCGCGCCGACGCGGAACTCGACTTCGCCGAGGCCGACCCGGTCGCCCACCGCGATACCCAGCTCGGCGAACAGGCGTTCGTCGAGCCAGACTTCGCCTTGTGCCGGCACCCGCCCGGCGACTTCGTCCGGCTGGTTGGGGCCGGCTGCGATGCGGATCGCGCCGCGCAGCGGGTAGCCGTCCTCGACGACCTTGACACCCGCCAGCACCGCCGCCTCTTCGGTGCTCGCCATGCTGGTGAACAACACCGTCTCGGCGGTCTGCAAACTGCGATCGCGCGCTTCGCCGGCGACCTCCGCCGGCCACGGCCGGTCGGCGCGCAGCAACAGGTCGCCGCCCAGCAACTGGTTGGCCTCGCGGTCCAGCGCGCGGCCGACGCGGTCGGCCAGGAAGCCGACGCTGGTCAGGCTGGCCACGGCGATGACGATCGCCAGCCCGAGCAGGTGCAGTTCGCCCGCGCGCAGGTCGCGCAACATCATGCGGAAAGCCAGGCGCAGCGTCTTCATCGGTTCCTCCGTCGGCCTCAGCGCGACGCCGCCAGCAGGGTGCGCGCCAACTGGCACCAGTAGGCGACACCGGTCGGCAGCACCTCGTCGTTGAAGTCGTAATGGGGATTGTGCAGCGTGCAGCCGCCCTCGCCCGGCCCGTTGCCGATCCAGACATAGGCACCGGGCCTCTCCTGCAGGAAGTAGGCGAAGTCTTCCGCGCCCATGCTCGGGCGGCGGTCGGTGAACACCCGCTCCGGACCGACCACCGCGCGCGCCGCCTCGGCACACAGCGCGGCTTCGTCGGCGGTGTTGATCGTCGGCGGGTAGCCCCGCCGGTATTCGAAGGCAAGCTGCACGCCATGGCTGGCGGCGATGCCTTCGGCGACCTGGCGCAGGCCGCGCTCCAGGCGGTCGCGCACCTCCGCCGCGAAAGTGCGCACCGTGCCGCACAGCTCGGCGCGGTCGGGAATGACGTTGTAGGCCTCGCCGGCATGGAACTGGGTCACCGACACCACGCCAGCGTCGATCGGATCGAGCCTGCGGCTGACCAGGGTCTGCGCCGCCTGCACGAAAGCCGCGCCGGCGACCACCGGGTCCACGCCCAGGTGGGGCATCGCCGCGTGCGCGCCGACACCGGTGAAGCGGATGTCGAAGCGGTCGGCGCTGGCCATCACCGGGCCACTGTGGATGGCGAAGCTTCCCGCCTCCATGCCCGGCCAGTTGTGCATACCTAATACGGCCTCCATCGGAAAGCGGTCGAACAGGCCGTCGGCGATCATCGCCGGTGCGCCGCCCTCGCCTTCCTCGGCGGGCTGGAAGATCAGATACACCGTGCCGTCGAAGTCCTTGCGCGTCGCCAGCGCCTCGGCGGCGCCGAGCAGCATCGTGGTGTGGCCGTCGTGGCCACAGGCGTGCATGCAGCCCTGTATGGTGGATTTGTGCGCAAAAGTGTTGCGCTCGGTGATCGGCAACGCATCCATGTCGGCGCGCAGGCCGATCGCGCGCAGGCTGCGGCCACCGCGCACGACGCCGACCACGCCGGTGCCGCCGATGCCGCGATGGGTCTCGATGCCGAGCGCTTCGAGATGGCGGGCGACGAGTTCGGCGGTGCGGTGCTCCTCGAACGCGAGTTCGGGGTGGGCGTGGATGTCGCGCCGGATGGCGGTGAGTTTGCCGTGCAGGGGACGGACGGATTCGATGACGCTCATGGCTGCACCGTGCGGAAGTCCATTGGGGGAGAGAGTGTATTCTGCCTCAGCGCACCGCTGGCAGCGGAATCTCGTCGCTGCGCCGGGCGCCGGCGGCAAAGGCGCGGCAATCGTCGAGGAAGCGGCGGATGGCCGCGCTGTGGTACTTGCCGCGGTGCCAGGCGAAGCAGAAATGCCGTTTCAGATCCAGTTCGGGGGTTTCGAGCGGCACCAGACTGCCTCGGCGAAAGGCGTCGCGCAGCGACAGCCGCGACAGGCAGCCCAGCCCCAGCCCACTTTCCACCGCACGCTTGACCGCTTCGGTGTGCTCCAGTTCCAGCCGGGGCAATACACCGCCCGGCCAGTGGCGCAAAGCCTGGTCGAAAGTCTCGCGCGTGCCGGAACCGAGCTCCCGCAGGATCCAGGGTTCGTAGGCGATCTCGCTGAACGCCACCGTCTTGCGCCCGGCCAGGCGATGGCCCGGCGCGCAGAACACCACCAGTTCGTCCTCGACCCACTGTTCCGTTTCCAGTTCGCGGTCGACCACCAGGCCTTCCATCAAGCCGAGGTCGATCTCGTAGCGCGCCAGCATCGCGGTGATGGTGGCGGTATTGCGCACTTCGAGCTTGACCCGGCTTTCCGGGTGGCGTTGCAGGAACTCGGAGACGATCAGCGGCAGCAGGTAGTTGCCGATCGTCAGCGTGGCACCGACGCGCAGGCTGCCCAGGCCGCGTTCGCCGCGCAGCAGCGCATCCATTTCCTCGGCGCGGTCGAGCAGTTCGACCGCGCGCGGCAACAGCAGCCTGCCCTGCTCGTTGAGACGCAGACGCTTGCCGTGGCGGTCGAACAACTGCTGGTCGAACTGGCCCTCGAGCTCGGCCAGCGCCGCGCTGGTGGCGGACTGCGACAGGCTCAGCACTTCCGCCGCGCGCGACACGTTGTCGTTGCTGGCGATGGCGACGAAGACCTGGATCTGGCGCAAGGTGAATCGCATATCTAATTTACAGGTAACTCATATGAAGATTATCCACTAAACAAGTAAGCCAGCGCATCTAGAATGCAGCCCATTTCCATTCGCCCAGCAAGAGCGCCCGCCATGAGCAACCTGCTTACCGAACGTGTCATCAGCGTCCATCACTGGAACGATTCGCTGTTCAGCTTCCGCACCACCCGCGACCCGGGCCTGCGCTTCGAGAATGGCCAGTTCGTGATGATCGGGCTGGACGTCGATGGCAAGCCGCTGACTCGCGCCTATTCGATCGCCAGCCCCAACTACGAGGAGCATCTCGAGTTCTTCAGCATCAAGGTGCAGGACGGCCCGCTGACCTCGCGCCTGCAGCACCTGCGCGAAGGCGATCCGGTCATCGTCAGCAAGAAGCCCACCGGTACGCTGGTGCTGCACGACCTGAATCCCGGCAAGCACCTCTACCTGCTCGCCACCGGCACCGGCCTGGCCCCCTTCCTGAGCGTGATCCAGGACCCGGAGACCTACGAGCGCTTCGAGAAAGTGGTGCTGATCCACGGCGTGCGCTTCGTCTCCGAGCTCGCCTACACCGACTTCATCACCCAGGAACTGCCGCAGAACGAGTTCTTCGGCGAGCAGGTCCGCAAGCAGCTGACCTATTACCCCACCGTCACCCGCGAGCCCTTCCGCAACACCGGCCGCATCACCCATCTGGTCGAATCCGGCAAGCTGTTCACCGACATCGGCCTGCCGCCGCTGGACCCCGCGGTGGACCGCGTGATGATCTGCGGCAGCCAGGCGATGAACGCGGACAGCTGCGCCATGCTCGACGCCCGCGGCTTCAAGATGTCGCCGCGCATCGGCCAGCCGGGCGACTACGTGATCGAGCGCGCCTTCGTCGAGAAATAAACCCGCAAACTTTTTCAAGCATGCGGGGCTCCAACTCCTCCCAACCCCTTCCGGAGCCTCGCATGTCTTCTTCCATCCACGACATCGAAGTCGAACGCCTGGCCGGCGGCTCCACCACGCTGGGTGAATACGCCGGCAAGGTGCTGCTGATCGTCAATACCGCCAGCCAGTGCGGCCTCACCCCGCATTACGCCGGACTCGAGAAGCTGTACCGGACCTACGAGGACCGCGGCTTGGTGGTGCTCGGTTTTCCGTGCAACCAGTTCGGCGCGCAGGAACCGGGCAGCGCCGAGGAAATCGGCGCCTTCTGCGAGAAGAACTACGGCGTCAGCTTTCCGATGTTCGCCAAGATCGACGTCAACTGCGACGGCGCCCATCCACTGTACGTCTGGCTGAAGCAGCACGCCAAGGGCATCCTCGGCACCGAAGCGATCAAGTGGAACTTCACCAAGTTCCTCGTCAGCCGCGACGGCCAGCGCATCGAGCGCTACGCACCGACGACCACGCCCGAGGAGTTGGTGCAGGACATCGAAGCCATGCTGGCTGAAGCACAGGGCTGAAAAACAAATCCCGTCCCCGCAAGAGCGCGTCGGAGCGGCCTCAGCCGCGAACACGGCCGTGGAAGCCGCATCGCAGCCCTGTTCGCGGCTCGGCGCCCCCGGCTAAAGCACTCCTCGCACGGAGAAAGCTGGAGGACGGCAGCACTTCGCTCCAGCCTGCAAGAGATGAGGCCACATGAAGCCTCCCCTCCAGGATGCCAGCGCCGCGCCGCTCGGGTAGACTGCCGCCTTTTCGCCCGACCCCAACCGTCTGCGAGGTAAGCAATTGGCCCAGTACGTCATGTCGATGCTGCGCGTGAGCAAGATCGTTCCGCCCAAGCGCCAGATCATCAAGGATATTTCGCTCTCCTTCTTCCCCGGCGCCAAGATCGGCCTGCTCGGCCTCAACGGCTCGGGCAAGTCCACCGTGCTGCGCATCATGGCCGGGGTGGACAAGGAATACGACGGTGAGGTGCAGTGGCTCGCCGGCCAGCGCATCGGCTACCTGCCGCAGGAGCCCGAGCTCGACCCGGCCAAGACGGTGAAGGAAGAAGTCGAGTCCGCGCTGGGCGAGATCATGGAGGCGCGCCAGAAGCTGGAGGAGGTCTACGCCGCCTACGCCGAACCGGACGCCGACTTCGACAAGCTGGCCGAGGAACAGGCGAAGTACGAGAACATCCTCGCCACCGCCGGCAGCGACATCGAGCACCAGATGGAAATCGCCGCCGACGCACTGCGCCTGCCGCCGTGGGAAGCCGTCATCGGCAATCTGTCCGGCGGCGAGAAGCGCCGCGTCGCGCTGTGCAAGCTGCTGCTGTCCAAGCCGGACATGCTGCTGCTGGACGAACCGACCAACCACCTCGACGCCGAATCGGTCGAGTGGCTGGAGCAGTTCCTGACCCGCTTCCCCGGCACCGTGGTGGCCGTCACCCACGACCGCTACTTCCTCGACAACGCCGCCGAGTGGATCCTCGAACTCGACCGCGGCCACGGCATCCCGTGGAAGGGCAACTATTCGTCCTGGCTGGAGCAGAAGGGCGAACGGCTGGCGCAGGAAGCCAAGCAGGAAGCCGCGCACCAGAAGGCGATGAAGCAGGAGCTGGAATGGGCGCGCTCCAACCCGAAGGCGCGCCAGGCCAAGTCCAAGGCCCGCCTGGCCCGCTACGAGGAAATGGCCAGCGTCGAATACCAGCGCCGCAACGAGACGCAGGAAATCTTCATCCCGCCCGGCGAGCGCCTCGGCGACAAGGTCATCGAGTTCGACAAGGTCAGCAAGGCCTTCGGCGACAAGCTGCTGATGGACGATGTCAGCTTCAGCATCCCGCCGGGTGCCATCGTCGGCATCATCGGCCCCAACGGCGCGGGTAAATCGACGCTGTTCAGGATGATCGAAGGCCGCGACACGCCGGATTCCGGCAGCGTCGAGATCGGCCAGACGGTGAAGATCGCCGCGGTCGACCAGAGCCGCGAAGGCCTGGCCAACGACAAGACGGTGTTCGACGCCATCGCCGACGGTGCCGACGTGCTGACCGTGGGCCGCTTCGAGATGCCGAGCCGCGCCTACATCGGCCGCTTCAACTTCAAGGGCGGCGACCAGCAGAAGATCGTCGGCAAGCTGTCCGGCGGCGAGCGCGGCCGCCTGCACCTGGCCAAGACCCTGATCCAGGGCGGCAACGTGCTGCTGCTGGACGAACCGTCCAACGACCTCGACGTCGAGACTCTGCGCGCGCTGGAAGACGCGCTGCTGGAATTCGCCGGCTGCGCGCTGGTGATCAGCCACGACCGCTGGTTCCTGGACCGCATCTGCACCCACATCCTGGCGGCAGAAGGCGATTCGCAATGGACCTTCTTCGCCGGCAACTACCAGGAATACGAGGAAGACAAGAAGAAGCGCCTGGGCGAGGAAGGCGCCAAGCCGAAGCGGATCCGCTACAAGCCGATCGCGCGCTGATCCAGGTGAACCGCGGCGCAGGCGGCGGTGCCGCCGCTCAGCGCCTGGTTTCCGCCATCTGCAGGATCAGCAGCGCCAGCCGCCTGCGCAGGGCGCTGCGCCGTGCCCCTGCCTCCAGGCCCGCGATCTCGCTGCGCAGCCGGGCGATCTCCTTGCGCAAGCCGATCTCCGGCGGGCAGAAACCGGCGTTGCGCAAGATCGTGTTGACCATGCGCTGCTCCGCCGGCACCAGCGCCTCGTCGTCGAACGCCAGCGGCTTTCCTGCGCCCGGCAGGTGATCGAAGTCGCCGCGGCGCAGGGCATCGGCAATGCGCTGCTCGGCGAGAATGTCGTAGATCGACGCCAAGATCAGGGCCCTGTCGCGGCACCGTAGGCATGGGCCTTCAGCGTGTCGAGATCGACGACTTGCAGCGCGGCTTCGTGGGTCGCCTCCAGCACCACCGGCGGCGCCGCACCGGCCTGCCAGGCCTCCTTCCAGCGCATCGCGCACAGGCACCAACGATCTCCCGCCTTGAGTCCGGCGAAACGATACTCGGGTCTCGGCGTGGACAGGTCGTTGCCGACGCTGCGCGAAAAACGGAGAAATTCGTCGGTGACGCGGACGCAGACGACGTGGCGGCCCAGGTCGTCCGCACCCGTCTCGCAGCAACCGGTACGAAAGAAGCCCGTCAGCGGAGCATAGCTGCAGGCGAGCAAGGGCCCGCCCAATACGTTTTTCGAAGTGTTCATGCCTGTTCAGATGCTTCCATGCTGATATTCCGGCAGCAAGCATATCCTTGCCCCGGTACGCGGGCAGGATAGGGTTTCCCTTCCGGAATGCGCCTGCCCGATACGCATTTCCGATTAGATTACATTCGCATTTGCGACTGCATGGCGATTGCTGTTATTTTAGTCCTTTTACGAAATCTGTCGGATTCCTTGCTCATGGCGCGCAACACTGACTCCAATCGCGAATTCATCAGTACCGCCCAAGCCGCTCGCCAACTCGGCCTGTCGCTCGGAGCCGTTCAGCAGATGGTCGAAAGCGGTGCGCTGGCCGGCTGGAAGACGGCCGGCGGCCACCGTCGCATCCGCCAGGACTCGGTCGACGCCCTGCTCGCCCGCAGCCAACAGGGCAGCACGCCTGCCCGCCAGCGCAACGAAGGCAACAAGCTCCGCGTGGTGGTGGTCGAGGACGACAGCCTGCTGCAGACGCTCTACCGCGAGACTTTCGCCAGTTGGCCGATCGACATCGAGTTGTGCGTGCTCGACCACGGCCTCGATGCCCTGGTCGAACTCGGCCGGCAGCCGCCCGACCTGCTGATCGCCGACCTGCGCATGCCGGGTCTGGACGGTTTCGAGATGATCCGCCGCCTTCGCGAGAATCCGGTCGCCAGCGAAACGGCGATCGTCGTCGTCTCTGCCTTGACCGCCGACGAGATCGAGGCCGAAGGCGGCCTGCCCGAAGACGTGACCGTCTATCGCAAGCCCGTGCCCTTCCATCAGTTGCAGGGCTACATGCAGGCCCTGGTCGCCCGGCACAAGCGCATACGCTGATTCCTTCGCGTCAGCGGGTTCGCCTATGCGCATTCTGTCCCTGGTCGAGGCGCTGAGCCTGCGCGCAAAGCTGATCGCGATCTTCGTCGCGATCAAGGTCGTTCCGCTGCTGCTGCTCGCGCTCTTCGCCTGGGGCGCCACCAGCGATCTGGCCCGGCGCGTCACCTACCGCGTGGTCTCGATGTCGGATGCGATGCGCGAAACCCAGCGCATCACCGGCAAGACGGCAATCGACGACGCCATCGAGGCGCTCGACAACCGTTCGCGCGAAGCCATCGAGGAGCTCACCACCGGCATCGCCCACGAAGTCGCGCAATTCCTTTACGACCGGGACCAGGACATTCGCCGGGCAGCCGCCATCGAACCCACGGCGGCCCGCTACCGGCGCTTCATCGACAACCACCACCGCCTCCTCGAGGATCACGGTGCCTACCGGCCGAGCGATGACGGCAAGGGCTGGGTCGAAGTCGATCCCCCTGAGCCGGACCTCCGGCTGGTGCGGGCTCCCCTGCCGGACAACGCGCACAACCTCCACTATCGCGCCCCCAGCACCGCTGCCAAGGTCCAGCCGCGTCCGCTGTTCCTCGAGATCACCTTCATCGGGCTCGACGGCGTCGAGCAAGTCAAGCAGTTGAGCGCCAGCGGAGCGCGCCTGCTGTCACCCGAACTGCGCGACATCAGCCGCCCCGAGAACACTTTCGTGCGCGCCGAGCGCTACTGGCCGGCGCTGAAAGCACTCCAGCCCGGCGAAATCCACGTCTCGGACGTGATCGGCGCCCAGGTCCGGACCCAATGGATCGGCCCGTATACGCCCGCGGCTGCGAGCGAGCAGCAACGGCCCTTCACCCCCGAGCAGTCCGGCTACGCCGGCCTGGAAAACCCCGTCGGCAAACGCTTCGAAGGCCTCATCCGCTGGGCGACACCGGTCGTGCAGGACGGCAGCATCATCGGCTACGTCACGCTCGCGCTCGACCATGCGCATCTGATGGCCTTCACCGACCACGTGCGCCCCACTGCCGCGCGGCGCGCATCGATCGCGGACCCGGAATCGGGCAACTACGCCTTCATGTGGGACTACCTGGGACGCAACGTCTCGCACGCCCGCGACTACTTCATCCACGGCGTCGATCCCGACACCGGCCAGCCGGCCCCGCCGCTGCTGGACACCGAGCTGTACGACGAATGGCAGGCCAGCGGCCTGCCCTGGCACGCATTCGCGCTGCGCGTCGAACCCTATCGCGACCAGCGCCTGACGCGCGAGGCCCACCCGGCATCGGTCGCGTCCGGCTGGGTTTCGCTGGACTGCCGCTACCTCAACTTCTCGCCGCAGTGCCGCGGCTGGCACGACCTGACCGAACACGGCGGCTCGGGCTCGTTCAGCATCTTTTTCAGCGGCCTGAGCAAGCTCACCACGGTGGCGACGATTCCCTACTACACCGGCAATTACGGCAGGACGCCACGCGGCTTCGGCTACGTCACGATCGGCGCCAACGTCGATGAATTCCATCGCGCCGCCACCGAATCCGGGCGCCGCATCGCCGACATGATCGCGCTGGCCGACCGGAAGACCCGCGACGAACGCGACGCGCTGATCGCCGACATCCACCACAACCTGCACCAGACCACCATCGGCATCACGATGTCCACGCTGCTGATGATCGCCGCCGTGATCCTGATCGCGATCTGGATGGCCCACCTGCTGACGCGGCGTATCACCAACGTCATCGGCGGCATCTACCGCTTCCAGCACGGCGACCTCGATCACCGACTGAAGGTCCGCGGCCAGGACGAGATGGCCCAGTTGAACCATTCCTTCAACCGCATGGCCGATGCCGTGCAGGCATCGATCGTACGCCTCGAGGACGCCCGCCGCACCGCCGAGCAGGCCAACCGCATGAAGAGCGAGTTCCTCGCCAACATGTCGCACGAGCTGCGCACGCCGCTCAACGGCATCATCGGCCTGGCCGAAGTGCTCAGCCTCGAGACCGCCGACGACGAGATGCGCGAGCATGCGGAAACCATCCGCGACAGCGGCCAGCACCTGATGGCGGTGCTCAACGACGTGCTCGACCTGGCCAAGATCGAGGCCAACCGCCTCGTGCTCGACGTGCAGCACGTCGCCATCACCCCCCTGCTGTCGACCATCGCCGCGCTGCACCGCGTCAGCACCAGCGCCAAGGGGGTCGAACTGGTCACCGAACTGCCCGACACCGCCTGCGAGGTCGACGCGGATCCGGTCCGCCTGCGCCAGATCATCGACAACCTGCTCTCCAACGCGGTGAAGTTCACCCACGAAGGCCGTATTACAATCCGCGTCCGCGAACAGAATTCGCATATCATGATCACCGTCGCCGACTCGGGCATCGGCATTCCGGCAAACGAACTGCCGCACATCTTCGAGCCTTTCTACCAGGCGGAGAACTTCCTGACACGGCGCCATCGCGGCACCGGCCTGGGCCTGTCCCTGGCGCGCCAGATGACGGAAATGATGGGCGGCAGGCTCGACGTCGAATCGACACCGGGCGCCGGCTCGGCATTCACCGTGACCCTGCCCCGTAAAGCCGCATCGAGCGAGGCACGCAGCACATCATGAACATCTCGACACAGCTTGCTTTCGTCACCGACGACAACGACATCAACCTCAAGGTCGCCAACGCCCTGCTCAACCGGCTCGGCTGGACGGTCGAAACCTTCGACAGCGCGCCCGCCATGCTGGCACGGCTGGAAGATATCCAGCCGGCGGCGATACTGCTCGACATCTCGATGCCGAACATGGGCGGCGAAACCGCCTGCGCACTGATCCGCGCCCGGCCGGAATGGCAGGGCATCCGCATCATCGCCTACACTGCGCATGCCATGACCGAAGACGCCGAGCGCTTTCTGAGTGGCGGTTTCGATGCCACCCTGATCAAGCCGATCACCTTCGCATCGCTGACGCAGGCGATCGGCAGCCCGGAGCGGGATTGAATGCAGGCCTCTCCATACGCCCACTTCGATCCCCAGGCCCTGCTCGCCGACCTGTTCGACAATCACGAGATCGTCCGCACGGTGCTCGCCGCCTTCGGCGATTGGCGCAGCACCGCCGAGGGTGAACTCCGCGCCGCGGCCGAAGCCGGCGACGCGCCGCAGCTCGCGCGCACCACCCATGCACTGCGCGGCACGCTGGCACAGATCCGCGCCACCGCAGGGGCGGACATGGCCAGAGCGCTCGAACTGCGCTGCAAGTCCCCTGCAGCCGGTTTCGTGCCGGGGCCGTCCGACATCGATACGCTGCTGCAGGAACTCGGCGCTGTCGCCGGAGAAGTCGCCGACTATCTCGAACGCGACTGAGTCGCGGATTCGCCCGAACCCCGGGACGGCAGCTCCACGCGAAAATCCGGAGGCTCGTCAAAATCTTCTTCCCGATTCCCGTTCGGGCGACTATAATTGCCGGCTTCCCGGACAGGTGGATGAGTGGTTTAAGTCGCACGCCTGGAAAGCGTGTTCAGGGTAATACCCTGACGCGGGTTCGAATCCCGCCCTGTCCGCCAGAATCATCGAAAAGGCCCTGCTCCCTCCTAGGGTCTTTTTTGCATCGGTCCCGTATGCCTTTCAGCCTGAGCAAGCACACCCTCCCGGAACTGGAGACGCTGCTTGCCGAGATCAAGCAGGAAATTGCAGCGCGCGAAAGCGCGGCCCAAGCGCCCGCCACGCCGCCTGCAGTCGAAGCCGTGACCGAGGCAGCCCCCTCCCCGACGGATGAAACGCCTCCGCAGCCGGAACAGGCCGCGGTGAGCGGAACCACGCCCGTGATCCGCTACGTGCATCCGGCCAGCCGCACGCTGACCTGGACCGGCGAAGGCCCGACGCCGGACTGGGTCACCGCCTACCTGGCGCACGGCGGTTCCTGGAGCGCGATGGAAAACGCCGCGGAAAAGCTCGCCGCCAGCCACCGGCCGGTGAGATCGCTGTTCCCGACGCGCAGCCAGTGACATAGATGGAGCGACACGCGCGGACCCGCTTGCGGAGCCGTCGTATCATTGCGCAGTCGCCCTCCACGGTTTCTCCATCGACTGCGCACATGGCCGTTCCGATTTCCCCCCCAGCAGCGCCTGCAAACCGCACATCGCCATTACAGGCCCTGGCGCCGCTTCTGCTGCTGTTCGGCCTGATGCTGCCGGTCACAGGCATGGTGCCGGTACTGTCCTCGTTCACCGCCCAGCGCTTCGACGGCCTGGGGCAGTTCGGCAGCCATTTCTTCATGTCGATCAACATGATCGGCGCCCTCATCGGCGCCCCGGTCGCCGGCCTGCTGTCCGACCGGCTGGGCAAACGCAAGAAGCTGGCGGTGGCCGCACTGATCCTGAACGGGCTCACGCTGCTCGGCATCGCCTTCGCCTACCGCCAGTTCGACAGCTACGCCCTGCTGCTCGGCCTCCGCCTGCTCGAAGGCTTCGCTCACATGTCGGCGCTGTCGCTGCTGATGGCGCTGGGTTCGGACCAGGTCGGACGCGGCGGACTGGGTGGCCGCATGGGCGCGATCGGCGCCTCGATCAGCCTGGGCGTGGCCACCGGCGCGCCGCTCGGCGGCGTGGTCGGCGGCATCGACCCGCTATGGGTGCCGCTGGGCGGCGGGCTGCTGTCGCTGGCGTTGGCGGCGGTCGGCGCCATCGGCCTGCACGACCCCACGACGGCGCGGCCACGCATGGCGATCGGCGAAATCCTCGATACGCTGCGCACCCGCCGCGCGCTCGCGGTACCGCTCGCCTTCTCCTTCGCCGACCGGCTGACCGTGGGCTTCATCGTCTCCACGCTGTCGCTCTACTTCGGCCTCACGCTGGGCTTCGACGCCCGCGCCATCGGCATGGCGATGGCCGCTTTCCTGATTCCCTTCTCGCTGCTGACCTGGCCTGCCGGCCACTTGTCGCGGCGCTGGGATCCGTTCTCGATGATGGTCGCCGGCAGCATCCTGTATGGCGTGTTCCTCGGCGCGCTGGCTTTCGTGCCCGCGGCCTGGATCGTCGGCACCATGGCCGCCGGCGGCGTGATCGCAGCGCTGATGTACGCCCCCTCGCTGGTGCTGGCCGCGCACTACGGCGGCGAAGACTGCCGCGCCAGCGCGCTGGCTGCGTTCAACATGGCTGGCTCGCTCGGCTTTGCCGCCGGGCCGCTGATCAGCAGCCTGCTGCTGGCCTTCTACGGCAGCTTCAGCGCCAGCCCGCATGCACCGGTGTTCGTCAGCATCGGCGCCATCGAGGTCGTGCTGGCGCTCGGCGTCTACGCCCTCCATCGCCGCGACACGCTCGGCACCCGCTCGTCCCTGGAGCCTCGATGAAGTTTTCCCGTCTCTGGCAGCCGCGCAACCCGGCGTTCTGGATGATGCTGGTGCTCAACGTCCTGTCGTCGATCCTGGCCTGGATCCTGCGCAGCTATCCGCTGGTGCCGCTGGCGATGGCCGTGGTCGCGGGTCTCGCGCTGATGAATGCCTGGCTCGGCCTGCGCCTGGCCATCGGCCTGATGCGCGAAGACAGCCCGTCGGGCGATCAGACGTCCGGCGCGAGATAGATCCGCTCGAGGTCCAGCGGCGAGCGCGCCTTGCCCGCAGGCGCCACCGGAAGCGGGCGCACCTCGGCTTCGCCGGCAGGCAGCGGCACCGCGGCCTCCATGCCCCAGTGCAGCACCTCGATGCGGCCGTCGTAGTGCTCGACGACGGCGCTGCAGGTATCGACCCAGTCGCCGCAGTTCAGGTAGCGCACCTTGCCGATACGGCGGTCCGACGCCGAATGGATGTGGCCGCAGATCACCCCGTCCACACCGCGCTGCTGCGCGGCATGCGCCACCGCATCCTCGAAGTCGAAGATGAAGCTGACCGCACGCTTGACCTTCTGTTTGGCATAACCCGCCAGCGACCAATAGCCGGGGATGTGCAGGAAGCGGCGCACGCGCGACAGCACGACGTTCAGGCGCACGAGCGTGTTGTAGGCCACGTCGCCCAGCACCGCGACCCAGCGGTGGTGGCGCGTGACCTGGTCGTATTCATCGCCGTGGATCAGCCAGTAGCGCCGGCCGTCGATGGTCTCGTGGACCCATTCGCGTTCGATGCGGATGTTGCCGAAGGCGGCGCCGACATACTCGCGCAGGATCTCATCGTGATTGCCGGGAATGAAGAACACCTTGCCGCCCTGGCGCGCGCGGCGCAGCACCTTCTGCACCACGGTGTTGTGCGCCGGCGCCCACTGCACGCTGCGGCTCATCGCCCAGAAGTCGATGATGTCGCCGAGCAGGTAGAGGTACTCCGACTCGTACTCTTTCAGGAAGGCACGCAGGCTCTCGGCCTGGCTTGCCCGAGTGCCGAGGTGGACATCGGAAATGAAGATCGTGCGAACGGCAGGCATCAGCTTTCCCCTCCCTGGATGCGTAACGAGACTCGACCGTCATGGGCAAGGGCCTTGCCCCGCCAGGCACTCCGGAGGGCTTCGGCGAAATGGTCGCAGACCCGCTCCCAGTCGATGCCTTCCGCGGTGCGCCGCGCCTCGCGGCCGATGTCGGCACGCAGCCCGTCCGCACAGGCCAGCTGGACGGCGCGCTGGATGAAGCCTTCCTCGTCGCCGCAGCACACGATCGCGCCGTTGTGCAGGTCGCGGATCACCTCGGCGGCTGCGGCATAGTCGTAAGCCACGGTGCACAGCCCGCTCGCCATGCCTTCGAGCGTGACGTTGCCGAAGGTCTCGGTCAGGCTGGGAAACAGGAACAGATCGGCCGATGCGTAGTGGGCTGCCAGATCCTCGCCATGCCGCATGCCGGCAAGCACCGCATGCGGACATTCGCGGGCGATGGCCTCGCGCATCGGCCCGTCGCCGACGACGACCATCCGCGCGTCCGGGCGATGCTCGCGGATGGCGGCGAAGGTGCGCAGGGTGAGCCCGAGGTTCTTCTCCGGCGCCAGCCGTCCGACGCTGACGACCGCGATGCCGCCCGGCGCCACCCCCCATTGCCGGCGCAGCGCCTCGCTGCGGCGTGCCGGAGAATACTGCACCGTATCCACCCCGCGCGAAATCACCTCGACCCGCTCGTAGCCCTGGGCGGCCAGCGCCCCCGCCAGTTCGGCGGTCGGCACGAAGGTGGCGGCCGTGCGGTTGTGGAAGCGGCGCAGGTAGGCGGCGACCGGCTGGCTCAGCCAGCCCACGCCGTAGTGCGCGCTGTAATGCTCGAAACGGGTATGGAAATCCGACGTGACCGGCAGGCGCAGCTTGCGCGCGGCCGATACCGCGGTCCAGCCGAGTGGCCCCTCGGTCGCCACGTGCACCAGGTCGGGCCGCTGCCGCGACCACGTGCGCACCAGGCTGGACTTGGCCGGCAGGCCGAACTTGAGTCCGTCGTAGCGCGGCAGCTTGATCCCGCGCGACAACACCTCTTCCAGCGCGCCGCCACGGCTGGCGACATCCCCGGTGGTCTGCTTCGGGCGGATGAGCTGGATGCCGTGCCCCCGCCGGATCAGGCCGTCGACCATGCGCTTGAGCGTCATCGCCACGCCGTTGACTTCCGGCGGCCAGGTCTCGGTCACCAGTGCGATACGCAGGCGTGAATCACGGCAGAGCTCTTCGGTCGTGAAGTCGATCACTTTCATGCGCCGCAGCATAGGCGGCGAAAGAGACGACTACGTTACGTCCTCATGTACAGGGCATGACAGGGCGGCCTCGGCCGCGCCATGATCCGCTTCGCTTCAGCGGACAGTACCTCTCAGTGCTGCCAGCACCACCGTATCGCGGGCATAGATGTCGGGCCGGAACTGCATCCGCCCGTCGTCGTCCAGAGCCGCGGTGGCGTAGTGCAGCAACACCGGAAGCTTGCGCCTCACCGTCACCGTGCGCGTCTTGCCGGTGGCCAGTGCCTCCTCCAGCGCCTCCGGGCTCCAGCGCTGCGCATCGTCCAGCAGCAAGGTCGCCAGTTCGAGCGGCTTCTCGACCCGTACGCAGCCCGAGCTGAGCGCGCGCGTGTCGCGCCTGAACAGCGCACGCGTATTGGTGTCGTGCAGATAGATCAGATAGGGATTGGCAAGCGCGAACTTGATGCGGCCGAGCGAACCGTCCGCGCCCGGATTCTGCTCCACCAGATACGGGAAACCGTGCCTGCGCGCGGCCTCCCAGTCGATCTGCTGCGCATCGAGCTCTTCCCCGGCGTGATCCACCACCCGCATGCGGCGCTTGGCGAGATAGTCCGGATCGCGGATCACGCCGGGGATCAGGTCTTCGCGCAGGATCGTCGGCGGCACCACCCACTTCGGGTTCAGCACCAGGTACTGCACGCTGTCGAGCAGCGCAGGCGTCTCGCGCGCGGGCTTGCCGATGATCACCCGCGACGACCAGGCAAGCTGCCCGCCGCGCTGGAGACGGGCCTGGTAGCCGGTCAGGTCCACCAGCAGATGGTCGCCCTGCATGTCCTGCGCCACCCAGCGCAGCCGTTCGAGATTGACGCGGACCTGCGCCACGCGCTGCGCCGGCCCCAGGTTGAGCGCCTCCACCGTCTGGCGGCCGATCGCCGCGTCCGGCGCCAGGCCGGCGCGCTGCTGGAAGCGCTTCACCGCCTCGGCCAGCGCCGGGTCGAACAGCGCGGCGTCCGCACTCCAGGCCAGCTCGGTCTCGCCTTCGGCCACCAGGCGCGTGCGGACCTCGACCACGCGCGCACCGCGTTCGCCCGGACGCAGCGTCGGTCCTGCCGACACTTTCGGCCAGTCGCCCGTTTCGGCTGCGATGCTGCGGTATTGCTTCAAGGCAAGCTGCAGTTGCCGGTACAGCTCGAAGTCCGGCGCCTGCGCCAGCACCGCCGCCGCCAGTCCGGACCGCTCCGCTGCCTGCCCGCTTCCCGGCACGTCGCCGCCGTCCGGCATGTCGAGCAAGCGCGCAAGGCGTCCGGCCTGCTCCCCGGGCGCCGCCGGCCGGGAGAAATTCCAGTCCCGATACAGGCGGCGCGGATCGACCTTGCCGTGGCGCAACTGCTGCACCAGGCGTGCAAGCGTGTCGGTGAACAGCAGCTCGCGCTCCGCCACGCCGTCGGGCGACAGTTCCTGCTGCGGCCGCAGCGCTTCGGTGCGCAGCGTGTCCGGAGCAAAATCCGCCGGATCGAGGCCGTGCTCGTCGAGCGCCTCCACCGCCTCGACCAGCCCCTGCAGCAGTTCCGGCCGTGTCCATGCGGGCAGGAAGCCACGCTGGCGGTAGAACAGCACGGTGACATCGTCGGCCGCGCGCATCGACACCGCCAGACGGTTTTCGATCAGGCCCGGCAGATCTACGACGGCCTCGGGCACCACTTCGCCATCGGCGCTGCCCTCCACCACCGTTTCGTCCACCGGCCCGGTGCCGAGTGCCAGCGCCGGCTGCGGACAGGTCATAGCCAATGCCAATGCCGTGCCGGCGGAGGCGAATGATTTGCGCCAATCGATCAGGAGTTCGGGTAGCATGCCGCCTTCGAGTCTGTCTGTGTCGGTAAAAGAATATCCATGGTCTCGACTTCCCGCCATCATGCCTGCGCGCATCGCCGCCTGTTCCTGAAAGGGCTCTCCACGCTGCCGCTGGCCTTGCCCTTCGCCTCCGCCCATGCCGCCACGGACCGCCATCTGGCTTTCCGCCACACGCACACCGACGAACGGCTCGACACCCTGTACCGCAACCGCAATGGCTACGTCGAACCCGCAATGCGGAGCCTGAACCGGCTGTTCCGCGATTTCCGCACCGGCGAAGTCGCCCGCATCGACCCCCGACTCTACGACATCCTCCACGCGCTGAGTGTGACCTGCGGCGGGGGCACCTTCGAAATCATCTCGGGCTACCGCTCGCCCAAGACCAACAAGATGCTGCGCCGCACCGGCGGCGGTGGCGTCGCCAAGCGCAGCCTGCACATGGACGGCAAGGCCGTCGACATCCGCTTGGTCGGCTGCGACACCGCACGCCTGCGCGACGCGGCCCTGGCGCTGGGCGCGGGCGGCGTGGGTTATTACCCGGATTCGGACTTCGTCCATATCGACACCGGGCCGGTGCGCAGTTGGGGACCGAAAACCGCCTGACCCCGTGGCCGAGCCCGAGCGGACGGGCAAGGAGCCGGCCCGGAACCCGAACACTCCCGGGCATTCAGCCCAGCAGCACCAGCCCCCACACCGCAGCAACGTTGATCAGGGCGATCATGACCGCCGCGCTGCCGACGTCCTTGGCGCGCTTGGACAGCGGATGATGCTCCAGTGAAATCCGGTCGACCGCGGCCTCGACGGCGGAGTTCACCAGCTCCACGATCAGCACCAGCAGCACGCTGCCGATCATCAGCACGCGCTCGACCGCGTTTTCCCCCAGCCACAGCGCCAGCGGGATCAGCAGCAGCGTCAGCAGCGCCTCCTGGCGAAAGGCATCCTCGTGGCGCCAGGCTGCACCCAGCCCATCCAGTGAATAGTGAAAGGCGTTCCAGACCCTGCGCAGGCCGGTCTTGCCTTTGAACGGGCTTTCCATCGATCGCTTCCGGATTGAAATGGTGGTTTGAAGAGCGCGCGATCATTACACAAAAAACGTGGGAAAAACGTTCAGGCGGGATCGAGGCGCAACACCCGCCCATCGCTTTCGTCCAGCAGCCACAGATGTCCGTCCGGCCCCTGGCGCACGTCGCGGATGCGCCGGCCGATGTCCAGGCGCTCCTCATGCACGACCTTGCCGTCCTCCAGCACCAGGCGCGCCAGCAACTGGAACTTCAGCGCGCCGACGAACACGTTTCCCTTCCACTGCGGAAACACGTCGCCGGTGTAGAACGCCATGCCCGAGGGCGCGATCGACGGCGTCCATTGCTTGATCGGCGGCTCGATATCGGCACGTTCCGTGCCTTCGCCGATACGGGTGCCGACCACGTATTCGCGGCCGTAGGTGATCACCGGCCAGCCGTAGTTGCGCCCCGGCAACACCCGGTTCAGTTCGTCGCCGCCCTGCGGACCGTGCTCGTGCGCCCACAGTTCGCCGGTCAGCGGATGGAGCGCCGCGCCCTGCACGTTGCGGTGGCCCCAGGACCAGATCTCGGGCTGCGCCTTCGATGCGCCTTCCGCCTGCCGTACGAACGGATTGTCGCCGGGCACGCCGCCATCCAGGTCGATGCGCACGATCTTGCCCAGATGGCTGTCCAGCACCTGTGCGCGGTCGCGCGAATGGAAGCGGTCGCCGAGCGTGACGAACAGCCGGCCTTCGCGGTCGAACACCAGCCGCGAACCCCAGTGGTGGTTGCCCGAAGGGTCTTCGTTCTGGGCAAAGATCACTTTCACCTCATCCAGCTTCAGCGCCTCGGCATCCAGCCGTGCCCGCGCGACGGCGGTGCGCGCACCGGCAGCGGTCGGCTGCGCGAACGAAAACACGATCGTCCGGTCTGTTGCAAAGTTCGGGCTCAGCGCCACGTCCAGCAGGCCGCCCTGCCCACGCGCATGCACTTCGGGCACGCCCGCCAGCGGCGCCGAAACCGTACCATCCTTGCCCACCAGCCGCATGCGGCCGGGCCGCTCGGTCAGCAGCAGGCGGCCGTCGGGCAGGAAGGCCATGGACCACGGCGTATCCAGGCCGCGCGCCACCTCGACCGGCTTCACCTGGCCGGACTCGGTGTTCAGTACGGCATCGGCCGCAAGCGACGGCCCGCAGACGAACACACCGGCGGCAAGCACCGTTGCCGACACCAGACCACGAAATCCTTTCACTTTCCTCATTCCTTCAGCCTCCCTCGTTTCATTCGACACCAACCCGCACCATTCCATCCGACTGCCCATGACTTCATCCGTTCGCACGACTTTCCGCCTCGCCTTCGTCGCCGCACTCATCGCCGTGCTCTATCTCGCCCTGATGCCGGCGCCCGACATCGTGCAGATCGTGTCCTGGCAGGACAAGATCGAGCATGCGGCCTTGTTCGCCGCACTCGCGCTGCTGGCGGTGGCGGGCTGGCCGGATCATCCGCTGCGCATCGCCATCGGCCTGCTGCTCTACGGCGCGGCGATGGAGCTCGCCCAGGGCCAGACCGGCTACCGGACCGCCGATCCATGGGACTGGGTCGCCGACGCCATCGGCCTGCTCGTGCTGATCCCGGTCGTGCTGTCCAGGCGCCGAGCCGCCGGGCAGGCCTGAATGGATTCCGCAACAGCCTGCCGCTCGTCAGCACACCAGCCTGTTGCTATCATCGCGGCCTTTCCAATCAAGCGTTTGCGTGCCGAACGCCGCCGAGCCGTGCCATGAATCCCAGCCATACCCCCGCTCGCCACACCCTCGAACTCCTCGCCCCGGCCAAGACCGCCGATTTCGGCATCGAGGCCATCAACCACGGCGCGGACGCGGTGTACATCGGCGGCCCGGCTTTCGGTGCCCGCTCGGCGGCCGACAACAGCGTCGAGGACATCGCCCGCCTGGCGGCACATGCCCATCGCTACCATGCCGAAGTCTTCGTCGCCACCAACACCATTCTGTTCGACCATGAACTGGAGCCGGCGCGCAAGCTGATCCGGCAGCTGTACGACGCCGGCGTGGACGCGCTGATCGTGCAGGACATGGGCCTGCTCGAACTCGACCTGCCGCCGATCCAGCTCCACGCTAGCACCCAGACCGACATCCGCGACGCCAGCAAGGCGCGCTTCCTGCAGGACGTCGGCTTCTCGCAGATCGTGCTGGCGCGCGAGCTGTCGCTGGCCGAAGTGCGCAGGATCGCCGACGCCACCTCCTGTCAGCTCGAATACTTCGTGCACGGCGCGCTGTGCGTGGCCTTCTCCGGCCAGTGCTACATCAGCCACGCCCACACCGGCCGCAGCGCCAACCGCGGCGAATGCTCGCAGGCCTGTAGACTGCCCTACGACCTCAAGGACAAGGACGGCAACACCATCGCCAGCCAGCGCCACATGCTGTCGATGAAGGACAACAACCAGAGCGCCAACCTGCGCGCGCTGGCGGCGGCCGGCATCAGCTCGTTCAAGATCGAAGGCCGCTACAAGGATCTGTCCTACGTCAAGAACATCACCGCCCATTACCGCACGCTGCTCGACGACATCATCGAGCATCCCGAGGCCGATGGCCCGGTCTACCGACGCGCGTCCAGCGGCCGTACCACCTTCCTGTTCACGCCGCAGGCGGACAAGACCTTCAACCGCGGCTACACCGACTACTTCGCCAACGAGCGCCGGCACGGCATCGAGGCCTTCGAGTCGCCCAAGTTCGTCGGCGAACCGATCGGCCGGGTGACGAAGATCGACACCAAGGGCCGCAGGTTCTTCGACGTCGAACGCAGCGCGCCGATCCACAACGCCGACGGCCTGAGCTGGTACGGCCCGAAGGGCGAACTCGCCGGCCTGCGGGTCAACCGTTCTGAGCCCGATGGCGGCGGCGAAGGCATCGACCGCATCTTCCCGGCCGACGCGCTGCCGCCCGAACTGGTGCCCGGCACTTCGGTGTTCCGCAACCACGACCACGAATTCGAGCGCGCGCTGGAGAAGAAATCCGCCGAGCGCCGCATCCGCGTCGATGCGCATTTTGCCGCGACCACGGACGGCTTTGCGCTGACGTTCACCGACGAGGACGGCATCCACGCCAGCGCCACGCTCGCCGCCGCCTTCGAGCCGGCGCAGAACGCCGAGCGCGCCCGAACGACACTGCGCGAGCACATCGGCAAGCTCGGCAACACCCTGTTCGTGCTCGACACGCTGACGCTCGGCCTGCCGGCGCTGCCCTTCCTGCCCGCCGGCCAGCTCAACGCGCTGCGCCGCGATGCCGTCGAGCGGCTGGAAGCCGCCCGCCTTGCCGCCCATCCACGCCCGCCGCGCGCCGCGCCGGTCGAACCGCCGGTGCCCTATCCGCAGGACGCGCTGAGTTATCTCGCCAACGTGCTCAACGACAGGGCGCGCGCCTTCTACGCCCGCCACGGCGTCAAGCTCATCGACGCCGCGTTCGAGGAGAACCAGCGTACCGACGAGGTCTCGCTGATGATCACCAAGCACTGCCTGCGCTACAGCTTCAACCTGTGCCCCAAGGAAGTGAAAGGCATCCGCCCCGAGCCGATGCAACTGGTCAATGGCAACGAGACGCTGACGCTGCGCTTCGACTGCAAGCGCTGCGAAATGCACGTCGTCGGTGCGATGAAGCCGCACATCGCAAAAATGCGCGACAGCGTGGTGGCGCAGAAGGTCAGCTTTTTCCCGAACAAGCCTGCGGCCGAGAAGGAGCACCTCCACTCGCCGCACCATTGAGTCCGCCGTCGAATACTTTGCGGCGTAAGCAGAAGCAGTGAATGGCTCGGGCCACCCCATCCTGCATATACTGCGTCCAAGCACTACACAACCGAGCCGCCGATGTCCTCCCTGCTTCCGCTCGACACCCTTCCTGGCCGTCTCGGCCAGGCCGATGGCGCGCTCGTCGTCATCGCGCTGTGCGCGGAGTGGTGCGGCACCTGCCGCGAATTCCGGCCGGTACTGGAGCACGTCGCCGCAGCCCATCCCGAGATCCTGACGGCGTGGGCGGACATCGAGGACGATGCCGACATCGTCGGCGACATCGACCTCGACAGCTTTCCCACGCTGGCCATCTTCAGGCACGGCGAAGCCCTGCATTTCGGCCCCTCGCTGCCGCTGGAAGCGGTGCTCGCCCGCCTGATCGAGAGCATCGCGCTCGACGGCAGGCCGCAACGGGTTCCCAGCGAAGTCGCCGCGCTGGGGCGCTGGCTGGCGGGCTGACACCCACTCCCCCAAGCTCACAGGACAGGTCGGGCCGCGCAGGTGGAGCGCGAGCGAAACCCATCAGACAACGGCCCGCTCAAGGGCCGTGCCGATCGGCCTTCAGTGCCCCAGGAAGCGCCGCAGCCGTCCCATTTCGCCCTGCACCGTCGGCAGCGTCGCCCGCAGCACCGCGGATTCGTCGGCCAGCGTCCGGTCGTCCGCGCCGCTGACCTGTATCGCGGTGAAGCTGCCGCTGCCAAAAGGCAGCACCAGCTTGTAATCCTCGCCCAGGAAGGCCAGGCGGTCCCAGTCGCCGGCCAGCAGCACGCGGTTCGGCTGCGGATCGAACAGGCTGTGGCCGATGGCGTAGTCCGACGGCGGATTGGTGACGCCGAGCAGCGGCAGGATCGTCGGCAGCAGGTCGGCATGGCTGGTGCGGGCATCGATCTGCCGAGGCTCCCGGCCCGGCACCCACAGCAGCAGCGGCACGCGCACCTGTTCATCGACGAAGGTCGAGTTGTGCCCCCAGCGCCCCTTCTCCATGAACTCCTCGCCATGGTCGCCGGTGATGACCACCAGCGTGTCCTCGAGCAGGCCGCGGCGTTCGAGGTGCGCCATCAGCTTGCCGAGCTGGCTATCGAGGTGGTGGACCGCGTTGATGTAGCGCTTGTGGATGCCGCTAATCTTGTCCCGCAGTTCCATGTCGGCATAGCTGAAATCTTCGAGATAGCCCGGCTCGATCACCGATTCGGGCGGGAAGTTGTAGTTGGCGTGCGGCGACTCGAAGAACAGGAAGGTCATGAACGGCCGCGAGGGATCGCGCTGATCGACGAACTCGATCAGGCGGTCGACGTTGCGGCGGTCGCGCATCCAGGTTTCGCCTTCCGAATCCTCCACCATCTGCTCGCGCGGCACGTCGACGAACACGGTCTTGTCGAACTCCGGGTAGGTGAAGCGCGCGCTGGTGAACAGCTTGATCTGGTAGTCCTGATTCTGCAGCACCTGGATCAGCGGACTGCCGATGCGCGCGTCCAGTACCGGGAACCACAGGTTCGCCGGCAGGCTGTAGAACTGGCTGAAGACGCCGATGCGGGTGCCGTTGCCGCCGGAGAAATGATGGGTGAAGTGCTGCGCCCGCTCGGCCAGCGCATGGGTCTGCGGCATCACGCGCGGATCGAGCGTGTCCGCCCGCCACGACTCGGCGACCAGCCAGACGACGTTCAGCGGCCTGGCCGGCGGCTCGACGCGCAGCCGCGCCTGCGGATAGCGCAGGCTGCCGTCGAGCTTGGCGGTCGCCAGCTTGAGCCGCTGCGGACGCTCCCAGCCGAACTGCTTCTCGAACAGGCTGCGCATCGTCAGCGGCTGGTAGAAAGGCACGCGCTGGGCGTTTTCCAGCAGCGGCGTGTAGCCGTAGAAATGGCTCACCGCATAACCCAGGCGCTCACCGACGGTGACGACGAGGAACAGCGGCAGCACCCATGCCAGCCGCGGCGCCGGCACGGAGCCCCGCGCCAGCACGCGCGCGGCGAGGAAGACCAGGATCTGCAGGACGAGGAAGCCGGCGGCCAGCAGCGCGAAATCGCGCTCGGTCGAAGCCGACGAACCCAGCGCGGCGATGCCCCCCGGCGTGGTCAGGATGTTCCAGACGAAGCCGTTGAGGTGGAAGCCGTACAGCGTCCACAGCATGTGATCGCCGAACAGCGCGATCTGCACCACGCCGGCCAGCGCCACCGCCAGCACCGCCGCCAGCCGGGGGGCGAAACGGCCCGCGACATGGACGATGAGCCATACCGGCGCCACGAACAGCAAGGCGTAGCTGCCGACCAGCGCAAGCTGATAGGCCAGCAGCCCGGACGGCGCGGCGAAATCGAAGAAGCGGCCCAGGTGCAGGGCAAAGACGATCCAGGTGAGGAGCCAGTACAGGGCGCGCTGGCGGCGGTCGGAGACGAACACGATGAGCTTTTTCCTCAGGGCGAAAGCATGGACGGAAAAACAGGCGCGTCAGATTACCCGAGCGGATGTCGGGAAAACGTAAAAAATCTCATCCGTCAGCGCAGCCTGAGCTGCACTCCCGCCGGCAGCGGCACGGCCGTGACGTTGTTCTGCGGACTGCCGTCGATGAGCCGGTCGCTATAGACGAGATAGACCAGCGTGTTGCGCCTGGCGTCGGCGATGCGCACGATCCTCACCTTCTTGAACAGGATCGACGAACGCTCGGAGAACACTTCCTCCTGCGGCTTGAGTGCTTCGGTCAGGCTGATCTCGCCGACCTGGCGGCAGGCCACCGAGGCGTCGGCAGTATCCTCCGCCAGCCCCAGCGAGCCCTTGATGCCGCCGGTGCGGGCACGCGACACGTAGCACGACACCCCTTTCACCTTCGGGTCGTCGAAGGCCTCGACGACGATCTGGTGATTGCGGCCGATGAGCTTGAACGCCGTATCGACGGCGCCGACGGTTTCGGCCTGTACGCAGAACGGCAGCAGCGATGCGGCGCCGATGGCGCCCAGCATGATCCTTTTCACGTTTTCCCGGACTCCTTTCTTGCAAGGGCCGCAAGTATCGCACCGCGCGGGGCAAATTACCCTGCATCAAGGCGCACGCGCCCCGGGCAGCGGAAGATCGCAAACATCTCCGCCCTCGCCTGCCCCGCCCTCCACCATGTCCGACGCCGCCATCGCCTTGCCGCACTCACCGCCCGCCGAAGGCCCTCCCCCGGGTAGTCCTATCCCGGGCGGCCGCATCCCCGGCAGCAAGGCGATGTGGGTGGGCATCTTCTGCGAAGTCACCGAGTTCGCGCTGATGTTCGCGGTGTATTTCATCGCCCGCGCCCATTACCCGGACGTGTTCCACGCCGGCCCCGAGCAGCTTTCGCTGCTGGCCGGCACGGGCTACACGCTGATGCTGCTGACCAGCGGCTGGTGCGTTGCGCGTGCAGTGCATTCCATGCGCGCCAACCGCCAAAGCGCCTGCCTGCGCTGGCTGATCGGCGCCTTCGTGTTCGGCACCGGCTACCCGGTGATCAAGCTGTTCGAAGTGCGCTGGAATCTCGCCCACGGCCTCAACGGCGAAGCGGGCATGTTCATCGTCACCTACTACTACCTGACCTTCAACCACCTGATCCACGTCTTCTGGGGCCTGCTCGGCATGATCTGGGTGATGCTGCGCACCGCGACCGGCACCTACTCGGCCGAGGAATACTCCGGCCTGGAATCCTTCGCGGTGTATTGGCACACCACCGACATCATCTGGCTGATGATCTTCCCGCTGTTCTACGTGCTGCGATGAAAACGGAGGGCGCGACATGAGCGAAGTCCGCAAACTCGACCTGGCCTGGTTCGGCCTCGTGCTGCTCAGCGTGGGCGGTGCGATGCTGGGCGGCGGACAGGACCATGGCTTCGGCGTCACCGTGGCGGTCGCGCTGGTGATGGGGCTCAAGGTCCGCATCGTCTGCGGCTACTACCTCGAGCTGCCCACCGCCACGCGGCGCATCCGCCGGGCGATGTACACCTTCTGCTACGGCATGCCGATCGTGGTCATCCTGACCAGCGCCTTCGGCGACATCCTTGCGCGCGTGACCGGCGCGCTGCTGTGAGGCGTACCGGAGCCCGATCGGCTGTGGCAAGCTTTACAGTCTTTCATCTCTCCCGAAGCGGCCATGACGGACTTTCCCAAGGACATCTACACCGAACCCGAACCAGACCCCGATACGCTTGCCAACCTGGGGCCGCTGGCGGGAATGGCGGGCATCTGGACCGGCACCATCGGCCTCGATGTCAATCCGAAGGCCGACGGCCCGGAACGGCAGGCATTCATCGAACGCATCGAACTGCAACCCATCGACGCCCAGACCAACGGACCGCAATTGTTCTACGGCCTGCGCTACCACACGCGCATCGTCAAGCCCGACGACGTCGAGACCTTTCACGACCAGGTCGGCTACTGGCTGTGGGAGCCGGCGACCGGTGCCGTGATCCAGACGCTTTCGATACCGCGCGGACAGGCGGCGATGGCCGTCGGCAAGACCACGGCGGACGCAAAGACCTTCCGCCTGCAGGCAGTGCGCGGCTCCGAGATGAACGGGATCGTGTCGAACCCCTTCCTGGAATACGCATTCAGAACGGACAGCTACACCATCGCGGTGTCGATCAACGCCGACGGCACATGGTCCTACGAGCAGGAAACCGTGCTGATCATCCCGGGCCAGGCGGAACCCTTCCGCCACACGGATCACAACACGTTGCACAAGATCGGCGAACCCACGCCCAATCCCACCGCACAGGCGGCGGCCAGGAAGCGGGCCGCAGCCCAGCCGCAATGACGCCAGCCCAGCCCGACGCTCACCAGTGCGGCGGGATCTCGTCTTCCGGCCGGCCGGGTGCGCCGGGCTGGATGGTCTTGAGCTGCTGGGCGAGGTGGCGCACCTGCTCGCGCAGCAGATCCAGCTCCTGCTGCTGCCGCCACACCGTGCGGTTCAGTTCGTCGAGCTGATCCTCGGCCGACATCATCTTGGTTTCGAGCGATTCGAGGCGGTCTTGCATGGGCTGTCCGGGTCCGGGATGAAAGGCATCGGGCGGAGATTCTAGCCGGGGGCGCCTAGCCGGGGGCGCCCAGTCGGGGGCGCCTAGCTGGCCATGCTGCGCCAGCGTCCGGACAACCCGAGCCTGTCGCCCCGGGGCCCTATGGATTTCCCGGCGCATTGACGCACCCAGACAAACCCACAACAATACGAACAATTCGCAATAACCAACGCCAGCCACGTCCACCCGCTTGGGCCAGCCAGCGTGCCCGCACGCCGGAGATGCCCGTGTCCCCCCTGTCCACCGACACCGTTTCCGGTCTGTACCGCGAACACGGCACCTGGCTACAAGGCTGGCTGCGACGCAAGCTGGGCTGCGTCTGGGAAGCCGCCGACCTGACCCAGGACACCTTCGTGCGCGTGCTCGCCTCGCCCGCCGCCGGCAGACAGCTGGCGGAACTGCGCGAGCCGCGCCATTTCCTCGTCACAGTGGCGCGCCGCGTGATGGTCGACCACCTGCGCCGCCGCGCGCTGGAGAAGGCCTGGCTGGAAGAGATGGCGCTCTGGCCGGAACCGGTCACCCATTCGCCGGAGACCCGCGCGCTCATCCTGGAAACCCTGTGCGAGATCGACGCCATGCTCGACGGCCTCGGCGCCAGGCCGCGCCAGGCCTTCCTGCTGTCGCAGCTGGAAGGCCTGAGCTACGCGGAGATCGCCAGACGGCTGGCAGTCAGTGTCAGCTCGGTCAAGAAGTACATGGCCCGCGCCACCGAGCACTGCCTGCTGCTGATGCTGGAAGCGCCGCGCTGACGATGAACCGCGACGCGATCAAGGCCGCCGCCGAATGGCACGCCCAGTTGTGCGCCGACGACGCCGGCCCCGAGGACCTCGCCGCGCATGAACGCTGGCTGCAGGCCCACGCCGACCACCGCTGGGCCTGGCAGCAGCTGCAGACCCTGCGCGGCAAGCTCGGCGCCCTGCCCGGCGGCGCCGCGGCCGGCGCGCTGGCGCGCATCGGAAGCAGCCGCCACGGTCGCCGCAGCGCGCTCAAGGGCGTGGCGCTGCTGATCGCCGCCGGCGGCGCCGGCTGGCTCGGCGTGCGCGAATACCCCGCGCTCGCCGCCGGCCATCGCACGGCGCTCGGCGAACGGCGCAGCGTCACGCTGGCCGACGGCGGCACGCTGATCCTCAACGGCGACACCCGCGTGGACGTGCGCTACGACGCCCGGCAGCGCCTGATCCAGCTGCACGCGGGCGAGATCCTCGTGCAGTCCGCGCCCGACAGCGCCGGACGCCCCCTGCGCGTGCAGACCCGCGACGGCCTCGTCGAAGCCCTGGGCACCCGCTTCATCGTCCGCCGACTGCCCGAGGCCACCCGAGTCGGCGTCGAACGGCATGCCGTGCTCCTGCAACCGGCCGGCGCCCCGGCGCTCGGCCGGCGGCTCGAAGCCGGAGAGCAGGCCGAATTCACCGCCGCCGCCGTCCTGCCGCTGTCCGCGCCGGCCAGCGAACCGGGCGCCTGGGTGAACGGCATGCTGGTGGTCGCCGACATGCCGCTCGGCGAGTTCGTCGCCGAACTCGCCCGCTACCGCCCCGGCCACCTCGGCTGCGCGCCGGAAGTCGCTGACCTGCGCCTCTCCGGCGCCTTCCCCATCGACGACACCGAGCGCGCCCTGCATGCCGTCGCCCAGGCCCTGCCAGTGCGCATCCGGCACTTCACCCGCTACTGGACGCGGATCGAGGGGGCGTAAACCCTCCGCCCCCTGCGGCTGGATGCGCGCCTGATCGAGCAGGCCAAGGAGCAGGCACGCCTCAGCGGAAAGTCGCTCTCGCAACTGGTTGCCGACTACTTCGTGCAGTTGGGCGAGGCGCCGCTCCAGCAGCCGCTGCCGCCGGTCGTCCGCGCACTCAAGGGCGCCCTGAAAGGCAGGCAGGATATGCCCGATGAGCAGGACTACCGCCGCCATGCGGAATGCCAATGCATCGTCACGCGCAAGGTGCGCGACTTCGCAGCGGCGAGCATGCCGGTTTATACGCCGGCCGAATTTCTGCTGGTCCGGCAAAAGACACAAGGTCGGCATTAGGGCTTGCGGATGGCAGGTCCGGATCACATCCCGAAAAAACGCCGCCAGGCATTGTCCTTTTTGAAATCTCGTTCGACCCCCAAGGGAACACCCTGCTTCGAACGACGAAAGGAATGCCCATGCAACGCCCAAGCCGTCCGCCGTGCCACCACGGCCAATCCCTCAACCCGGTCCTCGCCGCGCTGCGCCATACCTGCCTCGGCCTCGCCCTGGCCGCACCGGCCATCCTGCCGGCACTCGGCCACGCGCAGAACCCGCCGCAGCAAAGCGCCAAGCGCGTCTACGACATCCCCGCCGGCCCGCTCGGCACCGCGCTGAGCCGCTTCGCCGGCGCTGCCGGCGTCGTGCTGTCCTTCGACGCAGCCCTCACCGCCGGCCGGGAAAGCGGCGGCCTGCACGGCAGCTACGGCGTGGACGAAGGCTTTGCCCGGCTGCTGGCCGGCAGCGGGCTGGAAGCCCGCGCACAGGGCGATGGCAGTTACCTGCTGCGGCCGGCGCCGGACGCAGCCGCCGTGCTGCCCGCCGTCGCCGTCTCGGGCAAGGCCATCGGCGCCATCACCGAGGGCACCGGCCTCTACACCACCTACTCTTCGAGCAGTTCCACCCGCCTGAACCTCGCGCCACAGGAGACGCCGCAGTCGCTGACCGTGATCACGCGCCAGCAGATCGAGGACCGCAATGCGACCACGCTGACCGCCCTGCTGGACGCCGTTCCCGGCGTCCATGTGGTCAAGGAAGGTGTGGGCGATGAGATCTACGGCTACTACGCGCGCGGTTTCGAAATTCTCAATTTCGAGGTGGACGGCGTGCCGACGAACAACGGGCTGCAACTCTTCAGCCAGAACCTGGCGATCTACGACCGCGTGGAGATCGTGCGCGGCGCCACCGGCCTGATCAGCGGCATGGGCAACCCGGCCGCCACGATCAACCTGATCCGCAAGCGCCCGACGCTCAAGCCGCAGGCCAGCCTCAGCGTGGAGGCCGGCAACTGGAATCGGCGCGGCGCGGCCTTCGACCTCTCGGGCACACTCAACGACAGCGGCAGCGTGCGCGGCCGGCTGGTGGGCGACGTCAAGCGCAGCGACAACTGGCTGGACCGCTACAAGGAGAAATCGGGCATGCTCTACGGCATCGCCGAGTCCGATCTGGACGACGCCACACTGCTGACCGCGGGCTTCAGTTACCAGCGTACCGACATCGACTCCCCGCTGCGCTCCGGCCTGCCGGCCTTCTATGCCGACGGCGGCAAGACCCGCCTCTCCCGCTCTACGAATGCCGCGCCGGGCTGGTCCTACAACGACCAGAAGGCGACAAGCGCCTTTGTCTCCGTGGAGCGGGAATGGAGTAATGGCTGGAGCGGCAAGGCCGAGTACACCTACACCGAGGTCGACTACGATTTCGTTGCCACCTATCTCAGTGGAACCCTACAGCGCGACGGCAGCGGCCTCAGCCTCCTGCCCACGCGCTGGAAGGGCAAACCCACCCAGCACAACCTGGATCTGTACCTGACCGGCGCCTTCCGGCTGTTCGGCCGCGAACATGAGCTGATCGGCGGCCTCACGCTCTCGCGCTATGAGTCCAGCGGGCCGTCCTACGGCGGCTGGCAGTACGACTACGCCAGTTCAGCCGCCGGCGCCATCGCCAACCTGTTCACTTGGGACGGCGACAATGCCGCGCCGGCCTTCACCGCCAGCGGCGGCTCGTCCACCAAGACCCGCAACAACGCCGCTTACCTGAGCAGCCGTCTCCACCTCTCCGACGACCTCAAGCTGATCCTCGGCACCCGCGCCGTCCGCTGGGAGCAGGACGAACGCAATTGGGGCAACGACGGCAGCGCGAGCCTGGAGTCGTTGCGCGAAAACGTTGTCGTGCCGTACGTGGGCGCCGTCTATGCCCTGAACAGGGAATGGTCGGCCTATGCCAGCGCCACCAAGATCTTCAACCCGCAAGGCTCCTGGGTGAAGGACGAGAACGACAGCGCGCTGGACCCGCTGGAAGGCACGGGCTACGAGATCGGCGTCAAGGGCAGCCACTTCGGCGGCCGGCTGCAGTCCAGCGCCGCGCTGTTCCACACCAGGCAGGACAACCTCCCCGTGTGGACGGGCGTGGGACTCATCTACTCCGCCGAGCAGGACACCACCTCCAAGGGCATCGAACTCGAAGTCAACGGCGAACTGGCCGAGGGCTGGCAACTCGCCGCCGGCTATGCGCATACACGCACCACCGACGCGGACGGCGAGCGCCTCAACACCTTCCTGCCGCGCAACAGCGTGAAGCTGTACACCAGCTACCGCCTGCCCGGCGCCCTTCAGGGCTTGACCGTGGGCGGCGGCCTGCGCTGGCAGAGCAAGACCGGCAGCTACGGCGTCTGGCAGGGCAGCCAGACCATTGCCAGCCTGATGGCACGCTACCAGATCGACCGCCACCTCAGCGTCTCGCTCAACGTGGATAACCTGTTCGACCGCAGGTACTACAGCTGGCCCGGTAGCTACAGCAACCACGCCGCACCGCGCAGCGCCGTGCTTTCCATGAAATACGACTTTTAATACGCCGCGGGGGCCCGCGCCCGGGGCCGCATGGGCATGAGCCCGAGCGTACCCGCCCCGGCGGAGGGTCCGGCCCCCGGCCGCAAGCGGGTCCTGCTGTCGCAAGACAGCAGGACCATCAAGAATCCATGGACGGCGCCCCTTGAGAATGCCAATGCATCGTCACGCGCCGGCCATCGGCTGGCCATGCTGCGCCAGTGCCCAGGCGACGTGTTCGCGCACCAGCGCCGACGGATGGTCGGCGCGGGACTGCAGCGCAGCCAGCACCTCCGCCGTGGTCGGCGCGTTGCCCAGCGCCACGGCGATGTTGCGCAGCCAGCGCTCGTGGCCGATGCGGTGGATGGGGCTGCCGGCGGTGCGCTCGGCGAAATCCGCCTCGCTCCAGGCGAACAGCTCGACCAGGCCGGCGCTGTCGAGCCCGTGGCGCGGCGCGAAATCCGGTTCCTTCGTCATCTTGGCGAAGCGGTTCCACGGGCACACCAGCTGGCAATCGTCGCAGCCGTAGATGCGGTTGCCGAGCATGGTCCGCATTTCCTCCGGAATCGCGCTTTTCAGCTCGATCGTCAGGTAGGAGATGCAGCGCCGCGCATCGACGCGGTAGGGCGCGACGATGGCGCCGGTCGGACAGGCGTCGATACAGGCCGTGCAGCGGCCGCAGCGCGGCTGCACCGGCTCATCGACCGGCAGCGGCAGGTCGGTGAAGATTTCGCCGAGGAAGAACCACGAGCCGGCGCCGCGATCCAGCAGCAAGGTGTGCTTGCCGCGCCAGCCCAGGCCGTTGCGGCTGGCCAGCTCGACCTCCAGCACCGGCGCGGAGTCGGTGAACACCCGGTAGGTGTGCGGCACTTCGGCGGTGATGCGCTCGGCCAGCTTCTGCAGCCGGCTGCGCAGCACCTTGTGGTAGTCGCGTCCCAGCGCATAGCGCGACACGTAGGCGCGGGTGCCGTCGGCCAGCGCGGCCCGCGCTTCGGCGGCGCCGGGCCAGTAGTCGAGCCGCAGGCTGATCACGCGCAAGGTGCCCGGCTGCAGTTCGGCCGGCCGGGCGCGCTTCATGCCGTGGCGCAACATATAATCCATCTCGCCGTGGAAGCCGGCTTCCAGCCAGGCGGCGAGCCCGGGCTCGGCGCTGCCCAGGTCCACCCCGGCAACACCGACGGCGCCAAAGCCCAGCTCCGTCGCCCACTGGCGGATGCGTGCCAGCATGGCAGCACCGTCCAGCGTGGCAGCCGGTCCATCGACCTGCCCCACATCCAAGCCTGAATCCAAGCCTTTCACCGCCATCGACAAGAGGATTCCATGATCGAGTTGCTCAACGCCGCCGATGATAACGGCGCCTGCCTGCGCGCGCACTTGCCGGCCGAAGCGGATACCGAAGCCATCGGCGCCGCGCTGGCCCAGGTGCTGCGCCCGGGGCTGAAGATCTGGCTGCAAGGCAACCTCGGCATGGGCAAGACCACCCTCACTCGGGGGCTGCTCCGTGCACTCGGTCACGAAGGCAAGGTGAAAAGTCCGACCTACACCTTGATTGAACCTTACGTAGTTTCTAGATTAGACTTATATCACTTTGATTTTTATCGCTTCAATTCGCCCGAAGAATATTTGGACGCGGGGCTGGACGAATACTTCGCCGATCAGGGCGTGTGCATCGTGGAATGGCCGGACAAGGCCCTTCCATTTTTGCCGTTGCCCGACGTCGAAATCCGGCTCGGCGCACGGGATTCAGGGCGGTTTGTGGAGATCGACGGAAGGACCGATGCGGGGCGAACATGCGTGATCGAACTGGTGAGAGCATTGCGGGGCGCGAACCCGGCGCCCGAACCGGATTGAATTCCGAGGCAGGCAACAACGGCCGCAGCGGCACCGACCGCCGCAGCCTGTTGAAATTTGCCGGCGCCACGCTGGCGCTGCTGGTCAGCCCGGTGGGCTTCGCCGCGCCCGCCAGCCTGGTCGCGGTGCGCGTCTGGCCCTCGCCGGAATACACCCGCATCACGCTCGAAGGCGCGAGCAGCCTGCGCTACACGCACATGCTGGTGCCGAACCCGGACCGCCTCGTCGTCGACCTCGAAGGCGTGCAGTTGAACAGCGTGCTGCAGTCCCTGCCCTCCAAGGTGCTGGACTCCGACCCCTACATCCGCCTGATCCGTGCCGGCCAGAACCGCCCCGGCGTGGTCCGCGTGGTGGTCGAGCTGAAGGCGCCGATCAATCCGCAGGTGTTCACGCTGGCGCCGGTCGGCGACTACGGCCACCGCCTGGTGCTCGACCTGCACCCGACCGAAGAGCACGACCCGCTGCTGGCGCTGATCATGAAGGACTCGCCGCTGGACGCCGCCGCCGGCGACACGGCACAGAGCAGCAGCCAGGCCAGCACCGCCCACACCCGCCCGGCGCCGCAGCAGCCCGGCACCGCCCGCCGCACCGAACCGGCGGTCAAGCGCCTGTACACCGTGGTGCTCGACCCCGGCCACGGCGGCGAAGACCCCGGCGCCATCGGCCGGGCCGGCAGCTACGAAAAGAACGTCACGCTGTCGATCGCCCGCCGCCTGAAGCGCAAGATCGACGCCGAGCCGAACATGCGCGCAGTGCTGACCCGCGACGGCGACTACTTCGTTCCGCTCGGACAGCGCGTCGCCCGTGCCCGCAAGGTGCGTGCCGACCTGTTCGTCTCCATCCACGCCGACGCCTTCGTCAAGCCCGAGGCCAACGGCAGTTCGGTCTACGTGCTGTCGGAACGCGGCGCCACCAGCAGCGCGGCGCGCTGGCTGGCGCAGAAGGAAAACGACGCCGACCTGGTCGGCGGCGTCAATCTCGCCCGCCAGGACGGCCACATCGCCCGCACCCTGCTCGACCTGTCGCAGACGGCGACGATCAACGACAGCCTCAAGCTCGGCCGCGCCATGCTCGGCGAGATCGGCGGCATCAACCGCCTGCACAAGCGCGACGTCGAACAGGCCGGTTTCGCGGTGCTGAAGGCGCCGGACATTCCCTCGGTACTGGTCGAGACCGCCTTCATCAGCAACCCGCAGGAAGAAAAGCGGCTCAACGACGAGGCCTATCAGAACAAGATGGCCGAAGCGCTGCTGCGCGGCATCAAGCGCTACTTCCAGGACAACCCGCCGGCCGGGCCGGCTCGCGTCGCCAGCCTGGGCTGATCGCTGCCGCCGGCATGCAGCCGAATCGGCAAAGCCAGCGCTTTGCCGTTATAATTGCGCCTTTTTCAGGCGCTTATGCGGGTTTTTCGCGGGATTCCCGAGCACGCCGACTCGGCCACGGTACTCACCATCGGCAACTTCGATGGCGTCCATCTCGGCCACCAGGCGCTGCTCAAGCTGCTTACCGACAAGGCACGCTCGCTCGGCCTGCCGGCGGTGGTGCTCACCTTCGAGCCGCATCCGCGCGAGTATTTCAGCCCTGCCGATGCGCCTGCACGCCTTGCCTCGCTGCGCGAGAAGCTGCTGCTGCTCGACGCTGCCGGCGTCGATCGGACCTACATCTGCCGCTTCGACGCCCGCCTTGCCGCACAGTCGGCGCAGGCCTTCATCGATGACACCCTGGTACGCGGCCTCGCCGTGCGCCACCTGTTCATCGGCGACGACTTCCGCTTCGGCACGCGCCGCCAAGGCGATTTCGCCATGCTGGAGGCGGCCGGCGCGCAGCACGGCTTCACCGTCGAATCCATGCCGACGCTGTCGGTGGCAGGCGAGCGCGTATCGAGCTCGGCGGTGCGCGACGCCCTCGCCGCGGACGACCTGGCCCATGCCGCGCGCCTGCTCGGCCGCCCCTACAGCATCGCCGGCCGCGTCAGCCACGGCGACAAGCTCGGCCGCCAGATCGGCTTCCCGACCGCCAACATCCAGATGAAGCACCGCCGCCCGGCGCTCACCGGTGTCTATGCGGTCAGCGTCGAAGGCCTGGCGGACGGCCCTGTCGCCGGCGTCGCCAACGTCGGCGTGCGCCCGACCGCCACCTCGAGCGGCCGCGCCCGGCTGGAAGTGCATCTCTTCGACTGGACGCGGGAATGCTACGGCGCCCACATCCGCGTCCATTTCCTGCACAAACTGCGCGCCGAACGAAAATTCGAATCCTTCGACGCGCTGCGCGCCCAGATCGCGCTCGACGCCGACAGCGCACGCCAGTGGCTGGCCGACAATCCCGACCGGCTGCAAGCCTGACGCCCGCAAAGCAAACTGCCCGCGCCCCACAGACCCACGACACCGACCTTCCCGCCATGGCCGACTACCGCAAGACGCTCAACCTGCCCGACACCTCCTTCCCGATGCGCGGCGACCTGCCCAAGCGCGAGCCGGGCTGGATTGCCGACTGGCAACAGCGCAAGCTCTACCAGCGCATCCGCAAGGCCAGCGCCGGCCGGCCCAAGTTCGTGCTGCACGACGGCCCGCCCTACGCCAACGGCAGCCTGCACATCGGCCATGCGCTGAACAAGATCCTCAAGGACATCATCGTCCGCTCGAAGACCCTGGCCGGCTTCGACGCGCCCTACGTGCCGGGCTGGGACTGTCACGGCCTGCCGATCGAGCACAAGGTCGAAGTCACCCACGGCAAGAACCTGCCCGCCGACAAGGTGCGCGAACTCTGCCGCGCCTACGCCGCCGAACAGGTCGAGATCCAGAAGACCGATTTCATCCGCCTCGGCGTGCTGGGTGACTGGGACGATCCCTACCTGACGATGAACTTCGCCAACGAAGCCAACGAGATCCGCGCGCTGGCCGAGATGACGAAGAACGGCTACGTGTTCAAGGGCCTGAAGCCGGTCAACTGGTGCTTCGACTGTGGCTCGGCGCTGGCCGAGGCCGAAGTCGAATACGCCGACAAGCAGTCGCCGACCATCGACGTCGCCTTTCCGCTGGCCGACGGCGAAGCGGCAAAGCTCGCCGCCGCCTTCGGCTTGGCGCAACTGGACAAGCCTGCCGCCGCGGTGATCTGGACCACCACGCCGTGGACCATCCCCGCCAACCAGGCACTGAACGCCCACCCCGAGCTGGACTACGCCCTGGTCGACGTCGGCGACCGCCTGCTGGTGATCGCCAGCGAGCTGGCCGAATCCGCGCTGCAGCGCTACCAGCGCGAGGGCCGCATCGTCGCCACCACCAAGGGCGCGGCGCTCGAGCGCATCGAGTTCCGCCACCCCTTCTACGACCGCGTGTCGCCGGTCTATCTGGCCGACTACGTCGGCGTGGACGCCGGCACCGGCATCGTGCACTCGGCGCCCGCCCACGGCGTGGACGACTTCAACTCGTGGCGCGCCTACGGCCGCAGCAACGAGGAAATCCTGTCGCTGGTGATGGGCGGCGGCGAATACGTGCCCGACCTGCCCTTCTTCGGCGGCATGAACATCTGGAAGGCCGGCGCCGCCATCATCGCCAAGCTCGAAGAAGCCGGTGCGCTGCTGTCGAACGGCAAGATCACCCACAGCTACATGCACTGCTGGCGCCACAAGACGCCGCTGGTCTATCGCGCCACCGCGCAATGGTTCGTCGGCATGGACAGGACCGCGACCGACGGCTCGACGCTGCGCGAACGCGCGCTGCGCGCGGTCGAGGCCACCAAGTTCTACCCCGGCTGGGGCCAGGCCCGCCTGCACGCGATGATCGCCAACCGGCCCGACTGGTGCATCTCGCGCCAGCGCAACTGGGGCGTGCCGATCCCCTTCTTCCTGCACAAGGAAACCGGCGAGCTGCACCCGCGCACCGTCGAACTGATGGAAGAAGTCGCCAAGCGCGTCGAGCAGGAAGGCATCGAAGCCTGGTTCCGCCTCGACGCCGCCGAACTGCTCGGCGCCGAAGCCGCCCATTACGACAAGATCAGCGACACCCTCGACGTCTGGTTCGATTCCGGCACCACGCACAAGCATGTGCTGCGCGGCTCGCACAACGACGGCCATCCCGAAGGCCCGCGCGCCGACATGTACCTGGAAGGCTCGGACCAGCACCGCGGCTGGTTCCACTCCTCGCTGCTGACCGGCTGCGCCATCGACGGCCACGCGCCCTACCGCAGCCTGCTGACCCATGGCTTCGCGGTCGACGGCCAGGGCCGCAAGATGAGCAAGTCGCTCGGCAACGTCGTCGTGCCGCAGGAAGTCACCGGCAAGCTCGGCGCCGAGATCCTGCGCCTGTGGGTCGCCTCGACCGACTACTCCGGCGAACTGTCGATCTCCAAAGAAATCCTCGACCGCGTGGTCGAAGTCTATCGCCGCATCCGCAACACGCTGCGCTTCCTGCTCGCCAACACCGCCGACTTCGACATCGCCCGCGACGCGGTGCCGCTCGAACAGTGGCTGGACATCGACCGCTACGCGCTCGCCTTCACCCGCAAGCTGGCGCAGCAGGCCGAGGCCGACTACGAACGGATGGAATTCCACCGCATCGTGCAGGCGCTGCAGGTGTTCTGCGCCGAAGACCTCGGCGCCTTCTATCTCGACATCCTGAAGGACCGCCTGTACACCACGGCCGCCGGCAGCCAAGCTCGCCGCGCCGCGCAGACCGCGCTGTGGCACATCACCCAGACGCTGCTGAAGCTGATGGCGCCCATCCTGTCCTTCACCGCCGAGGAAGCCTGGGCCATCCTGAACCCGCCGAAGGACGGCGAGGAGGCCGACAGCATCATGCTGCACACCTTCCACGCCCTGCCGGCGCAGGAAGGCGAGGCCGGCCTGATCGCGCGCTGGGAAACCATCCGCGCCGTGCGTGCCGAGGGCCTGAAGGTCATCGAGGCGCTGCGCACCGAAGGCAAGGTCGGCTCGTCGCTGCAGGCCGAACTCGCGCTGGCGCTGACCGCCGACAAGTTCAACGCCATGGCCAGCCTCGGCGAAGACCTGCGCTTCGTCACCATGACCTCGGCCGCCACGCTGGGCGAAGCCGCCCGGGTCGAGGACGAAGGCATCGTCGCCACGCCGAGCGAGGCGCAGAAGTGCGAACGCTGCTGGCACTACGTCGAATCGGTCGGCAAGCATGCCGAGCATCCGACGCTGTGCGGCCGCTGCGTCAGCAACCTGTTCGGCGACGGCGAAATCCGCCACCATGCCTGACGCCCTGCCCCGTACGTCGCCCGTCATGCACAAGGCCTCTTCGCCGCCTGGATTCGTCGCCATGCTGCCCTGGCTCGCGCTGGCCGTCGCCGTCGCCCTGCTCGACCAGTTCAGCAAGCAATGGATACTGGACAGCCTGCACCTCGGCCAGGTGGTGCCGGTCACCGGCTTCTTCGACCTGGTGCTGGTATTCAACCCCGGCGCGGCCTTCAGCTTCCTGGCCGAGCACAGCGGCTGGCAGCGCTGGTTCTTCACCGGGCTGGCCGTGATCATCTGCAGCTGGCTGCTGGTCGAGATCTGGCGCCATCGCAGCGAAAAGCTGCTGCCGACGGCGTTCGCGATGATCATCGGCGGCGCCATCGGCAACGTCTACGACCGCCTGGTGCATGGCGCGGTGGTGGACTTCCTGCATTTCCACTACGCCGGCTACAGTTGGCCCGCGTTCAACCTGGCCGACTCGGCCATTACCGTCGGCGTGGTACTGATGCTGTGGGGCCAGTTCCGCCACGGCAACCCGCCGGCCCCGGAGAAGCCCTCGTGAGCCAGACCGTCCAGGCCAACAGCCTCGTCACCCTGCATTACCGCATCTCGCTGCCCAACGGCCAACCGCTGATCAGCACCTTCAACGCCACCCCGGCCACGCTGCAGCTCGGCGCCGGCGAAATGCTGCCGGCGATGGAGCAGTTGATGATCGGCCTGGAACCCGGCACCCACCACGTCTTCGAGCTCGAAGCCGAGCAGGCTTTCGGCCCGCACCGGGCGGAGCTGATCGAACGCGTCAAGCGCGAACACATGCCCGACGAAGAGATCGAAGCGATGAGCATCATGGAGTTCACCGCCCCCGACGGCTCGCGCTACTCCGGTCTGGTGCGCGAGATCGACGAACAGTCGGCGCTGATCGACTTCAACCACCCGCTCGCCGGCAAATCCATCCGCTTCGAGGTGGAAGTGATCGGCGTGTCGTAAGCAACACCCCCCGACAGAGACGAAAACATGAGCGACAAGGAAATCCTGCTGGCCAACCCGCGCGGCTTCTGTGCCGGCGTCGAGCGCGCCATCGAGATCGTCGAACGCGCGCTGCAGCGCTTCGGCGCACCGATCTACGTGCGCCACGAAGTCGTGCACAACAAGTTCGTCGTCGACGACCTGCGCAACAAGGGCGCCATCTTCGTCGAGGAACTGGACGAAGTCCCCGCCGGCAACACCGTCATCTTCTCCGCCCACGGCGTATCCCAGGCGGTGCGCCAGGAAGCCGAACGGCGCGGCCTGCGCGTGTTCGACGCCACCTGCCCGCTGGTCACCAAGGTGCATATCGAAGTCGGCCGCATGCGCGAGCAAGGGCGCGAGATCATCATGATCGGCCACAAGGGCCACCCCGAAGTCGAAGGCACCATGGGCCAGGTCCAGACCGGCATCCACCTGGTCGAAACGCCCGCCGACGTCGCCAGCCTGCAGGTCGCCGACCCCGACAAGCTGGCCTACGTCACCCAGACCACGCTGTCGATGGACGACGCCGCCACCATCGTCGCCGCGCTGCGCGAACGCTTCCCGAACATCATGGGGCCGAAGAAGGACGACATCTGCTACGCCACGCAGAACCGCCAGGACGCGGTCAAGTTCATGACCCCGCATGCGGACGTGGTCTTCGTCGTCGGCTCGAAGAACAGCTCCAACTCCAACCGCCTGCGCGAAGTGGCCGAACTGCGCGGCGTGCCGGCCTACCTGGTCGACAACGCCGCCAGCATCGACCCCGCGTGGGTCGAAGGCAAGCGCCGCGTCGGCGTCACCGCCGGCGCCTCGGCCCCGGAAGTACTCGTTGCCGAAGTCATCGAACGCCTGAAGGAGCTCAGCGGCGGGCAGGTGCGCAACCTGGACGGCGTGCCGGAGAAGGTCACTTTCCCGCTGCCGAAGGAACTGCAGAACCGGGAAACGGCCGACCGCCAAACTTGAAGCCGCTCACCGCCCTGCCGTCTCCTCGAGCGTAGCCAGCACCAGCCTGCGCTCGATGCGATCGAGCGCGGCATCCATTTCGGCAGGAGACAGAACCGGCCGCGCCGGATCGTACAGGAAGGGCATCATCCGCCGCGCAGTCGGATGGCCCCGATTGGCCGCGCGGGCAATGCAGTCGATGCCGCGCTTCTCGTCCACCGCCACGCCCTGCCCCGCGATCAGGCAGCGCCCCAGCCAGTGCATGCCTTCAGGATAATCCTGGCGCGCAGCCGCTTCGAACCAGCCAGCCCAGCGCATCTTCCGCACGCCCCTGGCCCAGCAGCAGCAGGCCCAGATCGCACTGCGCTTCGGCCTCGCCACCATCCGCAGCAAGGATCAGCACCCGGTCGTCCGCCCCCAATTCGAGCGGAGACAGCTTCAGCGCGTCATCGAGACAGACGCGGGTCTGTGGGTTTTGCGGGGGGGGGGGGGGAAACAGAATTCACTTCAGTTCGCAAGACCCCATCAGCAATTCGTCGCCACAAAGTGCGCTTGCTCAGGCCGGTGAGCGAAATCGCCGTGCTCAGGTTGATGAAGTCCATGCCGTTTTCCCAAGGGTCTTGCTGCTGCGGCAGTTTAGCACTGCCTAGAGGCCTTCTTCATTACCACGCAGCAAACCTTGCTGTACGCCCTGCATCATTCTTTGTTGCCTACCTTGAGTCAGCAATCGTTCTGTCAATCCAACCATGCTTCGGTTCTCCGGCGGGCAGCACCCGGCATAAAGCCGGCACACTCATTATCGTCAAGGCCACTGTAGATGACGACGAAATCCATGTATTTGAGGCGTTTTTTTGATTTCCGGTTCAAGAGTCATCAAACCCCGGATGGTCTGGGCATAGAACTCAATCTTCCTGACCCGCGGCCAACTCCTGTGTCACCCGCTCATCGTGGCACAGCCCCGCCCATGCCAGCGCGCCGCGGTGCCCTACTCCACGCCGTGCCAAACCCGAGCAAGTGTGAACGATTTCACGCAAAAAAACTGGCACGGCAGTTGCGAAAGGAAAACCGGAAGGTGGCGAAAGCAGAGCACTTCGGCACCACGACATTCCAATCGACAGGAGCAGGAAATGAAAAAGATTCAGAAAGGTTTCACGCTGATTGAGCTAATGATCGTTGTGGCGATCATCGGGATTCTGGCTGCGGTGGCGATTCCTCAGTTCAACGAGTACCGGGCAAAAGCGAATGACACAACAGCCGTAGCAGATGTCAAGAACGCAATTACCGCCGTCATCTCTTCTTTGAAATAAGGCACAGGATAATAATCATGAAAAAGCTATTCATTATTCTTGGTGGAATTTTTATTTCAAGCAGCGCCTTTTCCGCTGATTTCGGTGTTGGTGGCGGTATCATTCGAGATACTGACTGCGCACTCCTCAGCGAAAACGTACGCATCAACCTTTCGAAAGATGTTGTAGGTGGATGGGCTTGCAACTCGAGAGCCGTATCAATTGCAGCCTGCCACCCGACGGGACGCAAGACCACTCGGACTCTAACGCGAGAAGTTTGCACAGGAGAAGGCGAAGATCGTAACTGCGAAAATGTAACGGGCCCAGTCACAGGCTCTGCCATTCCATTCTCCAGCACTGACAATGGCACCGTTGGAAACGATTATCCTGGCCGCGATTGCGTAGATGCCGCAGTTGCAACCGATGTTGCGACTGCCCAACTTCCAGCTGCAGATTAATTTAGCCTAATCACACAAACCATTTTTGACAATACGCGACCAACGAGATTTGTTGGTTGCGTATTATTTTAACTTGGGTCACCTACCTTATCAGCCCCCATGCAAGGAGACCATCATGACGGAAGAAGAGCAATTTCTATATGATTGTGTTCCTTCTGAAATAGGAAAATCCATTACCAATCCAGACCTGCTGCGTCGACTGAATTGGGATCAGGAGAAATACTGGAGGACTCGAAACGGATTGGTGGATCGCGGCATACTTACTGTCGCACGTGGCCGCGGAGGATTGGTATATCGAGCAGTGCAACCCGATGCGGCTGCGGACACTTATTCATCAGAGCAAACTGTGACTGCGCCATTACAGATACGCGAAGAAGAACTGTACGCTCCCCTTTCTTCCGTACTTCGCCAGGAATGGACACGCGAGAAACGTCTTGAACGTTCGATTGTACACATCACCGCCCGCCAAGGCCGCAGGGATACGGGAGGGCGTTGGTCTCGCCCGGATTTGGTTGTCGTAACGCAGTCCACCTACCCCTATGTGCCAGGACGCCATTTCGATGTAATCACATTTGAGGTCAAACCATCGGACAGTATTGACGTCACAGCAGTTTACGAAGCGCTGGCACATCGTCGGGCTGCGACTAAGGCTTATGTCGCATTGCATGTTCCTGACACTGATGCTGAAAATTTGAAAAACATACTGACCGAGGTTTACTCTGAAGCCAAGCGCCACGGTGTAGGCGTCATCACTTTCAGTCAGCCAGAAGACTTTGCCACCTGGGATGAGGTAGTGGAAGCTGCCCGCATGGAGCCAGACCCGGGCCGTCTGAATGATTTCCTGGTAGCCCAGTTTGAATCAAATCAGCTCGAAATAATCCTTCGCTGGTTCCGCTAATAGGTTTCTGATCACACTTATCCCTACCCATGCGAATCATTCCTGATTTCATAGTAGGCTTGCGTTTAACGTTACGCGCAAAGCTCTTTCCATTCTCGATCTGGTTTGCAGTTGTCTTGATTGTTTCAGCACTGACTGCGGCGCAGTTCAGTAACCGACAACCAATGACTATTGCTCTTGACGTTGGGCTCTCACTTATCGGCATTACCATACCGATTCTTGGCGTATTGATGCTGCAGGAACTCCTCTCCCGCGAGTTCGACCGCAAGCTCTACCTCACTTCCCTGACCTACCCGCGTCCGCGCCACCAGTTCCTGCTCGGCCGCGTCGCTGCCATCGCGCTGCTGATGCTCGGCCTGCTCGCCGTGCTCGGTGTTTTGCTCGCCGGCCTGACCACCTGGATCGGCCAGAGCTACACCCAGTCCACGCCTCTCGATCTCGGCCTGCCCTATCTCGTCACCCTCGCTTTCATCGCCCTCGACCTGCTGGTCGTGCTCGCCATCGGCACCCTGATCGCCGTCACCACCACCACGCCCAGCTTCGTCCTCATCGGCACCCTCGGCTTCATGCTGGTGGCGCGCTCCTATTCGGCCATCGTCGCGCTGCTGACCCGCGACAGCACGCTGGTCGGCGATGCCGACAGCTACCAGTCGTCGCTGAGCCTGCTCGGTTACCTGCTGCCCGATCTGGCCGCGCTGGATGTGCGGATGATCTCGCTCTACGGCCAGTGGCAGTTCCTGCCCGAGGACTGGGCGTTGCGCGTGGTGTCGGCGCTGGCCTATGCAGCGGCCCTGCTGGGCCTGTCGGTGTGGGCGCTGAACCGCAAGAAGTTCGCATGATGGATCGTCGCAACCTGGCTCCGCTGGCGGTCGCGGTGGCCGGCTTCGGCCTGTTTGCCGCGATCTGGGCAACGCGTCCGCCCGTCAATGCCGCACCGCCGGCCGAAGTCTTCGACCGCGTGGTGCTGTCGGCGCCGGTGCAGTTGCTGCTGACCGGCGGCGACCGCTTCCTGGCGGCGAACTTCGAGTCGATCCGCGCCGTCGCTACCGCCAGTGACGCGCCCGAGGCGGCGGAAGCCAATGCCTCTTTCGCCATCCGTGCGCGACGCGTGGTGGCGCAGTTGAATCCCTGCCACGAGGACAACTACTACCAGGGCAATGCATTGCTGACCTGGGGCGGTGCAGTGGCCGAGGGCAACGACTTGCTCAAGCGCGCGACCGATTGCCGCTTCTGGGACGAGGTGCCGCCCTTCTTCTACGGCTTCAATCAGTATTTCTTCCTGCACGACGTCGACGGCGCCCGCGCGGCGCTAGAGACCGCTGCCGAGCGTGCCACCGACAACGCGGCCGGCTTTCGCAAGTTCGCCATCATGCTGGCCGCGGGCGAGTTGAAGGACGACAGCGCGGCGCTGGAATTCCTGCAACGCGAGCGTGCGCAGACGAATGCCCCCAAGCTGCAGGGCATGCTGGACAAGCGCATCGTCCGGCTGCAGGGCCTGATGGCGCTGCGTGCCGCCCAGCAGCGCTACGAGGCGCGCTTCGGCCAGGCGCTGACCAACCCGCAGGCGCTGATCGAGAGCGGCGAGCTGAACGCCTTCCCGGACGATCCGCTGCGCATCGGCTATGAGTTCGCCGAGGGGCGCTTCAGATTGCGGGAGCTGAAAATCGCCGGGCTCGAAAGGCCGTAAGCGCAGCGGCGCTTTCAACGTACAAGGAAAAAGCCCGGAAATGGCGCGAGAATCCTGCCCGGCGGTCTCAGCCCTCCGACCCAATCACCCCTTCCAGGCTCTCCGCCATCAGCACCGCTTCGATCCAGCGTTCCAACTGCTCAAGTGGCGCTTGCGCCAGCCGTCCCTCTGCCCAACGCCGCAGGCTGTCGAAACTGGTATCCTTGAGCAACTGGATCAGCGCCTAGGTCGTCTCGATGATGCCCGGATCATCGGGCAGATGGGTTTCCTGTTCGATCAGGCGGACCATCAGGTTGTCCAATAGATGCCTGAACTCATCTTCCAGCCCTCTTTGGTCAAGCAGGTAATGGCGAAGGCGCGACTCCAACGGGTGAGTAGTAGGACGGGTTGAGCGATAATTTAAGCGGCTGGAATCGACCCAAAGCGGAAGTTCGATGGAGAAAGCCCGGCAACTGCTTCGCAGCGGTTGCCGACGATCGAGAAAGCCAGACGAACGTGCTTTATCGGCCGGTTAGCAGACACTCAACAGGGGCTGGGTGCTGCCATCTAGCGTCGGCAATCCCTGCCCGAGGTCCGCGCTAAGCACGCGAGAGCGAAGCTGCAGCCGCCTCTTCGGCCCCATATGCCGCTCCATCCAACAGCCGCTCGTACAGATCCATTGCTCGGCTACGAAACGGATCCTTGGATCTTTGGAGTGCGATGGCGATAGATACAAAGCTCTCGCCGTATGGCATCCGCACGCGCGACTCGCCTTGCGCGAACATGAGTTCCGTGCAGCGTTCCGCCAGCTCAAGGACCAGTTCCTCGAAGCCTGGGCTGAGAAGCAGCTCCTGCAGATCGCGCGTGAAGCTTCTATTGAGACAAACACGCAGCGCTGCGGGATTGCTCGCAACGGCGTCCAAAAACTCCTTGGTAAATTCGTCCGCCACTGGTGGTTCCCAATGAGACACCGCGTCGGCGATTGCCGACGCCTCATGCCCAGCAGCCTGTTGCGCAAACCGCATCAACACATGGTGTGCCCCTGGACGCAATGAAGCCTCGCGCCAGGCGGCTGACGCTGTGAACAGAGCGCCTAGACGTTCTGGCGTGTCCGGTCCTACCAGGATCTGCTCCAACTGCACTGATGCAATCTTGTCTTCGGGGTTAAGGAGCACCGTCGCCATCAGCAATTCGCCAGCAGCTTGCCGGTTCCCAGCATCGTTGCCAACTAGCCAACGATCTCGTATCGCCTTCATCATCTCACCGGTCACTAGATCACGGTTGTGCCAGAGGAAGTCCGAGACATACTTGTCCGAGAATGCGTCTGGAAATCTATCCCAGATCGTTTGCAGGAGCCGCGTCACACGCGGGCGATCCGCCCAAAACAATGGTGCACCACGAAATATCAACAAGGCGGTCCAGATTGCTGGGTCTTCGGAGCGATCTACATGCCGCTCCAAGGCAGACAACCACCCATTCCAGTCTGGCTCCGCGCGCCCCAGCAAACCAGCCGCCATCGCTGCAAGCAAAGTGAAATTGTCTTGCGGAAGGATGCGCATGCCTCCTGGGGCTTGGCGGAACACAATAGCATTCGTCTCGGCTTTGCGATTGCTATTCATCTCACGATTGCGCTGTTCCAAGTCGAGCCTTGCCGCAATCCGCTCATTGGTGCGCAGTGAGTCGTTGACGATCCACGACTCCAGTAACGCGACATCCTCGTCAATCAAACCTTCATCACGTTTCGCCAGATCCTGAAGAGCCCAGGCCACGTCCTTTCGCCACCCCTCGGTGACAAAACCTTCGCGATGCCATTTCCAGACAAGGGCACGAACACGCTGCGCATCGACATTCGGATCCTCGGCAAGGACGCGAAGCAATTCGCCTGCGGCGTTCTCATGCCGACCAGGTCGAAAACGTTGCTCCGCGATCCACAAAGCGCGGTCAGAATGAGTCTTGCCGAATTCCGCAAACGCGCGCGCCAACTCCACCGTTCCACCATCGCGGCGCGACCCGCGACGGTTTCGCCGCCGATCTGTATTGTCCGCGACCTCGTCGATCATCTTGAACACGTCATCGTCAGAGGCATTGCCCATCTGCTGCGCGGACATCGGCGATCCAACGAAAGATGCCATTGTTCGGCCGCGACTGCCTCGGAATTTTGGCTGCATAGCAAGCCACTCCTGAACCTGTCGGTATCGGCGTGGCGGCAGAACATGCGCAGGTAATAGTGCCAACAGAGGAAACCGTCTCTCCTCAGCCCATATGCGACGATGGCGTCTCGTTGAAACGTCGGATTCTTCCTGCGCCTCATACAGGTACGGATCCCATGACTCGATGTTTGCCCGAACACGCTCAAGTTGCTCCGCGCCAAGTTGGGTAACGATGGCACGCAGAAGCACCTGCGTCGACCATCCGTCCACCAGATGCCCCACACCGTCGGTGGCTGAAAGAAAGGCCATGCCGACTTGCAAGCGTCGCGAATCGGCAAGCAAATAATCAACACCTTCATTTGCCAACACCATGCCACCAGCAGCGAGGCCTTCCACAATCAGTGCCTGCACCTCCGCCACCTCGACATCGGCGAATGTCTTCACCAGATGCAGGAAATCATGCGGATGCTCTTTGGCACAAGCAAAGAGAACGGCCTTCGTGATCCCGAAGATGCCGTACTCCGTGTGCTCATAGTCCCACCAATGGGGCAGACTTGAAGAAGCCGGATAGGCATCCAGCAGGCCCCGTGATCTAGGCTCGTCTCGGCTCGCCACATGTACAAACCATGGAAGGAGAACATTTGCAAAAGCTAGGGTTGATCGCTGAACGAGCTTGTCTAGGCCATGGAACTGTAGCCGGTTTTCGTTGCTGACCTCCACATGCTCAAGATAAATCTTGAAGAGATCTGCGGCACGATCATCACCCAGCGTTTCCGCATAGCTAACGATCGTGTAGTCGTCGAGTTGCTGTCGCGCGAATATCAGCCGAAGACGCTTGACAAGGGCGGGAGACCATTGGCCTGACTTGGAAAAGACTTCAAGCGTCTCGAGATCGCGTTCCGGCGTATCCCAATACACGGCGATTGATCGGACTACGAAGTCGACATCGAATGGCGCTTCCGCAATCAACAACCGGACGACGCTCCAACGCAGCTCCGCATTGCCCATGATGCTAGGTACCAGCGGGAGAAGGTGCTCGCGCCAATCTGTCCAATGTGCGGTGATTCGCGCAAGGGCTCGGCGCGCTAACGGAACATCGCTGCGCACAAGCTGTTGCAACCAGCCCCGCTCACGCGCGGAGGGTTTCCATTGCCCAGCCACCATATCCACAACGAGATGGCGAAGGTGCCGCCGCGTCTTGGCATTTCCCAGCAGCGCATCAATCGCCTGTTCATAGGCGGGTAGATCGAATGCCCGCAACCGCTGCAGAGCCCGTAGTACGGTAGCCCGCGCAAAAAGCCCGTCCTGCCGCTCCCAGGCATAGTTCGCCAGCGACTGGCCGGTTGAGAAGTTCTTGGCCTGGAAGTCATCCAGCCAAGCCTGATGGCTGAATCCAACCAAACTGTTCTGTCTCACGACGATGCCAGACGCCACGGCGACCTGAACCGCCTGAGGATCCTGGATCTCATAAACATCTGCAGGTCGCCACAGAGATTCGCTCTCGGTCATGTCGGCGGCCAGTTTCTCCAAGAACTTGAGCACCTCCCGCCGTATGGTGGGGTCACCGAGATCGGCGGATGTCAGCCAGGTGTTGAGTAGCTGCGAGGCAATCAGTTCGCGACCTGGAACGCCCCTCCGCAGAATGTCGACGAAGATGCGCAAAGCAAAGGGACGTCTCAGCGTTTCGCCCAGCGCCTCGGGAATCTGCTCCACCGAAATGTGCAGGCGCCGTAGTAGCTCGTGAACTTGCTCCTGGCTGGGCAACGCAAGCTGGACAACCTCAGCGCCCAGGGACTGAAAACGAGCGTCATAGTCCGCTTCAAAGGGTCTCGAAGACACGAGGATATGCACGGGCGGCTCAACCCGTTCAGCGCGCTTCTTGTCTTGGAAATGGTGAGCAATCTGAAGCAGAAGCCGCATCCGCTCCGATGATCGGTCCATGACCTCACTGACTGCATCCAATTGATCAATCAGGACGACGACGGGCGCAGTTCGTGCCAAGGCCTCGATCTCGCTGAGCAAATGCCCGCGCAGTCCCAGTACTTTCGACACATCATTCAACGTTCTCACTTGGGTCGGAAGAAGGTCCGCCTTGATGGCGAAGACAACCACTCCCTGCGACTGGAGGCGCCCGACCAGCTCTGCGAACAGTGCCGACTTTCCAGATCCAGATTCGCCGATCACGAGAGTACAAGCGTAGGGGTGCTCACGAATGCGCTGCTGAAGCACCTCCACTTCGGACCGGTCGATATGCTCGCCTCCGATCGTCTGTGGCCATGACTGGAGCGCTTGGGAAGCCACCTCCGCATCGGCCCGTGCATCGTCAATATCGACCGCATCGGTAACCGTGGCCGGAGCGAGCTGCTTTTCAATGCGGAGGACCGTGGATCGAACCTCTTCTAAAGCTTGATCACGGATCGGGTCACGCCAGTGCTTGGAGGTGTAGAGGGCGGGACGCAGACGTGTCAGAAACAGAGAAAGCGCATGTTCCAAATCACCTTGCCGGGTGCGGAACAGCTGCGACAAGGTTTCCTCCAGTGAGCGCCCGCGCAGGAAAGGTTCCACGAATCGCTCGATATAGCCTCTAACGATCTCCACTTCGGGTTTGTCGACGGTCAGATCATGCAAGAAGTGCACCACTGTGGGGGCGACGACATGGTGGATGAAGGTCTCTGAGCGAAAGTCTTCCGCCAGAACCGGCACAGAAGCTACGGCGCTCTCCATCGCTTCGTCGATGATTTGGACTAACTCCGCCTTAGCTGCCTTCTCGCTCCATCGGCTCATGAAGGCTTTGGCTGCTTTATCGCCCACCCGGCCTACTGCCCAACCAATGCCACCTTCAATGATTGCTGTAAACACTGACAGATTCGTCCCTATTCTGCTGAATGAGCATTTTCGTCCGCCGTCGACTCCCACTGATTCTTGGTACTGTCAGTTTGGTTCGTGCATAGCAGTCTTGAGGTGTACACCAGACCGATCTTACGCAGAGGTCACCGGCAGCAACCAGTCTTCACAGGACATTGGAATCAACCAAGCGAATTTCCGCTTCTGGCCGATTGGAGTCATTCACCCATTCGATTCAAATAGAGGATAATCGAAAGGCTCGCGAACTGTGTGTGACATATTGAGCACAACAATGGCCTCTGCACCATCACAGTGTGTAGAGATATAAGCGCCCGGTCGAACTATCCACACCACGTCGCGTCAGCAAACCTGGGAAAGTACCAGCACCAGCAGAGCTTGCTGTGCACCATGAACGGTGCAAAAAGCTGAAGCTTGGCCTTTCCCACCCCCAGCACTACAGTACAGGCATCCCCCACTACACGGCCTGACTGTCACCCATGAGCACGATTGAACGCATTTCACTGCGGAAAGCCGAAATCGGAGAAGGCCTGGCCATCTTCCGCGCCCTGCCCACGCGCCAGCGCCGGATGGTGGGTGCGTGGTGTTTTCTCGACCACCTCGGCCCGGTGAGTTTCGGCGCCGGCCAGGGCATGCACGTGGGCGCCCATCCACACACCTGTCTGCAGACTTTCACGTGGATGATCGAGGGCCGCATCCTGCACCGCGACAGCCTCGGCAGCGAGCAGGTGATCCAGCCCGGCCAGGTCAACCTGATGACCGCCGGCACGGGCATCGTGCATACCGAAGACTCGCTGCCGGGGGAAGAAAGGCTGCACGCGGCCCAGCTATGGATCGCGCTGCCGCCGGAGCATGCGGATACCGCTGCCGCATTCGAGCATTACCCTGTGCTGCCGAACTGGTTGCAGGACGGCGTGGCCTGTACGTTACTGGCGGGCCGCTACGCGGAACACCAGGCGCCCACGCGGGTCTTCACGCCGCTGTTGGGAATGGACCTCGCATCCGCCGAGGGTGGCACGACCACGGTGGCGCTGGAGCCCGGCTTCGAATACGGCGTGCTGCCGCTGGAAGGCGGGGTATCGGTAGCCGGCGAGCACCTGGCCGAGGATGAATTCGCCTATCTCGGTCCGGGGCAAGACCGCCTCGACCTCGGCTTCGCCGCCGACAGTCGCGCGCTGCTGGTCGGCGGCGCTCCGTTCGGGCGCGACGTCACGATGTGGTGGAACTTCGTCGGCCACGACCGCGATTACGTCGCCCAGGCCCAGGCCGACTGGGAATCGGGCGCGGCACGCTTCGGCCGCGTCCCGGGGGATGGCGGCAAGCGGCTGGTGGCGCCTGCGCTGCCTTGGGCTTCGTCCGCCGGCTGACGCCCGGCAGGCGGCTCGGGCTGCAGTCAGCGCGCCGTGTTGCAAAGCACTGCGCTGACGTCTGTGCCAACAGTGCGCCTACGCTGCCGATTGCCGAGATTCACCGGGCCTGGAAACGACGTGATAACATCAGTTATAACATCATCCAGTGCGAGGCCCGCCATGAAGCTCAAGATCACCAGCATCGGCAACTCCGCCGGCGTCATCCTGCCCAAGGAGCTGCTGGCCCACCTGCGCCTCGAGAAGGGTGACGAGCTGTACGCGCTGGAAACGCCCGACGGGATCAAGCTGGTTGCCTACGATCCGACCCTGGCCGAGCAGATGGCGGTGGCGGAACAGATCATGCGCGAGGACCGCCAGGTTCTGCACCTGCTGGCGAAATGAGTGGGGTGGAACGATGATCGTCTGGATCAGCAGAGCGCTTGCACTGGCCATTCATGACCGTCAGCTCGCGGTGCATGGCGGTGCGAACGGCGTGCGCGACGAAGCGTTGCTCGAGTCCGCACTCGCTCGTCCGCAGCAACTTCATGCCTATGGGGAGCCACCGCCCGATCTGATCGATCTGGCGGCGAGCCTCGCCTTCGGTCTGGCCCGCAACCATCCGTTCGTCGATGGCAACAAACGGACCGCGCATGTGTGTTATCGCGTCTTTCTCAAGCTCAACAATTGCGACCTGGTCGCCCGCGACGAGGAAAAATACGTCGCCATGATCGGCCTGGCCGACGGCACCATCGACGAAGCCGAATTCGCCCGCTGGCTGCGCGCTCGCGTCGTCACCCAGGCAGGCAGCGGCGTGCAGGAGCCGGCGGCGGCTTACCGCTGAAAACAGCCACCGGCCGGCCCCGTCGCCTCAGAGATGAGGCTCCACGATCCGCCGGTAGAACTCGTGGAAGTGCTGCATGCCGTCCTCGTAGGGCGACTGGTAGGGGCCGACTTCATTGCGCCCTTCCTTCATCAGCGCCAGGCGGCCGCGGTCCATGCGCTCGGCGATGTCGTCGTCCTCGATGGCGGTTTCCATGTAGGCGGCCTGCTCGGCTTCGACGAACTCGCGCTCGAACTCGACGATGTCTTCCGGGTAGTAGAACTCGACGACGTTGGTGGTGCGATCGACGTCGGTCGGGATCAGGGTGCTGACGACCAGTACGTGCGGATACCACTCCACCATGACGTTGGGGTAGTAGGTGAGCCAGATCGCGCCATGCTCGGGTTTTTTCTCGCCGTAGTAGTCGAGCACCGCCTGGTGCCACTTGGCGTAGGTCGCCGAACCCGGCTTGGCCAGCGAGGTGATGCCGACCTGCTGCACCGAATACCAGTCGCCGAACTGCCAGCTCAGGTCGTCACAGGTGACGAAGTTGCCCAGCCCGGGGTGGAAGGGCACGACGTGGTAGTCCTCCAGATAGACCTCGATGAAGGTCTTCCAGTTGTAGTTGCACTGGTGGATTTCGACGTGGTCGAGCTTGTAGCCGGAGAAGTCCAGCGCCGGCGCCACCGTCATGCCGGCGAGGTCGGCATTGGCCGAGCGCGGACCCTTGAACAGCAGGCCGCGCCAGTTTTCGAGCGCGTCGCGCTTGAGGCCGAGGCAGGGCTTTTCGGCGAAGTGCGGCGCGCCGATCAGTTCGCCCTGCTGGTTGTAGGTCCAGCGGTGCACCGGACAGACGACGTGCTCGGTGCTGCCGCTGCCCTGCAGCATGATGGCCTGGCGGTGGCGGCAGACGTTGGACATCTGGTGGATGCCGGCCTCGGTGCGGAACAGCAGCTTGGAATGGTCGAGCCATTCGAGCGAGCGGTAGTTGCCGACTTCAGGCACCATCAGCTCGTGGCCGACGTACCCCGGCCCGGCATCGAAGAGGAGCTTTTTCTCCAGTTCGAAGACCTTCTGGTCGAAGTACCATGAGACAGGCAGCTGGGAAGCGGCCTGGGCCAGTTGAGCTTTGGAAGCGATGTCGGACATCCCCGAACCTCCCTTGCGGACAAGAAATCCGGAAAAATAAACGGGTTAGTGTAAGCCAGCCCCTGTTTGACCGCCAGACCTGCGATCGGTTATTTTCCCGCTTTTGCCGCGCCAGATTATTCATCCATGCCAAAGTCGGCGACCTCTCCCAAATCCTTCGAAGCCGCGGTTTCCGAGCTGGAAGCCATCGTGCAGGAAATGGAATCCGGCAAGCTGCCGCTCGAAGACGCGCTCGCGCGCTACCAGCGCGGTGTCGGCCTGCTGCGCTACTGCCAGGAAACCCTGGCCGACGCCGAGCAGCGCGTGAAAGTCCTCGAAGGCGAGACGCTTGCCGACTTTGCCGGCGGAGACAGCACGCAATGAACGGCAGCCCCTCGTTCCAGGACTGGATGGGACTCATCCAGCAGCGCACCGAACAGGCGCTCGAGGCGCTGCTGCCCGGTGCCGACCTCGCCCCCCGGCGCCTGCACCAGGCGATGCGCTACGCGGTGCTGGGCGGCGGCAAGCGGGTGCGCCCGCTGCTGGTACAGGCTGCGGGCGAACTGGCCGGCGCCCCGGCGGAGCGGCTGGATCGCGTGTCCTGCGCCGTCGAGCTGATCCACGCCTATTCGCTGGTCCATGACGACATGCCGTGCATGGACAACGACGTGCTGCGCCGCGGCAAGCCGACGGTGCACGTCGAATACGACGAGGCCACCGCGCTGCTGGTCGGCGATGCGCTGCAGACTCTCGCCTTCCAGGCGTTGGCCGATGCGCCGGTGGCCGACGATGCCGCGATCCAGTTGAAGATGCTCGGCATGCTCGCCACCGCATCGGGCTCGCGCGGCATGGCGGGCGGCCAGGCCATCGACCTGGCTTCGGTCGGCCTGCAACTGAGCCGCGAAGAGCTGGAGTTCATGCACATCCACAAGACCGGTGCGCTGATCCGCGCCTCGGTGCTGCTGGGCGCGCACGCCGGGCGTACGCTGGACGAGGCCGACACGCAGCGCCTGGATCATTACGCCAAGGTGGTCGGGTTGCTGTTCCAGGTGGTGGATGACATCCTCGACGCCGAAGCCGATACCGCCACGCTGGGCAAGACCGCCGGCAAGGATGCCGACAACGACAAGCCGACCTATGTCAGCCTGCTGGGGCTGAGCGACGCCAGGCGCCTCGCCGAGGACATGCTGGCCGACGCGCGGGCGACGCTGCAGCCTTTCGGCGATGCCGCCGGGCGCCTCGAGTCGCTGGCCGACTACATCGTGCATCGCGCCTTCTGAGGCGCAAGGCTCGACGACGCCCGCCGCCCACGACAACAACGATTCTGCATCGGACAGCACATGGCCTACCCCACCCTGGAACGCATCAGCACCCCCGCCGACCTTCGCGCCCTCGACCGCCGCGAACTCGGCACCGTTGCCGATGAACTGCGCGCCTTCCTGATCGAATCCGTCTCCAAAACCGGCGGCCACCTGTCGTCCAACCTGGGTACCGTCGAACTCTCGATCGCGCTGCACTGTGTCTTCAACACGCCGTACGACCGCATCGTGTGGGACGTCGGCCACCAGACCTACGGCCACAAGGTGCTCACCGGCCGCCGCGAGGCGATGGCCGGCCTGCGCCACTGGGGCGGCATCTCGGGCTTTCCGCGGCGCTGCGAGAGCGAGTACGACACCTTCGGCACCGCGCATTCGTCGACTTCGATCTCGGCCGCGCTGGGCATGGCGGTGGCCGCCCGCAGCAAGAAGGAAGACCGCCACGCCATCGCCGTGATCGGCGACGGCGCGATGTCGGCCGGCATGGCGTTCGAGGCGCTGAACAACGCCGGCGACATCGAGGACATCGACCTGCTGGTGATCCTCAACGACAACGAGATGTCGATCTCGCCGCCGGTCGGCGCGCTGACCAGGATCCTCGCCCGCATGCTGTCGGGCTCGACCTACAACACCGCCCGCCGCGTCGGCGAGAAGGTGCTGGGCATGGCGCCGCCGGTCGCCGAGCTGGCGCGCAAGGTCGAGGAGTACGCCAAGGGCATGATCAGCCCCGGCACCCTGTTCGAGGAGTTCGGCTTCCACTACTACGGTCCGATCGACGGCCACGACCTGGACGCGCTGATCCCGACGCTGCAGAACCTGAAGCGGCTGAAAGGGCCGCAGTTCCTGCATGTGGTGACGAAGAAGGGCCAGGGCTACAAGCTCGCCGAAGCCGACCCCATCCTGTACCACGGCGTCTCCAAGTTCGACCACACCGCAGGCATCCAGACCGGCAAGAGCAGCGGCAAGCCGACCTACACCCAGGTGTTCGGCGACTGGCTGTGCGACATCGCGGCGATCGACCCGCGCATCGTCGGCATCACGCCCGCGATGCGCGAAGGTTCCGGCCTGGTGCGCTTCGCCCAGGAATACCCGAAGCGCTATTTCGACGTCGGCATCGCCGAGCAGCACGCGGTGACTTTCGCCGCCGGCATGGCCTGTGAAGGCTTCGTGCCGGTGGTGGCGATCTATTCCACCTTCCTGCAGCGGGCCTACGACCAGCTCATCCACGACGTCGCGCTGCAGAACCTGCCGGTGGTGTTCGCCATCGACCGCGGCGGCCTGGTCGGCGCCGACGGCGCGACCCACCATGGCGCCTACGACCTGTCCTACCTCGCCTGCATCCCCAACATGGTGGTGATGGCGCCGGCAGACGAGAACGAATGCCGCCAGATGCTCTACACCGCCACCCAGCACCCCGGGCCGAGCGCCGTGCGCTACCCGCGCGGCAGCGGCCGCGGCGTGACGCCCGAGGCGAAGATGAGCGCGCTGCCGATCGGCAAGGCCGAAGTCCGCCGCCAGGGCAAGCACGTCGCCCTGCTCGCCTGGGGCAGCATGGTGGATGTCGCCGAACGCGTCGGCGGCACGCTCGACGCCACCGTGGTCAATATGCGCTTCGTCAAGCCGCTCGACGAGGCCCTGGTCGCCGAACTCGCCGCCAGCCACGACCTGCTGGTGACGATCGAGGAGAACGCCGTCATCGGCGGTGCCGGCGCCGAGGTTTCGCGCTTCGTCGACACCCTGGCGGCGCGCCCGCGCGTGCTGCGCCTCGGGCTGCCCGACCGCTTCATCGACCACGGCGACCAGGCCAAGCTGCTGGCCTCGGTCGGCCTCGACGAGGCCGGCATCCTGGCCAGCATTGCCAGAGTGAATCAGGCCGATAGTTGAGTATTTTTGTCGGGAAAGCTAAGATTGCAAGCTTGTTGCAACAAGCTTGCATTTCTTACGTGAACGACCTCCGTTCCACAGCCTTTCCCGAGAGTCGCCCATGAATACCCCCATCGACGCCGTCATGCCGGACGTCCAGAGCAGCACGGACACCCGGCAGATCGCGATCAACAAGGTCGGCATCAAGTCGATCCGCCATCCCGTCAAGGTCAGCGACAAGGCCGGCGGCGTCCAGCACACCGTCGCCAACTTCAACATGTACGTCGGGCTGCCCCACAACTTCAAGGGCACCCACATGTCGCGCTTCATCGAGATCCTGAACACCAACGAGCGCGACATCTCGGTCGAATCCTTCGAGCCGATGCTGCGCATGATGGTCGAGCGCCTCGAAGCGGAGACCGGCCATGTCGAGATGAGCTTCCCCTACTTCATCAACAAGGCCGCGCCGGTGTCGGGCGTGAACAGCCTGCTGGACTACGAGGTCAGCTTCATCGGCGAGATCCGTGAGGGCGGCCGCTACGAGTTCACGATGAAGATCGTGGTGCCGGTGACCAGCCTGTGCCCCTGCTCGAAGAAGATCTCCGACTACGGCGCACACAACCAGCGCTCGCACATCACCGTCACCGCCGTGCTCAACGACCACCTGTGGATCGAGGACATGGTGCAACTGGTCGAAAGCCAGGCCTCGTGCGAGATCTTCGGCCTGCTCAAGCGCCCGGACGAGAAGTGGGTCACCGAGCGTGCCTACGACAACCCCAAGTTCGTCGAGGACCTGGTGCGCGATGTGGCAGCCCTGCTCAACGCCGAGCTCCGGGTCGACGCCTACGTGGTCGAATCGGAGAATTTCGAGTCGATCCACAACCACTCGGCCTACGCGCTGATCGAGCGCGACAAGCGCCGCAACTGAGCCTTTTCCCCTTCGGTTCGCATCCGCGGCGGCCGGCACCCCGAGTGCGGCCGCTGCGACCATCGATGGGTGGTTGGACGTGCCGGTTTCAGGTTAATATTAGAATTCGATTAAATTCTTAATAACGGAGCCCGCGAGATGTCCAAATCCTTCGTTCAGATCACTACCGACGTGTCCAAGGCGCTCGCCAGCTTGCGCAAGGAAACCCCGGAAACGATGCAGGGATTCAATGCAATGGCCAAGGGGGCGCTACAGGATGGCGCCCTCACCGAGCTGCACAAGGAACTCGTCGCCCTCGCAATCGCCGTCACCCAGCGCTGCGACGCCTGCGTCGGCTTCCACGTCAAGGCGCTGCTCCGCCTCGGCGCCAGCCGTGAACAGATGATGGAAACCCTGGCGGTGTGCACCTACATGGGCGGCGGGCCGGCCCTGATGTACGCTGCGGAAGCCGTCCGCGCGTGGGATGAGATGTCCCCCAAGGCCGCGGCCGCCTAAAAAATTCGGCCATGGCGTTTACTTGCCCGGAAAACGCCCTATAATGCCGACCTTCGAGCGGAGAGGTGGCAGAGTGGTCGAATGTACCTGACTCGAAATCAGGCGTAGGTGCAAGCCTACCGTGGGTTCGAATCCCACCCTCTCCGCCAAAAAACAGTTGAAGAGGCGGAAATAGCAGTTATAATTCCGCTCCTTCGCAGTGCAGCAAAAAGCGCCCGTAGCTCATCTGGATAGAGTACCTGGCTACGAACCAGGGGGTAGGAGGTTCGAATCCTTCCGGGCGCGCCAGATATGCGCAAAAGGCCCAGTCTTCGGACTGGGCCTTTTTCGTCTGGGCCGCAGTTTCATGTGCCCACATCCTGCGACGGAGGCCACCATGCGCGACGCCTACGAACTGCTCGGCCTGGCACCGGGCTCCTCCCCTGTCGACATCAAGCGCACGTTCCGCCGGCTGGCGATGCAGTGGCACCCCGACCGCAATCCCGAACCCGCCGCGGCCGAACGCTTCAAGGCCCTGCGCCAGGCGCACGACCGCCTGCTTGCCGCCCTCAGGGCGACGGACGAAAGCGCCGAGGCGCCATCGGGCAAGGATGAGAACGCAGCCGGACCACGCGGCGAGGACTGCTCCATGGAGCTGGAGCTGAGCTTCGAGGAGGCTTTCGCCGGCGGCTCGAAGCAGATCTGCCTGAGCCGCTCGGCCGCCTGTACGGATTGCGCGGGCAGCGGAGAAGTCAAGCTGGCCTTCACGCGCCTGTGCGAACCATGCCGCGGCTCGGGACGCATCCGCAACGGCAAGGGCCTGCAGCGCTGCGCAGCCTGCGACGGCCGCGGCTACCGCAGCATCGAGCCCTGCGCCGCCTGCGAGGGCAATGGGCAGCAGCAACACGCCCGCTGGCTGGACGTCAATCTGCCGCCCGGCCTGGTCGACGGCGACAGCCTGCGGCTGGCAGGCGAAGGAGAAGCCTGTGCCGACCCCGAGGGCCGACCCGGCGACCTGCAGCTTCGCATCCGGCTCGCCCCCCACCCCATCTACACCCGCAGCGGGCGCGACCTGCTGCTGCAGCGCCCGATCAGCGCGCTGAGGCTGCTGCTCGGCGGCGAAATCCGGGTTCCCCACCCCACCGGCGCACGCCGGCTGATGCTCGATGCCGGCGACGCGACACCGCGCCAGCTTCGCCTGCCGGGCGAAGGCTTTCCCGCCCGTGCCGGCCGGGCTGCCGGGGACCTGGTGATCGACTTCCTGCCGATGATGATTTCGCGTGCCGACGCCGGACTGCGCGCGCCGCTCGAAGCGCTGGAAGCGGCGCTGCAGCGCAGGCTGGCCGACGCGCTGCCCGAACTGGATGCCTGGGAGACGCGCTGGCTGAAGGAAGCGCGATGATTCGCCGCGGCCTGCTGCTGATCGGCCTGGCCAGCCTGCTGCTGGCGGCCTGCGGGCCGGCCGAAAAGCCGCGCATCGCGGACTACCGCAGCCTGGGTGAGCTGCGCATCGCCACCCGCCACGACGCCATCTCCTACCGGCTCGACGAAGACGGCCGGGCAAGCGGCTTCGAGCATGACTTGCTGCTGGCGCTCGGCGACGAGCTCGACGTCGACGTCACTTTCGTGCCCTTCCCCGACACCACCCGCGCGCTGGATGCGGTGATCAAGGGCCAGGTACACATGGCCGCCGCCAGCCTGGGGATGAACAGGCGCCTGCCGCTGCGATGGTCGAAGCCGCTGCGCGAGGTGGAATACGTCGTCGTCGGCCGCAGCGGCAGCCTGGCGGAAGCATCGGCCGACGAGCAGTCTCTCGCCGGGCGCACGATCTCGGCCCGCCGCGGCTCGCTGGCGGCGGAGAAGATCATGGACATCCGCAAGCGCCGCCCCGGCGTCAACGTGCATTTCCCGGTCAAGGCCGGCGAAGAGCAATTGCTCGCCGATCTCGCCGCAGGCAAGCTCGACCTCGTCGCCACCGACCGCCTGCACTACGCGCTTGCCGTCCACCTCCATCCCGCGCTGGAAATCGTCTACGAACTGCCGGGGCCGTCGGCCATCGCCTGGGCGCTGCCGGCCGGGCAGCACACGCTGACGACCGAGGTCGACGCCTTCATCGGCCGGGCCTCAGCCGACGGCCGCCTCGCCCGCCTGGCCGACCGCTACTTCGACTATGTGCGCCGTCTGAACAATGCCGACATCACCACTTTCCTGGCCCGCATCGAGGAACGCCTGCCCCGCTACCGCGCCTTCTTCCATGAGGCCGAGGCCCAGACCGGCATCGACTGGCGCTACGTCGCCGCGGTGGCCTATCAGGAATCGCACTGGGACCCGCAGGCCACTTCCTTCACCGGCGTGCGCGGCATGATGATGCTGACGGCGGACACGGCCGACCGGCTGGGCGTGAACGACCGGCTCGACCCCCGCCAGAGCATCCTCGGCGGCGCGCGCTACCTGGCGATACTGAAAGGCTTGCTGCCGGACGAAATCGACGAACCGGATCGCACCTGGCTGGCGACGGCGGCCTACAACCTGGGCATGGGGCACATGAACGGCGCCCGTGCGATCGCCCGCCGGCTGGGCAAGGACGATCGGGCGTGGTGGGAGATGAAATCGGTGCTGCCGCTGCTGTCCCGGCCGGAATACGCCCAGCGGCTCAAATCCGGCCCGGCGCGCGGCGGCGAAGCGGTGGTGATGACCGAGAACGTACGCAGCTACCACGACATCCTGGCGCGCCTGGAGCCGCCCTACGAAGCGGGGCTGGCCTTGCCCCGCCTGAGGCTGGGCAAGGCCGACTGAGCAGGCGCTCAGAGCGCCGGTTCGAGCCGCTCGACGCCGCCCATGTAGGGCACCAGCGCTTTCGGGATCACGATCGAGCCGTCCGCCTGCTGGTAGTTTTCCAGCACCGCGACCAGCGTGCGGCCGACCGCCAGCCCGGAACCGTTGAGCGTATGCACCAGTTCGTTCTTGCCCTGCGCGTTCTTGAAGCGCGCCTGCATGCGGCGAGCCTGGAAGGCCTCGCAGTTCGAGCAGCTCGAAATCTCGCGATAGGTGTTCTGCGCCGGCAGCCAGACTTCCAGGTCGTAGGTCTTGCTTGCCGAAAAGCCCATGTCGCCGGTGCATAGCGTGATCACGCGGTACGGCAGCTCCAGCTTCTGCAGGATGGCTTCGGCGTGGCCGACCATCTGCTCGAGCGCCTCGTAGCTGGCCGAGGGTTCGACCACCTGCACCATCTCCACCTTGTCGAACTGGTGCTGGCGGATCATGCCGCGCACGTCGCGACCGCCGCTGCCCGCTTCCGAGCGGAAGCAGGGGCTGTGCGCCGTCATCCGGATCGGCAGCGCATCGAGCGCCAGCACTTCCTCGCGCACGCTGTTGGTCAGCGTGATCTCCGCGGTCGGGATCAGGTATTGCTCCAGGCCCTCCTCGTCGCCACCGCGCAGCACCCAGAACAGGTCTTCCTTGAACTTGGGCAGTTGGCCGGTACCGAACAGCGCGTCGCGGTTGACGATGTAGGGCGTGTAGCACTCGGTATAGCCGTGCTCGCGGGTATGGGTGTCGAGCATGAACTGCGCCAGCGCACGGTGCAGGCGCGCCACCGGCCCGCGCAGGAAGGCGAAGCGCGAACCCGACAGCTTGGCGCCGGTCTCGAAATCCAGTCCCAGCGGCGCGCCGAGATCGACGTGGTCGCGCACTTCGAAATCGAAGCTGGCCGGCGTGCCCCAGCGGCGGACTTCGACGTTGCCGCTCTCGTCCTCGCCCACCGGCACGCTCTCGTGCGGCAGGTTGGGCAGGCGGGCGACGAAATCGTTGATGCGTTCGAGCAGCCCCGGCAAGGCCTGCTCGCAGGCTTTCAGCTCATCGCCGAGCTGGGCCACTTCGGCCATGACCGGGCCGGCGTCCTCGCCCTTGCCCTTGAGCATGCCGATCTGTTTCGACAGCGCGTTGCGGCGCGCCTGCAGTTCCTGGGTCCGGGTCTGAAGCTGCTTGCGCTCCTCCTCGAGCGCGAGGAAGGCGGCGCTGTCCAGTTGCAGGCCGCGGCCGGCCAGCCGGGTGGCGACCAGGTCGATCTGATTACGCAGAAGCTGGATATCGAGCATCGGGTTGTCCTGAAAATCGTTGATGGGTCATCGGCTGGAACAAGCCTGGAGTTGAGGCGTGCGGCGTGCAGTCGAGCTGCGGTCGCGGGCTCGATCGTGCGGGCAGCCGCAGAGGGTTCGGCAGCGGTCATGAGCAGGCAAGGAACACTTCCCGGAATGACGCACTGCAATAATCGATTAAATAAATCAATCTCTTACAAAGTTCACCCTACGTAAATTGAACTTGCTATTTCCGCTTTGTCGGATAAGTTTAAAGAATCAACAAGCCGCATCAGACGGCGCAACAATGGAGGAGTGAATATGCTATCGATTCGTGACTGCCTGGACTACTGCGACATCACCGACGACGAAGTCGCGCTGGTTGCCGAACATGAAGGAATCCCCGATGCCGCCGCTGCGCAAGTGGTTTGCGGGTTGGTCCAGACACCCGAAGGAGTCCTGCTGCTGACCAACTTCATGCTCGACCTCGTCGAGCGTGCCAACGAACGCGGCGACCCGGAAAAAGCCGCCAAGGCTAAATCCGTCTGCGCCCGCTTCATGGCCGATCATCCGCTGACGCATTAGCTGAGCCATCCGACGCCGAACGCTCGCCCGCCTGCTTGCCGGACGGCCGGGCGTTCTGGTTTTCTGCCGCTTCATCCAGCGCACGCAACTGGGCCAGCTTTTCCGCGATGCGGCCCTCCATGCCACGCGGCGTGGGCCGATACCACTCGGGACGTTCCATGCCTTCGGGCAGGTAGTTCTCGCCGGCGGCATAACCCCCCGGTTCGTCATGGGCATAGCGGTAAGCCTTGCCGTAACCCAGATTCTTCATCAGCTTCGTCGGCGCATTGCGCAGGTGCAGCGGCACCGGGCGTGAGCCGTCGCGTTTGACGAATTCGCGCGCCGCATTGTAGGCCTTGTAGGCTGCATTCGATTTGGCCGCACAGGCGAGGAAGATCGTCGCCTGCGCCAGCGCCAGTTCGCCTTCGGGAGAACCGAGGCGCTCGTAGGTAGCGCAGGCGTTCAGCGTCATTTCCAGCGCCCGCGGGTCGGCCAGGCCGATGTCCTCCACCGCCATGCGGATCAGGCGCCGGCCGACATAGAGCGGGTCCGCGCCGCCGTCGAGCATCCGGCACAGCCAGTAGAGCGAGGCGTCGGGGTTCGAGCCCCGGACCGACTTGTGCAGCGCCGATATCTGGTCGTAGAAGGCCTCCCCGCCCTTGTCGAAACGGCGCAGGTTCTGCGACAGCGCCGCATCGACGAAGGCCGCATCGACCCTTGCCATGCCCGCGGTCTCGGCCGCCACCTGCACCTGTTCGATCAGGTTCATCAGCCGCCGCGCGTCGCCGTCGGCAAAACCGATCATGCGCTCGCGGGCATCGTCGTCGAAGGGCAGATCCGGACATGCCGCCAGGCGCGCCCGCTCGAACAGCGCACTCATCGCCTCGGCATCGATCGGTTCGAGGACGTAGACCGCCGCGCGCGACAGCAGCGCCGAATTGACTTCGAAGGACGGGTTCTCGGTGGTGGCGCCGATGAAGGTCACCAGGCCCTGCTCGACATAAGGCAGGAAGGCATCCTGCTGCGACTTGTTGAAGCGATGCACTTCATCCACGAACAGGATGGTGTGCCGCCCCCGCGCCTTCGCCGCCTGGGCCTGCTGGATCGCCTCGCGGATCTCCTTGACCCCGGAAAACACCGCCGACAGCGCGACGAAGTCGGCGTCGAAGCCCTGCGCCATCAGGCGCGCGAGCGTGGTCTTGCCGACGCCGGGCGGTCCCCACAGGATCATCGAATGCGGCTTGCGCGAGGCGAAGGCCAGCCGCAGGGGCTTGCCTTCGCCCAGCAGATGGGCCTGGCCTGCGACCTCGTCGAGCGACTGCGGCCGCATGCGCTCGGCCAGCGGCACCTGCTGCGGTGCGATGGATTCGAACAGGTCGGCCACGGTCAACGCGTCGGCGCGGCGCCGCTGCTGCCCGCCGCGCCCGGCAGTTCGCCGATCACGTCGGCACCTGCCGGCGGCTCGAAACGGAAGCGGTCGGATGCCAGGTCGGGGTTCGGCTGCAGCCGGGTGAAGTGGATCAGCGTGGTCTGGCCGAAGTTGTCGCGCATCTCCATGCTGTGCAGACGGCCATCCTTCAGGCCGATGCGCAGGGACTCGAAGCCGCTGTCGGTCTGCTTCGGGCGTGCTTCGACCCAGTCCAGTTCGCCGTCGCTGCCGCCGTCGGCAAGAACGAAGCCCTCTTCGATGTCGCCGCTGCCGAACAGGATCGCCGCCGGCGTCGCCCCCAGGGCATCGCCGATCGCGCGCACCGTGACCTGGTTCAGGTCCGGGTCCCAGGTCCACAGCGTGCTGCCGTCGCCGACCAGTACTTGGCGGTAGGGACGCTCGTATTCCCAATGGAAGCGCCCGGGCCGCGCATAGGCGAAGCTGCCCGACGCCTGCTGGGGCTTGCGGCCGGAGCGGGCAAGGACGATCTGTTCGAAATCGCCTTCGGCGCTGCGCGTCTCCGACACGAACTGGCGCAACTGGGCGATGCCGTCCGCCGCCAGCGCGGCACCGCCGGCACAAGCCAGTGCAAGGGCCAGCGAGACACGCGCGATCACCGGGGCACGGGCCGCAAGCCGGCGAACCACCGCCTCTGCACCGAAATGCATTCCCATCATTCGCCCTCCTTGGCCGGCACGATCACTTCGCGGTTGCCGTTGCTGCCCATCGCCGACACCAAGCCGGCGCGCTCCATCTGCTCGATCAGGCGCGCCGCGCGGTTGTAGCCGATGCGCAGGTGGCGCTGCACCAGCGAGATCGACGGCCGGCGGGTCTTGATCACGACTTCGACCGCCTGGTCGTACAGCGGGTCGGCCTCGCCATCGCCGCCATCGCCTCCGCCGCCGAGCGCGGCATCGAGATCGTCCTCGGGCTGCGACAGGATGCCTTCGATGTAGTCCGGCGGGCCGACGCGCTTGAGGTGATCCACCACCTTGTGCACCTCTTCGTCGGCGACGAAAGCACCATGCACCCGTACCGGCAGGCCGGTGCCCGGCGCAAGGTAGAGCATGTCGCCCATGCCGAGCAGGTTCTCCGCGCCCATCTGGTCGAGGATGGTGCGCGAGTCGATCTTGCTGGACACCTGGAAGGCGATACGGGTCGGCACGTTGGCCTTGATCAGGCCGGTGATGACGTCCACCGACGGCCGCTGCGTGGCGAGGATCAGGTGGATGCCCGCCGCGCGCGCCTTCTGCGCGAGGCGTGCGATCAGCTCTTCCACCTTCTTGCCGACCACCATCATCATGTCGGCCAGTTCGTCCACAATGACGACGATGTAGGGCAGCGTGTCGAGCGGCTCGGGATTCTCGGGCGTGATCGAGAAGGGGTTGGTCAGCGGCGTCTCGGCCTTGCGCGCCTCCAGCACGGCCTTGTTGTAGCCGGACAGGTTGCGCACGCCGACCGCCGCCATCAGCTTGTAGCGCTTGTCCATTTCGGCGACGCACCAGTTCAGCGCATTCGCCGCGTGCTTCATGTCGGTGACGACCGGCGCCAGCAGATGCGGGATGCCTTCGTAGATCGACAGTTCGAGCATCTTCGGGTCGACCATGATCAGCCGCACGCGGTCCGGTTCGCTCTTGTACAGCAGCGACAGGATCATCGCGTTGATGCCGACCGACTTGCCTGAACCGGTGGTGCCAGCCACCAGCAGGTGCGGCATCTTGGCCAGGTCGGCGACCACCGGCTGGCCGCCGATGTCCTTGCCGAGCACCACGGTGAGCGGCGAACCCATGTCGTGATAGACCTTGGAACCGACGATCTCGGACAGGCGCACCGTCTGCCGCTTGGGATTGGGCAGTTCCAGCGCCATGCAGGACTTGCCCGGCACCGTCTCGACCACCCGCACCGACACCAGCGACAGCGCACGCGCCAGATCCTTGGCCAGATTGACCACCTGGCTGCCCTTGACGCCGGTCGCCGGCTCGATTTCGTAGCGCGTGATGACCGGGCCCGGATAGGCAGCCAGCACCTTGACCTCGACGCCGAAGTCGCCGAGCTTGGTCTCGATCAGGCGCGAGGTGAATTCCAGTGTTTCGGCCGACGGCGGCTCGACATCCCCGGAAGCCGGGTCGAGCAGCGCCAGCGGCGGCATCGCGCCTGCGCCCGCATCGGCGAACAGGGTCTGCTGGCGCTCCTTGTCGACACGCTCGGACTTCTGCACCGCGATCAGCGGCGGCTCGATGCGCAGCGGCGCAGGCGCCACCTTCTCGGTCTTGCGGCGCCGGGTCTCGACCACCGCTTCACGCTTCTGCGCCACTTCGCGGCCGACGCGGCGATCCTGCCAGCGTTGCCAGCCCTGCTGCACGGACAGCACGGCCTGCTCCAGCAGCAGCCCCACGCGCTCGACCACGGCCAGCCAGGACACGCCGGTGAACAGCGACAGCCCCGAAGCCATCAGCGCGAGCAGCAGCAGGGTGCCGCCGGTGAAGCCGAAATAGCGCTGGGTGAGCTCGCCGATCTCCATCCCCAGCAAGCCGCCCGGCGCGAGCGGCACCTGGGCGCCGTGGCCGTGGAAGCGCAGGAACTCGAGCGCGCTGCTGGTCAGCAGCACGACGAGGAAGCCGGCCATGACGAAGATGAAGGAGCGATGGTCCAGCGTCAGCCGGTTCTTCAGCCGCCGGAAGCCCCACAGCAGGCTGTAGCCGAGGAAGATCACCCACCACCACGAGGAAAGCCCGAACAGGTAGAGCAGCAGGTCGGCCAGCCAGGCGCCGAAGCGCCCGCCGGGGTTGATCACGCTGGCGACGTCCGAGGCATGGGACCAGCCGGGATCGGCCTTGCTGTAGCCGAGCAGGATCAGGCCGACGTAAAGGGACATGACGCCCAGGATCAGCCAGCGAGCCTCCTGCAGCAGCAGCGAGATCTTTTCGGGCAGGGGCTGGGGGCGGGACGAGCGAGACTGCATGAGGCGACGGCGCGAAACCTGAATGAAACAACAGCGTCGATTATAAGCGATACGCCCCAGCGCTCCCGCGCCGCGTTGCGCATCCTCACAAAGCCTCAGGCCGGAGCGGCATGCAGACTCCGGCGAAACGCGCACCCGGCCGGGCCGAACCCCGGAATCAGACCTCGCTGAGGCGTTCGCGCAGCACGATTCCCTGCGGACGCTCCTCGATCAGGCCCTGCTGCCCCAGATCCTTCATCACCCGGCTCACCATCTCGCGCGAGGCGCCGATCATCTTGGCGATGTCCTGCTTGGATATCTTGCGCACCACGACCGTTTCACCGCCCACGTCCTCGGCCATCTCGATCAGCAGGCGGGCGACGCGGCCGTACACGTCCATCAGCGCCAGGCTCTCGATCTTGCGGTCGGCATTGCGCAGGCGGCTGGCCAGGTTGCACATGATCCGCCAGGCGATGTCGAAGTTGTCGCGCATGATCACGCGGAAATCCTGCTTGGCGATCAGCACCAGGTCGGCCGGCACCACCGCCACCACCGACGCCGAACGCGGCTGCTCGTCGAACATGCCCATCTCGCCGAACAGCTCGCCCTGGCCGAGGATGGACAGGATCACTTCCCGCCCGTCCTCGTCGCTGACGATGACCTTCAGGCTGCCGGTCAGGACGAAATAGACGAAATCGGAGCGATCTCCCGCATTGACGACCGGCTGGCCGCGCGGAATCCGCCGCATCATGGAGACGCGAGCCACGTTGGCGAGCACATCGTCTGACAGCCCGTGAAAGAGCGGGAAAGTCTTCAGGGCGATGATGGACACTGCAGCGGTTTTCGACATGCTGACTCCACGGAAGAACCTGCAAGGGCAGGCTTGTCTGGTCGATATGTCACAAGTGTAAACGAATATTGCCCGGGCGATTGCAATGGCATCTGGTCGCCGTTGCCCTTTCGTTCACTGCGGTCCGCCGCCGCAGCAGGCCCGACGGGCTCGGCTATAATTTGCGGTTTCACCGCAGGAACGCTCCCGATGACCACGAAACACGCCCGCCTGCTCATCCTCGGCTCCGGCCCGGCAGGCTACACCGCCGCGGTGTATGCCGCACGCGCGAATCTCGCCCCCGTTCTCATCACTGGTCTCGCCCAGGGCGGCCAGTTGATGACCACGACCGACGTCGACAACTGGCCGGCGGACGCCGACGGCGTGCTGGGCCCGGACCTGATGGCACGCTTCCAGAAGCATGCCGAACGCTTCAACACCGAGATGATCTTCGACCACATCCATACCGTGAAGCTGGCCGAAAAGCCCTTCCGCCTTGTCGGCGACTCGGGCGAGTACAGCTGCGACGCGCTGATCATCGCCACCGGCGCGACCGCCAAGTATCTCGGCCTGCCCTCGGAAGAGAAGTTCGCCGGCCGCGGCGTGTCGGCCTGCGCCACCTGCGACGGCTTCTTCTACCGCAACCAGGACGTCGCCGTGGTCGGCGGCGGCAATACCGCGGTCGAAGAGGCGCTGTATCTCGCCAACATCGCCAGGAAAGTCACCCTGGTCCATCGCCGCGAGAAGTTCCGCGCCGAAAAGATCATGGTCGACAAGCTGATGGACAAGGTCGCCGCGGGCAAGATCGAACTGGCGCTCAACAGCACGCTCGGCGAAGTGCTCGGCGACAACAGCGGCGTCACCGGCATGCGCATCAAGGACGTGAACACCGGCGCGACCCGCGACGTCGACCTGCAGGGCGTGTTCATCGCTATCGGCCACAAACCGAACACCGATCTCTTCGAAGGCCAGTTGGAGATGGAAGACGGCTACCTCGTCACCCAGGGCGGGCGCAACGGCAATGCCACGCAGACCAGCGTTGCCGGCGTGTTTGCCGCGGGCGACGTCCAGGACCACGTGTACCGCCAGGCCGTGACCTCGGCCGGCACCGGCTGCATGGCCGCGCTCGACGCCGAGCGCTACCTCGACGGCCTCGGTAGCTGAGCGAACCGATGAGCCGCCGCCCGCGCACGCCTCCGGCCGAACCGGCGGACAAGCATGCCGGCGACGGCCGGCCTTGCCGGCCCGCCAGCGGCAATACGCCGTTCGCCGGCTTGCGCAGGCAGTTGCAGGACGGCAAGGGCGGCATGCCCGCATCGCCACCGCAGCCTTCCCCGGGCAAACGGATCCGGCCGTCTCCGGTTGCGGACGACGCCAAGGCCGCCCCCTCGGACGTCCAGCCCGACGAAGCCGAGCTGGCGCTGTTTCGCAAGACCGTGGGTGCGGCGGCACCGGTGCGCGACGGCAACCGCGCGGAAATCGAACGGGCGCGCCCGGCGCCGCTGCCACGCCCGCGATCGCCGCAGCAGGACGAGGAAAGCACCGGACCGGGCGCTCCGGCCGCCCGGCTCGATCCCCTGAGCCTCGCCTACGAAGGCGTGGTGCCGCTGCGGGCGACGGGACGCATCGAACTCGATACGCCGCTGCGGCACGGCATGCGCACGCCGGCCGCGGACAAGGCGCGGGCGGCGCGCCCGGACGGGCTCGTCCTGCCCGCCGATGCCGGCAACGGCGACCCCGCATCGCTGTTCCACAGCATGGTGGCCGACGTCCGCCCCATCGACACCCGCAACCGGGTCGAACTGCAGCGCCCCGCGCCCCAGCCGGCGCCGATCAAGCGCGAGGAGGACGAGCGCGCGGCGCTCGGCGAATCCCTGGCGGCGCCGCTGAGCTTCGAGGATCGGCTCGACATGGGGGAAGAAGCGGCTTTCCTCCGTCCCGGCTTGCCGCGGCGGGTGCTGACGGACCTGCGCCGGGGACGCTGGGTACTGCAGGGCCAGCTCGACCTGCACGGCCTGGTGCGCGACGAGGCGCGCGACGCGCTGGCCCACTTCCTGAGCGACAGCCTGCTGCAGGGCAAGCGCTGCATCCGGGTGATCCACGGCAAGGGCCACGGCTCCCCCGGCAAAGTCTCGATTCTCAAGCAGTTGTCGCGCGGCTGGCTGGCCCAGCGCGAGGAGATCCTGGCCTTCTGCCAGGCCGGCCTGCATGATGGCGGCGGCGGTGCACTGCTGGTGCTGCTGCGCGCGCAGAACGGCGCGCGCAGTTGACGCGGCCGAACGCCGCCGCGTCACCCCCCTCGCATTGCCCGCCTTCCCCGCCGTTCAGATCGCCGCTTCGTTGGTCTCGCCGGTACGGATGCGGATGACCTGCTCGACGGGCATGATGAAGATCTTGCCGTCACCGATCTTGCCGGTATGGGCCGCCTTGACGATCGCCTCGACCGCGGCATCGACCAGTTCGTCGCTCACCACCACTTCGACCTTGATCTTCGGCAGGAAATCGACGACGTATTCCGCCCCGCGATAAAGCTCGGTATGGCCCTTCTGACGGCCGAAACCCTTGACCTCGGTGACGGTCAGGCCGGTGATGCCGACCTCGGACAGGGACTCGCGAACTTCATCCAGCTTGAACGGTTTGACAATCGCTTCGATCTTCTTCATCGGCCTCTCCTGTTCCTGATCTTCGTTGTGGTAGCGGAATGTTATCGGATAACGCCCGCCCTTATCGAATCCCATCGCGAATCCCATCGCGCGCCCTTCGCCTGAGGTACCCAGCGTTCGGGCCCGGTATTGCCCATCCACCGCCCCGGAAGCACCCGAATCGATGCCGCGGTATCGCCCCGGCCACGCAGCACGCCGGACGTGGACAACCCACAAGCCGGGTGAGCAAGCCTGTGGATAAGCCGTGGACAGCGCTTGCAAGTGGCCGCCGCCAAAGCGTATCTTTGCACTGCACAAAATTTGAGCAGCGCCCCGACTCTGCCGGCATGGCACTGCAATACTTCCGGCATTTCCCAAGTTCCCGCGATGCCCTTCCCCGACGGACTGCATTTTTTCGACTCGATCGCCCCCATCGACCCCCGGCACTGGGACGCTCTGTCTCCCTGTCCGCTGCCGCCGCACCTGTGCCACGCCTACCTGCATGCGCTGGAAGCGAGCGCCTGCGTGGGCGGACACAGCGGCTGGATACCGCGGCATGCGACGCTGTGGGACGGCGGACGGCTGATCGCGGCGATGCCGCTGTACCTGAAGACGCATTCCTGGGGTGAATACGTCTTCGACTGGGCCTGGGCAAAGGCCTACCAGGAACACGGCCTCGACTACTATCCGAAATGGCTGGCGGCCGTGCCTTTCACGCCGATTCCGGGGCCGCGCATCCTCGGGCGCTCGCCTGCCGCGCGCCGGCAACTCGTCGATGGCGTGCTGCGCCAGGTCGAAGGCAGCGGCCTGTCTTCGCTTCACGTGCTGTTTCCGCACGAGCGGGATCTGGAACTGCTGCAGGACAGCGGCCTCGCCGTACGCCATGGCGTGCAGTTCCACTGGGAGAACGGCAGGAGGGCGACGGATGCGGACGGTGCAGCCCCGTACCGCGATTTCGAGGACTTCCTCGGCAGCCTGAACCACGACAAGCGCAAGAAGATTCGCCAGGAGCGCCGGCGCGCATCGATGCACGGCCTGCGGATGCGCTGGCTCGACGGCCGCAGCGCCCGGGAAGAGGACTGGGCTTTCCTGTACCGCTGCTATGCCAACACCTATGCCGCACACCGCTCGACGCCCTACCTGAACCTGGATTTCTTCCTGCGGCTCGCCGCCGGCATGCCGGACCAGGTTCTGCTGCTGCTTGCCGAACGGGAAGGACAGCCGGTCGCCTGCGCCTTCTTCCTGCGGGACGACGAGGCCTTGTACGGGCGCTACTGGGGGGCGATCGAAGCGCTGCCTTTCCTGCACTTCGAGCTGTGCTACTACCAGGCAATCGAATACTGCATCCGGCATGGGCTACGGCGCTTCGAAGGCGGCGCACAAGGGGAGCACAAGCTGTCCCGCGGGCTCCTGCCGGTCAGGACGCAGTCGGCGCACTGGATCGCCGATCCGCGCTTCAGCGCCGCGGTGGACGACTACCTGGAACGGGAGCGCACGCAGATGGGCTTCTACCTGGACGAACTCGACGAGCACGCCCCTTACCGGCGGGCCGCCCCCGCAGGTGGCTGATCGAAGGCCGGGCCTTTCTCAGCCGACGCTTTGCCCGGAATGTTCCGGCGCAGTTCAGCCTTGTCCGGCCGGGATCAGGGGCAGGCAGCGGTAGAGCGCGGCGATCGACTTGCCGTCGGTCAGCTCGCCGTTGTGGATCGCCTCCTCGGCTTGCTTTACGCTCAGACTGAGCAATTCGAGGAATTCGCCGTCGTCCAGCGCATGCCCGACGTGGCGAAGACCCGTGGCGAGGAAGATCTCGATCCGTTCGTCGGAATAGCCGATGCACGGATGCATGACGCCGATGTAGCGCCACTGCTCCGCTTCGTAGCCGGTTTCCTCGCGCAGTTCGCGGCGGGCGCAGGCGAGGATGTCCTCGCCGGGATCGATCTTGCCGGCAGGCAGTTCCAGGAACACCCGCCGCAAGGGATAGCGGAACTGGCGTTCGAACAGCAGACGGCCATCCGGCAGAACCGCGACCACGACGACGGCGCCGGGGTGGCGGATGTATTCCCTGAGCCCTTCGCTGCCATCGGGCAGCAGCACCCGGTCCCGCCAGACCTTGAGCAGCCTGCCGTCGACGAGCTGCTCGCTCGCCAGTTCCCGCTCTTCGAGCGGGTCGGGCCGGGTCGTGCTCACCGAATCAAAGCGAGCCGAGCAAGGCGTATGCGCACAGCGACATCAGCATCTGCGGCGCCAGGCCCAGGGCGGCGATCGCGATGCCGTTCGCCGACAGCATGACCCGCACTTCGGCCGGCGCATGGATCGGCGACTCGTCGACCGGCGCATCGAAGTACATCACCTTGACGACGCGCAGGTAGTAGAACGCCCCCGCCACCGACAGCAGCACCGCGACCACGGCCAGCCAGAAGTAGCCCGCGGCGACCACCGCCTGCAGCACGGCCAGCTTGGCGAAGAAGCCGATGAAGAAAGGCACGCCCGCCATCGAGAACATCACGAACAGCATCATCAGCGCAAACCACGGGCTGCGCCTGTTGAGGCCCTTGAAGTCGTCGATGTTCTCGGCGTCGAAGCCGGCGCGCGACAGCAGGATCAGCATGCCGAAGGATGCCAGGCTCATGATCACGTAGGCGACGGCGTAGAACATCGCCGAGCTGTAGGCATTGAGCGCGAAGTGGCGGTCGCCGTCGACCACGCCCGCCAGCAGGCCGAGCAGCATGAAGCCCATGTGCGAGATACCGGAATAAGCCAGCATCCGCTTGATGTTCTGCTGCGCAATCGCCGCCAGGTTGCCGAGTGCGATCGATGCGACCGCGACCAGCATCAGCATGCCCTGCCATTCCTCGGCGACGTCGAACAGCGCCCAGATCAGCAGGCGGACGGCCATCGCGAACGCGGCGAGCTTGGGCGCGGCCGAGATCATCAGCGTCACGGCCGTGGGCGCGCCCTGATAGACGTCGGGCACCCACATGTGGAAGGGCACCACGCCCAGCTTGAAGCAGATGCCGGCGACCAGGAAGACGAGGCCGAAGGTCAGCACGGTCTGGTTCGCCGCCTGGTTGTAGATGGACTGGGCGACGGCGGAGAATTCCAGCGAGCCGGTCGCGCCATAGACCATCGACATGCCGTACAGCAGCAGGCCCGAGGCCAGCGCGCCGAGGACGAAGTACTTCATCGCCGCTTCGGTCGAGCGCGCGGAATCGCGGTCGAAGGCGACCATCGTGTACAGCGCCAGCGACATCATCTCCAGGCCGATGTACATCGGCAGCATGTGGTTGGCCGAGACCATGACCATCATGCCCAGCGTCATCAGCAAGGCCAGCAGGTAGTACTCCGGCTTGTCGATCTTGCGGTCGGCGAGGTAGCCCCGACCGTACAGCAGCGCGATCGCGGTGGAGAAATAGATCATCAGCTTCAGGAAACTGCCCATCAGATCGCTGATGAACAGGTTGCTGAAGGTATATACCGGCTCGCCTTGCATCGTGTAGATGGTGATGAAGGCCGCCGCGATCAGCGTCGCCTGCGTTGCGTAGTACGCCAGCGAGCGCGCGATGCTGCGGGCGAAGGTGCTCGCCAGCATGATCACCAGGGCCATCACGGCGACGAAAATCTCTGCCGCGGCGGGGTAGAAGTCGGGGACGACAAAGTTCATCTTCTGACCAGTCCGTTAAGTGTCTCTAAAGGTGCCTCGAGCCTGACGGCACTCAGAGCTTGCTCACGGCAACATGCCGCAGGAGTTCGTTGACCGAAGCATGCATCACTTCGGTGAAGGGATAGGGATACAGACCCATCGCCAGTACGCAGAATGCAAGGATCGCAAGGAAGGCGAACTCACGGCCGCTGAGATCCTCGAGCTCGGCCACGTGCTTGTTGGCGACCTTGCCGAACACCACGCGCTTGTACATCCACAGCGAATAGGCGGCGCCGACGATCAGCGTGGTTGCGGCAATGAAGCCGATCCAGAAGTTGTACTGCACTGCGCCGAGCACGACCATGAACTCACCGACGAAGCCGGAGGTGGCCGGCAGGCCGGAGTTGGCCATCGCGAACAGCATGAAGAAGGCCGCGAACTTGGGCATGGTGTGCACTACACCGCCGTAGTCGGCGATCTGGCGCGAATGCACGCGGTCGTACAGCACGCCGATGCAGAGGAACATCGCGCCCGAGACGAAGCCGTGCGAGATCATCTGCACCAGTGCGCCTTCGACGCCCAGCGGGTTGAAGATGAAGAAGCCCAGGGTGACGAAGCCCATGTGCGAGATCGACGAATACGCGACCAGCTTCTTCATGTCGGCCTGCACCAGCGCGACGAAACCAATGTATACCACCGCGATCAGCGACAGCGTGATGACCAGCCAGGCGAGCTCATGAGCCGCGTCCGGCACGATCGGCAGCGAGAAGCGCAGGAAACCGTAGGCGCCGAGCTTCAGCGCGATCGCGGCCAGCACCACCGAGCCGCCGGTGGGCGCTTCGACGTGGGCATCCGGCAGCCAGGTATGCACCGGCCACATCGGCACCTTGACGCCGAAGGCGATCAGGAAGGCCAGGAAGATCAGGACCTGCGGCTCCATCGGCAGCGGCAGCTGGTGCCAGTCGAGGATGCTGAAGCTGCCGCCGGACTGCATGAACAGGTACAGCAGGGCGATCAGCATCAGCAGCGAGCCGAGCAGCGTGTAGAGGAAGAACTTGATCGCGGCATAGACGCGGTTCGGACCGCCCCAGACACCGATGATCAGGTACATCGGGATCAGCGAGGCCTCGAAGAACACGTAGAACAGCACGCCGTCCAGTGCCGAGAAGATGCCGTTCATCAGGCCCGACATGATCAGGAAGGCCGCCATGTACTGCGCCACGCGATCCTCGATCACCTTCCAGCCCGCCATCACGACCATGATGGTGATGAAGGCGTTGAGGATCACGAACCACACCGAGATGCCGTCGACGCCCAGGTGGTAGTTGATGTTGAAGCGCGGCACCCAGGAGCCGAGCTCGACGAACTGCATCGCGCTGGTCGTCGTGTCGAAGCCGGTATAGAGCGGAATGGTGACGACGAAACCCACCACGGCAGCCGCCAAGGCGAGCATCCGCGCCAGCGGGGCATTGCGATCGGAGCCGGTCGCGAGCACCAGCAGGCCGCCGAGAATCGGCGCCCAGATCGCCAGACTGAGGAGAGGAATGTCCGTCATCGTTGCTTTCCGTTCAGTGCGCCGCGAACGGCGCGTTCCATCTTGTTATGAGTACGTTCCTGTTTGCCCTGCCCCGCTTACCCGCGGTTGAACCAGAAGGTAAGCAGGATGAACACGCCGATGATCATCACGAAGGCGTACTGGTACAGGTGGCCGGTCTGGAACAGGCGCGACATCTGCGCCACCCAGCCCACCAGCCTGGCCGTGCCATTCACCGCGACGCCGTCGATCAGGGCCTGGTCGCCCGCCTTCCACAAGCCCTTGCCGAGCGCTCGCGCGCCACCGGCGAAGAAGATCTCGTTGAAGCGGTCGAAGAAGTACTTGTTCTCCAGCAGGCAGTAGATCGGCTTGAAGATGCGCTGGATCGCGGCCGGGATGTCCGGCCTCACCATGTAGAAGAACCAGGCCACCGCGACACCGCCCATCGCCAGCCAGAACGGCGCGGTCTGCAGGCCGTGGATCGCCATCGCCAGCGGGCCGTGGAAGCTCGCTTCGAGCTCCTTCAGGCCGACGTGGTTGTCGCCGACGAAGATGACGTTCTTGAACCAGTCGCCGAACAGCATCGGCTCGATGGTGAAGAAACCGATCAGCACCGAGGGGATGGCCAGCAGCACCAGCGGCAGCGTCACCACCCAGGGCGATTCGTGCGGCTTCTGCCCCGGCGCGAGGCCGTGGTGATGGTGATCATCGTCATGGGCATGGTCGTCATCGCCATGCGCATCCGCGTGATGTTCGTCATGGCCGTGATCGTCATGCCCATGATGGGCCTGGCCGAAGCGCTCCTTGCCGTGGAACACCAGGAAGTACATGCGGAAGGAGTAGAACGCGGTCACGAACACGCCCAGCATGACGCAGAACAGCGCGTAGCCGGCACCCGGGATGGTCGAGGCATGCACCGCCTCGATGATCGAGTCCTTGGAGAAGAAGCCCGAGAACAGCGGGAAGCCGATCAGCGCCAGCGAGCCCAGCAGCGAGGTGAACCAGGTGATGGGCATGTACTTCCACAGGCCGCCCATGTTGCGCATGTCCTGGTCGTGGTGCATGCCGATGATCACCGAGCCGGCGCCGAGGAACAGCAGGGCCTTGAAGAAGGCGTGCGTCATCAGGTGGAAGACGGCTGCCGAGTAGGCCGACACGCCGAGCGCCACCGTCATGTAGCCGAGCTGGGACAGCGTCGAGTAGGCGACGACGCGCTTGATGTCGTTCTGGACGATGCCGAGGAAGCCCATGAACAGCGCGGTCGTGGCGCCGATCACCAGCACGAAGGACAGCGCGGTGTCGGACAGCTCGAACAGCGGCGACATGCGCGCCACCATGAAGATGCCGGCGGTCACCATGGTCGCGGCGTGGATCAGTGCCGAGATCGGGGTCGGGCCTTCCATCGAGTCGGGCAGCCAGACGTGCAGCGGCACCTGGGCGGATTTGCCCATCGCACCGATGAACAGACAGATGCAGATCGCGGTGATCAGCGGCCAGCCGGTGACGGCCATTTCCTGGGAAGCGAGGCTGTCGGCCTGGGCGAACACTTCGGCGTAGTTCAGCGAGCCGGTGTAGGCCGCAATCAGACCGATGCCGAGCAGGAAGCCGAAGTCGCCGACGCGGTTGACCAGGAAGGCCTTCAGGTTGGCGTAGATCGCGGTCGGGCGGTCGTACCAGAAACCGATCAGCAGATACGAGACGAGGCCCACCGCTTCCCAGCCGAAGAACAGCTGCATGAAGTTGTTGGACATCACCAGCATCAGCATCGAGAAGGTGAACAGCGAGATGTAGCTGAAGAAGCGCTGGTAGCCGGGGTCTTCCGCCATGTAGCCGATGGTGTAGATGTGCACCATCAGCGACACGAAGGTCACCACCAGCATCATCATCACCGTCAGCGAGTCGATCAGGAAGCCGACTTCGAAGGTGATGCCGCCCGCCACCATCCAGGTGTAGATCGTGCCGTTGAAGGTGTTGCCCGCCTGCACGTCCTGGTAGATGTACACCGAGGCGGCCAGCGCGATCGCCACACCGAGGATGGTGACGACGTGCGCGCCGGTGCGTCCGATCGCCTTGCCGAACAGTCCGGCCAGAATCGCGCCGGCGAGCGGCGCCAGCGGCACGAGGAGATAGAGAGTCTGCATGTCCGTCATCGTGGCGCTTCCTTAACCCTTGAGGCTGTCCAGATCATCCACGTGGATCGTGCGCATGTTGCGGAACATGACGATCAGGATCGCGAGGCCGATCGCGGATTCCGCCGCGGCGACCGTGAGGATGAAGAAAACGAAAACCTGGCCGGCGATGTCGCCCAGATAGTGCGAGAAGGCGATGAAGTTCATGTTCACCGCAAGCAGCATCAGTTCGATTGCCATCAGCAGCACGATCAGGTTCTTCCTGTTCAGGAAGATCCCGACAACACTGATCGCGAACAAAATCGCGCCCAGGACGAGGTAGTGGGAAAGCGAAAGCATCTGTGGTGACTCCCTGATCGCACCGGTGTGTCACCGGTGCGTTTCTATGTTCGCGTGCTGTTTCAGTCTTCTTTTTCGGCCTGCATCTTGACCAGCTCGACGCGGCCTTCGCGCTTGACCGCCACCTGCTCGGAGGCCGGGATGCCCTTGATGCCCTTGCGCTTGCGCAGGGTCAGCGTGACCGCCGCGACCATCGCCACCAGCAGCACCAGCGAAGCCAGCTCGAACGGATAGACGTAGTCGGTGTAAAGCACGCGGCCGAGTTCGCGGGTGTTGCTGAAGCTCTCGCCCGCCGGCGGCGGCGCGGGCATCGCCTCGAGCCCGAAATAGGAGCCGCCGAGCACCATCACCATCTCGACCAGCATCAGGATGCCGACCAGCGCACCGACCGGCAGATAGCTCCAGAAGCCCTCGCGGATGCGGTCGAGATTGATGTCCAGCATCATCACGACGAACAGGAACAGCACCATCACCGCGCCGACGTAGACCATCACCAGCGTGATGGCGAGGAATTCCGCCTGCAGCAACAGCCAGATGCCGCCCGCGTTGAAGAAGGTCAGCACCAGGAACAGCGCCGCATGCACCGGGTTCCGGGCGGTGATCACCCTCAGCGCCGCGAACACCATGATCACGGCGAGAAAGTAGAAGACGAAGGTCTTGAATTCCATGTTCTTGACTCATGGCGCGCAAGGCGCCGTCCGTTAGCGGTATTTGGCGTCCTGCTCGCGGTCGGCCGCGATCTGCGCTTCGTGGCGGTCCCCCACGGCAAGCAGCATCTGCTTGGTGTAGTAGAGATCGCCCCGCTGTTCGCCGTGGTACTCGAACACGCGCGTCTCGACGATGGCATCGACGGGACAGGCTTCCTCGCAGAAGCCGCAGAAGATGCACTTCGTCAGGTCGATGTCGTAGCGGCTGGTACGGCGCGAGCCGTCGTCACGCTGCTCGGACTCGATCGTGATCGCCATTGCCGGGCAGATCGCTTCGCACAGCTTGCACGCGATGCAGCGCTCCTCGCCGTTCGGGTAGCGGCGCAGGGCATGCAGACCGCGGAAGCGGTTGCTCTGAGGCGTCTTTTCCTCGGGGAACTGGACGGTGATCTTGCGCTGGAAGAAATGCCGCCCGGTCAGGGCCATGCCCTTGACCAATTCCTTCAGGAACAGACTGCCGATGTAATCCTTGGCACCCATGGTCTTCTCAACTCCAGATCGACAGCGGCGACATCAACCACACCGCCACCACAAACACCCACACGAGGGTCACAGGGATGAACACTTTCCAGCCCAGGCGCATGATCTGGTCGTAGCGGAAGCGAGGGAAAGTTGCACGTGCCCACAGGAAGATGAACAGAATCGCGGCGGTCTTGATCGCCAGCCAGTGGAAGCCATCCGGCAGGAAACCCACCGGCGACAGCCAGCCGCCCAGGAACAGGACCGAGGTCAGGATCGAGACCAGGATCATGTTGGCGTATTCGGCGAGGAAGAACAGCGCAAAGGCCATGCCCGAATATTCGACCATGTGGCCCGCCACCACCTCGGCCTCGCCTTCGACGACGTCGAAGGGCGCGCGGTTGGTCTCGGCAATGCCCGAGATCAGATAGACGACGAACATCGGCAGCAGCGGCAGCCAGTTCCAGGACAGGAAGCCCAGGCCCATGTCGGCGAACATGCCGGTCCCCTGCGAGGTGACGATGTCGCTCAGGTTCAGGCTGGCCGAGATCAGCAGCACGCAGATCAGCGCGAAGCCCATCGACACTTCGTAGGACACCATCTGCGCGGCCGCGCGCATCGAGCCCAGGAAGGGATACTTGGAGTTCGACGCCCAGCCGGCGACGATCACGCCATAGACTTCCAGCGAGGTGATCGCGAGCAGGAACAGCAGACCGGCATTGACGTTGGCCAGCACCAGTCCGTCATCGAAGGGCACCACCGCCCAGGCCGCCAGCGACGGCGCGATGGCGAGGATCGGGCCGAGGATGAACAGCCCCTTGTTGGAGCTGCTCGGAACGATGATTTCCTTCAGCAGCAGCTTGACGCCGTCGGCGATCGGCTGCAGCAGGCCTTTCGGACCGACGCGGTTGGGGCCGATACGAACCTGCATGTAGCCGATGACCTTGCGCTCGGCCAGGGTCAGGTAGGCCACGCAGATCATCAGGGGCGCGATGATCGCGACGATCTTGGCCAGCGTCCACACTGCGGGCCAGGCAGGGCCGAAGAAGTCGGCGACGGGTTGCAGCATCGATTCCATCAGGCACGCTCCAAGCTCAATTCACCGCTCATCGCGCCGAGCGTCGCGGTCGATATGTGCGCGGCCGCGATCCTGACGCAGGCTGCGGCGAGCGCCGGATCGGTCTGCGCAACCAGTTCCGCGGACGCCGACCCCTGCTTCACGCGGACGCGGTCGCCATCGGCGATACCCAGCGCGGCGAGCGTCGCAGGCGCGATGCGCGCCGTCGGCGCCTTGGCATCGCGGGTCTTCTGCAAGGCCTCGGCACGGCGAGCGATCGGATCGGCGAAATGGATCGGCACGTCGGTGACGCGCTCCAGCGCTCCGCCCGGAGCTTCGGCCGCGTTGACGATGATGCCCTCGATGCTGTTGCCGAGCTTCGACGCCACATCCTCACCCAACGCTTCGGCGCGTACGGCTTCGGAATCGTTCTGCGAGAAGCCATCGAGCGACAGCAGGTTGCCCAGCACGCGCAGCACCTTCCAGGCCGGCCGCGTCTCGCCTTGCGGGCGGGCGACGGCGTTGAAGCTCTGCGCCCGACCTTCGCAATTCACGTAAGTGCCGGAGGTCTCGGTGAAGGGCGCGACCGGCAGCATCACGTCGGCGACGCCGCGCAGCGACTCGGAATCGAAGGCGCTCAGGGCGACGACCAGCTGGGCGGAACCCAGCGCGGCGGCGGCCGCCGAAGGATTGGCAAAATCGAAGGCGGGTTCGGCGCCGAGCACGACATAGGCCTTGCGCGCCTGCTCGATCATGGCCGCGGCGTCGAGGCCGCCGTTCGCCGGAACCGCGCCGGCCAGATAACCGCCGACACTGTTGGCCGCCTCGCCGATGAAGCCGAAGACGCCGCCGGTAAGATGGGCGATTTCCTGCGCGAGCATCTGCAGTTCGCTGGCGCGGGCATGCTGCACGGCCAGGTTGCCGAGCCAGACCGCAGCCTTGCGGCCCGAGGCCAGGCTCTTCGCGATCACACGCGCTTCGTCCGACACCTGCGCCGGCAGCTTGCCGCGCAGCGCCACCGAGACTTCGGCACCCTTCTCTTCGGCCAGCGCCGCGACGACCTGGGCCAGCGCCGACACCATGGCCGACGGTGCGACCAGAGCACGATTCCTGACCGGCAGCAGCCACTCTTCGGCATTCGGGCCGAGTGCGCTCACCTGCAGGCCTTTCTTCGCCGCCTGGCGGACGCGCTGCGCCAGCAGCGGTGCATCCTTGCGCAGGAAGCTGCCGACCACCAGCAGGCGGTCCAGCTCCTTGACGCCGGCGATCGGCATGCCCAGCCAGGGGGCGCCGCCGCACTTGCCGTCGGCACGGAAGTCCGACTGGCGCAGGCGGAAATCGACGTTGTCCGAACCCAGCCCCCGCACCAGCTTCTGCAGCAGATAAAGCTCTTCGACGGTGGCGTGCGGCGAACCCAGCGCACCGATCGAGGCCGAGCCGTGGTCCTTGGCGATGCCGCGCAGGCCATTGGCGACGAATTCGAGCGCCGCCTGCCAGTCGACCCGCTTCCACTCACCGCCCTGCTTGATCATCGGCACGGTCAGGCGTTCGTCGCTGTTGAGCGCCTCGTAGGAGAAGCGATCCTTGTCGGACAGCCAGCACTCGTTGATTTCTTCGTTCTCCAGCGGCAGCACGCGCTTGACCACGTCGTGCTTGGTCTGGACGATCAGGTTCGAGCCGAGCGAATCGTGCGGGCTCACCGACTTGCGCCGCGACAACTCCCAGGTACGCGCGGCGAAGCGGAAGGGCTTCGAGGTCAGCGCGCCCACCGGGCAGAGGTCGATGATGTTGCCCGACAGCTCCGAATCGATGGTCTTCTCGATGAAGGGCATGATCTCGGCGTGCTCGCCGCGGAAAGCCTGGCCGAGTTCCATCTCGCCGGCGATCTCGGCGGTGAAGCGGACACAGCGCGTGCAGTTGATGCAGCGCGTCATGTCGGTGGACACCAGCGAACCGAGATTCTTGTTGAAGACGACGCGCTTTTCTTCCTGGTAGCGCGAAGCCGACGAACCGTAGCCGACCGCCAGATCCTGCAGCTGGCATTCGCCGCCCTGGTCGCAAATCGGGCAGTCGAGCGGGTGGTTGATCAGCAGGAACTCCATGACGCCCTTCTGGGCCGTCACGGCGAGTTCCGAGTGCGTCCACACCTTCATGCCGTTGGTCACCGGCGTGGCACAGGCGGGCAGCGGCTTGGGCGCTTTCTCCACCTGGACGAGGCACATCCGGCAGTTGGCCGCGATCGACAGTTTCTTGTGATAGCAGAAGTGCGGAATGTAGGCGCCGGCAGCCGCGGCAGCATCCATCACGGTGCTGCCGTCGTCGACCTGGACCTGCTTGCCGTCGATTTCGATCTCTAGCATGACGGGCTCACGTAGATTTGACTGCCAGCGTACTGCACTTCATGCGGCACGAGGCATTTCTTGTTTTCGATGTGGTACTCGAACTCGGCGCCGAAGTGCTTGACGAAGCTCTGCACCGGCATGGAAGCGGCGTCACCCAGGGCGCAGATCGTGCGGCCCATGATGTTGGTGGTGACCGAGTTCAGCAGTTCGAGGTCGTCGGCGCGGCCGAGGCCGTGTTCGATGCGATGCACCACGCGGTACAGCCAGCCGGTGCCTTCGCGGCACGGCGTGCATTGGCCGCAGGATTCCTCGAAGTAGAAGTAGGACAGGCGTTCGAGCGCCTTCACCATGCAGGTGGTCTCGTCCATGACGATGACCGCGCCCGAACCCAGCATCGATCCCGCCTTGGAGATCGAGTCGTAGTCCATCGTGCAGTCCATCATGATGTTGCCGGGCACCACCGGCGACGACGAACCGCCCGGAATCACCGCCTTCAGCTTGCGGCCGCCGCGCATGCCGCCGGCCATCTCCAGCAGCTCGGAGAACGGCGTGCCGAGCGGGATCTCGTAGTTGCCGGGACGATTGACGTGGCCCGAGATCGAGAACAGCTTCATGCCGCCGTTGTTGGGCTTGCCGAGGTTCAGGAAGGCCTCGCCGCCCATGTTCATGATGAACGGCACCGAAGCGAAGGTCTCGGTGTTGTTGATCGTGGTCGGCTTGCCGTAGAGGCCGTAGCTCGCCGGGAACGGCGGCTTGAAGCGCGGCTGGCCCTTCTTGCCTTCGATCGATTCGAGCAGCGCGGTTTCCTCGCCGCAGATGTAGGCGCCGTAGCCATGATGGGCGAACAGCTCGAAGGAGAAGTCGGAACCGAGGATGTTCCGGCCGAGCAGGCCGGCTTCGCGCGCTTCGGCCAGCGCCTCTTCGAAACGCGAATACACTTCGAAGATCTCGCCGTGGATGTAGTTGTAGCCGCGGGCGGCACCCATCGCGTAGGCCGCGATGATCATGCCTTCGATGACGCTGTGCGGGTTGTAGCGCAGGATGTCGCGATCCTTGAACGTGCCCGGCTCGCCTTCGTCCGAGTTGCAGGCGAGGTACTTGTCGCCGGGGAAGGAGCGCGGCATGAAGCTCCACTTGAGACCGGTGGGGAAGCCCGCACCGCCCCGACCGCGCAGCACCGAGGTCTTGAGCTCGGCGATGATGGTGTCCTGCGGCGTCTTATCGGCGAGGATCTTCTTCAGCGCGGAGTACCCACCGCGCGCGACATAGTCCTGGAGCCGCCAGGTGCGGTCGCCGTCACAGCCGGCGAGGATCATTCCTTGCGTGCTCATTTCTTGTCCAGGTCCGCCAGCATCTGGTCGATCTTTTCCGTGGTCATCCAGCTGCACATCTGGTGGTTGTTCACCAGCAGTACAGGCGCATCACCACAGGCACCCATGCACTCGCCTTCCTTCAGCGTGAACTTGCCGTCGGGCGTGGTTTCGTTGAAATCGATCCCCAGCTTCTGCTTGACGTACTCGGCGGCATGGACACCGCCTGACAAGGCACAGGGCAGGTTCGTGCACACCGTGATCTTGTGGCGTCCCACCGGCTCGAGATCGTACATGTTGTAGAAGCTGGCCACCTCGTAGGCCGCGATCGGCGGCATCTCGAGATAGCGGGCAACGAACTCGATGAGTTCCTTCGGCAGCCACCCTTTCTCGACCTGCGCGATGCGCAGCGCTGCCATCACGGCAGACTGCTTCTGGTCTGGTGGATACTTGGCGATCTCTCGATCGATCTGTTGCAAGGATTCCTGGCTCAGCATTTCGTTTTGATCTTCCGGATAGCCTGCCGACTCTTGTTAGCCGATGTCACGCCCATGGCGCGGGAAGCGGTCCGACCTCAGCGGTCGATCTCGCCGAACACGACATCCATCGTACCGATGATGGCGACGACGTCCGCGATCATGTGTCCGCGGGTCATGTCGTCCATCGCCGCGAGGTGCGCGAAGCCCGGTGCCCGCAGCTTGAGGCGATACGGCTTGTTCGCGCCGTCCGAGACCGCATACACGCCAAACTCGCCCTTCGGGTGCTCGACCGCGGCATAGACCTCGCCCTTGGGCACATGGATGCCTTCGGTGAACAGCTTGAAGTGGTGGATCAGCTCTTCCATGTTGGACTTCATGTCCTCGCGGGAAGGCGGCGCCACCTTGTGGTTGTCCGTGATGACCGGGCCGGGATTCTTGCGCAGCCAGTCCACGCACTGCTTGACGATGCGGTTCGACTGGCGCATTTCCTCCATGCGGCACAGGTAGCGATCGTAGCAGTCGCCGTTCTTGCCGATGGGGATGTCGAAATCCATGCGGTCGTAGACTTCATAGGGCTGCTTCTTGCGCAGGTCCCAGGCGATGCCGGAACCACGCAGCATCGGACCGGTGAAGCCCCAGGCAAGCGCCTGCTCGGGCGACACCACGCCGATGCCCACGGTACGCTGCTTCCAGATCCGGTTGTCGGTCAGCAGGGTCTCGTACTCGTCGCAATAGGTCGGGAAGCGGTTGGTGAAGTCCTCGATGAAGTCGAGCATCGAGCCGTCGCGTGAAGCATTGAGCTCGCGCACCGTCTTCTCGTTGCGGAACTTGTTGACCTCGTACTTCGGCATCCGGTCCGGCAGGTCGCGATAGACGCCGCCCGGCCGGTAATACGCCGCGTGCATCCGTGCGCCCGAGACCGCCTCATAGACGTCCATCAGGTCTTCGCGCTCGCGGAAGGTGTAGAGCACCATCGTCATCGCGCCGATGTCGAGCGCGTGGGTGCCGATGTTGAGCAGGTGGTTCAGGATGCGCGTGATCTCGTCGAACATCACGCGGATGTACTGCGCCCGCTCCGGCACCTCGACGCCGAGCAGGCGCTCGATGGCCATACAGTAGGCGTGCTCGTTGCACATCATCGACACGTAGTCGAGGCGGTCCATGTACGGCACCGACTGGACCCAGGTGCGCGTTTCGGCAAGCTTCTCGGTACCGCGGTGCAGCAGGCCGATGTGCGGATCGGCGCGCTCGACGACTTCGCCGTCGAGTTCGAGCACCAGACGCAGCACGCCGTGGGCCGACGGGTGCTGCGGACCGAAGTTGATCGTGTAGTTGCGGATCTCAGCCATGGCCGACGTCCCCGTAGTTCTCTTCGCGCACGATGCGCGGCGTATTCTCGCGCGGCTCGATGGTGACCGGCTGATAGACGACCCTGCCCTGCTCCGGGTCGTAGCGCATTTCGACGTAACCCGAAACCGGGAAATCCTTGCGGAACGGATGTCCGACGAAGCCGTAGTCGGTCAGGATGCGGCGCAGATCGGGGTGGCCGGCATACATGATGCCGTACAGGTCGAAGGACTCACGCTCGAACCAGTTGGCGCTCGGCCAGACATCCACGACCGAATCCAGCACCGGGAAGGCATCGTCGTCGGCAAACACCCGCAGGCGCAGGCGCCAGTTGTGGCGAATGGAGGTCAGATGCGCGGCCGAAGCGAAGCGCCTGCCCTCCCAGTCTGCATTGCCGTAGGTGGAATAGTCGAGACCCGAGATGTCGATCAGCTGCTCGAAATGCAGGTCTTCGTGGTCGCGGAGCGTTCGGGCGACGTTCAGATAATCGGTGGCAGCGACCTCGATCGTCACTTCCCCACAGTCGACAACCAGGGACTGCAGCGTTTCACCGAATACGTCACGCAGCTTCTGACTCAGGCGTTCAAGCTTGGCACTCATGTCTGGGGCACCTGTCAACGCGCGATCGTGTTCGTGCGCTTGATCTTGTTCTGAAGCTGGAGAATGCCGTAGAGCAAGGCCTCGGCCGTGGGCGGACAGCCCGGCACATAGACATCGACCGGCACGATGCGGTCGCAGCCACGCACGACCGAATAGGAATAGTGGTAGTACCCGCCGCCATTGGCACAGGACCCCATCGAAATGACCCAGCGCGGCTCGGCCATCTGGTCGTACACCTTGCGCAACGCGGGCGCCATCTTGTTGCACAAGGTACCGGCCACAATCATCAGGTCGGACTGGCGGGGACTCGGCCGGAACACCACGCCGAAACGGTCCAGGTCATACCGGGCACAGCCGGCATGAATCATCTCGACCGCACAGCAGGCCAGACCGAAAGTCATCGGCCACAACGAGCCGGTGCGCGTCCAGTTGATGACCGCGTCGAGCGAAGTCGTGACGAAACCTTCGCGGAAGACACCCTCAATGCTCATGCCTTACTCCCAGTCGAGCGCACCGTTCTTCCACTCGACGATGTATCCGATAACCAGAATCGCAAGAAAGACCATCACCGAACCGAACACGAACCAGACATGCTCGCCGGCAGCGATGAATTCCTGGAAAACCGTCGCCCACGGAAACAGGAAGGCGATTTCCAGATCGAACAGAATGAAGAGAATGGCGATCAGATAGTAGCGAACGTCGAACTTCATGCGGGCGTCCTCGAACGCCTCGAAGCCGCACTCGTACGGGGAGAGCTTCTCGCTGTCGGGACGGTAGGGAGCAACGATCCGCCCAAGAAGCACAGGAGCAACACCGAAACCCAGTCCCACGAGCATGAACATCAGAACAGGAAAGTAATTTTCCAGCATGTTCAAAACCCCCTAGCAAATTCGACAGCAGGAGCGCTGTCATTATTGTTTTGGCTGCTCTGCATAGGAACGCCCGCAATAGCGGGCGCTCTCCGTAATCATGGTGCCGACGATGAGACTCGAACTCATACGGCTTTCGCCACTACCCCCTCAAGATAGCGTGTCTACCAATTTCACCACGTCGGCACTTTGTTTCAAAGCCAAGCGATTATACGATTTTTTACGCAGCGAGCAAACAGCCGGATGCGTATTTATTTGGGGATGGCCTGCGCTGCGGAGTCGTCGGCCGGCACCGGCGGCACGGCGGGGACGGCATCCTGCGACGGCTGCACCTGCACGCCTTCCATGATGCTCGACGGCGCTGCCGGCTTGTCGTTGGCGAGGTAGCTCAGCCCCAGACTGGTCAGGAAGAAGGCCGTCGCCAGCACTGCCGTCGTGCGGCTGAGGAAGTTCGCCGAACCGGACGAACCGAACAGGCTGCCCGACGAACCACTGCCGAACGCGGCCCCCATATCGGCCCCTTTCCCATGCTGCATCAGGACCAGGCCGATCACGCCGAGGCCGACCAGCACATGGACGGTCAGCACGAGAGAGAAAAGATAGTCACCCATCACAAACCCTAAAAGAACTTCGTTGAAAACTCAGACCCCTGCCGCCCGGCAGATGGCCATGAAATCATCGGCGACCAGCGACGCACCGCCGATCAGCCCGCCGTCCACGTTCGGCATCGCGAAAAGCTCCGCCGCATTGTCGGGCTTCACGCTGCCGCCATACAGGATGCGGATGACGCCCGCATCGACGCCCTGCTCCGTCAGCCAGCCGCGCATCGCAGCATGGACTTCTTCGGCCTGTTCCGCCGTGGCCGAACGCCCGGTGCCGATCGCCCAGACCGGCTCGTAAGCCAGCACCAGCCGGCTCAGCCCTTCCCGGCCAAGCAGCCCGGCCACCGCAGCAAGCTGGCGCGTGATGACGACCGTCACTTTACCCGCCTCGCGCTCGTCCAGCGTCTCGCCCACGCAGACGATCGGCACCAGCCCGGCCGACAAGGCCGACGAGGCCTTGCGGGCGACGGTCAGATCATCCTCGCTGAACAAGGCCCGCCGCTCGGAATGGCCCACGATCACGTAACGGCAGCCGAAGTCCACGAGCATCGCCGCGCTGACTTCGCCCGTGTAGGCGCCCGCGGCAAACTCGCTGACGTCCTGCGCCCCCAGTTCGAAGCCCGACGAATGACGCTGCAGCTGGGCAAGATAGGGATAGGGAACGCACAGCGCGACATCGACCCCAGGTACCGGACGAAGCGCCGCAAGCAGGGCTTCGTTGGCAGCGAGGCTGCCGTTCATCTTCCAGTTGCCTGCGACGAGTTTTTTCATCATGGTGCGGACATGCTGACGCAGAAGGCTAAACCGTAAGATTATAGGACTCAGGCGACCTGCCGGCAAATCGGCGCGAATGGCCTGCCCTGCGGCGCACTTTCGCCCGCGCTCTGGTGGCACACTGGCGCGCGTGTCGACGCTATGCTTGGAACCACGCCCACCCGCCGATGCCTGGCGGCGTGCGCCGTAGCGAATGCCGGACCGCGCCGGACACGAACCAAACCGTGCCAGGTCTGCCGAACGAGAGTCACTCGCCACCGCAGGAGCACCGCCATGGAAAAGCCAGTGCACGTCTTGAAGGATCTTTTCGCCCAGCTCGGGCTGCCGAACTCGACCGCCGAGATCGAAGCCTTCATTGCCGCTCATGCGCCGCTCGCCGACGAAGTGAAGCTGCCCGACGCGCCGTTCTGGACGACGGGCCAGGCGGCATTTCTCCAAGAGCAGCTTGCGAACGATGCCGATTGGGCCGAACTCGTCGACCAGCTCAACGCGGCGCTGCGCAGGAACGATTCCGCATAGGCAGCGGCCGGCAGCACCTGCTGGCCATCATCCGGGCACAAGAAGGCCCCCACGCCCCACTGCTGCGCGAGTCACAAGAGGGCCGGCTTTGCACGGCTGGCCCGTTAGCCGCGGAGCAGTACTCCGCGAAACCCCTCCACCCCCCGAGGGAGCGCTTTTGCCTCGGAGTGGCCGGGCATTGAAAAAGGGCGGCCAGGCCGCCCTCGTCCGTTCAGCCGAAGCGGCCGGTGATGTAGTCCTCGGTTTCCTTCTTCTTCGGCTTCACGAACAACTCGTCGGTGACGCCGAACTCGACCATTTCGCCAAGGTACATGTAGGCGGTGTAGTCCGAGATCCGTGCCGCCTGCTGCATGTTGTGGGTGACGATGATGATGGTGAACTCGGTCTTCAGTTCGTCGACCAGCTCCTCGATGCGTGCGGTCGAGATCGGATCGAGCGCCGACGTCGGCTCGTCGAGCAGGATGACTTCGGGCTTCACCGCGATGCCGCGGGCGATGCACAGGCGCTGCTGCTGGCCGCCCGACAGGCTCATGCCGCTCTGGTGGAGCTTGTCCTTGACCTCGTCCCACAGCGCCGCCTTGCGCAACGCCCACTCCACGCGATCGTCCATGTCCTTCGACGACAGCCTTTCATGCAGCTTCACGCCGAAGGCGATGTTGTCGTAGATCGACATCGGAAACGGCGTCGGCTTCTGGAAGACCATGCCGATCTTGGCGCGCAGCACGCTGACGTCGATGTCCGAGCCCAGCAGATTGCGGCCGTCGAGCAGCAAATGGCCTTCGGCGCGCTGCTCGGGATAAAGATCGTACATGCGGTTGATCGTGCGCAGCAGCGTCGATTTGCCGCAGCCGGACGGGCCGATGAAGGCGGTGCATTTGTGCCGCGCCATCTTGAAGTTGATGTTCTTCAGCGCATGGAACTTGCCGTAGTAGAAGTTGAAGTCCTTGAATTCGATTTGCGCGTCGTTGATCTGCATATGTTCTTCTCCAGTCGCGGGCCGGCTGCCGGCCCGGAATTGCTGGCAATGGATCCTTAGTTGATCTTCTCGGCCCGCAGGAAGACGCGGGCAATGATGTTGAGTACCAGGACGCCCATGGTGATCAGGAAGACACCTGCCCAGGCCAGGTCCTGCCAGTTGGTGAAGGGACTCATGGCGAACTTGAAGATGGTCACCGGCAGGTTCGCCATCGGTTCGTTGAGGTTCAGCGACCAGAACTGGTTGGACAGCGCGGTGAAGAGCAGCGGCGCCGTTTCACCCGCGATCCGCGCCACCGCCAGCAGCACGCCGGTCAGCACGCCGGCGCGGGCCGCCCGCAGCGTGACCTTGGAGATCACCACGCTCTTCGGCGCGCCCAATGCAAAAGCAGCTTCGCGCAAGGTGTTGGGGATCAGCTGCAGCATGTTCTCGGTCGTGCGCACGACGACCGGCAGCACGATCAGCGCCAGCGCGATCACCCCCGACCAGGCCGAGAACTTGCCCGTCTGTGCCACCACCACCGCATAGACGAACAGACCGATGACGATCGACGGCGCCGACAGCAGCAGGTCGTTGATGAAGCGGGTGGTCTTGCCCAGCCAGTGATGCTGGCCATACTCGGCCAGGTACACGCCGGTCAGGATGCCGATCGGCGTTCCGAGCAGGGTCGCCAGCGTCACCAGGATCAGGCTGCCCATGATGGCGTTGAGCAGGCCGCCGCTGTCGGCGCCCGGGGGCGGCGTCATCTCGGTGAACAGGGCGACCGACAGGCCGGACAGCCCCAGATCGAACACCGTCCACAAGATCCACGCCAGCCAGAACAGGCCGAAGGCCATTGCCGACAGGGACAGGGTCAGGGCGACCTTGTTGGTGAGTTTGCGTCTTGCAAGCAGATTCATGTCGGTCACTCGCTCAGCTCTTGGCGCCTTCGCCCTTGGCGAGTCGCATCAGCAGCAGTTTGGAAACGATCAGCACGACCAGCGTGATCGCAAACAGGATCAGGCCGAGTTCCATCAGCGCCGCGGTATGCAGGCCCGGATCGGCTTCGGCGAACTCGTTCGCCAGCGCCGAGGTGATGCTGTTGCCGGGCTCGAACAGCGACGCGGAATTGAGAAAGTTGGTGTTGCCGATGACGAAGGTCACCGCCATCGTCTCACCCAGCGCGCGGCCGAGGCCCAGCATCACGCCGCCGATCACGCCGGTCTTGGTATAGGGCAGCACCACGCCCCACATCACCTCCCAGGTCGTGCAGCCGACGCCGTAGGCCGACTCCTTCAGCATCGGCGGCGTCACCTCGAACACGTCGCGCATGACCGAGGCGATGTAGGGGATGATCATGATCGCCAGGATGATGCCGGCACAGAGCAGGCCGATACCCAGCGGCGCACCGGCAAACAGCTTGCCGATGATCGGCACCTGCCCGATCGACGACTGCAGCCCGGGCTGAACGTACTGGGCGAAGATCGGCGCGAAGATCAGCAGGCCCCACATGCCATAGACGATGCTGGGAATCGCGGCGAGCAGCTCGATCGCGGTACCAAGCGGACGGCGCAGCCAGGCCGGCGAAAGCTCGGTCAGGAACAGCGCGATGCCGAAGCTGACCGGCACTGCGATCAGCAAGGCAATCGCCGAGGTGACCAGCGTGCCGTAGATCGGAATCAGCGCACCGAAATCCTCCATCGGCGGATTCCAGGCATCGGAGAACAGGAAGCCGATGCCGAAAGCCTGGATGCTCGGCCAGGAAGCATAAATGAGCGCGACGACGATGCCCGCCAGCAGGATCAGCGTCAGCCAGGCGAAGGATTTCGCCATGCTGCTGAACACCTTGTCGCCGACTCTTCTCGACGCCGAAGACTTGAACTCGGTCGTTCGCATTGAAACATCCGGAAGGGCGGCGGCCTGGGAGCCGCCTCCCGCAGTGACGGAAGCACCAAAGGCCCCATGGGCCTCCGGCTGTTGGCTACGTTGGACCATGGGGTGAAGTCCCGCTTACTTGGCGTAAGGGATCGGTGCGCCGGCAGCGTCCTTCATCTCGCCCCAGGAGGCGCGAATCAGGTCGACGGTGGCCTTCGGCAGCGGAATGTACTCGAGCTCGAGCGCCATCTCACCGCCGTTGGCATAGGCCCAATCGAAGAACTTCAGCGCCTCGGCCGCCTGCGACGGCTTGTCCTGCACCTTGTGCATCAGGATGAAGGTCGCGCTGGTGATCGGCCAGGCCTTCGCACCCGGCTGGTTGGTCAGGATCTCGTAGAAAGCCGACTTGGACCAGTCGGCGCCTTCAGCCGCGGCGGCGAAGCTCTCGTTGCTCGGCTCGACGAACTGGCCGTCCTTGTTTTGTAGGATGGCATGCGCCAGCTTGTTCTGCTTGGCATAGGCATACTCGACATAGCCGATCGAGCCCGGCAGGCGCTGCACGAAGGCCGACACGCCTTCGTTGCCCTTGCCACCCAGACCGACCGGCCACTGCACCGCAGTGCCCTCGCCGATCTTGTCCTTCCACTCGGCGGAAACCTTCGACAGATAGTTGGTGAAGACGAAGGTCGTACCCGAACCGTCGGCGCGGCGCACCACGCCGATGTCCTGATCCGGCAGGTTCAGGCCAGGATTCAGCGCAACCAGCGCCGGGTCGTTCCACTTGTTGATCTTGCCCTGGTAGATCTGGGCCAGGACTTCGCCGGTCAGCTTCATGTCGCCCGGCTTGATGCCCTGCAGATTCACCACCGGCACGACCGCGCCGATCACCGTGGGAAACTGCTGCAGCCCGCCTTCGGCCAGCTTCTCCGGCGTCAGCGGCATGTCGGAGGCACCGAAATCGACCGTCTTCGCGGTGATCTGGCGAATGCCACCACCGGAGCCGATCGATTGATAATTCACACGGTTGCCCGAAGCCTTCTGGTAGGCGTCGGCCCACTTGGCGTAGATCGGTGCCGGAAAGGACGCGCCCGCCCCGGTGATGTCGGCCGCCTGTGCATTGAAGGCGAGCAGAACGGCGGAAGAAGCGGCAAGAGCAAACTTGGTGGAGAAACGCATCATCGTTACCTCGGGTTGAAAACCAGGCCCCTAAGGTAACAATGCATTGTTACAGCCGCGTTTCATGTCACCGGACGGAAAAAAACCGTCCGGTCGCGGCAGCGGAAGACGACGGTGCGGGGCATGCCCCGCACCGTTCCGCGATCAGGCGATCGCGTGCTGCACCACGTCGGCGATTTCACGCGCCAGACGTTCGACGAGTTCACCGTCACGTCCTTCGACCATCACCCGCAGCAGCGGCTCGGTGCCGGACGGGCGCAGCAGCACGCGGCCGCTGTCGCCGAGCGTCGCTTCCGCCCTGGTCTGCGCCGCAGCGATGCCGGTATCGGCACGCCAGTCGAAACCGGCGGGCAGTCGCACGTTGATGAGTTTCTGCGGGTAGAACACCAGATCGGCGCAGGCGTCGGCGAGGCTCGCCCCTCGCTGCTTGAGCGCCGCCAGCACCTGCAGCGCCGAGACGATGCCGTCGCCGGTGCTGTGGCGATCGAGGCAGATGATGTGGCCCGAATTCTCGCCGCCCAGCTTCCAGCCGCGTTCGTGCAGCATCTCGAGCACGTAGCGGTCGCCCACCTTGGCGCGGGCGAACGGCGCGCCGAGCCGGCCGACCGCATGCTCGAAGCCCAGATTGCTCATCAAGGTGCCGACCACGCCGTCGAGCTTGCCTTCGGCGTGCCGGGCCGCAGCGACCACGTACAGCAGCTTGTCGCCGTCGTAGATTTCACCGCGATGGTCCACCATGATCAGGCGGTCGGCATCGCCGTCGAGCGCGATCCCCAGGTCCGCCTTTTGCGCCAGCACAGCCTGGCACAGATGTTCCGGTCTCGTCGCACCGACGCCATCGTTGATGTTGAGTCCGTTCGGCTCGACACCGACCGGCAGGACTTCGGCGCCGAGCTCATGGAACACGCTCGGCGCGATCTGATAGGCGGCGCCGTGGGCGCAGTCGACTGCGATTCGCATGCCGCGCAGATCCAGCTCGTTCGGGAAGGTGCTCTTGCAGAACTCGATGTAGCGCCCGGCAGCATCGCTGATCCGGCGCGCCCTGCCCAGGCGGGCAGAATCCACACAGCCCATCGGTTCGTCGAGATGGGCTTCGATTTCGGCTTCGAGGGCATCGGGCAGCTTGGTTCCGCCCGCGGAAAAGAACTTGATTCCGTTGTCGTAGAACGGGTTGTGCGAAGCCGAGATCACCACGCCGGCCTGCAGGCGCAAGGCCCGCGTCAGGTAGGCAACGGCCGGCGTCGGAATCGGACCCGCCAGCATGACGTCGACGCCTGCCGCGGCAAAACCCGCTTCCAGCGCCGCTTCGAGCATGTAGCCGGAAACCCGCGTGTCCTTGCCGATGAGGACGGCCGGGCGCTCGCCGGCAGGCAGTTTTTCGCGCGCAACCAGCGTCACACCGGCCGCATAACCCAGCTTCATCACGAACTCGGGCGTGATCGGCGCCTCGCCGACCTTGCCCCGCACACCATCGGTACCGAAATACTTGCGCCCCATCATCACTCCGGCTGATTCACAAAGCACGGATTATGACACCGGACGCAGGCGATCGCTCAGGACATGCCACGCACTGCATGCCAGATCCTGATCGCATCGCAGGTCGGCCCCACGTCATGGACACGCACGATGCTCGCGCCGCGCTGCACGGCAATCAGGGCCGCGGCGACGCTCGCCGGCATCCGCTCCGCGACGCCGCGGCCCGTCACCGCGCCCAGCATCGATTTGCGCGACAGGCCGGCCAGCACCGCAAAACCATCCGCGCAAAAATGCTCCAGCTCGCGCAGCAAGGCATAGTTGTGTTCGACCCGCTTGCCGAAACCGAAGCCCGGATCGAGCACGATCCGCTCGCTCGCCACACCGGCCGCCTGCAGCGCCTGCACGCGCTGGCCGAGGAAGCGCCTGACCTCATCGACCACGTCGTCGTAGCGGGGATCGTGCTGCATCGTGCGCGGCTCTCCCTGCATGTGCATGACGCACAAGCCAGCCTGGCTGCCGACGACGGCCTCGATCGCCCCGGGCGCGCAAAACGCGTTGATGTCGTTGATCATGTCGGCGCCGGCTTCGAGGGCCGCCCGCATCACCGCCGGCTTCATCGTGTCGACGGACAGCGGGACGTTCCAGCCACGGGCCTGCTCGATGAAACTCAGCACGCGCTCCCGCTCCAGCTCCTCCGGCGCGGGTTCCGCCCCCGGGCGCGACGACTCCGCGCCGATGTCCAGCATGTCGGCGCCCTGGTCGAGCGCCTGCTCCGCGGATGTCAGGGCTGCGGACACATCCCCCCGAAGGCCATCGCCGCTGAAGGAATCGTCCGTCAGGTTGATGATCGCCATCACCCGCGGCCGGGAAAGGTCGAGGCGGAAACGTCCGCACTGAACGATCGACATGCTTGCTCACCAAAGAAAACGGGCCGGAAGTCCGGCCCGTCGGGTTTCGAGGATCAGGCTGAGGCCATCAGGCAGCCGGCGCCGGCGCCGTCGGCGCCGCACCCGGCGCGTCGTCGGTCGGGCGGCTGGGCGGCGACGCCAGCGGCTTGGGCGGGCGCGGCGGACGGCCCGCCATGATGTCGTTCACCTGCTCGGCATCGATGGTTTCCCATTCCAGCAGCGCCTTGGTCATCGCTTCGACCTTGTCGCTGTTCTCTTCCAGCAGGCGACGCGCCAAGGCATATTGCTGATCGATGATGCTGCGAATCTCGGCGTCCACCTTCTGCATGGTCGCCTCGGAAACGTTGCGATGCGTCGTCACCTGGCGGCCGAGGAAGATCTCGCCTTCCTCTTCGCCATACACCATCGGCCCGAGGGTATCGGACATGCCCCACTGCGTGACCATGCGGCGGGCCAGATCGGTCGCGCGGGCAAAGTCGTTGGATGCGCCGGTCGTCATCTGCTTCATGAAGATCTCTTCGGCGATCCGGCCGCCGAACAGCACGGCGATCGTCTGCAGCAGGCGCTCGCGATCCTGGCTGTAGCGATCCTCGGTCGGCAGTTGCATCGTCACGCCCAGCGCACGGCCGCGCGGGATGATCGTGACCTTGTGCACCGGATCGGTCTTGTCGAGCAGGCGCGCAACCACCGCGTGGCCGGATTCGTGGTAGGCGGTGTTGCGGCGTTCCTCTTCGGGCATCACCACCGAGCGGCGCTCGGCGCCCATCATGATCTTGTCCTTGGCACGCTCGAAGTCGTCCATGTCCACCAGGCGCTTGTTGGCGCGGGCGGCGAACAAGGCGGCTTCATTGACCAGGTTGGCCAGATCGGCGCCGGCAAAACCCGGCGTGCCGCGTGCCAGCACCTGTGCATCGACGTCGGGTGCGATCGGCACCTTGCGCATATGGACTTTCAGGATCTGCTCGCGGCCGCGGATGTCGGGCAGCGCCACGACGACCTGGCGGTCGAAGCGGCCAGGGCGCAGCAGCGCCGGATCGAGCACGTCGGGGCGGTTGGTCGCGGCGATCACGATCACGCCGGTCTGGCCTTCGAAGCCGTCCATTTCGACCAGCAGTTGGTTCAGCGTCTGTTCGCGCTCGTCGTTGCCGCCACCGAGCCCGGCACCACGCTGGCGACCGACCGCGTCGATTTCGTCGATGAAGATGATGCAGGGCGCCTGCTTCTTGGCCTGCTCGAACATGTCGCGCACGCGTGCGGCACCGACGCCGACGAACATCTCGACGAAATCCGAACCCGAGATCGAGAAGAACGGCACCTTGGCTTCGCCCGCGATCGCCTTGGCGAGCAGGGTCTTGCCGGTACCCGGCGAGCCGACCATCAGCACGCCCTTGGGGATGCGGCCGCCGAGCTTCTGGAATTTGGACGGGTCGCGCAGGAACTCGACCAGTTCGGCAACCTCTTCCTTGGCTTCGTCACAGCCGGCGACGTCGGCAAAGGTGATGTTGTTGGCCGATTCGTCGAGCATGCGCGCCTTGCTCTTGCCGAACGAGAACGCGCCGCCCTTGCCGCCGCCCTGCATCTGGCGCATGAAGAATATCCACACGCCGATCAGCAGCAGCATCGGGAACCATGAGACGAACACGCTGGCGAGGAAGGACTGCTCCTCTTCCGGCTTGGATGCGTTGATCTGCACACCGTACTTCATCAGATCCGACACCATCCAGATGTCCTGCACGCCAGGCGTATAGACGGTGATCATCCGCCCTTCCTGGGTGGTCGCCTTCACCATGCGGCCGTCGATCGTCGCCTTGGCGATGCGCCCCGCCTTCGCCTCTTCCAGAAACTGGGAATACTCCATCGTATTCGGCGTGGCCTGGCGGGTGTTGAACTGGTTGAACACAGTCATCAGTACGACGCCTATGACCATCCAGATCGCGAGGTTTTTGAATAAATTGTTCAACGTTCCGTTCCTCAAAAGCCATTGCGGCCATGTACGCGACTGACCGATTCTAGTGCCGAACGTTCCCCCGGGCAAACCAATGGCAACGATTACCCGGCTCAATCACGGACACGCTCAAGTACGCAGCCCCTTGCCCAGCAGATAGACTTCGGCGCTGCGGTCACGCGAGGCCTTCGGCTTGCGCACCTGGACCGATGAGAATGCGGCTTCCATCTGCTTGCGATAGTCCATGAAACCCTCGCCCTGAAAGACCTTGACGAGGAATTGCCCGCCCGGCTTCAGGTGGCGCACGGCGAAATCGAGCGCCAGTTCGCACAGATGGATCGAGCGCGCCTGATCGACCGCCGCCACACCGCTCAGGTTCGGCGCCATGTCCGACAGCACGACATCGACTTTCGCCCCGTCGAGCCGGGCTTCGAGCGCCTCCAGCACCGCGTCTTCGGTGAAGTCGCCATGCAGGAAATCCACCCCGGGCACGGCTTCCATCGGCAGGATGTCGAGCGCGAACACCCGCCCCTTCGGTCCGCAGCGCTTGACCGCGACCTGGCACCACGAGCCGGGCGTCGAACCGAGATCGACCACCACCGCACCCGGCTTCAGCAGATGGTCGCGCTCGTCGACCTCCAGCAGCTTGTAGGCCGCGCGCGCGCGATAGCCGTCGGCTTGGGCGCGCTGGACGTAGGGATCGTTCACGTGGTCGTGCACCCAGGCACGGCTTGTCTTGTTCTTTTTCATCGGCTTGGAAAGACGTCGCTCAGAAAGCCGTCCCCATCAGAGTAGGAGTAGAATCGCGGGCCCGAAGCTTCAAGCATCCAGAGACATCCAATGGTCGAACTCACCCCGGTTCAGCGCCGCGACCTGCGCGCCCGAGCCCATCATCTCAACCCCGTCGTCACGATCGCCGGCAACGGACTCGCACCTGCCGTTCTCGCCGAAATCGAGCGCTCGCTGCAGGCCCACGAACTCATCAAGGTGAAAGTCCAGGGCGCCGAACGGGAGCAGCGCGACGAGTTGATGAAGGAATTGTGCGAAGCCCTCGATGCAGCGCCGGTCCAGCACATCGGCAACATTCTCGTCGTCTGGCGCGAACGGCGCGAGGAAAAGGCTGCAGCGCCCACCGCACCGAAAAACACTGCGCGCGCCTCCACGGCGAAATCGGCCGCGGCGTTCGCGGCAGCCGCTCGCCGTGCCGCACTGGCGAAGGCAAGCGCCGAATCCCGCCGCTCCCCTGCACGCACCCCGTCCAGCCGGGGACCAGCAAAGAGCAGCCGCGGCCGCTGAGCCCGATCCGACCGTACGGACGCAAGGGCCAAGCCGAGGGGGCGGCCGCAAGACCGCCTCCATCTCCCCTCACTCGTAGCGCACGTCCAGGATTTCGTACTCGCGCACGCCGCCCGGCGCCTGCACTTCGGCGATGTCGCCGGCGTACTTGCCGATCAGCGCACGCGCGATCGGCGAGCTCACCGAGATCTTGCCTTCCTTGATGTCGGCCTCGTCCTCACCAACGATCTGGTAGGTCACCACCTGGCCGGCGTCGAGATCCTCGAGCTCCACGGTCGAAGCGAACACACAGCGCCCATCCGCGTCGAGCAGCTTGGGATCGATGATCTGGGCATGCGACAGCTTGCCCTCGACTTCCATGATGCGCCCTTCGATGAAGCCCTGGCGCTCCTTGGCGGCATCGTACTCGGCGTTTTCGGACAGATCGCCGTGCGAGCGTGCTTCGGCGATCGCAGCAATGACGCTAGGACGCTCCACCGTCTTCAGACGGTGGAGCTCCTCGCGCAGCTTCTCCGCGCCGGCGACGGTCAGCGGAATCTTGTTCATGCTTCACCCGCCAGCTCGGCGTGCAGCGCCTGCACCGAATAGACATCCAGCCCTGCGGCCATCTGGCGCATGCCCATGCAGGCCGCGCGCGCACCCTCGATCGTGGTGAAGATGGTGAGCTTGGCCGCCAGCGCGCTGGTGCGGATCGAGCGCGAATCGGTGATCGCCTGGCGCTTCTCCTCGACGGTGTTGATCACCAGCGTGACTTCCTGGTTCTTGATCATGTCGACGATGTGCGGACGGCCTTCATTGACCTTGTTGACCACCGCAACAGGAATGCCCGCCGCTTCGATCACCGAGGCCGTGCCGCGGGTGGCGACGAGCGAGAAGCCCAGCTCGCGCAGCTCCCGTGCGACTTCGATCGCCACCGGCCGGTCGCTCGGCTTGACGCTGATGAAGGCGGTGCCGCCGGTCGGCAGCCTGACGCCGGCACCGATCTGGCTCTTGACGAAAGCTTCGCCGAAGTTGCGGCCGACACCCATGACTTCGCCGGTGGACTTCATCTCGGGGCCGAGGATGGTGTCGACGCCCGGGAACTTGACGAAGGGGAACACCGCTTCCTTGACCGAGTAGTACGGCGGCACGATCTCGCCGGCCACGCCCTGGCTGGCCAGGCTCTGGCCGGCCATGCAGCGCGCCGCGACCTTGGCCAGCGGCAGCGAGCAGGCCTTGGAGACGAAGGGCACGGTACGGGACGCGCGCGGGTTCACTTCCAGCACATAAACGACGGCGTTGTCGCCCTCGCCCTGGATGGCGAACTGCACGTTCATCAGGCCGACGACATTGAGCGCGCGCGCCATCGCCTCGGTCTGGCGGCGCAGCTCGTCCTGCAGCCTGGCCGACAGCGTGTACGGCGGCAGCGAGCAGGCCGAATCGCCCGAATGCACGCCCGCCTGCTCGATGTGCTCCATGATGCCGCCGATGATGACCTGCTGGCCGTCGGACAAGGCATCGACGTCGACTTCGGTGGCGTCGTTGAGGAAGCGGTCGAGCAGCACCGGCGATTCGTTGGAGACCTTCACCGCCTCGCGCATGTAGCGCTCGAGATCCTTCTGCTCATGGACGATTTCCATCGCGCGGCCGCCGAGCACGTAGCTCGGGCGCACCACCAGCGGATAGCCGATCTCGGCCGCCAGGCGCACGGCCTCTTCCGGCGTGCGCGCAGTGCGGTTGGGCGGCTGCTTGAGGCCGAGGTCGGTCAGCAGCTTCTGGAAGCGCTCGCGGTCCTCGGCGGCGTCGATCATGTCCGGCGTGGTGCCGATGATCGGCACACCGTTCTCTTCCAGCGCCTTGGCGCGCTTCAGCGGCGTCTGGCCGCCGAACTGGACGATGACGCCGACCGGCTTCTCGATATGCACGATCTCGAGGATGTCTTCCAGCGTGATCGGCTCGAAATACAGGCGGTCCGAGGTGTCGTAGTCGGTCGACACGGTTTCGGGATTGCAGTTGACCATGATGGTCTCGTAGCCGTCCTCGCGCAGCGCGAGCGCGGCATGCACGCAGCAGTAGTCGAACTCGATGCCCTGGCCGATGCGGTTCGGCCCGCCGCCCAGCACCATGATCTTCTTCTTGTCGGTCGGCCTGGCTTCGCACTCTTCCTCGTAGGACGAGTACATGTAGGCGGTCGAGGTCGCGAACTCGGCCGCGCAGGTATCGACGCGCTTGAACACCGGACGCACGCCCAGCGCGTGGCGATGCAGGCGCACCGCGGTCTCGTCGGTGTTGAGCAGCTTCGCCAGGCGGCGGTCGGAGAAGCCCTTGCGCTTCAGCTCGCGCAGTTCGGCGGCCTGCAGGGCCTTCAGCGAGCGGCCTGCCAGCGCCTTCTCGGACAGCACGATGTCCTCGATCTGGGCCAGGAACCAGGGATCGATCTTGCTCAGGTTGAACACCTGCTCCTGGCTCATGCCTTCGCGGAAAGCCTGGCCGACGTACCAGATGCGTTCCGGCCCGGGGCTGGCCAGTTCGCGCTCCAGATCCTCGGCATCGGCCTCGATCTCGTCCAGGCCATAGACGCCGACTTCGAGGCCGCGCAGCGCCTTCTGGAAGGATTCCTGGAAGCTGCGCCCCATCGCCATGACTTCGCCGACCGACTTCATCTGGGTGGTCAGGCGGTCGTTGGCCTGCGGGAACTTCTCGAAGGCGAAGCGCGGAATCTTGGTGACGACGTAGTCGATCGAGGGCTCGAAGGAGGCCGGCGTGGCACCGCCGGTGATGTCGTTCTTGAGCTCGTCCAGCGTGTAGCCGACTGCCAGCTTGGCCGCGACCTTGGCGATCGGGAAGCCGGTGGCCTTGGACGCCAGCGCCGATGAACGCGACACGCGCGGGTTCATCTCGATGACGATCATGCGGCCGTCCTTCGGGTTGATCGCGAACTGCACGTTCGAACCGCCGGTGTCGACGCCGATCTCGCGCAGCACCGCGATCGAGGCGTTGCGCAGGATCTGGTATTCCTTGTCGGTCAGCGTCTGCGCCGGGGCGACGGTGATCGAGTCGCCGGTATGCACGCCCATCGGGTCGAGGTTCTCGATCGAGCAGACGATGATGCAGTTGTCGGCGCGGTCGCGCACGACTTCCATCTCGTATTCCTTCCAGCCCAGCAGCGACTCTTCGATCAGCAGTTCGTTGGTCGGGCTGGCTTCGAGACCGCGCTTGCAGATCTCGTGGAACTCTTCCATGTTGTAGGCGATGCCGCCGCCGGTGCCGCCGAGGGTGAAGCTGGGGCGGATGATGACCGGGAAACCGATGCCGCCCTGCACCTGCAGCGCCTCTTCCATGCTGTGGGCGATGCCGGAGCGCGCCGAGCCGAGGCCGATCTTGGTCATCGCGTCCTTGAACTTCAGGCGGTCCTCGGCCTTGTCGATGGCCTCTTCGGAGGCGCCGATCAGCTCGACGCCGTACTTGGCCAGCACGCCGTGGCGGCCGAGGTCGAGCGCGCAGTTCAGCGCCGTCTGCCCGCCCATGGTCGGCAGGATGGCGTCGGGGCGCTCCTTCTCGATGATGCGCTCGACCACCTGCCAGGTGATCGGCTCGATATAGGTGACGTCGGCGGTTTCCGGGTCGGTCATGATGGTCGCCGGGTTCGAGTTCACCAGGATGACCTTGTAACCTTCTTCGCGCAGCGCCTTGCAGGCCTGGGCGCCGGAGTAGTCGAACTCGCAGGCCTGACCGATGACGATCGGGCCTGCGCCGATGATGAGGATGCTCTTTATGTCGGTACGTTTCGGCATTGTCTTGCCTCGATGATTCCTTGACCCGGCGGAGGGCGCCGGCGTCGAACAGTGAGGGCGCCGCGGGGACGATCCCGGCGGCCGCCTCGAGCCGTATTACTTGGCCGCTTCCATCAGCTTGATGAAGCGGTCGAACAGGTAGGCGACGTCATGCGGCCCCGGGCTCGCTTCCGGGTGGCCCTGGAAGGAGAAGGCCGGCACGTCGGTGCGCTCGATGCCCTGGTTGGTGCCGTCGAACAGCGACACGTGGGTGACGCGCAGATTGGCCGGCAGCGTCGCAGGATCGACGGCGAAGCCGTGGTTCTGGCTGGTGATCAGCACCTTGCCGGTGTCGAGGTCCTTGACCGGATGGTTGGCGCCGTGATGGCCGGTGCCCATCTTCATGGTCTTCGCCCCCGACACCAGTGCCAGCAACTGGTGGCCGAGGCAGATGCCGAAGGTCGGCGTGCGGCTGGCGAGGATCTCGCCGATGGCCTCGATCGCGTAGTCGCAGGCGTCGGGGTCGCCCGGGCCGTTGGACAGGAACACGCCGTCGGGTTTGAGCGCCAGCACGTCCTTGGCGGGCGTCTGCGCCGGCACCACGGTCAGGCGGCAGCCGCGCTCGGCCAGCATGCGCAGGATGTTGAGCTTGACGCCGTAGTCGTAGGCGACGACGTGGAAGCGCGGCGCGGTCTGCTCGGTGTAGCCCTCGCCGAGCTTCCATTCGGCCTGCTTCCATTCGTAGGGCTCGGTGACGCTGACGACCTTGGCCAGGTCCATGCCGGCCAGCCCCGGGAAGGCGCGCGCCTGGGCGACGGCGGCTTCGGCGTCGAGCTTCTCGCCTTCGGCGGCGGTGACGATGCAGCCTGCCTGGGCGCCTTTCTCGCGCAGGATACGGGTCAGCTTGCGGGTATCCAGACCGGCGATCGCGACCACGTTCTCGGCGCGCAGATAGGCGTCGAGCCGCTGGCTCATGCGGAAGTTGGACGGCAGGATCGGCAGGTCGCGGATCACCAGCCCGGCGGCATGTGCGCGGGTGGCCTCGACGTCCTCGAGGTTGACGCCGGTGTTGCCGATGTGGGGATAGGTCAGCGTGACGATCTGGCGCGAATAGCTCGGGTCAGTCAGGATTTCCTGATAACCGGACATCGAGGTGTTGAACACCACCTCGCCAACCGTGCTGCCTACCGCACCGATACCCTTGCCATGGAAGACTGTCCCGTCGGCAAGCGCAAGAAGGGCGGGCGGGTATGCACTCACAAAAAACTCCTGGATTCAGCTATGAGCAGGGGCTGGCGAACGGCCGCGCCCCGGATATGTGCAAAAAAGCGGGACGAGCCTCTGGGCCGATCCCGCTGGATAAACCGTTGAATTGTATATTTTCGGCCCTTCGAAGGCAAACGGGGAAAGCGGCAGACGCCTCGCACATCCCCGCTGCTGCCGGCCAGGCATCCACCCTTGCCTGCGGCCGTCGTCCATGCCTGCCTCAGCGCAGGCCCAGCACGTCCTGCATGTCGAACAGGCCGTTCTCGCGCCCCTGCAGGAACTTCACCGCCCGCACCGAGCCCAGCGCATACGGCATCCGGCTGCCGGACTTGTGCGTGATCTCGATCCGCTCGCCGATGCCGGCGAACAGCACGGTATGGTCACCGACCACGTCGCCACCGCGAATCGTCGAAAAACCGATCGTCTCGGCCTTGCGCTCGCCGGTATGCCCTTCGCGGCCGTAGATCGCACAGGCGTCGAGATCGCGCCCCAGCTCCCGCGCCACCACTTCGCCCATGCGCAAGGCGGTGCCGGACGGTGCATCGACCTTGAAGCGGTGATGAGCCTCGATCACTTCGACGTCGTAGCCTTCGGACAGGATGCGTGCCGCCACTTCGAGCAGCTTGAACACCGCATTGACCCCCACGGCCATGTTGGGCGCGAAGACCACCGGCACCTCGCGCGCGGCTTCGGCGATCGCCGCCTTGCCCTGGGCATCGAAGCCGGTCGTGCCGATGACCATCGCCTTGCCCAGCTCGCGCGCCAGCGCCAGGTGCTGCAGCGTGCCTTCCGGACGGGTGAAGTCGATCACGCAGTCGGCCGCGGCGATCGCGGCGCGCGCGTCGCCGCCGATCGCGACGCCGGTGGCGATGCCCGCCATTTCTCCCGCATCACGGCCGATGAAGGGCGTGTCCGGCTGATCGAAAGCGGAACCCAGCACGACACCTTCGCTCCCCAGTACCGCCTCGATCAGCATCCTGCCCATGCGGCCGGACGCGCCGGCGATCGCAACACGAATGTCAGCCATGGAAAATCCTCAAAAAATACCTTGCGCCGCCAGCGGCGGCGTGCTCAAACCCGGTCGCCGCGCTCAGTCATCCGTCGCCGGCGGAATCTCGATGACCCGGCTGCGTTCGGCCGGGGCCGCGGCCTCGCCGCTGCCGCCCTGGACGTCGCCCGTGACGTGATCCAGCAGATCGTCGACGAAGAAGACCGAAATCACCCGCTGCTCGGCTTCTCCGGAACCCGGCTTGTAGCGATAGACGTAATCCCAGCGGTCCCTGCGGAACATGTCGACCACCAGCGGCGAACCGAGCACGAAGCGCACCTGCTCGCGCGTCATGCCGCGCTTGAGCTGGGACACCATGTCCTGATCCACGTAATTGCCCTGGCGCACATCGATCCGGTAAGGATCGACCACACCGACGATGGAATCGAAAGAGCAGCCTGCGAGCAGGCTGGTGGCGAGGATCGCCGCGGGGAAATAGGAGCGCATGTGGATCTTGGGGGGAAAATCCCGTAGGAAGAGCGTGGAGGAGTTGGCGCACGAGCGAGGTGCGCGGTTCTCAGGAAAGGGCAAAAAATATAACATAGGGCTGCTAGGCACGGCGCACTGCACCATACTGGCGGCTTGCCACCATTCAACCGGCCCTCCACACGGCCTTTTTTCCCGAAGACTCATGCCCGACAATTCAAAAAACCTGAAGAGCATCGGCCTGAAGGCAACCTATCCTCGCCTGAAGATTCTCGATCTCTTCCAGCACTCGGGTCAGCGCCATCTGACCGCCGAAGACGTTTATCGCGCATTGATGAACGACGGCATGGACATTGGCCTGGCAACCGTATATCGCGTGCTCACCCAGTTCGAACAGGCCGGCCTGCTGGAACGCCATTATTTCGAGTCCGGCAAGGCGGTCTTCGAGCTCAACGAAGGCGGCCACCACGACCACCTGGTGTGCGTGCAATGCGGCAGGGTCGAAGAGTTTTTCGACCCCGAGATCGAGAAGCGACAGAATGCGATCGCCCAGGAGCGCGGCTTCAAGCTGCGTGAGCACGCGCTCTACCTCTACGGCGACTGCATGAAGGAAGACTGTCCGAGCGGCCAGGCGCAAAAGGAATCGTAAGGCCCTGAAGAGCCTCGCGGGCCGCAGCCCCTCGCGAGGCAGGCGGCCCCGTCCCCCATCGGGGCTGCACGGGAATCTGCCCCGTTCCCATCAGGGCTCGCCTTGCCGCGAGCCCGCCATTGGCCTGCCACCAACGGCCGCGAACCTACCGCAAGCTACTTTCCCGGGGCGAAGCCCAGCATTTCCGCCGCATGTTCGCGCGTCGTCGCCGTGATGTTCACGCCGCCGAGCATGCGTGCGATCTCCTCGACGCGCCCGGCCTGATCCAGCGCCTGCACTTCGCTCAAAGTCTCGCCCGCCTGCTCCCGCTTGGCGATGCGCCACTGCCAGTCGGCGCAGGCGGCGACCTGCGGCAGGTGCGTCACGCACATCACCTGCCGGTCTTCGCCGAGCTTCGCCAGCAGCTTGCCGACGATCTCGGCCACACGGCCACCGATGCCAACATCGACCTCGTCGAAGATCAGGGTCGGCGTATCGCTCGAACGGCTGGTCATGACCTGGATCGCCAGCCCGATACGCGAAAGCTCACCACCTGAAGCGACTTTGGCCAGGCTGCGCAAGGCCTGCCCCGGGTTGGCGGCGACGCGGAACTCGACGGTCTCGACGCCATTCGACGACGGCTCGCAGGCTTCCAGCGCCACTTCGAAACGCCCGCCCGCCATCGCCAGCGTCTGCATGGCGTCGGTGATCGTCGCCGACAAGGCTTCGGCGGCCGGACGGCGGGCGGCGGACAGCGCCGCCGCCGCCTCGTCGAAGGCCTTCCTCGCGCGCGCTTCGTCGGCGGCCAGCCGCGCCGGATCGGCCGTTGCCTCCAGGGTATCGAGCCGGGCCTGCCACTGCGCCAGCAGCTCGGGCAGTTCATCCACCGCGACGCGGTACTTGCGTGCGACATCGGTGACGGCCGCGATCCGTCCTTCGATCTCGGCCAGCCGCTGCGGATCGAGGTCGAGCCGGTCGCGATAGCGGCGCAAGGCATGCAGGGCTTCGTCCGCCTGGATCGCCGCCGACGACAGCAGCTCCCGCACATCGGCCAGCGCCGGGTCGATGTCGGCCAGCGCGGCCAGGCGGCCATCGAGGTGGCGCAGGATCGAGCACACCGCTACGTCGCCTTCGCCGAGGGCCGCCAGGGTCTCGTCCGCGCCTTCCATCAGGCCCGCGGCATGTGCGAGGCGGCCGTGCTCGACGTTCAGTTCGGCCCACTCCGCCGCATCGAAGCCGAGCTCCCGAAGCTCGCCGATCTGCCATGCGAGCAGTTCACGCTCGCGCGCCGAACTGGCCGAATCGGCTTCGGCCTCGTGCCGCAGGCGAAGGATGTGCTGCCAGGCCCGATAGCGCTCGGCGACATCGGCAGCCAGGCCCTGGGCACCGGCATGCGCATCGAGCAACTGGCGCTGCGTTTCGGGCTTCAGCAAGGCATGGTGGGCATGCTGGCCATGGATGTCGGCCAGCCAGTCGCTGGCCGTGCGCAATTGCGCAAGCGTCACGCTGGTGCCGTTGATCCAGGCCCGGCCACGTCCGCTGCTGTCGATGGTGCGACGCAGCAGCACGGTCCCGTCCTCGGCCGGCAGTTCCTGCTCGGCCAGCCAGGCGCGCAAGCCGCCGCCGTCCGGCAGATCGAATTCGGCAACCACGTCGGCCCGCTCGCGATCGCGGCGGACCATGCCCGCCTCTCCTCGCCCGCCCAGCGCGAGTCCGAGCGCATCGAGCAGGATCGACTTGCCGGCGCCGGTTTCTCCGGTCAGCGCACCAAAACCCTTGTCGAATTCGAGTTCGAGATGGTCGACGATGACGAAGTCGCGGATGGACAGGCTTCTCAGCATGGCAGGTCAATGAGGGATGGAGGAAAACGGTGCTCGGTTGGCAGCGGTCGGGGCGTGGAGCCGGCGTCAGTCGTGCCGCGGCGGCGTGCTCCAGTGGAGCTTTTCGCGCAGCATGGCGAAATAGCTGTAGCTCTCCGGATGCAGCAGCTTCAGCCCATGCCTCGAACGGGTCACGCGCACGCAGTCGCCTGCGCGCAAGTCGAAGCGGGCCTGGCCGTCGAAATGCACCCGCGCGTCCTGGGGCGGCAGCAGCACGATGTCGATGCGGCAACTGTCCGGCAGGGTGATCGGCCGTGCCGTCAGCGCGTGCGGACACAGCGGCACCAGGGCGATGCCGTCGACGCTCGGATGCAGGATGGGGCCATTGGACGACAAGGCGTAGGCGGTGGAGCCCGTCGGCGTCGACACGATCATGCCGTCGGAGCGCTGGGAATAGACGTACTCCCCATCGATCGACAGTTCGAATTCGATCATCCGCCCGAGCTCGCCCTTGTTGACGACGACGTCGTTGAGCGCCAGCGTCTGGAAGATGCGCTCGCCGCCCCGCAGCACTTCGGCGTCGAGCATGAAGCGGAGCTCTTCGCGGAAGCGCCCTTCGACGATCTCGGCGAGGCGCGCATTGGCGTCGTTCAGCGCGATGTCGGTCAGGAAACCCAGGCGGCCGAGATTGACTCCGGCCAGCGGCACACCGTACTCGGCCAGGCGGCGGGCGGTGTGGAGCATGGTGCCGTCGCCGCCGACCACCACGGCCAGATCGACTTCGCCGCCGATGCGCTCATAGCCGGCAACCGGAAAATCGCCCGCGCCGCCGATGGAACTCGCCGTGCCCTGCTCGATCCACACCATGCGTCCGCGTTCGCGCAGGAAACGGGCGATCGCCATGACCGATTCGGCCACGTCCGGGCTCTGGTACTTGCCCACGAGGGCGATGTTGTGGAATTTGGCGCTCATGACGCGGATTAAACCATATCCCGCCAGCACCTTGGCGAGCACTGAACGACGGCGCCGAAGCCCGCTGGCAGGGACCGGGAGATATCCGGAATATCCATCGATGGATGATCCGAGCTATATTCTTCGCCTGCCATGAACTCCTTAGACGCTCGCTCCCAGATCCTGCTGAAAACCCTGATCGAACGCTATATCGCGGACGGTCAGCCTGTCGGCTCGCGTGCGCTGTCGCGCTTCTCCGGGCTGGAGCTGTCGCCGGCGACGGTACGCAACGTCATGAGCGACCTGGAGGAGTTCGGCCTGATCGCCAGTCCGCACACTTCCGCCGGCCGGATTCCGACGGCGCGCGGCTACCGTTTCTTCGTCGATTCGCTGCTGACGGTCCAGCCGCTCGACACCACACGGGTGCATCAACTCAAGGACCAGCTCCAGCCCGACCAGCCGCAGCGGCTGCTCAATTCGGCCTCGCACCTGCTGTCGAACCTCACCCAGTTCGCCGGCATCGTCGTCGCCCCGCGCAAGGACGCCGTCCGCATCCGGCAGTTCGAATTCATCAGCCTGTCCGAAAACCGCATCCTGCTGATCATCGTCACCACCGCCGGCGACGTACAGAACCGGATCCTGATGACCCGCCGCGCCTACAGCGCCAGCGAGCTGAGCAGCGCCGCGAACTACCTGAACGAGCATTTCGCCGGCCTGTCCTTCGACGAGATCCGCCGCCGCATCATGGACGAACTGCGCCAGTTGCGCAGCGACATGACCGAACTGATGACCGCGACCGTGGATGCCGGCAGCGCCGCCGCGGAAGAAACGGCCACCCGCTACGTCATCTCCGGCGAAACCAATCTGCTCGACGTCGAGGACCTGTCGTCGAACATGTCGCGCCTGCGCGAACTGTTCAAGCTCTTCGAACAGCGCACCAGCCTCGTGCAACTGCTCGAACTGTCGAACAAGGCCGACGGGGTGCAGATCTTCATCGGCGGCGAATCCGGCCTCGCGCCGCTCGACGCCTGCAGCGTGATCACGGCACCCTACGAGGTAGACGGCCAGATCGTCGGCTCGGTGGGCGTCATCGGCCCGACCCGGATGGCCTACGATCGCGTGATTCCGATCGTCGACATCACCGCCCGGCTGCTGTCCAACGCGCTGTCGTCGAACACCTGAAACACCGCTCCGGACAGGACGAGCCTCGGTTTCGCCCGGTCCGGCCCCACAAGCAAGGACAAGCATGGCCCGCTACTGGCCCGAACCGCCCGCTTCGCACGACACCCCCGCCCGTACCGGCATCCTGCTCGTCAATCTCGGCACCCCCGATGCGCCCACCGCCGGCGCACTGCGCCCCTATCTGAAGGAATTCCTGTCCGATCCGCGCGTGGTCGAGATCCCCCGCGCCGTCTGGTGGCCCATTCTCAACGGCATCATCCTGAACATCCGCCCGGCCGCATCGGCAAAGAAATACGCCAGCATCTGGAGCGCAGACGGTTCGCCGCTGATGGTCCACACCGAACGCCAGGCCAGCCGGCTGCGCGACCACCTGGCCGCGGCCGGCCGCTCCGAGGTCGATGTCGATTTCGCCATGCGCTACGGCAAACCCTCGATCGCCGAGCGCCTGCGCGCGATGCAGGCGCGGGGCTGCATGCGCATCCTCGTCCTGCCGCTCTACCCGCAATATTCGGCCAGCACCACGGCAACGGTGGTCGACGCCGTCGGCCGCGCCCTGGCGAAGATCCGCAACCAGCCGGAAATCCGCTTCGTGCGCGACTTCCACGACTTCCCGGGCTACATCGAGGCACTCGCTGCCAACGTGCGCGAACACTGGGCCGCGCACGGCGAGCCGGATCGGCTGCTGATGAGCTTCCACGGCGTGCCCAAGCGCACGATCGAGCTTGGCGACCCTTATTACCACGAGTGCCAGACCACCGGCCGGCTGCTCGCCGAGGCGCTCAGCCTGCCGCCCGAACGGGCGATGGTCACCTTCCAGTCGCGCTTCGGCAAAGCCGAATGGCTGCAGCCCTACACCCAGCCCACGCTCGAAGCGCTCGCCGCCCAGGGGGTCGGCCGCGTCGACGTCATGTGCCCCGGCTTCATCGCCGACTGCCTGGAGACACTGGAGGAAATCGCCATGGAGTGCCGCGACGCCTTTCTCGGCCGCGGCGGCCAGCGCTTCCACTACATTCCCTGCCTCAACGAGCGGCCGGACTGGATCGAGGCCCTGGCCGGGCTCGCCGTCGATCACCTGGGCAACTGGCTCGCCGGCCCTGCGCGGCAGGAAAGCTGATCAGGGTTCGAGCAACTGCAGATCGAGCCCGCCGGTGGCGGTGAAATCGCCGCGCACCGCGGGCGGTCCGCCCGCGGACAGCAGCTTCGCAATCTGGGCGAGGCGGCGGACCATCACCGTGCCCAGCTCGCGGCGGAAGCACTCCAGCACCTCCTCGCTGGCCAGCGCCAGCGCCGAAGGGTTGATTTCGAGATAGCTCACGGGCGTCAGCGACACCGCCGACAGCATGTGCCGATGTTCGAGCTGGTCCAGCCAGGCCTGGGCGCCGAACACCTCGCCCGCCCCCAGCTCCATCACCCGCCGTCCTTCGACCGACAGCTCCACCGTACCGTCGAGGACGATGCCGAAGCGCTGGTCGTTGTCGCCCTCCTGCACCAGCGAGACGTGCTGCCCGACCTTGCGCCAGGACGAGATCCGCATCACCTCCCACAGCTCGACGTCCTCGAACTCGGTGAAGAACGCCAGCTTGCGGAGCTGCATGAAACGGCTGATGTCCGGCGGCACGTAATTCTCGTCGAGGATCTGGTAGCGCACCGCGGCGAGATCCTTGGCGAACTCCGCGCCGTTGCGATAGCGCGAATAGAGGTCCTTTTCCAGCGCCTTGCGGATCACCGCATCCATCTGCTCGGGCACGTCGGGGTTGAGCTGCGACACCTGCGGCGGATCGGCGTTGATGATCTTGTAGACGAGCTGTGCCGGATTACTCGCGCGGAAAGGCAGCCGGCCAGTCAGCATGTGGAACAGCAGCACGCCCAGCGAATACAGGTCGGTCTTCTGGTTCAGCGGGTAACCCTTGATCTGTTCAGGGCTCATGTAGGCCGGCGAGCCCACCCCCATGATGAAGGTCGAATCGGTATCGACCCGCTTGCTGATGTTCATCGCCAGGCCGAAGTCGGTGATCTTCACGTTGTCCTGGTCATCGACCAGGATGTTCGCCGGCTTGATATCGCGATGCACGATGCCCTGGCGAAATGCGTGGTCCAGCGCCATGCAGCATTTGAAGACGATGCCGATCGTGCGATGGATCGGCAGCAGCTTCTCGAAGCTGCAGTAGCGTTCGAGGGATTCGCCGGGGAAGTACTCCATCACCACGTAGGCTTCGGCGGGCTCGACCGAGGCATCGAAGATGCGGATGATGTTCGGATGGTTCAGGCGCGACGACACCGCCCGCTCGGCCTTGAGCAGCTTCAGCAGGCGGCGGTTCCATTTCGCCTCGTCCTTCGCCTTGTCGTCGAAACGCACGTGCTTCAATGCCACGGGCTGCGGATGGTCGGGGCTCTCGACGAGGTAAACGACTGCCGTCGCGCCGCGTCCGATCTCGCGCAGGATGCGATATTTGCCGATTGTCTCAGGGGTACGACTCATGTTGGGCGATGGCGAACCTGGACGGCGCGCCGCAAACCGTGACAGACGGCACGGATTGTGGCACGAACGGAAGAAGGCTGCGCAAATGGGCTGCGATCAGGCTCGATTGCGCTTGAATCGTGGCTGTGTCCAAGCGAGGATTGAGCCCATCCGCTGACTTTCAGCCCATTCATATTGGAGCGTGACACGTGAAACGACGGATCGATCTCCTGATCACTCCCCGCTGGGTCGTTCCGGTCGAGCCGGCCGGCATCACGCTGGAAAACCACGCCGTCGCGGTCGATGCGGGCCTGATCCTCGCCGTGCTTCCGCTCGACGAAGCACGCCTGCGCTACGAAGCCGGCACGACGGTCGAACTGCCGCAGCATGTGCTGATCCCCGGCCTGGTCAACCTCCACGCCCACGCCGCGATGAACCTGATGCGGGGCATTGCCGACGACCTGCCGCTGATGCGCTGGCTGCGGGAAGCGATCTGGCCGGCCGAAAGCCGCCATGTCAGCGCCGCCTTCGTCCGCGACGGCACACTGCTGGCCGCAGCGGAAATGCTCGGCGGCGGCATCACGACCTGCAACGACATGTACTTCTATCCCGATGCCGCGGCAGAAGCGTTTGCCGCCGCCGGCATGCGCGCGGTGGTCGGCCTCACCGTGCTCGAATTTCCGACTCCCTGGGCAAGCGATGCCGACGACTACCTGCGCAAAGGCCTCGCCGTCCGCGACGCGTGGCGCGGGCATTCGGGCATCTCGTTCTCGCTCGCGCCCCACGCGCCCTATACGGTGTCCGACGCCACTTTCCAGCGCGTGCGGGCGCTGGCCGACGAACTGGATCTGCCCATTCATACCCACGTCCATGAAACCGCCACCGAAATCCGCGACGCCATCGCCGAACACGGCACACGCCCTCTCGCCCGCCTGGCGCGGCTGGGCGTGCTGGGCGAGAACCTGATCGCGGTTCATGCCGTGCATCTGGACGACACCGACATCGAGCTGCTGGCCCATCACGGCTGCAGCGTCGCCCACTGCCCGACCTCCAACATGAAACTCGGCAGCGGCATTGCGCCGACCACCCGCCTGCTGTCGGCCGGCATCCGCGTCGGCCTCGGCAGCGATGGTGCGGCCAGCAACAACCGTATCGACCTGTTTCAGGAAATGCGTCACGCCGCCCTGCTCGCCAAGGCGAGTACGCTCGACGCATCCGCGCTGCCTGCCCACACCGCGTTGCACATGGCCACGCTGGGTGGTGCCCGGGCGCTCGGGCTCGATGGCGGCATCGGTTCGATCTCGCCGGGAAAATTCGCCGACCTGTGCGCGGTGGACCTCGGCGGCCCGTTCTCCCAGCCCTGCTTCGACCCCGTCTCCCATCTGGTTTATGTGGCCGGCCGCGAGCACGTCACGCATGTGTGGGTAAACGGCGAATCCCGCGTGGCTAAAGGTGTTCCGCTGTTGCAAATTAACGACAAAGAATTGCTCAGGATCACATCGCTATGGCACACTAGGCTCGCTAATTGAACTGGATAGAGTGTTCAAACTCGACAGGAATCAGACACGAATTCGGCTTTGCAACCGTTTTCACCTTTCGTTGCAGTGGTAATTCTGGCGACTCGCCCTTCAAAGAGGAAACCATGATCAAACAAACCAAGAAACAGATGCTCATGCTGGCCGCCATCGCGTCGATCGGCCTGTCCGCTCCCGGCGCCTTCGCGCAGGTCAAGGACGTCGTGGTCGATGGCAAGGGCGAGATTCCCTACGTCATCGATGCGCGCAACGTCGTCGCCCGCAGTGCCAATGGTCTGTGCTGGCGCACCGGCTACTGGTCGCCGGCTGCTGCCTCGACCGCCATGGCCGGCGAGTTCCCGGCTGGCTGCGAATGCGACAGCGACATCGTCGCCAAGGACAAGTGTGTCGCTCCGGTCGCCGCAGCGCCCGCCCCGGCTCCCGCTCCGAAGCCCACCGCCGAGAAGGTCAAGCTGGCTGCCGACACCCTGTTCGACTTCGACAAGGCCACGCTGAAGCCGGAAGGCCGTGCCACCCTCGACGACCTGGCTGCCCAGGCCCAGCAACTGAAGCTGGAAGTCATCCTGGCCGTCGGCCACACCGACCGTCTGGGTTCGGACGCCTACAACCAGGCTCTGTCCGAGCGCCGCGCCGCCGCCGTCAAGACCTACCTGGTGTCGAAGGGCGTCGAAGCCAACCGCATCTACACCGAAGGCAAGGGCGAATCGCAGCCCGTCACCGGCAACAAGTGCGACAACATCCGCAACCGCAAGGCTCTGATCGAGTGCCTGCAGCCGGATCGCCGTGTGGACGTCGAAGTCATCGGCTCCAAGTAATCGCGGATTTCCGCTGCGCGAAAAGCCCTGCTTCGGCAGGGCTTTTTGTTTTGTGGCGCCTGTTTCCTGTAATCTGCCACTGGAATGTGCGGCCTTGCCGACGATACCGATCAACTCTGCAAGCTGTGACGAGAAATGATGAGCGCAATCAACGCCGACCCGAACGAAGTACAGAAATTCAGCGAACTCGCCCACCGCTGGTGGGATCCGGCCTCGGAATTCAAACCCCTGCATGAAATCAATCCGCTGCGCCTGGGCTGGATCGACGGCAAGGCCGGCCTGGCGGGCAAGACGGTGCTCGACGTCGGCTGCGGCGGCGGCATCCTGGCCGAAGGCATGGCCTCACTCGGCGCCAGGGTCACCGGTATCGATCTGTCGGAAAAGGCACTCAGCGTCGCACGCCTGCATCTGTTCGAAAGCGGCCACAGCGTCGACTACCGCCTGATCAGCGCCGAAGCATTCGCCGAAGAGAGCCCTGGCCATTTCGACGTCGTGACCTGCATGGAAATGCTCGAGCACGTGCCGGACCCCGCCAGCACCATCGCCGCCTGCGCCCGCCTGGTCAAGCCCGGCGGCCACGTCTTCTTCTCCACGATCAACCGCAACCCGAAGGCCTACGCCCTGGCGATCGTCGGTGCCGAATACGTACTGAACATGCTGCCGCGCGGTACACACGAGTACGAGAAGTTCATCAAACCCTCGGAACTCAGCCGCTACTGCCGCAATGCCGGCCTGGACATGGAGGAATTGACCGGCATGAGCTACAACCCGCTGACCAGGGTGTACTCGCTGGGTCGCGACACCGACGTAAATTACCTGATGCATACCCGGCGCGGCTGAAGCCGTGCCGGGCCACGGGCCGCCGCGCTCAGGCGGCGGCTCGCCGGCCGCGCAGGGAGCTGAGGAAAGCCGCGCCGATCAGTACTGCGCCGACCAGGCCGGTGATCACTTCCGGGATGTGGACATGGACGCCGATGAACATCACCGCAGCCAGCGCACCGATCGCCCAGAACGCCCCATGCTCCAGGAAGCGGTAGGCATTCAAGGTTTCGCGATAGACCAGCATCAGCGTGAATGAGCGCACGAACATCGCACCCACGCCGAGACCTATCGCGATGATCGGCAGGCTGGTGGTCAGCGCAAAAGCACCGATCACGCCGTCGAAACTGAACGAAGCATCCAGCAGCTCCAGGTACATGAAGCCGGCAAAGCCGGTCTTCGCGGCGACCTTGCCGCCCTCACCCTCCCCGCCACCGAGGATCGCGCCCAGGCCATCGGCGACGATGTAGGTGATCAAGCCCCAGATGCCGGCGACGACGAACTCCACGCGCTTGGTATCGTTGTCCAGCCAGGCCGCGCTGCCGAGGATCGCCAGCAGGGTCAGCAGGATCTGCGCCGCCTCCAGCCGGCCCAGCTTGGTCAGCGGCGCCTCCACCACACTCAGCCAGTGCAGGTCCTTGTTGCTGTCGACGAAGAACTTCAGGAACACCATCGACAGGAAGGCGCCGCCGAAAGCCGCGATCTCGTGATGCGCGGACAGCAGGATGCGCGCGTATTCGGCCTCGTCGAACAGCGCCAGCCGGATCACCTCCACCGGCCCCATGTGCGCCACGATGCCGACGATGGCCAGCGGAAACACGATGCGCATGCCGAACACCGCGATCAGGATGCCCCACAGCAGGAAGCGGCGGCGCCACTTCTCGTCCATGTGCTTGAGCACCGTGGCATTGACCACGGCATTGTCGAAGGACAGCGAAGTCTCGAGGATCGCCAGCACGATGACGATGAAGGCACCGGACCATCCCGCCAGCAGATAGCCGCCGACGATGCCGAGAATGGTCACGATGAAGGACCATTTGAAATACCCGAGATCTTGCATGTCACGCCTGGAGAGAATGAAGACGGCCTGTAAGGACGACCTGTAAGGGCGCCGGTGAGGACGGCCAACGAAGCCCGCCCGAGGGGGCGAATTCTAGCGAAAATCGGTGATATCTGTCTCAGGTCGTGGCCTGCACCAGAGCCTGTACGCGGACCGGATCAGTTCGCCGCTGCCTCGCGCAGCGCCTGCAGGATTCTCTGCCCGGCCCGCCCGTCCGCCTTCAAGCCGAGTTCGGCCTGCACCTGCTTCAGGGCCTCGCGCGTGCGGGCGCCGATCATGCCGTCCGGCTCGCCGATGTCGTGGCCGCGCGCGATCAGCAGTTGCTGCACTTCCCGCCGCTCGGCGCGCGACAGCCCGGCATCGTCGGTCGGCCAGGGCGTGCGGAAGGCGTCTCCGCCGCGCAGGCGGTCCGCCAGGTGGGCAATCGCCAGCGCGTAGCTTTCGGCCGCGTTGTACGAGTAGAGCGCATCGAAATTCCGCGTGACGAGGAATGCCGGCCCGCCGCTGCCGGCAGGCAGCAACAGCCCCGCGGGCGTGGAACCGGCCGGCAAAGCGCCGCCATCGGCCAGCCTGATACCGCGTGCGGCCCAGTCCGCCATCGGCTGCTTGTTGCGCCGCCCTGCAGCCGAGGTGTCGAAACGATCCGGCAACACGACTTCGAAACCCCACGGCAGACCGGCACGCCAGCCTGCCCGCTTGAGGAAGTTGGCCGTGGACGCCAGCGCGTCGGGCACGCTGTCGACCAGGTCACGGCGGCCATCGCCATCGAAATCGACTGCCAGCCGCATGAAGGTCGAGGGCATGAACTGCGTATGGCCGAAGGCGCCGGCCCACGAGCCGGTCAGGCGCTCGGGCGCAACATGGCCTTCCTGGATGATCTTGAGCGTGGTGAAGAATTCACCGCGGAAGAAGGCTTGGCGCCGGCCGAAGCAGGACAGCGTGGACAGCGAGGTCAGCAAGGGGCGGCTGCCGAAATTGCGGCCGAAATTGCTTTCCACACCCCAGACCGCAACCACGGTAGCAGGATCGACGGCATATTGCGCCTCGACGCGGGCAAGCACGTCAGCCCATTGGGCCAGCATTTCTCGCCCGTCGGCGACGCGCTCGGCATCGACCAGACCGGCCATGTAATCCCAGATCGGGGTCACGAATTCCGGCTGGGCGTCGAGAAAACCGACCACGGCCATGTCGGGCACCAGCGCAGCAGTATGGCGGTCGAAGGTCTCCGGCGACACGCCTGCGGACGCCGCTTCGCCGCGCAACGTCTTCATGCAACTAGAAAAATCCGCATCTGACGCGGCTACGGGCAAAGACAAGCCCGCCACGGCAAGCATCGCGAGCATCTGCCTGCATGCCCGGGAGAAACGAAGGGGTCGATGGGACGCGTATCGGGTATTCATGCCCATGATTCTACGCTGCCTCCGCCGCAGGGCATTCATTGCCTGTCGACCGGTACTGCCCTGCCCGGCGCATCCCACACCCCGCGTTCCAGCACCCGGGCGCCCTCGGCGATCAGCCAACTCTGCCCGCCGTAGTGCGGCAGCGGCCGTTGCAGCGCCGTCAGCGCGTCGGCATCACGTGCCGACGCGACGGCAAGTGCAGGGCCGGGAGAGGCCTGTACGGTCCATACCGCAGCACTGTGTTGCCGCTCGGCCAAGGCCGGCCGTGGCGGCAGGCCTGCGTCAGCCAGCAGGCGATCGACGGCCGCGTGCGTGCCGACCAGCAACACGGCATCACCGCCTCCACGCAGAGCCTCCGGGCCGACGGTGCGCACAGGACGTTCGAAGAAACGCCTGGCCAGCCCCTTGCCTGCCTCCACCAACGCCGTATCGCCTTCGTCGGCGATGATCAGCCGGGGTGAATCCGCCAGCATCCACTGACGCAGAATCGGTGGCAGCTGTTCGTCGTCCGGTCGGCGCCACACCCTCAATTCCGGATCCACTCGCACCGTCTGCGGCACCTGGTCCACCGCCAGCTCGAACGTCTGCCGCGACCGCGACAAGCTCACCCAGCGCGTCTGCGCCGCTTGGCCGTTCTCCAGTTGCAGGGGGAGGTGGAGCACATGTGCGGGTCCGCTCTGCTGCAGCTCGACTTTCAACAGCCCGCCTTTTCCCTCCGCTCCGGCAATGAAGCGAGCCTGTTCGATGTTCACTCGCGCGCCACCCGCAAGCCGCAGCCACTGCTGGAAGAAAGCGTCCAGATCGCGCCCCGAGGCCTGTTCGAAAGCCACCTTCAGCTCCGCCCAGCCGGCGATGCGGAAACGATTCCGCTCCCAGAAGCTGCGGATGCCGTGTGCGAACGCCTCTTCGCCGATCAGGTCGCGCAGCATCACGAACACCATCGCCGCCTTGCCGTAGCCCACCGCCGCCGCGGCACCGTGGGTACGCGAACGAAACTCGGCCAGCGGCTGGTGGGCATCGGCAGGCAGGGCGGCGAAATCACGCAGCCAGCCCAGGCGCATCTCACGTGCCGCTGCTGCCGATTGTTCTTCCTTGTAGGCGTAGTCGGCCATGAAGGTGGTCAGGCCTTCCGACCAGTTGCCGCTGCGGTAATCGACCAGCACACCGTTGCCCCACCAGTTGTGCAATACCTCATGGCCGAGCGAGGTGGCGCGGATGAAAGGCAGGCGCAGCACCTGCTCCCCCAGGTAGGTCAGCGTCGGCATGCCGAAGCCGGTCGGCAGCGGAGAAGCGACGATCGAGAACTCGGTGAAGGGGTAAACGCCGATGCTCCTGCCGTAGCGCTCGATATAGCGCGCACTGTCGGCCAGGTAGGCCTCGGCCAGGCCGGCTTCGGCGTCCAGCGCTGCGGGAAAGTATGTGCGCAGCCGCAAGCCTTCCCCATCGTCGCGCACCACGATGCGTTCGCGCACGATCCACGGTCCTGTCATCAGGTCGATGCCGTCCGTCACCCGGGAGAATTCGAAGCGTGCCCGGTAATGCCCTTCTTCGCCGTCCGGCACATGCTCTGCCAGCAGCCGCCCGGGCACGATCACCCGCTGGCCGGCCGGAACACGCACATCGATGCGATAGCCGAACACCTCGGCCGGGCGCGGATACCAGGCGCCCCCTGCCGGCAGATAGCTGCCCGCCGCCGAAGCCATCGGCGGCATGCCTTGCAGCACGTCGCGATGGTCGAGCCCGGCATCGAGCGCCGGCAGGACGCCGCCATAGCGCAGACGCAGCACGCCCCGCTCAGGCAGGCGTATGCGCCAGTCGCGTACCTCACCCCGCCTGCCAAGCGCTTCGACGCGCAGCGCCCGTCCATCCACCGCAGCCGACTCGATGTCCAGGCCGGCATGCAGGGCAAAGCGGAAATCACGCTGCTGCGGCCGCAGCGTTGCGTCGACCAGCAGCTCGCGGCTCGCCGGGTCGAGCTGGACGTCCAGCTCGATCGGCCATTCGGCAGCGGATACCGGGCGGGCAAGGACGACGGCGGCAAGCGCGACCAGGATCGGCACACGCCAGCCCCACAGGCGCGCTGCACGAAACATCGGGATCAGCTCCCGGACGGGAAACGCACGATGAGCTCGAGCGTCTCGTCGGCGCGTATCAGCTTGATCGGCAGCCAGGTTCCGGGAGGCTGGGCCCGGACCAGGCTGGCCAGCGCTGCCGGGCGCTTCAGCGGCGCGCCGGCGGCCTCGACGATCACGTCGCCGGCGCGCAGGCCGGTGCGCGCCGCCAGGCTGCCTTCGCTCACCTGGGCGATCCGCACGCCTTTCTGGTGCTCCTCCAGGCTGACGCCCAGCCGAGGCGGCGGCATGGGCGAACGCGCGGTCTCCTGAATCGCAAATACCGCGTCGGCCAGGCCGGCAACGAGCTCCGTGCACGGCGTGGCCGCCGACATCGGCAACAGCAGACCGACCTCCGCCACGCCGAGATCCTTCAATTGATGCGCCACGCCATGGCCGAAGCGCACATGCCCGCTGCCCATGATGCCGACCATCAGCGGCGGCGGCCCGTCGATGCGCGTTGCCGCACCGCGCGCCGCAGCCAGCGCCTCGGCCATCGCGCGATCCCAGACAAGCTGGGAGTCGATGAAATTGCGGAAGGCCTCATCTTCGCGCGATGCCTTCTTGTCGTCGCCGGCACGCATTCGCGCATGCTGGAGATGCACGTCGAACAGAATGTCGACATAGGCAGCAGAAGGCGCCGCCGCACTGCCGACGCCGCCACGCTCGGCATCCGGCACCCCGCTCCAGCCTGTTCTGGCAACCTTCCGGATCAGGCTCTGGTCGATGTTCAGGGCAAGCATCGGCACCTTGTTGAGGCGGGCAAAATGGAACAGCGGCAGATAGAGCTCGGCCGGCATGCTCCAGACTTCGGTCCATTCGGCCTGCTCAAGAAACTGCGATTCGGACAGCTCCCCCGCCACCCAACGGTCGAGCACCGGCTGCACGCGGCGCGGAAACATCTCGAAGCCGATCTGCAGGTCCGGACGGCGCGCATGCAGGGCTGCGAGGGTCTGCAGCTGCCAGCGGTGATGATCCGCATCGTCGTGCTGCTCGCCGAGCAACACGACATCGCGCCCGGCCATCGCGTCGAGCACGGCCGAGGGCTCGGCCCCCGTTTGCGGTCCATCGCTGTCGACCACGGTCCAGCGCCCCGCTTCGAGGCAGATCGTCCTGTCATCGGCAGCCAGGGTCGTGGCCGATGGCAGCAGGCACGCCAGCGCCAGCAGAACGGAAGGAGCAATGCATGAATGGCGCATGAGGCAAGCCTTTGCAAAGAGGCAATGAGTGCGTAGAGCCTGCTTCCTGCAGCGAGTTCCGGTCAAGCGGCGTGAATGCCGGGACCGAAGCGGTCGACGCAGTCGGTGATCAGACCCTGCAGGCCGAGTTGCAGCAGGCGTTGAACCTCGGCCTCGTCGTTGACGGTGTAGCTCAGCAGAGCCAGGCCTGCCGCACGAACCTGCTCCACGAACGGCGGCGTAACGTGCTCATGCCCCGCCACCAGCGCGACGCAGCCTTGCTCCTGCGCGAGCCGCAGACAGTCGGGGAAAGGGCTGCCGACCAGCAGCGCGCGTGGCAGGGAAGGCGCGCCGGCACGAGCACCTTGCAGTGCCTCGAGCCGGAACGAGCTGAGCAAGGGCGGCAGTCTGCCACGCCACTCGCGCTCAAGCATGCGGGCGACGACACGCCCTGTTTCGTACTCGATGCCCGGTGCCGGCTTCAGTTCGACGTTCAAGGCGCAATCCTCGATCCGGCAGAAGCGGATCAGGGACTGCAGGCCAAGCAGCCGCTCGCCGCGGAACTGCACCGAATGCCAGCCGCCGGCATCGAGCCGCGACAGCTCATCCCAATCGAGTGCTGCCGCCGGCCCATGTCCAGCCGTCGTGCGGTCGAGCGTATCGTCATGGAGCAGAAACGGAATGCCGTCGGCACTCAGGCGGACGTCGCACTCGAACATCCGATAGCCGTGAGCATGCCCCAGGCGAAAGGCCGCCAAAGTGTTTTCCGGCGCCAGCCGGCCTGCGCCGCGATGCGCGATCCAGCGTGGATAAGGCCAATGGGCGGGGTCGATGGCGGCGGTCGGGGGCACGGTCGGCACCGAATGCGGGGAATGTCGTCTCTCAGCCTTCGTCGCCCGTTTCGCTCGCCGCGGGCTTGCGGGTCCTGCGACGGGCAGCGGGCTTCCTGGCCGGCGGCGCAGCGTCGGCTTCGCTGTGCCCCTGTGCGGCGGCGGGCGTATCTGCCGGTTCCGGCAACACGGCCTGCGGCTGGACGGCCTCGGTACCGACCTTCACCTCCTCCTCGGCCGAACGCCCTTCAGCCTTGCGTCCACGCGAACCCGAGCGGCCGCGGGCATTGCCCTGCTTCGCCGGGCGCCTCGCTGCCGGCTCATCCTCTGCGTGGGCACCGTCGCCCTGAACGAGTTCGGCAGGCACGGCTGACACAGGTTCGGCCACCGGCAATTCACTTGCTACCGGCACGGCATCGGCCTGCACCGTGTCCGCGACGGCCTTGGTCCGTCGCCCAGTCGAAGTCCGGCTCCGCCCCGTCTTGCGGGCAGTTGCGCTACGACCGTTTTTCTCCGGCTTGTCCTTGCCTGCGACATCAGCTCCCGACACTTCAGCCACGGCAGCGGATTCAAGCTCGATATCCGCATCCGTCACGAGGGCCGGGCCATCGCTGGACGAAACGACCTCCTCTGCTGCGCCAGCCTGTGCCACAGGGCTCGACCGCTGGACATAGGCGCCCGATTTTTCGTCGCGCCCGACGACCAGCAGGCCGCGCGCCTGGGCTTCTTCGAGCAGGTTGCCGAAAGCGCGGAAGCCGAAATAGCTTTCGTTGAAATCCGGCTTGCGCCGCTTGATGGCCTCCTTCAGCATCGACGCCCAGATCTTGCCGCTGTCGCCACGCTCGGCCATCAGCGCATCGAAAGTCTCCACCGCGATCTCGATCGCCTGGCCGCGACGGTTTTCCAGTTCCTCCCTGCGCCGTTTTTCCTCTTCGGGCGAGCGCTTCGCCGACGGCTGCGCATCGCGCGTGTCGCGCCGTGCCGAGCGCTGGCCGTCACGCACCAGATCGTCGTAAAAGATGAATTCGTCGCAATTGGCGATGAGCAGATCGGAGGTGGACTGTTTGACGCCAACGCCGATCACCTGCTTGGCGTTCTCGCGCAACTTGGACACCAGCGGAGAAAAGTCCGAATCGCCGCTGATGATGACGAAAGTATCGACATGCGACTTGGTGTAGCACAGGTCCAGTGCATCGACGACGAGGCGGATGTCGGCCGAATTCTTGCCCGACTGGCGCACATGAGGGATCTCGATCAACTCGAAATTGGCCTCGTGCATCGCCGACTTGAAGCTCTTGTAGCGATCCCAGTCGCAATAGGCCTTCTTCACCACGATGCTGCCTTTCAGCAGCAGGCGTTCGAGCACGCGCTTGATGTCGAACTTCTCGTAGTTTGCGTCCCGCACGCCAAGCGCCACGTTCTCGAAATCGCAAAAAAGCGCCATGCTGATACTGTCGGCGGTGGACGCCATGATCGTTTCTCCGTGGATATTCGGCGCGATGTTACGGCCAAGCGCCAGGCTGCGCCAGCCATTGCAAGCCGAGGGTGCATGCCTTTGCCACGTCCCGAATCGTGTCTATCATGACGCTTCACTCAACAACCGTGAGAGATTCGTCATGTCCTTCTCCCGCCTCATCGTCGCATGCGCCATCGCCAGCGCCGCCACTGCCGCCACCGCGGCCGAGCAGGCCTCCGCCAGCATCATCAATCGTCAGGGGCAGACCGTGGGCACCGCAACGCTGATCGAAGGGCCGCACGGCGTGCTGATCCACCTCACCGCCCAAGGCCTGCCTCCCGGGCCGAAAGGCATCCACATCCACAGCGTCGGCACCTGCGACGACCCCGATCAGGGCTTCGTCGCCTCCAAAGCCCACCTGAACCCCGACGGCAAGAAGCACGGCCTGATGAATCCGGAAGGTCCCGACGCCGGCGACCTGCCCAACATCTTCGTGCATGCCGACGGCACCGTCGAAGTGGAGCTCTACACCTCGCTCGCCAGCCTCGGCGGCCAGGGCGGGCGGGCGAAGATTCTCGACGACGACGGCGCTGCATTGGTCATCCACGAGAACCGTGACGACCACGCCGCCCAACCCATCGGCGGCGCCGGTGCCCGACTGTTCTGCGGCCTCATCAAGGCAGACTGATTCCGTGCCCTCTCCCGGCAGTGCCCTCGCAACGATCTTGCTGGCCGCACTGCCGGCTGCCTGCAGCTCACCCGCGCAGGACCTGCAGCCGAGAGCCGACGGCGTGGGTCCGCTCACGCTCGGTGCAAATCTGGAAAAGTCCGCCGTGCAGGCGAGGCGGTTCGATCCGGGCGCGCTCCCCGTCGCCCCCGGTTGCGATGGCCGCGACGAGTTCGCCATGCGCATCCGTCCGCTGGACGCCACAGTCATGGCCATGGCCGATGCCAAAGGCCGGATCGAGGAAATCGTCGTTCAGCCCGGCTCGGGCCCCGGGCTGCGCACCGCCGATGGCGACGCCTGCTTTCGCCAGGCAGAGGCATTCGCCAGCAAGTTCAGCAACGAGCTTGGGCACCATGCCACAGGCAGTCAGAGCCAGAAGGCAACCACGATCGAGCACACCCTGAGCTTTCCAGGCGGCCAGCGCATGCAGGCTCGATGGTTCCGCGGCGGCGGAAACTGCGACTTCGCGCTGTACATCACTCGCGGCACGGGCTGATCACACCAGGGCCACCGAACACGCTTCCTCGCTGCAAAAGCAAGACAGGCCGATCAGCTTTCGCTGTCGGCCTGTCTCTAGATTTGGTTGCGGGGGCAGGATTTGAACCTGCGACCTTCGGGTTATGAGCCCGACGAGCTGCCAGACTGCTCCACCCCGCGTCGGAGAAACAGCACTATAAACGGTCGATGCGAAGAATGCAAGTTTTTCTTGTCGCAGGAGCTCGTCTTGGCTCAATTCATCTGCGTTTTCCGAACGAGCCGCGCGCGCATGACGTGTCCAGTGGGTGTTCTTGGTGCCGGCAATAGGAATCGAACCCACGACCTTCTGATTACAAATCAGCTGCTCTACCAACTGAGCTATGCCGGCACTGGGGGCGGATTATAGCGCAAGCACAGGCACGCGGCTGCACGACATGCTTGCCTCGAAATCTGTATGGATATACAGTTAACTTACTGGATAACCATACAGGAGACGATCATGTCCGAAACGATGCTCACTCGCCTGCTGCTCGCTGTCGGCCTGTTGGCCGGCTTGATGCTGGGAACCGGAAACGTCGCCGCAGGCATTGCGCTTGCCGTGCTTGCCGGCGCTGCGACCTGGTTGATCCGTTCGCAGAATCTGTTCCGGCCACACTGCTGACCATGAGGCGCAAATTCGGCAGCCGGGCTTTCAGCGGCCAAACTTGCTTACCAGTTGCTGCAGCTTCTCGGTGCGCCGTTTCTCCGCAGCCTCGGCCTCGCGCTTTTCCTTTTGCTGCCGGGCCACTGCGGCAAAGCGTTCCTTGAGCGTCGTCGATGCATGCGTGCGCTGCTCTTCGGTCACCTCTCCGGCGGGCTGCCCATCGAGATCGAAACGCTGTTGCGAACGCTCGACGGCCTTCAGATAGCGGGTCGAGGCGGTATACATCCGCAATGCGGCACGCAGGCTCTTGCGGTCGATGTCGGGCATGCGCTCGACGATGCTGGCATCGATCCTGAGCGCCAAAGGTTTGCAATCGCGGAAAGCTGGAAACGCCTCTTGCAGGCGTTGCAGCAGGGCGCGCGGCTCGATTCGCTGCCGTGGCGCGGCGTTGCTCTCTGTTGCGGGGGCAGTGGCAGGCACATTGGCCACAGTGCTGTCTTTTTCGGTGCTCATGAAGGACGAGAACTCTTGCAGGCTGGGCGCTATCGATGGGGCCCAAGGATGGTCAAGCTTTGCATTCTACCCGTCCAGCCGCCTTGAAACACGGCAGGGCGCCCATCATGCGAACTGGACAAACCGAGCCCTCGCTACCCAGTCCTCGTCGCAATTGCCCGAAATGGGTATCGTGTCACTCATGGCCGGCTCACCGCAATGAAGCTTGTCCTGCAGCACAATCGACGCAGTCAGTGGAAACGAGCCGCTTTACTCCGCTGGATCATGCACTTCGCCGCCTCAGGCTACCGATATAATCCCGTGCATCGAACCGGCCATCGGCATCCTCCATGAGCGCCCAGCGCAGTCCTTCCGAAGTCGCCCGCGAAACTCTTCGTCAGCTTGCACTGCGCCGTATGACTCCGACTCCGGACAACTACAGCAAGCTCTACCATGAGATTGCCGGTAGCCACGCCAACGACGTCACGGCACCCAAAGACTTCCTGCACAGGCTGTCGTACCGCCTGTCCAGGGATACCCCGGAGCAGCAGAAAGCAGTCCGCAAGTTCGACGAGGCCCTGAATGCGGCTGATCCGAAGATGGCGGAAGAGGCGCTGTGGCACTATCTGGACGGACTGAAAAACGTCGAAGCGCCTGCATGGAATGAGCTCATCGCCGACCTGCTCCGTTCCTGGGAGGATCGCCAGCAAGGCTGGACCATCGCACGTAAACGCGAATCCCTCGATCGTGTCCTGGCCGCATCGGAGTCCACGACACTCTACAACCGCCTGCAGGGCCTGCTGCGTGGCTGGAGCCAGACTCCGCTCGACCTCGCAGCGGCAGACCCGGAGCCAGCGGAAGACATCGCTGCTGTCGCCACAAGCACCAAGTCGACTGCAGTCGTATTATCGGCCGGACACGGCCGCGATCTGATCGAGAGCTTCCGCCAGCTCCTCTCATCGACCCTCCGCGATGTCGTCCCATCCTTCCTGGGCGCGCATCCGGAACTGGCGGATGAGGCTCAGCGGCTTGCCGATGATGTCGCCGTCACACTCGAAGCCGCACAGCTCGAGCAGATAGGCGCCCGCATCCGCCGCCTCGCCCATCGCCTCGAAATGACCACGGCCGATGATGCGGAAATCCGCGGCGGACTCCTCCAATTGCTGCGCTTGCTGCTTCGCAACATCGACGATCTGGTGCTGGACGACACCTGGCTGACGGGCCAGATCGAAATGTTGCGCGAACTCATCGATGCCCCGCTCAACCCCCGCAGCATCGATGACGCCGAGCGCCGCCTCAAGGATCTGATCTACAAGCAGAGCCAATTGAAGCACAACCTCGTCGAAGCCCAGAACCATCTGCGCACGATGCTCGCCGGCTTCGTCGACCAGCTCGCGAGCTTTTCAGAGAGCACCAGCACCTACCACGATCGTATCGGCACCTGCGCCCAACGCATCGCCCAGGCCAGGGACATCAATGCAATCGGGCAGGTGCTGGACGAAGTGATGCGCGAAACCCTCAGCATCCAGGACGAAGCCCGACGCTCGCGCGATGAACTGATTGCAAGCCGCCAGCAGGCGCGTGCGGCCGAAGAACGCATCGCCACGCTGCAGCATGAACTCGACGAAGTCAGCCGCTTGATGCGGCACGACCAATTGACAGGTGTCCTGAACCGCCGCGGGCTGGGCGAGATGTTCGAGGCCGAGGCCGCCCGCGCCCAGCGACGCGGCACGACGCTCGCCCTTGCACTGCTCGACATCGACAACTTCAAGAAACTCAATGACGCCCATGGCCACGAAGTGGGAGACGAAGCCCTCATCCACCTCACCCGCGTCGTGCGGCACCACTTGCGCCCGCAGGATGTGCTGGCGCGTTACGGCGGTGAAGAGTTCGTGATCCTGCTGCCGGAAACAGGCAAGGCCGACGCCTACAACACGCTGACCCGGCTGCAGCGCGAGCTGACCCGCGAGTTTTTCATGACCGACCATCAGAAGATCGTCATCACTTTCAGCGCAGGCGTGACACCGGTGAATGCCGGCGAGTCCATGCAGCCCGCCTTGAGCCGGGCCGACAAGGCCATGTATCAGGCCAAGCAGGCCGGGCGCAACCGCGTCATCGTCGCCGAACCGAGCTGATCCAGAACGGCCTCCTTCGCCCGGCCGGCTTTACGTGAATACGGATGGCGGCAGCGCACCACGATATTTCCCCGGTGCGCCGCCACTCACGAAAGCGGCGCAGGTCAGGCCAGCCCTTCCGCCTTCAGCGCCGCCTGCACGGCCGGCCGCGCTGCGACACGTGCCTGGAACGCCGTCAGATTGGCGAAACGGGACAGATCGAACTGGATGAAGCCCATCCAGCCCAGCACCGTGAACAGATAGGCGTCGGCGACGCTGAAGTCCTCGCCCATCAAATACGCCTTGCCCGCCAGTTCCTTGTCGACGTACCCCAGCCGGCGCTCGAGGTTCGCTTGCGCCGCAGCCCGCCAGGCATCCCCGGAGGCCGGATTGAAGAACGGACTGCAGGACTTGTGTAACTCGGTGCCGATGAAGGTCAGCCACGACTGCAACTGATAGCGCGCCAGGCTGCCGTTGGCGGGCGCCAGCTTCTTCTCGGGCGCAAGGTCGGCCAGGTACTGCACGATCGCCGGCCCCTCGGTCAGCATTTCACCGCCGTCCAGTACCAGTGCAGGCACATAGCCCTTGGGATTGATCCGGGTGAAGTCGGCACCGCCCGCCGTCACCTTGGTCTGGAGATCGACGGCTTCCGTCTCATACGGCAGACCGAGTTCTTCGAGAACGATGTGCGGCGACAGCGAGCAGGCGCCCGGCTTGTAGTAAAGCTTCATGGCAAGCACTCCGTGGGGTGGGAAAAGCGCAGTATGCCGCAGGCTTGCGACACTGCCCACTCGTGGCCGCCATCGGCAACTCCGATTGGACCTTAGCATAAGTTTTTGCTTATATTTATGCTTTCGAATCCTCCCCGGCCCGCTTCCCTCATGCGCTCTCATCCGCTTGATATTCTGCTCTCCGCATCCCTCGCCGGTGCCACTGCGGCACGGTAAAGCAGCACCGACATCCGAGGATCCTCGACATGCAACGCGCCAGAATCCAGTCCTTTTTCGACCCGGCCACCTTCACCGTGACCCACGTCGTTTCCGACCCGGCCACGCACCGGGCCGCAATCATCGACAGCGTGCTGGACTACGATCCCAAGTCCGGCCGTACCTCGCATGCTTCCGCCGACGCGGTGGTCGCCCACGTGCGCCAGGCCGGGCTGACGGTCGACTGGCTGCTGGAGACCCATGCCCACGCCGATCATCTGTCGGCCGCCCCCTACCTGAAGCAGCAACTAGGCGGCCGCATCGGCATCGGCGGCCACATTCGCCAGGTGCAGGGTGTGTTCAAGGCCGTCTTCAACGCCAAGGACATGAACACCGACGGCACTGAATTCGACTACCTGTTCGAGGATGGCGAGCATTTCCATATCGGCAGCCTCGACGCCGCGGTGATGCATACGCCCGGACACACCCCCGCCTGTCTGACCTACATCGTCGGCGAGGACGCCTTCGTCGGCGACACCTTGTTCATGCCCGACTACGGCACCGCACGCTGCGACTTCCCGGGCGGCGATGCGGCCACGCTGTTCCGCTCGATCCGCAAGGTGCTGGCGCTGCCGCCCGAGACATGCCTGCACCTGTGCCACGACTACCCGCCCGAAGGCCGCGCACCTGCCTGGGAAACGACGGTCGCCGAACAGCGCGACAGCAACATCCACGTCCATGACGGCGTTACCGAAGCGGAATTCGTCGCCATGCGCAGCGCCCGCGACCGGACCCTCGCCATGCCGAAGCTGATCCTGCCGTCCATCCAGGTCAACGTGCGCGCCGGCAATCTTCCGCCCGCCGAGGACAACGGCGTGCGCTACCTCAAGATTCCGCTCGACCTGCTGTGAGCATGCCACCGACCCCCGTCCCCACCTCCGCGCGAAGCCCATCCTTCGCCCGCCGCTGGGCCGAGTACCGCCGCGCGGCGCTGACGGACGACCTGCTCGCCGCCGTCATCGTCACCATCCTGCTGGTTCCGCAGAGCCTGGCCTATGCCATTCTCGCCGGCCTGCCCCCCGTGGTAGGCGTGATGGCCAGCCTGCTGCCGGCCCTGGCGTATGCCGCTTTCGGCTCCAGCACGACCCTCGCCGTGGGGCCGGTGGCGGTGATCGCGATGATGACCGCCCAGTCCATCGGCGGCGTGGCCATCGACCACGGCATCACGCCCCATCTCGCAGCGCTGGTGCTGTCGCTGGAGATCGCCGCGATCTGCCTGATCGCCGCCCTGCTCCGGCTGGAAACCCTGGCCGCCCTGCTCGGCGCCCCGGTGCTGCACGGCTTCGTCACCGGCGCTTCGCTGCTGATCGCCCTGGGCCAGTTTCCCACCTTGCTGGGCATACCGGTCAATGGCAGCACGGCCATCGAACTGGGCAGCGCCCTCGCGGCCAGCGACCGGGTACTGCCCCATTTCGCCACCGCCGCCATCGGCCTGCCGGCGCTGCTGGCGCTGTGGGGCCTGCGCCGCTACGGCAGCCGCATGCTGCAGCGCCTGGGCCTCGAGCCACGCACCGCACAGTTGCTGGCCCGCGCCGCGCCCATCCTGATCGTGGCCGCAGCCATCGCCTGGATCGTCGGCTTTCCCGGGCTGAATCAGGGCGTCGCCCTGTCGGGCCGGATCAGCCTCGGCGACGGCCTCGTCTTCCCGTGGATATGGGAGGCCCCGCTGGCGGTCTGGCTCGATCTGCTCGCCCCCGCGACGGTGCTGGCGCTGGTCGCCTACGTCGAAAGCCTGGCCGTGGCAGAAGCGCTCGCCGCACGCCGCGGTGAAAAGATCTCGCCACGCCGCGAACTCTTCGGCCTCGCCGCCGCCAACGCCGCTGCCGCTGCCTCGGGCGGCATGCCTGTCACCGGCGGTTTCTCGCGCAGCATCGTCAACTTCGACGCCAACGCCCGCACGCACATGGCAGGCGTGTGGACCGCCATCCTGCTTGCGCTCGCCATCGTCCTGATCGGCGACATGCTGCAGTACCTGCCGCGTGCGGTGCTGGCAGCCACCATCATCATTGCCGTGCTATCGATGATCGATCTCGCTCCCTTCCTGCTGGCATGGCGCTATTCCCGCACCGAATTCACGCTGATGGCAATGGTGACGGCGCTGACACTGTTCGTCGGCATCGAAGAGGCCTTGCTGATCGGCGTGATCTCCTCGATCGGTCTGCTGCTGCAACGCACCGCCCGCCCACACTGGACGGAAGTGGGACGGCTCGCCGGCACCACGATATTCCGCAACGTGAATCGCTTCGAGGTCGAGACGCTGCCGCAGGTGTTGTCGGTCCGGGTCGATGAGAGCCTGCTCTTCACCAATTCACGCTGGATTTCGGAAACGCTCACGTCCGCGCTGCGCCAGCGCCCACAGCTTCGGCACGTCGTGCTGATGATGAGCGGCGTCAACGGCATCGACCTCACCGGGCTCGAAGTGCTGATGCAGCTCGACCGCGAACTGCGCGCCAAGGGCATCCAGCTTCACCTCTCCGAGTTGAAGGGCCCGTTGCGCGACGCCCTGGACCGGACCGAAGCCTCCGATTGGCTGTCAGGGCAGATCTTCATGACCCAGGACGCAGCCTTCAACACCCTCACCGCTGAAATCGCCCAGCAAGACGCCGACAAGAACGAATCTTGAGCCTGGCAATACTTTGTGACACAAGTCACACAACCATGACCGGATCGCGGATATGTGAGCAAACACTAATATGATTGATCGGACACAGGCATGAACAGCGCTGTTTGCGCCGAACCATGCCAGCCGGGGGAGAAGGAATGTCCGACAAATCCGAAGCATGTCCATTCGCAGCGCCAGCCAACGGCCGCCGCCGTTTCCTGCTCGGTGCAGCGGCGCTGCCGGCCATTGCCGGCGCCGGCCTGACGCTCGCCGGCGCGCCTGCGCACGCCGCCCTGAAGACTTCGGCGCACATCGTCATCGCCGGCAGCGGCCTGGGCGGCCTGGCCATCGCCGCGCGCCTGTCGCGCGGACTGGACGGCGCGAAGATCACCGTCATCGACCGCAAGGAAATCCACAACTACCAGCCGGGCTACACCCTGGTGGCCACCGGCATCTGGCCGGTCGACAAGGTCAGCGACCGCAACGTCGACCTGATACCGGCCGGCGTCGAGTGGGTGCGCGAGATGGTCGCGGAGTTCGACCCGGTCGCCAATACCGTCGTCACCGACAGCGGGCGGCGCATCGAATACGACTTTCTGGTCGTGGCCACCGGCCTGCATCTCGACTACGCGCAGATCGAAGGCATGGACGTCGCCGCCATCGGCAGCAACGGCCTCGGCAGCGTCTATCCCGGCCCCGCCGCCGCCGAAGCGACCTGGCATGCGATGGACAGCTTCCGCCGGAAAGGCGGCTCGGCGCTGATGACCCTGCCCGCCACCCCACTGAAATGCGCCGGTGCGCCGCTGAAGATGACTTTCATGGTCGCCGACCGGCTCAAGCAGGCCGGCACCCGCGACGCATCGAACATCGCCTTCCATTCCGCGCTGGACAACATCTTCAGCGTGCCCCGCATCAACGACGAAGTACTGCGCCGCTGGGCCGCACTGGACATCCCCGTCACCTTCAACAGCAAGCTGGTCGCGATCGACATCGGCGCCCGCCGCGCCACCGTCGCCAGCCCCGAGGGCGAACGCAGCGACATCGGCTACGACTTCATCCACGTCGTGCCGCCGATGCGCGCACCGGACGCGGTCATGAACAGTCCCCTGCCCTGGCAGCAAGGCGGCTTCGCCGCAGGCGGCTGGCTCGAAGTCGATCCCGGGACCCTGCGCCACCGCCGCTTCGCCAATGTCTTCGGCCTGGGCGACATCAACGGCACCGGCAAGGGCAAGACCGCCGCCACGATCAAGAAGAGCGCGCCGCTCGTCGCGCAGAACCTGATCGACGTCATCGCCGGCCGCGAACCCTCGCAGCACTTCGACGGCTACACCTCCTGCCCGCTGCTGATCCGCGAAGGCTCGGCGCTGCTGGTCGAGTTCGACTACGACAACAAGCTGACGCCCTCGCTGCCGATGATCGATCCGCTGCAGGACAGCTATTTCGCCTGGATCATGAAGTACCGCCTGCTCAAGCCCGCCTACATGGCGGTGCTCAAGGGCCGCGTCTGAGGAGGAAAACGGCATGTACGAAATCTGGCTGACCCTCAACATCCTGTTCGAACTCGGCCTGCAATACCTGCCGGAGGTCATCGCTACCGTGCTGCTGTGGGCGATGCTGATGCTGTTCGCCGCCACCCGGCCCGGCGTGGGCTGGCGGCAAGGCCTCGTCCCCGCCATCGCGGTCGGCGTCATCGTCACCGCGATCAGCTTCTTCATCACCCCGGGCATGACCAAATCGTCCTTCGCCAACATGGGCTACTGGGTCGACTGGATGAACCTGTTCTTCTACGCCGCCGCCTTCGGCGCAGTTGCCGCCGCACTGGCCTGGCCGATCGCGGCCAGCATGTATCGGACTGCCTGAAGCCCGCCAACCCACTCACAGGAACCACTGCCGCCATGAAACGCCTTCTGATCGCAGCCGCCCTCGGCCTCGCCAGCCTGTCCGCGCAGGCAGCCGACATCGCCATTTCGGCCGAGGAAACCTACGCCAGGATCCGGAACGCCGAACCGGACGTGCTGTTCGTCGATGTCCGCGATCCGGTCGAGATCATGTTCGTCGGCTTCACCGACGCCGTGCATGTCAACATTCCCTTCATCCTGGTCGACCGCAGCCAGTGGAATGCCGAACGCGGCGTCTTCCGCCTGTACCAGAACCCGGATTTCGCCGCGCAGATCAAGGCCGAACTGGACAAGCGCGGCATGGGCACCGACGCCGAAATCATCACCATGTGCCGCTCGGGCAGCGAGCGCGGCGAACCCAGCGCCAGCTTCCTGCGCGCCAACGGCTTCCCCAACGCCCGCTACGTGGTCAACGGCTTTCAGGGCGCGGCGATCAAGGACGGCCCACAGGCCGGCTTCCGGCTGATGAACGGCTGGCAGAACAGCGGACTGCCGTGGTCGCCGAAGATGAATGCCGACAAGGTCTACCGCATCGATCAGCGCTGACCGCCACAGCCGCGCGTCGCAACTGGATACAGGCGGCCTTTGGCGGCCGCCTCGAATTCCGCAACGTGCTCCTCTATCATGCTGGCTTCGTCGAACCCACGCTGAAGGCCCGAGCATGACAGACACTACTTACACCCCGCCCAAGGTCTGGACCTGGGACAAGGCCAACGGCGGCCGCTTCGCCAACATCAACCGGCCGATCGCCGGCCCCACCCACGACCGCGAGCTGCCGCGCGGCAAGCACCCGCTGCAGCTGTATTCGCTGGCCACGCCGAACGGCGTCAAAGTCGGCGTGATGCTGGAAGAACTGCTGGCCCTCGGCCACAGCGGCGTCGAGTACGACGCCTGGCTGATCCGCATCAACGACGGTGACCAGTTCGGCAGCGGCTTCGTCGGCGTCAATCCAAACTCCAAGATCCCCGCCCTGCTCGACTGCAGCGGCCCGGAGCCGGTCAGGGTGTTCGAATCCGGCGCCATCCTGCTCTATCTGGCGGAAAAGTTCGGCGCCCTCGTGCCCACCGAGCCCGCGCGGCGCGCGGAATGCCTGTCCTGGCTGTTCTGGCAGATGGGCAGCGCCCCCTACCTGGGCGGCGGCTTCGGCCATTTCTACGCCTACGCACCGACCAAGATCGAATACGCCATCGACCGCTTCGCCATGGAAGCCAAGCGCCAGATGGACGTGCTGAACCGCAGGCTGGCCGAAAGCCGCTACATCGCCGGCGACGAATACACCATCGCCGACATCGCCATCTGGCCGTGGTATGGCGGCATGGTGCTGGGCCAACTGTACGATGCCGCCGAGTTCCTGCAGGTGCAGGACTACACCCATCTCGTGCGCTGGGCCAATGAAATCGCCGCCCGCCCCGCGGTCAAGCGCGGCCGCATGGTCAACCGTGCCAGCGGTCCACTGGATCAGCAGCTCCACGAACGCCACGACACGTCCGACTTCGACACCCGCACGCAGGACAAGCTGCAAGCCGAGTCCTGACTTTTTCCGGCAAGGCACCCGGAGGGGCGCGGCAACAAACTGCCACCCTTCCGACCCGCCCTTCGGCACAAAAACCACACCGGGTTCCGACACCAGCACACCGATGCTAGAATCGCGCCCGCTCGTCATCGGGGAGTAGCCGCCCTGCGCAATGCAGGGGTGCGCGTCAACATGCTTGGCCGACAGGCCATGGCGCGTGCAGCTTTCAGGCCTGGCAAGACCTTTGACCGCACTGCCTACGGATAGGGCCGGGAGGCGGTGTGGTCATTTGTCTTTCCGGCCCTGGAGTTCCCGTTTTCATGGAAGCGTTCCTGGTATCCACCGGCATCGTCGCGCTGGGTGAAATGGGCGACAAGACCCAGTTGCTGGCCATCATCCTGGCCGCCACCTTCCGTCGCCCCTGGACCATCATCACCGGCATCTTCGTCGCCACCCTGGTCAACCACGCAGCGGCAGGCGCGGTCGGCGGCTGGGTCGCCCAGGCGCTCGGGCCGGACGTACTGCGCTGGGTCATCGGCATCTCCTTCATCGCCATGGCGGTGTGGATGATGATCCCGGACAAGATCGAGGACGATGCCGCACAAAACACTCGCGGGCTGGGCGTGTTCGGCACCACCGTGGTGGCCTTCTTCCTCGCCGAGATGGGCGACAAGACCCAGATCGCCACCGTAGCGCTCGCCGCGCGCTACGCCGAAGTCGTCCAGGTGATCCTGGGCACCACGCTGGGCATGATGCTGGCGAACGTGCCGGCGGTCTTCCTCGGCGACAAGATCGCCAAGAAGGTTTCGATGCAGCTGGTGCACGGCATCGCTGCCGCCATCTTCTGTATCCTGGGCGTGCTGACGCTGTTCAATGTCGGCAGCCTGTTCTGAGAACCTGAGCGGTGAGGATGAACCAGAAGCTGATCACCTCACCGAACCTGTCTTGCACAGGCCGTCTGCCACACTGTGCCTGCGATAATCCGCTTCAAAAGCAAAAAGCGCATTACACGGTATGTGTAATGCGCTTTTCATCTTGAATTCCTGGTGGACCGAAGGAGGATCGAACTCCCGACCTCTGCATTGCGAACGCAGCGCTCTCCCAGCTGAGCTATCGGCCCTGAAAGAAGGCGCATTATAGAGAGCCGGGGCGTGAAATGGAAGCCCTGCCACAGCCCTCTGCTGCCACCGGTGTGACTCCTTCAACGTTCCTCGCCGGAACCCACCGCTGCGCGCCCCAGCCTGTCGGCGATCGCATGCCATGCGGGGTCGTCGGGCAAAGCTTCGACGAGGATGAAGTCGGCGTCCAGCGTGTCGGCAGTACGCAGGCTGGCATAGAGATCGTGGGCGTAGGCGGCGGGGTCGGCGGGCATCGCTTGCCAGATCAGGCGCGAGTCCTGCGGGTCGGCCTGGCCGTACGCCAGCACCGCAACGCGGCTACCCTCGCCTGCCAGTGTGGCCGCTTCGTCGACCAGCAAGGCGGGCGCTACCAAGCGCAGCGGGGTACGCGGTGCGTAGTGGGCGGCCAGGGCACCGGAAACACGCGGTGCGGGCGTGGCAGCATTCGCCTGCCCTGCATCCGCACACTGTGCTTCCTCGGCCTCGCCGCGCACGCGCGGACGGCGGCCGATGACGCGGGCGATGGCGTCGGGCGTGATCGCGCCAAGGCGCAGGATCTCGGGCACGTCGCGCGAGAAATCGAGGATGGTGGATTCGATGCCGAAGGCGCAGGGGCCGCCATCGACCACCATCGCGACGCGTTCGCCCAAGTCTTCCTGGACATGCGCGGCCGTGGTCGGGCTGATGCGGCCGAAGCGGTTGGCGCTGGGCGCGGCGATGCCCGAGCCGAAGACCTGCAGCATCGCCAGCGCGATCGAATGCGAGGGCACGCGCAGGCCGACGGTGTCCTGCCCGCCGGTGACTTCGTCGGGTACATCCGGGGAGCGCTTCAGGATCAGCGTCAGCGGGCCGGGCCAGAAGGCGCGGGCGAGCGCGATGGCATCCTTGGGGATGCTGGCGGCCCAGCGCGGCAGATGGTCGGCCGAAGGCAGATGCACGATCAGCGGATGGTCGGCAGGTCGGCCCTTGGCAGCGAAGATCTTCTTCACCGCCTCCGGGTTCAGCGCATCGGCAGCCAGCCCGTAGACGGTCTCGGTCGGCATGCCGACGATGTCGCCGGTGCGCAGCAGATCGGCGGCCTCGCGGATCGCCACCAGCGTAGGCGGTTCGATGCGGCCGCGCGGCTTCGCTGCGGTGTTTTTGCTCATTCGCCGTTCACTCGTCGCGGATGCCGATCGCGGCGCGGGCCTGCAGCGCGCGCTGCAGCACTTCGTCCGCATCCTCGCCGGTGACGACGAAGTGGCCCATCTTGCGCCCGGGGCGGGCGTGGTGCTTGCCGTACAGGTGCAGGCGCAGGCCGGGCACGGCGTGCAGTACGGCCCAGTCGGGTTCGTGGTAGGCGCCATGGCCCTTGCCGTCGGCGTACCAGAGTTCGCCCAGCAGATTGACCATGACCGCGACCGAGTGCTGGCGCGGCGTGGCGAGCGGCAGGCCGCACAGCGCCCTGACCTGCTGCTCGTACTGGCTGGCATCACAGGCGTCGATGGTGTGGTGGCCGCTGTTGTGCGGACGCGGCGCCATCTCATTGACGACGAGCTCGCCGCCGCAAACGAAGAACTCCACCCCCAGCGTGCCGACGTAGCCGAGCTTTTCGGCGATGCGTTCGGCGATCCGGCGGGCCTCGTCCCTCAGCCCGGCCGAAGTCTGCGCCGGCGCGATGGTGACGTCGAGGATGCCGTTGCGGTGGCGGTTCTCTCCGGCCGCGAAGCAGCGCATCGTGCCGGTCTCGTCGCGCGCCAGTACCACCGAGACTTCGCAGTCCAGCGTCAGCATCTTCTCCAGCACACAGGGTTCGCCCTTGAAATGCTGGAAGGCGGCGACCGCCTCGTCGTGGCTGGCGACCCGTGCCTGGCCCTTGCCGTCGTAGCCGAAGCGCGCCACCTTGAGCACCGCTGGAAACAGTCCGGCATCGGCATGACGGACGTCGTCCTCGCTGCGGATCACCGCGAAGGGGCCGTGCGGCAGGCCGTTGTCCGCGAGGAAGGATTTTTCGGCGATGCGGTTCTGGCACACCGCCACCGCGCTCGCCGCTGGGTGCACCGGGATGAACTTGCTGAGGTAGTCCAGCGTGCCGGCCGGCACGTTCTCGAACTCGGTCGTGACCGCCGCACAGCCGCCGCCCAGTTCGTCGAGTGCGGCATAGTCCTCGTAAGCGGCAACCAGATGGCGGTCGGCGATCAGGCCGGCGGGGCTGTGCGGATCGGGGTCGAGCACCCACACCTTGTAGCCCATTTCATGCGCCGCGGCGACGAAGAAGCGGCCGAGCTGGCCGCCGCCGAGCATGCCCAGCGTGGCGGGCGGAAGGATAGTGGAGGAAGTCTTGCTGGACGACATGAGGGGCCTTCAGTGGGCGAAAATCGGCGGATACGGCCACGCGGCGCTTCAGGCCGGCGGCGGCAGTTCCATGTCGAGCACGGCCCGGGTCTGGCGCGTGCGGAAGGCATCGAGCTGCGCCGCGAGTTCGGCACTCTCATTGGCGAGCAGCGCCACCGCGAACAGGCCGGCGTTGGCCGCGCCGGCCTCGCCGATGGCGAAGGTCGCCACCGGGATGCCCTTGGGCATCTGCACGATGGACAGCAGCGAATCCTGGCCCGACAGCGCCTTCGACTGCACCGGCACGCCGAGCACCGGCAGCGTGGTCTTGGCCGCGACCATGCCGGGCAGGTGGGCCGCGCCGCCGGCGCCGGCGATGATTGCCTTCAGCCCGCGGCCGCGCGCGGCTTCGGCGTATTCGAACATCAGGTCGGGCGTGCGGTGGGCCGAGACCACCCGCGCCTCGTAGGGCACGCCGAATTCAGCCAGCACCTTGGCCGCCGCCTGCATGGTCGGCCAATCGGAGTTCGAGCCCATGATGATGCCCACCAGGGGCTGGGCGGTCGCAGTCGTGTTCATCGTCGATTCTCCAGGGTCACTTGCCGGCGTCGCGCTCATTTTTGTGCAGAACGCGCTCGGCGGACACCACGGTGTTCTCCAGCAACATCGTGATCGTCATCGGCCCGACGCCGCCCGGCACCGGCGTGATCGCACCGGCGACTTCGACCGCCGAGGCGAAATCGACGTCGCCGCACAGCTTGCCGGCATCCGGGCCGCTGTCGAGGCGGTTGATGCCGACGTCGATGACGGTGGCGCCCGGCTTGATCATGTCGCCGGTGACGAAGCGCGGCTTGCCGATCGCGGCAACGACGATGTCGGCGCGGCGGGTATGGAAAGCCAGGTCGCGCGTCTTCGAGTGGCACACGGTGACGGTGGCGCCGGCGTTGGTCAGCAGCATCGCCATCGGCTTGCCGACGATGTTGGAGCGGCCGATGACCACCGCCTCGGCGCCCTGCACCGGCACTTCGGCCGTCTCCAGCATCTTCATGACGCCGTTCGGCGTGCAGGGGACGAAGCCTTCGCGGTTCTGCGACAACAGGCCGACGTTCTCGGCGTGGAAGCCGTCGACGTCCTTGCGGATATCGATCGCCTCGAGCACCGCCGTCTCGTCCAGATGGGCGGGCAGCGGCAGTTGCACCAGGATGCCATGCACGGAGGGGTCGGCGTTCAGCTCGGCGAGCCTGGCCATGACTTCCTGCTGGGTGGCGTCCTGCGGGTAGTCGAAGCGCAGCGAGCGGATGCCGGCCTTCTCGCAGCCGGCGACCTTGTTGCGCACATAGACGGCGGAAGCGGGATCGCCGCCGACCAGGATGACCGCCAGGCAGGGTTGCACACCGCGTGCCGTCAACGCTGCGGCACGTTCTGCGATTTCGCCGCGGACACGCGCCGAAAGCGCGTTGCCGTCGATGATGCGAGCGGTCATCGGTAAAGCCTCGAAAAAGGGCAGGATTTTACAGCAAGGCGCCCGCGCCGCGTACCCATTCATCGCCCGGCCCAGCAGCTGGATCAGATGGTTATTCCAAGCGAAATTGTCCACTTCAGCCACGTCCCCATCGCCCGGTTCGGCGGCTCGGCTTTCAGCGCAGCAGCGCGCCCGGCTCCACCGTGACGACGTGCTGCACCAGTTCGGCCAGCGAACTGGCGCCCATCTTCTCCATCACGCGGGCGCGGTGCACCTCCACGGTCTTGATGCTGATGCCCAGCACGTCGGCGATCTGCTTGTTGAGCTTGCCGATGATGATGAGGTCCAGCACCTCCCGCTCGCGCTGGGTGAGATGGTCGAGCCGGCGCGCGGTGTCCGCCTCCTGCAGCCGCTTGCTGCGGCCTTCGCGTTCGAGCGTCAGGCATTGTTCGATCAGGCGCAGCATGTCGCGCTCGCTGAACGGCTTCTCGATGAAATCGACCGCGCCCTTCTTCAGCGCCGACACCGCCATCGGCACGTCGCCATGGCCGGTGATGAAGACGACCGGCAGGGTGCAACGCCGGCGCCCCAGCTCCTCGAACATCTCCAGTCCGCTCATGCCCGGCATGCGCACGTCCAGCACGATACAGCCTGCCATGTCGGGGCGGCAGCCTTCGAGAAAGGCTTCGGCGGATTCGTAGGTCAGCACCTTGTAGTTATTGCCTTCGAGCATCCAGGTCATGGAATCCCGCAGGGCTTCGTCGTCATCGACGACATGGATGATTTGTTCAAGCGCTGGGTGCAACTCGCTCACTTACGGACTCCGCCGGCAGGGTAAACGAGAATATGGTACCCCCTTCCGGGTTGTCGTCGACAATCAAACGACCATCGTGGAACTCAATGATCGAGCGGCAGATGTTCAAGCCCATGCCCATGCCCTCTGCCTTGGTGGTGTAGAACGGCGTGAACAGCCGCTGGCGCCCCTCCTCGCTGATGCCGTGGCCGCGGTCGATCACCGCCACCTCGATCGCCCCGGCGGCCCCGGCCATATCCTCGCCGCAGCGGCGCGCGCGCACCACCAGCAGCCGCTGTTCCGGCAGCGTGTCGGCCATCGCATCGAGGCCGTTGCGGATCAGGTTCAGCACCACCTGCTCGATCATGATGCGGTCGGCGAACACCGGCGGCAGCCCGGGCTCGATGTCGGCCACCAGCCTGATGCCGGTGCGGCGTGCATCGATGTCGGCGAAACCGAGCGCGTCGTCGAGGATGTCGACCAGCTTGACCGCGCTGCGGCGCGGCTCGCTCTTCTTCACGAATTCGCGCACGCGGCGGATGATCTTGCCGGCGCGCTCGGCCTGGAAGCTGGCTTTCTGCATCACCGCCAGCACGTCCTCGGGCTTCCACTTGCCGCCCTGCATGCGGGTCACGCAGCCGGCGCAGTAGTTGGCGATCGCCGACAGCGGCTGGTTCAGCTCATGCGCCAGCATCGAGGCCATCTCGCCCATCGTGATCAGGCGCGAGGTGCGCTGCAGCCGCTCTTCCTGCTGGCGCGCCACCTCGGCGGTCTGCTTGCGCTCGGTGCTGTCGGTGGCGATGCCCATGCGCACCACCCGGCCATCCACCCAGCGCATCGCCTGCTCGCGCACGTGGTACCAGCGCCCCGACACGGGGTGCTGCAATTCGCCGTCGAACAGTTCGCGCGGCAGATCGGCCGCCGTCAGGCCGCGCGGATCGACGCGGTAATCGCCACGCTCGGGCTGGGGCACCGCAACGCCGCGCACCGTGCGGCCCACCGTGTCGAAGCCGTTGATGCGCTTGAAGGCACGGTTGGCGAACAGGATCTCGTCGCTACGGGCATCGGCCACGAACACCGCCGCATCGAGCCCGTCCAGCACCGCCTCGAAGCGCTCGTGGGTCGCCTCCAGTGCGGCGCGCACGCGCTTGGGCTCGGTGATGTCGGTGATCGACGCCATCCAGCCCGTCTGCTGCCCGCTGGCATCGATCAGCGGCGACAGGTAGAAGCGCGCGTCGAAGAGTTCACCGTTGCGGCGCTGGATGCGCAGTTCGAAACCGCTGGCCGGCGCATGTCCGTCAAGCGTCATCTGCAGGTTGCGTGCACAGACATCCAACGAGTCCTTCGGCCAGTACGGAAAAGGCGCGGTCGCACCGACCAGTTCGTCCTCGCTCCAGCCCACCATGCGGCAGAACGCCGAATTGACATAGATGATGCGGCCGCTCAGATCGATGGCGCGCAGTCCGGTCAGCACCGAATCCTCCATCGCCTTGCGGAAGGCGGACTCGGCGCGCAAAGCCTGCTCCGCCGCCTTGTTCCCGGTGATGTCGCGGGCCACGGCATAGACGAGCCCCCCCTCGGGCACCGGGTTGATGCTCCACGCCAGCCATTTGTAGCTGCCGTCCGCACAGCGGCAGCGGTTCTCGAACTTCACCGGTTCACCGGCCGCCAGGCAGTGCAATGCGTCGAGCGTGGCGACGATGTCCCCGTCATGGACGAAATCGACCATCGGCCGGCCCGGCAGGCTGTCGGGCGCATGGCCGAGGATGCGCTCGAAGGCCGGGTTGCAGCGGCGGAAGCGGCCATCCAGGCCCGCCACGCACAGCATGTCGAGCGAGAGATCGAACAGCCTGTCGCGCTCCTTCTCGACCTGCTCGCGGCGCTGCACGTGGATGCGCAGCGACCACAGGCTCCACAACACCAGCACCGACAGGCTCAGGATCAGCGCCGCGGGCAGCGCCCATTGCAGTTCACGCAAGGCCACCTCGCGTTCGATCTCGAACCCGGGCTGCAACAGCAGCCACACCAGTGCCAGCATGCCCAGCGCAAAGAACAGCATCACCACACAGGGCACAGCCCAATACCGGTGCGACGGATCACCGCGAGCAGAGTCGGAACGGAACATGGAAGCTTCGGAGGAAGGGGCTGAAATGATGCAGTGCAATAGCTGCCGCCCGATTGTCGGTGAGCCCTCCGGCAATCGTCATCCGGTTTAACCCTTATCGCCGCATCCGGGTTTCCGCCAACTTTCCCGCTTTTATGCCTGCCAATACAGTCCGGGTATGCCGTTCTCCAGCACCCGGCGCAAACGCCTTGCCACCCCGCCCCTCCTCGTCGCCTGCGTGCGCCAGCACCGTGCTTCAGTCACGACTGCAAAGCACGAACCAAGTCCGCTCCAACACCCTCCTTGCCGTGCCTCCCGGCATGCGTTCCATGCACGCATCCGGGCTTCTCCACGTCAACATCGTTGCACATTGCGAAAAGTGGTTTTATAGTTCGAAAAGTCAGCCGCTGGTTGTCGAGGCGGCTGCGTCCGTACCACCAACAGACCTGCCCAACAGGCAGGGTTCGCCAACCGAACGTCATGAGGAGACAAACCATGACCGGAATCAGCAACGTTCCCGCGCAAAACGACACCGATGCGCAGGAAACGAAGGAATGGATGGATGCACTCGCCGCCGTCGTCGAACATGAAGGCCCGCAGCGTGCCCATTACCTGATCGAAACCCTGATCGCGACCGCACGCCAGGAAGGGGTGAACATCCCTTACTCGGCCACCACCGAGTACATCAACACCATTCCGGTCGAACAGCAGCCCCCCTACCCCGGCGATGCGGACATGGAAATCAAGCTCCATTCCTACATCCGCTGGAACGCCATGGCGATGGTGGTGCGCGCGAACAAGGACACCAACGTCGGCGGCCACATCGCCTCGTTCGCGTCCGCTGCAGCCCTCTATGACGTCGGTTTCTCGCACTTCTGGCACGCCCCGTCGGCCCAGCACGACGGCGACCTGATCTTCTTCCAGGGGCACTCGGTGCCCGGTGTCTACGCCCGCGCCTACATGCTGGGCCGCCTGACCGAAGAGCAGATGGACAGCTTCCGCCAGGAAACCGGCGGCAAGGGCATCTCGTCCTACCCCCATCCGTGGCTGATGCCGGAGTTCTGGCAGTTCCCCACCGTGTCGATGGGCCTCGGCCCGCTGTGCGCCATCTACTCGGCGCGCTTCATGAAGTACATGGCCAGCCGCGGCATGATCGACCCGGCCCGCGCCGAACAGCGCAAGGTCTGGGCCTTCCTCGGCGACGGCGAGACCGATGAAGTCGAGTCCCTGGGCGCGATCGGCATGGCCGGCCGCGAGCGGCTCGACAACCTGGTCTTCGTCATCAACTGCAACCTGCAGCGCCTCGACGGCCCGGTTCGCGGCAACGGCAAGATCGTCCAGGAACTCGAAGCCGAATTCCGCGGCGCCGGCTGGAACGTCATCAAGGTTCTCTGGGGCACCCATTGGGACGCCCTGTTCGCCCGCGACAAGAAGGGCATCCTGCAGAAGCGCATGATGGAATGCGTCGATGGCGAGTACCAGACCTTCAAGGCCAAGGACGGCGCCTACGTCCGCGAGCACTTCTTCAACACCCCCGAACTGAAGGAACTGGTCGCCGACTGGACCGACAACCAGATCTGGCGCCTGAACCGCGGCGGCCACGACATCTTCAAGATCTTCACCGCCTACAAGGCCGCGGCCGAGCACAAGGGCCAGCCGACGCTGATCCTGGCCAAGACCATCAAGGGTTTCGGCATGGGCCAGGCCGGCGAGGCGATGAACATCTCGCATCAGCAGAAGAAGATGGACGTCGAAGCCATCCGCCGCTTCCGCGACCGCTTCGGCCTGCCGGTGCCCGACGACAAGCTGGAAGAGCTGCCCTACCTGAAGTTCGAGGAAGGCTCGCCCGAGCAGAAGTACCTGCTGCAGCGCCGCATGGACCTCGGCGGCTTCCTGCCGCAGCGCCGCACCAAGGCCGAACCGCTGGCCGTGCCCGCGCTGGATACCTTCGCCGCGCTGCTGAAGGCCTCGGGCGAAGGCCGCGAGCTGTCGACCACGATGGCGATCGTGCGCATGATGAACACCCTGCTGAAGGACAAGCAGATCGGCAAGCACATCGTGCCGATCGTGCCGGACGAGTCGCGCACCTTCGGCATGGAAGGCATGTTCCGCCAGTACGGCATCTGGAACCAGGAAGGCCAGAAGTACGTGCCGGAAGACCATGACCAGCTCATGTTCTACAAGGAAAGCCAGACCGGCCAGGTGCTGCAGGAAGGCATCAACGAAGCCGGCGCGATGGCCGACTGGATCGCCGCAGGCACCGCCTACAGCGTGCATGGCGTGCAGATGATCCCGTTCTACATCTTCTATTCGATGTTCGGCCTGCAGCGCACCATGGACCTGTGCTGGGCGGCAGCCGACCAGCGCACCCGCGGCTTCCTCATCGGCGGCACCGCCGGCCGCACCACGCTGAACGGCGAAGGCCTGCAGCACGAGGACGGCCACAGCCTGCTGATGGCCAACATGATCCCGAACTGCATCAGCTACGACCCGACCTTCCAGTACGAAGTCGCCGTCGTCGTGCAGGACGGCCTGCGCCGGATGTTCGCCGAACAGGAGGACGTCTACTACTACATCACGGTGATGAACGAGAACTACGAACATCCCGAGATGCCTGCCGGCGCCGAAGCCGACATCCTCAAGGGCCTGTACCTGTTCCGCAAGGGCGGCGACGCCAAGGGTCCTCGCGTGCAGTTGATGGGTTCGGGCACGATCTTCCGTGAAGTCATCGCCGCCGCCGAACTGCTCAAGAACGACTGGGGTGTCGAGGCCGACATCTGGGGCGCGCCCAGCTTCAACGAACTGGCCCGCAACGGCCAGGACGTCGAGCGCTGGAACCTGCTGCACCCGCAGGAAGAGCCGAAGAAGACCCACGTGCAGCAGAAGCTCGCCGGCTTCGAAGGCCCGGCCATCGCCGCCACCGACTACATCCGCATGCTCCCCGAGCAGATCCGCGTGCAACTCGACCGCCGCTACGTCACGCTGGGCACCGACGGCTTCGGCCGCTCCGACACCCGCGAGAAGCTGCGCCACTTCTTCGAGGTGGATCGCCACTGGGTGACGCTGGCTGCACTGAAGGCGCTGGCCGATGACGGCGTGATCGGCCGCGACAAGATCGCCGCCGCGGTGGCCAAGTACAACCTCGACCCGAACAAGCCGAACCCGATGTCGGTTTGAGCGAGCAAGGAGACAAGAACATGAGCCAACTCATTGAAGTGAAGGTTCCGGACATCGGCGACTTCTCCGACGTGCCGGTCATCGAGCTGTTCGTCAAAGTCGGCGACACCATCGCCGTCGATGACGCCATCGCCACACTCGAATCCGACAAGGCAACAATGGACGTGCCCTCGTCGGCCGCCGGCGTGGTCAAGGAAGTGCTGATCGGCCTCGGCGACAAGGTGTCCGAAGGCAGCGTGCTGATCAAGATCGAGGCCGCCGGCGCCGCTGCTGCGGCCCCCGCTCCGGCTGCCGCCTCGGCGCCGGCACCCGCTGCCGCTCCTGCAGCAGCCCCAGCCGCCGGCGGCGGTGTGGTCGACGTCGTCGTGCCCGACATCGGCGACTTCTCCGACGTGCCGGTCATCGAGCTGTTCGTCAAGGCCGGCGACACCATCAAGGTCGACGACGCCATCGCCACGCTCGAATCCGACAAGGCAACGATGGACGTCCCGTCCTCCGCCGCCGGCGTCGTCAAGGAAGTGCTCGTCAGCCTCGGCGACAAGGTCAGCCAGGGCAGCCTGCTGATCAAGGTCGAGACCGCCGGCGGCGCAGCAGCCGCGGCCGCCCCGGCTGCTGCAGCTGCGCCCGCTCCTGCCGCTGCACCGGCTCCGGCCGCAGCCGCGCCCGCCCCGGCGGCCAGCGCCCCGGCGCCGGCTGCTTCGCCGGCCGCAGCGTCCGCGGTCACGCTCGGCGGCAAGGTTCACGCCAGCCCCTCGGTGCGCGCCTACGCCCGCGAGCTCGGCGTCGATCTCGCCCAGGTCAAGGCCACCGGTCCCAAGGGCCGCATCGTCAAGGAAGACGTCACCGCCTTCGTCAAGGGTGCGATGAGTAGCGGCACGGTACCGGGCAAGACCCCGGCCGCCGCGGCCGGCGCCTCGCTGGGCGGCGGGCTGGACCTGCTGCCGTGGCCGAAGGTCGATTTCGCCAAGTTCGGCGAAGTCGAGGTCAAGCCGCTGTCCCGCATCAAGAAGATCTCCGGCCAGAACCTCGCCCGCAACTGGGTGATGATCCCGGCGGTGACCTACCACGAGGACGCCGACATCACCGACCTGGAAGCCTTCCGGGTGGCGATGAACAAGGAGCACGAGAAGTCCGGCAAGAAGCTCACCATGCTCGCCTTCATCATCAAGGCCTCGGTGCGCGCGCTGCAGGAATTCCCCGAATTCAACACCTCGCTCGACGGCGACAACCTGGTCTACAAGAAGTACTTCAACATCGCCTTCGCCGCCGACACGCCCAACGGCCTGGTCGTTCCGGTGATCAAGGACGCTGACAAGAAGAGCGTGTTCGAGATCGCCGCCGAATCCGGCAACCTGGCCAAGCTCGCCCGCGACGGCAAGCTCAAGCCGGCCGACATGTCCGGCGCATGCTTCACGATCTCGTCGCTCGGCGGCATCGGCGGCACCTACTTCGCGCCGATCGTCAATGCGCCCGAAGTCGCCATCCTCGGCGTCAACAAGTCGGTGCTGAAGCCGGTGTGGGACGGCAAGCAGTTCGCGCCGCGCCTGACCCTGCCGATGTCGCTGACCGCCGACCACCGCGTCATCGACGGCGCCCTGGCGACCCGCTTCAATGTGTACCTCGCGCAACTGCTGGCGGACTTCCGCCGCGTGATGCTGTAAGGAGACCGCCATGAGTCTAGTGGAAGTAAAAGTTCCGGACATCGGCGACTTCTCCGACGTGCCGGTGATCGAGCTGTTCGTCAAGGTCGGCGACACCATCAACGTGGATGACGCGATCTGCACGCTCGAATCCGACAAGGCGACCATGGACGTCCCGTCCTCGGCTGCCGGCGTGGTCAAGGAAGTGCTGATCAACCTCGGCGACAAGGTGTCGGAAGGCGCCCTGCTGATCAAGATCGAAGCCGGCGCCGCAGCAGCGGCCGGTGCACCGGCGGCGGCAGCGCCCGCTCCGGCGGCCGCGCCTGCCGCGGCACCTGCAGCCGCAGCACCGGCCGGCGGTGGCGGCGTGGTCGAAGTCGCCGTGCCCGACATCGGCGACTTCTCCGACGTGCCGGTCATCGAGCTGTTCGTCAAGGCCGGCGACACCATCAAGGTCGACGACGCCATCGCCACGCTCGAGTCCGACAAGGCGACGATGGACGTGCCGTCCTCCGCCGCCGGCGTCGTCAAGGAAGTCCTGGTCAGCCTCGGTGACAAGGTCAGCCAGGGCACCGTGCTGATCAAGGTCGAGGCAGCGGGCGCCAGCGCCGCTGCCGCGCCGGCCCCGGCTGCGGCCGCAGCGGCACCGGTTGCCGCTCCGGCGGCAGCCAGCCACGGCGGCAGCGCCGACGCCGAATACGACATGGTCGTGCTCGGCGCCGGTCCCGGCGGCTACTCGGCGGCCTTCCGCGCCGCCGACCTCGGCCTCAAGACCGCGATCATCGAGCGCTACGCCACGCTGGGCGGCGTGTGCCTGAACGTCGGCTGCATCCCGTCCAAGGCGCTGCTGCACGTCGCCGCGGTCATCGAGGAAGCCGAGCACGTCAGCACCGCCGGTGTCAGCTTCGCCAAGCCCTCGGTGGACGTCGACGCGCTGCGCAAGCACAAGGACGGCGTCATCGGCAGGCTCACCGGCGGCCTCGCCGGCATGGCCAAGGCACGCAAGGTCGACGTCATCCGCGGCTACGGCAATTTCCTCGACCCGCATCACATCGAAGTCGAGGAAACCACCGGCAGCGGCTGGGACACCACCGGCGCCAAGAAGGTCGTCAAGTTCAAGAACTGCATCATCGCCGCCGGCTCCGCCGCGGTGCACCTGCCCTTCATCCCGAAGGACCCGCGCATCGTCGATTCGACCGGCGCGCTGGAACTGCGCCAGGTGCCGGGCAAGATGCTGGTCATCGGCGGCGGCATCATCGGCCTGGAAATGGCCACGGTGTATTCCACGCTGGGCACGCGTCTCGACGTCGTCGAAATGCTGGACGGCCTGATGCAGGGCCCGGACCGCGATGCGGTCAAGGTGTGGGAGAAGCAGAACGCCCACCGCTTCGACAAGATCATGCTCAAGACCAAGACGGTTGCGGTCGAAGCCAGGGACGACGGCATCTATGTCAAGTTCGAAGGCGACGGCGCCCCGGCCGAGCCGGTCAAGTACGACATGGTGCTGCAGTCGGCCGGCCGTTCGCCCAACGGCAACAAGATCAGTGCGGACAAGGCGGGCGTCATCGTCGGCGAACGCGGCTTCATCCCGGTGGATGCGCAGATGCGCACCAACGTGCCGCACATCTTTGCCATCGGCGACATCGTCGGCCAGCCCATGCTCGCCCACAAGGCAGTGCATGAAGCCCACGTCGCCGCCGAAGTCGCCGCCGGCCACAAGGCCGCCTTCGACGCCACGGTGATCCCGGGCGTGGCCTACACCCATCCGGAAGTGGCCTGGGTCGGCTACACCGAAGCCCAGGCCAAGGCCGAAGGCAAGAAGGTCGAAACCGCCAAGTTCCCGTGGGCCGCCAGCGGCCGCGCGATCGCCAACGGCGCCGACTACGGCTTCACCAAGCTGATCTTCGACGCCGAAACGCATCGTGTCATCGGCGGCACCATCGTCGGCCCCTCGGCCGGCGACATGATCGGCGAAGTCTGCCTGGCCATCGAAATGGGCGCCGACGCGGTCGACATCGGCAAGACCATCCACCCGCACCCCACCCTCGGGGAAACGGTGGGCATGGCCGCCGAAGTCGCCCACGGCAGTTGCACCGACCTGCCGCCGATGCGCAAGAAATAAGCATCGGGCTGCACGCTTCGTCACCGGAAACCCGCCCGCAAGGCGGGTTTCTTTTTGGCTGGCCGCGCCTCAGCCGGCCACACCTTGATTCGACAGAGCGATTGCCCATCCTGCCCGTAAGTCATTCATCCGAACAGCACAGCATCATGGCTCTGCCCCAGCCCGGCACGCCCTTTACCGCCGAAGACTATCTGCAATGGAAAGCCGAGCAGCCCGACAAGCACGAGTTCGTGCGCGGCGAGGGCGGCGCAAGCAGACGGCACGTCACGATTTCGCTCAACCTTGCCGCAGCACTCGACGACGCTCTTGAAGGCAGTCCCTGCTGCGCCTACATGGCCGACATGAAAATACAGGCTGCCGAAGACGAGGCCTGCTTCTACCCTGGCGTGCTCGTCACCTGCGACCCGGCGGACCACCGCGCCGAACAGTTCATGCGCGCGCCCTCGCTGATCGTCGAGTTGCTTTCCCCACTACCGCCGCCTACGACCGCGGCGAGAAGTTCGCCGCCTACCGCCGCATTGCCTCGCTGAAGGAATGCGTCCTCATCGACCCCAACCTGCGCCACTACCGCCTCACCCATGCGAACCGCTGGGAGCTACAGGACGTCGAACCCGAACAGCCGCTGTTGCTGCAGAACCTCGGCATCTCGATCCCATGGCAGAAGGTGTTTCGCAACGCGGACTGAAGATGCGGTCCAACACTAGCTCGATCTGAGCCAGCACATTGAATGCCATGCGGAACCCGTCGCCGGGTTCCGCATGCAAGGTGGCAAAAAACCCCTGCCGACACCGGCAAAACAGGCAAAGTTTGCCGGCAGGCAACAGGCATCCACCGGCAATCCAATGAGCAAAAAGGGAATATCCGCGTGATAACGCACCTGGCACGTATCTCGCTGTAGGACGTCCAGAGAGCTCGGGCGCCGGCAACAGTGCCCTCAGGACATGACCCGAGCCCACTTCGAATCGGACATCCGGGAGATTCAAAATGGCACAGGTCATCAACACCAACATCCCTTCACTCAACTCACAGCGCAACCTGAACATCTCGCAGGGCTCTCTCTCCACCTCCCTGCAGCGGCTGTCTTCCGGCCTGCGCATCAACAGCGCCAAGGACGACGCCGCCGGTCTGGCCATCTCCGAGCGCATGAGCGCCCAGATCAACGGCCAGAACCAGGCCCGGCGCAATGCGAACGATGGGATTTCCCTGGCACAGACCGCCGAAGGCGCACTGGAATCCGCCAGTGACGTGTTGCAGCGCATCCGCCAACTGGCCGTGCAATCGTCCAACGCGACCAACTCCCCATCCGACCGCCAGGCGCTCAACGCCGAAGTCAACCAACTGACCGCCGAGCTCGACCGCATCGCCAAGACCACCGAGTTCAACGGCCGCAAGCTGCTCGACGGCTCCTTCACCACCGCCACCTTCCAGGTAGGCGCCAATGCCGGCCAGATGATCTCGGCCACCACCGCCAATTTCAGCACCAACCAATATGGCGGCTATCGCATCGGAACGCAGGCGGCAGCCAACAGCGGGGCGAAGGGCGATCTCACACCGGGCAGCACGCCGTTCTCGATTCCTTCCGCAGCGGCGACCACCAACCGGGTCGCCGGCGGCACGCTCACCATCAACGGCGCGTCAGGCTCTGCGCCCGTAACCATTCCCGCCGGCGCATCGGCCAAGACCGCGGTGCAACTGATCAATACCGAAAGCGGCACGACTGGCGTCACGGCCTCCGCAAAGACCGAGTTCGACATCGATTTCAGTGCCCCCAATACCAGCTACAAATTCGATATTTCGTCGGACAACGGCACGCCGATCACCGTCTCCTTCACCATCGGCGCAGAAGACAACGACGGCCTGGCCGCCGCGATCAACGCCTTCAACGACGTCTCGGCCAAAACCGGCGTCACCGCACGGGTCAGCGACACAGGCGACGGTATCACCTTGCTGAACGCGTTCGGCGAGAACATCACCATTGCCAACGCAGCCTCGGGTTCCAATGCAGCCACCATCGGCGGCGCAGCCACGGCGGCAGGCAGCACCGTGATCGGCACGGGCGAGCTCGTGCTCGACTCCGACAAATCCTTCAGCGTGACCGCTGCCAACACAACGGATTTTTTCAACAACACCAACGCCGCTGCCCAGCTGCAGAAAGTCAGCGACCTCGATGTCAGTTCGGTCGAGTCGTCCCAGCGCACGCTGGCCATCGCAGACGCAGCCTTGTCCGCCATCAACGGCCAGCGCGCGAAATTCGGCGCCCTGCAGGCCCGCTTCGAGACGACGATTTCGAATCTGCAGATTTCGGCCGAGAACCTGTCCGCCGCGCGTTCCCGCATCCGCGACACCGACTTCGCTGCCGAAACCGCCAACCTGACCCGCGCACAGATTCTCCAGCAAGCCGGCACCGCCATGCTGGCCCAGGCCAACGCGCTGCCACAGCAGGTGTTGCAGTTGCTGCAGGGCTAAAATCAGAAAGCAGAAGAAAACACCTTGCTCCCGCCTGAGCAGTGATATGGCACCTTCAACGGTGCCGCATCACCGTGTGCCACGTGCGTGCGGCCCGCGGCCCCTCAAGGTTTCAGGTTTCCAGCCGCCGTCGCCCGCAAGATGAAATCGGTCCACACCACCTTCCATTCGCCCCTCGTCGATCGCCAGGCTCGTGCCCGCCAGAACGGCCACGCCTCAGCCATCATCTGGCTGACCGGCCTTTCCGGCGCAGGCAAATCCACCCTCGCCTGCGCGCTGGAGCAGGCGCTCCATGCCAGCGGCCACCGCAGCTATGTCCTCGACGGCGACAACGTGCGCCAAGGCCTGTGCGGCGACCTGGGCTTTTCCCGCCAGGACCGGCAAGAGAACATCCGCCGCATCGGCGAAGTGGCCAGGCTGATGATGGATGCCGGCCTGATTGTGATCACCGCCTTCATCTCCCCCCACCGAGCTGACCGGGATCGCGTTCGCGCCAGCGTGGCGGAAGGCGAATTCATCGAAATCTATTGCCGGTGCGAAATCGAAACCTGCATCGAGCGCGATCCCAAAGGGCTGTACAAACTGGCCCTGGCCGGACAGATCCAGGAATTCACCGGCATATCGTCCCCCTATGAGCCACCACAGCAACCGGAACTGACGCTGGACACCTCGCGGCGGGATATCACCAGTTGCACCCAGGCCTTGCTCTCCCTGCTGCACGCACGCAAACTGCTAATCCGGTAATCTAGTCGGCATGCGCGCCATCTCGCCGCCGGCGCTTCCCGCCACGATGAACACCGCCAGATCTCGATGCCGAAACCCGTCCACGACCACCGGAGCACGATCAGAACCGCAAGCTGCGTGCTTCACATCGGTGCGCCCAAGACCGGCTCCACGGGACTCCAGTGTTTTCTCGGTGACAACTGTGCCCACCTTGCCGCTGCCGGGCTGCTTTACCCCGGCTCGATCGAACGCGGCCATGCCCACCACGACCTCGCCTTCCTCACCGCCGGCGGGTATCCTGAATGGGCAAGCTCTCAGCCGGCATCCCTCGGCGAACTGCTCGCCGCCATACAAACCGAATGCCAGACCCAGCCCGCGCTTCGCAAGCTGCTGCTGAGCAGCGAAAACTTCTACTGGCTGAGCGATCCCGAAGCCGTACGTAGGATGCTGGACACCCTCGGTCATAGGCCCGAACAGATTGCGGTCGTGGTCTATATCCGGCGCCAGGAAGACGCGATCGAGTCCTGGTACAACCAGTTGGTGAAGGCACTCGGCTACAGTGCCGATTTCGGCCAAAGCATTGCCGACTACGACAGCCTGTGGGACTACCATGCCCGCCTCTCCGGCTGGGCAGCGGTCTTCGGCGAGGATCGGATCGTGCCGCGCATCTACCCGGACGACGACGACGATTTCGACATCCGGCGAGACTTCGTCGCCCTGCTCGAACTCGCCGATCCGGATCTGCACTACGCCCCTGACCGCCCCAACCGGCGCCTGGTGCGCGACCTGCTGGAGTTCCAGCGCATCATCAACCGCTTGCCGCTGCCCACCATGGCCAAGCGCCGCCATCACAAGCGGCTCATCCATCTGTCGGCACACGCCGAGGAACTGGGGCTCGAAGACGCACCGCTGCATACGCCCGCCACACGGCAGGCCATCCGCTCCCGCTATGCCGAAGGCAACCGCATCGTGGCGCGCAGTCATTTCGACCGCGATGCCATGTTCCCACCCGCCACGGCAGCCAGGACAGCGGCAAGCGCCGAGCTGCCGCCACTGGCCGCGGAGAAGCAAACGGCCATCCTGGCCTGGCTGCAGTCGAACCAGCCCGACAACAGCGAAGGCAGGCCATGACGCAGTTCGTACCGGAAAATGACAGCTACGACGCCCATGCCCGCAGTTGCGCCCCGGACGATCTATGGGGCCAAGTCAAGCGCACGGTGCATGGCAAACCGCTGCCCGCTGCGCAGATCGACATGATCCTGGAAAACGTCCAGGCGATGCTGGAACTCAACGCCTCCGACGTCCTGCTCGACCTCTGCTGCGGCAATGGCGCGCTAACGCACCACTGGTTCGCCGCCTGCGCCAACGGTATTGGCGTCGACGCCTCTCCCTGCCTGATCGACATCGCCCGCAGCCGCTTCGGCGAAGGCGAGCCCGACCGCTTCGTGCTTGCCGAAGCAGTCAGCTATCTCGAATCACCCCAATGCCGCAGCGATTTCACCAAGGCGGTCTGCTACGGCTCGCTGCAATATTTCTCCGCCGGACGCGCCGCCGAACTGCTCGCCGCCTTACGCCGACTCTGCCCGACGCTACGCCGCGTCGTGATCGGCAACATTCCCGACCGCGACCGAGCAGCCGCCTTTTTCGGCGCGAAGCTGCCGGACGCCGAAGAACTCGACTCGCCGCTCACCCCAACCGGTGTCTGGCACAGCGCGCAAGGCTTCACCGAACTCGCCCGCCGCAGCGGCTGGCGCTGCCGCACGCAATCCATGCCCGCCGACTTTCATGCCGCCCACTACCGCTTCGACGCAATCCTGACCCCGCGGGAAGAGAACAGCCGATGAACAAGATCATCTGGATCGCGGGCATGCCCCGCTCAGGCACCAACTGGATCGGCCAGATCTTTGCCTCGCACCCCTCGGTGCGCTACAAGCTCTGCCCGCTGTTCTCCTACGATTTCAAGGACGCCCTGGACGAGCACAGCAACGCTGCCGAATGGACGACCCTGCTGCAAGCCACCTACGACACCCGCAGCGAGTATCTCGATCAGGAATATCTTCGCCGCGACACCCTGGTGCCCTGCTTCGCCGAACGCGAGGCCGCCCCCCCGGTGCTGGCGATCAAATCGACCCGCTATCACCACCTACTGCCGCGCCTGCTCGAACTCGTTCCCCACGCCCAGGTCGTCGGCATCGTGCGCGACCCGCGTGCCGCCATCCACTCCTGGCTCAGCAACCCGCTGGAATTTCCGGCCGACGCCGATCCGGCGACCGAATGGCGCAGTGGACGCTGCCGCAAGACGGCCATCGGCGAATACTGGGGCTTCGACGACTGGAAAACAGTCGCTACACTCTACCTCGACCTTGCCCGTCGCCACCCTGGCCGTTTCCATCTGGTGCAGTACGAACAATGGGTACAAGCACCACTCGCCTGCGTCAGCCGCAGCTTCGACGCACTCGAGCTGGACCTGCATCCGCAGACCGAGGCTTTCCTGCGCGAATCGCAGAGCCGGCACACCGAGCATCCCCGCGCAGTGTTCAAGCACCCGAGCGTCGCCTCGCGCTGGACGGAAACACTGGCCCCGGCCATCGCCCAGACCATCGCTGCCGAACTCGAAGGCACACCACTCGCCGGCTTCCTGGTTTCTCACGCTCCCCGCCCATGACCGACAAACGCCAGCTCGCCGATCTTGCCCTGTTCGGCGGCGCGCCCCTGTTCGAGCGCGTCCGCCCCATCGGCCAGCTCGCCAAACCTGACCCGCAACGCTTCTTCACACTGATGAAAGGCGCGTTCGAGCGCCGCCGCCTCTCCAACAACGGACCACTGGCGCAAGAACTCGAAGCCCGCCTCGCAAGCCTGCACGCAGTCGGCCACTGCATCGCCTACGCCAACGCCGGGTTGGCGCTGATCGCACTGATCGAAAGCATCGCCGCCGGGCGCAAGGGCAGCGTCGTCATCCCGACCTTCACCTATACCGGTTTGCCGCACATCGTGCGCTGGGCGGGACAGACGCCGCGCTTCTGCGACATCGACCCCGGCACCCATACCCTGACCGCCGCCAGCGTTGCCGCCGCACTGCGCGACGACACCCTGATGGTGCTCGGCGTGCATCAGGCCAACAGCCCCTGCCCAATCGAAGCGCTGTCCGCCCTTTGTGCCGAACGCGAGCTGGCGCTGCTGTTCGACGCCGTTCATGGACTGGGCGCCAGCCACCGAGGCAGGCCGATCGGCGGCTTCGGCCTGGCCGAAGTCTTCAGCCTGCATGCCACCAAACTCCTCAATGGCTTCGAGGGTGGCTACATCACCACCGACGACGACGAACTCGCCGCGCTACTGCGGCGCAAGCGCAACTTTGGCTACACCGGTGAATCCTCGATCGACACCCTCGGCCTCAATGCCAAGCTCAACGAAGTGCACGCCGCCAGCGCACTCGCCGCGCTCGATGACCTCCCGCAAGTCATCGCCCGCAACCATCAACGGCTCCAACGCTACCGCGATGCCTTCGCCGGCATCGCCGGCCTGTCCTGGATCGCCTATCCACGACAGGACGCCAGCAACGCCGAATTTCCGCTACTGCGACTGGCGCCGGACTGGCCGGTATCGCGCGATACCCTGGTCGCCATCCTGCGCGCGGAAGGCGCCTTGGCGCGGCCCTATTATTCGCCGCCGCTGCACCTGCAAGACGACCCCCATCACCCGCCGCTACCGGTTGCCGAGGCACTTTCGACCTGCATCGTCCAGATGCCGACCGGCGAATCGGTGGGCGCCGACGACATCGAGCGGCTGGCAGAACTGGTTCGCTTCGTCGCCACCCACGGAGAGGCGATCCGCGCCGCGCTCGCCGCGGGCAAGGGACTGAAATGAAGAAAACCCATCTCGCCCAGTTCGCCTGCTTCGGCGGCGCACCGAGCTTCGCCGAAGAGCTCCCGGTCGGCCAGATCAACCTGCCACCCTGGGACGAATTCGAGGCGATGTTCGCCGACATTTTCCAGCGCGGCTACTACACCAACCACGGCCCGCTGGTGGCCGAACTGGAAACCGCCGTCGCCCGCACGCTTGGCGTGCGCCACGCCATCTGCATCACCAACGGCACGGTGGCACTCGCGATCGCCGCACGCGCGCTGCGCCTCGCCGGCGAAGTCATCGTCCCTGCCTTCACCTTTCCCGGCACCGTGCAGGCGCTGAGCTGGGCCGGGCTGAAGCCGGTCTTTGCCGACGTCGATCCCACCACCCACACGCTTTCGGCCACGACGGTGGCGGCGCGAATCAGCCCGCACAGTTGCGCCGTGCTCGGCGTCCACCTGTGGGGTCACCCCTGCGACCCGGTCGGCCTGCAGGCGCTGTGCGACGACCACGGCCTGCAGCTTTTCTACGATGCGGCCCACGCCTTCGGCTGCGGCCATGCAGGCAGCCCGATCGGTGGCCTCGGTCGCATCGAGGCCTTCTCCTTCCACGCCACCAAGATCATCAGCGGCGCGGAAGGCGGCTGCCTCACCACCGACGACGACGAAGTCGCCTCCCGCGCGCGCACCATCCGCAACTTCCATCAGGCAGAAACCTTCGCCGACGTCGGCCTGCGCATCAATGGCAAGATGAGCGAGGCGCAAGCCGCAATGGCCTTGCTGTCCTTGCGGCATTTCGACCTCCACCGCGGCCGCAACCGGCGCATTTTCGACATTTACCGTCAACGTGCCGCCACCTGGCCGGACATCCGCCTGTACGACTTCCCCGATGGCGAAGCGCACAACTACCAGTACGCGGTGCTGGAAATCAGCCCTGCGGCAGCGCTTACGCGCGACGAGCTGATCACACTGCTGCACGCCGAAAACGTGCTCGCGCGGCGCTACTTCTCCCCTGGCGTACACCGGCTGTCGCCCTATGCCGAACAACCCGACCCGCCCGCCCTGCCCGTTACCGAGGCGCTGTGCCGCAATGTGATGCAGATTCCACTCGGCCCCCGCGTCGACGCCGAAGCGGCCCACCGCATCTGCGACCTGATCGAGCTCGCCCTCGCCGAAGGCGGCAGCATCGCTCCCCGCCTGCGCCAGGCCAGCCACACCGAAGCTCGCACCGGATGAAGCTCGGCATCATGCAACCCTACCCCTTCCCCTACATCGGCTATTTCGAGCTGATGGCACGGGTCGACCGCTGGGTGGCATTCGATGTCGTGCAATACAACCGGCGCAGCTGGATGAACCGCAACCGCATCCTGCACCCCAGCGCCGGCTGGCAATACTTCTCCATCCCGGTGGCCAAGGCTCCGCACGGCACCGCGCTGTCGGCAATCCGCCTCGCCGATCCCGCCGAAGCCGAACGCCGGCTGCTGGCGCAATTGCAGCACTACCACCGGCACGCGCCCCATTTCCGTTTCGTGACCGATCTGGTGCGCGACGCCTTCGCCCGAGCCGGCGACGACACCCTGGTCGGCTTCAGCCTGGCCAGCCTCAGCGCCGTCGCCGAACGGCTGTCCATCGCCTTCGTGCCCGAACGCTGCTCACAGCTCGGCTTGGCGCTCGACGGCATCGAGCATGCCGGGCAGTGGGCGCTGTGCATCGCCGCCCAGCTCGGCGCCGACGCCTATCTCAATCCACCCGGCGGTCGCGCCCTGTTCCGCCCCGAGGAATGGGCGACCGCCGACATCGAACTCGATTTCACCGAGCTGAACATCTTGCGCTACGACTGCTCGCCCTATGTCTTCGAGGCACACTTGTCCATCCTCGACGTGCTGATGTGGTGCAGCCCCGACGACGTCGGCACCTACCTGCACAAGCAACGATCCGGAGCCACTCTCCATGACCAACTCTGACACTGCCAACACCGTGGCGCAGAACATTGACTACGACAAGGTGCTCGCCGGCAAGAGCGTCGCCGAGCAGCTCCGCATACTCCGCGGTTTCCGCCGCGCACTACACGTGGGTGACGAGTTGCATATCGCGCTGCCGGACGGCGCCGATACCAGCCACAGGCTTGCCGAACACGCCCGCTATGCCGGCTTCGCCGAGGCTGTCATCGGCAATGGCGGACTGAAGCTGCGCGCTCCCGACCACCGCCTGGCCGCCGATGAGATGCCGCTGGTGACGATCGCCATTCCGGCCTTCAAGCCCGAACACTTCGTCGCCTGCCTGAACAGCGCACTGGCGCAGACCTATCCGCGGCTCCAGATCCTGGTCTGCGACGACAGCGGCGGCGACGTGCTGGGCGACATCGCCGCTGCGTACGCGTCCTCCGACCGTGCCATCGACTGGGTCAGCAACGCGGTCAACATCGGTGGCCGCGCCAACTTCATCCAATGCCTGGAGCGCGCCCACGGCGACTTCGCCAAATTCCTCTGCGACGACGATCTGCTCGAGCCCGATTGCGTCGAACGCATGGTCGAAGCCTTTCGCCTCAATCCCGACGCAAGCTTGGTGTTCTCGCGCCGACAGCGCATCGACGGCGACGGCCAGCCCCTGCCCGACGACCACCACACCGAGCCGCTCGCCGACCACGACTGCGTGTTCCAGGGCGACGCACTGGCCGGCGCGGTGATCGCACTTCAGACCAACTTCATCGGCGAACCCACCACGGTCATGTTCCGCCGCGCCGATCTCGCCTGGATTCAACCGCACTACGCCGCCTTCGACGGTCACGACGACATCCGTGTGGTCGGCGACATCGCCGCCTGGCACAACCTGCTGTCGCAGGGCGAAGCGGTCTACATCGCCCGCCCCCTAAGCCGCTTCCGCATCCATCCGGGCCAGAACCAATCCCGCGCCGAGATCCGCGACCTGATCGCCACATCGTGGGCCAAGCTGGAACGCGGTTCGCAGAAACTCGGTTTCATGCAGATCCCGCATCCGCCGGTAGCGCACCGCAACCCCGGAAGCGCCGATTGGCGCATCGACCCCGACCTGCCGCTCAATCGCCGCCTTGCCACCCGCGCATCGGGGGATAACGATGGCAAGGCAGCGGTCGAGGCACTGGCCGAAAGAGTCATCAGGCTCATCGACGCCGCCCTCACCCCTGAAACCACCGCCGCGGACGAATCTGTCCCTCCCGCCGCACGGCAGCGCTACGAGCAGGCCGCGACACTGATGGCCTCCGGGCGCACCGAGGAAGGCGCCCAGGCACTCATTACCCTGGCGAGCGAGGACACCCCGGTCTGGGAGGTATATGCCGACCTAGCCGAATTCGCGTTGACCCGCAACGATCATGAAGCCGCGCTCGACCTGATGCTGACCGCAGCCTGCCACGCGCCCGGTGCCCGCCGAGCCGCGCTGGGCGCTGCAATACTACAGACCGAACGCGGCGAGTTCGAAGCCGCCCTCGCGAACCTCAGCCCCTATTTGCGGCAGCAACCCAACGACTCCGATGCGCTCGCCCTGGTACGCCGCATCCTGGGGGCTGCACCGAAGCTCTCAGCGATTGCCTGGGCACGCTTGCTCGCCGATCTGCGCCAGGAAACTACAACGCTACAGGCCACGCTCACCAGACAACAGGCCGCACTGCAGCGGCTACGTAAAAACGCCCTTGCAGCGCTGGAATCCCCACCGGTCAACGCCACAACCGCAACCCCTTCCGCGGCCCAACGCAGTCAGGCACAGCCCCGCAATGAAGTAACCACTACACAGCCCATTACATCGCAGGCAACCAGCTCCTTTCTGACGGCCCTTGGATATCTGAGTGCAAACAGTCTAACGGGCTTCAAGTGGTTTCCTGACGAAAACTCGTACCGCGTCTGGGATCAACAGGTTGAGACGATACAGACGGAGATCGAGCGCTACATCGACACCCAACGGGAGTTCCCCGGCTATTGCGGCCTGTGCGAGCAATCGACGGTTTTTGCTGTTTCCTCAGGGCTCCAGCTTGAAGGGCATACTCATTTGCGGGAGGGCATGATCTGCGCCCGCTGTGGCACCCATAACCGTGGCCGCGTGCTTGGCCTTGCAATCCAAGACTTTACGAATCGCCATAGTAATATGGCAGACATCCTGCTGATGGAGGCCACCACTCCCTTGTTCGGCCTTCTGTCCCGCCGTCTGCCGAATCTGATCGGCACGGAATTCCAGTCGCCCATGATTGCCGGCGGCACAGCCATGGATATCGGGGGACGTCAGGTGCGTCACGAGAACATCCTTGATTTATCCTTCCCCGATCAAAGCCTGAATCTCATCGCCCACGCAGACCTGCTAGAGCACGTCCCGGATGTCGAAACCGCGCTATCGGAGTGCTTCCGGACATTGCGCAATGGTGGCGAACTGATCTTCAGCGCCCCATTCTCCCAGACGATGAAACAGTCGAGAAAACGCGCTGAACTGCTGCCTTCTGGTGAAATTCGACATTTCGTGCCGGAGGAATACCATGGCACGCACTTGGCCTACTACAACTTCGGCTGGGACCTGCTCGATCTCTGCCGTGCCGCCGGCTTCTCCAACGTCCGGATTGGTGTCTGTTTCGACCCGCTTCAGGGCCTGCTGTCAACCGGCCGCTTCGGCGGCTATTTCATGCAGCCGATCGTCTTTTCATGCATTCGCTGAAGACCACCCGCACCCGTTCCCATGAACGGCCCGGGCACTTGCTGAAACGCCTGTGCAGTACCCCCTGAACGACACCCCAGCAACCGGATTTCACCCACATTCCCCATGTCTCCGAAGCTCATCGCCTTCCACCTCCCCCAGTTCCACCCCATCCCGGAAAACGACGCTTGGTGGGGCAAAGGCTTCACCGAATGGACTAACGTCACCCGTGCCACGCCGCGCTTTCCCGGCCACCACCAGCCGCAGTTGCCGGCCGACCTGGGTTTCTACGACCTGCGCCTGCCCGAGGCGCGCGCCGCGCAGGCGGAGCTGGCCCGCGAATACGGCATCCACGGTTTCTGCTACTACCACTACTGGTTCAACGGCAAGCTTCTGCTGGAACGCCCGGTCGAGGAAATCCTCGCCTCCGGCGAGCCTGACTTTCCCTTCTGCCTGTGCTGGGCCAACGAGAACTGGACGCGACGCTGGGACGGCGCCGAACAGGAAGTGCTGATCGCCCAGCACTACAACGACGATGACGACCGCGCCCATATCCAGTATCTGATCCCCTTCTTCCGCGATCCGCGCTACATCCGCGTCGACGGCAAGCCGCTGATGCTGATCTACCGCGCCCGCCACCTGCCCGACCCCGGACGTTCGCTGGCCATCTGGCGCAACGAGGCGCGCAAGGCCGGCATCGGCGAACTGTTCATCTGCCGGGTGGAAAACTTCTTCAACGAGCGCGACGATCCGCACGCGCTCGGCTTCGACGCCTCGGTGGATTTCCAACCCGACTGGAAGGCGATCGACGACGAGCATCCGAGCGCCGTACTGCCGGACGAGCATTTCGTCATCGACTACAGCAACATGGTCGAAGCCCAGCTCGCCCGCCCCGAAGTTCCTCACCTGCGCTTTCCCGGCGTCACGCCATCCTGGGACAACTCGGCACGACGCAAGAAGAACGCCTTCATCATTGCCGACAGCACACCCGAGGCCTACGAACACTGGCTCGCGGAAAGCCTTCGCCTCGTCGCGGATCGTCCGCAGAGCCAGCAACTCGTGTTCATCAACGCCTGGAACGAATGGGCGGAAGGCAACCACCTCGAGCCCGACCAGAAGTTCGGTCGCGCCTGGCTCGAAGCCACCCGCCGCGCGCTCGACAAGGCTGCAGCACCGGATACCGTCAAGCCGCCGCCGCTAACCGATCCGCTGGTACACCACGGCTTCGCCATCCGTCAGCACTACCTCAAGCACCTCGCCGCACAGCGCATCGGCAAGGCCATCGCGCCGCTGCACGACGAACGCCTCGCCGGTACTGCGCCGCCGCGCATCCATCTCGTGCTCGATGCCACCCGCTGCGCCGACGAAGCCTTGTCACGCTCGCTGAACGCGATCTCCAGCCAGCTCTACGAGCACTGGCAACTCGACGTGTTGTCGGTCCGGCCTTCGCCGCAGATCGCCTCATCCCGCCTCGGCTGGCACACCATCGCACCGGAACAGGCCAGCCAGGCGGTGGCCGAACTGATCTTGGCCAGCACGGCGGATCGCCACGCCGTGCTCATCGGCGGCGACATCCTCGCCGAAGACGCACTGCTGTTCGCCGCCCAGCATCTGCTCGACCATCCGGACTGCCCGCTGATCCTCACCGACGGCGACACGCGCGCGGCGGACGGCAAGCCGCTGCGCACCTGGCTGGCGCCCGGCCTGAACCCGGACTGGCTGCGCTCCACGCTGCACGTCGGCGGCGCGGTGATCGCCTCCGGAGAAATCCTGCTCGGCGCGCTGCAGGACATCGGCGCCTCACCCTGCGACGCGCTGGCGCTGGCCGCCGTGCTGCGCGCGCTCGAAGCGCCCGCCGTAGCCCACCACCTGCCGCGCATCGCCCTCAGCCGGCCTGAGGGCCAGGACAGCATTCCGCTTGCGTTCCGCGCCGAACTGCTCGGCCTGCATCTGGCCCGCCTCGGCCACACCGCGTCGCTCAAACATGCCCTGGTCGACGACGCCTGCCAGGTGCATTACGAACATGCCGGCCCCCTGCCCGCCGTCGCCGTGCTGCTCGGCCCGCCGGCCTCGCCGGCGGACGTGCTGCGCAGCGTCGAAGGTCTGCTGGCACGCACCGACGGCTTCCCGCTGTCCATCCTGCTGCCCCGCGCTCCCGATGCGTCCGCCGAACTGCGCGACTGCCTCGGCCAGCTCGCCGCGCTCGATTCGCCCAACATCCGCATCATCGACGTCGCCGGCGGCGGCTCGTCGGCAGTGTTCAACCAGCTCGCCGCCGCCACCGACGCCCCGCTGCTGCTGCTGCTCGACTGCGGCCTGGTGCCGCTCGACGACGGCTGGCTGCAGGCACTCGCCAGCCATGCGCGGCGGCCGGGCATCGGCGCGGTCGGTGCGCGCATCGTCGCCCCCAACGGCGGATTGTGCGAAGGCATCGTGCGGCTCGGCCAGAGCGGCGTCGCCGGCAGCCCGTATCTCGGCGTGTCGGCCAACTACACCGGCAACGGCGGTGAACTGCATCTGGAGCAGAACTGCATCGCAGTCTCCGGCCGCGGCATGATGCTGGCGCGCGCGCATTTCCTCGATGCCGGCGGCCTGCGCACCGAGCGCTACCCGCAGGCCCATGCCGCCACCGATCTGTGCCTGCGTCTGCACCAGCGCGGGCTGCGTCAACTATGGACGCCACATGCCACGCTGGCCGCGCCCGCTGCCGTCGCACCCCGGCCTTTCGCCCCACCCACCGCCGCCGACGTTCCGTTGCTCGAAGACTGGCTGCGCGAGCTGCCCATCGACCCTTACGCCAACCGCCAGCTCAATCACGAGGGAGTCCGGCCGCGACTGCAGTTCAACCTCGCGCTGGCCCACGACCCGCTGCCCTGGCGCCCGATACCCCGCATCTACGCCCATCCGGCCGATCTCAAGGGATGCGGCGAGATGCGCATCCTCGGGCCGATGCGCGCCCTTGCCCGTGCCGGCCAGATCCACGGCAATGCCAGCACCCGCTTCCTCGGCCCCTGGGATCTGGCCGCGCTGGCCCCCGACACCGTGCTCACCCAGCGCATCTTCACCGACACCGGGCTGGACTGGCTGCAAACCTACCGCCGCCATGCGCAAAGCCTGCTGATCTACGAAGTGGACGATCTGCTCACCCGTATCTCGCCCGACAACGATCTCGGCAAGGGTTTCCCAGCGGACATCGAAGCACGCATGAGCCGCGCCATCGGCCTGTGCGACCGTCTGGTGGTTTCGACCGAAGCGCTTGCCGCCGCCTATGGCCGCCATGCGGCGGAAACGGTGATCACCCCCAATCTGCTCGACGACGACGTCTGGGGGCCGCTGCGGGCACAGCCGAACGAAGGCCCGCGCCTGCGCATCGGCTGGGCCGGCAGCGCCAGCCACCGTGGCGACCTGATGCTGCTCGAAGAAGTCATCCGCGCCACCGCCGCGCAGGTGGACTGGATATTCCTCGGCTTCTGCCCGCCGGCGCTGAAATCGCTGGTGCGGGAAGTCCATCCGCCGGTTGCCATCGCAGCCTACCCCGCCGCGCTGGCCGCGCTGCGTCTGGACATCGCCGTCGCCCCACTCGCCGCCAATGCCTTCAACGAGGCCAAGAGCAACCTGAAGCTGCTGGAATACGGCGCACTCGGCTACCCGGTGGTATGCAGCAACATCCTGCCCTACCAGGGCAGCCTGCCCGTCATCCGGGTGGCGAACACGCCCCAGCAGTGGCTGAATGCGCTGCGCCGCCTGATCGCCGACCGCGACGAGCGCGAAGCCCTCGGCACGGCCTTGCGCGACGCGGTGCGCACCGGCTGGATGATCGATGCCCGGCGCGCCGAATGGCTCGCCGCCTGGACGCGCTGACCCGCCGGCAGGCCTGGCGCTTGCTCAGCCCGTCACATCGATATGCGCCGCCGGCAGCCCCTGCCGGTGGCGTGCCCAGGCCAGTTCCAGCCCCATGCCGAAATGGCGGGCGAAAGCCTGTGCGTCGAACAGCGGCACCTGCTCACGTGTCCCGCGCAACTGCGCGCGCAGCGCGGCGCGGAGCTCGCCATCCCTGACCAGATCCAGCACTAGCGCCTCGTATCCGACTGCATCCCGCGCCACCAGTTGCGGCAGCCCCGCCGCGCTGACGATGCTGGCCGATACCCGCGACACGAAGCTATCGCCGCACAGAGCCACCTGCGGCACGCCCGCCCACAAAGCATCGCTGGCAGTGGTGTGCGCATTCACCGGAAAGGCATCGAGTGCCAGATCGGCCTGCCCCAAACGCCCCAGGTGCGCGGCTGCGGGGGCACGCGGCGCCCACACCAACCGGGCCGGATCGATACCCACCGCGGCCGCCTCGCGGATGAAGACGGCCTTCGCGCTGGCCGGCCCATCGAGCAGCCACAGCACCGCCTGCGGACATTGCAGCAATACGCGCAGCCACAGCTCGAAGGTGTCGCGGGTGATCTTGTAATACTGGTGGAAGGCCGCCAGCACCACCGCGTCGCCCGGCAGGCCCAGCGCCGCGCGCGCGGGCATTTCACCGATCTCGCGCCGCCGGTCGTTGGGCTGGTAGCAGCCCGGCAGGCGCAACACCTGTTCGCTGTAACCGGCTTCGGCGCCGGACGGAACCACCACCACATCGGCGATGATGTAGTCCAGCCACGGCGCCCCCATGCTACCGGGGAAGCCCAGCCACTGCATCTGCACCGGCGCCGGGCGGTAGGCGAGGATGCCGGCGCGATAGCCCTGCGTCCAGCCCTTGAGGTCGATGGCGATGTCCACGCCGTCGGCGCGCATGCGTTGCGCGGCCTCCAGATCGGACATTGATGCCGCCGGCACCCACTCGGGGATCACTGCCCGCAGCCGCTGCCGATAGGCATCGCCTTCGTGTGTGGGCGGGCCGTAATCGTAGGCGACCAGGTGAAAGCGCGCCGGGTCCAGCGCCTCCAGCATGCCGGTCATCAAGTGCGCAGTAGCGTGGTCGCGGAAATCCGCGGATAGCAGGCCGATTCGCAGCGCGGACCTTTCGCCGTCCCGCGCAGCCCACTCCGGCAAGGGAGCGCTCCCCGCGAACTGCGCGGCAAAATTGCGCGCCACGCGCAACTGCGCCTCGCCCGTGGCGCCCGGCATGGCCAGCCAGGCAAACGGCGACGGGCAGTGGCCGCTGGCGAGGGACAGGCCGCCATCCGCCATCTGGTGCGTCAGTTCGGCTTCCATCAGCTCCGCGCCGTCCCAGTCCGCCAGTTGCCGGCAGGCATGCGCGCCCTGCAGCAGCCAGGCGGGGCGGGGCGCACGTGACACCGCCTCGACGAACGCTGCCCGCGCGTCCTCGTGCTCGCCAAGATCGACGCACACGCAGCCCAGGTTGTACCAGGCGTCCACGCATTCATCATCTTTGGCCAGCGCCTGCATGAAGCACTGCTTCGCCTCCGCCCAGGCACCGGCATCACGCAGCGCAGCGCCCAGGTTGCTGAATGCCAGCGCCCATTCCGGCGCCAGCGCCGCCGCTCGCCAGCCTGCCTCGATGGCCTCCGCCAGCCGCGCCTGCTCCCGCAGTAGCACGCACAGGTTAGACCAGTTCGGCGCATCCTCCGGCGCCTGTGCAAGCGCGGCGCGCAGCAGGTGCTCGGCTTCGGCCTTGTCGCCAGTCGGATCGTCGACCAGTAGCGCGCCCAGCATCGCCAGCGCTCCCGCGTCCCGCGGCAGATGCTTCAGGTTCAGGCGGCAGAACGCCTGCTTCAGCCCGGCATCGCCCAGTTCAATCAACAGTTCGCGGCACAGCCCGGCCAGTTCGGCATCCTGCGGCGCGCGCTCGTAGGCCAGCCAGAACTGCTCCAGCGCCTCAATACGCTCGCCCTGCTCAAGCAGCGTGCACGCCAGGTTGTAGCGCGGCGTGGCCGCATCCGGCAACAGCGCCACTGCCCGGCGGTGCGCGGCAATCGAATCCAGCTGCTCGCCCGACGCGGCCAGCGCGTTGCCGAGGTTGCTCCAGGCCTGTCCGTCCTCGGGCAGCAGTTCCACCGCGCGGCGCAGCACCCGCGCGGCCTCGCCATGTTCGCCCAGCAGGTGCAGGGCGCTGCCGAGCAGTTTGTGCGCGGGGCCGAAGCCCGCATGTCGCAGGCACAGCCCGCGCGCCAGCTCCGCCGCCTGCACATGGCGGCCGGCGGCGAAATGCGCGGCGGCTTCGCTCAAGATACTTTGGTCCGATGCCGAAAGAGAACTGTGTCCGGTCATGGCAAGGCAGTGCCCACACTTGAAAGGTGCCGCATCTTACCGTGCTCCACATGCGCCCCGGCATGGCCAGTCCCGACGGCAAGCGAGCAGCGGCAATGATTGCCGCCTCCAGGCAAGAAAACCCCTAAAGTCCGGCACCTTGCCGCCGTTAATGGAGCCAAGAGCACAGGAAAACGGTTTATCGGACTGGCTCCTGGAACCGACCGGCTTTCACCCAAACACCGCCGGACTTTTTTGATACTTCTCTGACGGAGAACAATCATGTCGCAAGTCATTAACACCAACGTTCAGTCGCTGAATGCCCAACGTCATCTGAACGGTTCCGGCGGCTCGCTGGCCACCTCGCTGCAACGTCTGTCTTCCGGCCTGCGCATTAACAGCGCCAAGGATGACGCCGCCGGCCTCGCCATTTCCGAACGCTTCACTTCCCAGATCAAGGGCCTGGATCAGGCGCGCCGCAACGCCAACGACGGTATCTCGCTCGCGCAGACCGCCGAAAGCGCGCTCGAATCCGCCGGCAACGTGCTGCAACGCATCCGCCAGCTCGCCGTGCAGTCGTCCAACGCCACCAACTCGGCCTCCGACCGCCAGGCGCTCAACGCCGAAGTCAACGAACTGACCGCCGAACTCGACCGCATCGCCAAGACCACCGAATTCAACGGCCAGAAGCTGCTCGACGGTTCCTTCACCTCGGCCGTGTTCCAAGTCGGCGCCAACGCCGGCCAGAGCATCACCGCCACCTCGGCCAACTTCAGCACCAGCCAGTACGGCAACTACCGTGTCGGTTCCAAGGTTGCCACCGACGCCGGCGCCAAGGGCGACCTGACCGCCGGCAGCACGGCCAACGCGATCGCCTCGAACGCCGCGGCCACCAGCCGCGTGGCGGGCGGAGCCGTCACGATCAACGGCGCCACCGGCGCGGCTACCGTCACCATTGCCGCCGGCGCCTCGGCCAAGAAGGCTGCCGAGCAGATCAACGCCGAAACCGGCAAGACCGGCGTCAAGGCATCCGCCAAGACCGAGATCGACGTCACGGCCATGACCGCCAACACCTCGTACAAGTTCGACTTGACGTCGGACAACGCCACTGCTGTCACCGTGTCCTTCACAGTCGGCAGCGCGATCGACCAGGACGGCCTGGCCGCCGCGGTCAATGCCTTCAACGACGTGTCGGCCAAGACCGGCGTGACTGCCCGCGTCAATGACGGCGGCAACGGCATCACCCTGCTCAATGCCAACGGCGAGAACATCACCGTCGCCAACGCCGCAAGCGGCTCGGCATCGGCAACCGTCGGCGGCACAGCCACTGCCGCAGGCGCGACCGCCGTCGCGACCGGCCAGTTGGTGCTGGATTCGGAGCGCACCTTCAGCATCGAAGCGGCCAACACCAGCGACTTCTTCAGCGCTGCAGCCGCATCGGGGCAATTGCAGAAGGTGGCCGACCTCGACGTCAGCTCGGTGGATTCAGCGCAACGCAGCCTGGCCCTGGTCGACTCCGCGCTCGCCGCGGTGAATAGCCAGCGTGCCAAGTACGGCGCCCTGCAGTCGCGCTTCGAGACCACGATCGCCAACCTGCAGACCACCTCGGAAAACATGTCGGCCTCCCGCAGCCGCATCCGCGACACCGACTTCGCCTCCGAAACGGCCAACCTGACCCGCGCGCAGATCCTGCAACAGGCCGGCACCGCGATGCTGTCGCAAGCCAATGCCCTGCCCAACAACGTGCTGTCGCTGCTGCGCTGATAGTCGCAACCTGACGGTGTAGCATCACCCGGCGCGGGGCTCGCAAGAGTCTCGCGCCGTTCGCCCATCAAGGAGGTGAATCGTGAACATCGAGTCGATCGGCAACGCCATTCCGCAAACGACACGCATCCTGTCGCAGGCCACGCAGTCTGCGCCGCAGGCGGCGGCACCCAGTCCCGAGGCAGTCGCAACCGGCATGCCGGCCACCGGCACACCGACGGTCACCACGGCGGCCGTGCAGCAGCCCGATGCGCAACAGATCGCGCAGGCCGTGGAAGAGATGCGTGCCGCCATTTCTCCTGTGGCACAGAACTTGCAATTCTCCATCGACCAGGATATTGGCCGTACCATCGTCAAAGTTGTGGATGCATCCACCGACGAGGTCATCCGCCAGATCCCATCCGAGGAAATCGTCGCCATCGCCAAGGCGATGGACAAGCTGCAGGGGCTGCTGATCAAGCAGCAGGCCTGAGCAACACAGAAGGAGAGCACATCATGGCCGCGATCACGTCCGGGGGTTCCGTCCTCGACATCACCTCCATCGTCAGCCAGTTGATCACCGCCGAGCGCAGGACGACCCAGCAACCGCTGGTCACCAAACAGGCCGAGCAGACCGCCAAGCTCTCGGCCTTCGGCCAGATCAAGGGGGCGTTGAGCAGCCTGCAGACGGCGGCCGAGGCACTGGGCAAGAACGACGTGTTCGGCGGAGTCAAGGCCACGGTCAGCGGCAAGGGCTTCACCGCCGCCGCCAAGGCGGGCGCCTCGACCGGTAATCACTCCATCGAAGTATTCCAGCTCGCCAAGGAACAGCGCGTCTCCACCGATGCCGCCACCAGCTTCGTGCCGGCCGCCGGCAGGCTGAGCATCCAGTTCGGCATCATCAACGAAAGCGGCAGCTTCGAAGCCGACGCAGAGCGGATGGCTTCGTTCGAGTTCGAGGGTGGCACGCTTGCCGAACTGCGCGACGCCATCAACAAGGACGCCTCGCTCGGCATCAAGGCCACCATCGTCAACAACGGCAGGGCCGATCAGTTGGTGCTCACTGGCGCAGGCATCAACGGCCCGGCCACCGGCGCGAACATGGCTTTCAAGCTCACCGGCGCCGATGGCCTGGAAGGGCTGAGCTACGATCCCGGCACGGGCGCCGGCGGCAATGGCATGTACTCGGTGCAGGCGGCACAGGACGCCCGCCTGAAGGTGGACGGCATCGAGATTTCGCGCGGCAAGAACACCATCGACGACGTGCTGGAAAGCGTCACGCTGACGTTGAACGATGAGCCGGAAACCGACGTGGCCAGCCTGAAGGGCACACTGGCGGTCGCCACCGACAACGAACAGGCGCGCAAGGCGATCGACGCCTTCGTCAAGGCCTACAACGAAGTCACCGACACCCTGAAATCGCTGACCGCCTATGACGCCACCACCCGCCAGGGCTCGACGCTGACCGGCGACTCCACCGTGCGCAACATCCAGTCCACATTACGCAACGCCCTCAACGACGCGCTGGGCGGACTGGGAGGGATACAGTCGCTGGCGGAGCTGGGCATCGGCGGCGGAGCCAAGCTGGACAAGGAAAGCGGCCAGGTGACAGTCGATGGCAAGCTGTCGCTCGACAGTGCCAAGTTCGATGCCGCGCTGTCGGACCCGAGCAAGGATCTGGCGGCGTTCTTCAACGGCAAGGACAGCATAAAAGGCTTCGCCACGACCTTCAGCGAACGCCTCGGCGGCCTGCTCGACGACAGGACGGGCCTGATCGCCACCCGTACCAAGGGCATCGACGACAACATCAAGTCCCTGGAGGAACAGTACAACCGCATCGACGAGCGCATCGTGAGCATGGAAGAACGCTACCGCCTCGAATTCTCGCGCCTCGACAGCCTGCTCGCCGGCATGTCGCAGACCAGCAGCTACCTGGCCCAGCAACTGGCCAACCTGCCCAAGATCGGCAACTGAGGAGACGGAGCACCATGTTCGGCACCTCCTACGCCAACCGCGCCTCGGCCTACGCCCGCGTCGGCACCGAAACCAGCGTCGACGCGGCCAGCCCGCACAAGCTCATCCTGATGCTGTACGACGGCGCCCTGCTGGCGCTGCGCACCGCGCTGGTCGCCGTCCGCAACAAGGACATCCCGACCAAGGGCCAGTCGATTTCCAAGGCCATCAACATCATCGACAACGGCCTCAAGGTCAGCCTCGACATGAATGCCGGCGGCGAGCTGGCCGGACGCCTGCATGCGCTGTACGAGTACATGAGCGAGCGCCTGCTGTATGCCAACCTGCACAGCAGCGAAGCGGCGCTGAACGAAGTCGTCGGCCTGCTCGCCAGCCTGCGCGAAGCCTGGGCCGGCATCGCCGACCAGGCAGCGGTCTGAACGGGAGCCCGACATGCTGACACCGGAAAGCTGCCGCAGACTGCTTGCGTTGTACGAAGCCATGGCCGAGGCCGCGGTGCGCAACGACTGGAGCCGGCTCGCCGAACTCGAAGCGGCGAGCTCCGAACTGCGCAAGGCGGCCGCGGCCGCCCCTGCCGACACCGCCGGGCTGCCGGATGCTGCGCAGCGGGAAATGGCGACGATGATCCAGCGCATGCTGGAACTCGACGCCGACGTTCGCAGCCATGCCGAACCCTTCCTGGAGAGCACGCGCAAGCTGCTATCCGGCACGATACGCAGGCGCAACGTGCGCGATACGTACGGCAACATCTGACGCGCCCGACCCTGGGGTAGACTATCCCGGGCAAGGAGGGAACCGCGATGATCCCCGCTGACCTCGCCGCCCGGCTGAGAACACTCACCGAGGCCAGCTTCTTCAATACCAGCCCGCCAGTTGCCGGCCTGCAGCGCGCGCGCGAAATCCAGGCACTGCTGCCGGAGCTGCAGCAAGGCCAGCGCTTCTTCGCCACGCTGCTGCGCACCCTGCCCGACGGCTCGTTCCGCGCCGTGGTCGCCGGCAAGGAAATGACGCTGGCGCTGAACACCTCCGCCAAGCCCGGCGACACCCTCGAGCTCGAAACTTCGCGCGTGACGCAGCAGGCAGTGTTCGCCCGCGTCGTCGGCAACGATGCCGCCAGCGCCAACGCCTCGGCCCAGCCCGCACTGAGCCAGACCGGCCGGCTGATCAGCTTCCTGCTCACCGGCCAGCCTTCGCCGCCACCGGCAAATCTTGCCGGCAACCAGCCCTTGCTCACCGCCCCGCCCACCAGCGGCGCGCCGCTGGTGCCGCTGCTGCGCCAGGCGCTGGGCCAGAGCGGCCTGTTCTACGAATCGCACCAGGCCGAATGGGTACTGGGCACGCGCGACGGCGCCAGCCTGATGCGGGAACCACAGGCGCAAGTACAGGCGCAGGCTGGCCACCCAGCGGCAGGCGGACGCCCCACCGGCACCGGCTCCGCCGCGCCCCAGGCGGCCGCGGCGCACACTGCAGCCACCGGCGGTGGGCAAGCCAGCGCGGCGGACGGCAGCGAACGCACGAACGCCGCCCTGCGCGTCATCGCCGATGACGCAGCGCCGGTCCGCAGCAGCACCAGCGCACCGATTCCCGAACGCCTGCTGCCCGTGGTCCATCAGCAGCTGGAAGCGCTCGCCACCCATCAGTACGTGTGGCAGGGTCAGGCCTGGCCGGGACAGCAGATGGAATGGATCATCGACGACCCCGAACGGGACGATGGCGAAGACGACAACACGGCACAGGACTGGAACACCACGCTGCGCCTGAGCCTGCCCCGCCTGGGCAGCATCGAAGCGCACATGCAGTTGACGCCGGCCGGCGTCGCGCTGCGCCTGCGCTCGAACGACGACGCCAGCATCGTTGCGCTGGACGCCGGCGCCGCCAGGCTGGCCGAATCACTCGAAGCAGCCGGCCTGAAGCTGACCGGCCTGGTGGTGGAACGCCGTGATGACTGAATCCAGGCCCCAGCGCAGCGAAGCCGTCGCGCTGGCCTACACCGCCGGCGAGACGGCGCCGCGCGTGGTGGCCAAGGGCAAGGGCGTGCTGGCAAGGGAGATTCTCGAGCGGGCACGCGAAGCCGGCATCTACGTGCATGAATCGCCCGAGCTCGTCAGCCTGCTGATGCAGGTCGACCTCGACACGCGGATTCCGCCCCAGCTCTACGTCGCCGTGGCCGAACTGCTGGCCTGGCTGTACAGCGTGGAGCAAGGCAGCGACGCCGGGCCCGCACCAGTGGCGCACGACCTGCCCGAGTCGCTGCGGCCGAGGCCGGCCGGCACGCCGGAGTAGGCTACGCCGGCGACGATGAGTCGTGCTATAAGCAACGACGAACAGCATCGGCAAAACAAGCTTCCCATCACGGCATGACGATCGAACACGAGATGACCCGCGTCGAGCTGCTGCAGGCCGACGACCCGTCGAAATACCTGCTGAAGGATCGGCGCGAGATCACGGCCGTGCTCCGCCGCCTGCTCGATGCGCGCGAGCTGGTGAGGGCACGCGGCACGCCGGATGGCGACTCCTTTCTGACCGCGCTGCTGCAGGTCGACGAGGACGACGCGGTGCTCGTGCTGGACGGCAGCCCCGACGAGGGCATCAATGCCCGCCTCGGCCGCGCCGCTCAGCTCGACTGCGTCACCCAGCTCGACAAGGTCCGCATCCAGTTCATGCTCGAACGGCCGATGCTGCAGACCTGGGGCAGCGGCGCCGCTTTCCGTGCAGCCATGCCGGTCGAACTGCTGCGCCTGCAGCGCAGGGAGTTCTACCGCCTGCAGACGCCGGCCACCCACGCGCTGACCTGCAGCGTGCCACTGCCCGGCAGCGGCGAAATGGCGTGGCGCATCATCGACATCAGCGGTGGCGGCATTGCCATCGCCGTCCCGCCGAACGATGCATCCTTTGCGCCAGGCGACGAATTCCCCGGTTGCCGGATCAAGCTTCCCGACAGTCCGCCGATCCACGCGCGCCTGACGGTGCGCAACCTGTTCCGCCTGACCACCCGCAACGGCGTCGGCATGCTGCGCGCGGGCTGCGAATTCTCGGACATGCCGCCGGGAGCGGAAGAGGCCATACAACGCTACATCCTGAAGATCGAGCGCCAGCGCAGCGCACGCCAGCGCGCCCTGGGCTGATCCATTCGCAGACACAGGCCATGACTTCCGACGCCGACCACACGCCCACCCCGATCGACATGGACCGGCGCGACACGATCGAACAGTTCATCCTCAACGGCCGCCGGCAGGTGCGCCAGCTGCTGCAGGAGCTGATCGAGCATCGCGCCCTGGTCAGCGGGCATTTCGGCAATGGCCGCTCCTTCCTGACCGCCCTGCTCGAACTTTCGGACGACGAGGAAACCCTGGTGCTGGATGCCAGCCCGGACCCGGATGCCAACCGCCGCATCCTGGCGGCGCCCAAGCTCGTCTGCGTGACCCAGCTCGAGCACATCCGCATCCAGTTCGCGCTGCACGACCTGCAGGAAGGCCGGGAAGACGGGCGCAGCCTGTTCCATGCGCCGGTGCCGCGCGAAGTGCTGCGCCTGCAGCGCCGCGCCGCCTACCGCCTGAGCGTGCCGCTGAGCCACGCCGCCACCGGCCAGATCGGCGTCAAGGGCACCGCCGGCACCCAGGCCACGCTAACGGGACGGCTGCTCGACATCAGCGTCGGCGGCATCGCGCTGCAACTGCCGCCGGACGCCGCACGACTCGTCATCGGCGAACGGCTGCAGGCCTGCCGGCTGCAGTTGCCGAACCTCGACCCGATCAGCGTCCAGTTGCGCGTCTGCTATCTCGACCGCCAGGAGCAGCGCAGCGGCTCGCAGATGCTGCGCGTCGGCCTGGCCTTCGTCGAGCTGCCGCACAAGATCGAGAACACCATCCAGCGCTACATCTTCAACACCGACCGCGAACGCGCCGCACGCGAGCGCGGCGGGCTGTGATCAGCGCCGCGCGCCATACCCCTTTTCCAACCGCCACGCGGCCGCGCCCAGCAGCACGCCCAGCATGGCGGCGCCGACGGGCAGCGTCACCGCGGCTTCCCAGCTTCCCCGGCTGGCGACCAGGGCCGCGATCAACGGTGGACCGAGCAATTGCCCGAGGTTGGAAATCTGCAGGCTCAGCCCCTGGAAAGTGCCGATCTGGCGCGAGGTCCGGGCGATGACGGTCGAGGCCGACAGGACGGATGACGGAATCAGGCCGCCGACCAGGGATACCGCCACACAGGCCAGATAGCGCACGGCATCCGGCAAGGCCGGCGAAAAGGCTGTGTACATGAACAGGCCGCTCAGGCTGCTGCCCAGCATCAACAACTTGCCGCGCGCCACGCCGCGCCGCAGCAGCGTGCCACCGATGACGTTGCCCGGCACGTTGGCCAGCACCATGATGCAGGACAGCGCGGCGACCCAGTGCATGTCCAGTCCGCGCTGCTCGCGCAGGAAGGTCGGCAGCCACACGATCAGGGTGAAATGCTGCAGCGCCCAGGTCGCGAACAGCAGTCCCAGGGTCCATGCCAGCGGCTGGCGCATGACCTCCCGCGCCACCGCCAGGGCGCGTTCTTCCTGGCCCTCGCTCGGCGCTTCGGCGAAGCGGTAATGCCGCCGCTGCAGCCATGCCGACACCCCGCCCGCCAGCAGCAGCACGATGGCGAAGCCCCAGATCACCCGCCAGCCGCCCAGCCCCTGCAGCAAGGGCGCAGCGACCATCACCAGGCCGATGCCGCCCGGCATGTAGGTTCCCCACACGCCCAGCACGAAGCGCCGATCCTCCAGCCGGCTCGCTGCCGACAGCAGGATCGGTGCCGATACCGCCACCGCCATGTAGCCCGCCCCTTCGATCACCCGCCCCGCCAGCAGCAGTGGGAAGCTCGTCGCCAGCAGGCTGGCCGCGCCGCCTGCCAGACTCAGGCCGATCCCCGCCAGGCAGAGCCGCAACCCGCCGATGCGGTCGGCCGAAAAGCCGAACATCACTGCGGCGCACACCGCGAACACGTTGATCGCCGACGACAGCCAGCCGGCCTGCACCAGGCTCAGGCCCAGATCCTCGCGCAAGGCCGAAATCATGATCGACACCTTGCCGACGTTGCTGGCCACTGCCACACCACACAGCAGCGCCGCCGCGACCGCCAGCCAGTGCGTCGCCGCCCGCTCCTGCTGCCCCCCTGCCTTCATCCGCGCCCTCACATCCGCTCCAGCGTGGCAGGCCGCAGCCCGCCGCGAATTCGTCGATTCTTCACCAGATGCGGATTCTCGCCGTTCGGCGCGCGCGGGACCACCTGAATCTGCCGAAGGAGCGCTCTGCGGCATACCTGCGCTGGACGGGCACGATGAATTGGCGGCATGCTTACTCCCAGACCCATCACATCGCGAGCGAAGCACCGATGAGCCAGACCGACTACCTGTGGCCCCCCGCCCCGACACCTTCCCTGCCGGTACGCGGCACCGCTGCCCGCCTGCCGGTCCGGCGCATCTTCTGCGTCGGCCGCAACTACCAGGGCCACGCCATCGAGATGGGCACGCCGATCGACAAAACAACGATGCGGCCCTTCTACTTCATCAAGGATGCCGGCAGCCTGGTCGAGACGAGCGCCGGGAAGCCAGCGCGCGTGCCCTATCCGCCCGGTACCGCCAACTACCACCACGAGATCGAGCTGGTCGTCGCCATCGGCGCCGAAGGCTTCGAGGTTTCCGCCGCCGATGCCGACCGGCTGGTCTACGGCTACGCCGCCGGCCTCGACATGACCCGCCGCGACCTGCAGAAGCTCTGCCAGGGCCAGGGCCGGCCCTGGGATCTGGGCAAGAACTTCGAGCACGGCGCGGTCTGCGGCGAGATCGTCCCCGCTGCCGGCCTCGGCCTGCTCGACAAGGGCGCGATCACGCTGCAGGTCAACGGCCAGAGCCGCCAGTCCGGCGACCTGTCGATGCTGATCTGGAACATCCGCGAACTGATCGCCGACCTGTCGTGCTTCTACCACCTGCAGCCGGGCGACCTGATCTACACCGGCACGCCCGAAGGCGTCGGCGCCGTGCAGCCGGGCGACCGCCTCAGCGGCCACATCGAAGGCATCGGCGACATCGAGCTGGAGATCGGCGAACCGGAATGAGCATCGCTAGAAGCGGTAATTGAATTCGAGCCGCGCCGAATAAGCATCCCCGCCGCGCGGCGCATCGTCGTCATCGTCGCTGCGGAAGCGCGAGGACGGGCGGAACCAGCCGAGCGCGGCCTCCAGCTTGACACGGTCCGACGGCCGCCAGCCCAGCACCAGGTCGAAGGCATCGCCGAGATGGCGGTCGTCGCGCCTGTCTTCCTCCGGATCCAGCTCGGTCTCGCGCACCTTGCTGAGCACGTCCTGCCTGTAGCGGTGATAGACCAGGTCCAGCGACAGCTCACGCCCCAGGTCCAGCCCCAGGCCGGCGGTCAGCACGTGCAGATTGCTCAGGTCCGGATCGAGCGTCTCGCCGTAGATGTGGAACTTCGCCACGCCGCCGAACGTGGCCTCGTTCGAATGCAGCCCGGTCTGGCGATAGGCGCCGCCGCCACGGTCGCCGCGCTCGGGGTCGCCGCTGGCGTAGGCATAGCCCAGGGTCAGGCGCGGCCGCAGCGGCGCGGTGTCGAAGGCGTAGGTCACGCCCAGGTCGATGGCGTGGCCGTCGACGCGCTCGCCGCCGTCGCGGCCGCCGACGTGGGCCAGCTCCAGCCAGTGCCGCCAGCCCTTGTCCGGCGTGGCATGCGAGCGCAGGCCGACGTGGTTGAGGTAGGTATCCTCCGCCGAGACGTCGTGCTGGCGCACCACGTAGGCGCCGATCTGCCAGTCCTTGACCCACTTCCGGTCCATCTCGTAGCGGCCGAAGGCGGCGATGAAATTGACCGGCTCGCCGTGGCTGTCGTTGTCGAGCAGATCACGCCGCCAATGGTCGACGCGGGCGACGAACAGCTCGCCTTCCCAGCGGCCGCGGTCGTATTCCAGATGCACACCGTCCAGGTTCTCGTCCATCAGCCATTCGCGCTCGTCGCGCTGCAGCCAGCGGCCCAGCCGCAAGCGGGTATCGGGCAGCACATCCTCGATGGCGAGATAGGCATGGGTCAGGTTGAGGCGGTTGTCGGTCTCGGTCGGCTCGCCGCGCTCGCGCTTGATGCGGCGGATCAGTTCGGTCTCGATCAGGCCCCACACCCTGCGCTCGGGGAAGAAGCGCGCCTGCAGCCGAAGCTGGGGCTCGTATTCCTCGGCGCGCTCGACACGGCCGCGTTCGAGCGTGAGATTGCGCTCGGCGGCGGCTTCGACGATCAGCGTGGTGCGCAGATCGACGATCTTTTCGTCCTCGGCCGCGCCGGCGGCCGTGGCAAGCCAGCAAGCGCCGAGCACGGACAGCAGAACCGGGCGCATCATGCGGACGGCTCCGACCAGGGGGCGAGGCGAGCCTCGCAGCTTTCCAGCAACATCATCGTGGTATGGGTACGGTCCTCGAAGCGGGTGCTCAAATGGATGTGGCGGGCGAGCGAAAGCGTCGTGTAGCCGGCGATCGACGCCACTGCCACGTCGGCCATGCCGGCCCGGTAGGCTTGGATGAAGGCAGCTTCATGCGCTGCCAGGGCGCCGGCGTCGCCGTGGAAGCGGGTCGACTGCTCGATGAGGTGGGCGACGAAGTTGCCGACGTCCAGCGCGGGATCGCCCAGCGCATGCAGATCGAAGTCCAGCAGCACGATGGTTTCGCCGTCCACCAGCACCTGGTCCGGATAGAAATCGCGATGCACGCCGCACGCCATCGCTGGCGGCAGCCTGTTCGCCAATCGTTCGCAGGCGCGGGCGACGGACTCGATGCGCGCGGCCAGGCCGGGCCGCGCCTGCGCGGCCAACGCCAGGCAGCGCCGCAGCATGGCCAGTTCGTCGTCGATGCTCCATGCGCGCGCCGGCCGCAGCGCCTGCCGGTGCAGCAGCGCCAGCGCCTCGCCGATGCGCCACGCGGCGCCGGTACCGGTCTCCGGCGCGAAGCAGCCCGAAGCCGGCTGCCCCGCCACAGCGCGCTGCAGCCACAAGGCCAGCTCGGGTACGGTGCCGAGCGGCTCGGGCACGACCACCGGCCCCCGGCTCAAGCCGGCCTGCCACAAGCTGCGCTGCGTCTCGTAGCCGCGGCGGTCCAGGCCCTTGGCGCGCAGCTTGCCGAGCACGCTCTGCGGCGCACCGCCCGACGGCGTGACGACGTACTCGATCAGCGCCCGCCGCCCGGGTTTGAGCCGCCGGAGCACGGCCTGCAGCTCGCAACCGTCTTCCGCCAGCCCCAGACAGCGCGCCAGATGCGGGCGCATCTGCGCGGCATCGAGCGCCTGCGCCAAGGTCGGCAGGCCGGCCGATGCCACTTCGCTCGGCAGCGCCGCCGCTGCAGCAGCCTCGGCGGCGAGCACACGGGCACGGCCGAGCAAGCGCTCGACCTGCTGCGGCCAGTCGCGGCCGCGCTTGCGGAAAGGCTCGGCCAGCAGCTTGAGCAGTTCGGCCACGCGCTGCCAGGGCAGCGCGGCCGGCAGCGCACCGGCCGCTTCGCAGTAGCCCGCGATGCAGGCAGCGGCGGCCTTGTCCGCCTGCGACCGGGTCAGCAGGCCTTCGATCACCTGCAGGTCCAGCCGTGCGCACAGCGAAGCGAGGTCTGCCGCCGGATCGCCCTGGCAGGCGCGGTCCCAGTCGATCACGGTCAGACGGCCGGCATCGGCGATCACCTGGTCGATGGAAAAGTCGCCGTGGATGAAGCACGGCGACAGCGGCATCGCCGACAGCGCGGCGAGGCTGCGCTCGGCAAGCTCGCGGGCGGCTTGCGACTGCTCGGGGCACAGCACACCCAGCGCAGCCACCGCCTGCTCGACGGCTTCGCGCTCGTCCGTCCGCTCGCGCCGCAGCGGCGCGGCGAGGCCGCTGCGATGGATGCCGGCAAGCACGGCGCCGATGCCGCGCAGCGTCGCCGCGTCGGCCAGGCTGCCATCCTCGGGGCACAAGCTCCGGCCTTCGGTCCATGCGCAGGCGAAGACCTGCCGTTTGCTCCACATGCCCAGCAGGCGCGGGCCACCCACCGCGGCGGCGAGCGCGGCATTGCTCAGCATCGTGCCGAAACCGTCCTTCGGGCAGGCACGCAGCACCGCGACCGGCCGTCCCGCCAGCGACACGCGCGCAACCAGCCTGCGCTCGGGCTTGTAGCGCAGGATGTCGAGCACCAGCCCAGCCTCGCCATCCTCGCTGCATACGCCGAGCCGCGACAGCAGGTCGGCGAGCCTGGCGCGGTCGTCGCACAGCCGCAGTGCCCTGATCGAGCGGTCGTGGCGCAGCCGCAGCACCACGATACCCGCCCCGGCCAGCATGCAGGGCGCATCGGCCCGGCCGGCGGCGATCTCGGCCTGCCATTTCGGCCGCGCCATCGCCTGCGCGTAGCGCGCCGCCGTCAATGCTCGCAACTGGAGCCGCAGCGGCGCCCCATCCTGGAGCTGGACGCAGACACCGGCGGTGCAGCTGACGCCGGGCTTGTAGCGCAGATAGTCGACCACCACCCCGCCGGCCGCGGCCAGCCCGGGCAGGCCACGCAGCAGCGCGAGCAGCCGCGCCTCGTCGAGCAGCACGGCGAGGCCGGGCAGCGCGGTGTCGCGTGCGGCGATGGCGGCATCGGCTTCACAGTGCATCGCAGGCCTCGCTTGCCGCCTGTTCGTCCCGCCGGCCGCGCCAGAGCGCGGCGAAGCGCCCGCCACGGGCGATCAGTTCCACCGGCGCGCCTTGTTCGACCACGCGCCCGCCATCGAGGAAGACGATGCGGTCGGCTTCGGCCGCCAGCATCGGGTCGTGGGTGATGGTGAACGTGGTCCGTCCCTGGGCCAGGTGGCGCAGTGCGTCGATGACGATGCGCTCGTTGTCGCGGTCGAGGCCGACGGTGGGTTCGTCGAGCACCACGATGGCGCTGTCGCGCAAGGCGGCGCGCGCCACCGAGATGCGCTGGCGCTGCCCGCCGGACAGGGTCGCGCCGCGCTCGCCGATCACGGTGTCGTAGCCCGCCGGCAGCGCCATGATGAACTCATGGGCATTGGCGAGGCGCGCCGCCTGTTCGACCTCCTCCTGCTCGACCGGCCTCAGCGCCGCGAGCGCGATGTTGTCGCGCACCGTGGCGGCGAACAGCAGATTGTCCTGCGGCACCAGGCAGACCTGGCGGCGCAGGCTGGCGACGGTCAAATCGCGCAGGTCGTGGCCGTCGACTTCGATCGCACCGCTGCTCGGGTCGTACAAACGCAGCAGCAGGCTGCCGATCGTCGATTTGCCGGCGCCCGAGGCGCCGACGAGGGCAACGTGCTCGCCCGGCCGCAGCTCGAGCTCGAAGCCGTCGAGCACTTTCGCGCCGCCAGCGGCATAGGCGAAATCGACCTGCCGGAAGCGCACCGCACCCTTCAGCCTGCCGGCTTCGACGGCGTCCGGGCGGTCGGTGATCTCCGGCGTCTCGTCGAGCACGTCGGCGATGCGCTCGCCGGCCGCCAGCGCCTTCGACAGGCGGCTGGCGTACTTCGCGTATTCGCGCACCGGACGGAAGGAATTCTTCAGATAGGTGACGAAGACCAGCAGGTCGCCCGGGCTGAGCGAACCGGCCAGCACCTGCCGCGTGCCCTGCCACAGCACCAGCGCGGTCGCCACCGCCACCAGCAGGTCGACGCCGCGTTCGAGCCCGGCCGACAGGCGCTTGGCGCGCACGTCGGCCTGCTGGCTATGCTGGTCCGAAGCGCCGATGGCTTTCGCGATCGCCGGCTCCAGCGACAGCGACTGCACGGTGCGGATCGCCGCCAGCGCCTCGCCGGCGGTGGACGCCATCGCGCCGTCGCGCTTGCGCTGGGCGCGGCTGGCTTCGTGGATGCGGCGGCCTCGGCGCACGGTCGCCAGCAGCAGCACCGGCACCGGCAGGATCGCCACCAGCGCGAGCTGCCAGTTGAGCGCCAGCATCACCGCCAGCATGCCGCCCAGGATCAGCAGGTTGGCGCTCATCGGCATCAGCGCGGTGACCATCGCCTCCTTCAGCATGCCGACGTCGTTGACCAGGCGCAGCGTCAGGTCGCCGCTGCGGGCGCGGTGGTGGAAGGCCAGCGACAAGCGCTGCAGGTGGGCGAACAGGTCGATGCGCACCCGGCCGAGGATGCGGTTGCCCGCCAGGGCGAAGCCGATCGTGCTGAGGTAGGCCGATCCCGCTTTCAGCGCGGCGATGGCGATCACCGCCGCGGCGCACACGGCGAGCGCGATCATCGGATCGAGGCCGGCCAGCAAAGCCGGCGGCTTGCCGGCCACCAGGCCGTCGATGATCAGGGCGAGCGGCCAGGGTTCGAGCAGGCGCATCGCGGTGGAGAACACCAGCGCGGCGGCGGCGCCGGACAGCAGCGGCCGGTGGCCGCGCAGATAGGGCCCGAAGCGCCGTGCGATGCGCAGCAGCGGCGTGCTCATCGGCCCTGCCCTTGCGCCATCGTGCCGCGGGCGATCGCCAGCAGGCGGCCGACGACCGCATCCCAGCTGTGCTCGCGCTCGACCTTGCGCCGACCCGCGCGGCCGAGCCGCAGGCAGCGCGCGGGATCGGTGAGCAGCCCGGCCAGCGCGGCGGCGAGCGCATCGACATCGTCGGGCGCGACCAGCATACCGTCCTCGCCGTCGGCGACGACCGTCGCCAGGTGGCCGACCGCGCTCGCCACCACCGGCAGCCCGGCGGCCATGTATTCGTAGATCTTCAGCGGCGAGAAGTAGAAGTCGTCCAGCGCCGGATAAGGCGCGACGGCGACGTCCATCCGCGCCAGCCAGTCCGGCACCGCGGCCGGCTCGACCGCGCCGGCGAACTCGACCATCGCCGCCACACCGGCCGCTTCGGCGCTCGCCGCCAGCGCATCGCGCTCGGGACCGTCGCCGACGAGCAACAGGCGGACATCGACGCCATGCCGGCGGCGCAGGCGGACGAAGGCTTCCATCAGCACCGGCAGCCCATGCCAAGGCTTCAGCGTGCCGAGGAAGCCGATCACCGGCGCCTTGCCGGCATTGCCCTGGCCGCGGCCGGCCGCCGCGGCGGCGAAGCGTGCCGGGTCGACGCCGTTGGCGACGACATGGACACGGCCGCGCGCAGCCGGCTGGCCTTCGAGATAGGCCGCGACGCCGGGCGACACCGCGGCCAGTGCGCTGGCCGCGCCGAACACCGACTGCGCGATCCGCAACGCCTCGTCTTCGAGCACCAGGCCGCGATACTTGCGCTGCTCCTCGATCAGCGGCGCGTTGACTTCGAGCAGCCCCGGGCAGCCGGCACGCCGCGCCCAGACCATGCCGGCATCGCTCCACAGCGAATAGCGTTCATATACCAGCTCGAACGGCCCCGCCGCCTCCAGCGCCGCCATCACCGCGGCATTGGCATCGAGCGCGGCGCGGGCACGGGCGAGCGGCTCGCCCTTGGGCAGCGGCGGCAGCTCGACCACGCGCAGGCCGGCGAGATCGGCCGGCGGCTCGCCGCCGATGCGGCTGGCGAACAGCACCGGCTCGGCAGCCGCCCGCCGCAGGCCGCGCAGCACTTCCTGCACATGCACCGATGCCCCCTTGGTGCCGAACACCGGAATGCCGGGGTCGGCGCAGACGTAGGCGATTCGCATCAGCAGGCCCGCCCGTGCCGTCCGTCCCGCGCGCGCCGGAACAGCTCGCGCTGAATGGCGGCGTTGCGGTGGATGTCGTAGTCGGCCTCGATCAGCCGGCGCGCATTGGCCGACAGGCGCTCGCGCAGCACCGGATCGCCCAGCAGTTGCTCGATCGCGTCGGCCAGGGCGCGCGCATCGCCGCCTTCGACGCACAGCCCGGTATCGCCGTCGCGGACCAGTTCGGGAATGCCGGCCACCCGGGTCGAGATGCAGGGCGTGCCCAGCGCCATCGCTTCGAGCAGCACCGTGGGCAAGCCGTCGCGGTCGCCGTCGGCGCTGACGACGCAGGGCGCGGCCAGCAGCGCCGCTTCGCGCAGCGCCTGCTGCACTTCCGGCTGCGGGCGCAGGCCCGGCATCGACAGGCGGTCTTCCAGCCCCAGCGCCGCGCGCTGCGCTTCCAGTTGCGCCCTGAGCGGGCCGTCGCCGATCAGCGTGCAGCGGCACTCGACGCCGCGCGCCTTCAGCACGGCCAGCGCCTCGAGCAGCACGTCGAAGCCTTTCTTCTCGACCAGCCGGCCCACCGCCAGGATCTCGTCCGCCCGGGGCGGCGGCGGCTGCCAGCGGAAATGGGCGAGATCCAGGCCGTTGTACAAGCGCAGCGTGCGTTCGGCCGCCGTGCCGTAGCGTTCGCGCAGGTAGGCGAGGTTGTAGTCGGAGACGGTCACGGTGCAGGCGGCATCGCGCATCTTCTGGTCGAGCCGCACCGGCTCCTCGTATTCGTAATAGATGTCCTTGGCGTGGGCGGTGAAGGTGTAGGCGATATCCGCGAAGGCGGCGGCGAGACGGGTGACGGTGGCGGCCTGGGTGCCGAAATGGGCATGCAGGTGCTCGATGCCCCGCGCCTTCGCTTCGAGCGCGAGCTGGATCGCCTGCCCCACCAGATCGCCGGCGACCTCTTCCGCCGGCGCCATCCGTTCGGCGAAACGCGGCAGCTCGCGGCAGGCGCGGACGATGAGCTGCCACAGTGCATCGCCGTTGCGCAGGCGGTGCTGCAGCCGGGTGACCGGCGCACGCACGCGCGCGATCGCGTCCTGGAAATGCGTTTCCTCCACCGGGCCGAGGGCAAAGATATCGATCTGCGCGCCCGCCGCCTCGTGGGCGAGGATTTCATTGACGACGAAGGTCTCGGAAAAGCGCGGATAGCGCTTCAGCACGTAGCCTAGACGCGGGATGCTTTCAGGCGGCATGGCAGATGTCCTTGGGTAAAGCGCTGATCAGTTCCGCGGCCAGGCGGCAGAACCGGTCCAGTCCGTTGAAATCCAGCAGTTCGCGGGCGGCGGGCGGCTGCCGGCCGTGCGCCAGCCAGTGGCTCATCGCCTCAGCGCTGAGATCGTCCGGATGCAGGCAGTCGACCAGGCCCAGCGCGGCCAGCCGGCTGCTGCGGATCCACTGTTCCTTGCGCGGCACCACGCGCGGCACCAGCAGCGCGCGCTTGTTCAGCGCGAGGATCTCGATGGTGGTGTTGTAGCCGCCCATCGACACCACCGCGGCGGCATCGCGCATCAGCGCCAGCGGGTCGGCAACGAACTCCAGCACCGACATCCCGGGGCGCTCGGCCGCCAGTTCGCGCAACCGTTCGCGGGACACGGCGGGCATCATCGAGCCGGTGACGACGATGCCGCGGTGCCCGGGCGGCAGCGTCGCGCGCACGAAGGCCTCGGTCAGAAGGAAGCCGTCCTGGCCGCCGCCGACCATGCACAGCACGAAAGGCTCGCCCGCCCGAGCCGCCGGCAGCTCGACATGGGCGCAGTGGTCGAGATAGCCCAGCGCGGTGATCTTGCGCCGGATGTCGGCATCGAAGCCGCAGGCTTCGGCCGTGTCGTAGACCTTGTGGTCGCCATACACCCAGACGGCATCGTAGAACTCGCGGATGGCCCGGAAGTTGCGATGCTTGCGCCATTGGCGCAGCACCGCGGCCGGCGTGTCGAGGACGTCGCGCAGGCCGAGCACCAGCCGCGTCGGCATCCGGCGCAGCACCGGCAGCACGCCGTCGAGCTCGTTCATCGCGCCGCGCGGCACGTTGTCCACGACCACCAGATCGGGTTCGAAGCGGCGCAGCGCGGCGGCGATGGTCTCGCCGCGGAGGGCGACCAGGCGGCCGATGTCGCCACCGAGCGCGCGCGGCACGTAGCTGCCGTCCGTCTGCTTGCGGTAGGCGGGCAAGGTGATGCTGTCGACGCCGGGCGGCAGCGCGAAGGCGCCGGCCTCGCGGATGCCGGAGACCAGCAGGATCTGCGCCTGCGGCTCGGCCGCCGCCAGCGCGCGCGCCAGCAGGATGTTGCGCCGGATGTGGCCGAAGCCCATCGTGTCGTGGGAATAGAGCGCGATTCTGGGTCCGGCATGGGACGGATTCATGGCAAAGCTCCACAGTGAGGCCAGCCATGCATCCGGACTGGCGGAACGGGCGGCTGCCCATTACCCATCCAGTCTAGGAATCCGAATCTGAACGTCGCATGACGCGGCCGTTCACGCTTCGTTCACACTTTCTTCACACGGGCCGGCACGCTTGCCGCCGGCATCCCTACATCGGCAGCTGCAGCTCGACCCTCAGGCCACCCAGTTCGCTCGACTCCAGGCCGAGCGCTCCGTCATAGGTCTCGGCAATGTCGGCCGAAATGGCCAGCCCGAGGCCTGAGCCCTCCACGCTCTCGTCGAAGCGCTGGCCGCGCCGCAGGCGCTGCTCGATCTGCTCGCGGCTCAGGCCCGGGCCATCGTCCTCGATACAAATCGACAACATCCCGGCTTCGGCACGCGCCCTCACCCGCACCTCGCTCCTGGCCCACTTGCCGGCGTTGTCGAGCAGGTTGCCGAGCATCTCCTCGAAGTCGGTCGGCTCCCCGCGCCACATCAGCGCGGCCGGCACGTCCATGTGCCAGACCAAGGCATGGGCTTGGTGCAGGCGACGCATCAGCACCAGCAGCGCCGTGATGCGCTCCTGGACGGAGATGCGGCGCATCTCGCCCGAGCCGCTGCCGGCACGCGCCAGGTAGCGGTCGATCAGGCGCGACATGGTGGCGACCTGGCTGCGCAGCAGTTCGCCGTCGTTGCCGGCATGCGCCAGCAGGGCGAGCGGCTTCTTGAGCGCATGGCTGAGGTCGGCGGCATGGGCGCGCGCGCGGCCGACGATGCGCGCGTTGCGCGTCAGCACTTCGTCCATCTCTTCGGCCAGCGGGTCGAGATCGGGACCGTAGCCGCGCCCGATCCGCTCCGCCGTGCCCTGGCGGACCCTGGACAGGGCCGTATGCAGGCGCCGCAGCGGCGACAGGCCGAAGCGGATCTGGATGAGCATCAGCAGGATCAGCGACACGATCAGGCCGGCACCGGTTGCGACCAGGATACGGTCCAGATAGGCGAGCTCGCGCTCCGTTTCCGCCGCCGGCCCATACACGTGCAGCCGCGCCTGGTGCTCGTCGGCGCCGACCGCGCGCACGATGCCGAACAGCCGCTCGCCGCGCGGCCCGGTCAGGCGCTGCAGGCTTTCGCCATGCCCGCTCGGCAGCGCCTTGGCGGTTTCCAGCCCGCTGTCCCACAGCGAGCGGGAACGCAGCAGGCGCGTGCCGTCCTCCAGTTGCCAGTACCAGCCGGAAAAGATGCGGCTGAACTCGTCCGTGCCGCGGTACTGCCCCTGCACGAGGGCCCCATCGGTGCCTGAAACGAAGTTCGCCCCGATGCGGTCGGCATGCTCCTGAAGGCGCAACACCATGCCGTTGTAAAGCGTGTCATGCACTTTCTGCCGTAGCACCCAGCCCCCCGCGGCACTCACCAGCATGGTCGCCGCGGTGCCGATCAGCAGCAGGCGGCCGCCGAGCCCGATGCGCCTAGCCATCGCCGCCACTGTCGTCGGCGAGGCGGTAACCGCGCCCGCGCTCGGTATGGATCAGCGGATGGCCCAGGCGCCGGCGGATGCGGCCGATCATGACGTCGAGCGTGTTCGAGTCGGGATCGAGGTCGCGGGCATAGACGTGCTCGGCGATCTCGCTGCGCGACACCACGCAGCCGTGGCGCTGGATCAGGTAGGCGAGGATCAGTTGCTCCTGTGCGGTCAGCACCAGTGGCCGGCCCTCCAGCATGAAGCGATCGGCGTTGCTGTCGTAGCTGAGCGGGCCGACGGTGATCAGCGGATGGGCATGGCCGCGCGCGCGCCGCGTCAGCACGCGCAGGCGCAAGGCGACCTCCTCGTGCAGGAAAGGCTTGGTCAGGTAGTCGTCGGCACCGGCGTCGAAGCCGGCCAGCTTGTCGCTCCAGCGCCCGCGCGCGGTCAGGATCAGCACCGGCATGTCGCGCCCGTGCTCGCGCCAGCTGCGCAGCACCGACACGCCATCCAGGCCGGGCAGCCCGAGGTCGAGCACCGCCGCGTCGTAGGCTTCGGTGCAGCCCATGAAATCCGCCTCGTTGCCGTCGCGGGCGATGTCCACCACCATGCCCGACAGGCGCAGGTCCTCGGCGATCCGGTCCGCCAGTTCGGCATCGTCCTCCACCACCAGCACGCGCATTATTCGGCGCCCTCCTGGCGCAGCAGCTCGCCCGTCAGCGCATCGACATGTACTTCGATCTTGCGGCCATCGCTCAGCAGGACTTCGACTTCGTAATAGGGCCGGTCGTCCTTGCCGAATTCGAGCTCGGCCTCGAGGATGACGCCGCGGTAGAGCGCGAGAATCAGGTCGAGCACGTCCGGCAGGGGCTTCACCCATTGCAGCGTGCCGGAACGCAGTTCGCTGCCGGGAACGATCTGGCCGCTGCGGGCATCGACGAGCAGCTCGACCTGGCGTCCGCCCGCCTGGGCAATACGCACCTCATAGACCGCGGGCTCGCCGGGGTTCTGGTCGAGCTCCACGTCCAGCACGTGTCCGGGGTAGCGTTCGAGAACCGCGCGCAATACCTGCGGCAAGGGCATCACGACCGCGATTTCGGCCGCGCGGTCGTCGAGCACGAGGCCGGTCACGGCATCGACGTGGACTTCCTTGCGGCGGCCGTTCTCCTGCAGGATCTTGATCTCGTAGATGCGGCGGCCAGAGGGGTCGCGGTCGAGTTCGACATCCAGCACCTTGCCCGGATAACGCCCCTGCACCCGGCCCAGGATGTCCTTCAGCGGCATCAGCTGTCCGGCTTCGACCGCACGGCGTACCATATCCTGCTCCACCGCAGCGGCAATCGGCGCCGCAAGCAGCAGCATCGTGGCGAACAGCGACAGGCAGCGGGAAGGCATCATGGCGGGCGTGAATGTGCGAGCGGGACATCGTGACACGCTTCACCGCGCTGCGCATCACTGCCGGCATCATCCGCCGGCGCGGGTGAACGGCGGGTGAACGCCGCAAGACTGCCGCCCTGCCCGCCCTCAGTGCTCGCCCGAACGCACGTTCTTGCCCTTGTCGTCGGGCTCGATGTCCCAGTCGCCGTACAGATACCAGTCCTCGCCCAGCACTTCGGCCGGGTGCATGGTACGTCCCGAGCCATTGCCACAGCCCAGGGCATCGACCGGACAGTACTTGTCGCAGCCCCAGCAGATCCGCTCGGGATGCTTGGGATGGAGAGGGAATTTCTTGGCCATGGCTGTCGTCCTCCCGCGAGCGGCGAATGCAATACCCGAGTATTTTTGTCGGGTTATGAGCCTACTGCCTTGACCTCGATCAAACGCGACCGGATGCTTCAGCGCAGCTTGCTGGCAACGAACTGCAGCGCGAGCTCGTAGCCCAGCGTGCCGAAACCCGCCATTACCGCTTCGGCGATGTCCGACAGATAGGAGTGATGGCGAAAAACTTCGCGCTTATGCACGTTGGAAATATGCACTTCGACGAAGGGAATCGCCACGCCGCCGAAGGCATCGCGGATCGCCACACTGGTATGGGTGTAGGCACCCGGATTGATGATGACGAACTGCACGCCCTCCAGCCGCGCCTGGTGGATGCGGTCGACGATCGCGCCTTCGTGGTTGCTCTGGAAGCAGTCGACTTCCAGGCCCAGTTCCCCTCCCTGCGCGCGCAGGCCGTTCTCGACGTCAGCCAGCGTCGTCGAACCGTAGATGTGCGGCTCGCGCGTGCCGAGCAGGTTCAGGTTCGGGCCATTGATGATCAGGACCTTGCTCATGCGGGAATGCTCCTTTGCAGAAAGACCCGCAGTGTGCCGCAGTATCGGTTGCAGCGGTATCGACCGCCACGGTATCGAGCGCCGCCGCACTGGCTGCCGCAGTATGGACCGCCGCATGTCTTGAGCACTGCCAATGTGTATTGCTATAGTAATACACATGGATGCCATGAGCCTGCACATCGAGCCCAGCTCGCCCGACCCGATCTATCGCCAGATCGTCGGCCAGGTCGCGCGCATGGTCGCTGCCGGCCAATGCCCGCCGGGCACGCGCCTGCCTTCGGTGCGCGAGGTCGCGGCGGCCCATGCGGTGAATCCGATGACGGTTTCCAAGGCCTATGCCCAGCTCGAAGCCCAGGGCCTGCTGGAGCGCCAGCGCGGCAAGGGCATGGTGGTGGCGGCGCAGGCACCGGCACACCGTTCCATCGAAGACAGGCTGCAGGCATTGGCGCCGGCGCTGGAGGAAGTGGCACGCCAGGCCGGACAGCTCGGGCTGGAAGCGGGGCCAGTGATCGAAGCCTTGCGCCAGCTCATGCAGAACGAAGACAGGGAGCAATGAAGATGGATGGAATCACAGCACAGGCACCGCTGATCGAAGTGCGGGAACTCGGCAAGGATTACGGCAAGCGCCGCATCCTGGATGGCGTGTCGCTGGCCGTCGAACCCGGTTGCATCCTCGGCCTGGTCGGCCGCAACGGCGCCGGCAAGAGCAGCTTGCTGGAATGCCTGCTGGGCCTGCGCCGCGCCGACCGTGGCAGCGCCCTGGTGTTCGGCAAGCCACCCGAGCGCATGGACGATGCCGACAAGATGCGCCTGGGCTACGTGCCGCAGCAGCCGGACGGCTTCGACTGGATGACGATCGACGAGATGCTGGGCATGATCGCCGGACTCTATCCAGGCTGGGATGCGCAACTAGCCGCGCGCCTGCTCGACACCTGGGATCTGTACGGCGACCGCCGCCTGTCCACGCTGTCGCCGGGCGAGCGCCAGCAGGTCGCGATCATCCGCGCGCTGGCGCCCCGCCCTGCGCTGCTGGTGCTGGACGAACCGGCTTCGGCGCTCGACCCGGTTGCGCGCCGCACCCTGCTGCGCGAGATCGTCGATCTGGCGCTGGAGGACGGCACCACGGTGGTGTTCTCCACCCACATCATCTCCGACCTCGAACGGGTGGCTTCGCACGTCGCCCTGCTGCATGGCGGCCGCATCCGCCTGCACGCCGCGCTGGACGACATCAAGGACAGCCTGCGGCGGCTGTGGTGGCCGGCATCAACGCCCCTGCCCGAAACGCCGCTGGCAGGCGAACTGTCGCGGCGGCCGCTGGAGGAAGGCGGCTGGAGCCTGATATTGCGCGATGCAGACCTTCAGGCCGGGCATTGGCCGGCGGAAGCCAGGTTGAACCCGCTGGCGCTCGAAGATCTGTTCGTGGAACTGGCGGCATGAACGCGCGTGCCCTGCGCCAATTGGCTCCCCCGATCTGGGCGTACGTGCTTTACGCCTTGCTGCTGGCGGTCTTTCTGGGCATGACGCTGTACCCCTTTCTCTCCGGCCGGAGTACCGAGACGCAAACACCCTGGCCAGCAACGTGGGTGGTCATCGCCGCAGTGTGGTCATGGCTGGTGGGGCAACAGATGTGCCTGACGGCCCACCGCATGCTGCCGCTGCGCCTGCCGCGCATCGCCTCCTCGTTGCGCAAATCCGTCGGCCTGCATGCAGTGGTGGGTGTCGCCCTGCCCGTGCTGACCGTGCAGCTCTGGCAGCCCTCGGCAAGCATGCTCAGCGCCCTGGCCGCCGCACTGTGGCTGGGCTCCGCGATCAGCCTGCTGACCCTGAGCCTGCCGGTGCCGCTGGCCGTCGTGCCGGCACTCGTGCTGATTCTGGGCTGGGATCATTTCGACGCCCCTGCAGTCCAGTTCGTCGCCGGCAGCATCGCGCTGCTGCTGGCCGAACTGTGCTGGCGCTGGCATCTGTCCCGGCTGCGCCCCGGTATCTGGGCCCCCTGCGGCGCCTGGCTCGGCGGCCGTTCCTTGCAGGCATCGTTGCCATTGCAGACTGGCCGCCGATCGCCACCGGTCAACGGCAGCCCGGCCGGCATGGTTTCATCCGCCAGCCCGGTACCGGCCCGGTACGACCAGGATCTGCTGGCCAGGATGCTTGGGCGCAGGTTCCAGACCTTCCGCCAGGCTTACGGCCGGCGCGGCCAATGGCTGATCTGGCTGCTCGTCGCGGGCTGCATCGCCGGGCTGCTTGCGCTTGGCCGTGTGTGGCCCGAACCGGCGTGGGGGAAGGACAAGGTGGCGATCCTTGCCATCATGCTCATGCTTCTGATCGACCACTCTCAGCATATGGTCGACAAGCTGCTCACCAAGCGCCGCACCCAATGGGTGGAGCTCTATCTCGCCCCCGGCCTGCCGCCGCGCGCCCATCTGGAGGGCGCAGTGATGCGGCAGATCTTCCGCTGCGTGGGGGAGCGGGTACTGCTGCTTGCCCTGTTCCTGCCCGCAGTCGTGCAGTTGAGCTATTCGCTGAACATGTGGTGGGCGCTGTGGTGGGTGTGCTTTGCCCTGATCGTGCTGCTGCAAGGTGTGCATAAGGCCTGGCTGAGCTGGCATGGACGGCCGCTGAGCGCCATCACGCTGTGGGCGACCGCGCGGATCGCAGGGTTCTTCGCCTTGTCCCTCTCCACCAATCTGTGGCTGCTCCAGCAGCATTCACCTTATGGCCCGATGTCCTATGCCTGGACCGCGCTGGGCTGGGTGATTTATCTGGGCGCGATGCTGGCGCATTTCCGGACTGCCAGGCGCCGGATCAACACGAGGACGAACGGAGATGGATGGAATGGCTGAGCGCATGCCACGGAGCGGGACACGAAGGCACGCCCACCGGCTACGGCCTTTGTTCCCCGAAGCCTGGGTGTGCGTGCTGGGCATCGTACTGTATGTGTTCGGCCTAGGCATGGGCAGCCTGCCCAGCTTCTTCGACGGCGACGCCGAGGCAAGGCGCTTCTGGCCGGCGACCTGGACGGCCGTGGCCGCGCTGTGGTGGGCTTTCATGGGCACACGGATGTGTGTGACGCTCGACCGCATGCTGGCACTGCGCCTGCCGCGCATCGGCGCCACCTTTCGCGATGCAGTCAGCCTTCACCTGCTGTTCAGCGTCGGTCTGCCGATGCTGGTGATGCTGTTGTGGCAGCCGCAACAGACCGGAACCGAAAACAGCCTCCCGTCCCTGGCCGCGGCATTGTGGCTCGGCTCCACCATCGGCCTGCTGGTCATCAGCCTGCCGCTGCCGCTCGCCTTCGCGCCAAGCGTGCTGCTGATTCTCAATTGGGACGGACTGGACGAGCCGACCATCCGTTTCGCCGCCGGCTGCGCCGCGCTGCTGCTGGCCGGCCTGTCGTGGCATTGGCACATCGCCCGGCGGCGGCACGTTCTGCTGGCGTCCTTCGGTGCCTGGGTGGAAGACTCGACGCCGCAGTTGCGCCTGATCGGACGTTTGCCGGCCACCCCACTCGGCGAGCGAATCCCGGCGGCGCCTGCCGCCTCCCCGGCGATTGCGGAAAACAGCCAGGCCATGCTCGCCAGGATTCTCGGGCAGGATTTCCAGACCCTTCGCCAGACCTACGGCCCGCGCCGCCAGGTGCTGACCTGGGCGATCTTCCTGGGCGGCAGCGCGGCATTGCTGATCTACGGCCATTTCGCCGACGTCGAGAGAACGCGCTCGGTGTCCGGCAATCCGGTCATGTTCGTCATCAGTTGGTTCAGCTTGGCGATGCTCGTACAAAAGCCACAACGCGCCCTGATGGCTTTGCGCACACGGCTGCAGGGGCAGCGGGCCGAGCTGTTCCTCGCCCCTGGCCTGCCTCCGCAGGCTTCTCTGGAACAGGCCGTGCTGCAGCAGGCTTTCCTGTCCCTGCGGGAGAAAGCGCTGCTGATCGCGATTGCCATGCCGGCAGCGATGCAGATGAGCTTCCTGCTGAATCCGTGGTGGGGATTGTGGATGGCTGGCTTCGCCGTGCTGTCGGTGCTGCTGGGGCTGTATTCGACCTGGCTGGCCTGGCATGGACAGCAGTCAGGTCTGACATGGCTCATCGCCTTCGGCATCCTGAGTCTTGGCACCCATGGATGGATGCTGGCTCATCCGCACGCCCCGCCCGCATGGCTGGTCCTGGCCTGGGCGGCATTCCTGCTATGGGCGCTGACCCGGTTCGCATTTGCCCGGCGCCGGCTCCAGGCAAGCCGCTAGGCCCGGCGCGCTCACATGCCCAGCGACTTCAGCAGCGCATCGTGCTCGTCGGCATCGGCCGCCGGCGCTGCGGTCTCCGCCGGCCGGCGGTTCTGCTCCAGCAGTTCGTCCGGATCGGGCGCCTCGTTCGGTTCGAAATCGACGAGCTTGATGAATTCGGTGTGGTCGACCGCCAGTTCCAGGTAGAAGACGTTGTTCTGCGCGGTGTAGAAAGTCACGCGCCGCGCTTCGGGCTGATCCAGCTTGGTATCGACGCTGAGGATGACCTGCTTGTTGAGCACCAGCATCTTGGGCTGGTTCTGCGTGATGTCGATCTGCAGTTCGCGCCCGACCTTACCGGTGAAATTGCCGACGATCTGGTTCATCAGTTCGCCCATGACGTTGCTGACTTCGTCGGACGTGTAGGACACCGCCAGCTCGGATCTGGCCATGCCCATGCTGAGCATGTAGCGCTCGTAGATCTCCATCGCCGCCTGCGCCGAGAAGTTCATCACCACCAGCCCAGAGAAGCCGCCGTCGAACAGCACGAAGCAGCCGATGTCGGGCTTGAGGCAGGTCTTGGTGATCTTCTGCACCATGCCGGAGAAGCGGATCTCGCCCTGGGTGGCCTTGCCGAGCACCGAGGAGACGGAGTTGCACAGGCCCAGCAGCAGGTCTTCGGTGCCGAATACGACGGGGTGGTCAGCCTTGTTCATGGCGCTCGGGAAACGGATGGGATCGATGAGCTTTTGTAGCACAGCCGGAGATCGCCGCGCAGGCCGATCTCATAAGCCGCGTGCATTCATGCACGGATCACCCTCCGTCACCCGGCGGAGCCGGACACGGCGGGCCTTCCGTCGCGCACCAGTGCCGACACCCTGGCATCCACGGTCAGAGACAGCGCAGTCAAGGCCGCAGCTCTCGCCCGCCCCTCGGCCGTGGCTCGGAACAGGTGGGGCGTCATCAGCAACAGGTCGGCGATCACCTCGGCGCCTTCCAGGTCCAGGGCGAAGCGCAGGCTGTCATATGCGCCCCAATCGAATCCTGCCGGCACCGAAGGTTCGCTCTTGCGCTCGGGCTTCAGCGCCGGATAGATGATCTCGCGCAGTTCTCGCAGATGATCCGGGCCGGCATCGACCTGCAGCAGCAGACCACCGGGTTTCAGCACCCGGGCGAACTCCGCATATACCGGAAAACCGAACATGCACAGCACGCAGTCGAGCGTGGCATCCGCCAGCGGCAGCCTGGCATTGCTGCCCACCAGCCAGGTCGCTTCGCGCTGCTGCCTGGCCGCCGCCTGCACCGCCCATTTGGAAATATCCACGCCGACCGGGGCAAGCTCCCGGGCTGCGGCCGCAATCCCGAGCTGGCGCAGGTAGTAGCCTTCGCCGCAGCCGGCGTCGAGGCAGCTCGCCTGCCCCTGCGGCGGCAGCCCGGCCAGCACCTTGCGGCTCACCTCGTCGGCAATCGGCTGGTAATGGCCGGCATTCAGGAAGCGTCTGCGTGCCGCGACCATTTCCTTGCTGTCGCCAGGGTCGCGCGAACGCTTTTGCTGCACCGGCAGCAGGTTGACATAGCCTTCGCGGGCAATGTCGAAGCCATGTCCGGCAGGACAGCGCCAGGTAGAGCCGTCACGCCGGAGCGGCGTCGCATCCAGTGGACAAACCAGATTCTGGAACGGAATGATCATGGGCGCGAAGCGTGCAGCAGGCCAGGCGCAAACACAAGCATCGCCGCCCCAGATGCCAGGCATCCGCGGACACCGTACAATCGAGCAAGACCCACGCAGGACGCGCCATGAACACCGTAACGGCCTCATCCGACATCGCAGAGAAGTCGGCTCGAAATCAGACTCCCCGGACAGCCGCTCATGCCGATCGCAGCAACCTCGTCGACATGCGCCCGTCGATCGGGGATTCGCTGCAGCTCGACTGGGGAATGCCGCTGAAGTCGCAGAAAACCTACGTCAAGCTGGTGGGTTACCTGAAGGATCGATCGATCATCGTCACCACACCGACCATCGGCGGATGCCGGCTGGAATTGGTGGAAAATGACAACGTGCTCGTCCGCGGCTTCTCCGGAACCAACGCCTACGCTTTCCGGGCATCCGTGCTGCGCGTGAGCCGGCTACCCTTCGACCATGTCCATCTGTCGTTTCCGGACAGCGTCTTCGGCCGACCCGTGCGCCGATCCCCGCGCGTCAGAACCGAACTCGAGGCCGATCTGCACTCGGACTGCCCAGATCGGGCAGAGCCGATCCGTGCGCAAATCGAGAACCTCAGCGCCCTCGGCGCACTGGTTTGTACGGAGAACCTGCTCGACTCCGAGTTCCCCCTGCGCTTCAGCACCGTATTGATGCTGCACGGCAACAGCATCACGCTGGAAGCCGACAGCATGATCGTCAGCCACCACGTGGAAGCGAACGGCAGCGGCATCCACAGCTACGGCCTGAAGTTCACCGGCTTCGATGCTAACGACGCAATGCTGCTCAAGGCATACGTCTACCAGCAGATCGTGGACTACCCGGACTCGGTGTGCTGATGCGGTGCAAGGCCGCAAAGATGCCATTCGTCCGCAAAAAAGCAAAAACCCGCTGAATCAGCGGGTTATGTGCTTGTCTGGCGGAGACGGAGGGATTCGAACCCTCGATACCGTTTTTGACGGTATGCTCCCTTAGCAGGGGAGTGCCTTCGACCTCTCGGCCACGTCTCCATCAGGAAGGCGCGATCATAGCGAGTTCGCGCCTCTCGGTCAAACGCTATTCACTAGCTTTATCAGGCCGCAGTGTCGAGGCCGAAAGCCTTGTGCAGCGCACGCACGGCGAGTTCCAGATACTTGTCTTCGATCGCGACCGAAATCTTGATTTCCGAAGTCGAGATCATCTGGATGTTGATGCCTTCCTCGGCCAGCGTGCGGAACATCTGCGAGGCCACGCCAGGGTGCGAACGCATGCCGACACCGACGATGGAAACCTTGCACATGGTGTTGTCGGTTTCGATCGCGCGGGCGCCGATGTGGGTCTTGACACCGTCGAGCACCTTGACGGCCTTGTCCAGATCGCCGCGCGCCACCGTGAACGAGAAGTCGGTGGTGCCGTCGTGGCTGACGTTCTGGATGATCATGTCGACATCGATGTTGGCCTCGGCGATCGGCCCCAGGATCTGGTAGGCGATGCCCGGCTTGTCGGGCGCGCCGACCACGATGAGCTTGGCCTCGTCGCGCGAGAAGGCGATGCCGGAGATGATGGGTTGTTCCATGTTCTTGTCTTCCTCAACGGTGATGAGCGTGCCCTCGCCTTCGCGATCTTCGAAACTGGAGAGGACGCGCAGCTTGACCTTGTACTTGCCGGCGAATTCGACCGAGCGGATCTGCAGGACCTTCGAGCCGAGGCTGGCCATTTCCAGCATTTCCTCGAAGGTGATGGTGTCGAGCTTGCGGGCTTCGGGGACGATGCGCGGATCGGTGGTATAGACCCCATCGACGTCGGTGTAGATCTGGCACTCGTCGGCCTTCAGCGCCGCGGCCAGCGCCACCGCAGTGGTGTCCGAACCGCCGCGGCCGAGCGTGGTGATGGCGCCGTGCTCATCCACACCCTGGAAACCGGCGACGACGACAACCCGGCCGTCGTCCAGATCCTTGCGTACCGGGGCCTCGTCGATGTCCAGGATGCGCGCCTTGGTATGCAGCGAATCGGTCAGGATCCTGACCTGGCCGCCGGTGTAGCTCTTCGCTGGTACGCCGATGTCCTCCAGCGCCATGCACAGCAGGCCGATCGTGACCTGCTCGCCGGTGGATACGACCACATCGAGCTCGCGCGGTGCGGGGTTCGATGCAACTTCCTTGGTGAGAGCGATCAGGCGATTGGTCTCGCCGCTCATCGCCGACACCACGACAACCACCTGATGCCCCTGCGAACGGAACTTCGCCACCTTGCGGGCGACGTTCTTGATGCGCTCGGGGCTGCCTACCGAGGTGCCGCCGTACTTCTGAACTATCAGTGCCATCGTCGTATCCAAGTACCTGTGGATAAAGCGGATGATTCTAGCGAAACGTGGAAAATTTTGCAGGACATCACATGCCCAAACCGCTAAACGCACTCCCTACGCACTTAATGCCAAAAACGTGAAATCTGTCATTGTATTTGTACGGGATAGTGATCTATACTTTTTCTTGTAGTATTACTTAAGTCATAAACCAGCCTACAATCGCGCTAGCGCTGTCATGGTAAATCCATGACAAGTGCACTCAACCAAGGAAATAGAGATGAAATCCAGTGACAACATCGACGTCCGCGAAATCCGTCGCAAGCTGGGTCTGAACCAGTCCCAGTTCTGGTCCAAGATCGGCGTCACCCAGAGCGGCGGCTCCCGCTACGAAAGCGGCCGCAACATTCCCCGCCCCGTTCAGGCGCTGCTGCGCCTGGTCCACGTCGAGCAGATCGACATCAACAAGGTCAAGAAGGACGACGTGGAAGTGGCCGAGTACCTTAAGGCCACCAACCCCGAGCTGTACAAGACCCTGAAGAAGGAAGCACGCGCAAAGAAGAAAGAGCGCTGAGCGCCGTGCGACGCAGCATCGAAGGCTGACGCGAACCGTCAGCCTTTTTTATGTGCGCCGCCCGCCTGCGGCCCTGCCTGCATCCAGCCAGGAAAAGCCCGGGCGCCCGGAAAAGCGGCTTCGACTCAATCACTTGCGGATATTGCCGCAGCAAGGGTCGCATATCGCTGATGCTATAATCCGCGCCCGTTTGAATGAGGTCAGCCATGCGCATCACCCGCCGTCTCGAATTCGATGCCGGACACAGGATTCCCGACCATGCCAGCCAGTGCCGTCACCTTCACGGCCATCGCTACGCACTGGAAGTGACCCTTTCCGGCGAAGTCATCAAGGCCGATGGCCTGCCGGTCAACGGCATGGTGATGGATTTCGCCGACGTCAAGCGCATCGCCAACGACCTCGTCGTGTCGCGCTGGGATCATGCCTTCCTGGTCTATCGGGGCGACACCCAGGTCGTCACCATGCTCGACGCCATTCCCGGCCACAAGACCGTCGTGCTCGACGTCGTGCCGACGGCGGAGAACCTCGCCGCCGAAGCGTTCCGCATCCTCGACCCGGCCTACCGCGACACCTACGGCAACCATCTGCGACTCGAACGCGTACGCCTGTACGAAACCCCCAACTGCTGGGCCGACGCCGTCCGCAGTTGAGCCCCCTTGCCGTTCAGCGCTTGAACGGCAGCGCGGTGATCACCATCGCCTTGCGGCGATGCGCCAGCCAGTTGTCTCGATAGGCCTGCGCCAGCTCGCAATGGCCGCGCAGCACGATGACGTTTTCCGCGTTGCGGTTCTGCGCCGACCAGGTGAAATTGTAGGAGCCTGTAAGCACCGCGCAGCCCGGACCGTCGGCATCGGCGATCAGCACCTTGTTGTGCGCGGCGTTGTACTCGGTCTCGACCGCCACCGGCACCCCACCCGCCAGCAGGATCGGCAAGGCATTGCCCTTGGGATTGCGGTTCATGTGGGCATCGGCCAGCACCTGCACCTTCACGCCGCGCCGGTGGGCCGCCACCATTGCGTTGGCGATCCGCTTGCTGGTGAAGGCATAGGCCTGCACGTGCAGGCTGTGGCGCGCGCGCTCGATGACGCCGACCAGCAGCGATTCGGCATCATCGCGCGGCGTGAAGGCGAGCTCGATCTCCCCCTTGGCGGCAAAGCGCTGCGACGCCGATGCCGCCGGCGGCAGTGCCATCACCAAAGCCATCGCCACAGCTGGCAGCAACCTAGCCGGCAAACCCGGCCTGCCGGCTTCAGGCATCCGCCACCCGCTCCATCACCGCGGCGAAGAAGCCGTCGGTATCGTGCACATGCGGCAGCAGGCGCAGGCGCTCGCCGGTTTCCAGTTTCACGCCCTGCTTGTCCAGCACCTCCTGCGCCGCCACCGGGCGGAACTGCGGATGTGCCGCCAGGAAGGCATCGACCACTGCGTCGTTCTCCTCGGCCAGCAGGCTGCAGGTCGCATAGACCAGCCGCCCGCCCGGACGCACCAGGCGCGCCGCCGCGGCCAGGATCGCGCCCTGCTTGGCCACCATTTCATCCACCGCGGCCGGCGACTGGCGCCACTTCAGATCGGGGTTGCGGCGCAGCGTGCCCAGGCCGGTACAAGGCGCATCGACCAGCACGCGGTCGGCCTTGCCGGCCATGCGCTTGAGCTTGGCGTCGTTCTCGTGCGCGATCAGCATCGGATGCACGTTCGACAGGCCGGCGCGCGCCATGCGCGGCTTGAGCTTGGCGAGGCGTTTTTCCGACACGTCGAAGGCATACAGCCGCCCGGTCGAACGCATCATCGCACCGAGCTGCAGCGTCTTGCCGCCCGCGCCGGCGCAGAAATCGACCACCAGTTCGCCGCGCCGGGGCTGCACCAGCAGGCCGAGCAACTGGCTGCCCTCGTCCTGCACCTCGAAGCTGCCGTCCAGGAACAGCGGATGCTTCTGCAGCGCCGGCTTGCCCGACAAGCGCACCGCCTGCGGCGACAGGCTGCCCGGCTCGGCGGCGATGCCGTCCTCGCGCAGGCGTGCGAGCAGGCTGTCGCGGTCGATCTTCAGCAGGTTGGCGCGCAGGTCGAGCGGCGCCGGCCGGTTCAGGCCCTGCGCCAGCGCCAGCACGCCGGCCTCGTCGAAGCTGCGCAGCAGGCGTTCGGCCAGCCAGTCGGGCAGGTCGGCGCGCTCGGCCAGGCTGGCTTCACCCAGCTCCGCCGCCTTCACCGCCGCCACCCAGTCGCGCTCGGTGGCCGAGGCGAGGCCTTCGAAATTGCGCATCGGCCAGCCTTCGCCGCGGGCGAACCAGGCCAGCAGCAGTTCGCGCGGCGTCGCCTTGTCGCCCGCCAGCCGGCGCAGCCAGCGCAGCCGGCGCAGCACGCCATAGACCGTCTCGGCGATGAAGCCGCGGTCGCGGTGGCCCAGTTCGCGGTTGTCGCGGAAATGGCGCGACAGCACCGCGTCGGCCGGAAACTCGAACGCCAGCACGGCACCGAGAACCTGCGTGGTCTGGATGAACAGCGCGCGCGAAACGGCGCCTTCGGCCGCTGCCGGGGCGCTTTTCACCGCAGCTTTTTTGACTGCACCGCCGGATACGCCGCGGGCCTTGTTCCTGCTCTTGTCGTTGCTCTTGTTCATGTCAGTTCTTCTTGGTGTTTGCAGATGCGCCGACTTCGATCGCCGCGGCACGCTGATCCAGCACCCCGCCATCGTCGTCGGTGATGCGGATTCGGACCGGCAGCAGCTCATGCTGGACGGACAGCCAGATGTCGATGTCGAGCTCGCCGCCTTCGGCCGTCGCCCGCATCTTCAGGGTTTCCAGTTCGCCGGCCGGCAGTTTCAGCTTCTCCGGCCCCATCGGTTCCAGCTTCGCCTGCTTGATGCTCTTGCCGGTGATGACGTTCAGGGCGACCGGCTTGTCCGCCCGCGCATGGCGTCGCGCCTGGTGCCACAGGCTGAGCAGATCCTGGTCGCCCGCGCCGATCGTGCCATGGCGACGCTCCTTGCCGTCGCGCCGCAGGCTGACGCGGGCTGCCGCCCAGTCGAAGTGGGCGCTGTCGAGCTTGCGCCCACGCTGATCGACGACGAACTCGTCCGGCAACATCCCTTCCGGCCCGACCCTGCCCTCGCTGCGCTGCTCGTACTGCAGGCCGAACAAACCCGCCAGGCCGCTCGCGGCGAGATTCAGGCGCAGTGCGTAACGATCCCGTTCGATTCTCCATTCGTGCAGCGCTTCACCGACCTTGAAGCCCTGCGAGCCGTAATGCACGTCGAAACGGATGCTGCCGGCCGAGGCCGGCACGGCGGCCACTACCCATCCCGAAGGCAGGAAAACGCCTCCCGTCAGCACCGCCAAAGCCTGCAACACCTCACGCCGTTTCATCTTCATCGTTCGGCTCCCACATCTTCGATGGCGGGTACGACATACCCGCTTTCGGCTTCGATCCCTGCGCCGCGCAGCGACACGCGCCCCGCCTCATTCACGCTCAGCCGGCCCTCGACGAACCAGCGCACCGCCTGCGGATAGATCCGGTGCTCCTGTAGCAACACCCGCGCCGACAGGCTGGCTTCGTCGTCGCCGGGCAATACCGGCACCACCGCCTGGACGACGATCGGGCCACAGTCCAGCGTCGGCGTGACAAAATGCACCGTCGCGCCATGCACGCGCACGCCGGCCTCGATCGCGCGCCGATGCGTATGCAGGCCCGGGAAGGACGGCAGCAGCGAAGGATGGATGTTGATCAGGCGGCCTGCGTAGCGGCGCACGAAATCATCGGTCAGCACGCGCATGAAACCGGCCAGCACGACCAGGTCGGGCGCGAAGCGGTCGATGCATCCGGCCAGCGCATCGTCGAACGCGGCGCGATCCGGGTAGGCCTTGTGATCCACCACGGCGGTGGCGATGCCGCGTTCGGCGGCGAACGCCAGGCCGCCTGCATCCGGGCGGTTGCTGACGACGGCAGCGATGCGCGCACCGGGAATGGCGGCATCGACGATGGCCTGCATGTTGCTGCCGCGGCCGGAAACGAGAATGACGATGGACTTCATTTTGAAAACGATGGGTTGGGAGGGCAGGATCGAGTCGCCGGGGCAGCGCCTCAATACACCGGCAGGAAGACCGCCGTGGTCAGGTTCTGGACCACGCGCGTCACCGTGCGTTCGGTCTCTTCCTCGATCACGTCGGACAAGGCGTCGAGCAGGCCGATGATGCGGCCGAACTCGCGCTCGAAGCTGAGGTTGGGCGGGTCGCCGAAGTCGTTCGACAGCAGCAGCAACTCGCCGTTGCCGTCACGCGCGGTCGCCAGCTTCCACACCGCGATCTCGACGTTACGGGCCGCATTGTAGAGGTGCTGCGGCTCCAGATCATCCAGCAGGTAGAAACCTTCGCGGTCGCCGAAGGCCGACTGCACCATGCTGGCCAGTCCCACCACCAGGGCCTGCACCCGGTCGCCGCGGTATTCGGAGTGCAGCGCGACGTGCAGCGCGGCCAGGTCGCGCCGGTTGCCGAGCGAGGCGAAGCGCCAGCGGTGGCGCTCGTCGAAGATGCGCGAAATGGCCGCCTCGGCACTCGCCGCGTCGGACTTGCGCCATTCGCGCGGATTGCGCTTGTACAGCTTGTCGGCGAGGCGGCGCAGGCTGGCGAAGATCTGCTGCTGGTGCGCTTCGGCGACGCGGTTGAGATCGGTCTTGAACAACTGGCCCGGGTAGAAGCCGCGCTCCCTCGCCGCGCCGGGTGCGGTACCCGGCGTCGAACAGCCGGCCAGCACCAGCCCGAGCACCACGGCCAGCGCCATGCGCCGACGCGATGCCTGGCGATCGGCCTTCGGGGCTGGCGGGGGCTTGCTCATGCGCGTCATGTCTACGGGATCCAGGCCCGGCATCATACCGGAAGCACGGCCCGCCACCGCCCGCAGCGGCATCGGGCCACGCCGTATAATTGCGCCCTTCCCCATCCAACCGGGCCCGGCCATGTCCGTCATCCACCGCCTGTCCGACCTGCTGGTCAACCAGATCGCCGCCGGCGAGGTCGTCGAACGGCCGGCCTCGGTGCTGAAGGAAGTGCTGGAAAACGCCGTCGATGCCGGCGCACGCGCGATCGAGGTGCAACTGGAACAGGGCGGCGTGCGCCGCATCCGCGTTGCCGACGACGGCTGCGGCATCGACCGCGACGACCTCGCGCTGGCGCTGGAGCGCCACGCCACCAGCAAGATCGCCACCCTCGACGACCTCGAGCAGGTCGGCACCATGGGCTTTCGCGGCGAGGCGCTGGCCGCCATCGCCGCGGTGGCGCGCACCTCGATCACCAGCCGCGCCACCGGTGCCGGCCATGCCTGGCGCATCGACGGCGGCGACCGCAGCCTGGCGCCCGCCGCACTCAACCAGGGCACGGTGGTGGACGTCGCCGACCTGTATTACAACACCCCGGCACGGCGCAAGTTCCTGAAGACCGAAGGCACCGAGTACGCCCACTGCGACGACATGTTCCGCCGCGTCGCGCTGGCGCGGCCGGACGTCGGCATGCAGTTGTCGCACAACGGCCGCGTCGTCCATCGCCTGCCGCCGGGCACGCCGGCGGCGCGCATCGGCGCGCTGATGGGCGACGACTTCCTGCAGCACGCGCGCGAAGTGTCGGCCGAAGGCGGCCTGCTGCGCCTGACCGGCTTCGCCTCGCTGCCGGCCTATTCGCGCGCCAGCCGCGACGCGCAGTTCTTCTTCGTCAATGGCCGCTTCGTCCGCGACAAGCTGCTGACGCACGCGGTGCGCGAGGCCTACACCGACATCCTGCACGGCAGCCGCCATCCGGCCTACGTGCTGTTCCTGGACCTGGACCCGGCCGGCGTGGACGTCAACGTGCATCCGGCCAAGATCGAAGTGCGCTTCCGTGAATCGCGCGCGGTGCACCAGTTCGTCTACCACGCGCTCAAGCGCGTGCTGGCCGAATCCGGTGCGGGAAGGATCGATACGCAGGCAGCCGTGCCGTCCACGCCGGGCACGGGCTTCGGCGGCGCCGCCAACACCTTGCGCTACACTTCGGCGGAACGCCCGGCGGATGCCGCCTCATCCAGCTACGACAGCGCCCGCCCCTGGCCTTCATCCACTCCTCCAGCCATCCCAAGGCAGGGGCAGCTGGCGATGGATTCGGCCAGCCGTGCCTATCTCGACTTCGCCGCCAGCGCTCGCCCACCCGCCGGCGGCGCGCCATCTGCCGGCATGCCGGCGGCGGCTCCACGCCCCCTGCCGGACGACGGCGATGGCGCACCGCCGCTGGGCTTCGCCCTGGCACAGCTGCATGGCGTCTACATCCTGGCGCAGAACCGCGCCGGCCTGGTGCTGGTGGACATGCATGCCGCGCACGAACGCATCCTCTACGAAAAGCTCAAGACCGTGCTCGACGGCCGCCCTTCGGTGCAGCGCCTGCTGATTCCCGCGGTGTTCTCGGTCGGCGCCAAGGACATGGCCGCCGCCGAGGAATGCAGCGAAGTCCTCGCGGCGCTGGGCTTCGACGTCGGCGCCGCCGGCCCACAGGAACTGGCGGTGCGCAGCGTGCCGGCCCTGCTCGCCAATGCGCCGGTGGCGGAGCTGATGCGCAATCTGCTCGAAGAGCTGCGCGAATTCCCCGCTTCCGACGTCGTCACCGCACGCCGCAACGAGCTGCTCGCCACCATGGCCTGCCACGGCGCGGTGCGCGCCAACCGCCAACTGACCATCCCCGAGATGAACGCGCTGCTGCGAGACATGGAGGCCACCGAACGCGCCGACCAGTGCAACCACGGCCGGCCCACCTGGACGCAGTTGACGATGGGCGATCTCGACCGCTTCTTCATGCGCGGCCAGTGAGGCGGGCTTCATCCCCCGCACCCACACTTTTCCCCAGCCGCCGTGAACAGGCGTCTGGACAAGCTGTGGATAAGTGCCGCAACTGCCTGATGGCACGGCCTTCGGCGACACTGCCTAAAAAAGAGGCAGCCTGAATCGACGGATTTCGCCTGCGGCCCCATCCACACGGCCCGGCCATCCTGTCCGCCTCTATGGGCAAGACGATAGCTATTCAGCCAGGATGAAGCCGGTTCAGTCCGTCCTGCCATCGCGAACACGCAGGAACACCGGAAAGCGCGGTATACCCTGCGCAGTCAGCTCACGATAGCGGTAAGTCACCACGCTGCCGATCGCCGGCGGATCGCGCCGCTCGGCATCGCTGAACCCTGTGCCGAGACGAAAACGTCGTCCATCGGCCGATTCCACTTCCAGAGCGCCCAGGACGCCGTTGTGCCTGCCCTTGCCCGGCAGGTGTCCGACGACCCGGGCTTCGGCATCGAGGAAAGGCGTCAGCTTCAGGATCGCATCGCCGCGGCCCGCCTGCCACCAGGCGTCGGCACGATGCAGCATCAGGCCCTCGCCTCCCGCGGCGACGACGCGGGCGAGCGTGGCTGCCAGCGCTGGGAGGTTTTCCACGCGGAACTGCGGAACAGCCTGCAGGTGCGGAATGCCGGCCGCCTCGACCAGTGCCTGCAGCGCTCGCAGGCGTTCGTCGAACGGTCCCGGCCGGCCCGGCAGGTCGAACACCATGTAACGCACCCAGCGCCAGCCCTGTTCGGCCGCCTCCTCGCGACGTACCAGCCCCGACAACTGCTCGAAGCGCCCCCGGCCGAGCCACAGCTCGCCGTCGAACGGCACCTCCGGCAGGCCGGCGACGAACCACGCCGGCACGGCAATCGACCGCCCGCTGCGAAAGTACAACTGTTGTCCATCCCAATAGGCCCTGACGCCATCCAGCTTCTCGCTCACCCAATAGGCCGAAGGGTCGAGTCCGTCACGCCAGCGGCCCGCCAGCATCAGCGCCGGCGCGGCGGCAGGCGATCGCCCCGGCAACAGGCAGGCCGGCAGCAGGCAAAGCGCACGCAGCAAACGCCGCCTGCAGCGGAACGGATCTTCGCGAGGCATGGGAGAAAGGGCTCAAATACCATTATCATAATACAAATGGCATCATCGATGATCGAGGGCACAGACTCCCTTGCCATCGCTTTGCCCAAGGCCCGTCAAGCAGCGGATAATCCGCCCCAGCCGGATGCCGGCCAACTGCCTCGATCAGTTGCCTCGTCCGGGCGCTTGATTCCTTCCTCGCCCTTCTCACGCCGTGACCGACACGCCGCCCACCACGCTCCCGCCCGCCCTGCTGCTGCTCGGCCCCACCGCCAGCGGCAAGACCGCCTGTGCGCTCGCCATCGCCCGCCGCCTGCCGGTCGAGATCGTCAGCGTCGACTCCGCGCTGGTATACCGCGACATGGACATCGGCACGGCCAAGCCCAGCGCCGAGGAGCGTGCGGTCTGCCCCCACCACCTGATCGACGTCGTGTCGCCGGAAGCAAGCTATTCGGCCGCGCGCTTCCGCGCCGACGCCATCCGCCTGATGCGCGAGATCAGCGCGCGCGGCCGCATCCCGCTGCTGGCCGGCGGCACGATGCTGTACTTCAAGGCGCTGCGCGACGGGTTGTCCGACCTGCCGGCAGCGGATGCCGAGCTGCGCCGCGCCATCGACGAAGAGGCCGCCGCACATGGCTGGCCGGCACTGCACGCCGAGCTCGCCCGCCTCGACCCCGCCGCCGCCGCGCGGCTGGAGCCCAGCGATGCCCAGCGCATCCAGCGCGCACTCGAGATCGTCCGCCTCACCGGCCGGCCGCTGGCCGAAAGCTATGCCCGCAAGGAGGACGAGGCCCTGCCCTGCCGCCTGCTGACGATGGCGCTCGCACCCTCGGACCGCGGCGTGCTGCACGCGCGCATCGCCGAACGCTTCGATACCATGCTGCACGGCGGCTTCGTCGACGAAGTCCGCCGGTTGCGCAGGACCTACCGGCTGAACCCGGAGATGCCCTCGATGCGCTGCGTCGGCTACCGCCAGGCCTGGGAATACCTCGACGGCGACATCGGCTACGACGAGTTGCGCTTCAAGGGCGTCGCCGCCACCCGCCAGCTCGCCAAGCGCCAGCTCACCTGGCAGCGCCAGTTCCGCGAAACCTGGCCCGGCCTGGTGGAACTCGACTGCCTGCGTCCGGACCTCGCCGACGCCGTCCTCTACACCGCGCTGCAACTGATCGCCGCCTGAATACCTCTTTTGCACACACGGAAGAACCCCATGGATCAGCAGATCATCGACGACATCAACCAGTGGCTCGACGAAGTCGTCATCGGCCTCGACCTCTGTCCCTTCGCCGCCCGGCCGCGGCGCGAGAAGCGCGTGCGCATCGCCATCAGCCACGCCACCGACGAGGAAACCCTGCTCAACGAGCTGCAGGCCGAACTCGAGCGCCTGTCCGACACTCCGGCGGAGGAACTCGAAACCACGCTGCTGGCGATTCCGGACATGCTCGAAGATTTCGGCGACTACAACGACTTCCTCGACGCGGTCGACCTGTGGGTGGAGCAGTTCGGCTGGGAAGGCGAGCTGCAGGTGGCAAGCTTCCACCCGCAGTACCAGTTCGCCGACACCGAAGCCGACGACGCCGGCAACCTGACCAATCGTTCGCCCTGGCCGCTGCTGCACATCATCCGCGAGGAAAGCCTGGAGAAGGCGATCGAGCACCACCCCGACGTCGACGGCATCCCGGCGCGCAACATCGCGCGCATGGAAGCCCTGAGCAATGAGGAAAAGCAGCGGCTGTTCCCCTACCTGTTCGGCTGAGCGCCCGAACCGGGCGGCCCGCCCGCCCACAGTGCTTGGCTGGCCGCCTGCCGAGGAGTAGAGTTCAGGCAACGGATCCGGTTTACTTTTCCCTCGATCACCGGAGTGAGCCTATGTTTCCTGAGTACCGCGACCAGATCACCCAGTTGAAGACCACCGACCGTCACTTCCTGAACCTGTTCGACAAGCACAACGCGCTCGATCAGCAGATCAAGAACATCGAGTCGCACATCGAACACGCGACACACGAAGAGGTCGAGATCCTGAAGAAGCAGAAGCTGCTGCTGAAGGATCAGATGTACGCGATCCTGCAGAAGACCGAATCCACGGCCTGACGGGCAGGAAGGCAGCACCGCCGAATACCCCCTGATGCACACCCGTGCCAGGGGGTTTTTTGCTGACAGGCCCGCCAGTCGGCTCGGTTGGCCGCTCAGACCTGCAGCTCGCCCCCTTTGGCACCAGGAGGCTCCACCGCTTCGCGCTGCTTGCGCGCCAGCAGCGAATACACCGTCGGCACCACGAAAAGCGTGAAGAAGGTGCCGAGCAGCAGGCCGCCGACGATGACCCAGCCGATCTGCTGGCGGCTCTCGGCGCCGGCGCCGGTTGCCAGCGCGAGCGGCACCGAGCCCAGCACCATCGCGCCGGTGGTCATCAGGATCGGCCGCAGGCGCAGCACCGCGGCTTCGACCACCGCCTCCATCAGCTCGCGGCCCTGCTCGCGCAACTGGTTGGAGAATTCCACGATCAGGATGCCGTGCTTGGTGATCAGGCCCACCAGCGTCACCAGCCCGATCTGGCTATAGACGTTGAGCGTGCCGCCGGTCAGCCACAGCGCGCCGAGCGCGCCGGTCATCGACAGCGGCACGGTCAGCATGATGATGAATGGATCGCGGAAGCTCTCGAACTGCGCCGCCAGCACCAGGTAGATGAAGGCCAGCGCCAGCATGAACACCAGCACCAGGCTGGCCGAGCTGGTCTTGAACTCGCGCGACTGACCGTCGTAGTCGGTGGCGTAGCCCGGCGGCAGCAGGCGCGCGGCGGTCTGCTCCATCCATTGCAAGGCCTCGCCCAGCGCGTAGTCGGGCGCGAGGCTGGCCGAGATCGTCACCGAGCGGCGCTGGCCGAAGTGGTTCAGTTCGCGCGGCGCCACCGCCTCGCTGACCTTCACCACGTTGGCCAGCGGCACCATGTCGCCATTGCGGGCGCGCACGAAGATGTCGCTGATGTCGTGGGGATCGGTGCGGCTGACGGCACCGACCTGCACGATCACGTCGTACTGTTCCGCATCCTTCTTGTAGCGCGTCACCTGGCGGCCGCCGAGCATGGTTTCCAGCGTGCGGCCGATGACGTCGACCGGCACCCCCAGGTCCGCGGCGCGGTCGCGATCGACCTCGACCGACAGTTCCGGCAGCGTCAGCTTGAGGTCGGTGTCGGGCGAGACGAGGCCCGGGTTGCCGCGCATCTCGTCCAGGATCGCCTCCGCATGGCGGGCGAGTTCGTCATAGGATTCCGACGTCGACACCACGAAGCTGAGCGGCCGCGAACGCGGGCTCTGGCCGAAGGAGGCCGGCATCACCGGGAAGGCGTTCACGCCCGGAATCGCCTTCAGCCTGGGCCCCAGTTCTTCGGCGATCTGCGCTGCGCCGCGTTCGCGCTCGCTCCAGTCGGTGAAGCCGACGAAGGAAATCCCCTGCGACACCGTGGGGTTGCCGGTAATGACCAGATAGCGGTCGACTTCCGGCAGGCTGGCATAGATGCGCTCGATCTCCAGCGCATAGCGCGACATGTAGTCGATGGTCGAACCTTCGGGGCCGTTGAACATGCCGACCACCCGGCCGCGATCTTCCAGCGGCGCCAGTTCGTTCTTCAACTGCCCCAGCAGCAGCACCGAGGTCCCCGCCACCAGCACGAACGCCAGCATCACCAGCCAGCGTACTTTCAGCGACGCCGCCAGCAGGCTGCGATAGCCTTCGGTGAGCCAGTTCAGGAAGCCTTCGACGGCGTTGTAGATCGGACCATGGCTGCGTTCGTGGCGCAGCAGCCTGGAGCACATCATCGGCGACAGCGTCAGCGCGACGAAGCCGGACACGATCACCGCGCCGGCCAGCGTCAGCGCGAACTCGGTGAACAGCTTGCCGGTGCGCCCGGTCATGAAAGCCACCGGCGCATACACCGCCGCCAGCGTGATCGTCATCGCCACCACGGCGAAGCCGATCTCCTTCGCGCCCTGGAAGGCGGCGGCCACCGGCGCCATGCCTTCCTCGATATGGCGGTAGATGTTCTCCAGCACCACGATGGCGTCGTCCACCACCAGGCCGATCGCCAGCACCAACGCGAGCAGCGTCAGTGTGTTGATCGAAAAGCCCAGCGCGAACATCAGCGTGAACACGCCCACCAGCGACACCGGAATCGTCACCAGCGGCACCAGCATCGCACGCCAGTTGCGCAGGAAGAACAGGCACACCGCCGCCACCAGCAGCACCGCCTCCCAGATCGTCGAGAACACCGCATCGATCGAACGCTCGATGAACACCGTGGTGTCGTTGGCGATCGTCATCGACATGCCTTCGGGCAGTTCGTGCTCCAGCCTCGGCAGCATCTCTTCCAGCCCGCGCTTGAGATCGAGCGGGTTGGCGGTGGCCTGCTTGATGAGCCCGAGCGAGATCGACGGCCGGCCCATGAAGCGCACCGACGAGCGTTCGTTCTCCGGCGCCACTTCGACGCGGCCGATGTCGCGGATGCGCACCGGGTAGTCGGCCGCATTGGCCGGCTGGCGCACCACCACCGCCTCGAATTCGTCGATCTGCGCCAGGTCGGTGCGCGCCACCACGGTGAACTCGCGCTGGCTGCTTTCGATGCGGCCGGCGGGCAGTTCCACGTTCTGGCCGCGGATGGCGTTCTCCACTTCCTGTACGGTCAGGCCGAACGCCGCCAGGCGCTCGCGGTCCAGCCAGATCCGCATCGAATAGCGCCGCTCGCCGAACATGCGCGCATCCGCCGCGCCCGGCAGGGTCTGCAGGCGCGGCTTGATGACGCGGTTGGCGAAGTCGCTCATTTCCAGCGGGGAATGGCGATCGGACGAAAACGCCACCCAGATGATCGGGTTGGCGTCGGCCTCGACCTTGGCGATCACCGGCTCGTCGACGTCGTCGGGCAGGCGGCGGCGCACACGCGACACGCGGTCGCGCACGTCGGCGGCGGCGCTGTCGGCATTGCGCTCGATGCGAAAGCGCACGGTGATCTGGCTGCGCTCCTGGCGGCTGATCGACGACAGCACGTCCACGCCCTCGATGCCGGCCAGCGAATCTTCCAGCGGCTTCGTCACCTGGGACTCGACGATCGCCGCGCTGGCGCCGCGGTAGGTGGTATCGACCGTCACCACCGGTTCGTCGATGTTGGGGTACTCGCGCACCGTCAGCCGCGAGTACGACATCAGCCCCACCAGCAGCACCAGCAGCGACAGCACGGTGGCGAACACCGGGCGCTTGATGCAGATATCGGAAATGACCATCTTCGCGGCTCCCGTCGCTCAGGCGGCGCCGGCCAAGGAGCCCTGCAGCACGTTCACCGGCGCACCGTCGCGCAGCTTGAGCTGGCCGGCGGTGACCACCTCCGCCCCGGCATCCAGGCCATCGGTAATTTCCACCATCGTCTCGCGCCGCATGCCGGTGCGCACGTCCACCCGCTGCGCCTTGCCATCCACCACCCGATAGACGAACTGCACGTTGCCGGGCGCCGGCACCAGCGCCGTTTCCGGCACCACCAGCACCTCGGGCCGTTCGGCCAGGATCAGCCGCACGCGCACGAACACGCCGGGGCGCAGGCGGCCTTCGGGGTTGGCCAGGCTGGCGCGCAGGCGCACCGCGCGGCCCTGGGCATCGACCAGCGGGTCGATCGCATCCACCCGCGCGGCGAAGCTGCCGCCGGGCAATACGTCGCTGCTCAGCTCGAGCGTCTGGCCGGGCTTCACACGGTCGAGATAAAGCTCGGGCAGGCGGAAATCCACCTTCAGCCGGGCGATGTCCTCGAGGTTGATCAGCGCATCGCCGTCCTTGACGTAATCGCCCGGACTGACGCTGCGGATGCCGACCACGCCGTCGAAAGGCGCCCGAAGCTGCGTGCGTTCCAGCCGCGCCCGCGCCAGCGCGACACCGGCGCGCGCCACTTCGAGTTCGGCGCGGGCATTGTCGCGGCTGCTCTGGCTGACGAACTTGCGCGCGAACAGGTCTTCGCTGCGGCGGAAATTGGCTTCGGCCAGCGTCAGGTTGGCCTGCGCCTGCTGCAGTTCGGCACGCTGCACCGCCGCATCCAGCTCGACCAGCACGTCGCCGCGCCTGACCGGCTCGCCGTCGCGGAAGGCGATGCGCGAAATGCGCCCCGCCACTTCGGGCCGCAGCACCACCGATTCATTGGACACCAGCGAACCGACGGCAGTGACGTCGTCGGCCATCGCCCGCCTTTCCACTCTCGCCACTTCGACCACCACCGGCGCCTCCACCGCCAGCAGCGTGTCCGCCGGCGTGCTGCGCGGCTGGTTGGCATACCATGCGTAAGCCGCCAGGCCGGCAAGGCCGATGGTGCACAGGGCGACGATGACGGGGCGGCGAGACGACATGGCAATCCAGCGGGAGACGAGAATGAGAACGAAACACGGCGCCGCGATTGTCCCACAGGCAAGTACCGCGCTGCTGAAAGCAGACACCGCGGACATGGTGCAAGTTCATGCGCCCGTGACGCCTGCCACGGCCGGTCACCGCAGGCGGCCTCAGCGCCGCTGCTCGCCCAGCCGCGTCAGCGCCTCGTCGCGCAGATGCGTCAGCAGCGCGCTGCCGTCCGGCGCCACGCGGAACTCTCCCCAGCGCGCCGCTTCGTAGGTTTCGGCCGTGCCTTCCTGGAAGAAGAAGGCATTCGGCCCGACCGTGGGGCCGCCGTCGCGCCAGCGGATGCGCATCGCCACCGTGTCGCCGGCCGGCAGCGCATCGGCAACACCCGCCAGCCGGGCACGGCCATCGGCATCCAGCGCCAGCACGGCGTAAGCCCCAGGCGGGCCGTCAAGCGCCTCGCTCTCGTCCCCCTGAGCCGTCAAGCCGCGGTCGATGGCGAAGCGCAGCGCCATGTAGTCACCCTGCATCAGCGAGCGCGGATCGACCGGCGCCAGCTCCAGCAGCACGACGCGGCCTTGCGTCAGCGTGCGCTCGCGGTCGAGGACCGCCTTCAGCGACACGCCCAGCACCAGCGCCATCGCCGCAACGACGGCAATGCGCAGCCAGCTCCGATTGCTCATGTCCGCGCTCCCGCGGCAGTGCGCAGCACCCAGGCACGCAAGGCCAGCAAGGCCGCGCCGCCCAGCACCAGCAGGCCGGACTTGTGCAGCAGGCTCACGTCGAGCAGATAGTAGAACTCGCCCACGTACAGCACCGCCGCCAGCAGCGCAAACCCCGCCAGCGTGCGCTGGCTGGCCTGGAAGGCGGCAATGAACACACCGACGGCCACGATCAGGCCCGGCGCGGTATGGAACACCAGCGCCCACGACAGCGCGAGCCCGCCCGCCGCCAGTTGCAGCCCGGGAGAAGCTGCCCGCAGCAGATGGCCGAGCAAGGCGACCAGCACCAGCGCAGCACCGATCGCCAGCCAGATCATCGGGCCGCGGAAATCCGTGCCATCGAGCAGGAAATCGGCTCGCGCCCGCGACAGCAAAGGCGGCAACAGCAGCGCAGCCAGACCCAAAGCCAGCGTCACCGCGCCGAGCAGACCGCCCCACGGCTGCGCCGCCCAGCGCTCGCGGGTGGCGCAAGCCAGTATCGCCGCCGCCATCAGCGCGATGCCGAACAGCTCGCACGCAAGCCCCGGCCCGATCAGCACGCCGAGCGCAAGGCTCAGCAGCAGCGCGCACACGATCCGGTGCAGCCGGCTCGCCCGCGGCAGCAGCATCGCCCCGCTCACCAGCACGCCCACGCCCGCCATCTGACGCCAGGCACCGGGCTCGAACCATTCGTCCGCCGTCCACATCAGCAATCCCTGCCCCGCCAGCGACAAGGCCAGCCCCATCTGATCGGTGAACAGGGCGCCGCGCCGGAACAGCGCGACCGCGGCGATGCACGACACGCCGCCCATGACGCCGGTCCCCGCCGTACCGAGGCCGACCGCGGGCAGCACCAGCCCCGCCACGATCAGCAGCGACGCCAGCCATGCCGCCAGCGCCTGCAGCAGCATCAACCACCAGGGCCCGGACTGCTGCGCCGGCAGCGCCGGCTGCTCCGCCTCATCGACGATGCCGCGCTCGCGCAGCAGATCGGCAAGCCTGCCGCCACCTGCCGATTCGTGCACGCTCATGATCCGCTCCCGCCGTCGCCAGCCTCGCGATGGAGCCGCATCAGCGCCCAGCCCGCGGCGCTGGAGGCAAGGATCACGAACAGCCCGAGGACGTTCAAGGCGGCAAAATCGTATGTATCGAGCACGCGCAGCAGCCCCGCGGTCAGCACCGCAATCGCCGCGTAGGTCAGCAAGGCCAGGATCGCGACATCCCGCCGCCACAGGCCATACGCCGCGCCACCCGCAAGCGCGGCCAGCGCAAACACCGTCAGCCCCGGCCGGAAATCGACCTCGAACCAGCCCAGCACCGCCGCCACGCACAAGGGTGCCACCACCCCCAGCGCCGCCAGCCGCGCCATCCAGCGCTGCGCATCGACCAGCAGCCAGCGCCCCAGGCACTCGAAGGCCAGCAGCAACACCAGGTTCAAGCCCGCCACCAGCAGCAGCGAATACAGGCCGAACACGCCGTCGAGATAGCCCCAGAGGCCCATCGACCCAGTCTGCGAGAGGGCGCGCAGCAAGGCCATGTTCGCCACCGCCAGCCACAGCGTCCAGCTGGCCGACGAACGCGACAGCAGCACGAAAGGCAGCATCAGCGCCGCCCAGGCCGCGAACAGCTCCCACACGTCCGCGCCGGTCTGGTAAGTCTGGCCGATCAGCGCCAGCAGTGCGCCGGTGGCAATGCAGGCGCCGAACAGCGCCGCCCGGAACGCGATCCCGCGCGGCGTCGCCCACAAGGCCGTGGCTCCGCAAGCCAGCAAGGCCGCAGCCGCCAGGCCGAACTTGGCGAAGCGATGCAGTGCATCCCAGTTCCAGGCGAAGAAGAACACCACGCCGGCCCCCAGCAGCAAGGCACCGCCGAAAGCCAGCAAACGGTCGAGCATCCGCCGCCACTCGTCAGGCTCAGGCTGCAAGGGTCCGCAGGCCGCCGCCCGCGCAAGTTGTGCCGGCGTCAGCCCACCCGCCTCGGCAAGGCGGAATATCTGCGCGCGTTGTGTGAAAGACCAGTTCATGAAAAAGAGAAACCCGACTCAAACCCCCAACCATTCCAGCAAGGCACGCAGGCGATCTTCACCGTCTGCAGCGAAGCCGTCGATCCCGAGTTGGCGCAGGAAAGCCCTGCCCTGTTCGTCCGCAGACAGCCCGAGCAGCGTCACACGCGCCGAATCCAGCGCCTCGGCCGATACCCGGGGGCCGGCGACGACGGGCATGTAGGGTTGACCGACCGATTCGTGCAGCACGCGGTGTCCCTTCTCCCGCCACTGGCGGATCGCCCCGGAATAGGACGCCATGCCGCCGACATCGACGATGCCGTTTTCCAGGCCGAACGGGATCGCGCCCTGTTCTCGCACGTAGAAAACCTTCTCCTTCGCCAGGTCGATGCCCTTGTCGCGCAATTCGGCACGGCAGAAGCGCGTCATGTAGGCGACTTCCTCCGGCAGCACGAAGGTCTTGCCGCGCAGTTGCGCGAGCGTCCGGATCGGCGAACCGGCTGGCACGGCCAGCATGCAATGCCCCTCGGGCTCGGCATTGGCGACGTACTGGTAGCCGTAGTCGCGCAGGCCGCGCGCCGGATAGTCGGACGGACGGGCAACGACGAAATCGAAACGGCCATCCTTCATGCCCTTTTCCAGCTCGGCGAATTCGCGCACGAAAACGACTTCGACCTTCCTGCCGAGCGCGGCCGACAGGCGGTCCGCCATCGGCGCGTATTTCTTGCGGCCTGCCGCAGCATCGATACCGCCCGAGGTGCCTTCGCTGACGGCCAGCGCAATCGGCTTCACCTCCTGTGCCACGGCCGGCAGGGGGCCCAGGGAGATTGCCGCAAGGATTGCGAGCGACGGGACGAGATGGCGAAACGAAGGAGTTTTCATGCGCAGCCGGTACCTGGAGTGGGAATCATTGGCCTGGAACGGATCGCCCATGATCGCAGCCATGGCCGCGGACGGAATGTGCATTCCGTCACGCGGCTGCAGGAGCAACGAGTTCGCTTGTAGTCATGAACGCAGAGTTCGATATGAAGCTGGATGGTCATTTAACGAACTCAGGTAAAGCGCGGAACATCTTGCGGTGCTAGATGTTCCGCGCCTTGGGTCAGTCCGGGAAGGTGGCAACTATATGCTCTACATGCTGAGCTATTTTGTCGTCGAATCCTTGGGCACGAATTACCATATTTTTTTCACCACTGCGCCATTGGATCCGAGTGACCCCATCATCGCCTGATTCATTGCGAATTCGTGAAACGATGGCGCCCCGCCTAATTCCACCAATAATTATTTTTGCATTTACGGCAAGAGTGTTTACTGTGTCTACATGACGGTTCGAATATAGCAATGACTCTTCCAGGCTTACGACCCCGATGGAGTTACAATAAAAAAACTTTCCATTGCCTGTGACCGAGTCCTTTAGCTCGCCGCCGATTGGAAGGGACTTAAGTAGTTCGCACTCGCGAAGGGCAGTTTTAGATATGTCAGCGATATTTACGGAAGGTGATTTTGTCGTAAAAGCCGTGTCTGGAAGGTGTAATAACTTTTCCGCAACATTTGGTAGTGATGTGAAATTCCCCATTCTGACAGGGATCTGCTGAATTGACAAAACTGATTCTGGGTCCGGGCGCTGCTCTTTTTCTCTTTTTTGGTTCTGTATTTGTAGCTTTATTCTTTTATTGAACTCTTCTTGCGCAGCAGCGCTTATGCTTGTTGGGGGTTTGATCTGCGAAGGGGGGAGGAATTCTGTTTCTATTTCGGCTTGAGTGACGAAAAATGGATGCATTATAAATAAACTGATAGCAACTTTTCGCGACATCGAGTATTTTTCCATGATGATTTTACCGGTTTTACCAGCACGAATCGGTGTATGTAACTTTGCATTGGCCAACATAATGAATTTCGTGACCTCCGCCTGTAAAGCTCCAGCTAAAGTTATCATGTGGGCAATTTTGGCCGATTAGTTGATATGCTTCATCCAATATTGTTCCCCATGCGGGACCTAATCCATGCCACCCAAGAACTTCCCAGTAACCAAAAAGGCCTCCCCCCCAGTTCACGGCCGCTGCTCGATATGTCACTGTCGAAGGCTCAAAGAAAAATAGCTCTGAAGGGCTGCCTTCCCCGGCTTCAAAGTTGAAGTGGGAAGACATTATTTCCATTTGCCAGTACTCGTTCAAAGCATATTCAAAGGAAATAGTTTCATTGTTGATGCAGTTGGCCCTTGAGAACATCCACATGTTCCATGTAGGGGAAATTACCTGCTCTGCGGATGCATAGCCGCTAGTTCCTAAGCAGATCAGTAGAATGGGGAGTGATCTTCTGATGAGTTGACTGGTCATGCATCCTCCACGAGAATGATAATTAATTGCATTTGTATGTTAGCAGAGTTCTGTGGTGACGCAAGAGTCTTTGACGCATGCATATGACAATTAACAGCCTGAATCGCCCCGGGATTCGCGGAGGCCGTTTTGTTTGAGTCAGGCAGGAACGGCCTGCCCAGTTTGACTGCGGTAATAGTTTGCCTCAGCCTCGGCTGGAGGAAGGTAGCCGATTGGCTCAAGCAACCGGTGGTGGTTGAACCAGGAGACCCATTCGAGGGTGGCCAGTTCGACCGCTTCGACGCTTTTCCAGGGGCCGCGCCGGTGGATTACTTCTGCCTTGTACAGCCCGTTGATGGTCTCGGCCAGCGCGTTGTCGTAGCTGTCGCCCCGACTGCCGACCGAGGGCTCGATACCGGCTTCCGCCAATCGCTCGCTGTAGCGGATCGAGACGTACTGCGAGCCGCGGTCGCTATGATGAATCAAAGCATTACGTTCGGGTTGGCGCGCCCAAAGGGCCTGTTCCAGCGCATCGAGGACAAACTCCGTATGCATGGACCGACTGACGCGCCAGCCTACGATGTAGCGAGCGAAGACGTCGATGATGAAGGCGACGTACCCGAAACCCTGCCAGGTCGAGACATAGGTGAAGTCGGAGACCCAAAGCTGGTTGGGGCGCTGCGCAGCGAACTGCCGATTGACGCGATCGAGCGGACAAGGTGCAGCCGGATCGGCACGGGTGGTCCGAATTGCCTTGCCGCGCATGGCGCCGCGCAGCCCTTTGGTCCGCATCAGTCGTTCGATGGTACAACGGGCGACCTCGAGGCCTTCGCGGCGCAACTGCCGCCACACCTTGCGCGCCCCATGCACCTGCAGATTCGCCTGCCAGACCCGCTCGATGTGACCTTCCAGCACCTCGTCGCGGCGGGCTCGCGCACAGCGCAAAGCCGGATCGCGCCGGTGCGCCACCGCGCGCCGATAGGCCGACGGGGCAACCTGCAGCACCTTGCAGATCGGCTCGACCCCGAAGCGCTCGCGGTGCATGTCGATGAAACCGTTCATCACTTGTTGCGGCGGTCGAGCTCCGCCTGTGCGAAATACGCGCTAGCCAGGCGCAGGATCTCGTTGGCCTTCTTCAACTCGCGCACCTCGCGCTCGAGTTCCCTGATGCGTTGCTGCTCGGCGTTCGTGAGCCCCTCACGCTGGCCGGCGTCGCGCTCATGTTGGCGAACCCATCGCCGCAGCGTTTCGGCCCCGTGCAGCCAATCTTTGCCGCAATCGACACGATCGCCGCCCACTGGGATCCGTACTGATCCTTGGCCTCGAACACCATACGCACGGCGCGCTCGACGACTTCTGGGGAAAACTTCATCGACTTCTTCATCAGGGCTCCATCTTCTCAAGAGTTGGAGCCTCCTCAAAACCCGGGGCGATTCAGCCTGGTGCCGTTTGCCCTTTCAAGGGGGCTTGGCTGCTAGGTGTTCGGTTTGTCTGGTGTGTGTTCGGTGAGCTCTTGGCAGTAGGCACAACAATTGGGCATGAAGTCATGGTGGCGAGAAGCAAGCAGATCAGTGCAGCTTGACCAATGCCGTACTTCTCTTGACGAGTACTCTGGCAATTGCCAGCACCGCCGTGCGGCCAAAACCGAGAATGGCCTTGTGGTGCATCAGGTGCAGGCTGATGTAGAGCCAGCGCGCGAAGAGGCCATCGACGAACAGCGTCCCGCCGGTCAATGAGCCCATCAGGCTGCCCACGCTGGTCTGCGTACCCAATGAAACCAGGGAGCCATGATCCTTGTAGCAGTAGGGCTGCTTCACGGGCTCACGCCCCTCGACGGCGCTCATGATTGCCTTGAAGACGTAATCCGCCTGCTGATGCGCGGCCTGGGCCCTCGGCGGAACAGGCTTGCCATCGGCCTGCATGCACGATGCGCAATCGCCGAGGGCATGGATATGCTCATGGCCCTTGACGTTCAAGCTGTCCGTCACTTCGAGCTGCCCGATCCTGTTCGTCGGGAATCCCAGTGAAGCAAGAAAATCCGGTGCCTTGATCCCCGCGGCCCAGACGCACATGTCGAAATCGTATCTTTTCCCGTTCGCGTCGAGCAGATGGTCCTTCTCTATTCGGCTGACGCGGCAATTCGTCACCACTTGAATGTTTCTCTTGGCCAGGAGATGGGTTGCCCCATTGGAAACCCGCTCGCTCAGCGGCGCCAGAATGCGGCTGGAGCCTTCGAGCAAGGTGATCCTCACGTCCGTGTTGGGCACCAGATGGGTGAAGCCGTAGTTCGCATAGATTCCACCCGCTTCACGCAGCTCGGCCGCAAGTTCGACGCCGGTGGCGCCGCCGCCGATGATCACCACGTCGATGGTGCCCGAATTGCCTTTGGCCTTTTCATTTTCCGCACGAATCATCTGGGCCATCATTTCGGCCCTGAAGCGATCCGCGTCCCGGGGACTGTTCAGCGAGATGGTGTTCTCGTCCGCTCCGGGCGTGTTGTAGTAGTTCGACGTGCTGCCAACGGAAATGCAGAGCCTGGAAAACTTGATCCTGCGCTCGGGATATACGAGCCCGCCATCTTCGCCCCCCGATGCCGATACGACGATTTCACTCGCCGCGAGATCGATGCCGGAGAAGGCCCCATATACGAAAGTGAAGTTGTTCTGGTAAGCGAGCATCGGATACGACAGGCCTTCCTGGTTCATGTCCAATGTGCCGGCGGCAACTTCGTGAAGCGTGGGCTTCCATATATGGGTCAGGTTCCGCTCCACGAGAACCACCTTGTCGCGGCCGAGCTTTCTGCCAAGCTTGCAAACCAGCTCCAGCCCGCCTGCGCCGCCGCCGATGACGACAATGCTGCCACTCCGGGCATTCTCCATTTTTTCCTCGGGCTCTGTTGGGTTGGAAATGAAGAATAACCAGTCTCGTTTCCGGCTGCCAGCCCGACGGACTCAAGCCATTTTCACCTCGCCTTCAGCCCTTCTTCAGCACCGCGATCGCACTCATCGTCATCAGCGCCCCCTGCTTCGGCAATGCCGCAATCGCCACCACGGCGCGGGCAGGGTAAGGCTCGGTGAAGAACTCGGCATAAGCCCGGTTCATCTCGTGGAAGTCGTCAACATTCACGAGGTTGACCTGGACATTGACGATGTCGTCGAGTGTGCCGCCGGCCGCTTCGAGCATGGCCTGGAAATTCCTCAGGATCTGCTTCGACTGCCGGTAGGCGTCATCCCCGGCCATCTGGCCGGTTTCGGGATCGACACCGGGCGTGCCCGAGATGAAGACCTGGCCGCCGGCCACGACGGCGTGACTGTAGGGGCCTATGGGCGGGAAAAGCGGGGCGGGGACGAGCGATCTTGGCATGGGCAGGACTCCGGAATCTGGAATGGGGTTGAAACACGGATCAATCGGACAGGCTGGCTGCACCTGACAAGCCCAGCGCCAGCGCCTGCTGCTTCACGCCAGCGGCGATTTTCGCGTCTCGGGCGCGCAGTTTCGCATGAGCCGAGACAGCTTGCGCCTGGCTGCCTTCCATCAGGTGGGCCAGCGTGACGATGCTCAGCGCCGCCGGCATGTCGGCCTGCCGCATCAGGATGGTTTCGGCATGGGCGCGGGCCTTTGCCGCATTTCGCGCCGTAAGATGGGCCTGAGCGATGTAGAGGTGGGCATCGAGCGCCTGGGGAGCGAGCGACAGCGCTTTTTCCAGCGCGGGGATGGCCCGACCGACATCGCGGTTGCGCAAATGGGCGTGCCCGAGGTTGATCCAGCCGTTGGCCAGCTTCGGTTCGTACAGTACGGCCTGCTCCAGGGTCTGCGCCGCTTCGACCGGCTTGCCGCGCAGCAACTGGATGTAGCCCTTGGTACTGAGAGCGGTGGCGTTGCGCGGATCATGCGTCAGCGCCCGCTCGATGTACGTCCAGGCCTTGTCGAGATCGCCATTGCGGCCATGGAAGCCGGCGAGGTTGATGAACACGCCGGCGTTGTTCGGGTCGATTTTCTCGGCCCGCTCGAAGACGGCCAGCGCGCCCGCGCGATCGCCCAGTTTGCCGAGGAGATCGGCCAGCGCGGCGAGGTCGGTGGCGTCCGCCTTGCCCAGTGCATCGATCTGCCGGTAAGCCGCCATCGCGCCGCGCTGATCCTGAGCAGTGAAACGATGTCTGCCGAGCGTGCGCCATGCGCGCGCTTCCGTCGGCGCCAGTTCGGTCAGGCGCCGGGCATCCTCGATGGCCCCTTGCAAGTCGCCGCGGCGGGCGCGCAGTTCGGCGCGCTCCAGCCTGGCCTCGAACAGCGTCGGATCGAGTTCGAGCGCACGGTCCTGCGCCGACTCCGCTTCCTTGTCCCTCAGCGTCCGCGCCAGGGTCATGCCGAGCTTTTCCCAGCCTTCGGCAAAGCCGGGGTCGAGCTCGAGTGCCTTGCGGAACGCATCTTCGGCCGGCGCATAGTGCTGGCGGTTGTAATCGGTGATGCCGATCTGGAGCCAGGTCGGGACATCGGTGCTGGCCTCCCCCGGCTTGCTTGCAAGTGCGCGATGAGCTTCGTCGGCATTTCCACTTTCGGCCAGCAGCCGCGCCAGTGCCTTGCGTGCCTCCTCGTCCTGCCGGTTGAGGTCGAGCGCGGTACGGAAGGCCTTTTGCGCCGCATCGGCCTGGCCGAGTGCGCGATGAATGCGGCCGAGCTGGTTCCAGTGGCCATGGAACAGCGGATCGTAGGCAAGCGCACGTTCGATCCGGGCCAGGGCCAGCTCCGGCTGGCCGTCGTCGAGCAGCCAGCTTGCGCGCAAGGCCGCCAGGTCGCTGCTGCCGGGCAGAATCGCCTCGGCGCGCGTCAGATGCGCTTCGGCTTCGGCACGTCTGCCATCCTCCTTCAGCAGGACGGCGAGCAAGCGCAAGGCATTCACCGAAAACGCGTCCAGCTCGAGCGCTTCGCGCAGGATCGCCTCGGCTTCGCTCCGCTTCTGCATCGAGCCCAAGGCACGCGCCAGTTCCACCCTGGCCCGGACGGAGCCGGGTTGGGCAGCCATCCACCTGCGAGCATGCTTTTCGAGTTCAGCCCAGCGTGCGGCCGCCATCAGGGCTTCGGCGTCTGCCAGCCAGCGCGGCTCGGCCGCGGGCGGCGCGGGTGGAGGAATCGGTGTCACAGCGCGCTTGGCGAGTTCGCCGATCCACTCCGCAGGCAGCGCAAGATTGAGGTTCTGCCCCGCTGTGAACACGCTGGTCGTCAGCCCCACCAGCCACCCTTCGTCGTCGAACAGCCCACCGCCGCTCGAACCCGGCGACTGCGAAGCGGTGCTGAGGATCAGCTCCTCGCCATCGATGTGCGGAAAATGCGAGACGATGCCGCTCGACACCGTCAGTCCGAAACCGAGCGGATTGCCCACCGCATGCACCCGCTCGCCCACGGCCAGGCTGTTGCGCTTGCGGACGCGCACCGGCGGCGCCTGCAGCCCCTTCACGTCGAGTATGCACAGATCCCGGCTGCGGTCTGCCTCCGTCCAGCGCGCCGCGAGCTCCGCCGTGCCATGCTGCACGCTGAGGCTGCCTGCATCGCGAACGACGTGGCAGTTGGTCGCCACCCGGCCCTTGTCGACCACCACGCCGCTCCCCTGGCCGCCGTAGATGCCGCCTTCGGCATGGGCGATGACGGTGACGACCGAAGGGGCTGCGCGGGCGAACACTGCCTGTGCATCGTCGGCCGCATACCCGGCGGACATGACGCAAACGGACGTCATCAACAAGGCCGACAAGCGCACCGCCGAGGCACGAATCGCCTGGCGGAAAAGGAATCCAGTGCTGGATTTCATTGCGGAGAGACCTCGTAGGGCCGGATCATCCCGAAGTAGGCACGCTCGGCCATCTCTGCATCCAGGCCACGCAAGTGGGTATGGGCGCGCCGGACATCCGCATCGCGGCCAGCGGCACGATAGAGCATCATCAGGGCATTCCATGCCCGCGGCTGCCTGGGGTCGAGCGCCAGCGAACGCTCCAGCGCGACGATGCCGTCCTGCATCCTGCCCGCCAGCACCGATGCATAGCCGAGCTGGCGCCAGGCGTTGACACTGTCGGGGTACGCTGCGACGAGCTGGCGATCAATTTCCATCGCTTCATGCACATGGCCGCCGTCCTTCAAGGCCACTGCCAGCCAATAGCGGTAATCCGCACTCCCGGGCGCAATACGGACGGCTTCACGAAGGGCTGCGATCGCTTCGGGGAAAAGGTCCATGGCGAAATAGGCCTTGCCAAGCTCGCCCCAGACGCGCCACGGCTCGGACGGCTCCTGCTCGAGGCTGGCACGAAAGCGTTCGCTCGCCTCCTGCGGCCGCCCCAGGAGCGCCGCAGTCGCCCCCTGCCAGAACAAGCCATCACCGCTGCTGGCAAGCTCGTCCGGCAGACGGGCAAGCAAGGCATGGGCACGTGCGCCTTCCTGCGCCATCAGCAGCGCCTCGACCAGACGCCAGCGCAACCATGCCTGCGACGGGTGGAGTTGCACCAGGCTGCCCCAGCCTGCAATCACTGCCGTATGGTCGCCGCGTTGCCCGGCCAGCGCGATCAGCCCCTGGTGCGCCGACATCTGCCAGGGATCGATCGAAATCGCCTTGCGATAGGCTTCTTCCGCCTCACCAGCCTCCCCCAGGCCCTGGTACGACTGGCCGAGCAAAGCCCAGACCGCGGCGTTCTCCGCTTCCTTTACGAGCAATGCCCTTGCGGCATCCCGCGCATCGCCGAAGCGCTGCTGCTTCAACAAGGCCCCCGCAATGCCGGCCGCGATCAGCGGCATGCCGGGCTCGATCCGCTCCGCCAGCCGCCATGCGGCTTCTTCCGCCGCATGATTCCCGCGCAGGCCGGATGCCACGGCAAGCCACATCCAACCGTCCGCGTCCTCTGGATGTGCCCGCGTCCAGTCGCCGGCAAGGCGACCGAGCCGGGCGGCATTGCCTTCACGGGCCAGCCTGGGAGCCTGGTCGCGCAAGACCTGGCGTGCGACATCCGTATCATTGCGCGCTTCGATCTCCCCGATCCAGGCTGCCGGCAGGGCGAAATTAAGATTCTGCCCATCCCGCTGGCGGTAATCGATGATGCCGAGCAAACGGCCTTCCTCGTCCACCAGCGCTCCGCCTTCGGAGCCGGGCGATACCGGCGCCGAGAACTGCAGCAGTTCGCCCCGTTCCCCTCGCCCGACACCCGAGATCACGCCTTCGGTCAGTCCAATGCCGAAGTCAAGTGCGTTGGCCACTGCATAGACCCGCGCGCCCACTGCCGGAACGGCATCCGCATGCACCAGGCCGACCGTCTCTGCATTGCCCCCCTCAGCGCTCAACATGCACAGGTTCCGCTGGCTGTCGCGAGCGCTAATGACGGCAGTGGTCATCCGTCCCTTGCCATCGACGAGACGGATCACATCGCTACCGTCGAACGGACTGCACAGCGTGACGAAACGCCCGTCTCCAAGCCCAATCGCAGTCGCTGAAACATTCAGCACACCATCGCTACTGGAGGCCTGCACCATCAGCACCGTGTCGCGCACGGAGGTGAAGAGCGTGGAAGGCGTCATCGGACCCGCCACTACGGGAACGCTCGGCCCCAAAACGAGAGCCGTGGTCAAGACAAGGCGCAACACGGAGGTGCTCTCCCGGGGAAAACAATCGCTGATCCGGCTCACAAGCAATTGGCACCCGTGAGACATCCAGAGATCATATCAACTCGGTGCTGAATCCAGCATGCTTTCATTCATTCCGGGCAAACCACAGCGTGCGTCCATGCGCGGGCAGCCGCGACTAGCAACCGTGATGACGGCCTATCGAGCCCGCTCGTCACCGATGGCCAGCGCCCACAGCACCAGCACGCCAAACAGGATCAGCAGCGCCCACTTCAGCGCGGCGCAGCTCGCGCTTGCCAGGTAAACCGAAGGCATGCCGAAGCGGGGCATTTCGGTGAGCCACCAATGCAGGCAGTTTTCCGCCGCATCCAGGAGGGCCGCCAGCGGCAGCACGAAAGGCGCAGCGGCACGCACAATTCGCGGCAAAGGGGAAAAAACCCGGGTACGTACGGCAAGCAGCCATCCGAACGCACCATAGGCCAGTAGGACCAGGCCGTCGAACAGAAGCCAGCGGCGGTAAAGTTCAAGCGCCTCGGGCGGCCAGAGGTGGATGATCTCGCCAAACATCCTTGGCTTCCACGCGAGTTGAAGCGCGACCACGCCCGGCTCGAGTTCGGCGAGATGCCAGGCCATCACGAGCCACGATGCCGCGGCAAGCACGCCGCTGATCCAGACCGCACGCATTCACATTGCTCCAGGAAACACCCTGCTCCCGCCCGCCCACGGGTGCCAAAAAGAAGAAACCCGGCGGTAGCCGGGTTTCAGTACTGGCTGCCAGGTCACCGCGACCGTGGAACCCCGCCGGATTCAGCCGACGATGGTCTGCGCTTCTCCGTCCTTGCGCGCGTCGATGCGACCGATGCGATGGACGGTTTCGCCCGCTGCCTTCAGCGCAGCTTCGGCCGCGTCGGCGTCGGCGGCCGACACCACCACCGCCATGCCGATGCCGCAGTTGAACACGCGGTACATCTCCTGCATGTCGACGTTGCCTTCCTTCTGCAGCCACTGGAACAGCGGCGGCAGCGTCCAGCCGGCGGCGTCGATGCGGGCGGTGAGTTCGTCGCCCAGGATGCGCGGCACGTTCTCGGTGATGCCGCCGCCGGTGATGTGGGCCATGCCCTTGACCACGCCGGGCTTGCCCTGCATCAGCGCCAGCAGCGGCTTGACGTAGATGCGGGTGGGTTCCATGACCACGTCGCGCAGCTTGCGGCCGTGGAAGTCGGCGTCGAGGTCGGGCTTGGCGACTTCGATGATCTTGCGGATCAGCGAGTAGCCGTTGGAGTGGGCGCCGCTGGAAGCCAGGCCGAGTACGACATCGCCCGGCACGATGCGGCTGCCGTCGATGATGTCGGCCTTCTCGACCGCACCGACGGCGAAGCCGGCGAGGTCGTATTCGCCCGCCGGGTACATGCCGGGCATTTCGGCGGTTTCACCGCCGATCAGCGCGCAGCCGGCCAGTTCGCAGCCCTGGGCGATGCCCTTGACCACGTCGGCGGCGGTGTCGACGTCGAGCTTGCCGCAGGCGAAGTAGTCGAGGAAGAACAGCGGCTCGGCGCCCTGCACCAGGATGTCGTTGACGCTCATCGCCACCAGATCCTGGCCGACGGTATCGTGTTTGTTCAACTGGAAGGCGAGCTTGAGCTTGGTGCCGACGCCGTCGGTGCCGGACACCAGCACCGGCTCCTTGTACTTCTTCGACAGCTCGAACAGCGCGCCGAAGCCGCCGATGCCGCCCATCACCTCGGGGCGCATGGTGCGCTTGGCCAGCGGCTTGATGCGGTCGACCAGGGCGTCGCCCGCTTCGATGTCCACGCCGGCATCGCGGTAGGAGAGGGAGGCTTGGTTGGAGGAGGTGGGTGCGCTCAAGATCGTTCCTCTGGACTGGCGGAAATGCCGGGGCGGTGCCCGGCTGGCGCCCCTGGCCGCGGCCCGTGCTTGAGGCTGCAACGCCAAGTGGCTACATTTATGTGTTTCGCGGGTGGCATGCCCCCGCGCCAAGCCCGCGATTTTACTCGAAATGACCCAGCCCCGCGCCTATCGCCTGCAAGCCCTTGCCTGGACCGCCACCGCCATCGCTCTGGTCGGTCTGTTCTGGCTGCTGGGCCCCATCCTCGCCCCCTTCGTGATCGGCGCGGTGTTCGCCTACATCTGCGACCCGGCGGTCAACTGGATGGTGGCGCGCCGCGTGCCGCGCGCGCTGGCGGTACTGCTGGTGATCGTCGCACTGGGCCTGATGATCGTGGCGCTGGCGCTGATTCTGGTGCCGATGGTCTATCGCGAGGGGGTCCAACTGGTGAACCGCCTGCCCGACCTGGTCGATATGTTCAACGCCCAGGTATCGCCGCTGCTGCAGGCACGGCTGGGCATCGACCTGCAGCTCGACGCCGCCCAGTTGCGCCAGTTGATCGCCGACAACTGGAGCAACGCGCAAGACCTGGTGCCGATCGTGCTCGGCCACCTCAAGACCGGCGGCATGGCGGTGATCGCCTTCATCGCCAACCTGTTCCTGATCCCGCTGGTGATGTTCTACCTGCTGCAGGAATGGCCGCGCCTGCTGACCGAACTGCAGCGCATCGTGCCGCGGCCGTGGCTGGAGCGGACGATGGCGATCATCAACGACATCGATTCGGTGATGTCGGAGTTCCTGCGCGGCCAGCTGTCGGTGATGCTGCTGCTGGCGGTGTTCTACAGCATCGGGCTGTGGCTCGCCGGGCTGAACTTCTGGCTGCCGGTGGGCGTGCTGACCGGCCTGCTGGTATTCATTCCCTACGTCGGCTACGGCGGCGGCCTGATCCTCGCCATCCTCGCCGCACTGCTGCAGGCCGAAGGCTGGCCGCTGCTGATCGGCGTCGGCATCGTGTATGGGCTGGGCCAGGTGATCGAAAGCTTCGTGCTGACGCCCTACCTGGTCGGCGAGCGCATCGGCCTGCATCCGCTGGCGGTGATCTTCGCGCTGATGGCTTTCGGCCAGCTGTTCGGCTTCGTCGGCGTGCTGGTGGCGCTGCCGGTCAGCGCGGCGCTGCTGGTCGGCCTGCGCGAAGTGCGCAACGCCTGGTTCGCCAGCCCGGTCTATCTCGGCACGCGGGTACAGCCGGTGATCACGCAGGATGTGAACCACGATCGGCATTGATCGCCAGGCCATGAAGCAACTCGTCCTCGACATCCGCCCCGATGTGCCGCCGACGCTGGAAAACTTCGTCGTCGGCGCCAACGCCGAGCTGGTGGCGGCGGTGTCGCTGCTGGCCTCGGCATCGACCGCGCGGCAACTGCCGGCACGCCACGTCTATGTCTGGGGCGCACCAGGCAGCGGCCGCAGCCATCTGCTGCGCGCCAGCGTGGCGCTGGCGCGGGAGGCCGGCCGCCCGACCCACATCCTCGCCGCCGAAGACGTCGATGACGCCTTGCCCGAGACTGCCGATGCGCTGGTCGCGGTGGACGACATCGACCGCCTGGCATCCGACGCGCAGATCGCGCTGTTCAACGCCTTCAACCGCAGCCGCGGCAACGGCCAGTCGCTGCTGCTGGCCGGCCCCGCCGCACCGCTCGGGCTGGGCCTGCGCGAGGATCTGCGCACCCGCATCGGCCAGAGCCTGATCTACGAAGTACAGCCGCTCGACGACGCCTCGCGCGCCACCATCCTCGCCACCCTGGCCGAACGCCGCGGCCTGCGGCTGGCCGACGAGGTGGTCGACTTCCTGCTGCGCCACGGCCGCCGCGAACTGCCCAGCCTGCTGGCCGTGCTCGACGCCCTCGACGCCGCCTCGCTCGAACGCAAGCGCCCGATCACCCTGCCCCTGCTGCGCGAGATGATGCAGCAAGGGCTGGAAATCTGATTTCAACCCTCATTTCCCCCCTCCCACTGGAACCTCAAACGTGAATCTCGCCCTCTTCGACCTCGACAACACCCTGCTCGCCGGGGATTCCGACTTCGCCTGGGCACAGTTCCTGATCGAAAAGGGCGTGCTCGACCGCGAAGTGCAGGAAGCGAAGAACATCGAGTTCTACGAGCACTACAAGGCCGGCACGCTCGACATCGACGCCTTCCTCGACTTCCAGCTCGCCCCGCTGGCGCGCCATTCGCGGACCGAACTCGATACCTGGCACCGCGAGTTCATGGAAACATCGGTGAAGCCGATGATCACCGCCAAGGCACGCGCGCTGGTACGGCAGCACCTGGACGAAGGTGCGCTGGTCGCCGTCGTCACCGCCACCAATGCCTTCGTCACCGGCCCGATCGTGCGCGAGTTCGGCATCGCCCATCTCGTCGCCACCGTCCCGGCACAGGAAAACGGCGCCTTCACCGGCAAGGCGCGCGGCACGCCGGCTTTCCAGGCCGGCAAGATCGCCCGCGTAGACGCCTGGCTGGAATCGCTCGGCCTCTACGTCGGCGGCTTCGGGCGCAGCTGGTTCTACAGCGACTCGCACAACGACCTGCCGCTGCTGAAGCACGTCTCCGACCCGGTCGCGGTCGATCCCGACGACACCTTGCGCGCCCACGCCGGACAGCAGGGCTGGCCGGTGCTGTCGCTGCGCTGATGGACGAAGCGCGCTCGCCGCGGGCGATCGGTTATCATTGCCGGTTCATGCAAGAACGACGCCTTTCCCGATGATCCGCAAGCTGCTGCGCAAGGTTTTCAAGCGCCCGGCGCAATCCGCCCGCCACGAACCCGCGCTGATTCCGGTCGAACGCCACGGCATTCGGCGCGAACAACTCTCCCCCGCCGCGCGCAAGGTCTGCGCCGTATTGCAGGAAAAGGGCTACAAGGCCTTTGTCGTCGGCGGCGCGGTGCGCGACCTGCTGATCGGCCAGCCGCCCAAGGACTACGACGTCGCCACCAGCGCCACGCCCGAGGAAGTGCGTGCCGCCTTCCGCCGTTCGCGCATCATCGGCCGCCGTTTCAAGATCGTGCATGTGATGAGCGGGCCGGAAACCATCGAGGTCTCCACCTTCCGCGCCAGCCAGGACGCCGAATCGGCCGAGACCGACGAGCACGGCCGCGTGCTGCGCGACAACGTCTACGGCAACCAGGAAGAGGACGCCACCCGGCGCGACTTCACCGTCAACGCGCTGTACTACGACCCTGCCAGCGAGACCATCGTCGACTACCACCACGGTGTCGCCGACATCCAGCAGAAGACGCTGCGCATGATCGGCGATCCGCGCACCCGCTACCGCGAAGACCCGGTGCGGATGCTGCGCGCGGTGCGCCTCGGCGCCAAGCTCGGGCTGACGATCGACCCCGCCGCGCGCCACCCGATCCGCGACATGGCGGTGCTGCTGGAGAACGTCCCCGCCGCGCGCCTGTTCGACGAGATGCTGAAGCTGCTGTTCTCGGGCTACGCAGTCGGGTGCCTGCAGCAGTTGCGCGAGGAAGGCCTGCACCACGGCCTGCTGCCGCTGCTCGACGTAATCCTCGAACAGCCGATGGGCGAGCGCTTCGTCTGGCTGTCGCTGGAAAACACCGACGAGCGCGTGCGCCAGGGCAAGTCGGTGTCGCCCGGCTTCCTGTTCGCCACCTTGCTGTGGCACGAAGTGCTGGCCGCGTGGGAAAAGAAGAAGGCCGCCGGCGAACACTCGCAGCCGGCGCTGTTCGAAGCGATGGACGAGGTGCTCGACGCCCAGGCCCGCAAGCTCGCCATCACCCGCCGCATCGTCGGCGACATCAAGGACATCTGGGCGCTGCAGCCGCGCTTCGACAAGCGCGCCGGCAAGACGCCCTACCGCCTCATCGAGCAGCCGCGCTACCGCGCCGGCTGGGACTTCCTGCGCCTGCGCGCGCAGGCCGACGAAATCCCGATGGAGATCGTCGACTGGTGGGACCGCTTCGCCCATGCCGGCCACGACGCCCGCGAAGAGCTGATCCGGCAGGCACCGGCCGACGACGTCCCGGCGGCCAGGAAGCGTCGCCGCAAGCGCCGCAAGCCGGCCGGCGCATCGACCGCCTCTGCCTCCGAAGCCACCTGAAACCCTGCCTCCGATGCAGCCCCCCGTGCGCGCCTTCGTCGCCTTCGGCGCCAATCTCGGCGACCCCGCCGCAGCCTTCGCGCTGGCGCTGCAGCGCCTGGCGGGGCTGCCCGGCACCCGGATCGCGGCACGGTCGTCGCTGTACCGCAGCGCCCCCGTCGGCGTCGAAGGCCAGCCCGACTACATCAACGCCGTGATCGAGCTGTCGACCACGCTCGCCGCACGCCCGCTGCTCGACGCCCTGCTGGCGATCGAGCACGAAGGCGGCCGCCGGCGCGATGGCCACATGGCGCCGCGCACCATGGATCTGGACCTGCTGCTGCACGGCGACGCGGTCATCGACGAACCCGGCCTGCAGGTACCGCATCCGCGCATGCACCTGCGCGCCTTCACGCTGGTGCCGCTGGCCGAGATCGCACCCGAGGCCTGTATTCCGGGCCACGGCCGGGCTGCCGATCTGCTGCCGGGCGTTGCCGATCAGGCCATCGCACGCGCCTGAGCCCTGCCCCCACCACCGAAGCCTTTCCTTTCGCGCCTCCGCTCCTCGAATCCGAGCCCATCATGCCCACCTGGCTCCAACTCGCCGCCACGGCTTTCACCGCCAACCCCGTCTGGCTGCAGACCGCCCTGCTGCTGACCGCCTCCAACGTGTTCATGACCTTCGCCTGGTATGGCCACCTGAAGAACATGCAGGGCAAGGCCTGGTATCTGGCGGCGCTGGTGAGCTGGAGCATCGCGCTGTTCGAATACCTGCTGCAGGTGCCGGCCAACCGCATCGGCGCCACCGCGCTGAATCTCGCCCAGCTCAAGATCATGCAGGAAGTGATCACCCTGCTGGTGTTCGTCCCCTTCGTCGTGCTGTACATGAAGCAGCCGCTCAAGCTTGACTATCTCTGGGCTGCGTTGTGTATGCTTGGCGCGGTTTATTTCATCTTCCGCAGCTGATTCCACCACTGATACAGGGCCAGGCCGGCACGCTCATGCTCGACAAAGCACACTACATCGTCGTCGAAGGCCCGATCGGCGCCGGCAAGACTTCGCTGGCAAAGCGCCTCGCCGAGCGGCTGCAGGCCGACACCCTGTTCGAGCAGGCCGAGCTCAACCCCTTTCTGGCGCGCTTCTACCAGCAGCCCGAGCGCTGGGCGATGGCAACACAGCTGTCCTTCCTGTTCCAGCGCATCGACCAGTTGGCCGCACTCGGCCCGATCTCGGAAGAGCGGCGCGTGGTATCGGACTTCATCCTCGACAAGGACAGGCTGTTCGCCGAGCAGAACCTCAGCCCCGAGGAGTTGGCGCTGCACCAGCGCATCCACGACAGCGTGAAACCCGCGGTGACGCCCCAGCCCGATCTAGTGATCTACCTGCAGGCCAGCGCCGACACGCTGATGGAGCGCGTGCACAAGCGCGGGCTCGACGCCGAGCGGCGCATCACCGAAGCCTATCTGCAGCAGGTCGCCGACCGCTACACGCGCTATTTCTACCAGTACGATGCGGCACCGCTGTTCATCGTCGATGCCGGTAAACTGAATCCGGTCGACCACGACGACGACTTCGAGCTGCTGCTCACCCGCCTGCGCGACATGCGCGGTTACCGCGAATTCTTCGGTTACGCCGGGTAAACCCCGATCCTTAATTTGGCGTAATGAACTTGTGCAATGCACCAGTTTGGTGGAAAACTCCGCCCTCCCATCAGGAGCGATGAATGAGCTATCTCCAGGACCAGAAGCCCGTCACCCTGTTCGAACTCGGCAAGATGCGCGCCGAAGGCCGCAAGATCGTCATGCTGACCGGCTACGACGCCAGCTTCGCCGCGCTGCTCGGCCGCGCCGGCGTCGATGTCGTGCTGATCGGCGACTCGCTCGGCAACGTGCTGCAGGGCCAGAAATCGACGCTGCCGGTCACCCTCGAGCAGATGGCCTACCACACCGAGTGCGTGGCGCGTGCCAATGCCCGCCCACTGGTGGTCACCGACATGCCCTTCGGCTCCTGTCACGAGAGCCCGGAGCAGGCGATGCGCAACGCCGCCCGCCTGATGGCCGCAGGCGCGCAGATGGTCAAGATCGAAGGCGGCGAGTACATGGCCGAAACCGTGCGCTTCCTGGTCGAGCGCGGCGTGCCGGTATGCGCCCACATCGGCCTGACGCCGCAATCGGTGCATCAGCTCGGCGGCTACCGCGTGCAGGGCCGCGGCGACGAAGGCGCGGCCCGCATGAAGGCCGACGCACTGGCGCTGGAACAGGCCGGCGCCTCGCTGGTCGTCATCGAAATGGTGCCGGCCACGCTCGCCGCCGACATCACGACCAGCCTGCGCACGATGGCCACCATCGGCATCGGCGCCGGGCCGTCCTGCGACGGCCAGGTGCTGGTGCTGCACGACATGCTCGGCATCTTCCCCGGCAAGACCGCCCGCTTCGTGCGCAACTTCATGGAAGGCGCGAGCAGCATCGAGGATGCGGTCGCGCGCTATGTGGCCGCAGTGCGCGACGGCAGCTTCCCCGCTGCCGAACACTGCTACTGAGAGCACCCGGCACACCGTCGCCGACGCGCCCTCGCCAACCCGTAGTTGCCAACCACTCCAGGTTTCGACATGCAGATCCATCACACCATCGCCGGGCTGCGTGCCGCCCGCGCCACCGCCGGCAAGGTCGCCCTCGTTCCCACCATGGGCAACCTGCACGAAGGCCACATCACGCTGATGCGCCAGGCCGCCGAAAAGGCCGACTGCGTGATCGCCAGCGTCTTCGTCAATCGCCTGCAGTTCGGTGCCGGGGAAGACTTCGACCACTATCCCCGCACCCTCGCCGCCGACTGCGAGAAGCTCGCCGCGGTCGGCGTCAAGCACGTCTTCGCGCCGGACGAGGCCGAGATGTATCCGCAGCCGCAGCGCTACCACGTCGATCCGGCGCCGGCCCAGGTCTCGATCCTTGAAGGCGAATTCCGCCCCGGGCACTTCCGCGGCGTCGCCACCGTGGTGCTCAAGCTGCTCAACATCGTGCAGCCCGACATCGCCCTGTTCGGCAAGAAGGACTACCAGCAGTTGATGGTGCTGAGCAACATGGTGCGCGAACTGGCTCTGCCGGTCGAAGTGCTGCCGGGCGACACCGTGCGTGCCGACGACGGCCTGGCGCTGTCCTCGCGCAACGGCTACCTGAGCGAGGACGAGCGCGCCCGCGCGACGCTGCTGTACCGCCTGCTGAGCCGCATCCGCGACGCCGTGCGCGCCGGCGACCACGACCTGCTGAAGCTCGAGACCGACGCCATGGACGAACTGGCCGCCGCCGGCTGGCAGCCCGACTACGTGGCCGTGCGCCGCCGCGCCGACCTGCAGCCGCCGATCCACATGGACGATCCGCTCGTCGTGCTGGCAGCGGCCAAGCTGGGCCGCACCCGGCTGATCGACAATCTGGAGATCTGAAACCGGCGCGCATCGGGGTTGGTGCTTCACTACGGCCCGAACCACCCTATACTCATAAACATCGGCCGCAGCCAGCGGCCTCGTGGCGCGACAACTTAAGGAGGGAGAGAAACAATGGCGACGACCGTAAATCAGATTCTTGAGCAGAAAGGCAGCGCTTTCCATGCGGTGAGTCCGGCCGACTCGGTGTTCGACGCCCTGTCGCTGATGGCGCAGTTCGACATCGGCTGTGTCCTGGTCACCGAAGGCGAGCGCCTGGTGGGCATCTTCACCGAACGCGACTACGCCCGCAAAGTCGTGCTGAAGGGTCTGGTGTCGCGCGACATCCGCGTCGGCGATCTGATGACGCCGAATCCCTGCACCGTCACGCCCACCAATACGGTCGACGAAGTCATGCACACGATGACCGAGAACCGCTTCCGCCACCTGCCGGTGGTCTATCAGGGCAAGATCATGGGTGTCGTCACCATCGGCGACATGGTCAAGTCGGTCGTCCAGCAGCAGCAGGCCACGATCCGCCAGCTCGAAAGCTACATCGCGGGCGACCTCGCCGCCGAATGAGGCTGCAACAGCGATGAAAAACGCCGGGACCCGCCCGGCGTTTTTCGTTTCCGCGCAAGGAAAGCGGCCTCAGTCGCCGCCCAGCGCCTTGCCGACCACCTCGGCCACGTCCGGCGACAGGCCTTCGCTCGCCAGCACTCTTTCGAGCTGGGCACGAATGCTCGCCTGCAGCGCCGGCGTGAAGCGGCGCCAGCTTTCCAGCGCGCGCGCCATGCGTGACGCGACCTGCGGGTTCTTCGCGTCCAGCGCGATCACCTGCTCGGCCCAGAACGCGTGGCCGCTGCCGTCGGCGGCGTGGAACTCGCCCGGATTGGCACGGAAGTAGGTGCCCAGCAGCGCATAGACCTTGTTCGGGTTCGACAGGCTGAAGGCCGGATCGGCCATCAAGACGCGCACGCGATCCAATGCCGGCGCTGCCGCGTCGTCCCAGCGCCAGGCGCCGGCCTGCAGCGCGAACCACTTGTCGAGCACCAGCGCATCGTCGCGGTAGCGGGCCTGGAAGGCGTCCAGCGCGGCCTCGCGCGCCGGATGCGAGCTCTGCACCAGCGCAGCCAGGGCGCCGAAGCGTTCGGTCATGTTGGTCGCGGCGTCGAAGCGTGCCTGCGCCTTGACCAGCCCTTCGGCATTGCCGGCAGCAGTCAGGTAGCGCAGCGCCAGATTCGCCAGCGCGCGGCGGCCGGCATCGCCGGGATGGTAGCGATACTCGCCCGGCACCTGCATCGCGTCGAACAAGGCCAGCCAGTTGCCCGCCAGGCGCTCGCCCAGCGTGCGCATCAGCCTGACCAGCGCTGCCCGGAGCGCCTGCGGATCGGCGGGCGCCATGCGTTCGAGCAGATAGGCTTCGCCCGGCAGTGCCAACGCCTGGGCACGGAAAGCGGGGTCGAGCGCACCGTCTTCGAGCAGCGTGCGGAAGGCGGCGACAAAGGCTTCGGGCACGGCCATCGCCGCATCGGCCGCCATCGCCAGCACGATGCGCTCGGCATAGCGCTGCGCCGCGTCCCAGCGGTTGAAGGGGTCGGCATCGTGCGCCATGCGGAAAGCCAGGCGCGCATCGTCCTCGTCCAGTTCGAGGATCACCGGCGCGGAGAAGCCACGCAGCAGCGAGGGCACCGGCTCGGCATCGAGGCCGACGAAGCGGAAAGACTGCTCGGCATCGGTCAGTTGCAGCACGCGCGTGCTCGCACCGGCCTGCGCCTCGCCTTCGAGCCGCAGCGGGCGGTCGCGCCCGTCCGGGCCGATCAGGCCGACCGCGACCGGGATCACCAGCGGCAGCTTGGCGTGCTGGCCCGGCGTCACCGGGGTGGATTGGGCCAGCGTCAGCGTGTAGCTGCCCTCGGCCGCATTCCATTCGCCGCCGGCCTCGAGCCGCGGCGTGCCGGCCTGGCCGTACCAGCGCATGAACTGGTCGAGGTCGAAGCCGTTGTTCGCCTCCGACATCACTTCGACGAAGTCGTCGCAGGTCACCGCCTGGCCGTCGTGATAGCTGAAATACAGGTCCATGCCGTTGCGGAAGCCCTCCTGCCCCAGCAGGGTGTGCAGCATGCGGATGACTTCGGCGCCCTTCTCATACACCGTCGCGGTGTAGAAGTTGTTGATCTCCTGGTAGCTGTCCGGGCGGATCGGATGCGCCATCGGCCCGGCATCCTCGGGGAACTGCGCCGCGCGCAGCACCCGCACATCGTCGATGCGCTTGACCGCCCGCGCCGAGGCCGCGGCTGCCGGGCCGGCTGCCTCATTTGCCATGTTTCCCAGCATGTCGGCCGAGAACTGCTGGTCGCGGAACACCGTCAGCCCTTCCTTCAGCGTGAGCTGGAACCAGTCGCGGCAGGTGACGCGGTTGCCGGTCCAGTTGTGGAAATATTCGTGCGCCACCACGCTCTCGACGTTCTCGTAGTCGACGTCGGTGGCGGTGTCCGGCTTGGCGAGCACGAACTTGGTGTTGAAGATGTTCAGCCCCTTGTTCTCCATCGCCCCCATGTTGAAGTCGGCCACGGCGACGATCATGAAGCGGTCGAGGTCGAGCTCCAGGCCGAAGGTCTCCTCGTCCCAGCGCATCGAATGCACCAGCGAATCCATCGCGTGCTGGCAGCGGTCGAGGTTGCCCTCCTCCACCCACACCTGCAGCAGCACCTCGCGGCCGGACATCGTCCGCTCCTTGCGCTCCAGCACCACCAGATCGGCGGCGACCAGCGCGAACAGGTAAGACGGCTTCGGGAAGGGGTCTTCCCAGCGCGCATAGTGGCGGCCGTCCGGCAACTCGCCCTGCTCGATCAGGTTGCCGTTGGACAGCAGCACCGGGCATGCGCTGCGGTCGGCTTCCAGCGTCACCGTGAAGCGCGCCATCACGTCCGGACGGTCGGGGAAACAGGTGATGCGGCGGAAACCCTCGGCCTCGCACTGGGTGAAGAAGCCGCCATTGGACAGGTAGAGCCCCGACAGCGTGGTGTTGGCCCTGGGGTCGATGCGGGTCTTGACCTCGACCACCACGCGCTCGCCGTCGGCGTCGATCTCGATCAGCGTGCCCTGCTCGCGCAAACCGCGCGGCGCCTGGCCATCGACGGTCAGCGACAGCCGCTCGAGATCCTCGCCCCACAGCCGAATCGGCCCGACCTCCGCATCGCGGTTGCGCACGCACACCATGCGGTTGGTGACGACGGTGGCGTCGGGATCGAGGGAAAAATGCAGATCGACGGTCTCGACCGTCCAGGACAGCGGCCGATAGTCGGCGCGCTGAATCGTTGGGGCGTGTTCTGTTCTCATGGCTTCTCCAGCTTCCGCGCGAGGGGCGCGGAAAAGCGGGAGTTTACTGCAGGGGCTGGCGAAGAACATGGAAGAGTCGCAGCACCTTGATTGCCCACAGGCAGGGCCGTGCTATTATTGATAACAAATTATCAATATCATTTAACCCCCATGACGACGCTTGCAAGCACAACAGCGGCAGCTGCGGCCGCCCCAGCCATCCCCTCCACCACAACCACCCGGCTCGGCGCCATCGACGCGCTGCGCGGCCTGGTGATCGCCTTCATGCTGCTCGATCACGTCCGCGAAACCTTCTACCTGCACCACCAGGTGCCGGACCCGATGGTGGTCGCCGACACGCCGCCCGAGCTGTTCTTCAGCCGATTGCTGGCGCACATCTGCGCACCGGTGTTCGTCTTCCTGACCGGGCTGTCGGCCTTCCTGTACGGCAGCCGCCACGGCGGCGACGGCCGCGCCGCGGCAGCGGCCTTCCTGTTCAAGCGCGGGCTGTTCCTGATGCTGCTGGAGATCACCGTGATCAACTTCGCGTGGACCTTCCAGTTCCCGCCGGCCAAGGTGTTCCTGCAGGTGATCTGGGTCATCGGCCTGTCGATGATTGCGCTGGCAGCGCTGCTGTGGCTGCCGCGCCGGCTATTGATCGCCATCGGCATCGTGCTGGTGGCCGGCCACAACCTGCTGGACGGCCTGCACTTCGCCGTCGGCCACCCGATGCACATCCCCTGGGCCGTGCTGCACGACCGCGGCTGGATCGAAGTATCCGAAGCGCTGCGCCTGCGCACCTCCTACCCGCTGCTGCCCTGGATCGGCGTGATCGCGCTGGGTTATGCCGCCGGACCGTGGTTCGCGGCAGGCTCGGACGCAGCACTGCGCCAGCGCCGCCTGCTGAACTGGGGAATCGGCCTGCTGGTTGGCTTCGTCGTGCTGCGCACGATCAACGTCTATGGCGACAAGCCCTGGATTGCCGGCGATACCGCGCTGCAGACGCTGATGAGCTTCGTCAACATCACCAAGTACCCGCCCTCGCTGCTGTTCGTCGCGCTCACGCTCGGCATCGGCCTGCTGGCGCTGCGCGCCTTCGACCGCCAACCCGGCGCGGCCTGGCTGAAGCCGCTGGCGGTGTTCGGCGCCGCACCGATGTTCTTCTACGTGCTGCACCTGTACGTGCTGAAGTTCCTGTACCTGGGCGCACAGGCGATCTGGGGCAACAACCAGGGCGAATACTTCGGCTTCGACGGCATGGGCGGAGTCTGGCTGTGCACCGTGGTGCTGGCGGTGGTCCTCTACCCCGTGGTCAAGGCCTTCGCAGCCTTCAAGGCCCGTCGCCGCGACCTCGCCTGGCTCAAGTATCTTTGACCGACGACGTGCCGCAGTCGCGGCAGACGCCGTACAGGGTCAACTCGTGGCCGTCCACGACGAAGCCCTGGGGCGCCAGCTTCTGCATGTCGCCGGGACAGGCGTGGACGTCGAACACGCGATTGCAATTGTTGCAGCGGAAATGATGGTGATGCTTGTGCCCCGCCAGTTCGTAGCGGGACGGCTCGCCGGGGAGTTCAACCGCCTGGATCTCCCCTGCCTCGGCCAATTGCTTGAGGTTGCGGTAGACGGTGGCCAATCCCAACGCCGGTACTTCGGCTTGGGCTGCCTGCAGGATTTCGGCGGGAAGCAGCGGCCGTCCGGCATCGGCCAGGGCACTGCGGATCGAATGGCGTTGGCGGGTTGAGCGTTCCATGGGTGTCATTGTCGCAGCGAGGACGACGGGCTGCCAGCGCATAGCAAGGAACAGATAATTGGCGCCCTGGATTTTGCGGTCACAGGGGTTCGAGAAACTCAAGATGTGCAGATCACCGGGGAGGCTTCTTTGCCATGGTCTTTGCGGCCATGTTCATATAAAGCGCCAAATTCAAGTCGTAAATGGTCACGCGTCGATGTGCATCCCATGTGGTGAGCGACACCATGACATGGTTGAAGACGTTGCGCCACTCGGGATGATGATCCAGGACCTTGCAGTGCTCGGAAACCAGCGCCATGAACTCGGCGGCCTGGTCGAAGTGGGGAAACTTGAACGTCTTGACCAAATACCTGACTTCCGCATTTCCGAAATTGTCGATATACCATCCCTCGAAATCGTCATAGCGGAGAGTCTGAGCAAGCTCTACATCCGAAAGCGGTTGAGTACGTGCCTTTGCGAGATCAGGCTTTGGATAGCTGTCCGCATCAGGCCGCTTCTTCAGTGAAAGCTTGACCGCAAGCCTGTCCAGAAGCGGGCCGATTGCAGACGGCCACCCTGCATAATCGATGTATTCGGAATGGAGATCGGCCAGGAAGGCAAGCTCGGGTCGAAGCTCAAACCTGTGAAAACCTCTTTCGCAATCGGCAAAAAGCGGAATGATTGCACGCTCTTCAAGGCCGAAACGATCCGCTTCAGGCAAGCCGATCGGAGCCGTTCGCGAATGGATCAACTCTTCAACGACCCAGTCCGGCACAGCCGGACTCCCTCGAGACATCTCACTCCCGGGCATCCAGTGCTTTCCGATAAGGGCGATCGTCGCATGGGCACCGTCGATCAAACTCCGCAGGCGGTCCGGGAATCGGTCACCCGGCGCCATCTCTTCGACGTCGACCGATACACGGACGAACTGCAGGCGCTTCTCTATTTCGCTCTTCAACAAAAGGGCGATTGGAGCGGTGTCCTGGCGCCGGTAGCTGATAAAGAAGGTAAATGGCTGCACTGAGTTTTCTCCGCTGGCGATGGCCTTGGTCGGCTTACTCATGAACCGCTCGCTCCTTGCGATGCATGTCGGGCTTCCCACCCCCGCACCACCGCCTTCTCCACTTCCACCAGCAGCAGCACCGCCACCCCGAAACCGAGAATCCGCAACCACGCATCCAGCCCCAACCCTTCGGTGCCGAACAGCGCCTGCATCGCCGGCAGGTAGGTGAACGGCACCTGGCAGACCAGCAGCAGGCCGATGGCCCACAGCACGTAGCGGTTGCCGAAGAAACCGGCGCGGCTCAGCACCGAACCGGTCAGGCTGCGCATGTTGAAGAGGTAGAACACTTCGCCTATCAGCACGGCGTTGACTGCCGCAGTGCGGGCGGCGGCGAGGCTGGCGCCTTGTTGCAGTTCCCACAGGAACAGCCCCATACCGCCGGCCACCAGCAGCAGGCCGACGAAGACGATGCGCCACATCAGGAAGCGCGTCAACAAGGGCTCGCGCGGGTCACGCGGGCGGCGCTGCATGATGTCGGGCTCGGCGTCCTCGAAAGCGAGCGCCAGCGCCAGCGTGACCGCGGTGATCATGTTGACCCACAGGATCTGCGCCGGCGTGATCGGCATCGTCAGACCGAACAGCACGGCGAAGAAGACGATGCCGGCCTGGCCGATGTTGGTGGGCAGGATGTAGGCGACGGCTTTCTTCAGGTTGTCGTAGACCGTTCTTCCTTCCTCGACCGCGGCCGCGACCGAGGCGAAGTTGTCGTCGGCGAGCACCATTTCCGCCGCCTCCTTGGCGGCTTCGGTGCCTTTCTGGCCCATTGCGACGCCGACGTCGGCGCGCTTCAGCGCAGGCGCATCATTGACGCCGTCGCCGGTCATCGCCACCACTTCGCCGTTGGCCTGCATGGCCTGCACCAGGCGCAGTTTGTGCTCAGGGCTGGCGCGGGCGAAGATTTCCGTTTGCTGCACGGCACGGGCCAGCGCCCTATCGTCCATGCCTTCGATCTCGGTGCCGGTGAGGGCGCGGACTTCCTGCGCGAGGCCGAGCTGCTGGCCGATGGCGCGTGCGGTGGCGGCATGGTCGCCGGTGATCATCTTGACCCGGATGCCCGCACCGAGACAGGCCTGCACCGCGCGCACGGCTTCGTCTCGCGGCGGGTCGGTGATGCCGAGCACCGCCAGCAGCGCGAAGCCGCTCTGCTCCACGTCGTCGAAGCACAAGCTGTTCAACCGGCCCGGCACCTGCCGTTCGGCCACCGCCAGCAGGCGCATGCCGCGGGTAGCGGCCACGTCCATACGCTGCTGCCAGACATCGGCGTCCAGCGGCAGCGGTTGGCCATCGAGGCCGGCGCAAGTGGCACACATCGACAGCACCCGCTCCGGCGCGCCTTTCAGCATGATCCAGGTTTCGCCGCACTGGTCGTGGTGCAGCGTGGCCATGAAGCGGTGCTCGGATTCGAAAGGAATGAGGTCGTCGCGCGGCAGTTCTTCGTGCTGCCGATGGGGATCGATGCCGGCCTTCAGCGCCAGCGTGACCAGCGCGCCTTCGGTGGGGTCGCCGACCATCTGCCAGGAATCGCCGTCGAGGTTCAGTTCGGCATCGTTGCACAACAGCGCGGCACGGCCGATCCGGGCAAGCAAGGGTGCCTCTTTGGGCAGCAATTCACGTCCGTCGTGCTCGAAACCGCCATGCGGCGCATAACCGACGCCGCTGACGTCCAGATTGCCTTCGGCGGTGATGACGCGCTGCACCGTCATTTCGTTGCGCGTCAGCGTGCCGGTCTTGTCGGAGCAGATGACGGTGACCGAGCCGAGCGCCTCGACCGCCGGCAGGCGGCGGATGATGGCGCGCCGCCGCGCCATGCGCTGCACGCCGATGGCGAGCGTGATCGTCATGACCGCCGGCAGCCCTTCCGGGATCGCCGCCACGGCCAGGCTGACCGCGGCCAGGAACATCTCGCCCGGCGCATAGCCGCGCAGCAGGGTACCGAAAGCAAAGGCAGCGAGCGCGATGGCCAGCACCACCCAGGTCAGCATCGTGCTGAAACCCGCCATCTGCCGCAGCAAGGGCGTGGTCATCGATTCGACCGACTGGAGCATGGCGCTGATGCGGCCGATCTCGCTGCCGGCACCGGTGGCGACGACCACGCCGCAGCCCTGGCCGTAGGTGACGAGCGTGCCCGAATAAGCCATCGAGCGGCGGTCGCCGAGGCTGGCGTCGGCGGCGACCGGCTCGGGCGACTTCTCCACCGCCAGCGCCTCGCCGGTCAGCACCGCTTCTTCGATGCGCAGGCTGCGGGCCTCGATCAGGCGCAGGTCGGCTGGCACCTTGTCGCCCGAGGCGAGGAAGACCAGATCACCCGGCACCAGCTCGGCGGCATCCACTTCCTGCCGCCGGCCGTCACGCAGGACCTGGGCATGGGGCGACAGCATGTCGCGGATGGCGTCGAGCGCGCGCTCGGCCTTGCCCTCCTGCAGGAAGCCGATGACGGCGTTGATCAGCACGACACCGAAGATCACGCCCGAATCGACGTGATGGCCGAGCAGCAGCGTGATCACGCCGGCCGCCAGCAATACGTAGATGAGGACGTTGTGGAACTGCAGCAGGAAGCGCTTCAACGGGCCGTTGCGCGGCGGTTCGGGCAGCGTGTTGGGACCGTGCCGCACCAGCCGCGCCGCGGCCTCGGCGGCGTCCAGCCCAGCGTCACGGTCGACGCCGAGCGCGGCCAGACAGTCATCCGCCGCTCGGGCGTGAGGATCGGATACGAGTTCGAAAGATGAAACGGGCGCTGAGGAAGAAGGTGCGGACGACATGATTTGCCAGGACGGAGCTACCCGCCTGTCAAGCGGGCATCCCACGCCACGAAGTGGATCGCATACCCGATGCTACTCCGCCGGCACAGCAAAAGTTCCTCGAGTGCGATGCGGAATGCGGCCTGCGGCCCGCTCACTTCTTGACGGCGGGCGGCATCAGCACGATGCAGGAGCCCACCAGGCGATCGTGCAGGAACTGCCGATCGCGGTCGATCAGCGCCCACAGCAGGCCGACGCCGAACAGCAGCACCGAAGGCCAGCACAATGCGTAACGCAGCCAGCAGCGGCCAAGGCTCAGGCCGCGGCCGTCGGCATCGACCAGCTTCAGGCGCCAGGTCTGCATCGCCAGCGTCTGGCCGTGGCGGCGCCAGTACCAGACGAAATAGGCGCCCAGCACGACGAAGATGTGCAGCCAGGCGAACCAGCCCGGCGGCGCGATCTCGAAGCCGACGCCGAGCATCAGGTAAGGAACGAGAAAGGTCAGTGCCAGCACGCCGAGCAGCAGCATCGATTCGTACAGCATGCTGGCCAGCCGCCTGCGGAAACTGGCAAGTTCGACGCGCGGGCGCTCGCCGGTGCCGGCAGATGCAGTCGAGGCCTTGGCGGCGGCGGAATGGCGTTCGGGATTGCGCTTCATGGAAGAGTCCGGAGGGGTCGATCGATGTGCGAAGCGGTACGGGCGCCGGAACACCCCTTGTCCGCCTTGACCAAACCCGCCGTGGCCGGTAACGTTGCGCGTTTCTTCAAACGACTTGTCGAGTGAGTTTGCGATGGTGCTTACCGGAGCCGAAATTGTAATCAGGTGCCTTCAGGAAGAAAAGGTCGAGTACGTCTTCGGCTATCCCGGCGGTGCAGTACTGTATATCTACGACGCGCTGTTCCAGCAGGAATCCGTGCGCCACGTGCTGGTGCGCCACGAGCAGGCCGCGGTACACGCTGCCGACGGCTATGCGCGCAGCACCGAGCAGGTCGGCGTCGCGCTGGTGACTTCCGGTCCGGGCGCGACCAATGCCGTCACCGGCATCGCCACCGCCTTCTGTGATTCGATTCCGCTGGTGATCATCTCCGGCCAGGTGCCCACTGCCGCCATCGGCCAGGACGCCTTCCAGGAAGTCGACACCGTCGGCATCACCCGGCCCTGCGTCAAGCACAACTTCCTGGTCAAGGACGTGCGCGAGATCGCGTCGACGATCAAGAAAGCCTTCTACCTGGCGAAGACCGGCCGCCCCGGCCCGGTGCTGGTCGACATTCCCAAGGACGTGTCGATGCACAAGTGCGAGTACGAGTATCCGAAGGATATCTCGATGCGCTCGTACAACCCGGTGGTCAAGGGCCATTCGGGCCAGATCAAGAAGGCCGTGCAACTGCTGCTCGAAGCCAGGCGGCCGATGATCTACACCGGCGGCGGCGTGGTGCTGTCGAACGCGGCCGAACAGCTGACCAAGCTCACCCGCCTGCTCGGCTACCCGATCACCAACACCCTGATGGGCCTGGGCGGCTACCCGGCCGGCGACCGCCAGTACCTCGGCATGCCGGGCATGCACGGCACCTACGAAGCCAACATGGCGATGCACTACTCCGACGTGCTGCTGGCCGTCGGCGCCCGCTTCGACGACCGCGTCATCGGCCTGCCTTCGCACTTCGCCGAAGAACCGCGCAAGATCATCCACATCGACATCGACCCGTCGTCGATCTCGAAGCGGGTCAAGGTCGACGTGCCCATCGTCGGCGACGTCAAGGAAGTGCTGGAGGAGATGATCCGCCAGCTCGAAAGCGGCGAAGCCCGCCCCAACCCCGAGGCGCTCGCCGCCTGGTGGAAGCAGGTCGACGAATGGCGCGGCCGCAACTGCATGGTCTACAAGAACTCGGACGAGATCATCAAGCCGCAGTTCGTCGTGCAGAAGCTGTGGGAAGTGACCGGCGGCGAAGCCATCGTCACCTCCGACGTCGGCCAGCACCAGATGTGGGCTGCGCAGTACTACCCCTTCACCAAGCCGCGCCGCTGGCTCAACTCCGGCGGCCTGGGCACGATGGGCGTCGGCATGCCTTATGCGATGGGTGCGCAGCTCGCCCACCCGGACATGCAGGTCGCCTGCATCACCGGTGAAGCCTCGATCCAGATGAACATCCAGGAACTGTCGACCTGCAAGCAGTTCCGCCTGCCGATCAAGATCTGCAACCTGAACAACCGCTACCTGGGCATGGTGCGCCAGTGGCAGCAGCTGTTCCACGGCGGCCGCTACTCCGAGTCCTACATGGATTCGCTGCCCGACTTCGCCAAGCTGGCCGAGTCCTACGGCCACGTCGGCATCCGCATCGACAAGCCCTCTGACGTCGAAGGCGCGCTGCGCGAGGCCTTCACCACGCACAAGAACGAGCTCGTGTTCCTCGACTTCCAGGTTGACCCGACCGAGAACGTCTACCCGATGGTGCAGGGCGGCAAGGGCCTCACCGAGATGATCCTGTCCGCCGAAGACCTCTAATCCAGGACCGAACACACCATGCGTCACGTCATTTCCCTTCTGATCGAAAACGAATCCGGCGCGCTGTCGCGCGTCTCGGGCCTGTTCTCGGCGCGCGGCTACAACATCGAGTCGCTGACCGTGGCACCGACCGAAGACGCCTCGATGTCGCGCATGACCATCGTCACCACCGGCTCGGACGACATCATCGAGCAGATCACCAAACAGTTGAACAAGCTGGTCGAGGTGGTCAAGGTCGTCGACATCTCCGAGGCGGCGCACATCGAACGCGAGCTGATGCTGGTCAAGGTCCGCGCCACCGGCAAGGACCGCGAGGAGATCAAGCGCACCGTCGACATCTTCCGCGCCCGCATCATCGACGTCACCGACGCCTCCTACGTCGTCGAGCTGACCGGCAACCAGGGCAAGCTCGACGCCTTCCTCGGCGCCATCGAGCCCGCCCTGATCCTCGAAACCGTGCGCTCGGGCGTGTGCGGCATCGGCCGCGGCGACCGCGTGCTCAAGCTCTGACCCACCCCACACCGCAAACGAAAGGACGAACATGAAGGTTTATTACGGCAAGGACGCCGACCTCTCCCTCATCAAGGGCAAGAAGGTCACCATCGTCGGCTACGGCTCGCAGGGCCACGCCCACGCCCAGAACCTGTCCGACTCGGGCGTCAAGGTCACCGTCGGCCTGCGCAAGGGCGGCGCCTCGTGGTCCAAGGCCGAAGGTGCCGGCCTGCAGGTCAAGGAAGTGGCGCAAGCGGTCGCCGAAGCCGACGTCGTCATGATCCTGCTGCCGGACGAGAACATCCCCGAGGTCTACAAGAACGACGTCGAGCCCAACATCAAGCAAGGCGCCGCGCTGGCCTTCGCCCACGGCTTCAACGTGCACTACAACCAGGTCGTGCCGCGTGCAGACCTCGACGTGATCATGGTCGCGCCGAAGGGCCCCGGCCACACCGTGCGCTCCGAATACCTGCGCGGCGGCGGCGTGCCCTCGCTGATCGCGGTGTACCAGGACAAGTCCGGCAAGGCCCGCGACATCGCCCTGTCCTACGCAGCGGCCAACGGCGGCACCAAGGGCGGCGTGATCGAGACCGACTTCAAGGAAGAGACCGAGACCGACCTGTTCGGCGAACAGGCCGTGCTGTGCGGCGGCGCCGTCGAGCTGGTGAAGATGGGCTTCGAAACCCTGACCGAAGCCGGCTACGCGCCGGAAATGGCCTACTTCGAGTGCCTGCACGAGCTGAAGCTGATCGTCGACCTGATGTACGAAGGCGGCATCGCCACGATGAACTACTCGATCTCGAACAACGCCGAGTACGGCGAGTACGTGACCGGCCCGGAAGTCATCAACGAGCAGTCGCGCGCCGCCATGCGCAACGCCCTGAAGCGCATCCAGACCGGTGAATACGCCAAGATGTTCATCCAGGAAGGCCGTACCAACTATCCGAGCATGACCGCTCGCCGCCGCCTGAACGCCGAGCACCCGATCGAGAAGGTCGGCGGCCAGTTGCGCGACATGATGCCCTGGATCAAGGCCAAGGCCCTGGTCGACAAGTCGAAGAACTGATCTTCGCGCGCCCTTGCGGCGCACAGAGGCCGGAACCGCATCATGCGGCTCCGGCCTTTTTATTTGTCCGCTGCCGGACGCGGCAGCGACGCCGCCAAGATCCGCCTCTGGATCATGCCTCGAAGAATTCCGCCATGAATTCACTCGGCGTCAGCACCCTCCCCGCCATCGCCTCATCATCCAGCAACAGCTTGTCGCCGGTAACCAGCACGAATTCAGAGCGGGCTTCAAGCAGATTCCAGAGCAACTGGTCACCGGCATCGGGAGCGTGCTGCTCCCCCCGTGGTGGCGCCAGTACAATGGCGAGCTGTGCGAGGTCGGTCAGGATGTCGTCGATTTCGGCAACTTCCAGACCATGCAGTTTGCGTAACTTGGGGCGCAACAACACATTTCGGTATTCGGTCAGCAATTCCTCGGAGAGCACGAAAGGAAGCCAACCCGCCAGCATGGCATCGAGGATACGCACCACAGGCGACTGATCGTTACCGCTCAACAGACCCGCGACAAGAACATTCGTATCGATGATCGCCGGCGCCAAACGGACGCGCCGTGTCATGCGGCCCTGTCGCTGCGTACGGCACGCACTTCTTCCCGCGCTACGGCCATTGCCTCATCCTCGGTCAAAGCACTGCGAGCGCGAGCGCGCCGCACCAGTTCCTGCGCGCTTTCTCGTGATTTGATGCCATACAACTCCAGGCTTTCATCGATGATCTGGCCAATGGTTTTACCGCGACGTGCCGAGGCTTCCTTTAGCGCAAGATAGCGGTCATCCGGCAAGGTGATGGTCAGACGGCTCATGATCCGATCTCTCATAGTTGGTGATTTAGTGACAATACACCAAAAAACCCTCATCACGTGCCGCCAAGCGCCAGAGGACGGCATCTTCATCCGGAGCCACACACGCCAGCCAGCCGGCACATTTTTTGTCCTTACCACCAAAACACAAATACAATCGAAAATCATTCCTATTTGCCACGAATGCAGCGCCATGCCCAACCCCGACGCCCCCCGCCATCGCATCATCCACGAGCTATACGCCGGCCACCACGGCTGGCTGCAGGCAAGGCTGGGCGGCAAGGTCGGCAGCGCCGACTGCGCCGCCGACCTTGCGCAGGACGTCTTCGTGCGCTTGATGGCCCAGTCCCTGCACTCGCTGCAGGCCATCCGCGAACCGCGCGCCTTCCTCAACCGCATCGCCAACTGCGTCGTCATCGACCACTGGCGGCGCATCGACATCGAGCGCGCCTGGGCCAAGGCCCTGGCCGGCGCGCCGCCGGACGTCGTCCCATCCGCCGAGCACTGCGCCATCGTGCTCGAAACCCTGTACGACATCTGCGCCATGATCGACGCCCTGCCGGACAAGCCGCGCACCACTTTCATCCTCGCCCGCATCGAAGGGCTGAGCTACGCCGAAATTGCCCGGCGCCTCAAGGTCAGCGAACGCATGGTCACCAAGTACATGAGCCAGGCCATGCTCCACTGCATCGCCCTGGAAGAACCTGCCGGCGCGCGGGGCGCATGAACCCGCCCGATCCGGCCACGGCCAGGCCCGACTACGCCAGCCTGCAACAGGCCGCGGAATGGTTCGCCGTGCTCTCCTCCGGCACGGCCACCGAGCAGCAGCGCCAGTACTGGCAAAGCTGGCTCGACGCCCGGGTCGAGCACCGCAACGCCTGGGCCAGGGTGGAAGGCATCAACCAGCGCCTCGACACTCTGGGCACGGCAATGGACCAGCACACCGCCGCCAGCACGCTCCAGACCGCCACCAAGACGGTCAGGATGCGGCGGCGCTCCCTTGGCACGCTGGGAGCACTCTTCGCCCTGCTGATCGGCGGCAAGCTGATCCATGGCCTGCCCCCGGTACGCCACACGCTGGCCGCATGGCGCGCCGACTATCGCACCGGCATCGGCGAACAATTCAGCACGGAACTCGCCGATGGCAGCCACCTGTGGCTGGACACCGACAGTGCCGCGGACGTGCACTACGACGGGCAGCTGCGCCGCATCATCCTGCACGGCGGCGCCCTGCTCGTGCGCACCGCACCGGACACTGCCCGCCGCCCGCTGGTGGTGGACACCCGCCACGGCCGCCTGCTCGCCCTGGGCACCTGGTTCTCCGTGCGGCACAACGACGGGCACATCCACCTGTCGGTCTTCGAAGGCACGGTGGAAATCCAGCCCGCCAACCCGGGCGCTGCCACCCAGCGCGTCGCCACCGGGCAGCAGGCCAGTTTCACCCACGACGCCTCCGGCCCGCTCCAGCCCCTCGCCCAACCCCGGCCGCAATGGCAGGACGGCCTGCTCATCGCCGACGAAATGCCGCTCGCCGACTTCCTCGCCGAACTCGGCCGCTACCGCCGCGGCCACCTCGGCTGCGCCCCCGAAGTCGCCCACCTCAAGGTCGTCGGCGCCTACCCGTTGCACGATACCGACCGCGCGCTGGAACTGCTCGCCACCGCGCTGCCGCTGCGCATCCGCAGAACCCTGCCCTGGTGGGTCACGCTGGAAGCACGCTGAATCCGTCTCCGACGGCCTGCCACGGCCGCCAAAAATTTTTTCACGACACGGTTCCGGTTTTTCGATCTCGTACGGCAGATGGGAAGCATTCACTTTCCCACCCACCGCAGCAAAAGGAACCGGCATGTCCAATCCGCCCCTTTCCCGCCCCATCCACACGTCCGCAAGGCAACCCGCTCCCCGGCTCACCCGCCTCGCCCTGCACCTCGCCTGCGCCGCCATCGTGCCTACGCTGCCAGTTGGCGCGGCCTTCGCCCAGCCGGTTCAGGCCGGCCAGGAAGCGCAGAGGCATAGCATCGACATCGCGCCCGGCCGCCTCAGCGCCGTGCTCGGCACCTACGCCGCCCAGGCCGGCGTCCATCTATCCGCCGACGGCGCGCTCACCCAGGGGCTGCAAAGCGATGGGCTGAAAGGCCGCTACGGCGTCGCCGAAGGCTTCGCCCGGCTGCTTTCCCAACACGAACTGCAAGCGCTGCCGAACGGTGACGGCAGCTATACCCTGGCAACGCTGCCGAGGGCAGCGGGAGAGGCCACGCTGACGGCGGTGACGGTAACCGCCAGCAGCCTCAACAACGCCACCAGCGAAGGCACCGGCAGCTACGCAGCGCGTGGCGCGAGTCTCATGAGAAACGTGCAGTCGCTGAAGGAAATTCCGCAATCGCTCACCGTCGTGACACGCAAGCGCTTGGATGACCAAAACCTGTCTTCCCTCAGCGAAGTGCTTGAAAATACCACAGGGGTAACCATCAGTGAGGTTGCCGATGGCGGCAGGAACTATTTATCCAGAGGTTTCAGGATTCGCAACATCCAATATGACGGTTTGCCGTTGTCGCGTAGTTTTTATGGGGTTGGCAACAGCTATACCGAAAGCACCTCGCACCTCGACAGAGTCGAAGTTCTCCGTGGTGCAGCAGGTCTGTTCGAGGGGTCGGGTCAGCCCGGCGGTTCGGTCAACCTCGTGCGCAAGCGTGCAACTGCCGATACGCAGGTCTCAGTGGAGACGCGCGCAGGCTCCTGGAGCCATTTTGGCGCGATGCTGGACGTGGGCGGCGCACTCAACGCCGACGGCAGCCTGCGTGCACGCGCTGTATTGGATCATGGAACGAAGGAATCCTTCATCGATGTTGTTGAGGAGCGCAACACCAACGCATACCTTGCACTGGATTACGATCTGTCGCCCCGCACCACGCTGGGCGTAGGGATACTGATATCTCGGCTACGGGCCACGCCCTTCTTCGGCGGACTGCCGCGTTACAGCGATGGCAGTTCAATCGATCTGTCTCGCTCAACCTTCCTGGGCGCCAACTGGAACCGTTGGGATCGCGACGAAACGCAGCTCTTTGCCGATCTGACGCACCAGTTCAACAGCGACTGGCGTCTCAAGATTGCCGCGGCATATGTAGAGGAGGACAGCATTACGTTAATTTCGGATGCCGCTGGCGCAGTCCACCCGGACACGTTGACGGGCACCACCCGCACCGCGTGGGATTACGACAAATCGTCCAAACACTTTGGTTTCGATGCCAATCTACAAGGCCGTTTTACCGCCCTGGGCATGGAGCAGAATCTGGTGGTGGGCGTCAACATGTCGCGCCTGAAAACCACCGACAGCATCGCGTATGCATTCGACTACCAAACGGTGGACGTATTCAACCCGGATTCGTATGTTACGAAACCGGGCAGCTTCCCGGATTCGCAGCGCCTGTCCCGCTACGCCCCGCATGAGCAGAAGGGTATTTACGCCCAGTTGCGCAGCAGCCTGACCGACGATCTGATACTGATCACGGGGGGGCGCTTCAGTTGGTTTGAAAGCCGTTTCACCACTCGTGCAACCACCTGGAGCAGCGCAAGCCAAAGCGATGCCGATGCAGAGTTCTCTCCATTTCTGGGCCTGGTCTACAACCTGACGCCGCAATGGTCGATCTACGGCAGCTATGCCGACATCTTTGAACCACAGACCGCGACCAGCGTGAACGGAAGTGTGTTGAAACCCATCGTCGGCACCAACTATGAAGCCGGCATCAAAGGGGAGCTCATGGGCGGGAGGCTCAATACATCATTTGCCGTCTACCGCATCGATCAGGAGAATCGCGCGGTCAACGACTACGCCTCCGGCAGGGTATGCGGCGGGAGCTACTGCTCGCGCGCAGCCGGCGAAGTGCGCAGCCAGGGTTTCGAGCTGGAAGCCAGCGGTGAAGCAATACCGGGATTGCAACTGGCCGCTGGCTACACGTTCAACAGCAATAAATACCGGCGCGATCCGGAGATGCAAGGCAAGACATTCAACGATGAGACCCCCCGGCATCTGCTGCGGATCTGGAGCGATTACCGTCTGCCTGGCCAACTCGCCGATCTGCGTCTTGGCGCTGGCGTGAATTGGCAAAGCGAATTGACCAATAATGTCTCAGGGGTGCGCAGGCCCTCCTATAGCGTGTGGAATGCCCGCATCGGGTATGACTTGAAACCGCACTGGACCCTGGCGCTAAACATCAACAATGTGTTCGACAAGACCTACTACGAGGCAGCCGGCTATGTCGAGAACCGAAACAACTATGGTCCGCCGAGGAACTTCCTGCTGACATTGCGGGGGCAATTCTGATGTTCCAAAGGCAAAATGGGACAGGCAACGGTTTTCTGCCCCGGAGCGTGGAATAGCTGAAAACAGGAGGTCGTCAGCAAACAGAAACGGCACCCACAACCAGGTGCCGTTTCTGTGTCCCGCTGTATCTCAGCCCCACTGCGAGCCGAACACTTCCTCCAACGTGCGCTCATCGAGGATGTTGTCGGCCCACCGCTCCAGTTCGGCCGACGCGGCTGTTTACAGGCGCTCGCTGGTTGCCGCCTCGAACGGGCCGAAACGGCGGATGTGCTCCCCGCTCATTCCGTCTCCACCGCCGCCTCCCTCCTCAGCAGTTCCCGCTTGCGTTCCACCCCCCAGCGATACCCCGACAGATCGCCATTTCTCCGCACCACCCGATGGCAAGGAATGGCGACGGCGATGTGGTTGGCGCCGCAGGCCGCGCCGACCGCCCGGGCCGCACGCGGCGCGCCGATGCGCTCGGCGATCTCGGCATAGGTGGCCGTGCTGCCGGCCGGGATCGTGCGCAAGGCCTGCCACACCCGTTCCTGGAAAGCCGTGCCGCGCACGTCCAGCGGCAGGTTCAGGCCGATGGCGGGCGTCTCGACGAAGCCGACGACCTGCGCCACCAGGCGTTCGAAATCGGCATCGCCACCAAGCAGCTCGGCCCTGGGAAAGCGGTCCTGCAGGTCGCGCACCAGGACATCGGGGTCGTCGCCCAGCAGGATGGCGCAGATGCCGCGCCGGCTTTGCGCGACCAGGATGGCGCCCAGCGTGCATTGGCCGACGGCGAAGCGGATCTCGGTGCCGCTGCCGCCGGCCTGGTAGTCCCGCGCACGCATGCCGAGGCGCTGGTTCGAAGTCTCGTAGAAGCGGCTGCTGGTATTGAAGCCGGCGCCGTAGATCGCATCCGTCACCGAGGCGGCCGGCTCGCCCAGTTCCTCGCGCAGCCGGGCGGCCCGCCGGGCGGAGGCATAGGCTTTGGGCGTCAGCCCCGTCTCGGCCTTGAAAATGCGGTGGAAATGCCAGAGGCTCATACCGGCCTCGGCGGCCAGCGCATCGAGTCCGGGCGATGGCTCGCTTTCCTCGATCCGGCGGCAGGCCTGCGCCACCAGCGCAGCACGCTCGGCCGCAGCGGCCGTCCGGTCGCCATGCGTGCGGCGGCTGGGGCGGTAGCCGGCAGCCTCGGCGGCGTCGGCCGAATCGAAGAACTCGACGTTCTCGCGCCGCGGCAGCCGGGCCGCGGAGCTCGGCCGGCAATACACGCCCGTGGTACGCACGGCGTAGACGAAATGGCCGTCGGCCTCCGGGTCACGTGCCTGCACCGCCTGCCAGCGCGAGGCTTCGCTTGCATAAGGCGATGATGTGTGGAGATTCGCACCCATGGCTTTGTCCTCCGAAGCTTGATCATGGTGCCAGCTTAGGCCGTGCCCCGGCTGAGGGCACTCCGAATCTTGCGGTCGAATTTCCATCCGCCACCGGCTGCGCCATTCATGCAAGGATGCCCGCAAAACCCGCCGCCTCGGCCTGGAAACGCTCCACCAGCCAGTCCGCGGTCGCCGCGACCCGCGCCTGCGAGCGCGCATCCGGGTGGATCAGCATCCACAGCTCCCGGCTCAGCACCGGCCGGGCGCCGGTCAGACGAACCAGGCCGGGCACGGCATCGGCGAGGAAGCACGGCAGCACGCCGTGGCCCACGCCGTCGGCCACCGCGCGCGCCAGCCCCCGCAGGCTGTTCGAGCGCAGGCGGATGCGGCCGCTGCCGAGCATCGACTGCAGGTAGCGCATTTCCGGCGTGTGGGCGAGATCCTCGTTGTAGGCCACCCAGTCTCCGGTCCGCACCGGCAGGTCGCCCCGCGCCGCGCCATAGACGGCGAAGCCGACGTCGACCAGCTTGCGGATCAGGAAGTCGCCGCTGGCCGGGCGCGCCAGCCGGATCGCGATGTCGGCCTCGCGCCGGGCGACGTTGAGGTTATCGTTGCTGGCGATGACATCGACGCACAGCTCGGCATGGCGGGTGCACAGATCCCGCAGTCGCGGCACCAGCCATTCGCCGACGATGGCAGCCACCGCGGTGATGCGCACCACGCCGCCCACCTTGCCGGCGCCGGCCTCGGCGACGCGCACCACGCCGGCCATGTCCTCCTCGATGCGGCTCGCCCGTTCCAGCACGCGCAGGCCGACCGCCGTGGGCTGCCAGTGGCCGTCGCCACGCTCGAACAGGCTTGCGCCCAGCGCGGTTTCCAGCGCCTTCAGGCGGCGGGCGACGGTGGTCTGGTCGACGCCGAGCCGGCGCGCCGCGGCCGCCAGCGTGCCCTCCCGGCCGAGCATCACGGCAAAGCGCAGGTCATCCCAGTTCATCACCGCCTCCATCCCTTTTCCAGCTCTCCCGATCCACGCTTGCTCAGCCGATCCGGCTCGTCTCACATACCTCGGCATTTCCCTGCAGCGATGCCTTCATGCCCTGCAAATTTGCATGAAATTCCGGCATAAATGCCTATTCACGCAGGCAACGGCAAAGTATAGCCTCCCATCACCGTCGCATCTGCAGCGCAGGCGACGCGCCGCCCCGCTGTCCGACAAGCGACATCACCAGGAGACAAGACATGAGCACCGCATCCACCACCCTGCGCCAGTTGACCGGCCAGCCCGACACCCCCGCCCCCCTGTCCGAATCGGCGCTGATCATCGTCGACGCCCAGAACACCTACCGCGAAGGCATCATGCAGCTGACCGGCGTCGAGCCGGCGCTGGACCAGTGCGCCACGCTGCTGGCCCGCGCACGGGCGCTGAAGATTCCGGTGCTGCACATCCAGCACGACGCCGGCCCCGGCACCCCCTACGACGTGCGTGCCGAAATCGGCGCCATCGCCGACAAGGTCGCGCCTGCCAATGGCGAAGCGGTGGTGGTCAAGAACTACCCGAACTCCTTCATCGGCACCGACCTGGACGAGCGCCTGAAGGCCGCCGGCGTCAGGAACCTGGTGGTGACGGGCTTCATGACCCACATGTGCATCAACTCCACCGCCCGCGGCGCCTTCAACCTCGGCTACGCCGTGACGGTGCCGGCTGCCGCCACCGCAACCCGCCCGCTGGCCGGGCCGGACGGCTCGGTGGTCAGCGCCGAAAGCCTGCAGGCGGCCGCGCTGGCGGCATTGGGCGACCTGTTCGCGGTGGTGGTGCCGAACGAAGCGGCCATTGGCGACTGAGGCCGACTGAAGCCCCCTCGGCCGGCGCCGGTTTCCCCGCGCCACCGGCGGCAGGGCTAAACTGCCTTCCTGCAGCCGGCTGCGGCTTTCCACACGCGGCCGGTTTTCACACCCAAGGAGGTTTTCTTCATGCCCATGTTCGTCGACACCTCGCCGCCCGGCCAGTGCATCTTCTGCCGCCTGGTCGCAGGCGAGATCCCTGCGGCCCGCGTCTTCGAGGACGAACTCACCATCGCCTTCATGGACATCGGCCAGGTCAACCCCGGCCACGTCCTGGTGGCCACCAGGCGCCACGCCGCCACGCTGTTCGACATCACGGCGGACGAAGCCGCCGCGGTGGCACGCACGGTGAAGCGTGTCGCCCATGCGGTGCGCGACACCTTCGACCCGCCCGGCCTGACCCTGCTGCAGGCCAACGGCCGCGAAGGCGACCAGACGGTGTTCCATTTCCACATGCACGTGGTGCCGCGCCACGGCAACGACGGCATCGCGCTGTCATGGCCACGCAAGGATCCGCCGGCCGACGTGCTGCAAGGCTACGCCGCGCAGCTGCGCGACGCCCTCGCCAGAAGCTGATCGGCAGCGCCCGGCGGCGATTCGGCGCAGTGCGGGCGGCGGACTGCTAGAATCAAGTTCCTGCCGAACCATTCCGTCCGCCATGGACCACCCCGACCGCATGCCCCTGATCACGCCCGACAAGCGCCGCCGCGGCATCTACATCCTGCCGAACCTGTTCACCACCGCCGCCCTGTTCGCCGGCTTCTACGCGATCGTGCAGGCGATGGACCAGCGCTTCGAAATTGCGGCTGTCGCGATCTTCGTCGCCATGGTGCTCGACGGCCTCGATGGGCGCATCGCCCGCCTGACCCACACCCAGAGCGAATTCGGCGCCGAATACGATTCGCTGGCCGACATGGTGTCCTTCGGCGCGGCGCCGGCCCTGGTGATGTACGAGTGGGCGCTGCGCGACCTCGGCAAGCTCGGCTGGGTCGCGGCCTTCATCTACTGCGCCGGCGCAGCCCTGCGGCTGGCGCGCTTCAACACCAATATCAGCGTCGTCGACAAGCGCTACTTCCAGGGCCTGCCCAGCCCTGCCGCCGCGGCGCTGACCGCCGGCCTGGTGTGGGTCGGCATCGACAACGGCTTCACCGGCGACGAACTGAGCGGCTACGCCTGCGTACTGACGATCTTCGCCGGCGTGTCGATGGTCAGCAACGTGCTGTTCTGGAGCGGCAAGAGCATCAACCTGCGCAAGAGCGTGCCCTTCATCGTGCTGATCGCCTTCGTGCTGGTCTTCGCGCTGATTTCCAGCTATCCGCCGGGCATCCTGTTCGGCCTGTTCCTGGCCTATGCAGCGTCCGGCTACGTGATGTGGCTGCTGCGCTGGAAGCGGCGCAAGGACAAGCGCGCCGGCGCGATCACCCCGGCCGCAGCAGAACCCCAGGCCGACGGCACGGAATCTCCCGCCGCGACCGATGACGACGCCTCCCCGAGGAGCTGAACATGAAAGACCAACTGATCATTTTCGACACCACCCTGCGCGACGGCGAGCAAAGCCCGGGCGCGTCGATGACGCGCGAGGAAAAGCTGCGCATCGCCCGCCTGCTCGAACGCATGCGGGTCGACGTCATCGAGGCCGGCTTCGCCGCCGCCTCCAACGGCGATTTCGAGTCGGTGCGCTCGATCGCCGAAGCGGTCAAGGAATCCACCGTCTGTTCGCTGGCGCGAGCGAACGAGAACGACATCCGCCGCTCCGCCGAAGCCATCGCCCCCGCCGCCCACGGCCGCATCCATACCTTCATCGCCACCAGCCCGATCCACATGGAGAAGAAGCTGCGCATGACGCCCGACCAGGTCGTCGAGCAGGCTGTGAAGGCCATCGGCTGGGCACGCCAATACACCGACGACGTCGAGTTCTCGGCCGAGGACGCCGGCCGCTCGGACATCGATTTCCTGGTGCGCATCTTCGACGCCGTGATCCAGGCCGGCGCGAAGACCATCAACGTGCCCGACACCGTCGGCTACAACGTGCCTGAGCAGTATGCCGGTACCATCCGCACGCTGATCGAGCGTGTACCCAACTCCGACAAGGTAATCTGGTCGGTGCACTGTCACAACGACCTCGGCATGGCGGTGGCGAACTCGCTCGCCGCCGTGCATGCCGGCGCGCGCCAGGTCGAATGCACCATCAACGGCCTGGGCGAACGTGCCGGCAACGCCTCGCTGGAAGAAATCGTCATGGCGGTACGCACCCGCGGCGACGTCTTCCCGGTCGAGACGCGCATCGACACCACCCAGATCGTGCCGGCATCCAAGCTGGTGTCGCAGGTCACCGGCTACCCGGTGCAGCCCAACAAGGCCATCGTCGGCGCCAACGCCTTCGCCCACGAGTCCGGCATCCACCAGGACGGCGTGCTGAAGCACCGCGAAACCTACGAGATCATGCGCGCCGAGGACGTCGGCTGGGGCGCCAACAAGCTGGTGCTGGGCAAGCATTCCGGCCGCAACGCCTTCCGCGCACGGCTGCAGGAGCTGGGCATCGAGATCGCCGGCGAGGAGCACCTGAACCATGCGTTCTCGCGCTTCAAGGAGCTGGCCGACAAGAAGCACGAGATCTTCGACGAAGACCTGCACGCCCTGATGCGCGACGAGGCGATCACGCCCGAGACCGAGCATTACCGCCTGGTGTCGAGCCGCTTCCACTCCGAAACCGGCGAAACGCCGCTGGCCGAGCTGACGCTGGTCATCGGCAACACCGAGCACCGCACCCAGTCCGAAGGCTCGGGACCGGTCGATGCCGCCTTCAAGGCCATCGAGGGTGTTGCCAACAGCGGCAGCCAGCTACTGCTGTATTCGGTCAATGCCATCACCACCGGCACCGATGCCCAGGGCGAAGTCACCGTGCGCCTGGCCAAGGAAGGCCGCGTGATGGATGGCCAGGGCGCCGACACCGACATCATCGTCGCCTCGGCCAAGGCCTATCTGAATGCGCTGAACAAGCTGCAGACCACTGCCCCGCGGCTGAATCCGCAGGTTTGAGCCGCGGTTGACGAGCTTCCTCGAAACGGAGGGCTTCGCTTTCGACCCGCCCCCTTAGGGGGCTACACAGCCCGGCACGTAGGATGGGCCGGGCTGTGTGGCTGGAGCCTGGGCGAAACCATCATTCCGGCTGCCGGGCCTCGCTATTCGTCGGACTTCTGCCGCGACGGCGCGGTATTGCGCGCGTAGTACATCGTGCTGAGGAACAGCAGCACCGACAGCGCGATCTCCACCCCTGCCAGGGTTCCGCTCAGGCCCGGATCACTGGCGCGCAGCACCCCTTCGGTGAAGTAAAGCAGCGACAGCATCGACACCCATTGATGGGTGTAGCGCTTGCCGCGCAGGATGCCGAACACCGCCGGCAGCAGCGGCAGCGCCTTCAGCATCATCCACGAGCCGCCGGGGCGCAGCGGCGCAAGCCAGCCCTCCCACAGCACGCACAGCGCAATCAGCGCCAGCAGGCTGATGCTTGCGGCGAGGTTCAGCAGGCGCGGATTCATCGCTCACCCGCCAGCCGCAGCGTCACTTCGGCCAGGCGGCGCCCCTGGGCGCGCGCCAGTTCGATCTCGTCGGCCGTCAGTACCGGCAGGCCGTCCATGCCGGCGACGTGGGTCGCGCCATAAGGCGAGCCGCCGCTGCGCGTGGTGTTGAGCCGCGTTTCGGAATAGGGAATGCCGAGCAGCATCATGCCGTGGTGCAGCAAGGGCACCATCATCGTCAGCAGCGTGCTCTCCTGCCCGCCATGCTGGCTGGCGGACGACGAGAACACGCAGGCAGGCTTGCCGATCAGCGCGCCATTGGCCCACTCGCCCGCCAGTCCGTCGAGGAAATACTTCATCGGTGCCGCCATGTTGCCGAAACGGGTCGGGCTGCCCAGCGCCAGGCCGGCGCATTCGACCAGGTCGCGCGGCTCGACGTAGGCCGGGCCGTCGGCGGGTATCTCGTCTTCCACCGCCTCGCACACGGTCGACACCCGCGGCACGGTCCGTACCCGTGCCACGGCGCCGGGCACCTGATGGATGCCGATGGCGATCTGCTCGGCCAGCGCGCGGACCGAGCCGCGATGGCTGTAGTAAAGGACGAGTATTTCCTGCATGGGCTGCGCGCGAGAACCGAGAGGCGCGGATCATATCACCGGGACGGCCCGGGCCGGGCCGCGTAGGCCGGACTGCGCCGGCACAGCCCGGCGTGATGCGGGCTTGCGCACCCCGGCCTGCGCAGCGCGGCCACCATCAGATCGGATAGGGGTCGATCTCGTAGCGGAACAGTTCGACGCTGGCAGTCTGCATGTCCAGCCCCAGGGCTCGCCCCTGCGCCACATACACGCGCGCGCCTTCGCGGACGAAGACGAAACGGCGCGAAGCATAGGTTCCGGCTGGTGCGAGGAAAGCCGGATGACGGCGCATCGGCTCCATGGCCGGCAGCGCCAGCGCAGGTACCACCCCCCGCAGCGTGGTCCCGCGGAAAGCCACCTGCACCGCGTAGTAGGACAGCGCCAGCACCTGCAGCCCCAGCTCGATCCGGCCGGACGCTTCGCTGCGCACCCAGCGCACCACGCATACTGCCCAGGCTTCGTCTGCCTGGCGTCTGACTCCGAGCACGATGCCGGCGACGATTTCCGCCGGCCGGCCGGCATCCGCTTCGGTTTCCGTGATGCTCATGATCGCGTAGCCGCCCGGGCTTTCGTTGAGCACCTGCCATTCCAGTACCCGCCCGCTCTCGCTGCGCCCTCGCCCGAGCTCCCACAGCCCGCGCAGACCCAGGCAGACCTGGATCGCGTAGTGCTGAGGCCGCCGGGGCAACACCCGCAGCGGAGAACTCACCCAGCGTTCGCGCAGAATGCGCAGCAGCGCGAGCAGCTCGACCGGCGTCAGGCCCGGCGGCAGCTCCTCATCCCCCGCATCCAGCAACTCCACTTCGAGCGTATCACCGGCGTTCTCCGCGGCAGCGATCACCGTTTCCAGGTGCTCGACATGCTCGCCGAGCACGCGCGCAAGCGGTACGAGGCTGAAATGGCGCACGTCGCCCCCCGCAGGAGCCAGCCCGCGCGCCACCGATACCGGCGCCGCATCCGCCCCCAGTTCGATCCACCAGGCACCGACGAGCGACTCGCCTTCGGCCTGCAACTGCAGCTCGGGCAGGCTGTTGCCGAGGAAATCGGCAATCCAGGCCAGTTGGCGGGCAGTCAGGCTCTCGGGCGATGCAGCGGCCATCGCCGCCATGGTGAAATAGGACGCATCGCCTTCGAGTTCGACCGCCATGCGGTTGGCGAGCTTCCACAAACCAGGCGGTGCATTGGCTGCGGACATCGCCGCCACGACGAAAGCTTCGCTGCACAGCCCCAGCGCCAGGCGCCGATCGTTTTCCCGGGCATGCAGATCCGGCGCAGCCGTGGACCGCAGGCTTTCCAGCTTCCGTGCCATTTCCGCCAGGGTGGAGGAAATGTCGATCGACGCACGCTGCAGGACGGGCGGCAAAGGCAGGCTGGCTTCCTGCAACTGCGCGCGAATGCGGCTGCTGATGTCCAGCCCCCGCGCGGCGCCGCCCTCCAGGCAGCAGCGCAGCAGCTCATCCGCCAGCCCGCTGTTGCGCAGCAGTTTCTCGAAGCGGGTACGCAAGCCCGTCAGGTCGTCGACGACCTCGTCGGCGGGTTCGGATTCCAGCCAGTGCAGGAAATCGGCCGCTTCATCGTCGTTAACAGCGGAAAGTGGAGCCTGAATCATGGACAGACAGCATTGCAAATGTTCATTTATCGCATTTTAGTCGTATTCGAGAATGCACGACTTTTCTTCTCTCGAGCAGTTCAAAACGCGTCTGCACAGGCATCGTTCAGCAAATGTTTGCCCGCCATGTCTTCTCCCGTTCGGCAGAACACGCACAGCTTGATCCCGGCAGCGTTTTGCACTAAAATCCGCCGTTTTTCGCATCCACCGATCAGGAAAATCAGATGGTCGTCATTCGCCTTGCCCGTGGTGGCGCCAAAAAGCGCCCGTTCTTCAACATCGTCGCCGCCGATTCCCGCAATCGCCGTGACGGCCGCTTCATCGAGCGCGTCGGCTACTACAACCCGGTTGCCTCCGGCGCCGCGCAGAGCCTGGTGATCAACGCCGAGCGTCTGGCCTACTGGCAGCAGAACGGCGCCCAGCTGTCGCCGACCGTTGCCCGCCTGGCCAAGCAGGCCGCCAAGGCCGCTGCCTGAGCAGCGACGATCCCGGCCACGGCCTGAAAAGGCGGACAGGCAGATGATCGTACTGGGGCGCATTGTCGCCCCTTTTGGCGTTCAGGGCTGGGTCAAGATCCATCCCTTCGGCGATGACCCGGTCGAATGGCGCAAGATGCCGCAATGGTGGCTCTGCGCCGAGGACGGAGCCCCCGCCGAACGCTGGAAACCCTACACGCTGAAGGCGTGCAGGGCGCACGGCAAGGGCTTGGTTGCGGCCTTCGGCGAAGTGCCGGACCGCAACGCGGCAGAGTTCATCGATGGCTGGTACATCGGTGCACCGCGCGAAGCCTTGCCCAAGCCGGCCGAAGACGAATACTACTGGGGCGACCTCGTCGGCCTAGAAGTCTTCAACGAAGCCGGTACGCGGCTGGGCGTGGTCGATGGCCTGCTGTCCACCGGCGCCCATGACGTATTGCAGGTGAAGGACGATGGCCAGGACGGCGGCGAGCGGTTGATTCCCTTCGTCGCCGCCTACGTGCTGGATGTCGATCTCGCCACGCGGCGCATCCGCGTCGCCTGGGGCGAGGACTGGTAGGCGTGAGCGATCACGCCGCAACCGGGAGCAGTCAGGAAGAGGCAGAAGTGGGGATTGCAGGCGGCCTGCGCCGCTACGACCTCATCACCCTCTTTCCCGAGATGTTCGTCGCCCTGACGGGCAGCGGCATCACCCGCCGGGCGAAGGATCGCGGGCTGTACGCACTGGGTTTCCACAACCCGCGCGACTTCACCCACGACCCGCACCGCACGGTGGATGACCGCCCCTACGGCGGCGGGCCGGGCATGGTGATGCTGGCCGAACCGCTGCTGCAGTCGATCGCAGCGGCACGCGCAGCGCAGCAGGCGGAGATCGGCGCTTCCGGCCCGGTGCTCTACCTGTCGCCGCAAGGCCGCCGGCTCGACCAGGCGGCGGTGATGGAACTGGCGGCACAGCCGGGTTTGATCCTGCTGTGCGGCCGCTACGAAGGCATCGACCAGCGCGTCATCGAACGCGCGGTCGACATGGAAGTGTCGCTCGGCGACTTCGTGCTGTCGGGCGGCGAACTGCCGGCGATGGTGCTGCTCGACGCGATCGTGCGGCAACTGCCCGGCGCGTTGAACACCGCCGATTCGGCGCAGGAGGATTCCTTCGTCGACGGCCTGCTCGACTGCCCGCATTACACGCGGCCGGAAGTGCTGGGCGAAGCAACAGAGAACGAAGACCGGGTGCCCGAGGTGCTGCTGTCGGGCAACCATGCAGCAATCCGCCGCTGGCGGCTGAAGCAGTCCCTGGGCCGCACCGCACTGCGGCGGCCGGATCTCCTGGCCAAGCGGCAACTGAGCAAGACCGAATTGAAACTGCTTGAGGAATTCAGGCAGGAGCAAGCCGGGGCGGAAGACGGCAGCATCGTCTGAAAGCCCGTACATAAACGGCACGCATCAGGTGGCGACCTGCTCTGCGGCCAGGCCGATGCAAAGACAGCGGCCGACAACATTGATGGAGTATCCGCAATGAACCTGATTCAGCAACTCGAACAGGAAGAAATCGCCCGCCTGACCCAGGGCAAGGCCATCCCGGAATTCGCCCCCGGCGACACCGTGATCGTCCAGGTCAAGGTCAAGGAAGGCAACCGCGAACGTCTGCAGGCGTACGAAGGCGTGGTGATCGCGAAGCGCAATCGCGGCCTGAACTCCGCTTTCATCGTCCGCAAGATTTCCTCGGGCGAAGGCGTGGAACGTACGTTCCAGACCTACTCGCCGCTGGTGGCCGGTATCGAAGTGAAGCGCCGCGGTGACGTCCGCCGCGCCAAGCTGTACTACCTGCGCCAGCGTTCGGGCAAGTCCGCACGCATCAAGGAAAAGCTGGACTACAAGGCCGCCGCTGCCAAGAAGGCTGCTCTGCAACAACAGCAAGAGCAAAAGCAGCAAGGCTGATCGCCCTCGCGGTGACGCACGAAAAACGGACCTTCGGGTCCGTTTTTCATTTCCGGCTCGGCGGACTCCACGCTGCAGCCCCCTCAAAAGAAGGCAGGAACGTCAGCGCCGCTCGACGTAGTGGAGGATGCCGGCCGCAGCAGCCAGGAAGATCAGGCTGGGCGTCAGCGCGGCCATGATCGGCGGCCAGGCGTTGATCATGCCGAGGTTGGAGAACAGGCCGTTCAGCAGGTGGAAGCCCACGCCCAGCATCACCCCCATGAAGATGCGCGCACTGGCTCCGCCCATGCGGTCGTGGATGAAGCCGAAAGGCAGCGCCAGCGCCATCATCACCAGCACGGCGAAGGGGTAGATCAGCTTCTTCCACAGCGCGATCTCGAAGCGGTCGGTGCTCTGCTGGTTGTCGCGCAGATGCTGGATGTAGGTCCACAGCTTGGCCAGCGGCATGTGCTCCGGCCCCACCATCAGCACGCCCAGCACTTCGGGCGAGAGATCCGAGCGCCAGGTGATTTCCGGCACCTGCTCCACTTCGGTGCGGTCGTCGAGGAAGCGGGTGCGGGACACTTCCAGCAGGCGCCAATGCTCCTTGCCGTCGTGCACGCCGCGCTTGGCTTCGCTGATCGACAGCAGGCCGTAGTCGGCATCGAATTCGTACACCCGCGCGTTCTGCATCGTGCGGTCGGGCAGCATCGTGCGGACGTTGATCACCAGCCGGCCGTCCTTGACCCACAGGCCGGAGCGCAACTGCTGCGACACGGTGGATTGGGTCGCTGTCAGCTTCCATTCCTGGGCGGCCGCTTCGGCCGGCGGTCCCACGTATTCGCCGATAAGGAAAGTCAGCACCACCAGCACGCTACCGATCAGCGCCAGCATGCGCGCCAGCGCGCCGTTCGACATCCCGGAGGCGCGCATCACGGTGATTTCGGAATGGCGCGCCAGCGTCGCCAGGGCATACAAGGTGCCGATCAGCACCGCGACCGGAAACAGTTCGTAGACGCGGCCGGGCAGGATCATCGCCACATACACGGCCGCGTCGGCGATCTGGTAGTTGCCCTTGCCGACGTCTTCAAGCTCGTTGATGAAGTCGAAGAAGGCGAACAAGCCCAGGAAAGCCACCAGCACCAGCGCCGTGGCCGAGTAGATCTCCCGCGCGAGATAGCGGAACAGGATGCTCATGACGACCTCGTCCGCCAGAACGGCGACACCGACAGCCGCTTGTAGAACAGCAGCGCCAGCATGGCCAGCACGATCAGGTGCGGCAGGAACAGCCCGACGCCGAAGCTCATGCGCCCCTGCGCCACCCAGCCCTGGAACACCGAGATGGCGTTGCTATAGACGAGATAGGTCAGCAGCGCGATCAGCAGGCCGTTGGCCCGGCCCGCGCGCGGATTGACGAAGGACAGCGGAATGGCGAGCAAGGCCAGCAGCAGCGCGGACAGCGGCGCGCCGATGCGGCCCAGCAGCTCGCCCATGCTGCGCTTGTCGCCCTGCGCCAGCAACAGCGCGGTGGGCAGCGCACGGGTGCGCGACGGCTGGCTGACGGCCGGCTTCTGCTCGACCTGAACTTCGTAGCGCTCGAACTCCATCACGCGGTATTCCGGCGTACCCGGCCGGCCGTCGTAGCGCCGCCCTTTCTCCAGCACCACGAAACGGCGCCCTTCCTCGTCGCTGCGCATGTAGCCCTCGGCCGACGCGATCACGACCAGGCCGCCATCGCGCGTCTCCTCGCTGACGAAGACGTTGCGCACCCGGCCATCCTCGCCGGCGCCGATCTCGACGAAGAACACGCGCTGGGCGCCGGAGGACTCGCGGAACACGCCGGGCGCGACGCGCTGGGTATCGTCGCGGTTGTCGAGGCGGTCGCGATATTCGCTGCTCTGCTGCTGCGCCCACGGCGTCAGGTACAGTGAACCCGCGCCGATCACGACCACCAGCGGCAGCGCGAACATCAGTACCGGCCGTATCCAGGACGTCAGCGGCACGCCGGCCGCGAACCACACCACCATTTCCGAGTCGCGGTAGCTGCGCGACAGCGACACCAGGATGGCGATGAACAAGGTCAGCGTCAGCACCGTCGGCAACTGCGCCAGCGCACCGTAGCCGATCAGCGCCAGCACCGCTTCGGCCGGCACGCGGCCGCCGGCGGCCTGGCCGAGCAGGCGGATCAGCACGGTCGAGATCAGGATCGCGAACAGTGCAACGAAAACCGCGGCGGCGGCGTGGGTGAATTCCCGCTGAAGGGCGCGGCGGAAGATCATCGCGCGATAGGACCGATGGGCAAGAGAGGGTTGTGATGAAGGTTGCAGCCGCCGGCAGGAAGGGCCCGGCCGGAAGGCTTTTTGACGGGTTCCGGGCGAAGGCGCCATAATCGGCGGCAGTTCGCAAGACGCGTCTTCCCAAGGAAAAAAGCTGATGGAATTTACCATAAAGACCGGCTCGCCGGCGAAGTCCAAGGCCGGCCTGCTGGTGCTCGGCGCCTTTGCCGACGGGGTTCTGCCCACCGCCACCGCAGCCGTCGATGCCGCCGCCGAAGGCCGCATCGCCCACTACCTGAAGCGCGGCGATCTGGACGACAAGGCCGGCGCCACGCTGCTGCTGGCCGAACTGCCCGGCACTCACGCCGAGCGCGTGCTGCTGGTCAGCCTGGGCAAGCAGGACGAGTTCGGCGACAAGGCCTACCGCGACGCGCTGACCGCCGCCGCCAAGGCGCTGGCCGCGACGCCGGCCAAGGACGCCGTCGTCACGCTGGCCGACCTCGCCGTCGGTGAACGCCCGCTGAGCTGGAAGATGCAGCAGGCCGCCCGCCTCCTGGCCGACGGCGCCTACCGCTTCGATGCGCTCAAGTCCGGCAAGGACAAGAAAGACAAGAAGGAACGCGGCGCACGCAAGCTGACGCTGCTGACCGCAACCGAACCGAGCGCCGAGCTCGACACCGCGGTGCGCTACGGCCACGCCGTCGCCACCGGCATGGCGCTGGCGAAGGACCTCGGCAATCTGCCGGGCAACGTCTGCACGCCGACCCACCTCGCCGACACCGCCCAGGCGCTCGGCAAGCAGTACAAGTTCGACGTCGAAGTCCTCGAGCGCGCCGACATGGAAAAGCTCGGCATGGGCTCCTTCCTGTCGGTGGCGCGCGGCTCGCACCAGCCGCCCAAGTTCATCGTCATGAACTACAAGGGCGGCAAGTCCAAGGCCAAGCCGATCGTGCTGGTCGGCAAGGGCATCACCTTCGACACCGGCGGCATCTCGCTGAAGCCGGCCGCCGAGATGGACGAGATGAAGTACGACATGTGCGGCGCCGCCAGCGTGCTCGGCACCTTCAAGGCCATCGCCCAGATGGGCCTGCCGATCAACGTCATCGGCCTGATCGCCGCCACCGAGAACATGCCGGGCGGCGGCGCCACCAAGCCGGGCGACGTCGTCACCTCGCTGTCGGGCCAGACCATCGAAGTGCTCAACACCGACGCCGAAGGCCGCCTGGTGCTGTGCGACGCGCTGACCTACGCCGAGCGCTTCAAACCCGAATGCGTGATCGACATCGCCACGCTGACCGGCGCCTGCGTCGTCGCCCTGGGCAAGATCCCCAGCGGCCTGCTCGCCAACGACGACGAACTCGCCGCCGAACTGCTCAAGCGCGGCACCGACTCCGGCGACCGCGCCTGGCAGCTGCCGCTGTGGGACGAATACCAGGATCTGCTGAAAAGCAACTTCGCCGACATGGGCAACATCGGCGGGCGCTATGCCGGCACCATCACCGCCGCCTGCTTCCTGGCGCGCTTCACCAAGGCCTACAAGTGGGCCCACCTCGACATCGCCGGCACCGCCTGGCTGTCGGGCGATGCCAAGGGCGCGACCGGGCGGCCAGTGCCGCTGCTGTCCGAGTTCCTCGTCGGCCGCGCACGCGGCGGCTGAGCGGCTGCGGAATGGCGCCGAGCGTCCGCTTCTACCACAACACGCCCGACCGGCTCGTGCTTGCCTGCGAGCTGATCGGGCGTGCATACGGCAGCGGACGCAAGGTGGCGGTGCGCATGCCCGACGGCAACAGCGCACGGGAACTCGACCGCGTGCTGTGGCTGCGAGACACCCTCGCCTTCGTCCCGCACGTGCTGCGCGACTCCGAACTGGCGGCGGAAACACCGGTCGTCATCGGCGAAGCCGTTCCCGCCGCCCCCTGGCCGCATGCCGACACGCTGTTCAACCTCGCACCGGACCTGCCGCCGGATTACCAGGAATTCAGGATCGTGATCGAAATCGTCGGCAAGACCGAAGCCGAACGCCTGCCCGCCCGCGCCCGCTGGGCACAGTACCGCGCGCAGGGGCTGGAGCCGAAGGCCTTCGACGCCGAGCGCAGGGTGGCGCTGTGAAGGACTGGCTGCCGCTGCCGCCCGACGAGGAACTCGAACGCGCCGACGACCTGCTGGACCAGGCCGACGCCTTGCTGGGCCGCCACCGCGCGGCCAGGCCGGCGAATGAAGCCGGCGTCCCAGCCCCGCCCAGCCCCGCGGACACCGATTCGGCCGACCTGCCCATCCTCACCGAGGTCGTCGATCCATCCGAGCTGCCGCTGGGCTGGAGCGAACGGGATCCAGAGCCCCTGATCTTCGACCCGCCGCCCGCAGAAAAGGCAGCGCCAGTCGAAGCCCCCCCGTCCCCCGCGCAGGCGGCGCCCTCGCCTGCCCCCGCCTTCTCGGCGGCCGAACCGGCAGTCACGGCCGAAGATCGCGTCGCCTACCAGATCGCCGAACGCCTGATCGAGCTCGACACCCTGATCACGCGCAGCATCAACGACTGGATGGACCAGGAATTCCCGCAACTGCTCGAGCGCGAGCTTGACCACCTCAGCGAGCGCCTGCAGGTCGAACTCCAGGCCCACCTGCGCGCCACGCTGCTGCCCGAACTGTCGGCCCACATCAGCCGCCAGATGGAACGCAGTTCGGAGCTCCCGCCGCCGCTGCGGGGCTGAACCGTCCCCTTCCCCAGCAAATGAAACCGTCCCCGTAGGAGCGTCTTCAGCCGCGATCGAGGGCCAGCGATCCCAAGACCACCGGAGCGAGGCAGGTCTGCAGCCTGCTTTCGCGGCTCGGCGCCCCCGGCTGAAGCCGCTCCCCCCTGGCCGCCACACGCCCGCCGGGCGCGGCGGGCGCATCCGCTATAATCCGCGCTTTGCCTTCACGCGCGTAAAACAACATGGAACTGGCCAAAAGCTTCGAGCCCGCCGACATCGAACGTCGCTGGTACCCCGAATGGGAATCCCGCGGCTACTTCGACGCCGGCCTCGACAAGTCGAACCCCAACGCCTTCTGCATCCTGCTGCCGCCGCCCAACGTCACCGGCACGCTGCACATGGGGCACGGCTTCAACCAGACGATCATGGACGCGCTGACGCGCTACCACCGCATGCGCGGCGACAACACGCTGTGGCAGCCCGGCACCGACCACGCCGGCATCGCCACCCAGATCGTCGTCGAACGCCAGCTCGACGCCCAGGGCATCAGCCGCCACGACCTCGGCCGCGAGAAGTTCCTCGAGAAGGTCTGGGAGTGGAAGGAATATTCCGGCGGCACCATCACCCGCCAGATGCGCCGCCTCGGCACCAGCCCGGACTGGAAGCGCGAGCGCTTCACGATGGATGCCGGCCTGTCCAAGATCGTCACCGAGACCTTCGTCCGCCTCTACAACGAAGGCCTGATCTACCGCGGCAAGCGCCTGGTCAACTGGGACCCCAAGCTCGGCACCGCCGTGTCCGACCTCGAAGTGGTGCAGGAAGAAGAGGACGGCAAGCTCTACCACATCCTCTACCCCTTCACCGACGGCCCGGTCGATGGCCTGCGCGGCCTCACCGTCGCCACCACCCGCCCCGAAACCCTGCTCGGCGACGTCGCGGTGATGGTGCATCCGGAAGACGAGCGCTACGCCGCGCTGGTCGGCAAGACCGTCGAACTGCCGCTGACCGGCCGCCGCATCCCGATCATCGCCGACGACTACGTCGACCGTGAATTCGGCACCGGCTGCGTCAAGGTCACGCCCGCCCACGACTTCAACGACTACGCCGTCGGTCAGCGCCACGGCCTGGACATGATCGTCGTGCTGACGCTGGCCGGCGCCGTGCCGGCGGAAGCCGAAGTGTTCGACACCGCCGGCCAGGCCAAGGGCCAGGTCGCGATGCCGGCCTCGGTCGCCGGGCTGGACCGCGTGCCGGCGCGCGAGAAGGTCGTCGCCGAACTCGAGGCCGCCGGCCTGCTCGTCGAAGCCAAGGCGCACAAGCTGATGGTGCCGCGCGGCGACCGCACTGGCGTCGTCATCGAGCCGATGCTGACCGACCAGTGGTTCGTCGCCATGAGCAAGCCTGGCGCGGACGGCAAGAGCATCACCGAGAAGGCGCTGGAATGCGTGTCCTCGGGCGAGATCAGGTTCTACCCCGAGAACTGGGTCAACACCTACAACCAGTGGCTGAACAACATCCAGGACTGGTGCATCTCGCGCCAGCTGTGGTGGGGCCACCAGATTCCCGCCTGGTACGGTGACGATGGCCGGTGCTGGGTCGCCCACGACGAAGCCGAAGCGCGCGCGCTGGCCGACAAGGACGGTTACACCGGCGCGCTGCGCCGCGACGAGGACGTGCTCGACACCTGGTACTCGTCCGCGCTATGGCCGTTCTCGACGCTGGACTGGACGCCCGAATGGCCGGCGAAGAGCAACGACGCGCTCGACCTCTACCTGCCGTCCACGGTGCTCGTCACCGGCTTCGACATCATCTTCTTCTGGGTCGCCCGCATGGTCATGATGACCAAGCACATCACCGGCAAGATCCCGTTCAAGCACGTCTATGTGCACGGCCTGATCCGCGACGCGGAAGGCCAGAAGATGAGCAAGTCCAAGGGCAACGTGCTCGATCCGATCGACCTCATCGACGGCATCGGCATCGACGAACTGGTCGCCAAGCGCACCTTCGGCCTGATGAACCCGAAGCAGGCGCAGAGCATCGAGAAGAAGACGCGCAAGGAATTCCCCACCGGCATTCCCGCCTTCGGCACCGACGCGCTGCGCTTCACCTTCGCCAGCCTCGCCAGCCCGGGCCGCGACATCAAGTTCGACCTGTCGCGCTGCGAGGGCTACCGCAACTTCTGCAACAAGCTGTGGAACGCCACCCGCTTCGTGCTGATGAACACCGAAGGCCAGGACTGCGGCCTGGGCGAAGGTCTCGCCTGCACGCCCGAGGTGCTCGACTTCTCCTTCGCCGACCGCTGGATCGTCTCCCGCCTGCAGCGCACCGAAGCCGAAGTCGCCACCCAGTTCGAAGCCTACCGCTTCGACCTCGCCGCCCGTGCGGTGTATGAATTCGTCTGGGACGAATACTGCGACTGGTACCTGGAACTGGCCAAGGTGCAGATCCAGACCGGCACCCCGGCCCAGCAGCGCGCCACCCGCCGCACCCTGCTGCGCGTGCTCGAAACCGTGCTGCGCCTGGCCCACCCGCTGATCCCCTTCATCACCGAGGAACTGTGGCAGACCGTGGCGCCGCTGGCCGCACGCAAGGACGCCGACAGCCTGATGCTGGCCCGCTTCCCGCAGGCCGACAGCGCCCGCATCGACGAAGCGGCCGAAGCCAGGGTGACCGAGCTGAAGGCACTGATCCACGCCTGCCGCAACCTGCGCGGCGAGATGAACATCTCGCCCGCCCAACGCCTGCCGCTGGTCGCCGCCGGCGACAAGGCCGTGCTGGCGCAGTACGCGCCCTACCTCGCCGGCCTGGCCAAACTCGCCGAGGTGGAGATCGTCGATGAGATCGGTGCCGACGAACTCGCTCCGGTCGCGGTCGCCGGCGAAACCCGCCTGATGCTGAAGGTCGAAATCGACGTCGCCGCCGAACGCGAACGCCTGGGCAAGGAAATCGCCCGCCTCGAAGGCGAGATCGCCAAGGCCGAAGGCAAGCTCGGCAACGCCAGCTTCGTCGATCGCGCCCCCGCCGCCGTCGTGCAGCAGGAACGCGACCGCCTGGCCGGCTTCAAGGCCACGGTAGACAAGCTGAAGCCGCAACTGGCGAAGCTGGGCGGCTGAGCCGCATCGGCTTCAGGGCTTGAAGGAAACGGCAGCGAGATTGATTTCGCTGCCGTTTCTGCTCGGCCCCGAGGAGGCAACGGCGCCGCAGAGGCATGATTTTTTCGCCCGATCAAGCGAATGCGGGCATTGACGCCGGCATCCGGACGCCTGTAGTGCGTCTTCGTTCCATCTGAACCCTGTGCTCAGTTTTCCATGGCTTTCAGCTCGGTGAGAAACCGATGCTGCTGCGCACCTTCGCGCCGGCTTTGCTGTATCTGCGCCCCGAGATTGTCGATCTCGCGACGCTTGGCAGCCAACTGCTCGTTGTTGGCTCTGAACACACTCTGTTGCTCCTGGCGCTTTTTCTGCAGTTCGGCGTTCAGTGCTTCAATCGCCTCGTTCAACTGCCCGCTTATGCCATCACGGCTGCTCCTATGTGTGGCATCCAGTTCCTGGCGAATGGCGCCGATTTTCTCCTGGTAAACCGTATTGGCCTGCGCCATCAGCTCCCTGCGCTGGGTGGACAACGCCGCTTCCTGTTCCCTCAACTGCGCCTGGCGTTCGCGGAATGAAGCTTCCAGCCCAGCCAGCTGGCTACGTAGCGTTTCATCGGCACCGGCTTTGTAACGGGTGAAATCCGCCGCACTCTGGCGTTTGCGTGCCGCGGAAACGTCCGTGTTGTATGCGTCGCGCAACTGCTTGCGCTGCGCCGCTGCAGCCTGCTGCAGCTCCTTTCCCTGCGCCTGCAGTTCAGCAGCCTTCAGCCGGTAATCCTTGTCCAGTTCCGCAATACGCGCATCCAGCTCCTTCTTGGGCTCAGCGCCTTTTTCCCTGAGGGCAGCCTGCAGTTCCTGTCCGGCGGCCTGGTTTTCCTGGTTAGCCTTGTTGCGCAGCGCTGCCTGCTCCTGAAGAATGCGCTGCTGCTCGTCATTCAGCGCTGCCGTCACTTGCCGGTTCTCTTCCTGGATCTTCTGGTTCAGCGCGTTCCACTCCCCGATCATCGTCTGCCACCGGGCCTCATCGGCGCCGATCTGTTCTGCACGTTTTTCGAGCGATGCCTCGGCAGCGGCCACCAGACGCTCGTAGTCCGAACTGCCGACAATGACATGTTTCGTTCCATGAGCATCAGCAGATTTTCCGGCAAAGAAATTGGGAGCCTGTTCGTGCGAGAACATGCTCATCCATTCCTCCCCACGGAGAACCGAACTGGCTACACCGATAACAAGCGCATCATCACCTTTCCTGGCGATGCGCTTGAGGATCGCATGGTCGTCGAGCGTGCCCAGGTTCTCGTACAGATCAGCCTTTGGAGAAACCTCCGCGCGGAAGCGGTAGCGGCGCTGCGGCTCGACCTTGGTGCCGACATCGTCTTCGGCTTCGATCTTGAAACTCTCCACCTGCCAGGCATTGGGGATGTCCGCGGCGAACTGCGATTTCAGGTCAGGGCCGCTTTTGCCGCAGGCCGCAAGACCCAGCACGCCTATTCCGAAAACAAGTCCCCGGAGCCAGCGACGGATGATCGTCGTATCACTGAATCGGCTTCGTCCAGCCTGCCGTATCTGAATCGCAGGGCAAGCACGTAGATTGTTTTTCATGGGGACTCTCCGCTGGCACAGATACAGCAGTGGAAGACGAGACAGCAGGTCGGGCAAGGCACTCGGAAACTGCGGTTCGTGGTTTATGTATCATAGTGTTACGTCGACCGCAACCAGCTTTCAGAGCCGATAAAAGATGGAAATCCATGTTGAAAGCAGCGCATCGTCAACATCGACGTGCTGGAGGTGGCATGGGTTTTCGCGACCGCCTGGGGCCGGGCGACGCGCAGTTCATCCACGCCGGGTGCGGCATTCTGCATACCAAACAGTCCTTGAGCGGACGCCAGGGCCTGCAACTGAAGTCGATGCGCAGGCCGAACTCCCGCTTTACTAGCACAAGGCCAGGTCGAGGTAAGTGGCCAGCATCCGCATGTAGGCGATCTGGGCTTGCTGAGCAACGGCACACGGATTCGCATGGCCGCACAGGGCGATGAGCCTGTCGAACCTGCCTTGATCGGCGGACGGCCCGTGCGGGGTGAAGCGCTCTTCGACGGCCCTTTCGTCATGGATGCGTCCGGGCAGTTGCAGCAAGCCCAGCACGATTTCGTTTCCGGCCGCCTGGGGCGGATGGAGGGCGTGCCGTTCTGAGCATGGAAACGAAACGAGCCGACCGCATCACCGGCCGGCCCGTTCCACATTCAGTAGCCTGAAGTAGAAGCTTTACTTGCGCTTCAGGAAGAACTCGAAAGCCTTGTCCGCCGTTTCACCCTGCTGCAGCAAGGGGTTGCCGGTCTGCTTGGCGAAAGCCTGAAAATCCTTGGCCGAACCCGGGTCCGTCGCCACCACGCGCAGCACCTGGCCCGATTGCATCTCGGCCAGCGCCTTCTTTGCCCGCAGGATCGGCAGCGGACAGTTCAGGCCGCGCGCATCCACTTCCTTGTCGAAATCCATCCTGTGTCCTCGCTTGCGTCGATATCAGTTTTTTGAATGGCTCGCCATTCTAGTGGATGCCCGCCCGGCCCGAAAGAACGCGCGGCAGGACAGGCGATGCCAGCCCATCGAATCCGTCACGGCGGGAGTTCAATCCCTGCGGTCGCGCCTTTCCTCGATCAGGCGCTGTTTCAGTTCGCGCAGACGCGCATCCACCGCGGAGAGCTCGTAGAAATCGCCGTCACCCGCCCTGCTTGCGATCTCCAGTTGCTCGATCGCTGCCGGCAGGCTGCCGCGCAGCCGATAGACTTCGGCCTGGGCGCGGTGCTGGGCGGTGACTTTGCCCAGGTCCGCATAGGCCCGCGACAGCAGTTGCCACAAGCGCGGATCGGACTGGCGGCTGTCCAGTGCGCGGCGAATGCCTTCGACCGCCGCCTGCGGCTGGCCGCCGAGGATGCGCGCATTGGCCAGCGCATAGACCAGGGCGTGGTTGGACGGGAAGCTGCGCATCGCCGCCTCCAGCACCTTGATCGCGGTCGCGCCGTCCTTGCGTGCCAGTGCGATCTCGGCGCGCAGCGTTTCGATCCACGGCGACGGCGGCGCCTTGGCGCGCACGGCCTCGAGCCGCTGTGCCGCCTCGTCCAGCCGGCCGGCGCGGAACAGGGCACGCGCCAGGCCATAGCCGGCGACGGGGTCGGCCGGCGTCTGCGCCAGCTGGCTTTCCATGTCCCTGACCGCATCGGTGGCCAGACCGGCGTTGGCACGCAGCTTGGCGCGGGAGAAGTTGAAGTCCGGCGAATCGACCACCTGGCGGTAGCGCATCGAGTTGACACGGTTCTCCATGTCGGCGATCCGCTCGGTCGTCAGCGGGTGGGTGCGCAGATAGGCCGGCGCGTTATTCTCGTACATGCGGGTGGCACGCTGCAGGCGCTCGAAGAAGCCGGGCATGCCGCGCACGTCGAAGCCGGCGTTCTCCAGCGTCTCGAGCCCGACGCGATCCGCCTCGCGCTCGAAACTGCGGGTATAACCGAGCTGCGACTGGATCGCGCCGGCCTGGCCGGCGGCGATCGCCGCCTGGCTGACGTCCGAATTGCTGCGCGCCGCCAGCACCGCCACCAGCAGCGAGGCCATCATCAGCATCGCCGACTGGCTCTGCTTGCCGACGATCTGCGCGATGTGGCGCTGCGTGACGTGGGCGATTTCGTGGCCGAGCACCGAGGCGAACTCGGATTCGGTCTGCGCTGCCAGCAGCAGGCCGGTATGCACGCCGATGTAGCCGCCGGGCAGCGCGAAGGCATTGAGCGTGGAGTCGCTGACGACGAAGAAATCGAACTCCAGCCCGGGGTTGTTGCTCACCGCCGCCAGCTTGTGGCCGATGCGGTTGACGTACTCCTCGACTTCCGGATCGTCCAGGTAGCTGGCATCGCGCCAGCGGATCTGGCTGATGATCTGCTCGCCGATGCGCCGCTCGGCGGCCGGCGAAAGCTCGGTCGCGGCAACGTCTCCCAGGTCGGGCAGATCGTAGGCGTGGACTGGAAAAGCCAGCGCGAGGCTGAGCAGCAGGGCAAGAGGTCGTCGCATCATCGGATGCTATGATACCCGGCCGCATCGAAGCGTTCCCGCATGCCTGTATCGGGCTGTAGCCGCCCTCCGGCCGCGGCGCATCTTCCTTCTCTTCATAGCCGCCGAAGCACGATGAGCACCGACGCACCGAACCCCGACACCTCCGCCTTGACCCATTTCGACGCCGCAGGCCAGGCCCACATGGTCGACGTCGGCGCCAAGGCCGAAACCCGCCGCGTCGCCGTCGCCACCGGCCGCATCCTGATGCTGCCGGACACTTTCGGCATGATCCGCGCCGGCACCGCCAGCAAGGGCGACGTGCTCGGCATCGCCCGCATCGCCGCCATCCAGGCCGCGAAGCGCACCAGCGAACTGATTCCGCTGTGCCACCCACTGCCGCTGACGCGGGTAGCGGTCGAGTTCGCGCTGGAAGAAGGCGAGCAGGAAGGGAGCGAACACGCAGTGCGCTGCACCGTCACGGCCGAAACGGTCGGCCGCACCGGCGTCGAGATGGAAGCACTGACCGCGGTCAACGTCGGCCTGCTGACGATCTACGACATGTGCAAGGCGGTGGACCGGGGCATGCACATGGAAGGCATTCGCCTGCTGGAAAAGCTCGGCGGCAAGTCGGGGCACTGGCAGGCCTGACGGCAGCCTGCCGGACGGCCTACTTGGCGCCGTCCTTTGCCGCCAGGCGTGAGATCACCAGCGGGAAGGCGCCCGACCCGGCCAGCGCGATGGCCGACACCAGAAACGCCAGTCCCGCCATCGGCTCCGCCAGTGCCGGATGAAGCCAGTCACCGGCGCCGGCGAAACACATCACCGCCGGCACCAGACACAGCGCCGCCAGGACGAAAAGCACGAGCGCCGACATCGGCATCCGGTGGTGATCGGCGGACATGCATCCATTCTCCATTCAAAAGTTGCGGCCCAGCTTGCGGTACAAGGTGTTGCGGGCGATGCCCAGGGCCCGTGCAGCGGCTGACACGTTGCCGCCATGTTCGGCCAGCGCCTGCTGGATCAGGCTCTCGTCCAGACCCAGCGGGGGACGGCCACGCGGTCGGCTTGGCGCGGACAGCATCCTCCTGGGTTCCCCCCCTGCCCGAGGCGTGACGAAAACCGGCACAGCCTCGGCATCGAAGATTTCCTCCGGCAGATGCTGCGGCAGGATCACCCGTTCATCGTCATCGAGCAGCGCCAGCGCCACCCGCAGCACGTTCTGCAATTGGCGGATGTTGCCCGGCCAGGCATAGGCTTCGAAGAAGCGCATCACTTCGTCCGACACACTCACGCCATCGCACGGTTGGCCGGCGCACTCCGCCGCGACCAGCTGGCCGACGATGACGCGAATGTCGGTGCGCACGCGCAAAGGGGGTAGATGGACGGTCAGGCCGTTGATGCGGTAGTAGAGATCCTCGCGGAACAGGCCGTTCTTCACCGACTCGTTCAGCATCCGGTGCGTCGCCGACACCAGGGCGATGTCGACCGGCACCGCCTCCCGGGCACCGACAGGCACCACGCAGCGCTCCTGCAGCACGCGCAGCAGCCTCGCCTGCATGGACAGCGACATGTCGCCGATCTCGTCCAGGAACAGCGTGCCGCCGTCGGCCTGCTGGATGCGCCCCACTGCGCCTTCGCGCCGTGCACCGGTGAAGGCGCCACCGACATAGCCGAACAGCTCGGCTTCGATCAGGCTTTCGGGGATCGCTGCGCAGTTGAGGGCGACGAAAGGGCCATCGGCACGCGGCCCGCTGTTGTGGCAGGCCTGCGCCAGCAGTTCCTTGCCGACACCGGATTCGCCCTGGATCAGCAGCGGGATGTTGCGCCCCACCACCCTGCCGGCACGATCGAGCACCCGCAGCAGGCCGGCGTCGCCAGTGGCCAGGCGGACGAGCGTCACACGCCGGCCGGCGGCAGATTCCAGCGCAGGATGATGCGGCCTCCCGCCAAGGGGCTGCCCGGAGTCGAGAGGCAGGTTCGACGCCGGCACGGGCAGGTTCGCCAGCGGCACGCGCGTAAAGGTCCTCCCCATCGTCGTTCGTCTCCAGCGCCGGACCATGCCGGCTCACCGGGACTATTAAAGCAAAAGCGGACCGATCCACCCAGCGGCGAAGCAGAAAAAACGCTGGGCGAAGAAGGATATTGCGCCTCTCGGCAGGAAGGGCTGCTGCAGCTAGCGGCCGCGGGCGCGATCCTCGGCTTCCACCTCGGCCATCTCGTCGTCGTCGAACAGCCGCGAGCGGGTCAGGAAGGCCTTTCCGGTGCCGCCTTCCAGCGAGAAGGTGCCGCCCGTCCCCGCCACCACGTCGATGATCAATTGCGTGTGCTTCCAGTATTCGTATTGCGACGCACTGATGTAGAACGGAACGCCGCCGATCTCGCCGAGATGGACGTCGTATGGGCCGATCGTCAGGTCGGTGGGCAGGTAGCAGTTGGCGGCGCTGTTGTCGCAGCAGCCGCCGGATTGGTGGAAGATCAGCTCGGAGCCGTGCTCGGCCTTGAGCTGATCGATCAGTTCGAGCGCCGCAGCTGTGGCGATGACGCGCTGGACCATGTTTTTCCGCTCCGCAATACAAGTGTCGGGGGCAGTCGCCCGCCCCCGACCAAGCGCCCGCAAGCAGGCGCGGGAGGAGAGCCGTCTCAGAAGAACCCGAGCTTGTTCTCGCTGTAGCTGACGAGCAGGTTCTTGGTCTGCTGGTAGTGGTCGAGCATCATCT